>NZ_CP077091.1:1222500-2422500 GCF_014268595.2 Pseudomonas hamedanensis
CAACAGCACCCCGGTGCATACTTGAATCAGTGCAATCAGATGAGGCGGCGTGCCCGTCAGGCGCTTGATGATCAGCGCCGCAATCGCATAGAGGAGCGCCGCGCCCAATGCCAGGGCGATACCCGTCAGATAATCGTTGCCGCTCTCACCTTGAGTACCGTGAGCGCTGACAATCGCCAGCATGCCCATGAACGAAATCACCAGCCAGAACAGCTTCTGCAAAGTGATTTTTTCCCCCAGAAACAGCGCCGCCAGCCCTACCAGCATAAACGGCTGTACGTTGTAGACCGCCGTGCCGATCGCGATAGAGGCTTTGGAGTACGAGGCAAACAACAACACCCAGTTGCCGACAATCGCCATGCCGCTGAGCACCGCCAGCAGAAACGTGGTACGGGTCAGAATGCCCGGGCGCAGAAAGCCGAACGCCGCGCAAATCAGCAACAACGTGCCGGCGCCGAACACGCAACGCCAAAACACCACGTCCAGCACCGGTTGCCCGGAGACCAGCACAAACCAGCCGATCGTCCCGGATATCAGCATGGCAGCGGTCATTTCCAGCGAACCGCGACGGATTGTCTTGTCCATCTTTTATCTCCTGAGTCTGTGGCGAAAGCATGGCAAAAGTATGCCCGGCGCGCGCCGGGCTTCTCCAGCGCATAAACAAGGCTAAACTTGCGCTTCACCTTTTTTATCGCGGGTGTTTTTCACCAAACGCCTAATGCCGGAGTTGCTCATGACCGATGACATTGACCAGATCCTGATCAGCGCCCTGATGGAAGACTCGCGGCGCTCGCTCAAGGCGCTGGCGCAGATAAGCGGTTTGTCTTCGCCCAGCGTTGCAGAACGCTTGCGCCGTCTGGAAGAACGCGGCGTGTTAAAGGGCTATACGGTGGAGGTCGATCCAAAGTGCTTCGGCTATCAATTGCAGGCAATCGTCCGCGTGCGGCCACTGCCGGGGCAGTTGCAGGAGGTCGAACGGCAGATCCTGTCGATCCCCGAATTTACCGAATGCGACAAGGTCACCGGCGAAGATTGCTTCATCGCGCGCCTGCATGTGCGTTCGATGGAACAGCTCGACACCCTCCTCGACCGCCTCAATACCCTGGCGGAAACCAACACCGCGATCGTCAAGAAAACGCCGGTCAAACGTCGCTTGCCGCCGATGGCGTAGCCGGGGCACTTTCTTGCGGACAAGAAAAAACCCGCCGAAGCGGGTTTTTCCGTTGTTGCGTGGCTGCGATCAGTCGTCGCGGCTCATGATGCCAAACAGTTGCAGCAGGCTGACGAACAGGTTGTAGATCGATACATACAGGCTGACGGTCGCCATGATGTAGTTGCGTTCGCCACCGTGAATGATCGCGCTGGTCTGGAACAGAATGCAGACCGACGAGAACAGCACGAAGCCGGCGCTGATCGCCAGTTGCAGGCCGCTGATCTGGAAGAAGAAGCTTGCGACGACCGCGCCCAGCAACACGAAGAACCCGGCGGTGATGAAGCCGCTGAGGAAGCTCATGTCCTTGCGGGAGATCAGCACGTAGGCCGACAGACCACCGAATACCAGTGCGGTCATGGCGAACGCCGAGCTGACCACTTCGGCGCCGCCCTGCATGCCCAGGTAACGGTTGAGGATCGGACCGAGCAGGAAGCCCATGAATCCGGTCAGCGCAAACGCCGACACCAGGCCCCACGCGGAGTCACGGAGTTTGTTGGTGAGGAAGAACAGCCCGTAGAAGCCGATCAGCACCACGAAGATATTCGGGTAGCCGACACGCATCTGCTGCGCCACAAAAGCCATCACGCCGCTGAATGCGAGGGTCAGAGCCAGCAGGCCGTAAGTGTTGCGCAGGACGCGGCTAACCTCTAGCTGCTCAGCCTGCACGCTGTTATTAACTGCGTAATCCTGTTCGCGCATGGCGACACTCCTGTTGGTTGGAAACGTTCAGATGCAAAGATCATAACAGACGCTCTGTAACAAGCCATGCAGAGAGTTTGACAGTGTGTTTCATTCAGGTATTATGGCGCCCGCAACGCAAACGGAGGTGTGGCCGAGTGGTTTAAGGCAACGGTCTTGAAAACCGTCGACTGTAACAGGTCCATGAGTTCGAATCCCATCGCCTCCGCCATCTTATGTACGACAAAGCCCTGATTATTCAGGGCTTTGTCGTTTCTGGCATTCAGGAAAACCGGCTCCCTTCACGTAGATCGCTTCCGCATCTTCTCAGCCATTCCCGCCACCCTGCCCTGCTGACACCGTTACGTTGGCGCTGATCAAATCAGTCCAGGCAAAGCGCATTGGTTGCATTAACTCCGGAAAACGCTGATTTCTGAAACTGCCACAGATCTACCTGTGGGAGCGGGCTTGCTCGCGAAAGCGGCGTGTCAGTCGATAATTGTCTCGCCTGACGCACCGCCTTCGCGAGCAAGCCCGCTCCCACATTCGATAGGCGCTGGCTTTCAAAAATGGGCAGCTTTCGACCCGAAGCGGACGCCAAGGATTGCCGGCGGGGAGAGTTTCCTGATGCCTTTGTGCGCCGTATAGTGGCAATACTTTTTCGGTCAAAGGAATGGCTATGAACCCGCTAAGCGGCCTGCCCGTCGGTGAAATCGGCGACCGTGACACTGTAAATGTCACGTCGCATTGCGCGAAAAGGGGAACGCCATGCGTGCAGGCGTGACTCTTGCCGGGATTGGCACCACTTTGGCGCTGTTGTCTGCGTCGCCAGCCCAGCCTGCAGCCCTGCCGCCAGTCACTGTCAACCAGGGTGGTATCTCAGTGCTGGTACAAGGCTCGGGAACAGACATCATCTTAATTCCCGGATTTGCGTCGTCCTACGAAGTCTGGGCTGATTTGGCCTCCGGATTACGGCACAGCCACCGTCTCCATCTCGTGCAGGTAGCTGGCTTTGCCGGCTCGCCTGCCGTATCCAATCCAGACGGGAAAGTCGTCGCGCCGACGGTCGAGGCGATCGCTGAATACATCCGCAGCCAGCGCATCGAGGCGCCGGTGGTCATCGGTCATTCGTTGGGTGGTGAGGTGGCACTGATGCTGGGTGCGCGTCATCCCGATCAAGTGGGACGCCTGATGATTGTCGATGCGATGCCCTTCTATACGTTGCTCTTCTACCCCTCCGCGACCAGTGAAACGGCGACCCCGCATGCTGCTGCGATGCGCGATGCAATGTTGGCGGCAACGCCTGAGCAGGCGCACGCCATGCAGCAGGCGGCCATCGCCCGTCTCGCTAAAACTGAAGCGGTCAGACCAGGCCTGGTCGCAGCGGGGATGAACTCGGACCGAAAGACGATGGCCAATGCCATGTATGAACTGATGGTCACCGACCTCCGGCCTGAGCTTGAACGCATCAAGGTGCCTGTCGAGGTCGTCTATGCCTACGACCTGCTTTACGGCGTAGAGGCATCCCACATTGATGCAATGTTCCATAACGCCTATGCCTCGACCCCAAACATCAGCTTCAGGCGCATTGACGGCAGTTTTCACTTCATCATGCTTGATCAGCCAGAACTGTTCGCCAGTGCTGTCATCAAGTTCCTGAACCGGTGAGCAACGGTGGGGTATCTAGAGCGATGAATCAGCGTTAAAGGGCACAGGATTTGTTGCCGCTCTAAAACAAAAGGGAAACAAAAGGGGACTGATTTATTTCTCAGATTCATTTCTCAGAAAATAAATCACTCCCCTTTTCTAGTCCCCTTTTCTACACATCGGGGATTACCAGATCGATACAAGTGTCAATGCACACTCCACGTCTTCGTTCTTCAGGGTGCCATAGAACGAGCCATTTGCCGGCTGGCGCCGGGTGGCTGTCCGGTGATGCGCTTGAAGGCGCGGCTGAAGGCTGCCTGAGAGGTGTAGCCCAGGCGCTGCGCCACGGCCTCAATAGGCAGTCGCTCGAGACTTAGCCATTGATTGGCGAGGCGCATCCGCAGTTCAGTCACATAGCGCAGCGGGGGGATGCCGATAGTGGCCTGGAAGCGTTCCGCGAAGACCGAGCGAGAGGTGTTACATTGCGCAGCCAGTCCCGCTACCGTCCAGTCACGCGCCGGCTCCCGATGCAAGGCCAGGAGCGCGCGGGCCAGCCTGGGGTCTCGTAACGCGGCCACCAGGCCAGAGGCGTTGCCGCAGGCGCATTCAACCCAGCCACGGACGATCATCGCTGCCACTACGTCGGCGAGACGAGCGAGGATGCCTGCGAAGCCGATGCGTGCGGAGCGAACTTCGTGCTCCATGGTCGCGAGAATTGGCATAAGCCCAGGGTAACGCTGCCCCCTGGCATCAATCAGCATCAGATCTGGCATCAACCCGCCGAGGCCTTGCATGCTTCCGAGTTCGAACTCCATGCAGCCGCTAAAGATAAGGGTGCTGGGGCTGACTTCGGCACCAGGAGAAGCATCCACCGCGCAGACCGCCTCGCTGAGTGGGGCCGCGTCGAAGCTGCCGATGTCATGGGCGGGTACGTCCTGGCTTGAGAGAAGCTGATGGGCTTCACCCTGGGCGATGAACACGGCGTTGCCGGCCGACAACTCGTACAAAGAGCCGTTCTGCGCACGCAGGACGGCTGTGCCGACGGCGAGGAAGTGGAAGTAAGCGTGTCCCGGTTTGGCAGCAAAACCCAGCCCGAAGGAGGGTCCGGCCTGGATGCGATGGTACTCGACGCCCCGCAGGCGCATACCGCGTAATAGTTCGCTGATGAGATCGGACGATAAGGCGAACTGATTTAGAGGTGTCATTTCGGGGTTTCGGTCAAAAACTAAAGACTTTGCATCATAGAACATCCTGGTCTGCGTCCATAGACTTCTGGTTGAGATAATTTCCAGAGGTATTTAATGATGAGTAATGGGGTGTGTGACGTTGTAGCTGATGCGCGCTTTGGCAATGAGACTGATGTCGAGCCAGCGATGCCGGCCTGGATGGCGGTATTCTCGCTGGCGATGGGCGTGTTTGGATTGTTGACGGCGGAGTACCTTCCGGCCAGCTTGCTGACGCCGATGGCCGTTGAATTGGGGGTGTCGGAGGCCTTGGCGGGGCAGGCGGTGACAGTGACGGCGATAGTGGCCCTGTTCTCCGGACTACTGGTGCCAGGCTTGACGCGAGGGATCGACCGGCGAGTGGTATTGCTGTGTTTTTCCACGCTGATGATTGCCTCTAACTTGCTGGTGGCATTCTCCTCCAGCCTGATGGTGCTGTTGATCATGCGGATTTTGCTGGGCATCGCACTGGGCGGCTTCTGGAGCATGGCGGCGGCAGTGGCGATGCGCCTGGTGCCGGCGGCGCTGCTGCCACGAGCCCTGTCGATTATTTTCAGCGGTATTGCAGTGGGCACTGTGGTGGCGGTGCCGCTCGGCAGCTATTTGGGCGGGCTGTATGGCTGGCGCAGTGCTTTTGTGGCCGCCGCCGCCGTCGGGGTAGTGACGCTGGTTTTTCAGCTTTTCACGCTGCCGCCTTTGGCACCGCGCAGGACGGCGCGGTTGAGAACGGTGCTTGAAGTGCTGCTGCGTCCGGGCATTGCCGTGGGCATGCTGGGTTGCGTGCTGGTGCACACAGGGCACTTCGCGTTGTTCACCTACATCCGGCCGTTTCTGGAAAGCACAACCGGCGTAGGGGCAGAAGGGTTGGCGTTGATGCTGCTGGGTTTCGGCGCGGCTAATTTCGTCGGCACGCTGCTGGCTGGCTGGCTACTTGAACGCAGCCCGCGCGGGACGATGGTAATGATGCCTGCGCTGGTCGGTGTTGCAGCATTAGCCCTGGTGTTGCTGCCTGCTTCTGTGCCGTGTCAGGCGTTGTTGTTGGCACTCTGGGGCATGGCTTTCGGCGGTGTACCAGTGGCGTGGTCAAACTGGGTAGCCCGGTCGGTGCCGGATCAGGCGGAAAGTGCGGGAGGAATGGTAGTGGCCTCGGTGCAGTCTGCGATCGCTGCGGGTGCTGCTGCCGGGGGCGCTATGTTCAGTGTCAGTGGCATCGCCGGCGTATTTGTCGCCGCTGGCATCCTGATGCTGCTCGCAGCGCTGTTGATTGGGATGCGAGTCAAGGTCGAAGCGCCAAGGCACGGCGCAGGGGGGGCCCCGGTTCTGCATCTTTAAGATGTATGGTGACTTGTTCGGGGTCAGCGAATGGCAGCTTATGGCCGAAAGCGCGCGCAACGATGAAACCCATCGCCCTTGCTTTCACCTCGCCGATTGCTGGCCAGGTTAACGGTGCCCGCCCTAAAGCGGGCACCGCTTCCTGTATGGGAAAAAGTCCTCGACGCCTGCTTACCAGTTGTAACTCACTTTGGCGGTAATCTCGCGGCCCGGGTTGTAGAAGTTCGCGGTGCCGGAACCGACCACGTGCTGCTCATCCAGCAGGTTGCTGACGTTCACCGCAAGGTCGGTGCCCTTGGCGATCTTGTAGTTGAAGGCGGCGTCGAACAGCGTGGTGCCATCGCTTTTGCCGGAGTTGGCTGCATCGAAGTAATAAGAACCGACATAGCGCGCGCCCAGGCCAACGCTGACGTCAGTGCCGGGCACGTCGTAATAACTCCAGAGCGAAGCGGAATGCTTGGGTGCCGTGGAGAACTCATTACCCTTCAGGGAGCTGCCGTCGTACAACGAACCGCGCAGTACCTCGGACTCCATATAGGAATAGCCACCGATCAGGCTGAGGTTCTGCGTCACCTGCGCCTTGGCCTCCAGGTCGAGGCCACGCGCCCGCGACTCGCCCACTGTCTGTTGCTCAATGATGCCGCTCGGCAGCACCACGGCGATGGTAACGTTTTCCTGAGTCAGGTCATAAACGGAGGCGGAGAACAGGGCGTCCATCCCCATCGGCGCATACTTCACGCCCACTTCGTACTGCCTGCCCGTCTGCGGTGTTACGCCAACCTGCGGCGGCGAAACGGATTCGACCATGCTCACATAGGTGGACACCTCATCGTTGACGATATAGGTCAACGCACCTCGGTAGGAGGTTTCGGAGAAGGTGTCTTTCTCAGTGGATTGCAAACCTTTGCTGGTCAGGTCCATCGAGTCGTTGCGCACACCCCCGGTGACGATGAAGCGCTCGTAGAACGAGAGGTTCTGCTGAAGGAATACGGCCTTGGTGGTCGCGTCTCGCTTGTTGACCGCATACGGCGTGATTGAGCGTGAAACGCCCGTAAACACGGGGTTTGCAATGTCGATCGGGGCCGTCAGGGCGTAGACCGAGCTTTCCCTGGTGGTCGAATCGAGGTACTCCACGCCCACCAGGCTGCTGCTGTCGATGTTCTCGAAGCGGGCATCGTATTGCAGCATCAGATTGCCGTTGAACTGGTCGGCTTCAGTGTCTGTTCCAAACAGGTACCGGTCAACGCTAGTACCGACACGTGCGGCGCTGTCGCTGATATAAACGTAGCCAAAATCATCGGTCAACTTGCTGTAACGCAGATTGCTGCGCAGTACGAAGCCGTTGTCGAAATCATGGGTGACGTTACCGCTGAGGCTGGTGCGCTCGACATCGTGGAAGTTGTAGCTGGGCTCGCCATAAAACTTGCTGCGGTCGTACTCTTTATCCAGCGGATAACCGCCGCTGTTGGGCGAACTTTCAGTTTTCAGATAGTCCAGAATCACGGTGGCGGACGTGTAATCCGTCGGTGCCCAGGTCAGGCCGCCCATGAACAACTGATTGTCGTCCTGTGAGTGATCGTACTCGCGGTCGCTGTTTTGACCTTTGGCAGTAAAGCGCCCAGCCAGGGTTTTCTCGTCGTTCAGTGCATCCCCCACATCGATGCCTGTCTCGACATGGTCAAACGAACCGTAGGTCACATAGCCTTGGCCAAACTTCTCGAAGCGCGGCTGTTTGGTCACGAAATTCACCGAACCGCCGGGGTCCGCGGGGCCAAACAGTGTGGAGTTGGCGCCACGCAGAATCTCGATGCGCTCATAAGCGAATGGATCTTCGCGTACGCCGCGCATCGAACTCAGGGTCAAGCCGTCACGGTAGGTGGTGGCCTGGAAGCCGCGGATCTGGAAATAGTCGTTGCGGTCATCCGTGCCATAGAAGTCACTGACCACGCCCGGCGTGTATTGCAGCGCCTCTTCCGTGGTGCTGACGCTGCGCTGTTGCATTTCCTTGTTGGTAACGACTGATACCGATGCCGGTGTATTGAGAATGCTGGTTGCCACTTTGCCGCCAACCCAAAGCTCCTTGGCGACCACCGAGTTGGCGTCGTCGTCGGCGCTGACCCTGACCTTGGCATTGATGATGAGGGGAGCAAGGCGATAGTCCTCGACGGCCGTTGCGTCAAGCTCCAGCGGGCCGGCGGGCTTTGCTTGGGGGACCAGCAGGTAAGCATTCGGGCCTTGCAGTTCGACCTGCAATTCGCTTCCCTGTAGCAACGATGACAGCGCTGCCGACGTATCGAGCGTGCCATTCACGCCGGCCGTGGTGCGGTTCATTACACTCGATGCGTCGAAGGAAAGACTGATGCCCGCCTCGCGCGCAAAGCGGTCAAGCGCCGGCGCCAGTGGGCCGGCTGCGATGTTCCACTGCTTGACTTGATTGCTGTGGTCAGCGCCTGAGGTTTGCGCCAGCGATGGCAATGCGTAGCTGCTCACGATCAAGCCCAGAATCGCGCCGTGCAAGGCACGATTTAACGGATGGCGCTGTGAAACAGGGGACGAACTCATTTTCTCGCTCCAAGAAAGGACATCGGCAACTGGCCTGTATTCCGGCCTTCCTTAGAGGTCGAACGAGAATGAGAAACCACCTCATTATTTTTCAGATTGCACACGCTCTGATGGATTCAGGTGGCAGCGGTTACGCTCACCCAGTAACGGGTTCGGTAATCAATGTGCAAGCGCAGTGACTGCGCGATCAGTGCCAGGACCTGATCGTTGTCGGCGAGCTGGAAGGTGCCGGAAACACGACGATCAGCGACCTCTTCGGCGCAGCGCAGTATCCCGGGACGATAACGCGACAACTCCGCGATGAAATCACTGAGGCGCATATTGCGCGCACTGATCACCCCGTCACCCCAGCTCCATAGATCAAGGCCGTTGTCCCTGAACATTCGGGCGCCAGTTGATGTGAACAGCAGCTGATTTTCCGCCTGGACGCTGCGGCTCGCAGGCGTTTGGCTGGAGCCGGGGAACACCGTGACCGATCCTTGCTGAGCCGCGACGAGCGTGCCATCGTCACGCTCGCGGACGAGAAAGCGGGAGCTCTGAGCGCGTATGATCCCGTCACGTGATTGCACCCAGAACGGTCGCGCTTGAGGCGAGTGTTGATCCGCACCGACATTCACGATGATTTCACCACGTCGCAGGATGATCAGGCGTCGCTGGGCGTCGAAATCGCTGTCGACGGCGCTATCGCTATTGAGCTGGACAAGGCTGCCATCATCGAGCTGGAAGCGTCGTTGCTCGCCGGTGCTGCTGCGCTGTTGCGCGAACATGGCGGGTACGGGTGTGTAGTCCCGGCCGAGCCAGGCTGCCGTGCCAACAGTCGCCAATAGGCCCAGTAGCTTCAGGCTTTCCCGCCGTCGCATTCCTTGATGGGTGCCGTTAAGGGTTTGTCGGGCCAGTTGAGCTGGCACGCCTGCGAGTTCATCCCCAAGCGTTTCCACACGCTGCCACGCCAACCCATGCTCCGGGTGCTGCTGGAGCCAGTGCTCAAAAGTGCGCTGTGTTTGTTCATCGGCTTGATTGAAGCGAAGGCGCACCAGCCATTGGATCGCCTGCTCGACAATCGCCGGATCCGGCGCCTGCGGCTCACGACTCGACATAACGCACGCGATAGCAGTGTTGCAGGGCCGTGGCGAGGTCGCGCTCCACCGTCGCGCGGGAAACACCCAGCTTTTCGGCTATTTGCGCGCACGTCAGGCCGTCGAGTCGGGCCAATAAAAACGCCTGGCGAACTCTCGGTTTAAGCGAACCGAGCATGCGGTCTATGCGCTCGAGCGCATCAAGAATCATCAGCCGGCTCTCTTCCGAGGGAACCTCGTGTTGAGGCAGCAACGTGATGCTTTCCAGGTAGGCACGTTCGAGTTCGCGACGACGATACTGATCGATCATCAGTCCGCGGGCGATACTGCTCAAATAGGCGCGTGGTTCGCGCAAGGGGCTGGACTGGCGGGATTTGAGCAGACGCACGAAGGTGTCCTGCGCCAAATCAGCTGCGTTATCGCGACAGCCAATGCGTCGGACCAGCCAGCCGTGTAACCACGAGTGATGGGTGCGATAGAGCAGCCCTAGATCTGCAGTACCTAGTGTTTCATCGCTGCGCATCGGAATCCCGGAAAGTACATAACTGATAATTACTCGCATTCTACTCGCGCGACGGGTCTCAGGTAAATACGCGGAGCTCAGTGTCCGTTTTTGGCCGAACGCTATCGTTCAGCAGAGGCTGCGAGCGAAAGAATGTAATCCTGCGCTTGGAAGATTTGAGCGTCTTATGTACGACAAAGCCCTGATTATCAGGGCTTTGTCGTTTGTTGCGGTTTAGCTTCCCCGACGCTCTGGCCTCAGGATGCATCAATCCATATCGTCTTTATTTCAGTGTACTGGTCGTGCGCCCAGATCGATTTGTCGCGGCCGCTAAATCCCGATTCTTTATAGCCGCCGAACGGCGTCGAAGCGTCACCCTCGCCGAAGCAATTAACCGTGACAATCCCGGCGCGGATGCCACGCGAGAGTTTCAGTGCATGGCGCAGGTTGCCGGTGTACGCAGAGGCCGCCAGACCATAGGCAGTGTCATTGGCCAGAGCGATGGCTTCGTCTACCGTCCGGAAAGTGGTGACGCTCAAGACCGGGCCGAAGATTTCTTCCTGGAACAGGCGACTGTCGCGGCTCACGCCATCGATAATGGTGGGCTCGACGAAAATATCGTTAGTCGTATTGCCGCCCGCCAGTACGCTGAGGTTTTCGTCCCTGGCCACGTCAAGATAAGACCGTACCTTGTCGAAGTGCGCTTTGCTGATCATCGAACCCAAGCGGTTTTCAGGGTCCAGTGGGTCGCCCATTTTCCAGTCGCCAAGATGCACCTGCACACGCTGTAACAGCTCGTCCTTGATGTCGGTATGAACGAGCAAGCGGGACGAGGCCGAGCAGTTTTCGCCCATATTCCAGAACGCACCGTTGACCACGTGCTGGGCGACCAGGTCGATATCTTCGACATCATTCATCACGACGGCGGGGTTCTTGCCGCCACATTCGAGCACGATGCGCTTGAGGTTGGATTCGCTGGAATACTTGAGGAACAGCCGCCCGGTGTCGGTCGAACCGGTGAAGCTGACCATCGCCACGTCGGGGTGGCGCCCCAGCGGTTCGCCCGCCTCTTTGCCGCCGCCAGGCACGACGTTGAAGACACCGGCGGGAATACCTGCCTGATGCGCCAGTTCGGCCACGCGCAAGGTGCTCAGCGTGGTTTCCTTGGCCGGTTTGACCACAATCGAACAGCCTGCGGCCAGCGAAGGGCCGATTTTCCAGGCGAGCATCAGCAGCGGGAAGTTCCATGGCAACACCAGCCCGACGACGCCAATCGGCTCGCGCACAACCATGGTGACGGCCCCGGATCCGACGGGCGCCGTCGCGTCGTAAATCTTGTCGATCAGCTCGGCGTGCCACCGCAATGTGTGGATGGTCTCCGGCACGTCGATGTTCTGGCATTCGCGAATGGGTTTGCCGCTGTCCAGGCTTTCGAGCACCGCCAGTTCATGGGCGTTGTCCTCCAGCAACCGGGCAAAACGCAGCAGTACCGATTTACGGGCTGACGGCGCCAATGAGTGCCAGCGGCCGTCTTCGAACGACTCTTTAGCCGCCGCGACGGCCTCATCGACGTCATCGGCATTGCACGCGGCAATCTCGGTCAGGACCTGTCCAGTGGCGGGGTTGGTTGTGGTAAAGGTCTGGCCCGACTTTGCGGCGCTAAACCTGCCATTGATAAACGCTTGATGACGAAACTCAAGCGTCGCCGCCAGCTCACGGTATTGCTCTTTACTCAGCAAGTCTGCCATTTCAAGCCTCCTCGACGATGCGCGCGACGTTCGACTGCAGGGTTTTGATCACGCTCTTCAGTTCGTCCTTTTCGCAAGGTTCCAGCGGCTGCAGGGGCGCACGAACGCCACCGGCACGCAGACCGCTGAGTTCGCTGCCATGTTTGATCGATTGGACAAACTTGCCACTTTCAAGGACATCCATCAGCGGCAACATCGCCGACATGATCCGACGGCCCTTATCGAAGTTCTTCTCGATCACGCAGGCTTCGTAAAGCGCAATGTGTTCACGGGGGATGAAGTTCGAACCGGCGCACACCCAACTGCGCGCTCCCCAGGCAAAAAACTCCAGCGCCTGATCATCCCAGCCGCAGGAGATCTGGATCTGCGGATGTGCGTGAGCCAGTCGATGCAGACGGCTCATTTCGCCGGAGCTTTCCTTGATGGCAGCGATGTTCTTGCAACCGGCAATGGCTTGGAAAAATTCATCGCCCATCGCAACGCCCATGCGCGACGGATAGTTGTACAGCATGATCGGCAGCCCGGCGGCCTTGTCGACAGCAAGCACGTGGGCGGCGATCTCCTTCTGAGTAGGCAAGGCATAGGGCGGCGAGCCGACCAGAATCGCGTCAGCTTCAAGTGTCTTTGCCTTCTCGGCGAAGTACACCGAGTCTTCAGTGCGGATGCCGCCGGTGCCGACCACCAGTGGCAAGCGCCCGCCAATCACCTCTTTCGCCCGCTTGGCCACTTCCACGCGTTCCTCAGCGGTATGCGCATAGTACTCGCCGGTCGAACCGCCAATCACGATGCCGTGAACCCTGGACTCGATCAGGTACTCGATCACGTCGGAGAAGGCCGAATAGTCGAGCTGGCCATCGGCGGATAACGGGGTAATGGCCGGGGTAAAAATTCCATCAAAGTTCATCGTGTTTTCTCCAGGGGTTCAATGTAAAAAATACTCGGGCAACAGGAGGTTCAGCTCTCTCTCCCGGCGCGGAACTGCCCCCACTTGAGGTTCATGTTCACCCCAAGCGAAAGGAACGGTTCTGGCGGGTTGCTGTTGGGCCCCGGGGTTTGCAGCAGAAAATTGATCAGTTCGTCACGCTGCCCTCCCAGCCAGTCGGCCAGCAACTTGCCGGTGACAGTTCCGCGCGTCACCCCGAGCCCGTTGCAGCCCAGCGCGCCATAGACATTCGGCGCCAGTTCACCGAAGAAGCCGTTGTGATTGCGCGACATGGCCAGCGCGCCACCCCAGGTGTAGTCGAAGGTCACGTTCGGCAACATCGGAAAGCGCTGATCAAAAGAGGCCTTGTGCCGACGAACGAAACGCTCGTTGTATTTGCGGTTGCTACGGCCATCGGGGTTGAAGGTGAAACTGTTGCGAATGAGCAAGCGGTTATCCGGCGTGCGGCGCACGGTAGTGCCGAACGGATCTGCCGGGATCGCGCCCCAGAAAGGTTTGCCGCCCAGGCGCGCCTGTTCTTCATCCGCCAGCGGTCGAGTGATGCTCGCGTAGGTGTAGATCGGCAACATGCGCCCCTGCAGGAAACCGAAGCGCATGCCGAACGAGTTATTCGCCAGAATCAGTTTGTCGGTGGTGATGCTGCCGTGGGCGTGTTTAAGAAGGGTCTTGGCGCCATATTCCACTTCGAGAATCGGCGTACGTTCATACAGCGTGACGTTCGACGGTAAATGATCGGCCAAACCTTTCACCAGGCCGGACGGCTGCAGCAATACGGCACCCGGAGTGAACAATGCCTGGCGGTAAAACCGCGTGCCCAGATGTTCGGGCAATTCCTCGGCATCGATCATTTGAAATGGCTGATCGAGTTTTTCCAGGCCGCGTCGATAGGCATCAAGTACCGCAACACCGCGATCTTCCACCGCCGCCTGATACTTACCGCACGCTTTCATCTGACAGTCGATATTGAATTGATCGACCAGCCCGCGAAGTATCGATTGTCCGGCCAGATTGAGTTTCAGACTGGTCCGGGCAAGTGTGATGTCGCCGATGTAATCATCCGCACCAATATCATGGGGAAGATCAATCGCAAAACCGGCGTTGCGACCTGAAGGCCCCAGCCCTACTTCCTGAGCTTCCACAAGTACCACTTCGTCGCCGGGGAAATTCAACGCCAGTTGCCGCGCGCAGGCCAGCCCGGTGAAACCGGCACCGATAATCACCCAGCGCGCCGAACGGTGGCCGCGGTGCGCGGGCCGGGGACTGCGCGGCTTGCTCAGATGAAACCAGCCACAACTATCATCATCGGCAGGCAATGAACTGACTTTCATAATGTTCAACCGTTATTCGTTGAAGTTGCAAAACGCACGCGGCACACAGCAAACGCACGCAGTGGCGTTGTTTGGAAAACTTGCAAAACCGGCTTTTCCCCTATCGTCAGGGTTAACCGCTCGACTCAGGAACTGGCAGCCAGGGCGTGTCCGCGGCTGGCACAATCGCTGGCGTAGTAATAATCCCTGAAGGTCATGGGCGATAAGCCGAACAGATCCTTGAAACGCTTATAGAAGTGCGGATAACTGATGAATCCGGTGGCCAGCGCTACATCTGTCAGCGACCGGTCACTTTGCACAATAAGTTGTCGAGCCCGAGTCAGCCGCAGCTCCAGGTAGTACCGATTCGGTGCTGCGTTGAGGTAGCGGGAAAACCGTCTTTCCAGCTGCCGGCGGGACACGCCGGTCTGACTGGCGATCTCATCGATTTCCATCGGCTCCTCAATGTTGTTTTCCATCAGGTCGAGGGCGATGTTCAGCGGCTTTGGAATCGCTGCCGGACGAACACTCTCGGCAGTTATCGCAGGCTCGCCCTGTCCAGGCTGGTGAAGCCGTTTGATTTCATCGACCAGGGCAGCATCGCTCCGCGAGCCCAGTTCCTGCATGATCGCCAGGGTCATACCCAGCGCTGCATGAGCACTGGCACAAGTGGCTCGGCGCTGAGCGCAGATGAAGTCGAGACCGGACGCCTTCAACTGCGGGAAATATTCGCTGATCAAAGCGCGACTGTCGCTGTGACAGGCAAACTCATGAGTGTCCAGCAAGCCGGCATCGGCCAGATAGAACGCGGCGTTCCAGCATCCGGCAACGATGCCTTTGCTGGCAGTTTTTTTCAGCACTCGGCGCAGCAGCGGTTGAGACGCAAGCCTGACACGCTGACCGCCGACCACAATCACCGCATCATGAGTTAAGCCTTCCGCGACCAGTCTCTGCGAAGACACCGGCACGCCGATATCGCTTTCGACCAGCCCGCCCTTGAGCGAACAGGTCGCCACTTGGTAAAGCGTCTCGCCATTGATCAGGTTACCCGTGACCAGCGCATCCATCGCCGTGGAAAGGGTTGTCAACGAAAAATGGTCGAGCAGAACAAAGGCCACCCGAACGACGCGTTCACGTCCCGGGACCGACGTGGATTGTCGAAACCGGATGTTCTGTTGCTTCAACGGACTCTGAAAGGTTTCCATCTTTCGTCACTCACTCGCCTGAACGCTTACCCGCGGCGCGAACAGTGGCGACCGGCTGACCCGCCGCCACGTGCAGTCGAACCGATTACTTTGCCGCCGCACGTGCATCGCTCAACCAGCCGTCGTAGGCCTGCTGGTTGGCCTTGATCCATTCGGCCGCGTGACGCTTGATGTCGGCGAGCGATTTTTCACCGTTTTGCATGCGCAGGTTTTGCGCACTCTCAGCGCTGGTGGGAATGCTGACTTCGGAGAGAAACTTGCGTGCTACCGGATTCTTCTCGGCGAACTCCTTGTTCATCACGGCATTGACGGTGTCCACCGGGAAACCGAGATTTTTACCGTCATGGAAAGTCTCTTTGCTGTCCTTGCCATCGGGCAGCGCAGTGAACGGTACCGGCAGCCACACCACGTCCCGCCCTTCCACCAGCACGCCGGCAATCCACTGCGGCACCCAGGTGAAAAACAGCACCGGCTTGCCCTGCTGATAACGCGCAATGGTGTCGGCCATCAGCGCGAAGTAGGAGCCGCGGTTATCGACCACGGTCGGCCCCAGGCCGTAGGCTTTCATGTGGTGCTCGATCATGATCTCGCAGCCCCAGCCCGGGTTGCAGCCGGTCAGGTCGGCTTTGCCATCGCCGTTGCTGTCGAACAGTTTGGCGATTTCAGGTTTCTTCAGGTCAGACAGATCCTTGATCTGGTAGGCCTCGGCGGTTTTTTTGTCGATCATGTAGCCCTGCAGCACGCCTTTCATGATCTGCCCGACCTTGACCATTACGTCATCGCCGCCGGCCTTCTCGTAAAACGCTTGGTGCAGGTGTTCCCATTCATGCACGGTGAAATCCGCATCGCCGTAAGAGAGCGCGAGGAACATCGCCGGATAGTCGACCTCTTTCGGCGGCTTGACGTCATAGCCCAGTTCCTTGAGACCGGCGAGCACGACCTCACCCCGGAAGCGCTCTTCGGCGATGCTCGGGAAAATCGGTGTGATCGACACGCCGGCGCCCGGTTTGTTGGCGTCTGCTGCGTAAACCGCCGAGCCCAACACCGTGCCGAACACCGTAGCCACCAGGCTCGCAATCAGGCTTTTCTTCAGATTTGTCAGTTTCATTTTTCACCACGCTTGGAATGTTTGAGGGGTGAGCAGGCCAACTTAATTCGTCACCGGACGTGCAACGGTTTTCTTTTTCCTGAGCTTCATCACCAGCCCCAGCGGGCCGGTTTCATACCAGCGCTGACCGGTGGCCAGATCGCTGCTGCGTTCACCCATGGCCTGGGTCAGCCGGTCAAGGAACACCGCCAGCAGTACCAGCCCGGCGCCGCCAACACTGGCCAGGCCCATGTCGAGACGACCGATGCCGCTCAACACCATCAGGCCCAAACCACCGACCGAGATCATCGAGGCGACCACCACCATCGACAGCGACAACATCAACGTCTGGTTGAGTCCGGCCATCATCGTCGGCGCCGCCAGCGGCAACTGCACTTTCAGCAACATTTGCGTGGCCGTACAGCCGAACGCTCGTGCAGCCTCGACCTTGTCCGCAGGCACTTGGCGGATGCCGAGGTTGGTCAGCCGCACCAACGGCGCGACAGAGAAGATGATGGTGACGATCACTCCGGGCACGTTACCGATGCCAAAGAGCATGACCACCGGCACCAGATAAACGAACGCCGGCAGCGTCTGCATGGCGTCGAGCACCGGACGGATGATCATTTCGGTGCGATCACTGCGGGCACAGAGGATGCCCAGCGGGATGCCGATGACTGCGCAAAACAATAGCGATGTCAGCACCAGGGCCAGCGTGACCATGGCATCGTTCCATACCCCGATCAGGCCAAGGCCGGTGAGCGTCGCGATGCTGAAGATGGCGATACGCTTGCCGCCGATCTGCCAACTGATCAGTCCGGCAATGATGATAAAGACCGTGGGAGGCACCGAAAGCAGTCCCCACTGCACGCCATCCAGAACCTGGTCGACCGGCCAGCGAATCGAGCGGAAGACTTCGCGAAAGTGACTGACCAGATATTTGAGTGCGGTTTCGACCCACGAGCCCAAGGGAATATTGATGCTCTGGAATGGATCCAGAATATTGAAATCTGACATGGTGCTACCTCGCCCGCAAAAACTGCTTTTATCAATCCTGACTCTTCGGCGTTCAGCTGTTACTTAGGCAACTCAGCAAATGGCCCTGCGAAATCGAACCTTTATAAAGGCCAACTTCGTCGACCACCGGCATCGGTGTTGCCGAGGCAGCGACAATATGAAAGATGTCGCGCAATGAAGCTTCGGCCCTGATAGTTACTTGATTGCCTGGCAGATAAACAACATTGGAGTCCTGCTGTGCTATATCGCCGGCTTTCAATATTCGACTGGTGTCGAAGCCATTAAAGAAGTCGCGCACATATTTATTCGCCGGACTGCACAGCAATTCACGCGGCGTGCCGATCTGCACCACGCGTCCGCCTTCCATGATCGCGATCCGATGACCGATGCGAACCGCCTCTTCAATGTCGTGGGAGATGAAAATGATGGTGCGATCCTGCTCGGCCTGAAGCTTGATCAGCTCGCCCTGCATCTCGCTGCGAATCATCGGATCGAGTGCCGAGAACGCTTCATCCATCAGCAGAATGGCAGGGTCGTTGGCCAGGGCGCGGGCCAGACCGACGCGTTGCTGCATACCGCCGGAGAGTTGATGCGGGAAGCTGAACTCCTGGCCTGACAGCCCGACCTGCTCGAGCGCGCCCATCGCGCGGCAGTAGCGCTCTTTCTCGCTGACGCCGCTGATTTCCAGGCCGAAACTGACATTATCGATGACGCTCATGTGCGGCATCAGCGCGAACGACTGGAAGACCATGCCCATGTCCTTGCGCCGGACCTGCAGCAAGTCCTTGTCGGCTAGACCGGTGATCTCCTTGCCGTTGAGGAAGATGTGGCCGCAGGTCGGTTCGATCAGCCGGTTGAACAATCGGACCATGGTCGATTTGCCGGAGCCGGACAATCCCATGATCACAAAGATTTCACCTCGGCGAACGGAGAAGTTGGCATCGAAAACACCAATTGCCTGACCGGTCTTTTTGAATACTTCGGCTTTCGAGGCGCCCTCTTCTATCATTTTCATCGCCAGGGCCGGCTGCGTACCAAAGACTTTGAAAACATTCTTTACGCAGATGATCTCGTCGGAACTTGTCATACCTTGCCTCCTTCGCGTCGCGCCTCTTTTGCTTTGCACGACAAGCAAATCAGCGAAACTGTTTTTGAACGGCAGCGGTAATGAATAAATGTTTTCACGACGGGCTTCCTTTTATTATTTTTGGGGACCCAGGAAAAAGGGATGTTGCAAATCTATTAGCATCGCCCCGCTTAATCCAACTACATTTACAGGGACAATTTGATAACGTCGGGTTATCGGTTTGCGAAGCGGCCATGAAGGATCGGCTGCCTCGCATCCTCAGCGACCGGGTCTATTCCCAAAACGACGCTGGCGTGGCCGTCCGCGGTCGGTTCCGTTACCCTCCTCGCGCTTCGTTGGGGAGCTGTATCGTTAGGAGAGTGTACGAATGACCAAGCATGTCGACCCTGACACTATCTTGCTGAAAATGCCTTCCTTGAGGGCTGTAAAGGCATTTGTCGCCGCTGCCAAATACGAAAGCTTCACCCGTGCCGCCGAGGCTTTATGCGTTTCTCAAGCTGCGATCAGCCGACAGATTCGCGAGCTGGAAAGCTATTTGGGCGCGCAACTGTTTACCCGCGTGGGCCGTGCAGTTGAATTGACCGCCGCCGGCGCGGTGTTCTTTGATGCCGCGCAGCTCTCGTTTGTTAACATTGCCCAGGCCGCCGAACGCATCCGCAGCAGCCAATCGAGCAAGAAAGTGCTGACGGTCTGCTGCTCACCGGCCTTTTCCGCACTGTGGCTGTCGAACCACCTGCAGGAATTCTTCGCCCAGTGCCCGGACATCGAACTGAACCTGATCACCACGCAGAATTTTCTGACCATGGAACCGGGCGTGCAGCCGGACATTTTCATCACCAAGATTTCACGCATCCGCGAAGGTTATAGAAGCTATCCGCTGTGCCACGATGTGATTTATCCAGTGTGCACGCCGCAGTACCTGGAGAAGCACCCGGAGATTTCGACCATTGAAGGTGTACGCGATTCGGCGCTGCTCAACCTCAGCCCGTACGGCCGCTCGCAAGTCGCCGAACACGTCGACTGGGGGGTGTGGCTGGCGTTTCAGGCCATCGATATCGACGACCGGCCGACGAACAGCCCACAGATTTTCAATGCCAACGATTACAACCTGCTGATCAGCATGGTGCTCACCCATCAGGGCATCGCCCTGGGCTGGAATCACCTCGTCACCTCGCTGGTGCAGCAAGGCCTGCTGGTGCGACCGATCGAGCAACAGGTGCAGTTGCGCAACAGCTGGCATTACCTCAGCTGTCGAGAAAACTCGGACAATGAAGATGAATTGCGGCGCTTTCGTGAATGGATCCTGACGAAGTTTCCCCGCCGTTGACTCAACCCGCCACTCGTTCGGGCGTTTTGGTTATCAATTGCCCGACGAAAATGTCGCTGGAGCGGCGCCCTGCCCTGACTCATTGTTGAGCGCCGCCGGTTCAGACCGGCCCGGCTCAACTCACTGGAAGGGCTTGCTGAATGTCACTCTTCGAATTCTGTCGCCACTTTGATTTTCTGGATGCTCCGCGCAACACCCAAGCAATCGTGCAAGACAGTCTGCTGGATATCGTTGGCGTCATGGCCGGCGCGGCCAGCAATGACACCACTGTCGCGATGCGGCGCTTTGCCCAGCAACATTACCCGACAGGCGTTTATAACAGCCGTATGATCTTCGGCGGGCAGCGTGTCAACGTGCTCGGCGCAGCCTGGGCCGGCGGGTTCAGTGCCGACAGCCTCGACGCCCATGAAGGCCATTTCAAATCCAAGGGCCACGCCGGCGCCACCGTGGTGCCTGCCGTGCTGGCGCTTGCCGATGCGCAGCATCATCAAGGCCAGTCAATCACCGGCCGTGAGTTACTGACTGCCTTGTGCATCGGTTACGAAACCGCGTTGCGGGCCGGGTCTGCATTGATGGCGACCTCGCCGACGTATCACGCATCCGGGGGGTTCTCGGCGGTCGGAGTTGTCTGCGCCGGAGCACGGTTGCTGGGTCTGGATGAATCGACGTTTCGCCACGCCTTGGGCATCGCCGAGTACTTCAGCGCGCGTTGTCCGATGATGCGCGTGGTGCAAGCGCCGACGATGCTGCGCGACGCCCATGGCGCTGGGGCCTTTACCGGTTTGAACGCGCTGTTCATGGCAATGGCAGGCATCACCGGTGCGCCGGCAGAAACGGTGGAAGACGTCACGGTCGCCGAACATTGGGTCGATGTCGGTGGCCGCTGGGAGATCGACAGTCAGTACTTCAAGCCCTGGCCGGTCTGCCGCTGGGCACAACCGGCGCTGACTGCGATGCTTGAGCTGCGGCGTGAAAATCCACTGCTCGATGCCGATTCGATTGAAACCCTTCGTGTGGAAACATTCTACGAGTCGATGTGTTTACAGGGCCATACACCGCGCAATGCCGATCAGGCGCAATACGCCCTTGCCTTTCCACTCGCTGCGCTGCTTGTCAGGGGTAAAGTGGGGCCGGAAGAAGTCACCGGTGAAGCCATTTTCGCGGCGGATATTCTGGCGTTGAGCCGCCGCATCGAAATTGTTGAAGCCGCTGATATCTCGGCCCGATTCCCTGACGAAATCCTCTCCCGAGTGAGCGTCACGCTGAAGAACGGCACAGTGCTGGTGAGTCCGCTTACCGCCGCACGTGGTGATCCCGAATCGCCTTTGAGCGCTGAAGAGCTGAACGAAAAGTTTGATCTGTTCGCCCGTGGCCTCGGCCATCAACGCAGTGATGCGTTGAAAACCACGATCAGGCACATCGCTCAAGCGAACTGCGCTGTTAGCGCCCTCGATGCAGTTTTCCAAGCGGTTCAGGCCTTGCCGCTAGCCAATCACTCATAACTACACATCATCGATAACCCCTAGCAAATGTCGTTTGTGATGATCAGCCCGCGCCCGATAGGCTGAGTTCTATCGATGGCTGATTTTTAAAAGTCACGGTTAAAGGTGACCGCACAAGATTGATGTCCCGGGAGGATAACAATGAACAACAACGAATCCGTATTCGACCTTATCGCACAGCGCAAACCGTGGCACTCACTGCCGGGCGCGCTTTACAGCAGTGAGAGCGTTTACCGTCAGGACCTTGAGCAAATCTGGCACAAGGAGTGGATCTTTGCCGGCCACACGTTCGAAATCACCAAGCCGGGGCAGTATTTCACTCTGCAGATCGGTGACTATCCCGTCGCCGTCGTCCGAGGCAAGGATGGAGAGGTTCGCGCGTTCCATAACGCGTGCCGTCACCGAGGCGCAAAAATCTGCGAAGCCGACCACGGCAAAGTCGCGAAAATGGTTTGCCCGTACCACAAGTGGACTTATGAGCTGGATGGCAACTTGTTGTTTGCCGGCAACATGGGCCAGGATTTCGACAAGTCGCAATACAACCTCAAAAGCGTTCACTGCGAGATCGTCGATACCTACATTTACGTCTGCGTCGCCGCCAAAGCCCCTGAGTTCGACGGTTTCCGCAAAGCCGTCAGCCCTTTCATCGCGCCGCATTATCTTGAAAACTGCAAAGTCGCGTTCGAGTCGAACATCATCGAGAAAGGCAACTGGAAACTGGTCTTCGAAAACAATCGCGAGTGCTATCACTGCGACGGTTCCCACCCCGAACTCCTGCATTCGTTCGTCGACAATTTTTCGGTGGGTGGCATCAGTGGCGAAGATGACCCCGAGCTGTCGGCCTATTGGGCCAAGTGCGAGAAGGCCGGGTTGCCAAGCCGGCTGGTCATGGATATCAACGGCCAGTTCCGCATGACACGCATTCCCCTGTCATCCGGTGCCGTCAGCTACACCATGGACGGAAAACCTGCCGTGGCCGGTCGCCTGGACAAGACCACCGAAGCGGACATTGGCGCGCTGCTGTATTTCCACTACCCCTCCACCTGGAATCACTTCCTCGGCGACCACGCGCTGAGTTTCCGCGTTCTGCCAATCAGCGCCACGCAGACGTTGGTCACCACCAAATGGCTGGTGCCCAACACCGCCGTGGAAGGCATTGACTACGACATCGAACGTCTGACCAAAGTATGGATTGCCACCAATGATCAGGACCGCACGCTGGTCGAGGGCACCCAGCGCGGCGTGACCTCGCCCTCGTACGAGCCCGGCCCGTATTCGGAAACGGCCGAGACCGGCGTGTGTCAGTTCGATGACTGGTATTGCGCGACGATGCTGGACCGGCTCAAAGGGCCGATTGCGTTGAAATCTGTTGGCTGACCGACGCGCCTCAAGTTGTAGAGGGCTGCCGTAAAGCGCCTGTTCTATTGAATCCCGGGACGTTCACCCTCCGCCTCCAGCATCTCAACGGATGGTGGAGGCGGCTGTCGTTGCCGAGTCGCTTGCGCGCACAGTAGCGAACCCGCCGTCACCAGCACCGCGCCCCGATGTGAAAATCGGCAAGCTTCACCACGCCAGCTCCGGACAAGGCCATGTCGCGCAACCGATCGAATATCCAGCAAGCCCTGCCGTAGCACAATTGTGCCGCGCAAGGATGAACATACGTTCATCGCGAGGAGCCTTCGACGCGTCTACCCTGCGGGTTCCGACATAGTGACTACAGGAGTAACCCCACCATGTTCTCGCACGAAAGCCTTCCCCTCATTGTCATTTTCATCATCATGCTGCTGGGCGTGCTGGCGGCCGTTTTACATCCCGTCCATGCCTTGTTCAGCTGGCTTCGTCGGCGCCGCGAAAGAGCCGCCGTTCAGGCCGCTGGCGCAGAACAAGACAGGGGCTGATCGGCGCGTCTGGCGCGGCACCACCGTGAACCTTCACCAATGCCGAAGCCGATCCACCTGCCCACTCGCCCGCGCCGCTGCGTCACTGCCAGGATGGGTCGCATGCTGCAGTTCCCGCGCATCGTGGCTGCAATAGATCTTCACCGCCGCACGCTGATCCGCCGCCAATTGGCGCAGGCGCTGCTGGTTGTGCAAGCGTGCGTGGCGGTCGGTGTCCATCATGTATTGGTAGAGCCGCATGCCGGGTGGGCAGCGGCGTGTGGGCAGGTGCACTTCGTCATGATGAAAATAGGCATCGCCGGCGTGCAGTTGCCAGCCTTCGGCAGTGCGCAAGGCGATGCCGGCGTGTCCGGCGGTGTGCCCGCTTAGCGGTACCAGCAAAATGTCCTCTTCTTCGGCGCCGAACACTGCGCGCACCGAATCAAAGCCAAACCAGGTATCGCCCTGTGGGGCATACAGCTCCCAATCCACGACATCGCGCCATTGCGCGGGCACAAAGCGCCGCCGCGCGATCCAGCCACCCGCCCGCGTGGCATGCTGAAGTTCCTGCTGCATGACATGCACGCGCGCACGTGGAAAATCCTGCAGGGCGCCGGCGTGATCAAAATCCAGGTGGGTCAGCAAGATATGGTGCACATCGTTGGCGTCGAAGCCCAGCCGGCGGATCTGCTCCAGCGCGGTAAAGCGGTGCTCCAGGCGAATGTTATTAAGCGTTCTGAAAAAACCGCTCAGGCGCTGCGGATGCTGCACGTCCTGCTGGCCGAAACCGGTGTCCACCAGAATCAAGCCGTTGCTGGCGGTTTCGATCAGCAGGCAGTGACACACCACCGACGCGGTCAGGCCGCGACTGTAGCCATCGAACAAAGCGCCACCCAGTGGGCACATACAGCCGCAATTCAAATGATGCACACGCATGTCAAACCTTCCTCGCGCCGGATGCGCTGTCGACCTTCGTCTGAGGTTGACCCGGCTCGCACGGACACTGCTCGAACCAATCGACGTGTGGCACCGCGAACCGCTACCGCCCGGCCACAAACGCCGTTCATCGTGCGTGCGGTTCAGTCATCGACGTTGCAGCCCATCGCCTCAGTCAATCCAGGGGAACAACCTGCCGCTTGCAGCGTCATCACTAAAAGCGCGAGGAAAATTTGTCTGCCTCGCGCGTGCACAAACCCACCAACTGAAGGTGCGCCCATGTCCGCCAGTAACCGCGATACATCGACTGAACACGTCTCCGATCAACCTGAACGACAACTGCACATTGAAGACCACGGCGACGGCCTGACAGATGATCAGCGGGCGAGTCGCGAACAGTCCGATCGCCAGGACGGGGCCCGCGTCAAGCCGGGGCCGGCCGATCAGGACAGGCAAGCCAGGCGCTGAGCTTTGACCTTTGATGTATCAGAAAAAGGACGGCACTCATGTTTGATAAAAAGCACCGCTACATCGTCAGTTTCATCATCGACAACCAGCCGGATAACAGAACGCTGGAACACGACGGCGACACCCTCGATCCCCAACAGGCCGAAGCGCTGCTCAAAACCACTTTCACTGAACTCAAGGACGCGCGCCTGAGTGACGTTCAAGTGCAAAAACGCACCAAACCCGATGAAGACGACAACATCCCCGGGCACTACCAGCAGCCCTGAACCTGCGCACCCAAGTGCCGCCTGGCACCAGCGGGAGTCAATGCAAGGAGAAGACCATGTCTGTCGAACCGCATTTGACGTGGTGGAAAAACGTGGTGATTTATCAGGTGTATCCACGGTCATTCGCCGACGGCAACGGCGACGGTGTTGGCGATCTGCCCGGGTTGATCGGCCGGCTCGATTACCTCAAGGCCTTGGGCGTCAGCGCCTTGTGGTTGTCACCGGTTTACCCGTCGCCCATGTGTGACGCCGGGTATGACATTTGCGATTACACCGGCATCGATCCGCTGTTCGGCAGCCTCGCCGACCTCGATCAACTGGTTTCGCAGGCACACAATCGCGGCCTCAAGGTGCTGATGGATTTCGTGCCCAATCACACCTCGGATCAGCACCCGTGGTTTGTCGAATCGCGCGCCAGTCGCGACAATCCCAAGCGCGACTGGTACATCTGGCGCGACCAGCCGAACAACTGGCGCGCCTCGATCGACGGCGGCAGCGCCTGGACCTGGGATGAAGGCAGTCAGCAGTATTACCTGCACTTCTTTTTGCCGCAGCAGCCTGACCTCAACTGGCATAACCCACAGGTCGTCGAAGCCATGCACAACGTGCTGAGGTTCTGGCTGGATCGCGGCGTCGACGGCTTTCGGATCGATGTCGTGCATTGCGTCGGCAAGGACCCGAGTTTCGCCGATGACCCACGCTGTCTGGCCGGCGAAACCATGGTGCAGATCAATGATCAGCCCTACAGCCATGAAGTGCTGCGCGGGCTACGGCGCCTGGTCGACCGTTATCCCGGCGACCGTGTGTTGATCGGCGAAGTGAATATTCGCTCCACCGCGCGGGTTGCGGCGTATTACGGCGCCAGCGATGAGTTGCACATGTCATTCAATTTTCCGCCGCTCGATGCGCCTTGGGATCCGGTGGTGTTCCGCCTGTGTATCCGTGAGGTCGAGCGTTGCCTGGGCGAGCAGCAAGCGTGGCCGACCTGGGCATTGTCCAACCACGACAACAGCCGGATTCGCAGCCGCTACGGCGGTTCGCGGGCCAAGGCGCACGCCGCGGCGGTCATGCTGCTGAGCCTGCGCGGTACGCCATTTATTTTTCAGGGCGACGAGCTCGCGCTGGAAGACACCCAAGTGACCGCACAAACCCGCGTCGACCCCGGCGGACGCGATGGCAGCCGTGCGCCGCTGCCGTGGACAGCGCAGCCGCCCCACGGCTGGACCGGCAAAACGCCGTGGCTGCCCTTCCCGCCAGATGCCGCCGCGCTGGCCGTGCAGGCGCAGGAAAACGCCAACGACTCGACGCTCAACCTGTACCGGCGCCTGCTGCGCTGCCGCCAGGACAGCCCGGCCTTGCGGGTCGGCGACTGGACGGAGCTGCCCTCGCACCCGCAATTGCTGGCGTACCGCCGACACTGCGAGGAGGACGAGCGCATTGTCTGCATCAACTTCGACGAGGCCGAGCACACCTTTGCCCTGGTCGGTGACTGGCTGATCGAAGTCGCCAGTGATCGTCACGGTGAGAACCGGCCGTTTGCCGGGATTGTCGGTCCGCTGCAAGCCGTATTATTGCGTCCCACAGGAGTCGCCCATGAGCGCTGAATGGCCGCACACCACGGTGATCTACCAGATCGACCCTTCACTGTTTTCCGACCGCAACGACGATGGCTGCGGCGACCTCGCCGGCATCGTCGAGCGCCTTGATTACTTGCGCTCGCTGGGTGTCGGCGCGCTCTGGCTGCTGCCAATCTTTGGTTCGCCGTTTCGCGACGGCGGCTATGACGTGGACGATCACCGGATCGTCGCACCGCGTTTTGGCCGCGAAGACGATTTTCGTCTGTTGATTGACGAGGCGAACAAGCGCGGCATGCGTGTCATCCTCGAATTGGTGTTGCAACACACCAGCGAGCAACATCCCTGGTTCGAACAGGCACGTCAGGACCGCACCAGTCGTTATCGTGATTACTTCATCTGGGCGGACGAACCGATTGACGACGGCAACCAGCCGATCTTTCCCGGCGTCGAGGACAGCATCTGGCAATGGGATGAACAGGCCGGGCAGTTTTATCGGCATCTGTTTTACCGACATGAGCCGGACCTGAACCTGGCGAATCCTGCGGTGGTTGAGGAGATCGAGCAGATCATCGCCCACTGGCTGCACCTGGGCGTTGCCGGGTTTCGGCTCGATGCGGCGTCCCATGCGGTCGAACAGGCCGGCGGCGGCAATGAGGAGCACGGCGTGTGGCTGCTGGAGCGGCTGGCGGCGCACGCCCGCTCGATCAATCCCGACTGCCTGCTGATGGGCGAAGTGGATGTCGAACCGGCGCGCTTCCGCCACTACTTCGGCACGGGCAATCGCTTGCAACTGGCGCTGGATTTCTGGCTCAACAATCACGTGTTTCTGGCACTCGCCCGAGCGCGCGCCGAGCCGCTGTGGCGTGCCTTGCAACATCGCCCGGCAGCGCCGGACGGTACCGGTTATGCGCTGTGGCTGCGAAATCATGACGAGCTGGATCTGGAGCGCCTGACGGAACAGGAGCGCGAGGAAGTCATGCAAGTGTTTGCCCCACAACCGCACATGCGCGCTTACGGTCGCGGCATTCGTCGGCGCCTGGCGCCCATGCTCGACGGGGATGTCCGGCACCAGGCGCTGGCGCACGCGCTGCTGGCGTCGTTGCCGGGTACGCCGATCATCCGCTACGGCGAGGAGATCGGCATGGGCGATGATTTGCTGCGGCCCGAGCGCCTGGCGGTGCGCACGCCGATGCAGTGGAACGCTGAACGCAACGGCGGTTTTTCCCGGGGGACACCGAAAAATTTTCCCGCGCCGCTGATCGACCAGGGACCGTTCGGTTACCCAATGCTGAATGTCGCGATGCAGCAGGAAAAACCCGAATCTCTGCTCAGCCGTTGTCAGGCGATTTTCCAGATGCGTGCCGTGCTCACGGAAGTCGGCAGCGGCACGGCGCACTCGCTACCCTGCGAGCACCCGGCTGTTTTTGCCATTCGCCACGAGGGCGAGGCGACGACGATCATGCTGGCCAATCTCGGGCGCCATCCAGCCGCGCTTGAACAGACAATGATTCAGGCGCTACAGGGGTTCGAAGAGATTCTGGCAGATGGCACCTACCCTTCGCCGGCCAGCGCCAACACGGCGCTGACACTGAACGGATTTGGCTACCGCTGGTTTCGCCGCGGCGGTTCAAAACAGCAACAGCACCGCCGCGCACACCAGCGCCAATAACGCAGACAATGCCGTGACCTGCGTCGATGTCAGCGCCAGCGCCGAGTCCTTCGAGCGGCCGACAAACCTTCCGCGTGTGCGGTGCAGGTCAGTGCTCTGCGCCTCGTATAGATTATCGCCACGGTCGGCGTCATCACTTTCGTTGCACATCTGCCCAGACCAGGCCTGGCGCGCCAGCATGCGGTCGAGCAGGCCCGGCATCAGGCAGGTTCCGACGATTGCTTTGATCGTTGCCATGCCCAGCCACAACTCTCGGGGTGGACGCCGCACAACACTAAAAATCGCACGGGCAGCGACGTCGGGATCGTGGATAGGCGGCACCGGTTGCGGGCGCTTTTCCAGCTTGTTGCGTGCCCAGTCGAACTGCGGCGTGTTGACCGCTGGCAGTTGCACCATGCACAGGCGAATCCTGCTGTGGTCATGCAACAGTTCACAGCGCAACGCGTCGGTGAAACCGCGCACGGCAAACTTCGCGGCGCAATAGGCTGCCTGCAACGGGATCGCCCGATAGGCCAGCGCCGAGCCGACCTGAATGATCAGCCCCTGATTACGCGGGCGCATCAAGCGCAAGGCGGCCAGGGTGCCGTGAACAGCGCCCAGATAAGTCACTTCGGTGACTCGGCGAATCTCCTCTGCGGTGAGTGTCGCCACGGGTGAAAACACCGTGGTCATGGCGCAATTGATCCAGATCCGCAGCGGCCCCAATTGCGTTTCCAGCTCATCCGCCGCCGCTTGCACGGCTTGCGCATCGGCCACATCGACACTGATGGCCTTCACCGCGACGCCGTACTGCGCCAGTTCTGCACATGTTTCCGTAAGCGCGGCTTCATCGCGTGCCAGCAGGCCGATGCGGTAACCGCCGGCGGCGAAGCGCTGGGCCGTGGCACGCCCTACGCCTGCGCTCGCGCCACAAATCACCACCAGATCGTTTTTCTGCTGATCCATTGTTCTGCCCGCCCTTTGTCTGGTTGTTCCTAACAAAATGGACGACAGGTCAACGCCGACAGTTCGATTTTTTGCCTGCGTGGTGAAAGCCAATCCCCGCCTACCGACCTGCGACTGAACCAACGCTTCGGGCGGGTGATCGTACGGCGTAGGGTATAGACTGTTTGGCTATTGAGTTTCGAACACGCAGCACAACCTGGCCGGTACTGTCCGGCCAACCTGCAACCCCTCAAGGCAACCGTTAAATGGCAGAATTTTCCTGCCCTGATCATTTCGGAGACCACGATGCTTCGCCTGTTTGAACAAAGGCTTGACCCCTTTCCTCCCGACGAGGCCCCACCACCGCCAGTCGGTCTGTTCCAGTTTCTGTGGGCCTGCACGCGCGGTGCGCGCCGCTACATTCTTGTCTTCGCCCTGCTCAGCGCCAGCGTGTCCATCTACGAGGCCTGGCTGTTTTCCTTTCTCGGGCAAGTGGTCGATCTGCTGTCGACCTGGCAGACCGGGGGCGCGGCGAGCGATGAGGAAAGCCGTGTGCTGTGGGGCATCGGCATTGTGCTGGTTGTCAGCATCGGGCTGGTGGCGCTGCGCACGATGGTGCAGCACCAGATCCTGGCGATCAATCTGCCGCTGCGCCTGCGCTGGGATTTCCACCGACTGATGCTGCGACAAAGCCTGTCGTTCTTCTCCGATGAGTTTTCCGGCCGGGTCACGACCAAGGTGATGCAGACAGCGCTGGCCGTGCGCGAAGTGCTGTTCACGCTGATCGAGATCCTGCCCGGCATTGGCGTTTATTTCATTGCGATCATCGCGCTGGCCGGCGGCTTCGCCCTCAAGCTCATGCTGCCGTTCCTTGCCTGGATCGTGCTGTTCGGCCTGGCGATGCTGTATTTCGTACCGCGCCTGGGCCAGGTCGGCCAGGAACAGGCCGATGCGCGCTCGTCGATGACCGGGCGCATTGCCGACGCCTACACCAACATCACCACGGTGAAACTGTTCTCCCACTCCAAACGTGAAGCGCACTTCGCGCGCGCGGCCATGGAAGATTTCAAGCTCACCGGTTTTCGCCAGATGCGTCTGGTCAGCCAGTTCGAGATCGTCAATCAGGCCCTGGTGGTCGGGCTGATTCTTGGCGCTGGCGGCTACGCCCTGTGGCTGTGGCACCAGGGCCAGGTCGGCACGGGTGCCGTGGCCGCAATCACGGCGATGGCGTTGCGCATCAACGGCATGTCGCACTGGATCATGTGGCAGATGACTTCACTGTTCGAGAACATCGGCACCGTGCAGGACGGCATGGACACCTTGACCCGCGGCCCGAAAGTGCAGGATGCGCCGGACGCCAAGGTATTGGTGCCAGCGGGCGGCGCAGTGACGTTCGATAACGTGAGTTTCAACTACAGCGGTGAACGCCAGGTGCTCGACGGTTTGAGCCTGAACATTCGTGCCGGGGAAAAAATCGGCCTGGTCGGCCGATCCGGTGCGGGCAAATCGACGCTGATCAATCTGTTGCTGCGTTTCTATGACGTGAACAGCGGCGAGATCCGCATCGATGGGCAAAACATCGCGCACGTCACGCAAGACAGCCTGCGCAGCGCAATCGGCATGGTCACGCAGGACACGTCCCTGCTGCACCGTTCGATACGCGACAACATCGCCTATGGCCGCCCGGATGCAACCGACGAACAAATCCGCCGCGCCGCCGCACATGCCCAGGCCGACGGTTTCATCAGCCAACTGAGCGACAAACAAGGCCACAACGGTTACGACACCCTGGTGGGTGAGCGCGGCATCAAGCTTTCGGGAGGCCAGCGCCAACGTATCGCCATCGCCCGGGTGATGCTCAAGAACGCGCCGATTCTGTTACTCGACGAGGCCACCAGCGCGCTGGACTCCGAAGTTGAAGTCGCGATTCAGGAAAGTCTCGATGAGATGATGAAGGGCAAGACGGTCATCGCCATCGCCCATCGATTGTCGACGATTGCGGCCATGGATCGCCTGATTGTCATGGATGAAGGGCGCATCATCGAGCAAGGCACCCACGCCCAATTGCTGGAAAAGAACGGCACCTATGCGCGGCTCTGGCAGCACCAGAGTGGCGGCTTCCTGGGCGAGGATCAGGGGCTGACCGAGACGCTGGAACAGGCCTGATCGCCGACGGACCGTAACGGCCTTTGCGGTTCGCCCATACAACAAAGCCCTGACAAGTCAGGGCTTTGTTTTTTCATGCTGGAACTCAGTGGGACTTCTTCGACACCGAGGAGCCCGCATTGCTCAAGCCTTTTGCGTTGTGATCGCCCGGCGTGGTCGTCGAGATCGCCCGGGCCTTGCTGATGCCGCGAGTGTCTCGGGAGTTGGCGACTGCTGACGTGGTCGAACCGTGGCCATTGCTGCCCGCATTCTTGTCACCGCCGTAGTGATTGCCGCTCAGGCCGTGATCGCGAACGGCTTTCCCGGCGGGGTCGCTGCTCATTCCGCCACGATTGCTGCCGGCATCGCCGGAGTGGCTTGAGCCGCCGCGACCGCCAGCGTTGCCGCCGCCATTGCCACCGCCGTTACCGCCACCGTTGCCACCACCATTACCACCACCGCCGCCGCCACCGTTACCGCCGCCGCCACCGTCTTTGGCGTATGCCGAACCCATCACGGACAGGTCGGCAGGCAGAAGAGGCGCGGCTGCAAGCATCAGGGCGCAGGACATTACAGCAACGAGACTCTTGTTCTTTAAAAGCATGATTGCTTCCATAAAGGTTGATATCGCGAAATTAAGACGCGACAACGCCGATACAGTTCAAGCGAGGCGACGGGTGGGGACTGCTCGAGCGGTGCCCGAGCAGCCATTCACAATCCGATCATGCGGCCGCCTGATTCAGGGCTTGAGAATCAGCACCGGTTCGCCCTTTTTGACGACGTAGGTGGCCAGTTCCGAGGCCGTGTCGCTGCCAACGTTTTTCGCCACATGCGCCACGCCTTGTGGAATCAACAACGACTCACCGGCCTTGAGGATCACCGGCGCGCGGCCTTCCAGTTGGTATTCGAACGTGCCGCTGAGCACGTGAGCGATTTCCACGCCAGGGTGCGCGTGTCTCGGCGAAGTCACACCCGGTTCGAAATCGATCCGCGCCTGGATCACTTCGCTGTCGACCGCGCCCACGTCCTGGCGGACCAGGTCCGTGCGGCTCAGCCCCTTCTGCCAGCTCATGGCCCCGCTGTCAGCGGCCTGTGCCGTGCCGATCAGACAAGCGAAGACAGCGGCGGTAGCAAGAAACAGTGGACGATTCATGGTAGTGCCCTCTCAAACGTAGTGGTTGTGGCCCTACTTTGAGCACGGCATGTACGCAGGATGTGTCCGGAATACCGCGTTGATTATTGCGGTGTATACCCGGGCGGGATTGATACACGCTCATACAAATGCTTCGCGGTTTTACTCAAGCGCTGCCAGGCAGGTGTGTTTCGACGCGCGTCAGGCAGGCCATGTCGTCATGGAATCTGTAAACTGGCGCGCTCTCAACTCGTTCAAAGGGATCACCATGACCACTCCAGACATCACGTTCACGCCCGATCCGGACGCTGAGTCGATTTCTTCCGACGTCGCCACCTTCGGCGGGATCATGGTCTCTACGCAGATCCCGACCCGCGCTGACGGCAGCCTGGAACTGGGCGATATCACCGCGCAAAGCGAATGCACACTGCAAGCATTGAAAGCCGCTCTGGAGCGCGCCGGCAGTTCGATGGACCGGGTCATGCACCTGACCATCTACCTCACCGACATGGCCGATCGCGCCGCGTTCAACGAGGTCTACCAGCGTTTCTTCGCCAAACCATGGCCGGTGCGTGCGGCGGTGGGCGTGGCGTCGCTGGCGGTTGAGGGGATGCGTGTGGAAGTGACGGCAATGGCGGCCAAGGCCTGATTGTTCAGCCTGTGAGCAGATTTGTCGCCTGACATGGCCCCTTCGCGAGCAGGCTCGCTCCCACAGGGACTGTCGCCATCCATAAAACTGGCTGACACCCCGAAAAACTGTGGGACCGGGCTTGCTCGCGAAAGCGCCGGGTCAGGCAACCGATGCGCCGCCTGACATGACCCCTTCGCGAGCAAGCCCGCTCCCACAGGGACTGTCGCCATCCGCAAGACTGCCTGGCACCCCGAAAAAAACTGTGGGAGCGGGCTTGCTCGCGAAAGCGCCGGGTCAGTCAACCGATGCGCCGCCTGATATGACCCCTTCGCGAGCAGGCTCGCTCCCACAGGGACTGAGGACATCCACGAAACTGCCTGACACCCCGAAAAAAACTGTGGGAGCGGGCTTGCTCGCGAAAGCGCCGGGTCAGTCAACCGATGCGCCGCCTGACATGGCCCCTTCGCGAGCAAGCTCGCTCCCACAGGGACTGTCGCCAGCCACGAAACTGCCTGACACCCCGAAAAACTGTGGGAGCGAGCCTGCTCGCGAATGCGCCGGGTCAGTCAACCGATCCGTCGCCTGATATGACCCCTTCGCGAGCAAGCCCGCTCCCACAGGGACCGGGGCCGTTCCTGAAATCTGCCGACACTATGAAAAACTATGGGAGCGGGTCATCCACGAAACTGGCTGACACCCTGAAAAAACTGTGGGAGCGGGCTTGCCCGCGAAAGCGCCGGGTCAGGCAGCACATCTGCCACTGACAGATGGCATTCGTCCGAGCGACGCGGGCCCTTGGCCCATGCCGACCGATGCCAACTGAGCATGGCTTTCGCCATCGGGCAGCGCATGCGTGCCCGCCGTGCATTTCGCGAGTAGAATGCGCGCCTGACCGTGACTGCCTGACTAAAAAAACTATGTCCTTGCCCAAGCATCATCTGGAATTGCTCAGCCCTGCCCGCGACGTGGCCATCGCCCGTGAGGCGATCCTGCATGGCGCCGACGCCGTGTACATCGGCGGCCCGAGCTTCGGCGCGCGCCACAACGCCTGCAACGAAGTCGGTGAAATTGCCGATCTGGTGGAGTTCGCCCGCCGCTACCATGCGCGGATTTTCACCACCATCAACACCATCCTGCACGACAACGAACTGGAGCCGGCGCGCAAGCTGATCCATCAGTTGTACGACGCCGGCGTCGATGCGCTGATCGTCCAGGACCTGGGCGTGATGGAGCTGGACATTCCGCCCATCGAACTGCACGCCTCGACCCAGACCGACATCCGCACGCTCGAGCGAGCGAAGTTCCTTGATCAGGCCGGCTTTTCGCAACTGGTACTGGCCCGCGAGCTGAACCTGCAGGAAATCCGTGCCATCGCCGATGAAACCGACGCGGCCATCGAATTCTTCATTCATGGTGCGTTGTGCGTGGCTTTCTCCGGTCAGTGCAACATTTCCCACGCGCAGACCGGGCGCAGTGCCAACCGTGGCGACTGCTCCCAGGCGTGCCGCTTGCCGTACACCCTCAAAGACGAAAAAGGTGGCGTGATCGCCTACGAAAAGCACCTGCTGTCGATGAAGGACAACAACCAGAGCGCGAACATTCGTGCGCTGGTTGAAGCCGGCGTGCGTTCGTTCAAGATTGAGGGTCGCTACAAGGACATGGGCTATGTGAAGAACATCACTGCCTATTACCGCCAGCGCCTCGACGATGTGCTCGAAGATCGCCCGGACCTGGCCCGCGCCTCCAGCGGCCGCACCGTGCATTTCTTCATGCCCGACCCGGAAAAAACCTTCCACCGCGGCAGCACCGATTACTTCGTCACTGATCGCAAGATCGACATCGGCGCTTTCGACTCGCCAACCTTTACCGGCCTGCCGGTCGGTACGGTGGAAAAAGTCGGCAAGCGTGACATGCAGGTCGTGACCCACGAACCGCTGTCCAACGGTGACGGCCTGAACGTGCTGGTCAAACGCGAAGTGGTCGGTTTTCGCGCCAACATCGCTGAGGCCAAAGGCGAGTTCGAAGAAGACGGCGAGAAGCGCTACCGCTATCGCGTCGAGCCGAATGAAATGCCCGAAGGCCTGTTCAAGCTACGGCCGAACCACCCGTTAAATCGCAACCTCGATCACAACTGGCAACAGGCGCTGCAAAAGACCTCGTCGGAACGTCGCGTGGCCCTGAGCTGGGTTGCCCGTCTGCGTGAAGATAAGCTGGAAGTGACCGCAACCAGCGAGGAAGGCATCAGCGCCAGCGTCAGCCTCAACGGACCGTTCGGCGTCGCCAACAAACCGGAACAGGCGCTGGAGCAACTGCGCGACCTGCTCGGCCAGCTCGGTACCACCCAGTACCACGCCACCGACGTCAAACTCGATACGCCGCAAGCGTTCTTCATCCCCAACTCGCAGCTCAAGGCCCTGCGCCGCGAAGTGATCGAAGCGCTGACGGCTGCGCGTGTTGCCGCCCACCCGCGAGGCAGCCGCAAAGCCGAAACCAGCCCGCCGCCGGTGTACCCGGATTCGCACCTGACCTTCCTCGCCAACGTCTACAACCAGAAGGCGCGCGACTTCTATCACCGCCACGGCGTCAAGCTGATCGACGCGGCCTATGAAGCGCACGAAGAACCGGGCGAAGTGCCGGTGATGATCACCAAGCACTGCCTGCGTTTCTCCTTCAACCTGTGCCCGAAACAGGCCAAAGGCGTGACCGGCGTGCGTACCAAGGTCGCCCCGATGCAATTGATCCACGGCGACGAAGTGCTGACGTTGAAATTCGACTGCAAGCCGTGCGAGATGCACATCATCGGCAAGATGAAAGGCCATATCCTCAATCTGCCGCAACCGGGCAGCGTGGTCGGCCACATCAGCCCCGAAGACTTGATGAAAACCATCCCGCGCGCACCGCACTGAGTGACGGGCGTGCGCGGTGCTTCGGCATCGCGCACGCCTGCCCCGCTCTGCCTGAGCGAATCGCAGGCATAAAAAAACGCCAACTTCTTGCGAAGTTGGCGTTTTTTAATAGATGGCAGGGGCGGCTGGATTCGAACCAACGCATGGCAGGATCAAAACCTGCTGCCTTACCGCTTGGCGACGCCCCTGTAGCTCTGTCCAGCGACTCCGAGAAGATCGCTGTGAGAACGGGGCGCAATTTATCAACATTCATTTCGTTTGGGAAGCCCGCAATGAAATATTTTTTGTTTTAAAACAGCGACTTATTATTTTTGCCGAAAACCGGGCAGCGGCCATGCCCTCTTCGCCTCGTGTATCACACTGTGTACGCGCCCCTCTACCGTACAACGCGTTGCAAAATGGCCGTCCCTCGACACATGGCAGATACGTCTGCGCGCTCCAATGCAGCCAAGGTTTCAAGGGTCTCGTCCAGCCCCCTGACCCAACAATGGCAGGAGACGTCATCATGAAAAAGGCTCAACCCTTGCGTAAAACCGCTGTCGGTTTATCGATGCTGGCCTTGTCGCTGTTCGGCTCAATCAGCGCCGTCCAGGCGCAAACCGTCGAACCGGCGACCGTCAGCTACACCACCCCCTCGCCGTTCGGCCCGCTGAAACACGTGAAGGCCGGCGTGCTTGAGGTGGCGTACGCCGAAACCGGCCCCGCCGATGGCCCGGTGGTCATCCTGCTGCACGGATGGCCGTACGATATTCACAGCTACGACGACGTCGCGCCGTTACTCGCAGCCAAGGGGTATCGGGTGTTGATGCCGTATGCGCGCGGTTATGGCGATACGCACTTTCTCTCCAAAGACACCCTGCGCAACAGTCAACCGGCCGCGCTGGCCAGCGACGTCATCGACTTCATGGATGCGCTGAAGATCAAGCAAGCGGTGCTCGGCGGTTATGACTGGGGCGCCCGTTCGGCCGACATCGTCGCGGCGCTCTGGCCGGAACGGGTGAAGGCGCTGGTGGCGGTCAGCGGTTATCTGATCGGCAATCAGGCTGCCGGGCAGAACCCGTTGCCGCCCGCAGCGGAACTGCAATGGTGGTATCAGTTCTACTTCGCCACCGACCGGGGCCGCGCCGGCTACGAGAATAACACCCATGACTTCGCCAAATTGATCTGGCAACTCGCTTCGCCACAGTGGAAGTTCGATGACGCGACCTTCGACCGCAGCGCCAAGGCCTTGCAGAACCCCGATCACGTCGACATCACCGTGTTCAACTATCGCTGGCGGCTCGGTCTGGTTCAGGGCGAGGCGAAATACGCAGCGCTGGAACAGAAACTCGCCACCGCGCCGTCAATCAGCGTGCCGACCATCACCCTTGAAGGCGACGCCAACGGTGCGCCGCACCCCAGGCCCGAGGACTATGCCAAGCGTTTTACCGGCAAATATCAGTTCCGGTTGATCGAGGGTGGGGTTGGGCATAATTTGCCTCAAGAGGCTCCGAAAGCGTTCGCCCGGGCTGTGGTGGATGCCGATCACCTCTGAAGAAAAACCCCTCGAGGGCAAAAACGGCGGGGTCTATTTGACCAGCCGTTTTTCTTTCGATGGGCGATAACCGAAGTATGAGCTGTAGCATTTGCTGAAATGGCTCGGCGAGACGAATCCGCAGGCCACCAGCACTTCCACCTGTGACAGTTCAGTGTGTTGCAGCAGGCGCCGCGCTTCGGTGATACGCAGCTCCAGGTAATAGCGCTGCGGCGTGGTGCCCAGTTGTTCCTTGAACAGGCGCTCCAACTGACGCCGCGAGCGCCCGGCGTAGACCGCCAGTTGTTCCAGTTCCAGCGGCTCTTCGAGGTTGGCATCCATCAGCTTGATCACTTCACGCAACGGCGCGCTGACGCAGATGTTTTCGTCCGGTTTGATCCGCCGGTAGCGCGACTCCTCGAAGGCCAGAATGTCTTCAATGCCCTCGACCAACGCTTTGCCATGCAAGCCCTTGATCCAGTCGAGCGCCATGTGGAACGCCCCGGACGGGCTGGAGGCGGTGAGGCGGTCGCGATCAATGACGTAGGGTTCGCTGCTGACGTGGGTGCTCTTGGCGATCTCGGTGAGCGCCGGGCGATGTTCCGGGTGGATTGCGCAGCGATAGCCGTCGAGCAGACCGGCGCGGCCGAGAAACCACGAACCGTTCCACAAACCGGCGAGGCTCACGCCCCGCTCCGCCGCCGCTTTGAGCAGTCCGATGAACTCGTCACTGGCGCGCAGTTCGGTGCGATAACCTCCACATACAACTAAAAGGTCCAGCGCTTGCAGCGCCGCTGGATTCAGCCGTGCATCAGGGCGGATGACCAGACCCAGGTCACTGATCACCTCGCCATCGCCCAACCCGAAAGTGCGCGACGAGAAAAGCCCCGGACGCAACAGGTTGGTGGTGACCACCGTGTCCAGTGCCTGGGTGAAGGCCGGTAGCGAAAAATGTTCGAGGAGCAAAAAACCGGTGCGGGTCACACCGCTGCTGGCGGTGTCCTGCTCATTCAGATAGCGGAGGTTCTTGCCCTTCATGCCTCCGCTGAATTGACGTCGTTCGATCAAGGTCGGGTCCATCGGTGATTATTATGGGGCGATAGTTGGCCTGATCTGCGCCGGAGTCAATCATGCCAGTGACTGGCGCGTCACAACCGGCACTCGCAGCGCCATCAACTCCACCACCCAATCAATAAACACCCGCAACTTGAGGCTGACATGCCGGTTCGGCGGGTAGGCGATGTAAAGGGGCATCGGTTCAAGCTGCCAGTCTTCGAACAGCGGCACCAATTCTCCGTTTGCCACAGGCGCGTCAGACATGTACGTGGGCAACCACAGCACGCCCAACCCGGCGAGGCCCGCCGCGAGGTAGGCGTTGCCGTCGTCGACCGCGAGCACGTGGCGGCCTTTGATTTGCAACTGCTCAGCACCGTTGTGCAAGGCATAAGGCACGGGTTTGCCCGTGCGCGCCCAAAGAAAAGCGACGACGCGGTGATGGGAGTCTTCCAGTTCCAGCGGATGCGCCGGCGTGCCCTCGCGAGCCAGATACACTGGCGCGGCAAACACGCCCAATGGCAGATCAGCGACCTTGCGCGCCATCAGCGATTGATCGAGCAGTTCGCCACCGCGCACCACGCAATCGACGTTCTCATCGATGATGTCGACAATGCGGTCGCTGACGCCCATGTCGATCTGGATATCCGGGTAGCGCGCATGAAACGCTGGCAAGGCCGGCACCAGAATCAGCCGCGCGAACGGGCTCGGCACGTCGATGCGCAAGCGCCCGCGTGGCCGTGCGGCGGCGCCGGGCAGGCTGGTTTCGGCGTCGTCCAGATCGGCCAGCAGCTTGATCACCCGCTCGTAATACGCCGCACCATCGGCGGTGACGTTGACTTTGCGCGTGGTGCGATTAAGCAACCGCACCCGCAAGCGCGCCTCCAGTTGCTGCACCAGTTGGGTGACAGTGGTCTTGCTCATGTGCAAGGTCTCGGCGGCTTTGGTGAAACTGCCCGCCTCGACCACCCGGGCAAAGGCCTGCATCGCATCGAACCGGTCCATTGGCGCCTCGATTGTTTGGCAATTACAAACAGTGAACGCCAAGCTTGCGCGTTTATCGCCCGCCTGCAAATACCTACAGTCGGCCCATCAACCCAATGATGGAGTCATCCAATGAACAAGCGCGACGTTGTATTCCCACCTGCCCGCCATGCTCTTTACGAGCGTCACCGCTATTCGCCGGCGATTCGTTCCAACGGCTTTCTGTTTGTCTCGGGACAAGTCGGCAGCCGGGAGGACGGTTCACCCGAGGCAGATCTGCGTGATCAGGTGCGCACGGCTTTTAATAACCTCAATGCAATTCTCGCTGAGGCTGGTTGCAGCTTCGATGATGCAGTGGATGTCACGGTGTTCATGGTCGATCCGCATTCGACGTTCGAAACGATCTGGAGTGTGGTGCCGGAGTTTTGGGGCGAAGCACCGTTCCCGACTGTCACCGCTGTCGGCGTGACCTGGCTGGCGGGTTTCGATTTTGAAATCAAGGTGATTGCGAAACTGCCCGAAGCGGCCTGACCGGTACAGCACATAAACAGACACAACGCGCCGGCACGGAGGCTGGCCAATCTCCTCGCGAATGCGTATAACCTCGCCGTTTCGTCTACCCTGACGTGGCGCGCCGTTAACTACCGGTGGCCCTTCGAATGTTGACGCTTACGAAACGGAGAATTCCATGCTCAAACGAACCCTGGCCCTGACCGCCGGCCTGGCCCTGTCTCTTTCTGCATTGATGACGCAAGCCGCCGAGGTCTTGCGTGTCAGCGCGATTCCCGATGAAGCCCCGACCGAGCTGCTGCGCAAATTCGAGCCACTGGGGGCTTATCTGGAACAGCAACTGGGCATGAAAGTGCAGTTCGTGCCGGTGGCCGACTATCCGGCCGTGGTCGAAGCGCTCGCCACTGATCGCCTCGACATGGCCTGGCTCGGGGGATTCACCTTTGTCCAGGCGCGTTTGAAAACCGACGCGACCACCCCGGTAATCCCGTTGGTGCAGCGCGAACAGGATGCGCAGTTCACCAGCAAGTTCATCACCGCCGACCCGAACGTGAAAAGCCTCGCTGATCTGAAGGGCAAGACCTTCGCTTTCGGTTCCGTCTCTTCCACGTCCGGCAGCCTGATGCCGCGTTACTTCATGCTCAAGAATGACGGCATCAAGCCGGAAGCCTATTTCAGTCGCGTCGCCTACTCCGGCGCGCATGACGCCACCGTTGCCTGGGTACAGGCCGGCAAGGTCGATGCCGGTGTGTTGAACGCCAGCGTCTGGCAGAAGCTGGTCGATGCCGGCAAGGTCGACACCAACAAGGTCAAGGTCTTCGCCACCACGCCAACCTACTTCGATTACAACTGGACCGTGCGCGGCACCCTTGATCCGAAGCTGGCGGCGAAAATCAAGAAAGCCTTCCTCGACCTCGACCCGGCCAATCCTGAGCAGAAGAAGATTCTTGATCTGCAGGCGGCCAGTCGCTTCATCGACACCAAGCCTGAAAACTACAAGGGCATCGAGGAAGCCGCCCGCGCCGCCGAACTGCTGAAATGACCCTACGCCTTCACCAGGGCAGCCTGCGCCACGCCAACGGCGTCGAAGCCCTTCGCGGTGTCGACGTGCAGATTGGCGTCGGCGAACAGGTCGCGATCATCGGCCCGTCCGGTGCCGGCAAGTCGAGTTTGCTCAACCTGCTGGCAACCGCGCTGAAGCCCAGCAGCGGCGAGATCGAGGTACTTGGCGAACGTGCCTGGCACGTGTCGTCCCCACAACGCCAGCGCCTGCGGGCGCGCATCGGTCTGGTGCATCAGGCGCCGCCGATTCCGCCGCGTCAACGGGTCATCACCGCGGTGCTGGCCGGCAAGCTCGGTCAGTGGAGTCTGGGCAAAAGTCTGTTGAATCTGCTGCATCCGCTGGATGTGGCCGGTGCGCGCGCCGCACTGGCGCAACTGGATCTGGGCGAAAAATTGTTCGCCCATTGCCAGCAATTGTCCGGTGGGCAATTGCAGCGCGTCGGTATTGCCCGGGTGTTGTATCAGGCGCCGGAAATTCTGCTGGCCGACGAGCCGGTCTCGGCGATGGACCCGGTGCTGGCCGGGCATACGCTGTCGATCCTGGCGCGCCATGCCCGCGAGCATAACGTGACGCTGGTGGCGAGCCTGCACGCGGTGGAACTGGCGCTGGCGCACTTCCCACGGGTCATCGGTTTGCGCGACGGCCAAGTTCTTTTCGACTGCCCTTCTGATGAAGTCAGCCGAGACAAGCTCGATGCGCTGTACGCCAACGAACAACTGCAATCGCCAACCGCTGCGGTGGCGCCGTTGATTGTGCAGATCCCGCGATGCTGAAAACGGACACACGCGACCCTGCGGCGTGGCCGCGATTACTGCTCACCGTCCTGGCGATTGCCCTGCTGTGGCCGGGCATCCTCCTCAGTGAACTTGATCTGGGTGTGCTGTTTCAAGCCGACAGCCAAAGCGAGATGGGCCGTTTCGTCTCGGCGTTCTGGCCACCTGCGCACGATGAAGCGTTCCTGCAATTGCTGCTCAAAGCCACCCTGCAAACCTTGGCGATTGCCACGGCGGGCATGGCGCTGGCCTTGTTGCTGGCAGTGCCGGCAAGCCTGATCGCCAGCCGCGCGTTGTCACTTTCTGCCGCCTCACGCGGCGGCGTGCCGAGCCTGCCCGGGCGCTTGCTGCGCTGGCCGGTGCGCGGCTTGCTGATTTTTCTGCGCAGCGTGCCGGAAATCGTCTGGGCGCTGTTATTCGTGCGAGCGGTTGGCCTCGGCCCGGCAGCGGGTGTGTTGGCCATCGCCATCACTTACAGCGGCATGCTCGGCAAGGTCTACGCGGAGATTTTCGAATCCACCGACCAGCGCCCGGCGCACGCCTTGCTGCAGGCCGGCAGCGGTCGGCTGGCGGCGTTCGCCTACGGCACGCTGCCCAATGTTGCCGCAGAGCTGCTGTCGTACACGGTCTATCGCTGGGAATGTGCAATCCGCGCGTCGGTGGTGATGGGCTTTGTCGGGGCCGGCGGTCTGGGCCAGCAAATCGATTTATCGATCCGCATGTTCGCCGGCGGTGAAGTCGCCAGCATGTTGCTGACGTTTTTGCTGCTGGTACTGTGCGCCGATCAGCTCAGCCGTCTGTTGCGCTGGAGACTGACATGAGGCGCCTGATCAACGTGCTGCTGGTCCTCGGCATTGCCGTCGCCGTGGTCGCCTCCTTCGCTTATCTGGAGCTGGATCTCGGCGAGCTGGGCAGCGCCAACAGCCTCAAGCAGATGGGTGCTTATGTGCAGCGTTTTCTCAGCCCCGACTTAAGCGCTGGTTACCTGAAAGCCATCGCTCACGGTTCGCTGGAAACCCTGGCCATGTCCGCCCTTGGCACCCTGCTCGCGGCGCTGTTTGGTATCGTTCTGGCGCTGCCCGCCGCCGGGCGTTTCGGCTGGCCGCTGCAAAGCGCGGCGCGCTTGCTGCTCAACGGCTTGCGGGCGATTCCGGAGCTGGTCTGGGCGGCGCTGATGGTGCTCGCCGCCGGGCTGGGACCGAACGCCGGCACCCTCGCCCTCGCCCTGCACACCACCGGCGTGCTCGGTCGACTGTTCGCCGAAGCGCTGGAAAACACCCCGCCGCAACCGGCCGAAGCGATCCGTTTGCAGGGCGGCAATCCGATTCTCGCGTTCTGCTACGGCACGCTGCCCAACCTCGCCCCGCAACTGCTCGCCTACTGCCTGTATCGCTGGGAAAACAACATCCGCATGGCCAGCGTGCTGGGTTTTGTCGGCGCTGGCGGCCTGGGCCAGATGCTCTATGTCAGCCTGAGCCTGTTTCAGGAAGCGCAGGCCAGTACGGTGATTCTGGCGATGCTGTTGCTGGTGTTTCTGGTCGACTGGTTGAGTGCCTGGAGCCGCCAGCGTTGGGTGAAAGCGTAGGCCGAGTGGATATCTGGCAAAAGCTGATTATGCTTGAGGAAACCTTGCAGCCCTGCGAGGCGGTCAGACTGTGCAAGCTTCACGCGACAGCAATGGCGGCAGATGCCAACGGGCCAGAGTGCGACAGGCAGTAACGGGGGACTCCGGCCTACAACAATAAGCACGACGGAGAACACCCATGGCCACAATCGACACAGCATCCACCGGCACGCCACCGCGCAGCGGCGGCATCACCAAGGAGGAACGCAAAGTCATTTTTGCGTCCTCGCTGGGCACGGTTTTCGAGTGGTACGACTTTTACCTGTACGGCTCGCTGGCGGCGATCATCGCCAAGCACTTCTTCGCCGGCGTCAACGAAACCACCGCGTTCATTTTCGCCCTGCTGGCCTTTGCTGCCGGCTTCGCGGTACGGCCGTTCGGTGCCATCGTGTTCGGCCGCCTGGGCGACATGATCGGACGCAAGCACACCTTTCTGATCACGATCGTCATCATGGGCGTGTCCACCGCCATCGTCGGTCTGCTCCCCGGTTACGCGACCATTGGCGTGGCGGCACCGGTCATTCTGATTACCCTGCGTCTGCTCCAAGGCCTGGCCCTGGGTGGCGAATACGGCGGCGCCGCGACCTACGTGGCCGAACATGCGCCGCGTAACAGGCGCGGTTTCTTTACCTCGTGGATTCAAACCACTGCCACCCTTGGTCTGTTCATGTCGCTGCTGGTGATCCTCGCCTGCCGCACGGCGCTGGGCACCGAAGCGTTCGAAGCCTGGGGCTGGCGGATTCCGTTTCTGCTGTCGATCATTCTGCTGGCCGTGTCGGTGTACATCCGTCTGCAGCTGAGCGAGTCGCCGGTGTTCCAGAAAATGAAGGACGAAGGCAAGGCCTCGAAGGCGCCGCTGACCGAATCCTTCGCCCGTTGGGACAACCTCAAAGTGGTGATCATGTCGCTGCTGGGCGGCACCGCCGGGCAAGCGGTGGTCTGGTACACCGGACAGTTTTACGCGCTGTTCTTCCTGTTGCAGACGCTGAAGATCGACCCACAGACCGCCAACCTGCTCATCGCCGGTTCGTTGCTGATCGGCACGCCGTTCTTCGTGATTTTCGGCAGCCTGTCTGATCGCATCGGACGCAAGCCGATCATCATGGTCGGCTGCCTGCTGGCGGCACTGACGTACTTCCCGATCTTTACTGCGCTGACCCAGTACGGCAACCCTGACGTGTTCGTCGCGCAAGAGAAAAACCCGGTCAAGGTCATCGCCAACCCGGACCAGTGCTCGTTCCAGTTCGACCCGGTCGGCAAGGCGCGATTCACCAGTTCCTGCGACGTCGCCAAGACCCTGCTGGCGAAGCGGGCGATTCCTTACGAGAACGTCGCGGCCGAGCCGGGGACTGTGGCGCAGGTGCGCATCGGTGACAAAGTCATCGAGAGTTTCGAAGGCAGCGCATTGCCGGCTGCCGACTTCAAGGCCCGCAACGACGCCTTCACCGCCAGCCTGGGCAGCGCGCTGAAAGAAGCCGGCTATCCGGAAAAAGCCGATCCGGCAAAAGCCAACTACCCGATGCTGCTGCTTCTGCTGACGATCCTGGTGATCTACGTGACCATGGTTTATGGGCCGATTGCCGCGTGGCTGGTCGAGTTGTTCCCGACACGTATCCGCTACACCTCGATGTCGCTGCCCTACCACATCGGTAACGGCTGGTTCGGCGGCTTCCTGCCGACCGTCGCGTTCGCCATGGTCGCGGCCACCGGTGATATCTATTACGGGCTGTGGTACCCGATCGTGATCGCTGTGGCGACCGCGATCCTCGGCACGTTCTTTCTGCCGGAAACCAAAGATCGCGACATTCTCAAAGACTGAAAAAGTCGCCGTTGTGCCCTCTCCTGCGGGAGAGGGCTTTTGCGCTGAAAAATTTCGAACGTCTGCCGCCGCGCTGTCTCCAATATTTACACCCACAGGAGGCCAGCGACATGAATCCCAATGACGACAAAACCCCCAACGCCCCACCCACCGATGCCAGCGGCAAACCGGTGAACGTGGTCGAGCGCGATCTTGAGGACCGCGACGGCAGCACCGAGGGCGTGGACAAGACCATTACGCCTTCTTCCAACCGGGTCAAAGAGCAGGAAGCGGAAGAGTTGCAACGCAAGGTCGACGAGATCGAGCGCAAGGTGGCGGACGGCAATTGAAGGCGGCGTAGCTGTGGCCGTTGCTTTGAGCGGCGGCTGTCAGCTCGATGACCAAAAGCTCATTTCCTACAGAATCGAACTACACCCCTGATCGACTTCACGCCCATCACAGGCGAAGCGTCTGACAGATATGAATGGTCTGTTCAGGGATGATGTGTTCCTCGTCCTGCCAGTGACGACAACGAGCCCACATCCCCCTTAGACTGCTGCACATTGATCATGGAGGTCATTATGAGCGCTGAACTTTCACTTATCGTTTCAGACTTCGAAACCGAAGAAGAGGCTGCGGATTACGACCTTTGGTTTCGTGCTGAGGTACAGGAAGCACTTGATGATCCGCACCCGGGCATTCCCCATGCCGAAGCCATGGTGATGCTCGACCAGATGAATGAAGAAAACCGCAGGAAGCGCCGCGCTGCAGGTTAAATGGAGCTACAAGGCAATTCGTCAACTGGCTGACATCATTGATTACATCGACCAGCACAACTCCATTGCTTCGGTTTCCTTTCAGCGCAAAGCCGTTGCCGCAGCGCAGAAACTTTCTCCCATACCCCGTGGCTACCGATCCGGTCGGGTGCCTGGCACTCGCGAAATGGTGGTTCATCCGAACTATCTCCTGGTTTATCGGGTGAATGGGCAGATCGACATACTCAGGGTGCTTCACGCTCGACAAAAATATCCTCGAACCCCTTCAACCTGAAAAGGCGGCCAACCGGCCGCCCCATGACGACTTGGGTTGGCGCTGAGTCATGCGTTGGAGGCTTATATCAGCCCAATGAAAACTGATAATTTCCTACAGAATCGAACTACACCCCTGATCGACTTCACGCCCTTCACAAGCGAAGCGTCTGACAGATATGAATGGTCTGTTCAGGGATGATGTGTTCCTCGTCCTGCCAGTGACGACAACGAGCCCACATCCCCTTAGACTGCTGCACATTGATCATGGAGGTCATTATGAGCGCTGAACTTTCACTTATCGTTTCAAACTTCGAAACCGAAGAAGAGGCTGCGAGCTACGACCTTTGGTATCGCGCCAAGGTACAAGCCGCACTTGATGATCCACGGCCGCCTGTTCCCCACGATGAGGCAATGGTGCTGGTCGATCAGATGCTCGAAGAGAGACGCAAGAATCGACGCGCTGCCGGTTAACTGGAGTAAACCGGCTCTTGGAGATCTGGCTGACATCATCGAATACGTTGAACAAAGCAACACTGTCGCTTCATTTGCACTGCAGCAAAAGCTCAGCGCCGCAGCGCAAAGGCTTTCGTGGGCACCGCATGGTTTTCGCTCCGGTCGAATACCGGGCACTCGCGAAATGGTCATTAACTCGAATTATTTACTGGTCTATCGGGTGACAGACCACATCAATATTCTGACCGTGTTGCACGCCCGAAAAAAATATCCATAAACACTCTAAAAAAAAGGCGGCCAACCGGCCGCCCAAACGTACTGCACGAGAGTCCTTTACAACGTCAGCTGCCCACGCTCCTCCTCGGTCAGCTGCTGTTTCGCTTGTTCATCCAGCGCCCCGGCACCCAGCACCTGCACCGGGCTGTCCGGGTTGTAGCCCGTCGCCGGCGTGCGACTGGCGCCATCGCGCGACGGCGCCAGTTGCTCGTTGCCGAAGCTAAGCACCTGCACGGTAAACACCGAAGCCTGATTCTGCCGCGCCGCCGCTTGTTGCTGACGGGCAACGTCTTCTGCCGCTTGGGTGGCCGAGGAAGCCGCCGAGCTGGCCGAGGTGATTGCGCCGGTATTCACCGCCGACACCACCGGCACGCCGGTCGCCTTGCCCTGCACCGAGATGTTCGCGGCGTTGACCACCGTCAGCGCGGCGATGTTGACGTTGCCTGACACGCGAATCCCCGCCTCGCCCGCATCAATGGTGCCCAGTGGCGCGATCAGGTCGATGTTGCCCGGTGCCACTTCGGCAATCGGGTTGAGCGTGGCGATACCGGCGCCGGTACTCGGCACCGATGGCGACAGCGTGACGTTGCCCCAGGTGTCATAGACGCGTTTTGGCGGGGTGTAGACCACGGTGGTTTTCGAGCCGCGACCGGCGTTGATGTCGCCCTCGGCGGACCAGCCGAGAATCGAGCCGCCGAAGGTGGTCATGATCCGGCTCTGGCCGAGCAGGATGCTGCCCTGCGAGTACAGCTGAATGTCGCCCGAGCCCTGAGTGATGATCCCCGCCGTGGACGGCGGCGCCGCGCCTTCGATGCCGAACACCTGACCACCGCCCGGCGTGAGCATCTGGATGTCGCCGCCAAACAGCGTCTTGACCCCGGCGCCGCCGTACATCGTGATATCGCCGTCGTAGCGGATCGGATTGCCCGCGACATCCGTGGTCGGGAACAGCGCCGCAATGGCGTTGCGACCGCGCAGATAACTGCCTGTGCGCGGGCCGTTGGCATCGGTGTATTCCAGGCCACCGGCACGCAATTCGGCGAAATACACCTGGCGAGCGAAGATGGCTTGTTCAGTGCTCGGCAGTGTGGCGTAGAAGGCTTGCGCCTGTTCATCGCTGCCCTTGAAGCCATAACCGAGGCTCAGCCAACTGCGCAATTCATCGACGTAGGTCTTGACCACTTTGCCCGGCTGGGCGCTGAGGGCCACCGCTGAATCCGCTACGTTTTGCGGGTTCAGATAACGCGCAATGAAGCGCGAATAATCCGCCCCTTGCGCGCCGACACCGGCCTGCAACACCACACTCGCGCCAGGGCGGCGGTCGCCTGCCAACACCGGCCCGATGCTGGTGATACTGGCACGGTCTTCCATCAGAATGTTGCGTCCTGCACTGACGTCAAGTACGCCTGGGCCGCCGATATCGAAGCTGCTGTAAAGAATGTCGCGCCCCGCCGAAACCCGCGACACATCGTTTGGCCGGTTATGAATGAACAGGTTGCCGCTGGAAACGATGTCTTCGTCGCTACGCCCCATCCCGTCAGTGGGTGCTTTGGTTGGCTGGCCCAGATAAGTGCCGGATGCGACGATATCGCGGCCGGCGAGCATCCGAACCGGGCCGGCCGCTTCGTACCAGGTGCGCTGCGGTACGCCGAATCGGCTGAACGTCAGCGTTTCGCCGCTGCGCACCCCCACCAGGTCCCCGGCCAACGCATAGAACCGAGCCGGTCCCTGCACACCAGCAAGCCCCGAATAACTGTTGGCCCCGAACACAAACAACGGGTACAACGCATTGGTTTTCGTCGCGACGCCGTCCGGGCTGTTATTGGTCATGACCGGCCGGCTCGCATTGTTGTTGTCATAGCCGTTAAAGGATGGCGCAAACACTGTAGTGATTGCCGAAGGACTGGCGCCCGACTGATTGATCGCGTAACCACCGGCATAGATCGAGTCGCCTGCCAGCATTTCCAGCTGACCCGAACCGGACGGCGCCAGCAACAACGAGTAGCCCAACGCAGGTGGAGCATTGCCGGGACTGTAGGCCGCAGAAGGACCGGCATAGATGGAGCCTTGGGCCGCCACCGCACGCAGGATCGACGGATATACAAAGCGTCCGTCGGTGGGTGAGACGTTATAGCTGGCATTGGTCAGCAGATCGCTTTCGGCCAACTGCGTGCTCGGCGTCAGGTTGCCCCCTGCCGAGAACAGATCGATCGCGGTGTGCTCGGTCCACAGTGAGAAGCCAGTCAAACCGCCGCCCGCATGGGCCACGCCACTGCCGTCAGTGAATGCCGTGGAGTTTTGCAGGCGCACACGCCCCGGATCCGCGGCGCCGCCCAGCACCAGATCGCCCCGCGTACTCAGGCGCATGCCTGAGTCACCGGGAATCAACACCAGTCCGCCGGTCGCGCTGCTCAGGGTTGAGCTGAACGGGTCGTAGGCGCGGACTTCGCGCGGATCCTGATCCTGTGCAAACGCGCCATATTGCAAATTGACGCCGCCCAACGCACTCGCACTGACCTGCGCAGCCCCCCGCAGGTTGATCACCGCACCTTGCAGATCGTGGCGCGGCGCTTGCGTTCCGGTTTCCCGCGCCCGCGCCAGTAGCGATGGGTTGAGCGAACCGCCCAGGCGCATATCGATGTCACCGCCACCGGTCAATTGCAGGCTGCCATCGCTCCCCACTCGTCCGGTGCTGCCCACCGCAACGATCAGCCCCTGCCCCCTTGGATAAAGATTGGAGCGACCATCGCCGACCGGATCAAGCATGCCGCCGTCGGCACCCGCGCGCAGGCTGATGTTGCCGCCGCCGAGGGTACCGAACCCGGTGAAACCGACAAGATAAGGCGCCGTACCGGTCTCGCCTGATAACGGCTGCGTTGCGTAACTTCCGAAGTTGATCCACCAGGCGGTCGGTATCTCGTCGTTGCCCGTGCCCTGACGCCACAACCAATTGCCCACGGCCACGCTGGCTACTTGCTCGCGGGTTTCGACTTTGTTGCTCACCGTACGTTGCCCGATGACATCGCCCGACACCGACCCGCCGGCCCCGATCGTCAGATTGCCGCCCAGTCGCGGGTACCACGCTTGATAGAGGCTGTCACTGCCGCCATCAACCCATTTCTCGTTGTCACTGCCAGCGCTGCCAAGCACTGAACCGTTGTCCGACAGGCGACCACGTGGCTGGTTGTAACGCGCCTCGACATCGCCTGACTGCGTCCCCGCCGTGTAGACACCAAAGGGCGATTCCATACTCAGGTTGCCAGCCGCCAGCACATCGAGGTCTCCGGTGCCGGTACGCAGTACGCTGAACATCTGCGTATGCGTCGACACCGTGGTGCCGCCGACATTGGGCAGGCACCAATTGGGATCTATGTCGCACCAGAACAAATCGCCTTCGGAAACCGGGGTGCCAGTCGGCATGCCCAACACGTTGCCATCCGCCCAGAGGAACTTGGCAGGCGCGATGCAGACGCCGGGGATCATATCGCACCAGAACATTTCGTCTTCCTTGACCACCTCCCCGGCGGGGAACCCCAACGGATTGTCGATCGCCCAGGTGGTGTCGAGCGCTTTCGTGGTGACGAGCATGCCGTAATGCGTATCCGCCAGGCGCAAATGACCTTCGCTGGTCAGCGGTTTCACGGTGCGGCTGTCGGCAGCGTCAAGGTCTGCCCCGGCAACCACGCGCATCGACCACGACGTGCTGCCCGACGGCAGCATGCTCGCCAAGGCCCAGTTGCGTCCCTGTTGCGTGCCGTTCAACGGACGCAAATCGATGTACGCCGTGCCGTCGGCCAGCACCACGTCAGTCATCGATGGAATCAGCGAGCCGCGCAACAACGCGAGTTCGGTGCTTAATTTCACCCCGACGATCTGGTTATCGGCAAACGTGCCCGGCAACGGCACGCCTTTGGGCCACAGCATCGCCTGCATGTCTGTGGCGGCGTTCAACCGGGTTCCGGCCCCGAGACGGCTGCCGGCCGGCAAGGTCACGGTGTCGTTGAGCACGGTGCCGGCGGCGTACAACAGGTTGCCGGCGGCATCATGCACCGCCCCCGCCAACACCGTGCCGGCGGTCATTGTGTAAGGCCCGGCGAGAATGCCCTGGGTTGGCAGCAGCGTGCCGCTGGCCAGCGTCGCGCCCTGTATCGGCAAGTCGTAATTGAGGGTCGTACCGACCGGAAACAAAGTGCCTGCTGCCAGCGTCACCCCGGCACCGGGAACGATCAAGTCGCCACCGAAGGGCTGGATGCCCGGCACCAGTTTCCACCCGGCGTCGTCCACGGTTTCCGGTGGCGGTGCGAAGCCATCGTTGATGCTGCCGTAAATATCCAGATTGCCACCCGCGCGGATCAGCAGGCTGCCGGATTCTCCCGAACCATAAACGGCGGTTTTTGGCGTGTGTGGATTGAGGCTGGCATAGCGATAACCGGACAAATCCAGATCGCCCTGCACCACCAGATCGCCGTCGACGGTTTTGCTGGCGATCTCTACGCCAGGGCGCACATGGAAAGCGTCGGCGTAGATGGCATTGTTCAGCCCGGCCAGTTTGCCCTGAAGCAATTGGCTGTTGCCCAGCGCCGCATCGATGAACGCCGTGCTGTCGCCATGGATACCGTCCAGATAAGCCTGATCGATCACCTGATACGGGCGCCCGCTGACCGCCGCATCGGTGCCGTCGGCAGCATCGGTGTAGCGCCGCATGGCATTCAGGCCGATGGAACGCGCGCCCTGAATATTCAGCACGCCACTGGCATCAATGGCAATGTCGCCTGCGCCGATACGCGGGGCATTGAGCTCCAGCGTACCGCGCGGCAAACCGTCGTTCTGGCCGGCTGCGCTGCCCAGCGGAGCGTCGGTGCCGTGGCGCAAATCGATCCGTGCGCCGGCAGCCAGCGTCAGCAAGCCGTCACCGGAATCGAGCTCGACCATGGCGCGGTTGGGCGCATCGATGATCTTGCCGTAGCTGTCGACCCGCAGCACGCGACCATGGGCATCGAGCACGGCATTGCCAGTCAGCGTCAGACCGTTATTGGCAGACAGACGAATGCTGCCGACCCGCTCACCACTGGCGTCGATCAGCCCGGCGACGGTCAGACTGCCGTTGTCCACCGACACGCTGACCTCACCGGCCTTGAGCCCCTCGCCAATCTGCAGATCGCCCTGCTTGAGCTGGAAGCTGCGGCTGCCGAACACCTGCCCGGCGTTCAGGCGTTGGTTCAACCCAGCGAAGTCCTGGCTCAAATTGTCGCCCAGTCGTTGTGCGCGAATGTCCACGCCACCGGCCTTGTACGGCACCAGCGTGCCGCCGGCATCGTAATAACCGCTGCTGGCGCCACGGATCTCGCCTTGCAAATCGACCACACCCGCGTCCGCTGCCAGCGCCACGGCACTGAGATGGCCGGCCTGATTGTTGTGCGCCGAAAGGTCGATACGCGAACCGGCGGCCTGGCGGATATTGCCGTCGCTGCTGTACAGCGCCACGTCGCCGCCCCAGCTGTATTTGCTGATGTCATTGAATGGCAACGTACGCCCGGCCAGGTCCAGCTGTGCCGCGGCGGTCAGGGTCAGATCGTTTTGCGCCTTGACCACCAGTTTGCCGCTGGCCAGCGCAATGCGACCGTCGAGCACCACATTGCGCCCGTCAAGCGTCAACTCCGCACCCAAGGCATTGGCCACCGCAGCATTCGCACCGCCACTCACCGTCAGGTTGCCCCCCGCCTTGAGCAGATTGACTGACGCCGCTTCACCGGTGAGCAACGGCGTGCGCAGATTGAGGGCGCCGCCGCTGTAGGCATAACCCGTCAGAGGATCGTAAGCCCCCTGCGTCTGGTACACCGCGAGGCTGCCCTTATGGTTGGCGGTGATGCGCTCGCTGGCGGTGAGATTGACGGTGGCAAAGCCCAACGCCAATCGGTTGTTCTGATCCAGGCCGTTGGGCTGCGGGTTCGGGCCATAACCGAACTCGATGCGTTGCGCCTGAATGTCCAGAGTGCCGCTCCCCGTTCCCGCCCCGCCGCTGGCCACCGCACCCGGCGCCTGGGTCGCACCGCTCCAGATCAGATTGGCGGTGCGAATGGTCGCCACGTCACCGGCCTGGCCCAGGCCATAGATGGCAGGCGTAGAGAGAGCCAGATTCTGCAAGCGACTGACGCCGGTCTGTGGATCGAGCGTATCGAGGCTGACATTACCGTAGAAATTGAACGCATCGCGGGTGGTCAGGCTCAGGGTTTCCAGCGCCGGCGCACCGAACTGCGTGTCGCCGCGCAACAGACGGTCCAGAACGTTCTGGTTCAGGTTCAAACCACTCGGAACGTTCCCCGCCGCCGTGATCGCTTCAGCGCTACCGGCGTTGATCGCACCGACCGCCAGAGCAAGGTGACGGGTACCAAATCGTACGGCCTCGTTGAGTTCGAACCGGTTATCGGTGGCGGCGCTGATACTGCCATTGGAATACAGCACGGACGGCTGGGTGCACGGCTGTGCTGCGCACGTGCCGATGCGGATACTGCCGGCCCCATCAACACTGTTCCCGGCCGTCGGCGCAAGGACATTGGTCCAGCCGTTGGACACGACCAGCAGGCTGGCGGCGCCGGGCTGATAAATGAAACCGTCGTTCGAGTCGAAAGGTGCTTTGCCCAGGCCAAGCGTGTTGATACCCGCCCCCGCTTCGACGGTGATACCGCCGCTGGTGGTGGTCGTGCGTATCAGCACCTCGGGCGCAGACAACACCGCGCCGTTACGCAAAGCAATGTCGGACGCATTACCGTCAAACCGTATGAAGTTACCCGCCGTGCCGTACTCGACTGTCGGCGTCGCGCCGAGGCTCAGGCGACCGGCACCGAGGCGATTGAGGCTGTCGGCGTACACCGAAACGCCGCCAAAGCCTGGGGTGTGCGACTGTCCTTGGCCGAGCACTTCCAGCTGCGTGGCTGACACGGTCGCCGTGCCGGCAACGCCGCCTGCACCGGGCGCAAACATGGCCTTGCCCTGGAAATTCATGCCGATGTCGTATTGATCGTCGACAGTCAGTTTGAATATCAGCGACTTCGCATCCATCGGCGCCAAGGCCCGTGGCACACCCCGACGGGCTGCATCGCTCTGAACGAACTGGGTGAAGCTGGTTTCGTTGTACTGCGAATAGCGGCGCAGAACCTCGGCCGAGGTCAAGATCACCTGGCTCGGCAGACTGTCGCGCAAACCGCTGTTGGCAATTGACATCACCCCCGCACTGGACCAGGACCCGTTGCGCATTTTCAGCGCACCGGTGGTCATGCCTGGAGTTGCCTGTCCATTGACCTCGACCCGGAACGCGCCGGGCAACAAGGCAAAGGTTGAAGGCAGCAAGGTGTAGGTTCCGGCGGCCAGGCCAGGTACACCGGCGCCGACGGTGATTTGTTCGCCAAGACGTGGATCGCTCGCACCCGCCTCGGCAAGTGCCGGAGCAAAAGCACTTTGGTTGCCCGGCACGATGGCGTACACCGGGTTGCTGCCAAGCCCCGGAAAGCTGAACGTGCCATCGGCAGCGTTGCGCACCAGCGGATTGAATCGGGCATCGGTGGAACCGCCGCGCCCGGAAACGAAACCTGCGCCGCGCAGATCACCGCCACCCGACAAATCAATCAACGCGTCGCTTTGTACATCGACGTACTGCCCGGTGAGGATCACGCCATCCAGAGCGCCGGCGATTCCGTGCAACGCCACGGATTTGCCGTTGTAGCGATAGTCGATGCCGTCGGTGGTGCCGCCATAGGGCATGACCAGCCCCGCGCCGCTGACCGAGGTGACACTCCCTGGCAACAGATGCAGCTCCCGGGTTTTGCCCAGCGAGTTCTCCCCCAACTGGATCAACCCCAACGGGGCGCGAATGACGCCGCCCTGCTCGATATTCCCGGCCACCAGCAACAGGCTGCCGAACGCGGAATACGGCAAGGCCTGCGGTGCTTCGCCATGGCCACTGATGCGCAATGTGCGGGCATCCTCGGCGATCGGGACAGGGCCCTGATAACCGACCCGGACATCGGCCGACACCCCGGTAGCGGGATATATCTGCGCCGCGCGCAAATTGAGGTCACCGGCTGTCCACAAGCGCGAGCTGCGTTCGTTGTCGTTCGGTGCGAGAAACCGCATGTCGCCACGACTGTCGAGAGTGACCTGATCGAAACCTCGACGGACGACAGCAAGGGCCGGCGCGCCGAGCTGCGCAAGCGTGCCTTCGGCGCCGAACGACAAGGTGTTGCTCAGATCGAGCAAATCAGCGGTGGCGGTGAATCGAGCGTTCGATACCTGTGTGGTCGGGGTGGCCAGCACCCGTGGACGCATGCTGATATCCGACGACAAGTAAAACCCCAGCCCCGACAAACGCATGTTCGGCGCGGCCAGATTGACCCGCGTCGTATCGCTGGCGGCCTGCGCCAGCGAGATCGAGCCGGCGTACACATTCAGGCTTTGATTCATGCGCAGATCGACATCATCGGCGAACGTCAGCAAGCCGTTACTCATCAGGCTCAGGTGATCGAAGCCAGCCGACATCAAGCGCTCCGCACTCAACCGGGTCTGCCCGTAACGCAGCTGCGCAGCACCTTCACCAGCTTGCAGATCGGCCGGCAGCAACGATCCATCCGCGCGTTGGCTGATGATCATTTCACGCGGCGCACGCACTTCGTTGCTCGCCAGATTCATCTGGTAGAGCGGCGCGTCCTGGACAATCTCCAGACGCCCGCCCGAGGCACCGATGCCGCCCGCAGCAGCCTTCAACTGGCCGTCGAGAAACACGCCATTGTATGAGCTCAAGGCAATGCGCCCGCCATCGGTGGCGACGTCAGTCATTCCGAGCCCGGCGAGGTCCAGGACTGCGTGCGTACCGGAAGCGTCCAGCCGCGCTCCGTCGCGCACGATCACATAGGCGTCGGCTGACGTCGCGGTGAGTTTCTTCGAATCGATCTCGCCACCGAGAATGATGCTGCCGCCCTTGCCGACCTGACCGTACACCCGACCCAATGCATCCACGGCGGTATAAGCGCGACCGGCAACATCCAGCACCGCGTCTTCGCCAATCCAGATCGAACGGTTGTGGGCCTGCGGGTCGGCGTTCTGCAGCCTGGTCGCGACGTCCAGCGAGCCAAACTGTTGCTGACGAATATCGAGGGTGCCGCCCCAGGCGTGCAGTTGCCCGTCGACCGTGATCTGTCCGGCACCGCGCAGATTAATGCGCTGCCCTGGGTCGACGCTGATCCGTGCACCGTGGCCGATCGACAGCGGACTGCTCGCCGGGTCAATCAGCGCCAAGTCACTGGAACCGGCCTGGAGCGCCAGACTGGCGCCGCCACGCTGGGTCAGAACACCTTTGGCCGGGTTCTCCTGAAACAGCGGCGGGGTCCACGATTCGAGGGCCGCACGCGGATCGACGCCGCTGGCCTGGTTCGGCGCCACATCGCGAAAACGATAAACCGGCATCGCCACATCGACCTGAGCGCCGTCAGCGACTTCCAGCCCATTCAGACCGGTGACGCTATAACGGGCAAAACCTGTGCTGAACAGACTCGGGGCCAGATGCAGCGCGTTGTCGGCAAGGGCCACGCCGGATCCACCGATCACAACCTTGCCGGACTGAATCGTCAGACTGCCGCCCCCGGTTACACCGTAGCCACGCACATCGCCATCAAGGATCACCTGTGACGGCGTCGCGCTTGTCAGCGGCGTCGACTCCAGGGTGACGTCGCCACCCTTGCCGCCACGGGTCTTGCCATTGGCCAACAGCGCCCCGCCAGACGACACGTCAAGCAGACTGCCACTGCCCAGGCTGACCTTGCCGGTACTGCGCAGCGAGACCACACCGCCATTGAGGTAGGCCAGACTGCTGACGTCGTCCGGGTCGGTGCCCAGATTGCTCCACAGACCGCGAGCATCGAGTTGCGCATCCCTGGCCACCGTGACCCCGACAGGCGTCCCGGCTGGCGTCGTCAATCCGGGGTTACCCGTCAAAACATCACCCAGATACAGGCTGCCACCGCGCGCCGTGAGGTTCGCATTGACCTGCAGTTGCGGCCCGAACAGGGTGATGTCGCCACCCGCATCAACTGTCACGGCCTGATCGATGACGATGGCTTTCGCGGCAGAAACCTTCAACGCGCCGAGTTGAAAGCCGTTGAGCAGATCGCTGTCGAGAAACAGTTTACCGAGCCGTTCCTGCGCCACGGCATCCGCCAGGCCGGGCGTTGTGAGCGCCGCCGCAGGGTTTGCGCCGATCTGCACTTGGTTCAATAGCGCATCGAGCTGGTATTGCAGGCCACCGGCAGTAGCCGACCAGGCCGGATCGTATTGCCCCACGATCAACTGGGCCCGGCGCGCCCGCGCGGTCTGACTCTGTTCATAGCCATCAAGCACCGCGCGGGGGGCTTGGGTCTGGCGGTCGCCCTGGAACACGTCGCCGAGAATCTGCCCATCGACCAGCGCGTTGCGGGTGCCTATCACCAATTGACCCGCGTCGCGGCCGACGGTGTAGCCCGACTCCTGGCGCGACGTCGGTGCAATCAGCGGATTATAGAAAATCTGTGTCTGGCCCCAACGCTCGCTGCTGTCTTCATAGCCTTTGTACAGCCCGGTGTAGAGCAGATCCCCTGGCGCGCGCGAGACTTCGTACAAACGTCCATCAGCCCCTCGTAACCAGCTCTGACGGATCTCGCCGCTCTGCACATCAAGCGTGCCACCCGACAAATTGATCAGCGAACCTTTCTCGGTGACCACGTCATTGCCGGAAAAATTCACGCTGCCGCCCTGCGCCATCCACTCGCCGATCGTGTGCCCCTGAGTGCCCAGATAACCGCCAACTTCGAGCAAACCGCCAGCGGTGTACCAGCGGTCGGTGGCATAGCCGTTGGTGCCGGCCGGCACGTACACCAGTTCGCGGACATCGACCCAGATATCGTTACTGTTGAGCGCGCCACCTTCGCGATTGACCGGTGCATCGCGCTGCTCGTTGCCCTGCACGTTGATCTTGATGTTGTTGGCTTCCATCGCCACTTTCACCCCGACAGCGCCAGCCACATCGATCAACGCGCCATCGCGGACCAAGCTGCGACGCCCCGCCGATACCGCCACCTGGCCACCGGTGGCGAGGGTGATCGAACCGTTTTGAAATTCGACGCTGCCGCCACTGCCGATCTCGATGCGCGACTGATCGCCACGGATTCGGTTGTTGGCACTGACAGCCTGTAGCGATGCGTCACGCTGACTGTCGAGCGCGGTGAGGTCGCTGCTGTCGAGCATGATCGCGGTGACGCTGCCCTGAGCGAGCGTGACGCTGCCGTCGCTGTCGCTCGCCGGGTTGAGCAAGTGCACAGTGCCGCGCGTGGCCACCGAGGTGCTCGCCAGCAATACACCGTTTTGCAGTACTTCATGGCCAGTCAGGGTGATGTCGCCAGTGGCGGCCTGGATCAGGCCATTGTTGCTGACCTTGCCGGCCACGGCGCCGGCCTTGAAGCCCGGTGTAACTTCATTGCCGAAGGTCGTGGATACAGCGTTGCCATCGGTCCCTGAACCCTTGCGGATGTAAAAGCGGTCGCCTGCACCGAGTAGCGTCTGGCCTTTGGCGGTGCTGATGTTGCCATCGTTCTGCACCTCGTTGCCCAACAGCAAGGCGTAGCCACCCGCGTCCGTCGACGCCTTGGGTGAATGGGTCTGGATACTGGCGCCACGTTCCACCAGCACCTTGCCGGCCGCGTCAGTGAAGGTCGGCTGGGTGGCGCTGCTGTCGAAGTACAGGCCTCGGTCGCGGAACTGGATATCGGTGATGTTGGCCGCGGCCGCCACCAGATTGCGCACATTCACCTGGCTGCTGCCACTGAACACGATGCCGTTGCGGTTGATCAGCATCACCGTGCCGTCGCCTTTGATCTGGCCCTGGATCTGACTGGCGCGCGCGTTCGGGTCGTTTACGCGGTTGAGTACCGCCCAGTTGGACTGCTGAGCGAATTCGACCGTGGTGTTGCGGCCAACGTTGAAGGTTTCCCAGTTGAGAATCGCCTTGTCGGCGGTCTGCTCGATTGTCACCGTGGTCTTGCCATCAGCCTGAGTCTGCTGCGGCCCCTTGGCGTTCAGCCAGCCCTGGGTGAGGCTGTTGTCGACTTTCAAACCGCCCTCACCCAAGCCATCTGGCACGGTTTGCACACTGCCCAACGCCACCGCGCGTCCGGCCGCCTGAGCCGCCTGCTGCGCAGCGATTGCCGCCACGGTGTTGTTGAGCGTCTGCAGTGAACGCTGCAACTGCTGGTTGGCTTTCTGCTGCTGCGCCAGCGGCGGCGTCATCCCCGGCAGCCCTCCCATACTCGGCCGCGCTGCCGCCGCTTGTTGTGCGGCGCCCTTGGCGGCGAACCAGTTGGAACTGAACGCCGTTTGCGCCTGCGCACTGCCCGCCACCAGACAGAGCGCAACCGCGTGCGCCAGCGGCTTGAGCAGCCACAAGGCCGGTTCGGCGGCCTCACGCTTGAGAATCTGGGCACGGGTACTGCGACGGGATGGGCGAGCGAGCATCACTACGAGATCCTTTTTGATTGCCACATAAAGCTGCAGGCCGGCAAAAACCTGCTGTCAGGACATAGGCCGTTGGCGAGGGGCGAGACCGAACGGATGTCACACAAACTTCATGATTGAGGAGTAGATCGGCCAGAACCGGCGATAAAGACCGGGTCTGAGACCGCACACGGTTTGCCGGTATCGACCAAGGCCAGCCAAAAAAAAGCAGCAGCCCGAGGGCTGCTGCAGTCATTGCGAGTGAAGCAAGGTTTACAGAGGACGACCCACAGCGTTGCACACGCTGGCGTTGTTGATGTTCAGGTTGTTGCCCGTGGTGTTGGTGATGAAGTTGGCGGTCACAGCGTTTTTCCAGTTGGTCGGAACCGGAATGAAACCGTGAGCAGCGGTGGCTACGGCGTTGCCCGGAGTGCTGTAGTGCTGGGTCAGGAACGCTTTGACATCAGCGGCCACGGCTGCATCCTTGTAGCACTGGCCGAAGATGAAGTTGGTGTAAGCCGCCATGGCGTAACCGCTGGCCGGGTTGGCGACCACTGGCGACCATTGCGCCGGGAGGGCCGGGTTGGTTGGCAGCGGAGCCGACGCCAGCGCAGTGTTGACGTTGGCGCTGGTTGGCTGAACGCCGTTGATGCGGGCAACCACAGCGTTGCTCGCAGCGTTGACACCGTCTGGACCGACGTAACCGATCGAGCCGTCAACCGCGTTCACGGCCGTAGCAACGTCAGCAGTGTTGGCCACCCCTACCCAGTTCGACGGCAGGGCCGAACCTGCTGGCAGACGAGCGTTGGTGAAGGTGGTGTTAACGGCGAATTTGGTCGGGCAGACCGAGTTCAGGTGACGGCTGAGGATTTCGGTGGTGCCGCTCGAAGTCGAGCGATAAACCACGCGAATTGCGGTGGTATCAGCGGTGCCCAACAACTGGCCCCAGGTGGTCTTGGCGCCCGACAATGCATCGCACAGCTGAGCGCTGGTGAGGTTGAGGGTGGTGTTGCCGGCTTTTTTGTACGGAATGGCAACCGAAGTGGCCACCGATGGCAGCTGGATCAACGGGCCGTACGAACCACCGAAGTTGGTGTTGTAGGTGCTGAGTTCCGTAGCGCTGAGGATCGAGTCGCTGGCGGCGAAGTGCACAGTACCGGTGGTGCTGAACTGGGCAGCGTTGTTGGTCAGGAACGCGCTTTTGCCGATGCCGCTACCGGTCACGGCGTAGCTGAAGTTGGCAGGCAGGATGCTGTTGGCGGAACCTTTGTACAGTGCGGCAGGCAGGGAAGCACCACCACCGGTTACGGCCATGGCCTGGGCGGAAGCCAGAGCGGCGACGGTCAGTGAGGCGGCGATCAGAGTGCGCTTGAACATGAAGAATCTCCTTTTCAACGAGGTTTGGAACACAGGTTTCGGAAGGCTTGCATGACACTGGGAGGGTCCACCGAAGTGGAGCCGCAGGGAGAAATTCGCAGCTTCCGGTGACAGATAAAGGAAAAAACCTCGGGAGCTGAGGAGGGATTTTTGTGCGGATTTCTCGGGTGTTTACGGTGATCGGCAGGCGCTCTGAGTCAAGCATTTCGCTCAATCGGGCTGGAGCCGGTGAAGGGTGGTTGCAGATGACAGAATGGAGAACCCGAGGATGACCGGATCGGGACTCGGGTGGTGCTGAGGCTGGTGAAAAATATTTGAGTTTTTGTGTTGTCCGGACCGGCGCCTTCGCGAGCAGGCTCACTCCTACAGGGGAATGCATTTCAAATTGTAGGAGTGAGCCTGCTCGCGATAGCGCCAGCCCAGCCACCACCCATTCGGCCTATTGCACGAGTTGGTTGATCTCGATAATCGGCAACAACACCGCCATCACAATCACCAGCACCACCCCACCCATCACCACAATCATCAATGGCTCGAGCAGCGCAGTCATGCCCATCGCCCGCCGTTCGATATCCCGCGACAAAGTCTGCGCCGCCCGTTCGAGCATCGGCGGCAACGAGCCGGTTTTTTCGCCGCTGGCGATCAGGTGGATCAGCACTGGCGGGAACACATTTTCCACGCGCAACGCGGCCGCCAGATTCACCCCCTCGCGCACCTTGGCCGTGGCCTCGCTGACGCTCAGGCTCAAACGGTCATTGGACAGCGTCTGCCGCGCTGCCTCCAGCGCGCGCAACAGCGGCACCCCGGCGCCGCCGAGAATCGCCAGGGTCGAGGCGAAGCGCGCGGTGTTCAAGCCGAGAATGAAACGCCCGAACAGCGGCAACTTCAGCACCCGGTGATGCCAGCTCAAGCGCGCCGCCGGATTGCGCAAATACAACCGCCAGCTCCAGAACGCCCCGGCCAAGAGCGCCGCACACAACCAACCCCACGCACGAATGAAATCACTGGCGGTGAGCATCGCCAGCGTCAGCCCCGGCAAATCCTGCCGCGCCTGGGAAAACGCGCTGACCACCTGCGGCACCACATAGCTGAGCAGGAAAATCACAATGCCGATCGACACCAATCCGACGACTCCCGGATAGATGAACGCCGTGAGAATCTTGCCGCGCAGGTTGTTGCGCTCCTCGATGTAATCGGCCAGCCGCTCCATCACCTGCGCCAAATCGCCGGACTCTTCCCCCGCCGCAATCAGCGCGCGGTAAATCTCGGGAAAATCCCGAGGCCGCGACGCCAGCGATTCAGCCAGACGCATGCCGCTGCGCACATCGGCACGCACCGCGCTGAGGGTGTGGGCGATGTGCTTTTTCTCGGCTTGCTCGACCGTTGCACTCAGCGCTGCTTCCAGCGGCAGACTGGCGCCGAGCAGGCTCGCCAATTGCCGCGTGGCCCAGGCCAGATCGTTGTCCGACAGCCGCGCGCTGAACAAACCGCCGCCGCCCTGCCGAGCGACATTGCTTTCTTCGTGCACCGACAGCGCTGTCAAACCACGGCCGCGCAAGGCACTGAACGCCGCGCTCTGGCTGTCGGCCTCAAGGTGCCCGGACTCAATCTTTCCGCTCGCGTCGGCGGCTTCAAAACGATAGCGATTCATCAGGCGTCCCGTGTCACGCGAAGGATTTCTTCCGGCGCGGTGGCACCGCTGCGAATCCAGCGCTCACCGTCCTCGCGCAGGCTGAACATCCCTGCCTTCGCCGCCGCCGCGCGCAAAGCCTGCTCCCCTGCCCCTTGATGAATCAGCGTGCGGATGTCGTCGTCGATGCAGAACAATTCGTGAATGCCGGTGCGACCGCTGTAACCCGTTTGATTGCACGCCGCGCAGCCGACCGGGCGCCAGGTGCCGGGCGTGGCCGGGTCTTCCTGTTTGCATTGATTGCACAGGCGCCGCACCAGGCGCTGCGCGAGTACGCCGAGCATTGATGAGGCCAGCAGAAACGGCTCCACGCCCATGTCGACCAAACGGTTGACCGCCGACACCGCATCGTTGGTGTGCAATGTCGCCAGTACCAAGTGACCGGTCAGCGACGCCTGCACGGCGATTTGTGCTGTTTCCAGATCGCGGATCTCACCGATCATGATGATGTCCGGGTCCTGACGCAGAATCGCCCGCAGCGCCAAGGCAAAGGTCATGTCGATCTTGGCGTTGACCTGAATCTGGCTGATGCCCGGCAGGTCGTATTCCACCGGGTCTTCCACGGTGAGGATATTGCTGGTGCTCGCGTCGAGTCGGGCCAGCGCGGCGTAGAGGCTGGTGGTCTTGCCGCTGCCGGTCGGGCCGGTGACCAGCACGATGCCGTGGGGCTGGCGGATCAGATGATCGAGTTTGGCCAGTACCTGCGCGTCCATGCCCAGGGTCTCCAGTTGCAGGCGTCCGGCCTGCTTGTCGAGCAGGCGCATCACCACGCGTTCGCCATGCCCGGTCGGCACCGTCGAGACGCGAATATCGATCGGCCGCCCCGCTACGCGCAAAGCGATGCGACCGTCCTGCGGCAAGCGTTTTTCGGCGATATCGAGCTGCGCCATGATCTTGATCCGCGACACCAGCGCACCGTGCAGGGCCTTGCGCGGCGAGACCACGTCACGCAGCGTGCCGTCGACGCGGTAGCGCACCACCGAATGGGTTTCAAACGGTTCGATGTGAATGTCGCTGGCCTCGTCGCGCGCAGCCTGAGTCAGCAAGGCGTTGATCATGCGAATCACCGGCGCACCGTCCTGGGTGTCGAGCAGGTCGGTGATTTCCGGCATGTCCTGCATCAGGCGATCGAGGTCGACTTCGTTTTCAGCGGCGCCAACCACCGCCGCCGCACTGCCGGTGTCGGCGTACGCGGCGGCGAGCAAACCGTCGAGCTCGTCATCGCGCACCCGCTCGATCTGCGCCGCACCAAACTGCCGGCGCACCTCGCTGATCGACCAGCCGGGCGTCGACGGGCACACCGTCAGCACGCCATCGCGTAACAGAACGCGCTGCGCCTTGGCCCAGGCGTAAGGCAATGCACTCATCGTCCATCCTCCACACAATCCACCGTGGCAATGGGATCCCCTGTGGCAATGCGATCCCTTGTGGCAATGCGATCCTCTGTGGCAACGGGATCCTCTGTGGCAATGCGATCCCCTGTGGCGAGGGGATTTATCCCCGTTGGGCTGCGAAGCAGACCCAAAACTTGAGAACCGGTTTCTATAGGTAAATCGCGTGTGCCCGGTTTACGACTGCTGCGCAGCCGAGCGGGGATGAATCCCCTCGCCACAGTCATCATCTCAGTCAAAACCGGGTGCTCCCTTCAATCGGTACAGTGGCAATGGGATCCCCTGTGGCAATGCGATCCTCTGTGGCAACCGGATCCCCTGTGGCAATGCGATCCTCTGTGGCGAGGGGATTTATCCCCGTTGGGCTGCGAAGCAGACCCAAACCTTGAGAACCGGTTTCTACAGGTAAATCGCGTGTGCCCGGTTTACGACTGCTGCGCAGCCGAGCGGGGATGAATCCCCTCGCCACCGTCATCATCTCAGTCAAAACCGGGTGCTCCCTTCAATCGGTACAGTGGCAATGCGATCCTCTGTGGCAACGGGATCCCCTGTGGCAATGCGATCCCTTGTGGCAATGCGATCCTCTGTGGCGAGGGGATTTATCCCCGTTGGGCTGCGAAGCAGACCCAAACCTTGAGAACCGGTTTCTATAGGTAAATCGCGTGTGCCCGGTTTACGACTGCTGCGCAGCCGAGCGGGGATAAATCCCCTCGCCACAGTCATCATCTCAGTCAAAACCGGGTGCCCCTCGCCACAGTCATCATCTCAGTCAAAACCGGGTGCTCCCTTCAATCGGGACCGCTTTGATGGTGGCGCGTGGGCCGGTGGACGGGAGTGGCACACCCTGCGCCGACGTCGGCAATTGCGGCGCCTGCATGTCCGGCATCGCCCAGCTGCGTTCCGGCTGCAACCGGCCCTGGGCGCGGCGCATGAAGTCGTAGCGGTTGAGGGTGATGCTGCGCCCCGCGTCGCTGTCGCGGATGATGTACGGGCGCAGAAACACCATCAGGTTGGTCTTGGTGGTCGCCCGGCGTTCGTTGCGAAACAGCGCGCCGATCCCCGGAATTGTCGACAGCCACGGCACCGCGTCGTTGCTCTGGCTGTAACCGTCCTGGAGCAAACCGCCGAGCACCATGATCTGGCCGTCGTCGAGCAGAATGCTGGTGTCGATTGCACGTTTGTTGGTGACGATGCCCGCCGAGGTCACGCTGTTGGACGCGCGCTCATCAATGCTGCTGACTTCCTGATAAATATCCAGCTTCACCGTACCGCCCTCGGAAATCTGCGGGCGCACATTGAGCTTCAGGCCCACCTCCTCGCGCGTCACGGTCTGGAACGGATTGTTGCTGGTGCCCCCGCCGCCGGTGACGTAGCTGCCGCTGACAAACGGGATAGTCTGGCCGACAAAAATGCTCGCCGCTTCGTTGTCCAGCGTCAGCAGATTCGGCGTCGACAGCACGTTGGTGCCGCCCTTGCTCTTCAGCGCCCGAGCCAACACTTTCAAATCCAGAATCTTGCCGATGCCGGGAATGTCGACGGTGCCGTTGACGTAGCCAAGGTTCAACCCTTGAGGCAGTACGTCTATGCTGGTTTTGCCATTGGTATTAAGACCCGAACCGCCGAGATTGGCACCGCCGATCACGCCTTTGCCGCCAAGATTGCCGGTCTGCCATTGCACGCCGAATTCGCTGGCATCGTCCTCGCCGACTTCGACGATCAGGCTCTCGATCACCACCTGCGCGCGGCGCTGGTCGAGCAAATCGATGACTTCACGCAAGTTGCGATACAGCGGCTCCGGCGCAGAGATCAGCAAAGTGTTGGTGGTGGCGTCGGCCTGAATCGTCACACCGCCAGCGCTGAAGGCAACGTTCTGTTCGCTGCTCTGCGTGCCACCACTGCTGGCCGCGCCGCCATTGCCCTGCGCATAGCTGCCGCCGGTTCCGCCACTGCCAGTCGAGGTTGTCGTGCCAGTGCTCGGCGTGCTGCTCTGGCCGTTCTGCCCGGCATTGCCGCCGGTGCTGCTGCCCATCGCGCTGAGCACCGAGCGCGCCGTGTCACTGCTGCCGCTATCGCTCTCACCGGTGAGCAAACCGCGCAACGCTTGCGCGAGTTTCGCTGCCTGGGCGTTGCGCAGATAAACCACATGCAGATTGCTCGGATTGCTCTGCGCGTTGTCGAGTTTGTAGATGAGGTTGCGCGCCAGCTCGGTGCGCTCGGGGCTGCCGGCGCGAATGATGATGGTGTTGGAACGCGGATCGCCGATCACGGCAATTTTCTGCGTCGGATCGTTGCCCGGCGCGTCGAGCAAGTCGGCGACCATCGGCGCGATGTCGGCGGCGATGCCGTTCTGGATCTGCACCACGTCAGTGTCGATGGCGCTCGGTGTGTCGATGCTTTCGATCAACTGCGCGACGCGGGTCAGGTTCTCGGCGTAATCGGTAATGACGATGGTGTTGTTGCCGGGATAAGCATTGATCGGATTGTTCGGCGAAACGATCGGGCGCAGCACCGGGATCAGGTTCACCGCGTTCTCGTATTGCAGGCGAAACGTGCGCGTGAGCATGCCGTTGCCGGCGGGTTTGTCGGCGCTGTAGATCGGCCCGCCAAGCAGTTTGGCATCGGCCTCGGGAACGACCTGAGCGACGCCGCCCACATCAACCACGCTGAAACCTTGCATGCGCAGCGCCGCGAGCAGCATGTCGTAGGCCTGCCGCGCTGGCACCTGACCTTCCGACACCAGCGTCAGCGTGCCCTTGACCCGTGGATCGACGAGAAATTGCTGCCCGGTGGCCCGCGACAATGCACGCACCACCGCCTGAATATCCGCCTCGACAAAATTCAGCGTCACCGGTTGCTCGCCCAACGGATTGCGGGCGACTGCGTTGCTCGGCGCCGCAGCACCACCGCGCCCACGCTGACTGATGTTGTGCAACTGCTTGGGCGCCGGTCGCGCCTGGGCCTGCGCCCGTTCGCGATCGGCCACCGCATCACCGCTGCGCTGGGTGTTGGCCAACGGCCGACCGAGTTCACTGTCGACCAGCAGCGGCGGCTGATTCTGCGGCGCCGTGGTGCTGTTGCACGCGCTCAACGCCATCAGCAACAACGGCAGCGCCAGACGTGCCGGTTTGCAGCGTGACTCCTTCATGAAGCTTCCTTAGCGCCCTGCGCCTGATCCATGCGAACGGTGCCTGACAATGTGCCGGCGGTGACTTCGGTCGAGGCTTCGCCGGCGCGTTGCAGGCGCGCCTCGACCACGTGCAGAGAAAGTTGCGGCGGTGTGCTTAACAGCCAGTCGAGTACGGCATCGGCCGGTGCGGCATCGAAGGTCAGCTGCCACGCGCCGGCCTCCCCGGCCTGTAATTGATAGTGCCCGGCGAGGCCGCTGGTCTGCAGCGTCTGCTCTAGCGATTGCGCCACGCTTTGCCCGTCCGGGCGCACGCTGACTTCTCGCAGCAACACTTCCAGCGCTTCGGCCTGAGCGCGCAACTTGGGGGTTTCGGCTTGCCAATAAGCAATTTTCTTCAACGGCGGCTGGATCAGCGCGACCCACAGCAACAGGCCCACCAGCGCTACGGCCATGCCCCCGACCATGCGTTTTTCCCGTGGCGCCAGTGGCTGCCAGCGGGCCTGCAACTGAGCGTTGAGCCGTTGCCACTTGGCGCGGTACAGCGCCAGCGTCGCCCTATTCATCTTCTGCTCCGCTGCTGTCGTCGTTGTCGCTCGGGGTGGCTTCATTGGCCGGGCGCAATGTCCAGCCTGCTTCGTCGGCGGTGACGCTGATGCCGGCCTGCGCCAGGGTGCTTTGCCACGCCTGATCGTTGCCGCCACGGCGCGCATCGCTGAGCAAACCGAGTTGCAACGTACCGTCGACAAACGTCAACCGCTCGACACTGCCGGCCATTGACGGTATGCCGCTGCCGGCCTGCAACACCAGACGGTTGAAGGTCTGCGCCGGATCATCCGCCGCGCCCTTCTGCCGCACGGCCAGTTGCTGGCGGGCCTGCTGCAACGGGTTGAGAATCACCGGCAACTCGGGGAACGCCTGTTTGACCCGCAGGCTCATCTGGGCTTTCAATTGCTGACCCTGACTGGCTTCGCGGGCGGCGTACAGGTTCAAACCGATCACCCACACCGCCACAGCCAACGCTGACAAGCCGATCGCCCGGCCCCAGCCGCGATGTTCGGTCTGCTGCTGTTGAACGGCGCCATGCAGACCCCAGCCGGGAAGCGGCCCCGCCCAGCGCTGCGCATCGCTCATCGGCAGTTCGGAGCCCGCTGGCGGATGATCACCGATCCAGTGCAGCGTGATGCCCGGTTCCCACACGACACCGTCGAGGCCGTCATCGAACAACGGCTGCACCCGCGCCACTTGCACGCTGTCGCGCAGCAGCAAATGCCCGTCCTGCACGCACGCCACGCTGCCGGGCAGCACCGGCAAACTGTACGGCGCCGGGTAGAGACCGCGCAGCGTCAGCCCGGCCTGTTTGAGTAACTGAGCAAACCGCAGCAACTGCTGCCGAGGTGCCCAGGCAATTTGCACCTGCCCGGCCTCGTCCCGAGGGCTATGTGCGATGTGCATCTCGCGACTGTCACCGAGCATCAAGGCCTGCGCCGCACACTGCACCGCCGCGACCATTTTGTTGGCTGGCAACGGCGGCACGTCGAGACTCGCGAGCAGGCTGTCGGCCGGGTGGAGAAAACACAGCAGGGGCGGCGATTTCGACCGTTGCCCCAACTCACCCAGGCTGAGCCGTTCTTCGCGGCTGACCTGGCCCTGACGATCCAGCCAGGCGCAGTCCAACTCGCTGTTCAAATCGAGTTCCGCCAGCGGCGGTAATGCAACCTTCAACTGGGTCATACGCCCACCCGCGACCAAATCACTTGCGGCAACCGGTCCTGACTACGATGCAACAACGCCTCAAGCCTGACCCGACGCTGATCCCGCCGCGCCTCGCCACGCAGACGAAACCAGTCACTGGTGATGCCGACTTTTACGCTGGTCAACTCCAGTTGTGGCATGCGCAAGCGGTTGACGAAATCGCCACGGTTGATAAACCAGCGCCCGGCATCGCGCTCATTGATCAACGCCTGCGCACGCTCCAGCGACAGCCCCGGCACATAAGCGGCCAAGACTGGCGCGGTGGCGGTGTTGCCGTTAAGCCACGTCGTCGTAGGAATCACCGTCAGGTATGGCGCCAGTTTGGCCATCACCGCTTCATTGACCCCGTCGACACTGCGCAAATCGTCAATGCTGCGCAGCATCGGCAGCGTCGGTTTTTGCGGTTTGCGTGCAGCGTCCGGCGAGGTGATTCGGCCACTGTCAAAACCAGCTTTTGATGTCTCGGCAATCTGCGGATTCAGCAATCGAGGGTAGGAAGCAATCACCCGCTGGCTGATGCGCTGGCTTAGCCCGGCGCTGACCCCGATCAACTCGCACAAACGCTGAAACGCCGCGACCTGCGCCTCGTCAACCCGCTCGTTGGCCACCAGATTGCGCAAGTTGAACTTGCCCTGCTCATCCTCCAGCCGCCCCTCGAAACCCTGCGCGCTCAAACGTTGCGCCCAAGGCTGATCGAGCCGGGTCAGCGGATCGCGCAGACGTGCGTCCCAGAGCAATTGGCGGCTGATCTCCAGCCCACCCTGAACCACCCAACGCCCCTGAATCCGCTGCTGATCCGCCTCCAACGCACGGGTCGCCACACTCTGGCGCGTCAACATGCCCGCCGCGATCACCGCCACCACGGCCGCAATCAACAACGCGCTGATAATCGCCATGCCCCGTTGCTTCGCCCCATTGAGCGAACGCATGTTCATCGCCAGCCTTACAGCTGCCAGGAACCGATATCGGCATTCACGCCGTCGCCATCAGGCTGACCGTCGGCACCGAGGGAAAAGATGTCGATCTCGCCGTTGGCGCCAGGATTGAGGTACTGATAAGGACGGCCCCACGGATCATTCGGCAAACGCTCCAGGTACGAACGCCAGTTGCTGTTCTTCGCATCCGCCGGACGTTCAACCAGCACTTTCAAGCCCTGATTCATGCTCGGGTAAGTGCCGTGGTCGAGGCGATACAACTTCAACGCCTGCATCAACCCACCAATATCCTGCTTCGCCGCCGTCGCCCGCGCCTGATCCGGCCGGTCGAGCACCTTGGGCACCACCATCGCCGCCAAAATGCCCAGAATCACCACGACCACCATGATCTCGATCAGCGTAAAACCCTGCTGCCCGCGCGGCTTGCGCAACGGTGTATGAAGCGGTGTGCACGGTGCGATATCCATCTCGACATTCCCTGACTTGATTCGATTTCGACGCGCAGTGTTGCAAGAAGATATGTCAGGGATGTTGAAAATCCTCGGGTGTTTTGGTCGTCAAGCCGTCAAGGACGGGGGTTAGCGTCAGGGGTTGTTTTCTGGGTTGAGGCTTTGATGCGCCCGCGTAATGGAGAAGCAGGATTCACCCTGATTGAAGTGTTGGTCGCACTGGCGATTATTGCCGTGGCGATGTCGGCGGCTGTGCGCGTGGCGGGGTTGATGACGCAGAGTAATGGGGTGTTGCGGGATCGCTCGATTGCGCTGATCGCGGCGCAAAGCCGCATGGCGGAGTTGCGGCTGGAGGGCAATTTGCCGAAAGGCATGAAAGCGGTCGAATGCGATCAAGGACGACTATCACTGCGTTGCGAACAGGTAATCGCCCCCGCAGAAAACGGACGGCTGCTCAAGATCGGCATCCAAGTATTCGACCGCAACCAGGACGCGCCGCCGTTGGCAAAACTAGAAACCCTCCTAACCCGCCCACCGTAGGAGCTGCCGAAGGCTGCGATCTTTTGATTTCGCCTTTTGGAAGGCAAGCCCAAAAGATCACAACCAGAGCCAACCCCCAAAGGTTTCAGCGCGGCACACAATACCCTCGACCAACACAAAACCCTGTGGGAGCGAGCTTGCTCGCGAAAGCGTCAGAACAGACACCTGATCAACCGACAGGTGTTCCCAGCCCTCGCATCAACCCGAAAACTCCAGATTATCCAGCGCCCGATTCACCGCCAACTCCCCCAACATGATCAGTTGCGCAACCCCCAACAACGCCCGCCGCTGCGGCGCCGGCAACAGACTGGAAATGTCCTGAGCAATCGTCTTCGCCGAAGCAAGCGTGTCACTGGCATCGGCCAGCAGTTCTTCATTCTTGGTGTCCGCCGTCACCGCATACATCCCACGGGCCTTACGTGGCGGGGGCAGGAGATTGGGTGGCGAGAGGTAATGATCGAGCGCACGGTCGGCGGCTTCGTGGAGTTTGTTTGAATCGAGGGATTCGTAAGGAGACGTGGGATCGGTTTCGGGCGGGTTGGGTGTGGGTTTGATCATGGTGAAGCTCCTTGATTATTGGAGCCGCCACGTTTCGCTGCGAAACGAAGAGAGGTGGCAGCTGTACGCAGGTTCGCAGACCGGGAATCAAGGAACCCGGCATACCCGAAGGTATCCCGCGCACAGCCGCCATAAAGCGTCATTGCCATAACGGCAACGAGATTTGGAGCGCTGTGCGCCTTGATTGATCCGGGCTGCGAAACCCGGTCGCTGATTCGTCAGCGACTCGACCACAATAGAACCTGGCCCCAAGGCGCACAAGCCGGCGGATTCTGGCGTAGCTGTAGGCAATGGCGCAAGGATGTGTAGCTTGGGAGAGTGTTTGGAGATGTCTTTTTAAACACTGGTGTTTATGGTGAGCTTCCCGTGACACCGGTGCGGACCGGGCGGTGCGACAGGGCTAAACAAAACCTGACTTCACAGCTATACCAAAACAGATCATGACCAGTAGCAGGCCAATCACGCTCCATTGCAGCACAGCGAGCTTTCGTTTGAGTGGAGCTGGAAAACTGGCTAAATCTTCGGAACTCAGCTCGCCCCTTTTCAAATAAAACCCAGGAAAGGTCACAATCCCTGAAATGCCACCGACGAGCAGAAGTTTACCCCAAGGCCCACCATGCCTAAGGGGAGCGCGAGTCATAATGGCTGAGCAATTTTTCAGGTGCTCCAACATCAAATCCATCTTTGTATACGCCAAGTGCAAACAGACGGCTATCCAAAGAAAAAGCCCTGCTAGGTCAACGACAGCGATGGACAGAAGTACTTTATCAACGAAAGTCATACTCACTTAACTGCCTCATAGATCTTCTCACCAGCCCATTCGCTTGTAGCCCCTCCGAGGGCGCCACCAGCATATGAGCCTGCTGCGACGACAATGACGCCGCATGCCAAAGTTGCCATGCCGCCTGTAGGTACACCCAAGCCGACACAGATAATTCCAGCCGTGGAGCCGGTCAAAAACGCACCGGCAGCAGCGCCGCCGGCTACTCCTCCGATGAAACTACCCCCCTCGGTATATTTGATCTTCTCGCAGGCATCTACGTCGCCAGCTGCACAGACTTCCTGAACCTTAATGTAAGACGCCCCGCCGCCCACGGCCGTGCCGACCCAACCGCCGTACTTTACGACCTTGGCTGCTTTGGCGACACCTTCCGCGTGCGTGGCATAACCAGGAATCTGTCCCGGCGCGCCAGCCAGACTCCAATGATGAACCAGGCTTTTACTTGAGATGCCGAGGGCTGACTTCAGACTTGGATGATCAGGGAAGCCGATACCCTTTCGGGTTAAGCCGTTGAGCTGTCTATCGAGCTTCCCAAACAGACGTGCACGCTCAGCGAAAAACTCTGAGCTACGCAAGTGACCGTCGCGCTGAAAACTTTTCTGGTGCAGAGCTTCGATTTCCGTGAGCGAGGTTTTCACGTCTTCCAGGTTCTTGGCAAAGATCGATTCACCAACGCCGATTGAGGTTGAGCCTTGCGAAAGGACGGACTCTATCTGGCTCCGATACTGAACCATGAAGCTGGCTTCTTCGTCGCTCATGGGTTTGAGCGCCGCGTCCACTTTCTGCGCGGCTTCCATGAGCAATGTTTCTTCACGCGTGCACTGAAGATTGTTCGGATCGCTCAGCACAATGAGCTGACCGGGCTTGGCGTAGCCGGTGACGTGAGGGTTGAGACGCGTGAAATTCTCAAGCGTTGCACCATCCGGCTTATCGAACAACGCCGCCTCTAACGCGGAGCGCGGCATGACTTGTTGAACGATATAAAACCCTGGCTCCGCTATCGCCTTAACAGCAGCCGGTTTTTCCGGCGGAGCCTCAGGGTATTCCGCCCAGTACTTGGCATGCAGATCGACCGGCTCTACGCCTCGGTAGATCTTTTTTCTTGGTGGGTTAGGCAGTGCGGGCCTTGGCACGTTTCCATATTCACTCATGACTCATCCTTGTCCATTTCGGGAATCTCGACTTGAGAGTTCAATAGCTGACGCTATCGAAACGGCCAAGTGCTGGCTGTAGGACAAAGCCTAAATTGCTGTGCCCAAACAGCTGATTCCTGTCATTCGCTGGGCGCGCAGGATAGCTGGTGAGGGAAGAAGGCTCTATGGCAGCGAATGGCCATCGGCGGGGTTACCTTCTGATCTGGCTGTGTTGATTGCACCTCACAGCCTGTAACGGCGCGCGTTCTCGCTGAGAATGTGGCTAGTAATGTCGGCCAAGTCGGGCACTCAAAGGGGACTGTTTTATCCTCAGAAAATAAATCAGCCCCCATTTTTTATTCAAAGGCGACACAGTAACTCTGGGAGCGAGCCTGCTCGCGAAGGCGCCAGAGCTACCGCCAAATCAACCCGCTGGCACCCCACTGCACATCACCCCGACACCTCCAAATTACCCATCACCCGATTCACCGCCAGTTCCCCCAACATGATCAGTTGAGCAACCCCCAACAACGCCCGCCGCTGCGGCGCCGGCAACAGACTGGAAATGTCCTGAGCAATCGTCTTCGCCGAAGCAAGCGTTTCACTGGCATCGGCCAGCAGTTCTTCGTTTTTAGTATCCGCAGTCACCGCATACATCCCACGCGCCTTACGCGGCGGAGGCAAGAGATTGGGTGGAGTCAGGTAATGATCGAGCGCACGGTCGGCGGCTTCGTGGAGCTTGTTTGAATCGAGGGATTCGTAGGGAGACGTGGGATCGGTCTCGGGCGGGTTGGGTGTTGGTTTGATCATGGTGAAGCTCCATTTTTATACCTGGTGGAACCACCAAAACCTGTCGCTAAACAAGTAAGGGTGGCAGCTGTGCGCGGGTTAGCGAACCGAGAGGTATAAGACCCGGCAGACCCGAAGGTCTCCCACGCACAGCCACCATAGCGTCATCGCAAACGTCTGCGACAAACTGGAGCGTCGTTGAACTCATACCTGGTCAGGTCGCTAAACCCGATCGCCGGGTTGCCAGCGATCCATAGACGATATAGACCCGGTACAAAGCTCACAAGCCGGCGGATTCTGGCGTAGCTGTAGGCAAAGGCGCAAGGATATGTAGCCTGGGAGCGTGACAGGAGATGTCTTTTTAAACATTGCTGTTTATCGCAATCCTCAGTGCGTCTCGGATCCCACGGCAGATCCATCCCCTTGCCCCAACAGACGTAAGCGTCCGGCGAACACATCCCTCTGAAGCTGATACGGAGCCATCGCCTCCATTGAACCGAGACAGTAGTGGTGATGCGGATTCTGTTTTCTATAATGACTGACCGGCCATGTTTAGGGTGCTTGAAATGCCAGCCTCCGCTGATCAAAACTCCGCTGTCGTTTTATGCGCAGCTTCCAATAACGACTTGGAAGATCTGGTGGCCATCAGGATTGAGGCCATGCGCGAGAGCCTTGAACGGCTTGGACGATTTAACCCGGATCGTGCGCGCGAACGATTTCTTGCTGGGTTCGACGCTAACAGCACACGCCGCATAGAAGTATCAGGTGATCTGGTCGGTTTTGTCGTAATCAAAGACCACCAGAGCGAGCTTCTGCTTGACCACCTGTATGTGATACCCAGTGCTCAAGGAGCAGGAATCGGCTCTGAAGTTCTTACTCGGCTCTTCAGAGAGGCTGATGAGATCGGGCGTCCGATCAGGGTTGGTGCTCTTAAGGGAAGCCCCTCAAATCGTTTTTACATTCGCCATGGCTTTGTGTTCGTCGAAAGCGGTGAATTCGATAATTATTATGTTCGGGCTAACGGTAATGCCGTTGATTTGGGCGACTAGGCAGGTCTAGATACGGTGCCCAGTCAGAGCTTGCTCCGTTAGATGCGCGACCACCTGTGCGGCGGTAGGTGGATGATTTTATTCGCCCGCTGAACATTCAAAAGGGTCCGGATCTATTTTCAAAAATAAATCCGTCCCCTTTTTCCCAAAAATAAATCCGTCCCCTTTTTCCCATTAAAAATAAATCCGTCCCCTTTTTCCCATTATAAAAAACTAGTACAACAGCCTGAGCTCCCAGAGCCGCCGCCAGTGGAACTTGACGCACCGCCGCCAGCAATCCCAATCCCTGTTCCACCTCCGCCTCCGCCTCCGCCTCCGCCTCCGCCTCCGGTGCATGGAGTGGCAGCGGCTGGTGAACTACAGAGAGCGCTGGACCAATTACAAAGCCCAGAGCATTTAGCTGTTATTAATCAGAAAAATGAAGCGATTGAATACCTAAAAGAAAGTGGCAGCTTCTCTACAACTCATATCGTCATCTCTAAACTTTTCCCAATATTTTGGATATTTTGATGCGTCCGACGCAACTAAGCATTTTCAATGCGGCCTTAGAAAACGCTCAAGTGGGGTGGATAATTTCCGATGACGATGTTTATGACTTTTATGTGAAGCTAGCGAACGAGTTTCTAACAGCTGTTGAGCCTGATCTCGCAAGTCAAATTGTTGATCTGATGGGATTTGTGCCGGCCCCTCCGCCACCACCGCCACCACCACCCTTGCAATCGTAGAAGCGCCGCTTAATTCCTAAAGTCCAGCAAGACGTAAGGCCTCTCGTTCAACTCAGAGCTGGGCTAGGCTAAGCGGCGCTGCACTTAGGCCGGCGAATTACTAGGCGAGGTGCGTAGCCTGTATCGACCGGATTCGACTTCAAAGGCCTGACAAAAATCTGGTTAGCCAGGTCGCTCGAAGCGCCAAGGGTGGAGGCCATGCGTAAACCAGGACCCCACCTAGCGGTATGTATACTTCATGGAGCGCTTGCGTTTATTCTTGGCAAGGTCAACGTGTGACAATGCGGATAAAAATCGCTCACTGGACGCCCAAAAGCTGCGCTTTTTTCTGCTGGTTAGCTCAAAATTTGCGGTCAGCCTGGGTCGAGTTTTTAAGGAAGTCATATGAGAAAGCCAAGAATATTTATAGCTTCAGCAGTAGAGAGCTTGGATGTGGCTGATGCGTTCAACGTAAACCTAGATCATCAGGCAGAGGTAACGGTTTGGAAGCATGGTTTTAACCTTTCTCAGAACACTATTGACTCTCTGGTAAAAATGGCGGAATCCGTGGATTTCGCAATTTTCATTTTTACACCAGATGATATCGCAGAAATCAGAGATCAAAAAAAGCACATCGTACGAGATAATGTGCTTTTTGAACTTGGCCTATTTGTCGGTACGCTAGGTAAAGAGAGATGCTTCATAGTTAAACCTAGAGACACCGAGTTGCATTTCCCGACTGATCTTTTGGGGCTTACACCCGCGGATTACAATGGCGAAAGGTCTGATGGAAATTTGGAGGCCGCTGTAAATCACCCGTGCGTACTAATCAAGAAGGAAGTTGCAAATTTAAGCTTGCTTTCACAAGATCTAAATATTCAGAAAAATCCGCGCAGAAAGGCTGGATACAATTATAAACTTGGTGACGTGGAACATCGCCTTTTGGCAAAAGTTCTTGAAAGTTACGCCAGCTCACCGAATGGCGTATCTGTATGGAGTACATTCAACGACCTGAAAGGTGTTGAGCAAGGGATACTGAGTTTAGCGGCGATTAAGCTAGAAAGAGTAGGCTTTCTAGATAAGAGCATCGCTATCGACGAAGAGTATAATGGCTCTGAATATTATGCACTCTCAATAACTGCAGACGGGATAGATTATCTTCTTGAAAATGAGGAGCTGCTCCACAAGGCAAATAAAAAAGTAGGTACAGTTAATTTCGACACAGATATTCCATTCTGATTTATTTGCTAGCTTTTAGCTTTCGCGGATTGCTTCTGCGGTAACGTAAAAACAATTCGTCGTGAGTTGTATATGAAAAAACGTTCACGCGCTAACTTGCGCGAACTGAAGCGCGCCCATCACATTAAAGATTATGCAAGCAAGAAGAGCACTTCAAGGGGACTGATATATTACCAGAAAACAATTCAGCCTCCATTCCCGATAGAAAAGTCTCAGTATAAAAATCTCCAAACACGTCACATTTCCTCCCCAAACTCAAGATCCGAGTACAAAATGACGACAAATTACTGGCTTGTAGGTGCTACATGGGGAGGATCAAAAGACGTCCTACCTAAATTTTTACAACGGGGATACTGGTATTGCTGGGATGCAAATAAATTCGAGAATAAGGAGGCCGGAGTAGGAAACTCCATAAAAAATCAACAAGAACGATTTACGCACGTAAAGACAGATGATCGTATTGCAGTCAAACGCTTACTAGGGAAAGGATCATCAGAAATGGCAATCCTTGCAATAGGGAAAGTTAAAGACGTAGATATCTCCGAATGGCGAATCTATGTTGACTGGATTATTTCAGACATTAAAGATCGCAACGTTCCGCTAAGAGGTTGCGCGGCCTCAATTCATGGCCCTTTCTCCAAACTTGGAAAGGATGAAGAATGGATTTCAAAAAATATTTTGCATCTAAAACGGACAACACAATAGAAAATGGGCAAATAAATTGACGCCAACGCAAAAGGTCTTGGATTTGCTTCCAGAGAGCAAATCCGCTCCAACCTTCTAATTTTCTTTTGATTTGCGTAATTCATTTTTTAAAGCATCGACCTGAGCGTGCAACCTTTCATTCTCTTTCATTAGGAAGCTTTTCGATGGACTCTCAGGGTTATGATAAGAAGGAATATCATACAACAACTCCAACTCATCCTTATAAGGCATCAAAGGCTGATAAAGTTGATAAAAAGCACGCCCTACTGCCCCTCGAAATAGTTCAAGTATTGGCTTCTTTGCACCGACAGAAAGAATATGATCAATAGCAATACCTGGATAGGGATCGATGTATATTATTTTAGTGACACCCAGTTGATACGCTTTTTTTGCACAAAGTTCACAGGGGCTAGCGGTAGTAAACAAAATACCCCCAATAAGTTTTTGCCCACCAAATTTTGCAATTTGCAAAAAAGCGTTTTCTTCTGCATGAAGTGATCTCGTGTGAACTTGATTCTTTTCACCCTCAATTTCATTTTGTAGCGCTTTGAAGCAAAACGGGATATTTCGTTTTTGAGTGGCGCCAGTTTTTATCAAATCAAAATACTTATCACTTAAAGCCTTGCGGAACACATTATCGTTTTTTTCATACTCACTATAATCGGCACCATTAATTCCGCTCAGTAAGTCCTCGGCACTTCTTAACAGGCATGGAGTTTGTCCTTGGGGAGTGCTGTTCCAGCCGACACTTTTTACACTGTAGCCAGTATCTGTTACCACAGCGCCAACCTGTCGCGAAATACAGCCAGAGCTTTGCTTGACCGTATAAGCTATTTGCATACAGTTTTCAACTGACGTCGGCATCACTAACCCAGGATGCATCATAAGCGCTAGGTACCATGCTAGCTGACTCACCAAGTCATTTTGATTGAACTCGCTAGTTTTGGAGTTGTGAATATGAATATCAGCAATCTCGATACAAGCCTGAATATTTTGCGCGATAAATTTATTCGCCCCGGAAAGTTTTCCAGGATACTCCTTGTTATCGAGATCCGAAATCTCCCTTATTGAAAGCTTTCTATATTCATGCAAACTACTCAATCTTTTCGAATTAGGCGTATTCACGGATATCAGATAGAAGTTTGCATACCTCCTTTTTAAAAAGAATGCCTCATACGGATTTCTAATCGCATCTATAACAACCCTGCACGGAATTCCTTTTGCTATTGTGGATTTTCGAACAAGCTTAATCAAAAAATTTAAATGCTTTGGAAAATTAAATATCTTGCCGGCGTCAAAGATGTTACTATTTGCAAGACCTGAGGATCTAATATTGTCACCAGAGTTTTGGTAAAGCTTGGTAAAAGCAGCCCCACCTAAGCTTTCCCTTAAACTCTCAGCAACACGCGGCAAGGTTGAAAAATAAAGCTCTATCCATGACTCTAACTCGCTAGGATCAACCTTCCCATTAAACGAATGAAGCCGTAGAATTTCCTCTCGCACCTTATTTGAGTCATCATAAATCGCTGCTGCGGACTCTTGCTTAATGCCTGCACCCGAGACCCCTATTAAGTACGATACAAACGGTTCTCTTTCTAAAAGCAATAGGTGATATGTAATTAAGGATCGCACCTCAATCTTATAAAAAGAGGTCCATTCATTACCCTTTAAGTACTTATGAATTATTTTATGTTTTTTTAACTCATTCTCCGTGAGCCCTTCATAGCCGTCCGCAGGAAATTCGAAACTTGTGCCGCCCAGCTTGCTAGCGGCCGTAGAGCATCCTGAACCAGTACGCCCCGTCAGGCCAATTATCAGAAAGTTATTTGCCTCACTGTAAACCCCACTTATTGCTTCGCCGGTCTTTATCGACATTCCCTCTCCCCTTAACCCTGTAATCTACGAACAGAAAAATGAAAATACGTCTATCTCATTACAAATGTAGCCTGCTTTTTGGCGCACATTAAAGTTTTGCACTACGCGCTCCTCCAACCCTTCAAGGATGTTCTACTAAGAAAATGGCTGCTAAAATGCATGTAGGACTGCCTTCAAGGTCCCCTCAATAATTAGATTGCTTTTCTGTAGGATAGCGGTATGTCGTGACATGATTGCTCTTGCCGAAAGCAATCAAATGCTTTGTTTATTCACCTTACTCTCTCGCCGAGCCGCTTGAACGGGCAGGCCAAAAGGGGCAGCAGCAAAATGGCTGACTCGATCTTTCAATTCAAGGCCTCACCAACCTAGGCAACACCACCCCCTCCGCCAACCTCTCCACCCCCAACCTCACCCTCTCCCCACCCCGCTCAATCACCACCCCATCCCGCTCAACCCCCACCAACCTCACCCCAACTCCAACCTTCTCCCCCACCAAAAAACTCCTCGGCGGCCCATCGTTCAAGCTCAATATCGCCACCGCCCCACTCCCCCCCGCCATCACCCCACTCACCTTGATATCCACCGGCGCGGTCTCATTGGAAAACCACTGCAACGCCGGACTATCACTCCGCGCCGCGAGCATTTGCGGGGCGGCCGCTGGCGTGTGGGATTGCGCCGAAGTCAGCAGCAGCGACGACCACGTCGCGACGCCAACCAGTGCGGCGAGCAGTGCCAGTGCCTGGACCGTTTGCGCCGGGGTAATCCGTGCGGTGAATTTCATGGGTTGTCGCTCCTTGTTGTCCCTGTTGCCAGCCTACGCGGTAATTCTCTCCGTTTTATTTCACATGCCTTACATGTTCGCCTTGCACGATGGGGTGGGACGCCAAGGAGTGCGCGGGTGATGAGCAGGCAGCAGGGTCTTTTGTTGATCGAGTTGATGGTGCTGCGGGTGATCATCGCCGGGGCCGGGTTGAGCGCAGCGATGAGCGTTCGATCGCCCTGTTTGCGGAATCCATATGGCGAGTTATGCGGTTGTAGCGCTGTGGACAGGTTGTTGCCTTGGCGGAGAATAGGCGGTGGCTCAAGGTTGACGCGCAAGTGTTTGACCGTAGCCAGGAGGCGCTACCGTTGGGCACACTCGATACCTTGCTGAGCCGCCCTTAAAGCTCCTGAGCCTGACCCTCATATTTAGAGGATCAAGCCGGGAGCCAATTTTTATGCTTTTGGAACCACAGTGAACAGCCATGCCGGCGACACGACTCCCGAACCGTATAACGCCTTGGCCGAAATGGAGTGCGGACCCAGGTTCAAACCTGTCAAGGTAAAGGTCCAGGTACCCCTTGAATCGACCAAGACTCGACCCTTGGCTACCGAACCATCAAACACTTCAACTTCCTGCTCTTTTTCCGCTATACCGGTAATAGTAACCCTCGTCTCGTTGATTTCAGCACCATTTGGAATTTGTATACCGCTGGCTGTTTCGACGGTAACGATAGAGGGTGCGATTGCATTGGATTGGGACGTCGACATGGTGAAAACTCCGATAGTGAAATAAGTGTGGCGGAGTGATTCAACCCTGAATGACGCAAATGCACACCTGTCAAACCTGACAGGTACCCGTGCTTTAGCGACGAACGGTCCTCACCACTCCGGGCCCGTCAGGATCGTGTCGGCACGGCAACCCTGGCTCTTCCGGCAACGGATCCATCACCAACCGGAGCGTCTCCCTACTCCCTCACCATCGCATTACCCTCCACTACTAGCAGCAGCAACGACCAGGGCGGCGAGCAGTGCCAGTGCCTGGGCCGTTTGCGCTGGGGTAATCCGTGCGGTGAGCTTCATGGGTTGTCACTCCTTGTTGTCCCTGCTGCCAGCCAACGCGGTAATTCTCTCCGTTTTATTTCACATGCCTTACATGTTGGCCGTGCACGATGGCGTGTGATGCAAAGGAGCATGCGAGCGATGAACAGGCAATTGGGTTTTACGTTGATCGAGTTGATGGTGGTGCTGGTGATCATTGGGATTGCCAGTGCGGCGATCAGTTTGAGTATCAAGCCTGATCCGTTGCAGTTGCTGCGCAAGGATGCCGAGCGGGTGGCGCAGTTGCTGCAAGTTGCGCAAGCGGAGGCCCACGCGGATGGCCGGCCGATTGTGTGGGTGAGTGATGCCAAGGGGTTTCGGTTTAGTCGGCGTAGTGACAGTGGCAAGGGGTTTGATCATTTTGCTGGGGATGCGCAGTTGCGGCCGCGTGCCTGGCAGAGTCCGAAGGTGGAGGTGCGAGTGGAGCCGAAGCAGAAAGTGGTGCTGAACGCTGAGTGGATTAATCCGCCGCTGCAATTGACGTTGTCGGATGGGTTGAATCGGTTGAGTGTGCTGCGTGATGGCAGCGGTCGGATCAGTCTGCAATGAGGGGCCAGGACGGTTTTACCCTGATCGAGGTGATGGTCGCGATTCTGCTGATGGCGGTGGTGAGTTTGATTGCCTGGCGCGGGCTGGACAGTGTGACGCGGGCGGACAGTCATTTGCAGGCGAGCAGTGAGCAGAGTGACAGTTTGTTGCGGGTATTGAATCAGTTGCAGCGGGATGTGGATATGCGTGCGGGGGTGGAGTTGAGTGAGCCGAAGAAGGTTGGGGTGGATGATGAGCCGGTGACGGCGCCGGCTGCGATTACTGTGCGCAGTAGTGATAGCAAGGGGTTTCGGCTGGATATTATTCGCAGTGCGGCGGATCAGCCGGGGGCGTTGCAGCGGGTTCGCTGGTGGGTCAAGGGTGACACGTTGTATCGGGCGGTGGCTGAGGCGCGGGGTCGGTATACGTTGCCGGCGCCTGGGAATGGGGTTGCTGTGTTGAATGAGGTAAGTGATGTGCAGGTTCGGGTTTGGGAGGTGGATAAGGGGTGGCGGCAGTTAAGTGGGAATCGGCGGGAGGATCCGTTGGGGTTGGAGATTCGGTTGAGTCGGCAGACGGCGCAGGGGGTTGAGCGGTATCGGCAGGTGATGGGGCCGTTGCAATAGCTGGGGTCAGCGCAGCTTTTTGTAGGAGTGAGCCTGCTCGCGATTGCGGTGGGTCAGTTTAGGAAGTTGGCAGAGATAGACCCCATTCGCGAGCAAGCCCGCTCCCACAGGTTGGATTGGGTTTGGTCAGTCGGAGGGTGATTGGCTGGTAGGCCGCCATCGCTGGCAAGCCAGCTCCCACAAAGACTGAGTTCAGCCAGTAGATATTGGTCTGCTGACAGACCGTAATCGCGAGCAGGCTCACTCCTACAATTGGATTGAGGGCAGTCAGTTGGGGAACGGTTGGCTGGCAGGCTGCTATTGTTGGCCGGCCAGCTCCTACAATTTCGATTCGCGAGCACAGCATGCGGCGAAGCCGCCCCACTCAATGGCCGAGTGTCAGCTCGCCGAAAGCTCTTGATCTTGGTTCACGGGCGACGTCGGGAGGCTTCGTTCCGGGATTGATCCGGGCGTGGGAGCGCAGCGACTGTTTGGCGCAGCCAAATACAGCGGAAGGAGGTGCAGCGAAGCAAACCGGAGCCGCTGCGCCCGGATCGATCCCGGAGCGAAGGAACCCCGAGCTTTAGCGAGTGGGCCGGACGTAGGAGCAAGCGTTTTTTTGCTTACTTTTTTTAGGCGTTTGTAAAAAAAGTGAGTCGCCGTAAGGGCGAAACCCTAAGCAGCCGTTACCGCAGCAATGGATATGTACTCGGTCCATCCCCCAAAATAGTGCTAGCTGAGAACGACCACGCCGCCGGGCAGTTCGGTGCATTTGACGCCGTAGGCATCGCGGATTAGCAATGCAACGCCGGCCAGTTGATCGAGGCTGAAGCGGGCCTGGACGCGACGTTGGCCGAGGTCGCGGTTGAGCAGCAGCAACATGCCGGGGCGGTAGCGGTTGATTTCGTCGATCATCTGGCTGAGGGTCGCGCCGTTGAACACCAGCACTCGTTGGCGCCAGTTCATCACGGCGGCGGTGTCGACGGTTTGCACGCTGCCCACCTGCCGGGCGTCGTAGGTGACTTGCTGGCCCGGTTCCAGGCGCAGGCTGCGGCCTTCAACGTCGACTTCAACCGCGCCGTCGAGGCAGGTCACGCAGACTTGTTGATCGGTGTTGCGCAGGTTGAAACGTGCCTGACTGGCGCGCAACCACCCTCCTCCCGCCTGCATCGCCAAGGGCGACCGTGCGGTCTGCACTTCGACTTCGCCACTGATCAATTCAAAGCCCTGCACGCCGTTATCGACCGCGCGCTGATTGATGCGGGTCTGGGTGTTCAGCGCCAGTTGCACGCCCGGCGCCGGTTCGAAGCGGCGTTGTTGACCGACTTCGGTGATGTAGTCGGCGCCCAGCCCTTCGAAGCCACCGGGGATGGTGGCGCGCACCAGCAGGAATGCCGCCGAGGCGGCAACTGCCCCGCCCAGAAAGGCACGGCGACCAAACCCGCGCGGGGCCTGCAAGCGTTGCGCCGCCGGTTGCAGATGGTGCCACAAAACCTTCGCCTGCTCGAACGCCCGGGCATGTTCGCCGCTCTGCTCGCACCACTGGCGCAAAGCGCGGGCATCGGCCACGGTGGCGCGTCCTGAGGTCAGGAGGATCAGCCAGTCGCGGGCTTCGCTTTGTAGATGCTCGCTGACCGATGGCTCGGCAGGTTTCAGTTGGAAGATGTTCAAACGCGCTAATTCTCAACGGATTAATCGGGTCACTATTCGCTAGACGGTTTTCCGGCCCCGCGACCGAACCGCTGAAACACTTTTCTTTCCAGTCTGGCGGCGCAGAAGCCCAGCGCGGCTTTGATTTCCTTCTCGACCATGCGCGTTGAGATGCCGAATCGCTGGGAGATTTCCAGGTGCGGCGCCTCCTCGAGCCGCGCGGCAATAAAGATCCGCCGACGCCGTGCAGGCAGTTCGTACAAGGCGCTGAGCAAGGCTTGCATCTCTTTTTGCCCGCCGACCACCCGCGCGGGGTCGAGGGCTTCGTCGCCCAGTTGCAGCAGTTCCTCGACTTCAGTGCCGGTGAGCAGGCGCGCGTCGGCCTGACGGCGGTCGGCGGCGATGTTCAGGGCCATGCGATACAGGTAGGCGTTGGGCTTGAGCAGGTTCGGCGGGGTCTCCATGCGATCGACCCGTAGCCAGGTTTCGTGCAGCACGTCGTTGGCCAGGTCCTCGGAACCGAGACGGCGGCGCAGGCGCACGCGAAAATCCTCGTAGGAGCTGAGGAACAGCTGGCCCATCGAACTTTGTCCGGCATCTTTCATCCCCCGGAAACTCCTTCCCATCTGGTGCATTCCATGCGTTTCCCTGCCGATTCCGGTAACAACAGCAACGTGACCGGCTGGCGCAAGGCGCTGGGCGTCGGCCGGTCGATTGTGAGCGTGCGAAAACTTTCCACCAGCGCGTTGTCGCGCCGTACATCACCGGTCGAAGTGACCAGCCGATTGTGCTGCACCACACCGTCGCGCCCGACCCACACCTGCAACACCGCGCGATAGCTGCCCGGGCGGGTCAGCGGCGAGCGACACAGGTTGCGCTCGATCGCCGCTTGCACCGCCGTGGCGTAGCTACGGTTTAACGCAGCACTGGCCGGCGATGGCTTGTCGGCGGACACCGGCACGTCTTCGACCTCGGCCACTTGCAAGGTGAACGCGTCGGCGCGGGCATAGCGCGCCATCAGCCCACTGCCGCCGAGCAAACGGCGCAAGGCCTCGGCGGCGGTGTACTCGCCATCCACCGACAACGAACGCCGCCCGCGACTCAACTGGCTGTCGACCAGCACCGCAACGCCGGTGGCGCGGCTGTATTGGTCCAGTGCCGGCGCCAGGTCCTGCGCCGGGATGTGCAAGGTCATGCGCAGGTCTGCCGGCGACGGCTCAGCGCCCGCTTCGCCGGCGAGCAAGCCAAGCAGCAGCCCCAGACAAACGTGCGTCGCTGAACGCTGAAGATTGTCCCTCGAACTGCCTCGCTGCACGGCTGACGTACCCCTGAAAAGCGTCATCCTGAGGGCTGTTTATGAATCTGGTGTGACGGCTGGTGCAAAAAAACCATCACGGGATTTGCCAAGGGATTGCACTAGACTCAAGCCATAGCGCGGCCCTTTCGGGCCGGCCAGGAGGCGAGCATGAAAACACTGTGGAAAATCACCCTGGGCGGGCTGTTGCTGGCGGCGCTGTCGAGTGCCTGGGCCGAGCAGCCATTGGGTTGTGTCGAGGTGACAGTCGGCGGCTACAAGGCGCCGAATTACGATTGCCTGAGCCAGCAGATGGGCAACAACCCCGACGGCGCGGCGGCGGCGCAGAAGAACCAGGAAGCGCTGAGTATGCCGGTGTACAAGCGCCCGCCCAATCAGGTCGGCCTGGCGACTCCGGCGGCGACGAGTACGCGGATGGGCAACACGTTTGGCACATCGGTCAAACCGCAACGCCCACCGAACTGAAGGACACACCTTGTGGCGAGGGAGCTTGCTCCCGCTCGGCTGCGCAGCAGTCGCAAAACCTCAGCATGCGGTATGTCAATTCAAACCGGCACGGCAGATGTAGGGGCGCTGCGCACCCCAGCGGGAGCAAGCTCCCTCGCCACAGGCTTTCGCACTGATCAGTCACTCGGGGTCTGGCGAAAACTCACCGCCAGGCGGTTCCAGCTGTTGATGGCGCTGACCGCAACGGTCAGGTCGACCAACTCGCCTTCGTTGAATTGCTCGCGCGCCTGCTGATAGACGTCATCGGGCACGCGGCTCTGCGATAACAGTGTCACCGCCTCGGCCCAGGCCAGCGCGGCACGCTCGCGAGGGTTGAAAAAGTTGCTGTCGTGCCACACCGCTAGCGCATACAAACGCCGTTCACTCTCCCCGGCCCGGCGTGCATCCACCGAGTGCATGTCAGCGCAGAACGCACAGCCGTTGAGCTGTGACGCACGGATGCGGATCAGTTGCAGCAGCGGTTGTTCGATACTCAGGCTGGCGGTCAGCGCCTCCATGGCAAGCATCGCTTTCATTGCCTTGGGCGAAGCGCTGTAATAATCCAGACGCGGGGACATGGGCGGGTCTCGGGGGCAAGAATGATGAGTCCACGGTAAGCGCCGTCGTGACCGTGTTACAGCCCCAATTTCGCGAATTATGGACACACCGCCGAAAACGGATTCACCGAATTTCCATGTAGGAGTGAGCCTGCTCGCGATAGCGGTGTGTCATTCAACATTGATGTGGCTGATCCACCGCTATCGCGAGCAGGCTCACTCCTACAGGGGTTTTGCGCCAATTTGCGGTTTTTACTCCACGCAACTTCTGCTCAATGCACAACAGCGCTAATCTGCCCGACACTTCAATCGACCCAGGAGCCGCGCCGGTATGGAACTTCACGTCGTGATCAACGGCCGCAAGGACCTCGCCGGTCAGTTGTACCAACAGCTGCGCGGCGCCATCGAATCCGGGCGTCTGGCGGCGGGGACGCAACTGCCGCCCAGCCGTTTGCTCGCCGAGCAGCTAGGCATTTCACGCAAGACCATTTCCGACACCTACGCGCAACTGACTTACGAGAACTTCCTCACCGGCGTGGTCGGCAAAGGCACTTACGTCAACGCCCGCCCGGCGCAGGTTCAGCGCAAACAAAGCCACAGCGAGCTGGCCAGCGCCGAACTGGTCGAACGCTGGCGCAACCTGCCGGTATTTCTCCGTCATCCAACCCTTGAAGGTTCGCTGCGCTACGACTTCATTGGCGGCGCCACCAGCAAGGGCCAATTCCCCCACGATGACTGGCGGCGCTGTGTTGCCCATGCGATGCGCCAGATGGCGACGTCCAAAGGCTTCTACAGCGTGCCCGAAGGTTTGCCGGCACTGCGCAACGCGATTGCCCGGCACATCGCCTATTCCCGTGGGGTGAACTGCCAGGACGAAGACATCGTGGTGTGCAACGGCGCGCAACAGGCGCTGGACTCGCTCGCCCGCGTACTGATCAGCCCCGGCAGCCGGGTGGCGATCGAAGACCCCGGCTACCCGCCGGCACGTTTGTTGTTCGCCAGCCACGGTGCCGAAGTGGTCGGCATCCCGGTGGACGCCGAAGGCATTCAGGTCGAGATGATTCCCGATGACACGCGGCTGATCTACGTCACGCCGTCGCATCAGTTCCCACTGGGCATGCCGATGAGTCCGGCGCGGCGCGAGGCCTTACTGGCCCGCGCCTTTGAGCTGGGCGCGATCGTCATTGAGGACGATTACGACAGCGAATTTCGCTACGAAGGTCGCCCGACGGATTCGCTGTACAGCCTGGACCCGCGCGGCATCGTTGCCTACGTCGGCACCTTTTCGAAAACCCTGCTGCCCGAGCTGCGTTTGGGTTATGCGATCCTGCCGCCGGCGATCCTCGAAGCGGTGGTCCGCGCCAAACAGCTCACCGACCTGCATGCGTCCACTCTGCCGCAATGGGCGCTGGCCAAATTCATCGCCGAGGGCTGCCTGCTCAAGCATATCCGCCGCTGCCACACGATTTACGCCCAACGTCGCGAGCGGATTCTCGCGCGTATGGCCAGCGACCTCTCGCCTTGGCTCGAAGCGGTGCCGCCCAGCGCCGGATTCCACATGGCGGCGCTGTGCAAGAAGCCGATCGACTTGGCGCTGGTGATCGAGCTGGCAAAAAAGGTCGAGGTCGGGCTGTACGCCATCGACAGTTTCTATTACCAGCAACCGGTGCAAAGCGCGTTGTACTTCGGCTTTGGCGCCATCGAGACGCTGGATATCGACATCGCCCTGGACCGCCTGCGTGACATCCTCGAACAGCTGTCATGAGCCGTTGGTATAAGGCTTTAACTGCCGATTGGTTATTGGTGATTCACCCGCGCGGGCCTATTCTGCACAGGCGTTATCCCTCAATGAGCAGGATTCGTCCGGCCTGATTCAGGAGTGTGAGCAATGTCCAACGAAGTGATCAACACCGTCCAGGTGCAGGCCGCCGCCGGCCGTTCGGACGAACTGGGCAAGCAACTGCAGAAAATCGTCGACACCCTGCGCGAAACCCCAGGCTGCGACTCTTACCTGGTCGACCGCTGCCCCGAGGATAGCCACCGCTGGATGGTCAGCGCCCGCTGGCAGTCCGAAGCGGCGATGCAAGCGCATTTCAACCGGCCCGAGGCGCAGGGGTTTATCGATTTGATTGATAGCCGGCTGGCCAATAGCGTGGACTTCAACAGTTTCCCGATCGTCTGAACCGGCCCCTTCGCGAGCAAGCTCGCTCCCACAAGGTTATTCGTTGCTCCCAAGATAGCTGAGCAACCTCGAACCCTGTGGGAGCGAGCTTGCTCGCGAAGGCGTCTTGCGCCGCGCCGCAAATCCCTCTGACACCGCCAATTGGCCCCCCCATCTTCGCGAACATTGGCCGTTTGAATGCCCCACCCCGCGGACTACTGTGATCAGCAACACCCAACCTCACAGGTAACCCGCCATGAAAGCCCTGCCCCTGCTCGCCGCCGCCCTCGCCTTTAGCCTTTCGACCGCCGCCCTGGCCCACGACCCCTCCGAAAAAATCACCGTCCTGCAAGAACAACTGCTGAAAAACGCCCCCGGCAAAAAAGCCATGATGATCGAAGTCGACTACCAACCCGGCCAATCCTCGATTGCTCACAAACACGAAGGCACCGCCATGGCCTATGTGCTCGAAGGTGAGGTGATTTCTCAGGTCAAGGGTGAACAGGCGATCACTTACAAAAAGGGTCAGTTCTGGTACGAACCCGCCGGCTCCGAACATTTAGTGTCGAAAAATGCCAGCCAGAGCAAGCCTGCCAAGTTGCTGGTGTTCATGGTATTGGCGCCAGAGGAGCAAGTGTTGATCCCGTTGGAACATTGATGGCTGTTGCTCCCGGCGATAAATAAAAAGGCGTAAACCTGCCGTTTACGCCTTTTTTATTCAAGCCAATCAGCAAGCACTTTCAGCAGAGTTATAAATGGCAAATCATTAAGCATCGACAAAACCACACGAAAAATCTTTAACACATACACATTCACTCACGCACTTCTCTTGGACACCACAAGCATCGCCAATTACTGTTTGAACGCGAGCCAACGCTCGTTCAGTTTAACTAAATTCGAATTCGATTTTTATACAAAGAGAAGTTCATGAGCACAAATACAGAGAAATCCTTTATCGCTCGAATAAGCGCCGGCAATGCCCCGGCTATTTTTGTCGATCAGCATCCCATCCAGTTTCCGAAGCATTCGGACCATATTCTCACAACCGCTCACGCCTATTCGGAAATAGCAGAAAGCATGGTCCCCTATGATGGCGGCAATGACGATGCGCAGGGTATCGTGGCTTACTTCCGCTGCTACGGCGACTATTACAACATTCAAATACGCAGCGCCCAGCATTTTGGTTACTTCATCAGCAAGGGCCGTGACGGCCTTCTCGGCGCCTATTTTCCAGCCGGAGGCGACACCACTTCGTACAACCTTGTTGATAGTAGCGGGCGCTACGTCACGCTCGACCAATTCACAGGCAACCGCGCCGATATTCGACTGAAAGCACGAAACGACGCCTTCATTAAACGCAAACTGCGGACGGATCCGAACATTTATCTTTATGGCGATGCACCAGGGGAATCCGTGACGTTCACTTTGGATATTCTCGAACGCAATGTCGATTACCCAACTTCGACACAACCTTATAGCTAAGCGCGACGATGTATTGAAACAAAGGGCCCCATCGCGAGCAGGCTCACTCCTACAGGGGGGCGACGCATTCCAACTGTAGGAGTGAGCCTGCTCGCGATGAGGCCAGAACAGGCAATACAAATCCTTCAGGCATAAAAAAGCCCCGGCATCTCGCGATACCGGGGCTTTTTCATTCAGCCACTACTTATGCCAATTCAAGCTCGGCAGTCGCAGTCACCGCAGGCACAACCGCTTGCCCGCTCAGTGCCAGATCCAGCAGCTCACGGTTGGCCACCGCATACATGGCGTAGTCCGTGCCGCTCGCCGCACGGATTTCTACCAGCATGGCGCGCCAGCGCGAGATCATGCTGTCGTGCTGGGCCATCCATAGCGCCAGGCGTGCTTCCACGTCCTGGGTGCCGTCGCCCTGTTGCAGGACGGAGATGGTGATGGCGCGCTGTTGCCAGTCGACGTCATCGCGGAACGCTTCACGGGCCAAGGCTTGCCAGTTGTTTTCAACCGGCAACGCGCTGATCTGTTGCAGGTACCAGGTGATGTCCAGTGCACTGCCCACGGCGAAGTAGGCCTTGGCCACTTCGGCCGGGTTCTGCCCGGTGACGTCTGCGGCTTCGATGATCGGCAGCAGCGTGTACAGGTGCGAGGTACCCGCGACCATACGCGCCAGCAGTTCCGGCACACCGGCTGCGACGTAAGCCTGATAGCGCGCCTGCCAGTTTTCGCGGATTTCGCCGCTGAGCAATTCGTCGAGCTTCAGACCCAGTTCTTTCAGGTGCGGACCGAAGTGCGCGACGTCACGGGCAGCGTTCTGCTCGTTGCGGCGGGCACGCAAGAACCAGCGCGTGGCACGGCGACCCAGACGCATCAGCTCGTCCATCAGCTCCAGCTGCACATCAGCGGAAACCTGATAATCCAGCGCTTCTATTTGGCGGAACCAGTGCGGGAGGTGGAAGATATCCCGAACAATTACATAGGCACCCGCCACATTCGCCGGGCTCATGCCGGTCGACTCTTTGAGTCGCTGAACGAAGGTGATGCCCATGTGGTTGACCAGATCGTTGGCAATCTGGGTGCTGACGATCTCGCGCTTCAGACGGTGGCGACGCATGGCTTCGGAGAACTTGCTGACCAGGGTCGGCGGGAACGCCGTTTCCATGTCGCGGGTCAGGTAATCGTCGTCCGGCACCCGCGAGCCCAACAGCTGCTCCTTGAGGTCGATCTTGCTGTAGGAAATCAGCACCGACAGCTCAGGACGGGTCAGGCCGTGGCCCTCAGCGACGCGCTCGGTCAGTTGCTCTTCGGTCGGCAAGAACTCGATGGCACGGTCCAGCTTGCCGCGGCCTTCCAGATCGCTCATCAGACGCTTGTACTCAGCGATGCGTGCGTAGGCACGGCGCGCCGCCAGGGACAGGGCCTGAGTCTGCTTGTAGTTGTTGCCCAGCACCAGACCACCGACTTCGTCGGTCATGCTCGCCAGCAACTGGTTGCGTTGCTTGTCGGTCATGTCCCCGGCCTGAACCACTTCGTTCAGCAGGATCTTGATGTTCACTTCGTGGTCGGAGCAGTCCACGCCACCGGCGTTGTCGATGAAGTCGGTGTTGGAACCGCCGCCATTCAGACCGAATTCAACACGGCCCAGTTGGGTCATGCCGAGGTTACCGCCCTCGCCCACGACTTTGCAGCGCAGTTCGTTGCCGTTGACGCGCAGTGCATCGTTGGCCTTGTCGCCCACGTCGGCATGGCTTTCGGTGCTGGCCTTGACGTAGGTGCCGATGCCGCCGTTCCACAACAGATCCACCGGTGCCTTGAGCAAGGCATTGAGCAGTTCGGTCGGGGTCAGCTTGTCGGCCTGGATGTCGAAGCGTTCTTTCATCTGCGGCGAGATCGCGATGCTCTTCGCGCTGCGCGAGAAGATACCGCCACCTTCGGACATGATGCTGGTGTCGTAATCGGTCCAGGCCGAACGCGGCAGGTCGAACAGACGCTGACGCTCGACGAAGCTGGTCGCCGGGTTCGGGTTCGGATCGATGAAGATGTGCATGTGGTTGAACGCAGCCACCAGTTGCAGCTTGTCGGACATCAACAGGCCGTTACCGAACACGTCACCGGCCATGTCGCCGACGCCCACCACGGTGATGCTGTCTTCCTGAACATTGATGCCGCGCTCGCGGAAGTGGCGCTGTACGCCGACCCACGCGCCCTTGGCGGTGATGCCCATTTTCTTGTGGTCGTAACCGGCCGAACCACCAGACGCAAACGCGTCACCCAGCCAGAAGCCGTAGTCGATGGCGATGCCGTTGGCGATGTCGGAGAAGGTTGCAGTGCCCTTGTCCGCCGCGACCACCAAGTACGGGTCATCATCGTCGTGACGCACGACATTGACTGGCGGCACCAGCGCGCCGTCCTTCAGGTTGTCGGTGATGTCCAACAGACCCGAGATGAAGATGCGGTAGCAGGCGATGCCCTCGGCCGCGATCTCGTCACGGCTGCCGCCCAGTGGCAGGCGACGCGGCAGGAAGCCGCCCTTCGCGCCTACCGGCACGATGACCGAGTTCTTCACTTGCTGGGCTTTTACCAGACCGAGGACTTCGGTACGGAAGTCTTCTTCACGGTCGGACCAGCGCAGGCCACCACGGGCAACGTTGCCAAAGCGCAGGTGCACGCCTTCGACGCGTGGCGAATAGACGAAGATTTCAAACTTCGGCACTGGCTTCGGCAGCTCAGGGATTGCATGCGGGTTGAACTTGAAGCTGAAGTACGACTTGTTCTGGCCGTTAGCGTCAGTCTGATAGAAGTTGGTGCGCAGGGTGGCTTTGATCAGGTCGAGGTAACGACGCAGGATGCGGTCTTCGTTGAGCACCTGGACATCGTCCAGTGCGGTCAGAATCGCTTGTTCCAGACGCAGTTGCTTGTCTTCCAGATCATCGCTGCCGAGCTTGCGCGCCAGATAGAAACGGGTCTTGAACAACCGGGTCAGTTCGCGAGCGATGTCGGTGTGGTTGTTCAGGGTGCTGGCGATATAACCCAAGTCGAAGCCCAGACGAATCTGCTTCAGGTAACGGGCGTAGGCACGCAGCAGCGCAACGTCGCGCCATGGCAGGCCGGCGGTCAGCACCAGACGGTTGAACGCATCGTTCTCGGCATCGCCACGGACGATGTGGACGAAGGCGTCCTGCAGGGTGTCGTTGAGTTGCTGGATGTCGAGGTCCAGGCCTTCAGCGGCAGTGAAGGCGAAATCGTGGATCCAGAACTCGCGGCCATTGGTGTGACGCAGGCGGTACGGGAATTCACCCAGCACGCGCAGGCCGAGGTTTTCCAGAATCGGTAGGACGTCGGACAGCGCCAGCGGCGTGTCGGCGTGATACAGCTTGCAATGCAGCTCGCGCTGGCCGGAAACCTGACCCAGCGGCTGATAGAAGCTCATCACCAACGGATTTTTTTCGTTGAGGCTCAGCAGGTGCTGCATGTCGACCACGGCCGAATGCGCCGCGAAACGCTCGCGGTAACCGGCCGGGAAGCCTTTCGGGAAGTCGGCCAGCACGTTGGTGCCGTGGGCTTCGCCGAAGCTTTCGATGGTCAGTGCGGCGTAGTCGTCCTGCCAGCTGCGGCAGGCCTGGACCACTTCCTTTTCCAGCAGCAGCGGATCGATGTCGAGACGGTTTTTCGGATCGACACGCAGGATCAACTGCACGCGGGCCAGTACCGACTCGGAGAAGAACGTCCAGAATTCGCAATCGGAGGCCTTCAGGCGCTCCATCAGCACTTGCTGGATTTTCTGGCGAACTTCGGTGGAATAGATGTCGCGCGGCACGTAGGCCAGGCAGTAGCAGAAACGCCCGTACGGGTCTTTGCGCAGGAACACGCGAATCTTGTTGCGTTCCTGGATCTGCACGATCGACATCACGGTAGTGAACAGCTCGTCGACCGGGGTCTGGAACAGGTCGTCACGCGGCAGCACTTCGAGGACCTGTGCCAGTTCCTTGCCCAGGTGAGCCTTGGACTGGAAGCCGGAGCGGCGCTCGATCTCTTCGACCTTGCGGCGGATGAACGGGATGACCCGCACGCTCTCGCCATACACCGAAGAGGTGTACAGGCCCATGAAACGGTGTTCCTTGATGACTTTGCCGTCGGCGTCGATTTCACGGATCGACACGTAGTCCGGATAAGCCGGACGGTGCACACGGCTCGGGTGCGCGGCCTTGGCGAACGACAACAGGGTCGGCTCGCGCAGGTAGGCCACGGCGTAATCTTCGATGCGCAGGTCTTCGTAGGTCAGGCCGGTGCGCAGCAATTTGGTCAGGCCGAGGAAGGAGCTCTGGTCGTACTCGATGTGGCCGCCGTCGGCCTGATCGGTGACCACGAACTCTTCGTAGCCGAGGAAGGTGAAGTGGTTGCCCACCAGCCATTCCAGGAAACTTTTGACTTCGTTCTTCTCGTCGGCATCGACGGCAAAGGCGCTGTTGTCGAGCCGGGTGAGGATGTCCTGGACCTTGGCTTTCATCGGCTCGAAATCGGCGACCGCGACGCGGACTTCACCGAGAACCTGTTCCAGTTCCTTGCTCAACACATTCAGTTCGGCCGCGTTGGCGCAGCGGTCGATTTCCAGATACATCAGCGATTCGTGCAGCACGCCTTCGCCGGTGCTGCCTTTTGGCAGGATTTCCAGCAGCTCGCCCTTGCTGCCACGGCGTACGCTTAGCACGGTGGTCTGCAGGGTGTGAATGCTGTAGCCGCGACGGTTCAGCTCGGTGCGGACCGAGTCGACCAGAAATGGCAGGTCGTGGTGCAGGACTTCGACCGCGGTGTGGGTCGACTGCCAGCCGTGGCGTTCGTAATCAGGGTTGTAGACGCGCACTTGCGGTTGCGCGTGATCGAAGCGCTCAAGCAGGCGCCACGCAGAGAGAGTACAGCCAGCGAGGTCGGAGAGGCGACGTTGGGTCAGCTCGTCCAGGGAAATGATGCCGAAGAATTGTTCAGCGAACAGCGCCACTTGTGGCAGTGCCTGTTCACTGATGTGCTGCGCCAGTGCCGCTTGCAGTTGGTGCTGGAAGTCGGCTTTGCTGGCTGCGGTGAAGAACGCCATCTGTGGTACTCCGCTTAAGCTTGTTATTGATGGAAAGCGTCGCGTGCAACACCCCTTGCGGGGCTTGTGTCGCCCTGTTCCTGATTCTCGGGCAGAGGAAACAGGGTGACAGGTGGGTGAAGCTGGACGGGACACTCAGGTCACATTCACCTTCCATTGAATGAGCATCTGCAAAAGCGACTGTGCGGACCTGCAACAATGCCTTTACGGGTGCTCATCCGTTGCGCAGCTTAAAGGGTGCGACAATGTGTCTGCTTGCGGTGCTGCGACATATTCGGTCATTGGCACGTAAACCGAAGCCCGGGCACCGATAAACACTAGCAGGCATGGCGGAAAACGACGGCGTGAATGCCCGTTTTTACGGGACATCCGTGCCAGGTACGACCCTTGATGCGCGTCGAGCTCACGACACATCCTCTGACACTCTCACATGCAGAAATTCCCGCGGACTGGCAGAATCGCGGCCAATTGCGCCCCACACGTCCGTCGAGACAGGAATTTCCCATGCAAATGACCACCGCCCTACTGATCGTCAACCCGTGCGACGACGAAGAAGACAACATGGCCATGCTCTGCTGCCACAGCAACCAGGGCGAGATGTTCTTGATGAGCCGCTATCCGGATGAAGATGAGCTGGAGATCACTCTGGATGGCGAGCCGTCGACGCTTGATGGCGTTAAAGTCACCCTGAGTTCGAATCTGCTGAAGATCGAGATTGCGGCGGCGGATGCCGATGCGCTGAATGGCGATGATGTGCTGGAGATCAGCTTTAACCCGGATATGGTTGACATGGATGAGGTTGTCGAGACTTTGAAGAATATTCTGGATGGCACCGGGACCTTTATCAGCGAACTTTGAGGGTGGCTGGGCGGGCCTGCTCGCGATAGGGCCAGAACTGCCGCCCGCGAAATTTTCTGCTGCCAGAAGATCAAAAGATTGTCCGATCGCGGCCCGAGCCTTCGGCAGCTCCCACAGGGGATAGCCCTCCAATCCAGAAGCTGCCCGAAGCCGCGATCTTTTGCACTTTGCGCAAAATGCCGTTAGTCGCCACCCCCCGCGATGGATTAAAGTAACGCCCCCAGCCCCGGCGTTATCCGAACGCCTCGGGCCACCCCTTTCCAGGAACAGTCACCGATGGAACATCGTGAAGCGCTGCTGGCGCTGCGAACCTTTCTTTCAACGCAGATTCTCGGCCAGGAAAAACTTATCGAGCGTTTGCTCATTGCCCTGCTCGCCGACGGCCACATGCTGGTCGAAGGCGCTCCCGGTCTGGCCAAGACCAAAGCGATCAAAGAACTCGCCGAGGGCATCGAAGCCCAATTCCATCGCATTCAGTTCACCCCGGATCTGCTGCCCGCCGATATTACCGGCACCGAGATCTATCGCCCGGAAACCGGCAGTTTCGTGTTCCAGCAAGGGCCGATTTTCCACAATCTTGTGCTGGCGGACGAAATCAACCGTGCGCCGGCCAAGGTGCAATCGGCGCTGCTCGAAGCGATGGCCGAGCGTCAGGTCAGTGTCGGCCGCAGCACGTATGAGCTGTCGCCGCTGTTTCTGGTGATGGCCACGCAAAACCCGATCGAGCAGGAAGGCACCTATCCGCTGCCGGAAGCGCAGCTCGACCGTTTCCTGATGCACGTGAAGATCGGTTTCCCCGACGCCGCCGTCGAACGCCGCATCCTCCAGCAGGCCCGTGGCGAAGCACTGAATGGCGAGACCAAGCCCGAACGCCGGGTCAGCCAGCAGGCGATTTTCGCCGCACGCAAGGAGATTCTTGGTTTGTACATGGCCGACGCCGTGGAGGAATACCTGGTGCAACTGGTCATGGCCACGCGCAACCCGGCCAAGTTCGACCCGGAAATGGCCGAGTGGATCGCCTACGGCGCCAGCCCGCGGGGTTCGATTGCCCTTGATCGCTGCGCCCGTGCCCACGCCTGGCTGGCCGGGCGTGACTTTGTCAGCCCGGAAGACATTCAAGCGGTGCTGTTCGATGTATTGCGCCATCGCATCATCTTGTCGTTCGAAGCGGAAGCCGCCGGCATCGATCAGGATCGCGTGGTGCAGCGGATTCTCGACGTCGTCGCCGTCGCTTGACCCCCATGAACGCCGCCCTGCCCACCGAACCCGGTATCCGCATCAGCCTCGCCGAGCTGATCGAGATGCGCCACCGTGTCCGCGAGGTGCAGTTGTTCTCCACGCCGAGCCAGCGCAGCCCGTTGATCGGCCTGCATCACTCGAAATTCCGCGGTCGGGGCGTCGATTTCGACCAAGTGCGGGTGTATCAGGCCGGCGACGACGTGCGCACCATCGACTGGCGCGTCACCGCCCGTACCCAGGAACCGCACACCAAACTGTTCCATGAAGAGCGCGAGCGGCCGATTTTCATCATGGTCGAGCAAAGCACGCGGCTGTTTTTCGGCTCGGGGCTGATGTTCAAATCGGTGCTGGCGGCACAAGTCGCCGCCCTGATTGGCTGGGCCGCGCTGGGCCACAACGACCGCGTCGGCGGATTGGTGTTCGGCGATAACGAGCATTACGAAATCAAACCACGACGCAGCAAGCAAAGCCTTTTGCAGTTGCTCAATCGCCTGGTCAAGGTCAATCAATCACTGCACAGCGAACGTGAGCCGGACCGCGACGCCTTGGGCGTGGCCCTGCGCCGTGCCCGGGAGGTGTTGCGCCCGGGCAGTCTGGTGGTGGTGATCTGCGATGAGCGCGCCCTGTCCGATGGCGTTGAACAGCAATTGGGCCTGCTGTCGCGCCATTGTGACCTGCTGATGCTGCCGCTCTCTGATCCGCTCGACCATGCCCTGCCTGCCGCCGGCCTGCTGCGATTCGCCGAACGCGGCGCGCAATTGGAACTCGACACGCTGAACTTCGATCTGCGCCAGAGCTATCGCGCCCAGGCCGAAGCACGCATCGCTCGTTGGGAATTGCTCGCGCAGAAGCTGCGGGTGTTGTTGATGCCGCTGAGCACGCAGAGCGAAATGGTCGAGCAGATGCGCGAGTTTCTTAATCCGCAGCGTCCGGGGAAAGGTCGATGAGCGGCCTCGATCAACTGCAACCGCTGATCTCGCCGCCACCGATAGCCTTCTGGCCACCGGCGCCGGGCTGGTGGCTGCTGCTTCTGTTGCTGCCGCTGCTCGGTTTCGCGGTGTGGCGTTTGCGCGGTTTTCTTCCGGTGAAAAAACGCCCGGTCGCGCGCGCTGAACAGCCGCTCGACCCGGTGCGAATCGCGGCGCTTGCCGAACTGGCGCAAATGCCCAAGCCCTATGATGGCGCGCCGGCCGGCGCCTGGCTGCAGCAACTCAACGGCCTGCTGAAGCGGCTGTGCCGCAACCACTATCCCTACAGCCAGAGCCACACACTCAACGGGCGTAAATGGCTGGCGTTTCTCGATAACCGCTGCCCGGCCGCCGGTCTGACGCGGTGGATGGTACTGGTCGAAGGCGCCTACAAACCGGAATGCAAACTCGACGACAAAGCCATCGCCGGCCTGACCCAAGCGGTCGATACGTGGATTCGCAAACATGTTTGAGTTCGCCTGGCCGTGGATATTTGCCTTGTTGCCACTGCCGTGGCTGATGCGCCTGGTGCTGCCTGTGGCCGACAGTGGCGAGCCGGCGCTGAAAGTCAGTTTCCTCGCCGATCTGGAAGGCCTCGCCCGCCGCCGCGCCCGCGCCCATCTGCCGGGCTGGCGTCAGCAGGCGCCGTTCGTGCTGTTGTGGCTGGTTCTGCTGATGGCCGCCGCCCGTCCGCAATGGCTCGGCGAGCCGCTGCCGATTGCCGCCAGCGGGCGCGATTTGCTGGTCGCGGTGGACGTATCCGGTTCGATGGACTTCCCCGACATGCAGTGGCAGGACGAAGAAGTCAGCCGCCTGTCACTCGTCCAGCATCTGCTCGGCGATTTTCTGGAAAGCCGCGACGGCGATCGGGTCGGTTTGATCCTGTTCGGCAGCCAGGCCTATCTGCAGGCACCGCTGACGTTCGACCGCCATACCGTGCGCGTCTGGCTCGACGAGGCGCGGATTGGCATCGCCGGCAAGAACACCGCCATCGGCGACGCGATTGGCCTGGGCCTCAAACGCCTGCGCCTTCGGCCAGCACAAAGCCGCGTGCTGATTTTGGTCACCGACGGTGCCAACAATGGCGGCGAGATCGATCCGCTGACCGCTGCAAAACTGGCCGCCAGCGAAGGCGTGAAAATCTATCCGATCGGCATCGGCGCCAACCCTGAAGACAGCGGCTCGACCGGTCTGCTCGGCGTCAACCCGAGCCTGGACCTCGACGAGCCGTCGCTGAAGGCCATTGCCGAAGTCACCGGCGGCCAGTATTTCCGTGCCCATGACGGCAAGGAACTGCAAGCGATCAAGGACACCCTCGACCAACTCGAACCGGTGACCCAGCAACCGACCCAGGCGCGCCCGGCCCAGGCCTTGTATCACTGGCCTCTGGCGCTGGCGCTGTGGTTGAGCCTGTTGCTGGTCGCCCGCGAACTGTGGCCGGACAACCCGCTGCAACGCCTGCTCAACAAGGAGCTGAATCTGCAGAGTCCGTTGCCTGACTGGCGCGAACGCCTTAAACGCTTGCGTTTGCGGAGGCGCCGATGATCGCGCTCTGGCCGCACTGGTTCCGTCCCTGGTGGCTGTTGCTGTTGCCGCTGCTCGGCTGGCTGCTCTGGCAACTCTGGCACCGGCAGAAACGCGCCGGACGCTGGCAGATGATTCTTCCGCCAGCCTTCCATTCAGCGTTGCTCAGTGGGGGCAATGGTCGCGAGAGCAAACTGCCGTGGATCGCCCTCGGCGTGGCGTGGCTGCTAACCCTGCTGGCGTTGCTCGGGCCGAGTTGGGAACGGGTTGAACAGACCAGCCAGAAACCCGCCGATCCGCTGGTGGTGGTGCTGGAGTTGACCGCGGAAATGCTCGCCACCGACTCGCCGCCGACGCGCCTCGAACAAGCCCGGCGCAAGTTGTTCGATCTGTTGCAGGCACGCAGCGATGCGCAGACGGCTATCGTGGTTTACGCCGGCAGCGCGCACACGCTGGTGCCGCTGTCCGATGACCTGGCGACCAGCCGCAATCTGCTCAACGCCCTCAAGCCGTCATTGATGCCGCAAAGTGGGCATCGCGCCGACCTGGCCGTCAGTAAAGCGCTGGCGCTGCTGCAACAGGGTGCCCTCGGCCAGGGGCGGATTTTGCTGGTGGGTTCAGCCCTGACCGAAGAAGAACGCCAAGGCATACGCCGCGCGCTCAACGGCGAATCGGCGCAGTTGCTGATGCTCGGCATCGGCACCGCCGAAGGTGCGCCGATTGCCCAGGAAGACGGCAGCTTCCTCAAGGACGAGCAAGGGGCGATCCGCGTGCCGCAACTCGACAGTCCGGGACTGGCGGCATTCCTCAACAGCGTCGGTGGCGAATACCGAGCGGCGCAACTGGACGAAGGCGATCTCGCCGCGCTCGGCCTGCTCAGCGGCCCACGCAGCCTGCGTGACGATGGTCGCACCGTGCGTCTGGATACCTGGGCCGATCAAGGTTACTGGCTGCTGCTGCCACTGTTATTGCTCGCCGCGTGTGCGGGTCGGCGTGGCTGGCTGTTCTGTCTGCCGCTGCTGTTCTGCCTGCCGCAGCCCAGCTACGCGTTCGACTTCGAAGACCTGTGGCTGCGCCCCGACCAGCGAGGCCTGCACCTGCTCAAGCAGAAGCGTCCGGCCGAAGCCGCGCAACATTTTGCCGATCACCAGTGGCAAGGGGTGGCGTTGTACGAGGCCGGCGACTACAGTGGCGCCGCCCAGCGCTTCGCCGAAGGCAGTGATGCCCGTGCGCACTACAATCGTGGCAACGCACTGGCGAAAAGCGGTGAGCTGGAAGCGGCCATCGACGCCTATGAACAGGCCCTGGAGCTGCAACCGGATTTGCGTCCGGCGCAGACCAACAAAGCGCTGGTCGAAAATCTGCTGAAGCAGAAAAACGCTCCACCACCGGCCGAACCGGACAATCAGCCAAACCAACAAAGCCTGCCCGGCGATGAGCCACCGCCCGCCACCGCGCCTCCCCCGGCGGTGACCAGCGAAACCCAAAGCCAGGCGCAACCGGCAGAGTCGGCCAGTGAACCGCCACCGACCACCCCGCCGCAGCCAGGCCCCAACGAAATCGCGGGCAGCGTGGAAGAAGAACAGACCGACACGGTGCCGACCCTGCGCCCGAGCGAAAACAACCTCGAAGGCGAACAGCGGCAGGCACTGGAGCAATGGCTGGGGAAGATCCCGGACGACCCGGGCGAACTGTTGCGACGCAAATTCTGGTACGAACAGCAACAACATCAGGATCAGGAAAACACTCGATGACCCGTTTCACCGCTCTCTTGCTGCCCCTGCTGATCTGCACGGCCACCGCTCAAGCGGCCGAGCTGACTGCCAGCGTGGATCGCAGTCGCCTGAACTCCGGCGAGACGGTCGAACTCACCCTCGAAACTGACGACGTCACGCAATTCGGCAAGCCTGACCTGTCGCCGCTGGAGCCGTTGTTCGAAGTACGCGGCACACGGCAGGTCAACCAGCTCAACACCCTCAATGGCGACAACCGCGCCACCACGCGCTGGATCGTCACCCTGCTGCCGAAAGAAAACGGCAGCGTGGTGATCCCGCCATTGCAACTGGGCGAAGTGCAGAGCCAGCCGATCACCGTACAAGTGGTTGCCAGCGACACCGTCGAGGACAAGAGCAGCCTCGATCCGGTGTTCATCGAGGCCAGCCTCGATCAGTCCAGCGTGTACGTGCAGGCCCAGGCCATCCTGACCTTGCGCATCTACCATTCGGTGTCGCTGTACGACGACAGCAGCCTGAGCCCGCTGCAAATCGCCGACGCGCGGATCGAACAACTGGGCGACACGCGCACCTACGAAAAAGACCTCAACGGCGTACGCCACGGCGTGATCGAGATGCGCTACGCGATCTACCCGCAACACAGCGGCTTGCTGACCATCGCCCCGCAAACGTTCAGCGCCACGCTGGTCGATACGGCGCCATCACCGGATTCCTCGGGGCCGAAACCCGGCAAACTGATGCGCGTGAGTTCCTCATCCATCCCGCTGACGGTCAAACCGAAACCGCTGACCTATCCGGTCGATGCCCCGTGGCTACCGGCGCGCAGCCTCAGCCTCAGCGAAAGCTGGAGCCCGGAACCGGAACACACCCAGGTCGGCGATTCCCTGACCCGCAGCCTGACCCTGAAAGTCGAAGGCCTCGCCAGCTCGCAACTGCCAGCGCTGCCCGCCACCGACGTCAACGGCCTGCGCCGCTACCCCGATCAACCGGTGCTGAGCAACCAGAGCAGCGACCGCGGCATCATCGGCAGCCGTGAAGAACGCGAAGCGCTGGTGCCGAGCCGCAGCGGCGCGATCGACCTGCCAACCGTCGACGTGGTCTGGTGGAACACCTTCGAAGATCACCTGGAACACAGCAGCCTGCCGGCGCGCACCCTGCAAGTGGCGAACAACCCCAGCCTGCAAATCGATACACCGGCCGGCACACTGCAACCCGCCATGCTCGACAATGACACGCTGTGGTGGTGGAAACTCAGCACGCTGATCCTCGCCTGCACCACCCTGCTCGGCTTCGGCCTGTGGTGGCGTGCACGCTGGCAACCGGCAATCCACCGCGCCGCCCAGACCGGCCCGAGTCCACGCACATTGCTCGACGACATCAAGCGTGCGAGCCAGGCCAACGATCCCCACGCCACCCGCCAGGCGCTGGATGCGTGGGCACGGCAACAGCCGGAGACACTGGCGGACATGGCGGCGAGGTTTGTGCCTCTGTCGGATGCGTTGGACGGGTTGAATGGCGCGCTGTACAGCGAGACCGGGCAGCACTGGCAGGGTGAAGATTTGTGGCGGGCGATCCGGACAATTCCGGCGGCGGAACGGGTGCAGGACCCGGTCGGTGAAAGTGGGCTGCCGCCGCTTTATCCCAAGTAGCGCTGCACAGGGACCCTGTGGCGAGGGGATTCAGCGAAACGTCGCACCGCCCCGTTGGGCTGCGTAGCGGCCCCAAACCGGTACCCGTGATCTTTCTGAGGGACCGCGTTGGCTGATTTGACGACTGCTTCGCAGCCGAACGGGGATAAATCCCCTCGCCACAGGGGGCTTAGCGTCCACAGACCAGGGTTTTGCCAGTAAACTCTCCCCCTTTAGCCGCCTCTTCGTCTCTTTGCGGCCATCGCCCCTTTAGCTATTGCGGAGTCCACCTTGCGTCTGTTTCACACCTCCGACTGGCACCTTGGGCAAAACCTGCACGGCCAGGAGCGCGATTTCGAGCACGCGTGTTTTCTCGAATGGCTGCTGGGTCAACTGAAACTGGCACAACCGGATGTGCTGCTGATTGCCGGGGACATCTTCGACACGGTCAATCCGCCGGTCAAAGCTCAGGAACGCCTTTACGACTTCATCGTCAGTGCTCACGAACAGCAGCCGCTGCTGACCATCGTGATGATCGCCGGCAACCATGATTCCGGCTCGCGAATCGAACTGCCGGCGCCGTTGATGCGGCGTTTGCGCACCCATGCGTTGGGCCGGGTGCTGTGGCTGGACGATGGTCAACTTGATGCCGAACGCTTGCTGCTGCCACTGCCCGATGCCAGCGGCGAGATTGCCGCATGGTGTCTGGCGCTGCCGTTCCTGCGCCCGGCGGAAGTCACCGGTGCGCACTTGGGCGACAATTATTTGCGCGGCATCGGCCAGGTGCATGAATGGCTGATCGAGGCGGCCAATGCCAAACGCCAGCCCGGTCAGGCGCTGATCGCCATCAGCCACGCGCACATGGCTGGCGGTTCGGTGTCGGAGGACTCCGAACGCAGCCTGATCATCGGCAACGCCGAAGCCCTGCCCGCCAGCCTGTTTGGGTCGAGCATCAGCTATGTCGCCCTCGGCCATTTGCACAAGCCGCAGAAGGTCAACGGTGAGGAACGCATCCGTTACAGCGGCTCGCCGATTCCATTGTCGTTCTCGGAAATCGGTTATCAGCACCAGATTCTCGACGTGACACTCGACGGCGAAACCCTGGTCAGTGTCGAGCCGAAGCTGATCCCGCGCTCGGTCAATCTGCAGCGTATCGGCCCGGCGCCGCTGGCCGAAATTCTGCTGCAACTGGCCGACTTGCCAAACATCGATCTGCTCGCTGAAACCCAGCGTCAGCCGTGGCTGGAGGTCCGCGTACGTCTCGACGAGCCGCAGCCGGATCTGCGTCATCAAGTGGAATCCGCGCTGCAAGGTAAAGCCGTGCGTCTGGTGCGCATCGCCGCTGAGTACGCTGGCAATCGTGGCGCCGATGGCAGCGATGACGGCAACACGCTGATCGAACTCGACCAGCTCACCCCACAGGAATTGTTCAGCCGTGCCTGGCTCGACAACTACGGCAGCGAGGTCGATGAACAGACGCTGAAAGACTTCGCCGAATTGCTACAGGACGTGCAACTGGAGGGCGAGCAGCCATGAAAATTCTCGCCATTCGCTTGAAGAACCTTGCCTCGCTGGCCGGGCCTTTCGAGATTGATTTCACCGCCGAGCCGCTGGCCAGCGCCGGTCTGTTTGCAATCACCGGCCCGACCGGTGCCGGCAAAAGCACCCTGCTCGACGCCTTGTGCCTGGCACTGTTCGGCGCCGTTCCACGCCTGAACAACACCGGCCGCGACGCGAAAGTCCCGGACGCCGACGGCGAAATCGCCACTGGCGACCCGCGTACCTTGCTGCGCCGTGGTACCGGCGAAGGCTATGCCGAGGTGGATTTTGTCGGCGTCGATGGCCGTCGCTATAGGGCGCGCTGGGAAGCCAACCGCGCCCGTGAGAAGGCTGGGGGCAAGTTGCAAGCGAGCCGGCAGAGCCTGCGCGATATCGATCAGGATCAATTGCTCGCGAGTCAGAAAGGCGAATACAAAACCCAACTGGAAGCCGCGCTGGGCCTGAACTTCGAACAGTTCACCCGCGCCGTCCTGCTGGCGCAGAGCGAGTTCAGCGCGTTCCTCAAGGCTGACGACAACGACCGCAGCGAACTGCTGGAAAAACTCACCGACACCGCGCTCTACACCCTCCTCGGCCGCCGCGCTTTCGACAAGACCAAAGAAGCCCGCGAAGCGCACAAGATGTTGCAGGATCAGGCCAGCGGCGTAACGCCACTGGCACCCGAAGCCCGTGCCGAACTCGATGAGCGTTTCAACGCCGCGCAGCAACAACTGAAGGTGCAACAAGCGCAGCTCAAACAGCTTGAGCAGCAACACAGCTGGCTCAAGGATTTGCGTCAGTTGCAGGACGCGCAACAGGCGGCCAGCGAACAATTGCACAGTGCGCAGCAGCATTGGCAGGCGCTGGCCGGCGAGCGGGTAAAACTGACGCGCCTGGAGCAGCTCGGCCCGCAGCGGCATCAGTTCGCGCGCAAGGCCGAACTCGATGCACTGCTGACGCCGTTGGCGGCGCAGATTGCCGCACACACCCAACAACACGCGGCGCTGGGCGAACGTCAGGCGCAACTGGAACAACGCCTCGACGCAGCGAAAGTCGCCCTCAGTGAAGCGCAGCAGCGGCAAAGCGAGAATGCGCCGCTGTTGCGTCAGGCGTTCGAAGAACAAAGTGCCCTCGCCCGCCTGATCAAGGACACTGCCAGCAGCGCCGAAACCCGGCAAACAGCCGAGCAAACGTTCAAGGATGGCCAGAGCGCCATTCAGGCGTTGCAGGAAAAACAGACTCAGGTCGCTGAGCGCTTGCAGCGCATCGCCGCCGAGCTTGAACAGAGCGCGCATCTGGCCCCGCTGAGCGATGCCTGGAGCGCCTATCGCGACCGTCTGCAGCAATTGATGCTGATCGGTAACCGTTTGAACAAGGGCCAGGCTGAACTGCAGTCCCTTGAACAAAACGCCGCGCGCAGTGCTGAAGAGTTGGCGTCGCACAAGCAGCAACTGGAAGTGCTGTTCAAAGAGGCCGGCGCAGAACCGGACGCGGTCGCCGAGCAGATCGGCATCCTCGGCACTCTGTTGCAGGACAACCGCAAGCAACTGCGCGCCGTCGAAGACTTGTCGCGCCTGTGGGCCACTCGGCAGGATCTCGACAAGCGCAGCGAGGAGCTGCAACAACGCCAGCTCCTCGCGCAACAGCAGCGCGAACGCCTGACCCAGGACGGCGTTAAAACCAAGGCCGAACTGACCGTCGCCGAGCAAACCCTCAGCGTCACCCGCGAACTGCTCGAGCGGCAGCGTCTGGCGCGCAGTGCCAGCGTCGAAGAGCTGCGCGCGCAGCTACAGGACGACCAGCCCTGCCCGGTTTGTGGCAGCAACGAGCATCCGTATCATCAGCCCGAAGCGCTGCTGCAAAGCCTTGGTCGCCATGATGAAAGCGAACAGGCCAACGCGCAGCAAGTGGTCGACCAGCTCAAGGAAAAACTGATCGACCTGCGCGGCGAAGTCGGCGGCGTGATCGCGCAACAAAAAGAGTTGCTGCAACAGCAGGAACAACTCGCTGCCCAGCAACAAGCCTTGGCCCCAAGCCTTGATGCGCATCCGCTGTCGGCACAATTGCTGAACCAGGACCCCGACAAACGCGACGCCTGGCTCAGTCGCCAGAGCGAGCAGTTGAACCAGAGCATCACCCAGGACGAACAGCGCCAAAGCGCCTTGCTTACATTGCAGCAGGACGCGGCGCGTCTGTCGCAGCAGTTGCGTCAGGCTGAAGTCGCCCACCAGCAAGCGGCGCAACACCTGAGCAATCAACAGCATGAACTCAACAGCGACCGTCAGCGTCTGGAAGAAGAGCTCACCGCGTTTGGCCCGCTGTTGCCCGCTGACACTCTGCAGGCCCTGCGCCTTGAGCCAGCCGCGACGTTCATGCAGCTGGACCGGCAGATCGCCGAGCGTCTGACGCAGCTTGAACAGCAAAAGGAAGAGCTGGGCGAACAGCAGCAACGCCAGCAGACGCTGGAAAAAGAACTGGATCGCCAACAGATTCGCAGCCAGCAATTGCAAAGTGCCGAGCAGCAATTCAACACGCTGACCGAGCAACAGCAGAACTGTCAGGAAAAACTTGCGCAACTGCTCGGCGAACACAGCAGCGCCGAGCACTGGCAGCAGTTGCTCGAACAGGCCGTCGAGCAGGCCCGCACGGCCGAAACCAGCACGACCGAGGCACTGCAAAGCGTGCGCACGCAACGCGTGCAAATCGCGGCGGAACTCAAAGCACAGCAGGAACGGTTGCAGGCGCTCGAAAGTGAAGACAAAGCGCTCACTGACAAGATCGCCAGTTGGCGCGCCAGCCATCCTGAACTGGATGACGGCGGCCTCGAAGACCTGCTGCGCTTCGACGACGCGCAAGTCGCCGAATTGCGCCAAACCCTCCAGCTCAACGAAAAAGCCATCGAACAGGCCCAGGTCTTGGTGCAGGAACGCGATCAGCGTCTGCTCGATCATCAGGCGCAGCACAACGGCAACCTCGATGCCGAACAGCTCGCCATCGCCCTCGTCGACGTGCAGAACCAGTTCGCCGCCAGCGAACAGCAATGCGCCGAACTGCGTGCCGAACAGGCGGAGGACCAGCGCCGGCAGAACGCCAACCAGGCGCTGGCCCAGCAGATCGCCGAGGCCTATGCCGAGTATCAGCGCTGGGCGCGCCTGAGTGCCTTGATCGGCTCAGCCACCGGCGACACCTTCCGCAAAATCGCCCAGGCCTACAACCTCGATCTGCTGGTGCATCACGCCAACGTGCAACTGCGCCAACTGGTCAAACGCTATCGCCTGAAACGCGGCGGCAGCATGCTCGGCCTGCTGGTGATGGATACGGAAATGGGCGATGAACTGCGCTCGGTGCATTCGTTGTCGGGCGGCGAGACGTTCCTCGTGTCGCTGGCCCTGGCGCTGGGTCTGGCCTCGATGGCCTCGAGCACGCTGAAAATCGAATCGCTGTTTATCGACGAAGGTTTTGGCAGCCTTGATCCTGAATCTCTGCAATTGGCCATGGACGCCCTGGACGGTTTGCAGGCGCAGGGGCGCAAGGTTGCGGTGATTTCTCACGTGCAGGAAATGCACGAACGGATCCCGGTGCAGATTCAGGTGCGGCGCCAGGGTAATGGTTTGAGTACGCTGGAGGTGAAATGAACACGCTGTATTCGTTCCGCCGCTGCCCCTACGCGATGCGCGCGCGGATGGCGTTGCGTTATGCCGGCGTGCCGGTGGACATCGTCGAGGTCAGCCTCAAGGACAAGCCGGCAGAAATGCTGGCGATCTCGCCGAAGGGCACCGTGCCGGTGCTGGATGCTGATGGCGTGGTGATTGATGAGAGTCTGCAAATCATGCGCTGGGCGTTGGCGCAGAATGACCCGGATGACTGGTTGTTCAAGGATGATCCGGGGGCTGAGGTCATCATGAACATGCTGATCGAGACGAACGACCAACGATTCAAGACATCGCTGAACCACTACAAATACGCTGAGCGTTATCCAGAGCAACCGATGGAGGTCTATCGGATGCAGTGCGAGATGATCGCCCACTATTTGGATCTGACGCTCGCGGAGCACGACTACCTGCTGGGCGACCGGCTCAGTCTCGCCGACATCGCCCTGCTGCCCTTCGTGCGGCAGTTCGCTCACGTTGATCGCGAATGGTTTGCGCAGACGCCTTATGTTCGCTTACAGGCCTGGTTGCAGCGCCTGCTCGAATCCGAGCTGTTCACCTCGATCATGAAAAAATAGCCCTCTCGCCCTTGCTTGATCGTTCCCACGCTCCGCGTGGGAATGCAGCCCCGGACGCTCTGCGTCCACTCCAGAGTTGGAACGCGGAGCGTCCCTTGAGGCATTCCCACGCAGAGCGTAGGAACGATCATCGCCCAGCGCTGAGCAATCATCAGGCGAGAGCGTTGCACATGCCCAGCGCCATGCAATCCACTTCAAACGGCCCGAGAAAATCGACTGCGATTCTGGCCGGTGGATTGCCCGCCATCAGGCCCAGCGTATTCGCCCGCTCGATGTTGTGGGCGATGTTGTGGTTGGCCTCTATGGCCCGGGCCAGTGCGCCCACCGAACCTTGACCGAAACCCAGCAATGACGCGCCGTTGGTCATCAATGCCAGGCTGGCGATGACCCAGAGTCTGTAGCCTTTCATGCGCCACCAACTCCCGCGAGTTCGGCCCGGTCGACCATCACGCTCTGAGAGCGGACTTCGAACTGGATGCCAGGGTGGGCGACGGCGATTGGCGCGTCGAAGCGGTGTTCCATCTGCGAGCCGATGCTGACGATCAGCACCACGGCCAGGTACAGACCGATGGCCAGGTAGGCGCCGCGTTTGGCGGAAGTGAGGATTGCGCTGGCCATGGTGTTCTCCCGTGGGCAAGTTTCGATGCACACAGAATCAATCAAACGAACCGAAGCAACCACTCAGCGTTTGCCATAGTAAACATCAGCTTCGTTGATTATTTACCGGCTCTATTTGCCCGCGAGAGAAAACCTATGAGTGCAGAACGCGCACGCGCGCAGGAGCTGCCGAAGGCTGCGATCTTGATCGTTCCCACGCTCTGCGTGGGAATGCAGCCCGGGACGCTCTGCGTCCCATTGGAACGCGGAGCGTCCCTAGAGGCATTCCCACGCAGAGCATGGGAACGATCAGGATCGCAGCCTTCGGCAGCCCCTACAGGGGAACGGTGCGCTCAGGCTTGGGTTTTGTGATCCAGCGCGGCATAGAAGTTGGCGCTTTGTTGCAGGTATTTCTGGGTGTAGCTCTGGGTGTGGGATTTTTTGCTGGCGATTTCGACGTTGGCACCGGCGGGCAATACCACGGTGGCGGAAATAGCGGAGGCGGCGATAACGGAAAAGAGATTGAAGTTCATGGCGGTAACCCTCGTGTTCGTTTGCTTGGTTTGCCCGGTCGGGCTGTGAAACAAACGTAACGCCGGAGGGTTGGCGCTTGAAATCTTTTGTAGCATTAGCCGTTATCAGTGCAATTAATACAACGACACAGGCCCCGCGAAACGGGGCCTGTGGCTTATTGTCGCAGCATAAACTTGAGGTCGCTGGGTGCGTCCATCGGCAGTTTTTGCACGGTTTTGCCGAGCAGACCGGTCTTGGCATCGCGCTCGACGACGACAATCTGGTTGCTCTTCTGGTTGGCGATCAAGACGAACTTGCCGCTCGGATCAAGAGCAAACTCACGCGGATGGTCGCCGTCGACCGAGCGTTTTTGCAGTTCTTTGAGCTGCCCGGTCACAGGATCGATGCTGAACACCACGAGTTGATTGGCCGTGCCGCGATTACTCACATAGAGGAATTTGCCATCGGCCGAGGCATGCAGCGCCGCGCCCGCCTTGTCCGAGGTCGGCTGGCCTGCTGCGAGGTCAACCAGTTGCGTCTGGGTCAGCACGCCGTCGTTGTAGTCGAACACCGCGACCTGCGCGCTCATTTCCATGGTCAGCCAGGCGTGCTTGCCGTCGGCGCTGAACAGCAGATGGCGCGGGCCGCTGCCGGCCGGCATCGACACCGAGGCTGTTTTCGCCGGCGTCAGCGGCAAGTGCGGGTTGGCTTTGGGGTCGAACTGGTAAATGAAGACCTTGTCCGCACCGAGATCGTTGGAAAACACGTAGCGGCCGTCCGGTGAGGAAACTGTCGCATGCACGTGGTTCGAAGCTTGCCGCTCAGGATTGACCCGACTCGCCGGGTGCGCGCTCATCTGCACCACCGGTTTGAGCTTGCCGTCGGCATCGACCGGCAATACCGCCAGGGTGCCGCCCGGGTCTTCCATCACCGAATAATTGCTGACGAACAAATGGCTGGCATCAGCGCTGAGGCTGGAATGGGTCGGCTCGTTGCCCAGGCTTTGCACTTGGCTGATCAGGCTCAAGGCGTGGGTTTTCGGGTCGATGGCATAACTGCTGACGCGACCGACCGGGTCAGTCTGCCCAGGGCCGTTTTCGTTGACCACGAACAGACGTGTCTGATCTTTGGACAGGGTCAGCCACGACGGGTTTTCGCTCTTGACCACTTGCAGCGGCTTGGGGTTGATCTGGCCGGTGGCGCTGTCGAACTGCATCCGATAGAGGCCTTCGCTGCTGCCGGCGGTGTACGACCCCACCAGCAACTGGAAGCTTTCGGCGGACGCCGTGGAAAAGCCCATCGCACCGACGCTGCCGGCCATCAGCAACGGCCAGAAATTACGCATCTTCATTATTGTCATCCTCATCGTCGCTGCTGCTGACTACGTCGCCGAGACACACCAGACGATGCTCGCCCGTGGTCTTGGTGTCGCTGGCGTAGCCGACGATCAGCCAGCTCTGCAGCGTCTCATCAAACGTCGCCGCCGCGACCTGCGCCGGGGTGAATTCCCAGTGCTTCGCTTCACGGCCATCGATGCATTCGATGTGCAGGTTATCGTCCTCGTCGAGGGCGAATTCGAAGGCGTGCAGGCCATCGATTTCGACCATGCCGCAGTGTTCGAGGGCGTTGAGAAGGGTTTGGGCAGTCATGGCAAACAGTCTTTCTTGGGGGGGAAAGTGCCAATGATAACTTATTGTCGAAACAGTTCCCTTGTAGGAGTGAGCCTGCTCGCGATAGCGGTGAGTCATCCAGCAGAGATGCTGAATGTAAGACCGCTATCGCGAGCAGGCTCACTCCTACAGGGGTTGTCGTTGGCTTTAGAGCGCTTCACGCGATGGCTTGCCATCGACCAGACGCTGAATGCGCAGCGGGTTGGCGTTTTTCAGCGGCTCCGGCAGCAGGCTGTCCGGGTAGTTCTGGAAGCACACCGGACGCAGGAAGCGGTCGATCGCCAGCGTGCCCACGGAAGTGCCGCGCGCGTCGGAAGTCGCCGGGTAAGGCCCGCCGTGGACCATCGAATCGCAGACTTCGACGCCGGTGGGATAGCCGTTGAGCAGGATGCGCCCGACCTTTTGTTCCAGCAGCGGCGTCAGTTCGGCGAATTGCTCGAAGTCCGCCGGCTCGCCGATGATCGTCGCGGTCAGTTGACCATGCAGTCCGTGCAGCGCCGCGCTGAGCTGTGCCTGATCGGCGACTTCAACGATCACCGTGGTCGGCCCGAACACCTCTTCCTGTAGCACTTCTTCACCGTCGATCAACAGGCTGACGTCAGCCTTGAACAATTGCGGCTGCGCCTGATTGCCCTGCTGCGGATTGCCGGCAAGGTGTTCGATGCCGCTGTGCGCCAAGAGTTTTTCCAGACCTTTGCCGTAGCTGCCGAGGGTGCCGGCGTTGAGCATGGTTTGCGCCGGTTGATCGCCGATCAGGCCAGCCAGTTGCTGAATGAACGCGCTGAATTGTGGCGAGCGAATACCGATGACCAGACCCGGATTGGTACAGAACTGACCACAGCCCTGGACCACCGAAGCGGTGAGATCGCGAGCCACCGTTTCCGACCGCGCGGCGAGCGCCTGCGGCAAGACGATGACCGGGTTGATGCTCGACATTTCGGCAAACACCGGGATCGGTTGCGGACGTGCCGCAGCCATGTCGCACAAAGCGCGACCGCCCTTGAGCGAACCGGTGAAGCCGACCGCCTGAATCGCCGGATGCTTGACCAGCCATTCGCCGACGCCGCCACCGTAGATCATGTTGAACACACCGGCCGGCATGCCGGTTTTTTCCGCTGCGCGAATCACCGCGTCAGCAACCCGCTCAGCGGTGGCCATGTGGCCGCTGTGCGCCTTGAACACCACCGGGCAACCGGCCGCGAGTGCCGCCGCGGTATCGCCGCCGGCGGTGGAGAATGCCAGCGGAAAGTTGCTCGCACCGAACACCGCGACCGGGCCGAGGCCGATGCGGTATTGACGCAGGTCCGGGCGGGGTAGCGGCTGGCGATCCGGCAGCGGCAGATCGATGCGCGCGCCGTAGAAGTCACCGCGACGCAGGACTTTGGCGAACAGCCGCATCTGCCCGCTGGTACGGCCGCGCTCGCCCTGAATGCGGCCGGCTGGCAACGCGGTTTCGCGGCAGACCACGGCAACGAAATCATCGCCGAGGGCGTCCAGTTCGTCGGCAACCGCATCAAGGAACTGTGCGCGACGTTCAGCGCTGAGGCTGCGATACGTCGGGTAAGCCGCAGCGGCGGCCTTGGCCGCAGCGTCGACTTCCTCCGCCGTGGCCTGAATGAAGTCGTGCGGCAAGGCTTCGCCGGTGCTGGCGTCAACCGATTGCAGTTTGACGGTGCCGGCGGCGCTGCGCTGCCCGCCGATGTAGTTGTGACCGAGAATCTGAGTCATGGGATCTCCTTAAAGGGTGCCGATGCTGTCCGGTTCAAAAGCCGCTTTGACCGGTGCGATGCCGTTGACCAGCGGTGCGCCGAAGTCGGCCTGGCTGATCTCGAAGGTATCGCCCGGCTGGGTGCGGATGCCGTCGGCAAACGACAGGGTCGCGGTGCCGAAGAAATGAATGTGCACGTCGCCCGGACGCAGGAACTGACTGTATTTGAAGTGGTGGTATTCGAGGTTCGCCAGGCTGTGGCACATGTTGGCCTCGCCGCTGAGGAACTCGTTCTGCCACAGCACTTCGCCGTCACGCAGGATTCGACTGGTGCCGGCAAGGTGTTGAGGCAATTCACCGGTGCGAAGTTCCGGACCATAACTGCAACTGCGCAATTTCGAGTGCGCCAGGTAGAGGTAATTCTTGCGCTCCATGACGTGGTCGGAGAACTCGTTGCCCACCGCGAAACCGAGGCGATACGGTTTGCCGTCGTTACCGATGATGTACAAGCCGGCCATCTCTGGCTCTTCGCCGGCGTCTTCGGCAAACGGCGGCAGCGGGAACGGCTGGCCCGGACGCACGACGATGCTGCCGTCGCCCTTGTAGAACCATTCCGGTTGCACACCGGCCTGCCCCGCCGCCGGTTTGCCGCCCTCCACGCCCCACTTGAAAATGCGCATGGTGTCGGTCATCGCTGCTTCGTCGCCGGCCTGCTGGTGCATCTTGTCGCGGGCCGAGGCGCTGCCCAGGTGAGTCAGGCCGGTACCGCTGACCAGCATGTGCGCCGGGTCCGGGTGGTCCAGCGGCGGCAGAATGCGCAGGTCGTTGAGCAACTGCGCGTAGTCGTGACTGGCGCCGAGGCCGAGGGTCTGCACTTGCTGCTCAAGGGTGCTGCCTGCTTCGATCGCGGCCAGCGCCAGGTCGCGCACGCTGCGGGCGTCTTGCACTTCGCGGACCTGCCCGTTGTCGACCGCGCCGACGCGGCGTTCGCCGTTGGTTAATTCGAATTGCACCAGATGCATGTTTTTCTCCTGTTTTTCAAAGCCACCGCCAATCCCTGTAGGAGTGAGCCTGCTCGCGATAGCGGTGTGTCAGTTTGCAAATTTTTCGCTGATACACCGCCATCGCGAGCAGGCTCACTCCTACAGGGGGCCAGTGTTAGTCAGTCAGGTGCGGGTTGCGCCCCGCGCGCTGGCGGCAAATTGGTCGACGGGTAGAACGTGCTTGCGTTCCAGCACACGGTAAACAATGCCGGTCAGAATCAAGCCGAACACCATCACGCCAGAAAGGAAGTACAACCCCGAAGCCAGGTTGCCGGTGTATTCCTTCAATGCACCAATCACGAAAGGTCCGATGTAACCGCCAAGGTTGCCCACCGAGTTGATCAGCGCAATCCCCGCCGCCGCACTGGCACCGGCAAAAAAGCGCCCCGGCAAAGTCCAGAACACGGCGGTGCACGAGAACAAGGCAAACGCCACCAGACACAGCGCCGCCAGTTGCGCCACCGGCAACGAGAGCCAGGCGCTGAGGAACAGGCCGATCGCACCCAGTACATACAGAACGGCGAGATGCCCGTAGCGATCATTCAAGCGGTCGGAGCTGCGCGGAATGATCAGCAGGCCGATGATCCCGAAGATGTATGGCACCGATGAGACGAACCCGGTCACCAGGTCGCTGCCGCCGAATTGTTTGATCAGCGTCGGCAGCCACAGGCCCAGGCCATAAATACTCAGCGTTACCGGCAGATAGAACAGCGCCAGCAGCAGCACGCGTTTGTCTTTGAGCGCATGCAGCGGGTTGCCGTGACGGGTCTGGCCGTACTCCTGCAAATCCTTTTTCAGCTCGCCGGTCAGCCAGTCTTTTTCAGCCTGATCCATCCACTTCACTTGCTGCGGGCCGTCCGGCAGCCAGCGCAGCACCGGCCAGGTCAGCAGGATCGCCGGGGTGCCGATCACGATGAACAGCCACTGCCAGCCGTGCAGGCCGAGGATGCCGTCCATGCCGAGCAGGCCACCGGACACGGGGCCGGTGATCATCATGGCGATCGGTTGCGAAAGGATGAACAGCCCGAGGATCTTGCCGCGATGGCGCACCGGGAACCATTGAGTGATGTAGTACAGCACGCCAGGGAAGAAGCCCGCCTCCGCCGCGCCGAGCAGAAAGCGCATCACGTAGAAGCTGTGCGGCCCTTGCACGAAGGCCATGCCGATGGTGATCGCGCCCCAGGTAATCATGATCCGTGCGAACCAGCGCCGCGCGCCGAAGCGTTCGAGCATCAGGTTGCTGGGGATTTCGAAGAGGAAGTAACCAATAAAGAACAGCCCGGCGCCCAGGCCGTAAGCCGCATCGCCGATACCGATGTCGGCACCCATGTGCAGCTTGGCGAAGCCGACGGCGGAGCGATCCACATAGGCGATCAGGTACAGCAGGATCAGGAAGGGAATCAGTTTCAGCGTGATGCGCCGGACAAGCCGCAATTCCTGGCTCATGAGATCGGTCTCCGATTGTTGTTTTTATAGAACCTCGGGGGACGCCTCTCACGGAAAACCGTCAGGGCCATCCCTCCGTCGAAAACGACTATATAGTAATACTATTTACTCAACAACACTTCCAAACGGCGGATTTTGAGCTTATGTTAAGCCATCGCTGGAACACTATAGTCATACAATAAGAGAAACGATCATGTCTGATAAGAAACCCACCCTGCGCTCCGCCCAATGGTTTGGCACGGCCGACAAGAACGGCTTCATGTACCGCAGCTGGATGAAGAATCAGGGCATCGCCGACCATCAGTTCCACGGCAAGCCGATCATCGGCATCTGCAACACCTGGTCGGAATTGACCCCGTGCAACGCGCACTTCCGCCAGATCGCGGAGCACGTCAAACGCGGGGTGATCGAGGCCGGTGGGTTTCCAGTGGAATTCCCGGTGTTCTCCAATGGCGAATCGAACCTGCGCCCGACCGCCATGCTCACCCGCAACCTGGCGAGCATGGACGTTGAAGAAGCGATTCGCGGCAACCCGATTGACGGTGTGGTGCTGCTGACCGGCTGCGACAAAACCACCCCGGCCCTGCTGATGGGCGCGGCCAGTTGCGACGTGCCGGCCATCGTCGTCACCGGCGGGCCGATGCTCAACGGCAAGCACAAGGGCAAGGACATTGGTTCCGGCACCGTGGTCTGGCAGCTCAGCGAACAGGTCAAGGCCGGCACCATCACCATCGACGATTTCCTCGCGGCCGAGGGCGGCATGTCGCGTTCGGCGGGCACCTGCAACACCATGGGCACCGCGTCGACCATGGCCTGCATGGCTGAAGCGCTCGGCACTTCGCTGCCGCACAACGCGGCGATTCCGGCGGTGGATGCACGGCGTTATGTGCTGGCACACATGTCCGGCATGCGTGCGGTGGAGATGGTTCGAGAAGACCTGAAACTGTCGAAGATCCTGACTAAGGAAGCCTTCGAAAACGCCATTCGCGTCAACGCTGCCATCGGTGGTTCGACCAACGCCGTGATTCACTTGAAGGCCATCGCCGGGCGCATTGGCGTTGAACTGGATCTGGACGACTGGACCCGCATCGGTCGTGGCATGCCGACCATCGTCGACCTGCAACCGTCCGGGCGTTTCCTGATGGAAGAGTTCTACTACGCCGGTGGCTTGCCAGCGGTACTGCGTCGCCTCGGTGAGGCCAATCTGATTCCCAACCCGAATGCGCTGACCGTCAACGGCAAATCCATCGGCGAGAACACCAAAGACGCGCCGATCTACGGCGAAGACGAAGTGATCCGCACCCTCGACAATCCGATTCGCGCTGACGGCGGGATTTGCGTATTGCGCGGCAACCTGGCGCCGCTGGGTGCGGTACTCAAACCGTCCGCCGCTACCGCTGAGCTGATGCAGCATCGCGGTCGCGCGGTGGTGTTCGAGAACTTCGACATGTACAAGGCGCGGATCAACGACCCGGAACTGGATGTCGACAAAGATTCGATCCTGGTCATGAAAAACTGCGGGCCGAAGGGTTATCCGGGCATGGCTGAAGTCGGCAACATGGGCTTGCCGGCCAAGTTGTTGGCACAGGGCGTGACTGACATGGTGCGTATCTCCGACGCACGTATGAGCGGCACAGCGTACGGCACGGTGGTTTTGCACGTCGCACCGGAAGCCGCAGCGGGCGGGCCTTTGGCGGCGGTGCAGGAAGGCGACTGGATTGAACTCGATTGCGCCAGCGGTCGTCTGCATCTGGACATCCCGGACGCCGAACTGGCGGCGCGCATGGCCGATTTGCAGCCACCGCAGCAATTGCTGGTGGGCGGTTATCGTCAGTTGTACATCGACCATGTGCTGCAGGCGGATCAGGGTTGTGACTTTGACTTCCTCGTCGGCTGCCGAGGCGCCGAGGTCCCGCGTCACTCTCACTAACCCCGCCGTCCCCTGTAGGAGTGAGCCTGCTCGCGATAGCGGTCTGTCAGTTGAGACATATGTGACTGACATGTCCCCATCGCGAGCAGGCTCACTCCTACATTTGCTATGCATCAGCCTCAAGAATGCCGCACGCCTGCTATGATGCGCGGCATCTCCATCGCTCAGGATCGCGTCGCTCCCCATGGATTACCGCAAACCTTCCGACCGTAAAAGCATGCACTCGCGCATCGTCCAGGAACTGGGCATGCAGATCGTCTCCGGACGCTTTTTGCCCGACGACAAACTGCCCGCCGAAGCGCTGCTTTGCGAGGAATACGCGGTCAGTCGGCCGGTGTTGCGTGAAGCCACGCGGGTGCTAGTGGCCAAGGGTCTGGTGTATTCAAAGCCCCGCGTGGGCACGGTGGTCAAGGCGCGCCGCGAATGGCACATGCTCGACCCGGACGTGCTGCACTGGCTGATGCAAAGTAGCCCGCAGAATGAATTCTTCAATGTGCTGACCAGCGTGCGCAGCATCATCGAACCCGCTGCGGCCGCCCTCGCCGCTCAGCATGCGACTGACGCCGACATCGCCGCGATCAACGAAGCCTACCAACGCATGGAAACCGCGCCGACACCGGAGGCCTTGTTGCAGCCGGACCTGGACTTCCACAGCCGGATTGCCGACGCCACGCATAACGACTTGCTGGCGAATCTGTGCAATATGCTGTCGGTGGCGATTGCCGAGGCGTTGAAGCATTCCAACCAGCGGCCGAATCTGCATGAGCTGGCGTTGCCAAGGCACAAGGCGATTCTCACGGCGATCGAGAACCGTGATGCGCTCGGCGCCCGGCATGCGACATTGGTGCAGCTGGACGATGCGCGTAGTGCCCTCAGCGTAGTGCTTGGCACCGAACTCTCCTGACACTCCGCGTCCCCACTGTAGGAGTGAGCCTGCTCGCGATAGCGGTATGTCAGGTATTCAATTATCCGACTGACACACCGCTATCGCGAGCAGGCTCACTCCTACATTTGATCTGTGTGATTCCGAGATATAAAAAAGCCGCAACCCATTAGGTTGCGGCTTTGTCGTTTCAGGCCTTCAGGTCAATGGGCAAACAACGAGTTGCCCTTCTGTCCTGCCAGTTTCTCAGGCTTGATCAGGAACTTCGCCAGGGCCGGCAGCAGCCACAGCGCACCGAACATGTTCCACAGCAGCATGAACGTCAGCATCAGGCCCATGTCGGCCTGGAACTTGATGGCCGAGAAGATCCAGGTGCACACGCCAATCGCCAGGCACAGGCCGGTGAACAGCACGGCTTTACCGGTGGATTTCAGCGTCTGGTAATAGGCTTCCTGCAACGGCAACCCGGCACGCAGGAAACTTTCCAGGCGGCTGTAGATGTAGATGCCGTAGTCGACGCCAATCCCCACCCCCAGCGCCACCACCGGCAGGGTTGCGACTTTCACGCCGATACCCATGAACGCCATCAGCGCGTTGCCGAGTACCGAAGTCAGCACCAGCGGCAGGACGATGCACAGGGTCGCCGCCCATGAGCGGAAGGTGATCATGCACATCACCGCCACGCAGATGTACACCAGAATCAGGATGGTCAGCTCAGCCTGTTTGATGACTTCGTTGGTGGCCGCTTCGATCCCGGCGTTACCGGCGGCGAGGATAAATTCCAGGCCGTCCTTGTTGTTCTCCTTGGCGAATTCCTGCACGGCGTGCACGGCACGGTCGAGGGTTTCGGCCTTGTGGTCGTTGAGGAACACGAGAACCGGCGCCAGCGAGCAACTGTTGTTGTACAGGCCATCGGCGCGGGCGATCGAGTTGTTCAGCACGTCCGGGTTGCGCGACAGGGTTTCCCATTTCAGGTTGCCCTCGTTCATGCCCTTGATCATCTGCTTGGACACGGTCACCAGCGAGATTGCCGACTGCACGCCCTCGGTGTTCTGCATCTTCCACATCAACTGATCGATCGGCGCCATGGCTTCGTAGCGCGAGCAGCCTTCAGCCTTGGTCTTGACCATCACCACCAGCACGTCGGAGCTGGTCGAGTAGTTGCTGATGATGAAGTTGTTGTCTTTGTTGTAGCGCGAGTCCGGGCGCAGTTCCGGCGCGCCCTGGTCGAGGTCGCCGATCTTCAGGTTCTGGCTGTACCAGAGGCCGCCACCGAAGGCGATCAGCGCCAGCGCTACCGAAATCGGCGCGACCTTCGGGCTGGCGAAGTTCGACAGCAGACGCCAGAACGGATGCTCGCGATTCGCGTCCTTCTTGCTCTTGGCAATTGCGCGCTTGCTGATGCCGACGTAGGAAATGGCAACCGGTAGCAGGATCAGATTGGTGAACACGATCACCGCCACGCCGATGGACGCGCCGATCGCCAGTTCACGGATCACACCGATGTCGATGATCAGCAGGGTGATGAAGCCCACCGCGTCCGCCAGAATTGCGATCATCCCCGGCAGGAACAACTGACGGAAGGTGCGGCGCGCGGCGGTCAGGGCGTTGTCCGCTTCGCTGGACTGCAGAGCGATACCGTTGATCTTCTGCACACCGTGGGAAATACCGATGGCGAAAATCAGGAACGGCACCAGCATCGAGTACGGATCAAGCCCGAAGCCAAAAAAGTGCATCAAGCCGAGCTGCCAGACCACCGCCACCAGCGTCGTGCTCAGCACCGCGATAGTGCTGCGCAAGCAGTTGGTGAACCACAGCAGCAGGATCAGAGTGATGACGAAAGCGATGCCGAAGAACAGCACCACCATCACCAGACCGTCGATCAGGTCACCGACCTTCTTGGCGAAACCGACGATGTGAATCTTGATGTTGGGGTTCTGCGCTTCGAACTTGTTGCGGATCTTGTCTTCCAGTTCATGGGAGAACTTGCGGTAGTCCAGCGCCAGCAACTTGCCCTGATCCTGCGGGTCCGGGTACGCCTCAAGCAGCGGAATGTCGACAATGCTCGACTTGAAATCGTTGGCGACCAGACGTCCGACCTGACCGGACTTGAGCACGTTGTTGCGCAGCAGGTCGAGGCTGTCCTGGGAGCCGTTGTAGCTCTGCGGAATCACTTCACCGCCGGCGAAACCCTCTTCGGTCACTTCGGTCCAGCGTACGCTCGGGCTCCACAACGATTTCAGGCCGGAACGGTCGACGCCGGAAATGTAGAACACTTCGTCGTTGATCTGGCGCAGGGTCTCCATGTATTCCTTGGAGAAGATGTCGCCGTCAGTGGCTTCCACCGAAATACGCACGGTGTTACCCAAGTTCGCCAGATCGTTACGGTGTTCCATCATCTTTTCGATGAACGGATGCTGCAGCGGGATCATTTTTTCGAAACTGGTGGACGGCCGGATCAGCGTGGCCTGCCAGAACAGAAAAATGCTCACCACCAGACAGATCAGAATCACGGCCGGGCGGTTGTTGAAGATCAGGCGCTCGAGCACCGTCGCCTTTTCCTGCTGAGGAGTGATCAAGGAAGTCATAGCCCCGCCTTCTTGTTATTAGTCTCGGCACCGTTTGGCTGGGTGAGGTGTACACCGCCCTGCCCGCTCAGGATCAGATTGCCGTCGCCGGCGGCAGTGACCGACGACAGCGAAATGCGGTCCGGGCGGTTGAACACGCTGAAGGTCTCGCCGTTGTCGCTGCTGCTGATCACTGAGCCGCCGTTACCGACGATGATGATCGAGCCATCTTCAAGCACCGTGCCGCCGGAGAGGCCGAATTCCAGCGCACCCCGTGCGGCTTTCAGTTCGACCTGTTCCCAGGTGCTGCCAAAATCAGTGGAGCGGTAGAGGTTGCCGCGCAAGCCATAGGCCAACAGGGTCTGCGCCTGCGCCGTGCCGATCACGCCGAACAGCGAACCTTCGTACGGGCCTTCGAGTTTTTCCCAGGTCTGGCCGTCGTCGGCAGAGCGGAACATGCTGCCGGACTCGCCGACGATGAACAGCCCGGCGTCTTTCACGGCGGCGACGGCATTGAGGTGGAACTGGTCTTCGTTGTCGAGACGATCGCTGACGTCTTCCCAGTGCTTGCCGCCGTCAGTGGTTTCCAGCAGCGTGCCGTAGGCGCCCACGGCAAAGCCGCTGCTGGCGTCCTTGAACCAGACGTCGAGCAGCGGCGATTCGCGTGCAAGGTCTTCGAATTGTTTGGTCCAGGTCAGACCGCCGTCGGCGCTGGCGAGAATCTGCGCGTCATGGCCGACCGCCCAACCGTTTTTGTCATCGACGAAATACACCGCGGTGAGCAGTTGCCGGGTCGGCACCTTGGCCTGGGTCCAGGTCTTGCCCTGGTCATCGGAATAGAGAATGTGTCCGCGATCCCCGACCGCGACCAGGCGCGCGCCGGCGTGGACGACATCGAGTATCAGGCTTTTCGCGGCCTTGGCCGATTCGGTGGAATAGACCACATCAGCCGGGGCCTCGGCGGCAAACACAGGTGCCGACAACGTGGCAAAGCCCAGCAGCGAGAGTGCTGTGGCCAGCAACGCGGTGTTGCGTAACGCCGGCGGGCGGCAACGACTCATAGACCTTCCCCTATTTATTATTGTTGGGCCATCGGGCCTTCAAGGGCGCCGCAAGTGTGCTGCTGTGATGGCTGGTCAGAAGCATAGTCCTGAAACCCGCAATCCAGAGCCACTTCGGAAGCTGGCTCATCCTATCGGGCTTTGTAAATGTCTGACAATCGGCGCCACGTTATCTTTTGTTAACCGCAAGCGGCCGCTGTCGCCAACGCATTCCCCTGTGGGAGCGAGCTTGCTCGCGAAGGCGTCGTTTCAGTCAACATCTTCATTGCCTGACCCACCGCTTTCGCGAGCAAGCTCGCTCCCACAAGGGTCGGAGGTGATCTCAGGATTTTGTGGTGGACGTGAATGCGCAGCCATTCGGAGGATGGATGACGCAATTTTTGCGGTGGGACTTGCAGGATCGGTATTATGGTATACCATCAGACGCACAGACACTCTCAATCCCCAACGGAGCAGCTCATGAGTTTCGAAATTCGCAAGATCGTCAGCTATGTCGAAGAAACCTTCATCGAAGGCGGCAAAGCCACTGACAAGCCGGTAACCATGGTCGGCCTCGCCGTGGTGATGAAGAACCCGTGGGTGGGCAACGGTTTTGTCGAAGACCTCAAGCCGCAGATTCGCGCCAACTGCTCTGACCTCGGCGCAATGATGGTCGAGCGTCTCGTCGGCATTATCGGTGGCGCGGAAAAGATCGAGGCTTACGGCAAAGCGGCGGTGGTCGGCGCTGACGGCGAGATCGAGCACGCTTCGGCGGTGATCCACACCCTGCGCTTCGGCAATCACTACCGCGAAGCGGTGAAAGCCAAGAGCTACCTGAGCTTCACCAACAAGCGCGGCGGTCCGGGCACTTCGATTCAGATCCCGATGATGCACAAGGACGACGAAGGCCTGCGTTCGCACTACATCACCCTGGAAATGCAGATTGAAGACGCGCCGCGTGCCGACGAAATCGTCGTTGTGCTCGGTTGCGCCGACGGTGGTCGTCTGCACCCGCGCATCGGCAACCGCTACATCGATCTGGAAGAACTGGCCGCCGAAAAAGCCCAGTAATCACAACAAGAAAGGCATTGCAGGAGCGCTCCATGATTCGGCTCACCGCTGAACTCACCCCGGCTGGCACCAGTTACCTGGCGACTGGCCAAGGCCAGCCCGTGGTCTTGATCCACGGCGTGGGCCTGAACAAAGAAATGTGGGGCGGGCAGATTGTCGGCCTCGCCAGCCAGTATCAGGTGATCGCCTACGACATGCTTGGCCACGGCGCCAGCCCGCGACCGGCCAGTGGCACCGACCTGCTCGGTTATGCCGATCAGTTGCTTGAGCTGCTCGACCATCTGAACCTGCCGCAGGCGGCGGTGATCGGTTTCTCCATGGGCGGCCTGGTCGCGCGGGCCTTCGCCCTGCACTACCCGCAGCGCCTGCAAAGCCTGGTGGTCCTGAACAGCGTGTTCAATCGCAGCGAAGAACAGCGCGCCGGCGTCATTGCCCGTACCGCGCAGGCCGCCGAGCATGGCCCCGACGCCAATGCAGAAGCGGCGCTGTCGCGCTGGTTCAGCCGTGAATATCAGGCGGCCAACCCGGCGCAGATCGCGGCGCTACGCCAGACCCTGGCGAACAACGATCCGCAGGGTTATCTGACCACTTACGAACTGTTCGCCACCCAAGACATGTACCGCGCCGACGACCTGAGCAGCATTCAGGCGCCGACGCTGATCGCCACTGGCGAACTCGACCCGGGATCGACCCCGGAAATGGCCGAGCAACTGGCCCGGCGCATCCCCGGTGCGAAGGTTGCCGTGCTGCCCGAGCAACGGCATATGATGCCGGTAGAGTCGCCGCGTCTGGTCAACCAGATGCTGCTCGAATTTCTCCAATTCGCAAACGCCCGACAAAACCATATAAAGGGGATCGTTGCATGACGCTCGCACGCTTCCAGATGTGCATCGGCGGAGAATGGGTCGACGCCCTCTCCGGCAAGACTTTCGAAAGCATCAACCCGGCCTCCGCCCAAGCCTGGGCCGAACTGCCCGACGCCGATGAAGCGGACGTCGAACGCGCCGTGCAAGCGGCGCAAACTGCCTTCGACAGCCTGGCGTGGCGCGGCCTGACCGCCACCGCTCGCGGCAAACTGCTGCGCCGCCTCGGCGACCTGATCGCCGAAAACAAGGAACACCTGGCGCAGCTGGAGAGCCGCGACAACGGCAAGCTGATCCGCGAAACCCGTGGTCAAGTCAGCTATCTGCCAGAGTTCTTTCATTACACCGCTGGCCTCGCCGACAAGCTCGAAGGCGGCACGCTGCCGCTGGACAAGCCCGACCTGTTTGCCTACACCGTGCACGAAGCGATGGGTGTGGTCGCCGCGATCATTCCGTGGAACAGCCCGCTGTACCTCACTGCAATCAAACTGGCCCCGGCCCTCGCCGCCGGCAACACGATTGTGATCAAGCCGTCCGAGCATGCGTCGGCCACCATTCTGGAGCTGGCACGTCTGGCCCTTGAGGCCGGGATTCCGCCGGGGGTCGTCAACGTCGTCACCGGTTACGGCCCAAGCACCGGCGCCGCCCTCACCCGTCATCCGCTGATCCGCAAGATCGCCTTCACCGGCGGCGCGGCAACGGCCCGGCATGTGGTGCGCAGCAGCGCCGAAAACTTCGCCAAGCTGTCGCTGGAACTGGGCGGCAAATCGCCGAACATCATTTTCGCCGACGCCGATCTCGACAGCGCGATCAACGGCGCGATTGCCGGGATCTACGCCGCTTCAGGGCAGAGCTGCGTGTCCGGATCGCGTTTGCTGGTGCAGGACGAAATCTACGACGAGTTCGTCAATCGTCTGGTCGAACGCGCTCAGCGCATCCGCATCGGCAACCCGCAGGAAGACCACAGCGAAATGGGCCCGATGGCTACCGCGCAGCAACTGGCGGTGGTCGAAGGTCTGGTCGCCGATGCCATTGCCGAAGGCGCGCGTCTGCGCACCGGCGGCAAGCGTCCGGCCGGGCTTGGCGAAGGCTGGTTCTACGAGCCGACGCTGTTCGAGTGTGACCGCAACTCGATGAAGATCATGCAGGAGGAAGTCTTCGGCCCGGTAGCCTCGGTCATTCGCTTCAAAGACGAAGCCGAAGCGCTGGCCATCGCCAACGACTCGCAGTTCGGCCTCGCCGCCGGCATCTGGACCCGCGATCTCGGTCGTGCCCATCGTCTGGCGCGCGATGTGCGCTCGGGCATCATCTGGGTCAACACTTACCGCGCGGTCTCGGCGATGGCGCCGATCGGCGGCTTCAAGAACAGTGGCTATGGACGCGAAAGCGGCATCGATTCGGTGCTGGCCTACACCGAACTGAAAACGGTGTGGATCAACCTCTCTCAGGCGCCGATGCCTGATCCGTTTGTGATGCGCTAGGAGTCCTGCGAAATGATTGAACCCGGCATTTACAAAGACGTCATGAGTTCGTTCCCGTCCGGCGTCACGGTGGTCACCACCCTCGACCCGGACGGCGGCATCGCCGGCATCACCGCCAGCGCCTTCAGCGCGCTGTCGATTGATCCGGCGCTGGTGCTGTTCTGCCCCAATTACGCCTCCGACACCTACCCGGTGCTGCGTGACAGCAAGAAATTCGCCATTCATTTGCTCTCTGCCGAACAGACCGCCGAAGCCTACGCGTTCGCCGGTAAAGGCAAGGACAAGGCTAAAAACATCGAGTGGCATTTGAGCGAACTGGGCAACCCGATCCTGGCCAAGGCCACGGCGATCATCGAGTGCGAATTGTGGCGCGAATACGACGGCGGCGACCACGCGATCATTGTTGGCGCGGTGAAGAACCTGATCCTGCCGGCGCAACCGGTGACGCCGATGATTTATCACAAGGGCAAGCTCGGTGCGTTGCCGACCCTGACCTGATTGCCCCACCCAACTCCCACTGTGGAACTACCCATTGTGGTGAGGGGATTTATCCCCGTCCGGCTGCGAAGCAGTCGTAAAACCATTGCACGCGGAATGTCTGGCAAATCGCGGTTACAGGTATTGGGGGTGCTTCGCACCCCGTCGGGGATAAATCCCCTCACCACAGGGTTAATTTCTAACAAGTGAATGTGTGTTGACTGGAGGATTTATGAGTAACGAAAAATACGAAAAAGGCCTGAAGATTCGCACGCAAGTATTGGGCGAAGCCTATGTGCAACGCTCTATAGAGAACGCCGACGACTTCACCCGCCCGCTGCAGGAAATGGTCACCGAATACTGCTGGGGCCATGTCTGGGGCCGCGAGGGTTTGTCGCTCAAGGAGCGCAGCATGATCAACCTGGCGATGATCTCGGCGCTCAACCGCCCGCACGAACTCAAGCTGCATGTGCGTGGCGCCTTGCGTAACGGCCTGAGTCGTGAGCAAATACGCGAAATTCTCCTTCAGGTCGGCATTTATTGCGGCGTTCCGGCAGCCGTGGACAGTTTCCGGCTGGCCCGTGAAGCCTTTGCCGAAGCCGACGCCGAGGCCTCAGTCAACCCCTCGGCTGTTTAGATGCCCGTCTGGCATGGACAGCCAACTTAAAGAGCGGACCCTATGAAACGCCAGCCACTCGACGACAGCTTCAAGGTCAATCGCAACCCCGTTACCCTGCGCGAAATCGTGTTGGACAAACTGCGTAGCGCGATCATGAATTTCCAGCTCATGCCAGGCGATCGTCTGGTTGAACGCGACCTGTGCGATCGGCTCGGTGTCAGCCGCACTTCGGTGCGCGAAGCCTTGCGTCACCTTGAATCCGAAGGCCTGGTGGAGTTCGCCGACGCCAAAGGCCCGCGTGTGGCGATCATCACCCTGGCCGATGCCGTCGATATCTACGAGTTGCGCTGCGTGCTCGAAGGCCTGATCGTGCAGCTGTTCACCCTGCGCGCCAAGGCCAAGGACATCAAGGCCCTGGAAAAAGCCCTCGACGACAACCGCAAGGCGCTCAAGGATGGCGAACTGCAGCAAGTGATCGACTCGGTGCAGGGCTTCTACGACGTGCTGCTCGAAGGCTCGGGCAACCATGTCGCGGCCACGCAGTTGCGGCAGTTGCAGGCGCGCATCAGCTATCTGCGCGCGACCTCGGTGTCGCAGGAAAACCGCCGCGGCGCGAGCAATCACGAGATGGAAAAAATGGTCGAGGCGATCAAGAGCGGCGATCCGCTGGCGGCGCATCAGGCGTGTGTCGATCACGTCCGCGCCGCCGCTGCCGTGGCCCTCGATTACCTCAAGCGCAAGCAGGAAGAAACCGGCGTCGCCGTAAAAGGCACCCCGGCGATCACCCTGCCGATTGCGCTGAAAGAACCGCGCATCGGTCACTGACATGTTCAGCCCGAGCTTTTGCCCGAAATGCGGTGGCCCTGACCTCGGTCAGCAGACGCCGCCGGGCGATACGCACGAGCGCCTGATGTGCCGCGGCTGCGGCTATATCCACTACGTCAATCCGAAGATCATTGCCGGCTGCATCATCGAGCAGGACGGCAAATATCTGTTGTGCCAACGGGCGATCCCACCGCGCCCGGGCACCTGGACCCTGCCCGCCGGCTTCATGGAAAGCGGCGAGACCACCGAGCAGGCGGCATTGCGCGAAGTCTGGGAAGAAAGCGGCGTGCGCGCGGACATCGTCTCGCCGTATTCGATCTTCAGCGTGCCGAAGATCAGCGAGGTGTACATCATCTTCCGCGCGATCGCACTGGAGATCACCGGGCAGTTCGGTCCGGAAACGCTGGACTACAAGTTCTTCGCGCCTGAAGACATTCCGTGGGAGCAGATTTACTACCCGGCGATCCGGCAGATTCTCGAGCGCTACATCGAAGAGCGCCAGGCGGGGGTCTACGGGATTTACATGGGCAATGACGACAGCGGAAAAATCCATTTCATGCGCTGACAGCGCAGCCCGCTCTGCAGCCCGGGACGCTCCGCGTCCCATCCGGAGCCGAACGCGGAGCGTCCGATGAGGCATTCCCACGCGGAGCGTGGGAACGATCACCATTGAGTATTAAGGCGCAGCAAAGGCTTCGACGATGATGATCTCCGCCCTCGCCCATTCCTCGCGGTAACTTTTCGCGTCTTGATACGCCGCCGAGCGATAGCACGCCACGGCTGTTTCGTAGCTCCCGAACTCAATGATCACGGTGCGCTGCGGCGTTGGCCGCCCTTCCATCGCCTCGCTGCGCCCGCCTCTGGCCAAAAACTTTCCGCCGAACGCGGCAATCGCCTGCGGCGTGCGTTGGGTGTATTGGCTGTAGCGATCGGCATCGGCTATATCCACATGAGCAATCCAGTACGCCTTCATAGTGACCTCTTTGTTGATTTTGTATTATGGTATACCAATATATTTCCAACGAACCCTGAGAGTCCAGCATGGCCTTCAACAGCATCGAAGAAATCATCGAAGATTATCGCCTCGGCAAAATGGTTCTGCTGGTCGATGACGAAGACCGCGAGAACGAAGGCGACCTGCTGCTGGCCGCCGACCGCTGCACACCGGAGGCTATCAGTTTCATGGCTCGCGAAGCGCGCGGGTTGATCTGCCTGACGCTGACAGACGAACACTGCCAGCGTCTGGGCCTGGAACAGATGGTGCCGAGCAACGGCAGCGTGTTCAGCACCGCGTTCACCGTGTCGATTGAGGCGGCGGTTGGCGTGACCACCGGCATTTCCGCAGCGGACCGCGCTTGCACCGTTGCCGCCGCTGTCGCGCCGAATGCCCGCGCCGAAGACCTGGTGCAGCCCGGCCATATCTTCCCGCTGCGTGCCAAGGAAGGTGGCGTGCTGACCCGCGCCGGCCACACCGAGGCCGGTTGCGATCTGGCGCGCCTCGCCGGATTCACGCCGGCTTCGGTGATTGTCGAAGTGATGAACGACGACGGCACCATGGCCCGCCGCCCGGATCTGGAACAGTTCGCGCGCAAGCACGGGATCAAGATCGGCACCATCGCCGACCTGATCCACTATCGCCTCAGCACCGAACACACCATCGAGCGCATCGGTGAACGTGAACTGCCGACGGTGCACGGCGCCTTCCGCTTGATCACCTTTGAAGACCGCATCGAGGGCGGCGTGCACATGGCGATGGTCATGGGCGACCTGCGCCGTGAAGAACCCACGCTGGTGCGCGTGCATGTGATCGATCCGCTGCGCGATCTGGTCGGCGCCGAGTACAGCGGGCCGACGAACTGGACGTTATGGGCGGCGCTGCAACGGGTCGCAGCGGAAGGTCACGGGGTTGTGGTGGTGCTGGCCAATCATGAATCGTCGCAGGCATTGCTTGAACGTGTGCCGCAGTTGACCCAGCCGCCACGGCAGTTCAGTCGCTCGCAGTCGCGGATTTATTCGGAAGTGGGGACTGGGGCGCAGATTCTGCAGAACCTGGGGGTGGGCAAGCTGCGCCACCTCGGGCCGCCGCTGAAGTATGCGGGTTTGACCGGGTATGACCTTGAGGTGGTTGAAAGCATTCCTTTCACCGAGTAACTCACGTCAAACACAAATCCAAACTGTAGGAGTGAGCCTGCTCGCGATTGCGGTGTGACATTCAGCAATGATGTTGACTGATACACCGCAATCGCGAGCAGGCTCACTCCTACAGGGTTTTGCATTTCAAATTGATTCATCTGAGCTCCCAAAAACCAGCTTTGCCAGATAACCGGTAAGGCAAAGTGCTTGCACAAAGTTTGGAATACCATAATATGATATTCCATAGACCGGACGCTCCAGCAAAACGTCCAGCTACTGCTCCCGACAGGCGGGCAACAACGCAAGGCCCGCTCAAAAACACAACAATGAGGGCGTAAAAATGGTGTTGAACAAAGCTGCAACCGCGATCTTGTTCGCGGGACTGCTCAGCGTTACCGGCCAGGCTGCAATGGCTGCCGAGAGCGTCAATTTTGTCAGCTGGGGCGGTAGCACCCAGGATGCGCAGAAACAGGCCTGGGCCGATCCGTTCAGCAAGGCCAGCGGCATCACCGTCGTGCAGGACGGCCCCACCGACTACGGCAAACTCAAGGCCATGGTCGAAAGCGGCAACGTGCAGTGGGACGTGGTCGATGTCGAAGCCGATTTCGCTCTGCGCGCCGCAGCCGAAGGCCTGCTCGAACCCCTCGATTTCAAAGTGATCCAGCGCGACAGGATCGACCCGCGCTTCGTCAGCGACCATGGCGTCGGTTCGTTTTTCTTCTCCTTTGTCCTGGGCTACAACGAAGGCAAGCTCGGCGCCAACAAACCGCAGGACTGGAGCGCACTGTTCGACACCAAGACCTTCCCCGGCAAACGCGCCCTGTATAAATGGCCAAGCCCCGGCGTGCTCGAACTGGCGCTGCTGGCCGATGGCGTTGCGGCCGACAAGCTCTATCCGCTGGATCTGGATCGCGCCTTCAAGAAACTCGACACCATCAAGAAAGACATCGTCTGGTGGGGCGGCGGCGCGCAGTCGCAGCAACTGCTGGCGTCCGGCGAAGCGAGCATGGGCCAGTTCTGGAACGGGCGCGTGCACGCCCTGCAAGAAGACGGCGCGCCGGTGGGCGTGAGCTGGAAACAGAACCTGGTCATGGCCGACATTCTGGTCATACCCAAGGGCGCGAAAAACAAGGACGCGGCGATGAAGTTCCTGGCCAACGCCAGCAGTGCCAAAGGCCAGGCCGACTTCTCCAACCTGACCGCTTACGCCCCGGTCAACCTCGACAGTGTGGAGCGTCTGGATTCGACGCTGGCCCCCAACCTGCCGACGGCCTACGCCAAGGATCAGATCACCCTTGATTTCGCGTACTGGGCCAAGAACGGTCCGGCCATCGCGACACGGTGGAACGAATGGCTGGTCAAATGAAAATCGCGGCCACCGCGCCCCGTCCCTCCACGGCCACCGGGAGCGCCGCCGGCGCTGCCGGTTCGGTCTTCAAACAACGCTGGCGCGGCGCCGGCAACCTCGTTCCGGCGCTGCTGTTCCTCGGCCTGTTCTTTCTCGCGCCGTTGATTGGCTTGTTGTTGCGTGGCGTGCTCGAACCTGTGCCGGGCCTGGGCAACTACGAACAACTGTTCGCCAACTCGGCGTATGCGCGGGTGCTGCTCAACACCTTTTCAGTGGCCGGGCTGGTGACGCTGTTCAGCCTGTTGCTGGGCTTTCCGCTGGCCTGGGCGATTACGCTGGTGCCGCGCGGCTGGGGGCGCTGGATCCTCAATATCGTGCTGCTGTCGATGTGGACCAGCCTGCTCGCCCGCACTTACTCCTGGCTGGTGCTGTTGCAAGCATCCGGCGTGATCAACAAGGCGCTGATGGCGCTGGGCATCATCGATCAGCCGCTGGAGATGGTGCACAACCTCACCGGTGTGGTGATCGGCATGAGCTACATCATGATCCCGTTCATCGTGCTGCCGTTGCAGGCGACCATGCAGGCCATCGACCCGATGATCCTGCAGGCCGGTTCCATCTGCGGCGCCAGCCCATGGACCAACTTCTTCCGGGTGTTCCTGCCGCTGTGTCGGCCGGGTCTGGCGTCCGGGGGTTTGATGGTGTTCGTGATGTCGCTCGGTTACTACGTCACCCCGGCGTTGCTCGGCGGCGCGCAGAACATGATGCTGCCGGAGTTCATCATTCAGCAGGTGCAGTCGTTCCTCAACTGGGGCCTGGCGAGTGCCGGTGCGGCGTTGTTGATCGCGATCACTTTGGTGCTGTTCTACTTCTACCTGAAGCTACAGCCGGAATCCCCGGTTGGCGCCAGTAACGCGAGGTAAGCCGACATGCTCCTGACTCCCAATGCCATGAGCCGGCGGATGCGCTTCGGCTTGTATGCAACCACCGGGCTGATCGGTCTGTTCCTGCTGTTGCCGATCGTGTTCATCGTGCTGCTGTCGTTCGGCTCATCGCAGTGGCTGGTGTTTCCGCCGCCGGGCTGGACGCTGAAATGGTACGGCCAGTTCTTTTCCAACCCCGACTGGATGAACGCCGCCGCCGCCAGCCTCAAGGTTGCCGTGCTGACCACGATCTGCGCGGTGGCGCTCGGTTTGCCAACCGCGTTTGCCTTGGTGCGCGGCCGTTTTCCCGGACGGGAAATGCTCTACGGCCTGTTCACCCTGCCGATGATCGTGCCGTTGGTGATCATCGCCGTGGCGGTGTACGCGCTGTTTCTCAAGCTCGGTTACACCGGGACGATGTTCGCTTTCGTGGTCAGCCACGTGATCGTCGCCTTGCCGTTTACCATCATCTCGATCATCAACTCGCTGAAGCTGTTCGATCAGTCGATTGAAGACGCCGCGGTGATCTGCGGCGCCTCGCGCCTGCAAGCGGTGTTCAAGGTGACGTTCCCGGCGATTCGTCCGGGCATGGTCGCCGGCGCCCTCTTCGCCTTCCTGGTTTCGTGGGACGAAGTGGTGCTCAGCGTGATGATGGCAAGTCCCACACTGCAAACCCTGCCCGTGAAAATGTGGACCACCCTGCGCCAGGACCTGACCCCGGTGATCGCCGTCGCTTCGACGCTGCTGATCGGCCTGTCGGTGTTAGTCATGGTGATCGCCGCCGCCCTGCGCCGGCGCAACGAAATCAGCGCCTGAGCGCCCTGGAGTACGACATGAGTGCCGTGATCAAAGACGCATCCGCGCAAAACGACAAACCGCTGGTCAGCCTGCGCAACCTGAACAAGCACTACGGCGACTTTGCCGCCGTCGACAACATCTCGCTGGACATCAAGGACGGTGAGTTCCTGACCTTTCTCGGCTCTAGTGGCTCGGGCAAGAGTACGACGCTGTCGATGCTCGCCGGGTTTGAGACGCCAAGCAGCGGCGAGATCCTCGTCAACGGCCAGTCGCTGGTCAACGTGCCGCCGCACAAGCGTGACATCGGCATGGTCTTTCAACGTTACTCGCTGTTCCCGCATCTGTCGGTGCGCGACAACATCGCGTTCCCGCTGGCGATCCGCAAACTGGCCACGGCCGAGCGTGAAAAACGTGTCGACGCGATGCTGAAACTGGTGCAGCTCGAACAGTTTGCCCATCGCCGCCCTTCGCAACTCTCCGGCGGTCAGCAACAGCGTGTCGCCATTGCGCGGGCGCTGGTTTACGAACCGCGCATCTTGCTGATGGACGAGCCTCTCGGTGCGCTGGATAAAAAGCTGCGCGAGGATTTGCAGGACGAGCTGCGCCAGTTGCACCGTCGCCTGGGCATCACCATCGTTTACGTGACCCACGATCAGGAAGAAGCCATGCGTTTGTCACAGCGCATCGCAATCTTCAGCCACGGCAAAATTGTCGGACTGGGCAGCGGCTATGATCTCTATCAGAATCCGCCGAACGCGTTTGTCGCCTCGTTTCTGGGCAACTCCAACTTTCTCAAGCTCAAGGCGCAGGGCAACGCGGCGGCGAGTTTCGAGGGGCAGGCGCTGTCGATTCGGCTGACAGCGGGGTTGCACACCGATCAGGATGTGTTGCTGATGGTACGCCCGGAAAAAGCGCTGGCGTTGAGCGTGCAGCAAGCGATTGATGAGCCGTTGGCGGCGGGTTGGAATGAGGTTTCGGCCAAGGTCGTGGAGGTGCTGTTTCTCGGTGAGAGCCAGACGTGCAGCGTGGTGACGTCGGGAGGGACTTCGATGACGGTGAAAGCGTTGTCAGCCGCGGGCATGCCGCTCAAGGCCGGGGACCCGGTGCGGGTGCGCTGGGCCACGGCGGATGCGTGCGTTTATACCGAGTGGACCGAGGGAGACCTCAACAAGGCTGCCGGTGCTCATTGAGTTTTCCCTGACACCCCACGCCCCCCTGTAGGAGTGAGCCTGCTCGCGATAGCGGTATGTCAGACACCAACGATGTTGACTTATAGACCGCTATCGCGAGCAGGCTCACTCCTACAATTGGACCGCATTTCACCCTCGGGTCACCCCAGCGTCGGGCTGCGGTGGCCCTTTTTCAGACGATGGGCGTAAAACCTTCAATCTCATCCGGCCACGCCGTCAGCACTTCAAACCCGGTCTCGGTGACCGCGACCATATGCTCCCACTGCGCCGACAGCGAGCCATCCTTGGTCAGCACGGTCCAGCCATCGGGCATGTTCTTCACATGACGCTTGCCGGCATTGAGCATCGGTTCGACGGTAAAAATCATTCCGGCCTTGAGCTTCAAGCCCTGATTGGGAAAGCCGTAATGCAGAATCTGCGGCTCATCGTGATAGACCTTGCCAATGCCATGGCCGCAATACTCGCGCACCACGCTGAAGCCCTCCTTCTCCGCCAGGCTCTGGATCGCATGGCCGATATCGCCCAGCGTCGCCCCCGGACGCACGGCGCGAATGCCCGCGCACATGGCCTCGTAGGTGGTCTTGATCAGGTGCTGCGCCTCGGGCGTCGCTTCGCCGACGACGTACATGCGACTGGTGTCGCCGAACCAGCCGTCCTTGATCACCGCGATGTCGAGGTTGACGATGTCGCCGTCCTTCAGCGGCGTACCCGACGGTATCCCGTGACACACCACATCGTTGACCGACGCACAGACGGTTTTCGGAAAACCGTGATAACCGACATTGGCCGGCACGGCTTTTTGCACGTTGACGATGTAATCGTTGCACAGCCGGTCCAGCTCATCGGTGGTCACACCGGCTTTGACATGCGGCACCAGCATGGCCAGCACTTGCGCGGCGAGTTTGCCGGCCGCGCGGGATTCTGCGATCTCGGCCGGGGTGTTGAGCTTGATCTGGTTTCTCATGCGCTGACGGCTTCCTGGGTCAGTTGATGCAGATCCAGTCCGCCGTTCTGTTCGGCGCGGATCAGCAGGCGGCAAATGGCGCTGTGGTCGAGGTTGGGGTGCAATTCGGCGAGCATGCCGATGCGCATCCAGTGCTCGGCCTGCGCGTTGATCGAGCGGCTGAGTGCATTGCTGGAGACGCGCAGATTCTCGTGCATATCCTCTGAAATCTTTACGATGCCCATATGTATATCCGATACGATTTGTATATGGATCGTATATTAATCAGCGCACACGACAGATTGCAATGCCAACAGCTAGCTCGATGCCGTGGCAGATTCGCCTCCCCCTCCACCGCGCAAATCGACTACCATGCCGCCGCTGGTTCCCAAACGGGATTAATAGGGAATCCGAGGTGCTTCGCGCATCAATCGGAACTGCCCCCGCAACTGTAGGTGCCGAGCCTGCTCCACGACTGCCACTGGGTTGCCCCCGGGAAGGCCGGAGCATGGCGATGACGCATCAGTCAGGAGACCTGCCGGCACAGTGACTGACCAACCGGCGGGGTGTCCGGGAAGGACATCGTGCCGCGCGCATTTTTGCTTGAGCCCGGCCTTACGCTGTCGCCATGACCGCGTTCGCTGATGTGTTTCCAAACCGTACCCGCCCGCTTCCGTACGGTTTAATTGGAGACTGCTTCATGCTGCTGCCCCGCGTTGTCACCCTGATTACCGGCCTGGGCCTGAGCGCCCTGGCTCAAGCGGCGCCAACCGACTATCCACTGACGATAGAAAACTGCGGCAGCCCCCTCACTTTCCAGCAGGCGCCCACCCGCACGGTGACCATCGGTCAGGCCGGCACGGAAATGCTCTATGCCTTGGGTCTGGGCGACAAAGTCGTCGGCACGTCGCTGTGGTTCAACGATGTGCTTGCGGAATACAAACCGCAGAACGACAAAATCGAGCGCCTGGCCGATAACGAACCGAGTTTCGAAGCGGTGATCGGCAAGCGCCCGCAACTGGTCGCCGTGGAGCTGGAATGGATGGTCGGTCCGCAAGGCGCGGTGGGCACCCGCGAGCAGTTTCACGAATTGAAGATTCCGACCTATTTGTTGCCCTCCGACTGCGAGGCCAAGGACAACCTCGTCGGTTCCGACGGCACGCGGCTGGCGCCGTTTCGCATCGACAGCATTTATAAAGGCGTGAGCCAACTGGCGGCGATCTTCGACGTGCAGGCACGCGGCGCACAGCTCAATGATCAGCTCAAGGCCAGCCTCGCCCAGTCGATTGCCACCGCCAAACGCACGCAGCGCAAAGACCTCAGCGCACTGGTGTGGTTCTCCAGCGCTGAGATGGACATTGAGCCGTTCGTGGCCGGGCACAAAGGCGTTCCCGATTTCATGCTCAGCACTTTAGGCGTGCGCAATGTCGTCGAGTCGGATGAAGAATGGCCGACCGTCGGCTGGGAAACCCTCGCCAAGGCCAACCCGACGTTCCTGGTCATCGCGCGCATGGATCGTCGGCGCTTCCCGGCTGACGACTATCAGAAAAAACTCGCCTTCCTGCGCAGCGATCCCGTGACGCGCAACATGGACGCGGTCAAACACAACCGCATCATCATCCTCGACGCCATGGCGATGCAGGCCAGCCTGCGCACCTTCGCGGGTCTCGAACAACTGGCCACGGCCATCAGCGGCTTCGATCTTTCGCAATGAGCAGACGCCTGATCCGTTTATTGCTGGTCCTGCTGGTGCTTTCGCTGGCCTTGGTCGGCGGCGTGGCGATTGGCGAAACCGCAATCGAGCCGAGCGTGGTGCTACAGGTGCTGGCAAACAAGCTGTGGGCCGCCGGGTATGTGCTTGATCCGATCGACGAAGGCATCGTCTGGAATTACCGCCTGACCCGCGTATTGGTGGCGGCGGCCTGTGGTGCCGGCCTGGCGACATGCGGAGTGATCCTGCAATCGCTGTTGCGCAATCCGCTGGCCGACCCGTATTTGCTGGGCATCTCGGCCGGGGCTTCGACTGGCGCAGTGATGGTCGCCCTGCTCGGCGTCGGCGCCGGTGTGATTTCGCTGTCGGCCGGGGCATTTGCCGGGGCGGTCACTGCGTTCGTGCTGGTGATTGTACTGGCCCGGATCAGCGGTTCGGCCAGCGGCACCGGGCCAATCATTCTCGCGGGCATTGCCGGCTCGCAATTGTTCAACGCCCTCACGGCCTTTCTGATCACCCGCTCGGCCAGTTCCGAACAGGCGCGCGGGATCATGTTCTGGCTGCTCGGCAATCTCGGCGGCGTGCGTTGGCCTTCGGTGTGGCTGGCGGTGCCGGTGGCCCTGCTCGGGCTGGTGGTCTGCCTGTGGCATCGGCGCGCGCTCGACGCGTTTACCTTCGGCGCGGACTCGGCGGCGTCCCTCGGCATCCCGGTGCGCCGCGTGCAGATTTTGCTGATCGGCTGCGCCGCGCTGGTGACGGCGGTGATGGTGTCGATTGTCGGCTCGATCGGCTTTGTCGGCTTGGTGATTCCCCACGCCGCACGGCTGCTGCTCGGCACCGGGCATGCTCGGCTGCTGCCGGCCAGCGCTTTGGGTGGCGCGGTGTTTCTGATCGCCGCTGATGTGCTGTCGCGCACCCTGATCAAGGGTCAGGTGATTCCGGTGGGCGTCATCACTGCACTGGTCGGCGCACCGGTATTCGCCCTGATTCTGGTGGGCCGGAGAGCCGCACGATGAACAACGTTCTGAGCTGTGCCGGGCTGGCATTCAACGTGCGCGGTGCGCAATTGCTTGACGGCATCAGTCTGGACGTCCAGCGCGGCGAGACGCTGGGCATTGTCGGGCCGAACGGCTCGGGTAAATCGACGTTGCTCAAATTGCTCGCCGGCCTGCGCGAACCGAGCGCGGGCCAGGTGCAGCTTGCCGGTCAGGTACTCGGCAGAATGTCACGGCGCAGCATTGCGCAAACACTCGCCGTGGTTGAACAACAGGCCGACACCGACGATGGCATTCGCGTGTTCGACGCCGTCGCGCTGGGGCGCACACCCTGGTTGTCGGCGCTGCAACCCTGGTCGGACGCCGACGAGAGCATCGTCCAACAAGCCTTGGTCGACGTCGACGCCGTGCACCTGCGCAACCGCCTCTGGCGCAGCCTCTCCGGCGGTGAACGGCAACGCGTGCACATCGCTCGGGCGCTGGCGCAGCGACCACAGATTCTGCTGCTCGACGAGCCGGCCAACCACCTCGACATTCAGCATCAGTTGAGCATTCTGCAAGTGGTGCGCGCACTGCCGGTGACTACGTTGATCGCTCTGCACGACCTCAATCAGGCGCTCAAATGCGATCGCCTGGCAGTGCTGGAGCGCGGGCGTCTGGTCGCGCTTGGCGAGCCGCTGCAAGTGCTGACGCCAGAGCGTTTACAGACGACTTTCGGGGTCAGGGCGCACTATCTGACGGACCCGTTCGACGGCGCGCAGATTCTACGCTTTCATTCGTGACCGATTGCCGGGTCTCAAAGACCTGCTCCCACCATCAGGTTTTGCGGCTGTCCTGAAGCCCGAGTACGCCCCGAGCCCCTGTGGGAGTGGGCTTGCTCACGAAGGCGGCGGGTCAGGTAATTCATCTGTGGCTGGCACTCCGCTTTCACGAGCAGGCTCACTCCTACATTGGGTTTTTTGGGTTGTCGCGAATCTGAGTGCCACCGCAAATCCTGTAGGAGTGAGCCTGCTCGCGAAGGCGGCGGGCCAGTTAATTCATCTGTGGCTGGCACTCCGCTTTCGCGAGCAAGCCCGCTCCCACACTGGGTTTTGTGGGTTGTCGCGAATCTGAGTGCCACCGCAAATCCTGTAGGAGTGAGCCTGCTCGCGAAGGCGGCGGGCCAGTTAATTCGTCTGCGGCTGACACTCCGCTTTCGCGAGCAAGCCCGCTCCCACACTGGGTTTTGTGGGTTTCCTGAGATTTGGCTACGCACCGGAAATCGGATGATGTGTTGACGTAAGTTTTGTCTGATCGCGGCTCGGGTCTTGGCAGCGTCTATGGATTTTTTGAGTTGCGAGCGATGGCTTCCCGGCCTATGTTGCTTGCGAGATGTTTGCCTGCGCATGAAGCGCTATGACTCACCGAAGGAAACCGAAATGTCAAAAGATTCCCGCCCTGCCGTGCTTGGGCTGATCGGCAATACACCGCTGGTGCGCGTGACCCGTTTCGATACCGGACCGTGCACACTGTTTCTCAAACTCGAATCGCAAAACCCGGGCGGCTCGATCAAGGACCGTATCGGTCTGGCGATGATCGACGCTGCGGAACGTGACGGTCGCCTGCAACCCGGTGGCACCATTGTCGAAGCCACGGCCGGTAACACCGGCCTGGGTCTGGCGTTGGTCGGACGCGCCAAAGGCTACCGCGTGGTGCTGGTGGTACCGGACAAGATGTCGACCGAGAAAGTCCTGCACTTGAAAGCCATGGGCGCCGAGGTGCACATCACCCGCTCCGACGTCGGCAAGGGCCATCCCGAGTATTACCAGGACGTCGCCGCCCGGCTGGCGAAAGACATTCCCGGCGCGTTTTTTGCCGACCAGTTCAACAACCCGGCCAACCCGCTGGCGCATGAATGCAGCACCGCGCCGGAAATCTGGGCGCAGACCGAACACGACCTGGACGCCATCGTCGTCGGTGTCGGTTCGGCCGGTACGCTGACCGGGCTGAGCCGTTTCTTCAAGCGCGTGCAACCGAATCTGGAAATGGTGCTGGCCGATCCGGTCGGTTCGGTAATGGCGCAATACAGCCGCGACGGCACGCTGCCCACCCCCGGTTCATGGGCCGTCGAAGGCATTGGCGAAGACTTCATTCCGTCGATCACCGACCTTTCCAGCGTGCGCCACGCCTACTCGATCAGCGATGCAGAAAGCTTCGACCACGCCCGCCAGTTGCTCAAGGCCGAGGGCATTCTCGGCGGTTCATCGACCGGCACCCTGTTCGCCGCTGCGCTGCGTTATTGCCGTGAGCAGACTGAGCCGAAACGCGTGGTCAGTTTTGTCTGTGACACCGGCACGCGTTATCTGTCCAAGGTCTACAACGACCAGTGGATGACCGATCAGGGGCTGTTGCAGCGCAAGGGTTACGGCGACCTGCGGGACCTGATCGCCCGGCGTTTCGAGGACGGCCGCGTGATCAGCGTCGGTCCCGACGACACCCTGCTGACGGCGTTCCAGCGCATGCGTCTGGCGGACGTCTCGCAGTTACCGGTGTTGGTGGAAGGCAAGCAACTGGTCGGCGTGATCGATGAGTCGGACATTCTGCTGGGCGTGCACGAGGACGCCGCCCGCTTCAGTCAGTCGGTGTCCAGCGTGATGACCGACAAACTGCAAACCCTCGCCCCCGGCGCCACGCTGGCCGAGCTGGAAGCGGTGCTCAGCCGTGGCCTCGTCGCCATCATCGCCGACGCCGCAGGCTTCCATGGCCTGATCACCCGCACCGACATGCTCAATCAATTACGGAGATCCCTTGCATGAGTCAGCACGACGATAAATCCCAAGGCTTCGCGACCCGGGTGATCCACGCCGGGCAAGTACCTGACCCGACCACCGGCGCGCTGATGCCGCCCATCTACGCCAACTCCACCTACCTGCAAGACAGCCCCGGCGTGCACAAGGGCTTCGATTACGGCCGCTCGCACAACCCGACGCGCTTCGCCCTGGAGCGCTGCGTTGCGGATCTCGAAGGTGGCACCCGTGCGTTCGCGTTTGCATCAGGTCTGGCGGCGATTTCCACGGTGCTGGAATTGCTTGATGCCGGCTCACACATTGTTTCTGGCAATGACTTGTACGGCGGCACGTTCCGCCTGTTCGACAAGGTTCGCCAGCGCAGCGCCGGGCATCGTTTCAGCTTCGTCGACCTGACGGATCTGTCGGCGTTCGAAGCCTCGCTGCAGGATGACACGCGCATGGTCATGGTCGAGACGCCAACCAACCCGCTGTTGAGCCTGTCGGATCTGGCCGCGATTGCGCGCATCTGCCGCGCTCGCGGGATCATCTGCGTCGCCGACAACACCTTCGCCAGCCCCTATATCCAGCGACCGCTGGAACTGGGTTTCGACATCGTCCTGCACTCGACCACCAAATACCTCAACGGCCACTCCGACGTGATCGGCGGTATTGCTGTGGTCGGGCAGAACGCCGAGCTGGCGGAAAAACTTGGTTTTCTGCAAAACGCCGTCGGCGCAATTTCCGGTCCGTTCGATGCGTTTCTGACCCTGCGCGGGGTGAAAACCCTGGCGCTGCGCATGGAGCGTCATTGCAGCAATGCGCTGGACCTGGCGCAGTGGCTGGAGCAGCAACCGCAGGTCAAACGCGTCTACTATCCGGGCCTGACTTCGCATCCGCAGCACGAACTGGCCAAGCGCCAAATGCGCGGTTTCGGCGGGATGATTTCTGTTGATCTAAACAGCGATCTGGCCGGCGCGCGGCGCTTTCTGGAGAACGTACAGATCTTCGCGCTGGCAGAAAGTCTGGGCGGTGTGGAAAGCCTGATCGAGCATCCGGCGATCATGACTCACGCGACGATTCCCGCCGAAACCCGCGCGAAGCTGGGGATTGGCGATGGGCTGGTGCGGTTGTCGGTCGGGGTTGAGCATGTTGAGGATCTGCGGGAAGATTTGGCGCAGGCTTTGGCTAAGATGTGATTCTTTGAAGGGGGCTGCATCGCAGCCCAACGGGGATAAATCCCCTCGCCACAGCCCCCCCCGTGGCCTTTCGATCTCTGGTTTTTATTGGCATACAAGGCTTTTTTAAAATGGCATCAAGTCTGCCGATTGAGGAGTTCCGTGCTGTTGCGCAAACTCGACAACACAAGTTTCGAAATATTCGCCCGCCTCGCTTCGCCCCTTGGTGTCAAACACTATATGAAATATCACGCGCGCTTGCTAATTACACATGGAATGAAAATGGATCATTATAAAAACCTAATCAAATCGATTATAGGTTTGCTTTTTTTTTCTTAATTCGGTCACTGCATGGGCAGTGCTTTCACCGGAGCAGCAGGCAGCCAAGGAACGCGGCATTTCACTCTATAAACAAGAAAAAAATGCAGAGCGTGAATTGCGCATTGCCGCTGAGGCCGGCGATGCAGAAGCACAATTTTATTTAGCGCAACAACTTCGCCAACTGGAGCTTAATAAAGCGCTAGACTCGAAAGAATCTGTAAAGTGGTTCGTGGCCTCTGCTAATCAAGGCAATTTACTCTCCCTCTATCAGTTGTCTCACAACGTCAAGCTGTGTGTTGTTGCTTCAGTTTGTCCGAAAGGGGAAAAAAGTTGGGATGAATGGCATCAAGAGTTTAAAAAGACGCTAATGGAGAAATTCGCCTCAAATGATCTGCAACAACTGGGTGAACTAAATGATTGGGTGGCCGAGTCGGATGTTGTAGGAGAGTGGTTTCATCTACAGGATGAGCTTCGTTATGCAAAAAACCACAGGATAGAAGATACGCGTGAATGGCTGGTTAATTCTGCTAATCAAGGAAGTTTTAACTCCCTGCTTCGTCTGGCTCTAGATGACGGAGATAAATTATGCGCCATCGTTGAGGATTGCCCAAAGGGAGATAAAACTCAGCGCGAATGGAAATTAGAGTTTGAGAAGATTGCACGAGAAAAAATTGCTTCCGGTGACATGGAAGCTGCATATTTATTATACGTAGGCAATTCCGACTTTAATATGTTGATTACATCAGCAGAGGGAGGCTACCCATTCGCACAATATCAGCTTGCCGAGAGTTATTCAGCTGGTGATGGTTTTTTTTGGTGGTTTGGGCAGCGCCGCAAGGAAATCAACAAGTGGTATAAGCGAGCGGCTGAAAATGGCTACCCAAGAGCAATGATTGCCTATGCAGCCTCTATTTATGAAGATAACGGAGATCTATCAATTTCCCGGTATTGGCTAGAGAAATCTGCGAAGGTGGGTGACAGCAATGGCATCGGTTTGCTTGCTCGAGAGTATGCAAGTAATCCAAATTACTATGGCTTTCCATTTGATATGGTGAAGGCTTATGGCCTTACGTTGTTTTTAGCAGGCCTGAATAAATGATGAATCTGATAAAGAGTATGATCGGGAAAGATTAGAAAACTACTCTAAAAAAATGTCACCCGAACAAATCGAGCAAGGCAAAGCCTTTGCCGAAAAATGGAAGATCACTTACCCGATTGAAGGCGTTTAATCTCAGCGGCCAGCGGGACCGGAAACAGATGTCAAGCTTCGTGCTTCAAGTCGCTGAGGCCATCGTTGCAATGGTCGCATGCTGCTGGGTCGTGGAGAAAACCATGAAATACAAGTTGTTGTCAGGCGTGCTTCTTGCGGTAGCGGCCAGTGTTGTGGTGCCGAATGTCTTGGCCGCGCAACCGCAGGCGTTGGCTTCGGATGGGGCTGATCATGTTGGTGCCTGGGGCGGTGGCTGCCGATGGCGCTGATGACCGGCAGCTATCCGACCAGTTCAACAGCGCACAATAATCGCCGCGAAATAACGGGCGAGCTCCTGACCCGCCCGTTTACATCCGCCTCTACAGCGTCTCTTCGACCGCCCGGCCTTGTCGATCACGCAGGGCGCGCAACGTGGCGCGTAACTCGGCCGGTCGCACCGGTTTTGACAGGATCGAAATCTGGCGGTCGTGCAAGGCCGCCTGGATTTTTTCAATGTCGTGACCGGTGATGATCATCGCCGGCACCGCCCAACCCCGCTGCCTGCGCACGTCATCGATGCATTCAATACCGGTGGCGTGGGTGCCAAGATCATAGTCGGCGACGATGATGTCGCAATCCGTCACCAGGTCCTGCGCCGACCATTCAGCCTGAACCACGCAGCCCCAGCGCTCCAGCAAGGCCGAAGTCGCCAGCAGTACGTTGTGATCGTCCTCCACCAGACACACCTTCAGCCCGGTCAGCAAACCGACCTGACGCGCTTCCTCACGGTTGACCGTGGACGCCGCCGCCAGCGCGATCGGCAAGCCATACAGAGTGACCGCCGTACCTCTGCCAAGCCGCGAGCGCAAGGCAACTTGCACCCCGATCAACGCTCCGAGGCGCTTGACGATCGACAGACCCAGCCCCACACCTTCGACGTCTTTGTCGCGCACTTGGCGCACCCGATAAAACTCCTCGAACACTTGCCCCAAATGCTCTTCGGCGATGCCGTTGCCACGGTCATAAACCACGATGGCGAGGCCTGCGCCACGCCGGCGCACACCAATCAGCACCGGACGCTGCGCGCCGTATTTGAAGCAGTTGGACAGTACGTTCTGCACCATGGTCGCCAGCAGTGCCGGATCGGTTCGCACCCAATACTGGCAAGGGCGCAAGCGCAGTTCCACGCCGGCCCAACGCGCCGCTTCGGCGTTTTGCCGGATCAGTTCCGCCAGCCATTCGCCGAGGTTGACGCTCTGCAATTTCGGCAGGATCCGTCCGTTGTCGAGGGTGTACAGATCGAGGATCGAACGAAACAGCTGCGAGACATTTAGCAGTGAACGGTCGATATTATCGACCAGCCGCCGTTCCTCATCGCCCAGCCGTGATTCGCGCAGACACGCGGTAAACAAGCCGATGGAGTGGATCGGCTGGCGCAGGTCATGGCTGGCCTGGGCGAGGAAGCGCGACTTCTCCAGATTGGCCGCCACCGCTTCTTCCGACGCCTTGCGCGTGCGTTCGAGCAACAAGTGCGCATAAAACGGAATCACCGTGCTGGTGATCAACAGCATCAACACCATGAACGGTTGCGCCTGCCAGTATGGCGTCAGGCGATAAACCACCAGCAGCGCCAGCAAAGCCAGTCCCGTGGCAATCGCAAGATAACGCGAGCCGTAGCGCATGCCATTGCCGAGGTTGACCCAGACCATTACCGCGTACAGCGGCAGCGCCGCCTCGCCGCCGATCACCAGACCAAAACAGGTGCCAGTGTAATCATGGACCATGGCGAAAATCCGCCGCGCCGGGTAGTGCCCCGGCCAGCGCGCAATGGCCTGGCGGAACACGATCGAGGCCAGCAGGAACAGGCCGATGTAGGTAATGACCGGCAGGTAGGTATCGAGGCGATGGCCCGGCAGAAACACCAATATGACCATGTAGACCACCGCGATAGCGGCGATGATGATGCGCAGATTGGCCTGGTCGAGTTCGGTATTTTTCTCGAACTTCATGGTAAACGTCCTTTTTTACAGCGATCGTCAATTTCAGAAGCAGCCTACAGGCAACCTTGGCGCCCGGTGCTATGGTGCAGCCTTGAATAACGCCTGACCCAGGGAGGGTCACGCCATGACATGCCGCATCATCATAGCCGACGATCACCCACTGTTTCGCGAAGCGCTGCAGCGCACCGTCCAGCGTCTACTGCCCGAGGCCGATATCGAAGAGGCTGGCGATCTCGCGGCCGTGCTGGCTTTGCTGCCGGTGGGCGCCGAGCCGGACACACTGATTCTCGATCTGCGATTTCCCGGGCTGACCTGCGTCGGTCAGTTAGCCGAACTGCGTCAGCATTGGCCGCGCACCACGCTGATCGTGGTGTCGATGGTCGATGATCAATCGCTGATCAACGAAGTCATGGCCGCCGGCATCGACGGTTTTATTGGCAAGAACATCGCCCCCGACGACATCGGCCAGGCGATTCTGGCGATCCGCGAGGGTGAAGTGTTGGTTAAGTTCGCGCCCTCGGGCTTGCTGCCGCTCGAGGCTGCCAGCGCCCTCACCCCTCGGCAGCAGGAAGTGTTGCGGCTGATTGCGCAGGGCAAGACCAACAAGGAAATCGCCCGGGCGCTGGACATTTCTCCCTTCACGGTGCGCATTCACGTGTCTTCTTTATTACGTACGCTGGATGTGCCCTCACGGGCTGCCGCCGCGGTGAAGTACGTTGGCTTGGTGTAGGAGTCGCCGCAGGCTGGACCCACATCTGCGGAACGCCCTCGTGAGCAAGCTCACTCCCACAGGGTTTCCGGTGGTACTCAGATCCACGGCAACCCACGAAACCCAGTGTGGGAGCGGGCTTGCTCGCGAAAGCGGAGTGTCAGATACAAATGAACTACCTGACCCGCCGCCTTCGTGAGCAAGCTCACTCCCACAGTGTTTCCCCGCTGTAACCAAGATTCAAGGCAACCCACAAAACCCAATGTAGGAGTGAGCTTGCTCGCGAAAGCGGTCTGTCAGATACAAATGAACTACCCGACCCGCCGCCTTCGCGAGCAGGCTCACTCCTACAGGATTTCCGGTGGTACTCAGATCCACGGCAACCCACAAAACCGACTGTGGGAGCGGGCTTGCTCGCGAAAGCGGAGTGTCAGCCGCAGATGGATGACCTGACGCGCCGCCTTCGCGAGCAGGCTCACTCCTACATCATTTCCGGTGGCACTCAGATCCACGGCAACCCACAAAACCCATTGTAGGAGTGAGCCTGCTCGCGAAAACGGAGTGTCAGTCACTACAGTGGATGATTGTGTTGCTGCAGGATGGCCCTGGCTTGTCGGGTGAACCGGTAGGTCTTGTCGTTTTCCAGCACGATCAAGCCTTCGAGGCACAGGCGCTTGAGCACTTCGCGCACGCTGATGAACGACAACTGCGGTGACGACGACGCCACCCACGTATGGACCCCGTTGACTCCCGTCGAATGGCCGTCGCGGCTGGCAAGTACCAGCGCATTAAGCACTTTGAAACGGATCAGGCTGCTGCGCAGTCCGAAGTGGCGCAGCAGTTCACGAATGTGTTGATTGGCACTGCGATCGAACTCGCTGGGCAGTCGAGGGGCCGCGGGCCGAACGATAAGCGCCGCAGCGCCCGGATTGTTCAACATAACGAAGACTCCTTTTCTGAAATGTTCACGCAGCTATATATAGAGAGAAGAGTACGCAGTCGCCGAATGATCCGGCGACTGCGCCATTGCCGACCGGCGTCAGAAATCGACGGTGGCCGACAACTGCAAGGTTCGCGGAGAACCCGGTGAGAACGCACCGTAGGACGCCACACCCGACCAGTACTCGCGATCGAACACGTTCTGCACCGTGGCCCGGAACGTCGTCGGCCGGCCTTCGATCCTGGTCGCATACCGGGCGCCGGCGTCGAAACGGGTCCAGGCATCAAGCTCCTGGGTATTGGCCTGGTTGACGTACTGGCGATCGGTGTAAATCGCGCCGCTGGTGAGGGTGAAGCCCTCGATCCATGGTGTATCCCACTCGGCCCACAGGTTGGCTTGCACGTCTGGCACACCGACTGGTTTGTTGCCCCGATTGGCGGCGGTCGCCGAGTCGGTCAGCTCGCCGTCGAGTACGGTCACGCCCCCCATCAAGCGAGTGCCCTTGGCGACTTCACCGTACATGCTCAACTCGACACCACGGTTGCGTTGTTCGGCCTGCACCGAGAACACATTGCCGACACCGACCTCGCCACTCGGCTTCTCGATCTGGAACAACGCCAGGGACGTCATGAACGTGCCGTGTTCGTATTTGACCCCGACTTCATGCTGCTTGGACTCGTACGGCGCGAAGGTTTCCCCGGCGTTGACCGCCGTGCCCGGGGCGATGTCGCCTTTGCTCAAGCCTTCAACATAATTGTAGTAAAGCGAGACGTCTTCCCAAGGCTTGACCACCACACCGACCAGCGGCGTAGTGGCGTTGTCGCTGTACCTGGAGCTGACTGCACCGCTGGCGTTGTAGTTACGCGACTCGATCTCCTGGCGGCGCACGCCCAGGGTCAGCTGGAAGCGGTCATCGAGCATCGACATCGTATCGGTCAACGCCACGCCCGACAGTTCCGACTCGGACACCCGCAGGACTTTCGGCGCGTTGAGATACTGCCGCGGCGCATCAACCGGGTGGTAAATGTTCGAAACAATCGCGGTGCCATTGTTGATGCCACGCGACAGCTCATCCTGATAACGCGTGGCCATAACGGTGGTGGTGTGGGTGATCGGGCCGGTGGCGAACACACCACGGATACCGACATCGGCGGTCGAGCGATCGACGTTAAATTTGTAGTAGCCAGGCACGTTGCTGGTGTCGCCCGCGTCGTTGAGGATGCGCGGAACCTGGTCGGACAGGCGCTTGACGTCCGAGCGGCCACCGCCGGCATGCGCAAATACAGTCACCGCGTCATTGAGGTCATATTCGCCGCCGAGCAACGCCGATTGTTCCTGGGTGTCCGACCAGCCCCAATCCTGTGGCAGGTTGGTGCGACCGTTGGGCGCCGAGGGCACGTCTACGCCTGGGGCGATGGTGAACGGTCGCGACGCCGCTTCCCAGCTTTCCTTCTGGCTGATGTAGTCCAGGTTCAGGCGCAGGCGTTCGCCACGATAATCCAGGGCAATCGCGCCGACGCCGAGGTCACGGTGCTGATCGTCGATCGCTGTGTCGCCGCCCTGCAGGTTGCCGTTGAAGCGCACGCCGAACTGATTTTCCGAGCCGAATCGGCGACTGACATCGAGGTGCCCGCCGACCTGGGAGTCGGACGCGTATGAGCCGGTAAACCGGGTCAGGTCTTGGTCCAGCGGACGCTTGGGCACGATGTTGATCACGCCGCCAACGCCACTGTTGGGCGACAGCCCGTACATCAGCGCACCCGGCCCCTTGAGCACTTCGACCCGCTCGGCGTAGTCAGTGAACACGCGGTAGTTTGGTGCCACGCCATACACACCGTCGAAGGCCAGTTCGCCAATGTTGCCTTCGCCAATCGGGAAGCCGCGGATGAAAAACGAGTCGACGATCCCGCCGGTCTGCCCGGTGGAGCGCACCGAAGGGTCACGCTCCAGCGCATCGGCGACGGTCACGGTCTGCAGGTCGGCGAGGGTCTTGGCGGTGTAGCTGGTGAGGCTGAACGGCGTGTCCATCACGTCTTTGTTGCCCAGCATCCCCAACCGCGCCCCGCGCGCCACCTGGCCGCCGGCGAGTGTCTCTGGCAAGGCGGTTGCGCTGTTGTAACGGGCGTTGATGTTGGTCGTGTCGAGGGTCAGCGCGTCCTTGCTGGCGTCGACCGGCGCCACTGGCGCAGCGTTCGCGGCCTGATCGGCGGCGGCAGCGGATTGCCCAGCGCCGGCGGCCCAGGCATTGGCGCTTCCTGCGACCAGAACGAAATTCAGCATGGCGGTGCGCACGGCGAGTGTTAACACCCGCTCACCGCAAGGACGACTGACAACAGGCATGACGGTGGGATCCTTTTCATCGAGGGAAAATGGTAATCACTCCTATTGCCAGTCGATCTGCGAAAAAGTATCACCCGCAGTAAAGATTTTTTACCGTAGCGCGATCAGGCGCCGAGATAGAGCCGTTGCAACGGTATCGCGACCACCGGCAGTGCCGGGTCGAACGCGTGACGCGTGGTCTTGTACGGAAAAATCTCGCCACGGGCGATGGTGCTGAAAATCTGCGCCACTTCGAACGCCTGCCCGGTCCGCCAGTGCCGCACGCACACCCGCGGATCGCCGTAGTCGAGCTGGATGCAGGGCACCCGCTTGAGGCCCAGCTGCAACGCCGCGGTGAAACGGTGATTGCCGTCCATGACGATGCCACGCGAACGCTCTACGATGATCGGCTCCAGCCAATGCCCGGCGCGAACAATCGACTCGCGCAGTCTCGTCACGTTGGCCGGGTCGACCTGCTCGGACTGCAACACTTCGCACAGCGGCCGCAACGCAATCTGATAACCGTGATCCATGGTGATCTCCTGATTCCGCGACTCAGCAGGCGTCAGCACGGGCAACCGGCGCATGCTGGCTGGCGACGTCGAGCAGGCGCTGGGCGTGTTCGATCAACGGCAAATCGACCATCTCGCCGTCCACTTGCACCGCATGGCTACCGGTTGCCACCGCGCGCATCACCCGGTCGGCCCACGCCAGTTGGCGCGAGTCCGGCAGGAAGGCGCGCTGCACCGTGGTCAGTTGGCCAGGGTGAATACACAGCTTGGCGCCAAACCCCAGCGAACGGGCGTACTGCGCGTCCTTGGCAACCACCGCCAGGTCGCTGATCGCCGGCGTCACGCCATCGATCGGCGCGGGCAAATCCGCCGTGCGCGAGGCCAGCACGATGCGGTTGCGGGCGAACAGAAACGCCTCGGGAACCTGGCTGCAGTTGATATCGAGGGCGAAATCCAGCGAGCCGAACGCCAGCCGCGCCACGCCGGGAATCGCCGCAATCGCCTCGACCTGTTGCAGGCCCTTGGCGGTCTCGATGATCGCGACGATCTGCAACTGCGGCTGCCACGCCAGCAGTTGCTCCACCACCGGCGCCAAGGCCTCGGGGCATTCGGCCTTGGGCAGGAAAATGCCGTCGCAACGCTCGGGATAACAAGCGTCGCGCAGCCACGTCAGGTCCTGGCGAAACAGCGCGCTGCTGACGCTGTTCAGGCGGATGTAACGCTCGCAGGCAACGCTCGGCGCCGTCTCCTGCCAGGCCCGGATCGCGGCGCGCGCGGCGGCTTTGCTGTCCGGATGAACGGCGTCCTCGAGATCAAGGATGATCGCGTCCGGCCCCGCTTCGCAGGCTTTGGAAAAACGCTCGGGGCGGTTGCCCGGGACGAACAGGTAGCTGATGGCGAGGCGGGTTTTGCCGCTGAGTCGATCAGATTGCATGGCGTTGCTCCTTGGGTGTGAACCAGTCGTGGTTTCGAACAATTTTCGAGCCCCTGAACGGGCACAAATCCCCAGTGTTTCGGGGGTTTGCTGCAACAACCGTTAACACCTTATTGTTCAAGCAATTAACGGTGTTTTTTATCTCGGGGCGAGCGAGTCCTTGAGCGTGTAAATACACGTTCATGGATTCCCCTTGCGCAGGTGTTTATTCAAAAATATTTGAAAACCTTACTTGATAATCGTTCCTGTTCGCAATATTGTTCACGCCGCCAAGAGGAACTATCCTCGGTTCAACGTCAGTCAGCAGCGTCTCGGGAATTACCTGTCAGTGATGTCACTTAAACATCAGCCACGGGTATTTAACAGGGTTTGGTCCGCAACTAACGGCCAATTGATACGTCCGTGCAAACCTTAGGGATTGGGGTGCTCATGTCATTGTTTCGTGAAATATTTATTACGATTGTCAGTTCGGATCCAATAACGACTTTTATTCGGCGTCCGCCACCAAACCGTTTACCGCCTCGTATCTGACGGGTCGAAACAGCACGTAAATCGATAACAGACCTGTTATCGAGTTATCTATGGCGAGGTTATTTTCCAGCGCCGGGGTTAACTATGCCTGAAGTAAATAAAGCCTCTATGCAAACAGACACTAAAGTCCATCATCCTCATGCGTTAACACCGCTGATCGACCCGGTTATTTCCGCGTTTATCAACAAGTTCCCCGATACTCTTACAGCGCTGGTCGAACAACACGGCTCTCCGCTGAATGTCGTCTGGCCCCATGCCTTTGAACTCAATACGCAAGCGCTGCTGGCGGTGTTGAAACAGCACTCAGTTGCCCACGCCATTTTCTACGGTGCCAAGGCAAACAAGTCGCAATGCCTGCTGAGTGCGGCGGCGACTTCGGCAATTGGCGTCGATGTTTCGAGCCTCTACGAACTGCAGGCAGCCCTGCGGGCAGGTACACCAGCGGCAAAAATATGCGCCACGGGACCGGCAAAAACGGCGGCATTCCACCAGGCGCTGATCAGCGCCGGCGCTCTGATTTGCGTGGACTCGCTGGAGGAATTCGACCATCTGAAAGAGCTGCTCGAAGCTCAGCCCCTGCCGATAAAAGCCCGGGTTCTGCTGCGTTATCGGGCGAAAAGCTGCGCAAAGAGCCGATTCGGCATGGACGCGCAAGACCTGCTCGACAGCCTGCAACGCCTCGCGACAGACACCGCGAGCCTGGTCTTCGAGGGGTTTCACTTTCATCTCGGCGGCTATGGCTTCGAATCCCGCGTACAGGCGTTTCGCGAGGTCAGCGGATTCGTCGAGGCGGCGAGGGAAATGGGTTTGAATCCGCAGATGATCGATATCGGCGGTGGCCTGCCGATTCGGTATGTCGACCCACAGGACTACACCCGATTTCTGCAAAATGACAATATCCCGAGCCACTATTACCACCAGAAAGTCCCGGCTGATTATTACCCTTACGGCGGTGACTTGACGGCGGCGCAATGGTTAACGTTATTTCTCGAAGCCGAACATTCCGCGGGGCTGTCCATCGCCGGTTATTTAAATCAGCAAAATATTACTCTGGCCCTGGAACCGGGTCGGAGTCTGGTCGATCAGGCGGCCATTTCAATCTTTCGCATCACCCGCACCAAGAAACTCGCCGACAGCAAGACTGTCATTTTTGTCGAAGGCAGTAGTTTCAGTGCTTGCGAAACCTGGTTTGCTTCTGAATATCTGGTTGACCCGATACTGATCAGTACAGAACAACAGACGTCCACACCCTGCCAGGCGTATATCGCCGGGCACAGCTGTCTGGACGACGATGTCATTACTTATCGCCTGATTAACTTCGCCTGTGAGCCACGGCGTGGCGACTTGTTGATTTACATCAACACCGCCGGCTATCAGATGGACTTGCTGGAAAACGAGTTTCACCGCCATCCCCTGCCCCGTCGGTTGATGGCGACCTGTTGTACGGAAGGTAAATATGCGTTTACACCTGACTACTGAAGGGAACAATAGCGATGATATTAAATAAAGTTTCAGACTTGATCGGTAACACACCGATGCTGGCTATCGATGTTCCGGACAGCAATGCCCGTTTGCTGTTAAAGATTGAAAAGAATAATCCCGGCGGCAGCATCAAAGATCGCATGGCACGCAATATGGTCCTGGCGGCCCTCAAGTCCGGGCGCCTGAAACCCGGCGGCGTGGTGGTCGAGTCGTCCTCGGGCAACACCGGAATTGGCCTGGCCATGGCCGCTGTCGAATTTGGCCTGCATTTTATCGCCGTGGTCGATCACCACGCCGCGCAAGACAAGATCGCCGTGATGAAGGCCCTCGGCGCTGACATCCGTTTCGTCAAAGGCAGCTATCGCGAAGACGAAGTCGCCGTGGTCGAGCGCCAGCGCCTTGCCGCCGAACTGGCGTCGGAGATCCCCGGCGCGGTGTTCATGAATCAGTCCGACAATGCGGCCAATGCCGGCGGCTACAGTGATTTCGTTCGCGAAACCATCGCTCAGGCCAACGGGGTGATCGGCGCTTACGTCGGCTGCGTCGGTACCGGCGGTTCGATGACCGGCATCGCCCGCGGCCTGAAAGTGCACAACCCTGACACTGTGACCGTTGGCGTCGAACCGGCCGGCTCGATTGTGTTCGGCCACCCCGGCTATCCCTACTACCAATCGGGAACCGGTACGCCGGCGGGTGACACCGTCGGTCTGGTGCTCGATTACAGCTGCATCGACCTGGGCGTGCAGGTCACCGATGCCCAGGCGTTCGAAACCGCGCGTTACATCGCTCGCAACCTCGCCCTGCTGGTCGGTGGCTCGACGGGCGGAGCGATTTACAAGGCACTGGAGCTGATCCACAAAGGCGTGCTGACCGGCAACGTCGTGGTGCCGGTGGCTGACGGCGGCGAGAAATACCTGCACACCGTGTTCAACGAACAGTGGCTGCAGGAGCGCGACCTGATCGATCCGGGCATCGCCCCGCAACTGGACGCCTGGCTGGGCAAGACCCAATGGCTGGAATCCGTTTCCGCGCCGCTGCAACTGAGCGTCGCATGACCCACCCTTCACACAGGAACGCCTCTCGATGAATGTGTTGAAAGTCGCCATCTGTGGTGGCGGCAGGACTGGCCATCTCAACGCCATCCTGTTCAAGCAACTGCCTGACGTTCAGGTTTCGCTGCTCACCCATAATCAGGACGTCATTGAACATCACGCGCGGCAGACGCCCATGCAAGCGTTATTGCCTGACGGCTCGACCCTCAGCGCCCGACTGGACCGCGTCACCCGTGACGCCAAAGCGGCGGTGGAGGATGCCGATATCGTCATCGTCACCGTGCCTGCTCATGTCCGTCAGCAAACCCTGCAAGCCATCGCCCCGCACTTGAGTGCGAGCAAACCGGTGTTCATCGGTGCGATTCCGGGCTTCTGCGGTTTCGACTGGCTGGCCGAAGCCACCCTGCCCGACCGGCCGAATGTGGTCATCTGGGGCATGAAGGACGTGCCGCACACGGCTTTCGAGCTGACACCGGGACGCTCGGTGAAAATGGGCGGTGGCAAAAGCCAACTGTATGTGGCGACCCATGCCAGGGAGCCGCAAACAGCGCGCCGCCAACTCGAGAAAATACTGACCAGACTGTACGGCCCCTGCGTGACGATGCTCGATCACTATCTGGAAATCACCCTGACGCCGGGCAACCCGATCATGCACAGCTCGGTGATCTACGGCTTGATCGGCCCTTACGGCCAATGGCATCGCAAGATCTTCCCGCAGCGCATGTGCTGGTGGACCGAATGCCCGGAACTGGGCGCGTATTTTCTCGAGCGCATGGATGAGGAAAGCCAAGCTTTATGCGCGGTGATCAGCCAGCGGCTGGGCATCGACCTGTCTTCGGTGAAATCCTTGAAACAGGAAATCGTCGAGGCCTACGGCGAGCAGATCCGCGATACCAGCAGCATGCTGTCGATCCTGCGTACCAATCAGGCCTACAACGACATCCTCGCGCCGATGGTGCCGGCTGCCGACAACCGCGCCGGCTACGTCATCGAGCGTGAGAGCCGCGCCTTCAATGAAGACGTCGCCTATGGCTTGGTGCTGTTAGTGGAAATGGCCCGACGCTTCGACCTCAAGGTGCCCTACATCGAGGAAGTCCTGCAGTGGAGCGTGGCCTATATGCACGGCCTGCGTGATTCGGCACTCGATTACTTCCCCCGCCAATGGCCCCACACGACAAGCGCCGCCGCTTGATCGCTTATTCAATTTCTCGACGAGCAGACCGCTGATATGGATGACTTCAAGACACTGATCGCCTTCTCCCGCAAAAACGCCATGCGCCGTCTGGTGCGCTGCCTGTTTGCGGAAAACATTCTCGAGCGTTCTGCGCTGCGCTTCAGCGCCGAGGGCAACCAGGCCACTTACCCGCTCAAGGGCGGCCGCGCTCACCTGGCCTTTTCCGACATTGCCAAAGGCCCGGCCGACACCGTGGTCAACGACGGCGACGTGGTGCTGGTCACCGATGAAGGTGTGCGCCAGACCATCACCAGCCACCAGGACATGCTCGATGTGTTGCGCGACAGCTTTGATTTCGCACCGACCGACGAGGGCGTCGCCGGACTCAAGGCGGACATGGAAAACAGCCTGACCAACGACGCGCATGCCCGCCAGCATCGCCAGCAGTGGAACGCGCGGCTGCAACAGGCCATCGCGGATCAGGGCCTCAACAGCTTTACTGACTATTTGCGCCAACATGCCAAAACCAAGGACGCCGCAATCCTGCTCGACCAGTGGGGCTCGCTGGAAGGCCATCCTTATTACCCGACGTGGAAGGCGCGCCCCGGCCTGAGCGATGACGAGGTGGCGCAACTGTCGCCGGAATTCAATGCCCAGGTGCCACTGCGCATCGCCGCGTTGCGGGCCGACAACGCAAAAAGCGAAAGCATGCCGCACGTCACCAGCTACCACGCCTGGTTCGCCAGCCACTTTCCCGTGCAGTGGGAACAATGGAAAGCCTCGCTCAACAGCAAGGGCCTGGACGAAACCGAGTGGCTGCCGTTGCCGATTCACGCCTGGCATTTGCAGGCCTACGTGCTGAAGACTTTTGCGGCGGAGATCGAAGAAGGCATTCTGGTCACCGACGGCCCGGACCTGCCAACGCTGCCGACCATGTCGTATCGCACCATGATGCCGCTGCTGGAGGACTGCGCGCCGCTGATCAAGCTGCCGATTGCCGTCTGGATGACCAGCGAACTGCGCAGTCTGCAAGCCAAGTCGATTCATATGGGGCCGCGCATCAGCACGGTGATCAGCGCTATCTTGAAAGCCGAAAACGGCTTCGACCAACGCCTGGAAATTTTTCCGGAAGAAATCGGCGTGCGCTACAAAAACGCGGTCACTCAGGACGATCATCCGGGCCGGCATCTGTCGGTGGTCTATCGCGCCAGTGCGCCGGCTTTCGAACGCAACGACGATTGCCTGCCGATCACCGTGGCATCGCTGTTCACCCGTTTGCCCGGCAGCGGTCGGCCGTTGTTCACCGACCTGATCGAACGTGACGGCGTGCGGGCCAATGCGACGCAGGTGGAAAACTGGTTTCGCGAGTACGCCAAAGTGGTCACTCACCCGGTGGTGGCGATCTATTTGCTGTACGGAATCGGCCTTGAAGCGCACCAGCAAAACACCATGGTGCTGTTCTCCCCCGACGGTAAAGCACGTAGTCTGCTGATCCGCGATTTCGGCGATGGCCGGACTTACGCGCCATGGCTGGAAGGACGTGGCTACAGCCTGCAACCGCACGTGCAGCCGGGTATCCTGCCGACGGTGTTTGCCGGCGACATCGAGCCGGTGCGCATGTTCGTGCTCGACGCGGCGTTCCTGACGCACCTGCATGAGATCGCCCTGTGGCTGACCAAAGAGTACGGTTTGCACGACACGCGACTGTGGCAAATCCTGCGCGAGGAAACCGATCTGGCGTTTGCAGCGGTGCGCGAGCGTGTCTCGGCCGATGTGTGGGAAACCGAGCATAAAGCGTTCGTCGAAGAACCGTGGCCGACGCGTTCGTTGCTGCGCATGCACTTGATGCAGTACAGCAACTATCGTTTGCAACACACCCTGACCAACCCGCTCGCTAGCGTTTAACCGAGGCTGACTCATGTCCCATGCAGGTGCCATCCAGGGTTCGAGAGTACGAATCCTGATTTATCTTCTGTTCGCGATCCAGTTGGTGTCGATGGGCGCGATGGAAATGAGCGGGCCGTTCTGGCCTGTCCATCTGCGTGGGCTGACCAGCTCCGAGTCGGTTTTCAGCTTCGCCAGCATCGCCGTGTACGTCGGGCCGATGCTGGGCATTATTCTGACCAGCGCATTCTGGGGCCGTATCGGCGACCGCTACGGCCACAAGTTGATGATGATCCGTGCGCTCGCCGGGTTGTCATTGACCCAGCTTGGGCTGGCCCTGTTCACGGACATCTGGGTCATTTTGATCCTGCGTTTTCTGCAAGGGGCGTTTGCCGGTTATATCGCCCCGGCCCAGGCCTATGGCGTGAGTATCGAAGCACCGTCGCGCCGCGCCAGGCTGTTCGCGATTCTGCAGATTTCGACCAATGTCGGCTCGCTGCTCGGTGCTGTGGTTGGCGGTCTGATCCTCGATTACGCGACCTTCTTCTGGATCAACATCATCGCGTCGGCATTGTGCGCGGTGTGCACGGTGATTGCCGCTGTGACCTTGCCGGACGTGCCGCCGGTGAAAAAACCGGCGGTCGCGGACCAGACTGCACCCGTGCGCCGCGCCGGCAGCCTCTGGCAAGGTTCGCCGCTGCTGTCGCTGCTCGGTGTGATGGGCATTCTGTTGCTCGCACGGATGCTGCCGCAGACCTCGTTCTCGCTGTATGTCAGCTCGGTCTTCGAGGTCAGCAATTCGGTGGTCGGCCTGTGCTATGGCCTGCTGGCGCTGGGCTTCATTCTGTCGGCCACGGCGTGGTCGCGTTACTTCGAACATCGCGGTCAGCAAGACACCTTGCAGCGCATGACCTACGTGGTGATCGGCTGCATCGTGCTTACCGCAGTGGCGGGCGTCACGCGCAATCCGCTGGTGTTCGTCATTGCCTATTTCATCTGGGGCGTACTGCTCGGGGCCACCACACCGGTGCTGATGGCGCTGATTTCGAAAACCGCTGACAGCTCGCAGCAGGGCCATGTGCTGGGGATTGCCCAGGGCACCGCACAATTCGCATCGATTGCCGGCATCTCGGCCGGCGGCTTGCTCAGTCAGGTTTACGGTCTGCAATACACCTATCTGTTCGTGTGTCTGGCCTACGTGCTGGCGCTGGTCCCGATTGTTGCGCTGCGCTACTGGCCGACGGCGCTGCAAGCGAGCCCCGCCCCGCCCGGGGATTGATCAAGGAGTGACGCTTATGGACATAGACCAACTACGCGCCGACACGCCCGCCGTCGCGCAACTGATCCACTTCAACAATGCCGGCGCAGCGCTGATGCCGACGCCGGTGATCGACGCCGTGACGCGCCATATCCAGCTCGAAGCACGCCTGGGCGGCTACGAAGCCGCCGGGCAGCAATCGCAGGAAGTCGAAAACGTCTACACCGCCATCGCCCGGTTGATCAACGCCCGGACTGATGAAATCGCGGTGATCGAGAACGCCACCCGCGCCTGGGACATGGCCTTCTATTCATTGCCATTGCGCCCGGGCGACGTGGTGCTAACGTCGAGCACCGAATACGCCGGAAATTACATCCCTTATCTGCAATTGAAACAGCAACGCGGCATCGAAATCCGGGTGATTCCCAACGATGAGCATGGCCAGGTCTCGCTGACCGCTCTTAAAGCGCTGCTCGACGATCAGCGCGTGGCGTTGATCTCTTTGCCGGTCATCGCCACCAATGGCGGACCGGTGCAGCCAGTCGAGCAGGTTGGCGCCCTCGCCCGCGCCGCCGGCGTGCTGTTTCTGCTCGACGCCTGCCAGGCTGTCGGGCAAATGCCGATCGATGTGCAGAAAATCGGTTGCCACATGCTCACCGCCACCAGTCGCAAATACTTGCGCGGGCCTCGGGGAATGGGCTTTTTGTATGTCGAGCGCGCGCTGTGCCAGAGCCTTGAGCCGGCGTTTCTGGACTTGCACGCAGCGTCGTTGCAGAGTGCTGAGCAGTTCACGATTCGTACCGATGCGCGCCGTTTCGAGAACTGGGAGTGTAACGTCGCGGCCAAACTGGGCCTTGGTGCGGCGGTACACTACGCGCTGGCGCAAGGCATCGAGCCGATGTGGCAGCGAATTCAGCACCTGGGCGAATACCTGCGCCTGCGGCTGGCCGAGATCCGCGGCGTCACGCCACGGGACCTGGGGGCGCAGAAGTCCGGCATCGTCACCTTCACCCATGATCAACGCAGCGCGGCGCAGGTTCAGCAATGGCTGGCCGGCCAGGAAACGCGCATCAACGTCAGTATCTCGACGTTCCGCTCGACCCTGCTCGACATGCAGCAGCGCGACTTGCTGGAAGTCAGCCGCGCGTCGCTGCACGCGTACAACACCGAGGCGGAAATCGATACGCTGATTGCCGCGCTGCGCCGTTTGCCGACCATATGAAAGCAGGCGCCAATCGGCGCTTGCGTCACAGAGGGTTTGTAAACTAGCATTGGGAATACTTCTCAATTGCATGAAAATCTGCAGCCATGAGCGAAACCCTTCCCGCGAATAACGACAAACACCTGCGCGCGATCGAAGCCCTGTACAGCGGCCATCACGGCTGGCTGTACGCGACGCTGAGAAAAAAACTGGGTAACGCCATGGATGCGGCGGATCTGGCGCAGGATACGTTCACCCGCATCCTTGCGTCTCAGGTCACGGTGATCGAGCAGCCACGGGCCTACCTGAGCTGCGTCGCCAAGGGCATTCTGGTCAACTGGTATCAGCGCAAGGCGCTGGAACGCGCTTATCTGGACGCTCTGGCCCATCTGCCCGCACCCGAAGTGCCGTCGCCGGAATTGCGCTTCATGGTGCTGGAGACGCTGCACGAAATCGACGCGATGCTCGATGCCCTGCCGCCGCTGGTCAAACGCGCGTTCCTGCTGTCCCAGATCAGCGGTCTGAAATACGACGACATCGCCGAGCAGTTGGGGGTGTCGCTGATTACCGTCAAGCGCTACATGAAGCAAGCCTTCGTGCAATGCCTGCTGCTGGTGGAGTGAATGCTCGCCCGGCGCCATGACGCGCGGCCCGATCAACAGGCCCTGGAAGAAGCCGCCGACTGGCTGATCCGCATGAGTGAAGGCGAACTCAGCGACCGCGAGCGCGGCGAGTGGGAATGCTGGAAGGTCAGCACGCCCGAGCGCGCTCGCGCGTGGGCACGTGCGCAACTCTTGCAAACCAAACTGGGCGGCCTGCCGCCGTCACTGGCGATGTCCGCCCTTGATCGCCCAAGCAGTCCGCAACGGCGCGCGGCCATGGGCAAACTGGCGGTGATTCTGGCCCTTGTGCCGGCCGGTTGGGGCAGCTGGAAGCTGGCCGAATCGCAGCAATGGTCAGCCGACTACCGCACGGCCGTCGGCCAGCAACGCGAGCTGAGCCTGGCCGATGGCTCGAAAATCACCTTGAACACCGACACCGCCATCGATGTGCTGTTCGACGCCAGCCAACGCCTCATTTACTTGCGCGAAGGCGAGATCCTGGTGCAGACCGCCGCGGATATTTCCCCGCTCGCCCGGCCTTTCGTGGTCAGCACCTGCCAGGGCCGCATGCAGGCGCTGGGTACGCGTTTCACCGTCCGCGAACGACAACCGCAGACCCATCTGGCGGTGCTCGAAGGCGCGGTGAAAGTCGAACTCGCGAACAATCGCCAAGGCACGCCACTGATCGTCAACGCCGGTCAGCGCACCGATTTTTCCTCATCCACCTTTGGCGCGGTCAGTGCCACCGACCGCAATGTCGGGGCCTGGAGCCAAGGCATGTTGATGGCCGACAAGATGCGCCTGGCCGATTTTGTCGACGAACTCACCCGCTATCGCCGCGGTTTCGTGCGCCTCGATCCGGCCCTCGCCGATCTGCGCATTTCAGGCGCTTACCCGATCAGCGACAGCCAACGCACCTTGAACATGCTGGCGCAGACCTACCCGATTGTTGTCAGCGGCCACCTCAATGGCTACTGGGTCATGCTCTCCCCCGCCTGAGGGAAAAAAAATCGCCGTCCGGGTGATACTTTTTTCGATCTCGACTGGCAATTGGGGAGAAGCACTTTTCCGTCCTGTTCATAGGCTCATCCATCCATGCTCGCCGCACGCCTCCTGCGCCCGGATCGTCAGTTCATACCAGTTGTTCGCAGTGCGTTGCTCAGCCTTGCCCTGATCGGTGGCGTCTGCCCGTTTGCCCTGGCCGCCGCGCCGGTGCAACTGGACGCGGGCACGGTGCGGGCGTTCAACATTGCTGCCGGACCGCTGGGGGCGACGCTGTCGAGTTTTGCCGTGGACGCGGGCATCGCCCTGTCGTTCCAGCCTGCGCTGACCGAAGGCCTGCGCAATCCTGCACTGGTCGGCAGCTACTCGACGCAAGAGGCGGTCAATCGGTTGCTCGACGGCAGTGGCCTGGACATGGTGCTGCGCAGCGACGGCAGTTATACGCTGGTGCCGCGCCGGGTGACGCTGGATGAAACGCCGATCATTGGCACCGACCAACGCGCCAGCTCCCTGCCACCGGAGTATGCCGGCGGCCAGGTCGCCAGCGGTGGGCGTCTGGGCATTCTCGGCAACACCGAGGTGATGGACGCGCCGTTCAGCGTGAGCACTTACACCTCGGCGCTGATCAAGGATCAACAAGCCGTCACCGTGGGCGATGTGCTGGAGCGCGATTCTTCGGTGCGCTCCACCGGCCAGACCGGAGGGATTGTCGACTCGTTCTTCATTCGTGGCTTTCCGGTGGGCGAAGGCAATCTCGGTGAGCTGGCCTTCGACGGCGTGTACGGTGTGGCGCCCAATTACCGCGTGTTCACCGAATACGCCGAGCGCATTGAACTGGTCAAAGGCCCCGGCGCACTGCTCTACGGCATGTCCCCCAATAACGCGGTCGGCGGCGTGATCAACGTAGTGCCGAAGCGCTCACTCGACGAAGACCTGACCCGTTTCACCGCCAGTTACGCGATGAATTCCCAGCTCGGCGGGCACCTCGACGTCAGCCGGCGTTTCGGTGAAGAGCGCCGCTTCGGCGTGCGCATCAACGGCAGTACGCAGCTCGGCGATACCGCGATTGACGCTCAGTCACGCCACGTCGATATCGGTGCGATCTCCCTCGATTATCAAGGTGAACGCCTGCGCACCAGCTTCGACTGGCTGCAGCAAAAAGAACGCTTCGATGCCGCCTCACGGCCATTCCTGATCGCGCCGGGCGTTGACATCCCTTCCGCGGCCAATGGCCGTACCAGCGTCAGTCAGGACTGGGGCTGGTCGAAAACCCGTGACCAGTCCGCGTTGTTCAGCGGCGAGTACGACCTCAGCGACGCCTTGACGGTGTTCACCCATGCCGGTGGCGGCAAGTCGGATGTCGCGCGCATGTCCGACCAGACGCCGACCATCATCAATGCCGCCGGCGACACGTCTTCAACGCCTGGTTATTACAAGTTCGAAGTCGAGCGCTACACCGTTGACGCCGGCGCGCGGCTGCGCTTTGACACCGGGCCGATCAGTCACCGCACCACCGTGCAGGTCAGTCGCTATCGCGACGTGCTGTCACGCGGGATCATTTCCGCCGCGCCAATTTTGTCGAATATCTATCATCCGGTGGACCGTCCGGAACCCTACATTCCAAAACCGGATACACCGAAAGTATCCGAAAGCGAACTGACCGGCGTGGCGCTGGCCGACACCCTGTCGATTCTCGATGACCGCGCGCAGATGACCCTCGGCCTGCGCAAGCAGAACATCCAGTCCGATAACTACAACGCGGCAGGCAGAGTCACCGCCTCCTACGACGACGGCCGGACCACGCCGTTGTTCGGCGTGGTGCTCAAACCCTGGGAACACGTCTCGCTTTACTACAACTACATCGAAGGCCTGAGCAAGGGCGACATTGCGCCGTCCAGCGCGGTCAACGCCGGCGAAATTTTCGCCCCGTATGTTTCCCGTCAGCATGAGGTCGGGGTCAAGGCCGACTACGGCACCTTCACCTCCACCCTCAGCCTGTTCCAGATCACCAAGCCCAGCGGCGAGCTGGCCACCGGCGTGTTCTCGGTGCAGGGCGAACAACGCAATCGCGGGCTGGAGCTGAATGTGTTTGGCGAAGTCGTCCCCGGCATACGCTTGCTCGGCGGCGTGACCCTGCTCGATGCTGAACTGAGCAAAACCGCAGTGGCGGCCAACCGCGGCAATAAACCGGTCGGCGTGCCATCGGTGCAGGCCAACCTCTGGGCCGAGTGGGACAGTTCGTGGCTTGACGGCTTGACCCTGACCGGCGGCGCCATTCACACCGGCAGCCAATATGTGAACCAGGCCAACACACAAAAACTCGATGACTGGACCCGCTTCGATGTCGGCGCCCGCTACAGCACCCGCATCGCTGATCGGCCGACCACGTTTCGCGCCACCGTGCAGAACGTGTTCGACCACGAGTACTGGTCGGGCGTCGCCTCCTACGGCGCGTTCTCCCAGGGCTCACCGCGCACTTTATTACTGTCGGCGACTGTCGATTTCTGAAACGTTCAGGCGCAGGGCGGCGTGAGCTGTCGGGCGCACTGACTTTTGTAAAGGCTTTGACCATGGTGATTTTCGATCGACGCAGCCTCGCTGTCGCTGCGCTGTTACTGGCAGGACTGCTGAGCCTGTTTTCCCTGGTGCCGCGCAGCGCTCACGCTGACGATGCGCAGGCTGCGCGCACCGAGGTCACCGATCTGCTGGGGCGCAAGGTCAAGGTGCATTTGCCGGTCAGGCGAGTGATTCTCGGCGAAGGCCGGCAGTTGTACCTGGTCGCCGCCCTCGACACGCACAACCCGATCGAACGGATCGTCGGCTGGCGCAAGGACCTGATCCAGTCGGACCCGGACACCTATAACGCTTACCTGCGCAAATTCCCCGACATCGCGAAAATCCCCACCTTCGGCGGCTTCGAAGACGGCACCTTCGATATCGAGCAGGCAATCTCGCAACGCCCGGACGTAATCATCCTCAACATCGAGGCTCAGCACGCCACCGAAGATGCGCGCTACATCGAAAAGCTCGACGCCCTCGGCATCCCGGTGGTGTATGTCGATTTCCGCAATAACCCGATGCAGAACACCGAGCCGACCATGCGCCTGTTCGGCCAATTGTTCGGCAAGGAACAACGTGCCCAAGCGTTCATTGATTTCCGTAACCAGCAGATCCACCGCGTCACCGACGTCATCGAAAAACAGCACCCGCCGCGTCCGAACGTGTTCATCGAACGCATCGGCGGCTACACCGATGACTGTTGCCTGAGTTTCGGCAACGAGAACTTTGGCCGGTTTGTCGACATGGCCGGCGGTAACAACATCGCCCGCGGCATCATCCCGACCACTTTCGGCCAGTTGAATCCCGAGCAAGTCATCGTCGCCAATCCGGCCCATGTGGTGGTCACCACCGCCAACTGGGAAGCGTTTGCCCCCGGCGGTCATTGGGTCGGCGTCGGCCCCGGTGCGGACATGGCACAAGCGCGCAAAAAGCTTGCCTGGTACACCCAGCGTCCGGCCTACGCCGGCATCAAGGCCCAGGAAGATCAGGCCTTCCACGCGATCTGGCATCAGTTCTACAACAGTCCGTACCAGTTCGTCGCCATTCAACAATTGGCGAAATGGTTTCACCCGGACTTGTTTGCCGATCTCGACCCGGACGCCTCGTTCCGCGAGCTGCACGAACGCTTCCTGCCCGTGCCGTATGAGTCAGGCTACTTTGTCAGCCTGCGCAACCCTGAGGCCAAACCATGAACGCGATGACCGAAACGGTGGTACTCCAAGGCGAAACCTATCGCCGCCTGGTGCTGCGTAAACGCCTGATCCTCGCCGGGCTGGTGATTCTGTTGCTGTGCAGCGTGCTGCTCGATCTGGCGCTGGGCCCGGCGAGCTACAGCCTCGGCGAAGTGCTCGGCGCGCTGTTCTCACCCGACAGTGCTTCACCCCAAGTGCGCGTGGTGATGTGGGACATTCGCCTGCCCGTGGCGTTGATGGCGGTGGCCGTCGGCGCAGCGCTGTCGCTGGCCGGCGCACAAATGCAGACAATCCTCAACAACCCGCTGGCCAGCCCGTTTACCCTGGGCATCTCCGCTGCCGCCAGTTTCGGCGCGGCCCTGGGTCTGGCGTTCGGCGTCGCGCTGTTTCCGCTGGCCGCGCAATTCATGGTGCCGCTCAATGCGTTCATCATGGCCATGCTCTCGGCGCTGCTGATTCATTTCCTGAGCATGCGCCGTGGCGTCACCGCAGAAACCATCGTGCTGCTCGGCATTGCGCTGGTGTTCACCTTCAACGCGCTGTTGGCGCTGGTGCAGTTCTTCGCCACCGAACAAGCCGTCGCCGCCGTGGTGTTCTGGACCATGGGCAGCCTGACCAAAGCGACGTGGCCGAAGCTGGGCATCATCTGCCTGGTGATTCTGATTACCCTGCCGATCTTCGCCAAACGCGCCTGGGCCTTGACCGCCCTGCGTCTGGGCGACGACAAGGCCGCCAGTTTCGGCATCAACGTGCGCAGCCTGCGTTTTCAGACGCTGATCATGGTCAGCCTGCTCGCCTCGTTTCCGGTGGCATTTGTCGGCACCATCGGCTTCATCGGCCTGGTCGGGCCGCACATCGCGCGCATGTTGATTGGCGAAGACCAGCGTTTCTTCCTGCCGGCCTCGCTGCTCACCGGTTCGTTGATCCTGTCCGCCAGTTCGGTGGTCAGCAAGACCCTGATCCCCGGCGCGATTTTCCCGATCGGCGTCGTCACGTCGCTGATCGGCGTGCCGTTCTTCATTTCACTGATTCTGGGCGGGAAGAAAAACTCATGGTGAAGCTGCAACTGGACAATCTCGGCGCGCGCTACGGCCAGCGCGAGATTATTCGCGGGGTCTCGACGGCAATGTTTTGCGGCGGGCAAGTGGTCGCGGTAGTCGGGCCGAACGCGGCCGGCAAGTCGACCCTGTTCAAGCGCATGGCCGGTTTGCTCGACGGCCCCGGCCAAGTGATTTTGCAGGATTCGAAAAAAGGCCCGACGGGCATCAGCTACATGCCCCAAGGCCTGAACGCCAGTGCGCGGTTGACGGTTTACGAGTCCGTGTTGCTGGCGCGCAAGCAACTGACGCCGGGCTGGGCGGTACACGATGACGAGCTGAAACTGGTCGACGAGATTCTCGCCGCGCTGGGCATCACCGCCCTGTCGTTCCGCAACCTCGGTGAACTCAGCGGCGGCCAGCAACAGTTGGTGTCCATCGCCCAGACGCTGGTGCGCGAGCCGGAAATCCTGCTGATGGACGAGCCGACCAGCGCCCTCGACATGCATCGGCAAGTGCAGGTGCTGAACTTCATGCGCAGCCTGGCGCGCCAGCGCGAAGTGATTGTGTTCATCGCCATCCATGACCTGAACCAGGCATTGCGCTTTGCCGATCAGGTACTGGTGATCGCCGACGGCACCAGCCAGGGCAGCGGCCCGAGCCATGAGGTGATCACCGAGCAGATGCTGCGCAAGGTCTATAAGGTGGAAGCGCGGATCGAGCAGTGCAGCCGCGGACTGCACCATATCCTGATCGACGATATCGTCTGATGCCCGCAGGTCACGGATCGACCTGCGCCATCAACTCCGGCAGCGACTCCGGCCGCTTCGCGTACCGCTGCGCCAGCACCGCACACACCATCAGTTGAATCTGGTGGAACAGCATCAGCGGCAAAATCAGCACGCCAATCGTGCTGCCGGCAAACAGCACCTGCGCCATCGGCACGCCCGTGGCCAGGCTCTTTTTCGAACCGCAGAACAGAATGGTGATGCGGTCCTCCTGATTGAAACCGAAAACCTTACCCAGTAGCGTCGAGGCCAGCAGCACCAGCGCCAGCAGGATGCAGCAGACCAGCACCAGACCCAGCAACTCCCACAACGGAATCTGCTGCCAGATGCCCTCGTTGACCGCTTCGCTGAAGGCGCCATAAACCACCAGCAGAATCGAACCCTGATCGACGAACTTAAGCCAGTTCTTGTTGCGCCCGACCCACGCACCGATCCAGCGGCGGGCGATCTGTCCGGCAATAAACGGCAGCAGCAATTGCACACTGATTTTCACGATCGCATCAATCGTCGAGCCGCCATCGCCGTGAACGTTGAGCAGCAGCGTCACCAGCAGCGGCGTAAGGAAAATCCCGAACAGGCTCGACGCCGCCGCACTGCAAATCGCCGCAGGAATATTGCCCCGTGCCAGCGAAGTGAAGGCAATCGCCGACTGCACCGTGGCTGGCAGTGCACAGAGGTAAAGCATGCCCATGTACAACTGATCGCCGATCAACGGCGAAAGCAGCGGTTTGAGTGCCAGACCGAGGAGCGGAAACAGCACGAAGGTCAGGCCGAACACCAGCAAATGCAGGCGCCAGTGTCCGGCGCCGGCAATGATCGATTCGCGGGACAGCTTGGCGCCGTGCAGGAAAAACAGCAGCGCGATGGCCAGGTTGGTCAGCCAGCCGAAACCGACCGCGACCTGCCCGCTGGCCGGCAGGAAGCTGGCGAGCAGAACAACGCCAATCAGCGTCAGGGTGAAGTTGTCAGGCAAAAAACGTGGGCGGGTCATGGTCGGTTCATCCGGGGGTTGCCAGTGCGTGCCTAGGACTCTACCGTGACTGCCGATGACCGACTAACGCCGAAGGGCCACAGAATGCCGCCTAAAGGACATGAGAAAAGCATCCGCCGCAGCATTCCCGGGCTGCCCAGCCTGCCGCGCCCGCTCTATGGGCGCACCGAATCGCTGCCCAATCGCGCCCTGACCCGTCGTCACAGTCATCCGTGGGTGCAGTTGTCCTACGCCATTCAGGGCGTGTTGGAAATCCAGACCGGCATCGGTCGTTTCGTCGCCCCGCCAGAGCGTGCCGTGTGGATTCCGGCGGGTGTGCCGCACCGCGTGTTCAGCGCGCCGCACACCGAGATGCGCAGCCTGTATATCGATTGCAGCGTGACCGGCTGGGCGCTTGAGCGCTGCCATGTGCTCGGGGTCAGCGATCTGCTCAAAGAACTGATCCGCGCGTTCAGTCAGGTCCCGGTGGAATACGACGAGAACGGCGCCCATGGCCGCCTCGCGCAAGTAATCCTCGATCAATTGGCCGAGGCCCCGCACATCAACCTGATGCTGCCGCTGCCGCAGGACCCGCGCCTGCGGCAGATCTATCAGAGTCTCGAACAGCATCCGGAACAACAAACCACGCTGAGCCACTGGAGCGACCGATTCGGCGTCACCGAAAAGACCCTCACCCGCCTGTTTCTGCGCGAAACCGGCCTGACCTTTCGCGCCTGGCGCCAGCGTTTGCGCCTGCTCGGCGCGCTGACGCCGTTGGAGAATGGCGAGCGCGTGACCGACGTCGCGCTCGCCTGCGGTTACGACTCGACTTCGGCGTTTATCGCCGCGTTTCGCCAGCAATTTGGCGAAACACCGGGGGAATTTTTCCGCTGAAACTTCGGTTTTGTCGAACTAACAGTCAGAAATAAACGATTTTTCTTACCTGTAAATCCGTCGTTAGCATGGCCCTGTCTGACTTGATCCAGAGGCAACGGTGATCCCTGTGGGAGCGAGCTTGCTCGCGAACGCGGTGTGTCAGGCAGCCTCAACGTCACTGTTCCACCGCATTCGCGAGCAAGCCCGCTCCCACAGGGGAATGTGCTTGCCGTTGGATCAGCGATAACGCAGCCACCAAGACAGGGAGCGTGCCATGCCTGCCACGAACCTCAATATCGGCGAACCCTGGATGTGGGGCGCCTTCATCGTCTTTGTTCTGGCCATGCTGGCTCTGGACTTGTTTGTCTTCGGCGGCCGCAAGGCGCATCGGGTATCAGTGCGTGAGGCCCTGGCCTGGGTGATTGCCTGGTGTCTGTTGGCCCTGAGCTTCGCCGGTTTGCTCTGGTGGTATCTGCACGGCGAATTCGGCGGCGAGATCGCCCGGCAGAAATCCCTGGAATTCCTCACCGGTTATCTGATCGAGCAGTCGCTGTCGATCGACAACATGTTCGTCTTCGTCATGATCTTCAGCTACTTCGCCGTGCCGCCAGAATTGCAGCGCCGGGTGCTGTTGTACGGTGTACTCGGGGCGATCGTGATGCGCGCGGTGATGATCTTCGCCGGCGTGTGGCTGGTGTCGCAGTTCGAGTGGCTACTGTATGCGTTCGGGGTGTTCCTGATCTTCACCGGGATCAAAATGCTGGTGTTCGCCGATCAGCAACCTGATCTCGACAACAACCCGTTGCTGCGTTGGGTGCGCGGGCATCTGCGGATTACCAGCGGTTTTCATGGCGAGAAGTTTTTCATCCTGCAGAACGGCGTGCGCTGGGCGACGCCGATGTTCCTGGTGCTGGTGCTGATCGAGGCCAGCGACTTGATGTTCGCGGTCGACAGCATCCCGGCGATCTTCGCCGTGACCACCGACCCGTTTATTGTGTTCACCTCGAACATCTTCGCGATCATGGGCCTGCGGGCGCTGTACTTCCTGCTGGCGGACATGGCCGACCGCTTCCACCTGCTCAAGTACGGTTTGGCGATTGTGCTGGTGTTTATCGGCGGCAAGATGGTCGCGATGCCGTGGTTCCACATGCCGGTGGAGTGGTCACTGGTGATAGTCGGGTCAGTGATTCTGGGGTCGGTGTTGTTGAGTCTGGTGACGACGCGCGAGGCTGAACGCAGCCCTGAATGACACCACACAACCCAACTGTGGGAGCAGGCTCGCTCCCACATTGGATATGCGGTGTTCTTATTTGTCGGATTTGATACTGGTCCACACCCGCGTGCGCACCCGCTCCATTTTCTGCGGTAATGGCTGGACGACGTAAAGGGTTTTCAGCGCCTCGCTGGTCGGCGTCAGATTGGGGTTATCAGTAATCTCCTTGTTGACCAGCGGCATCGAGTCCTTGTTGGCATTCGGGTAACCGAGAAAATCGCTGATCGGCGCAATCACTTTCGGCTCAAGCAGATGGTTGAGAAATTCGTGGGCTTCGGCGACGTTCTTCGCGCTCTTTGGGATGGCGAACGTATCGAACCAGATCGGCGCGCCCTCCTTCGGCAAGCGCCAGTCGACCACCACGCCGTTGCCCGCCTCTTTGGCGCGATTGCCGAATTGGTAGAAGCTGCCGGAGTAACCGATGGCCACGCAGATGTCGCCGTTGGCGATGTCGGTCATGTACTTGGCCGAGTTGAAGTAGGTCACGTAAGGGCGGATCTTCATCATCAAGGCCTTGGCCTTTTCATAGTCCGCCGGGTTCTGGCTGTTCGGATCGAGGCCCAGGTAATGCAGGGCCAGCGGCAGAATCTCCGAAGGCGAATCGAGCATCGCCACGCCACAGGCCTTGAGCTTTTCCATGTTCTCGGGCTTGAACACCAGATCCCAACTGTCCACCGGCGCGTTGTCACCCAGTGCTGCCTTGACCTTGGCCGGGTTGAAGCCGATCAGCACCGTGCCGTACATGTAAGGCATGCCGTACTGATTGCCGGGGTCGTTGGCATCAAGCAGCTTGAGCAAGGCCGGATCCTGATGCTGCCAGTTCGGCAGTTTCGATTTGTCGAGTTTCTGGAACACACCCGCCTTGATCTGGGTTTCGAGGAACTGGTTGGATGGCACCACCAGGTCGTAACCGGAGTTGCCGGTGAGCAGTTTGGCTTCCAGCGACTCGTTGGTGTCGAAGGTGTCCCAGGTCACTTTGATCTTGCTTTGCTCAGCGAAGTCCTTGGGCACCGCAGGCAGGATGTAATCCGCCCAGTTATACACCCGCAGTTCGCGCTGCTCGGCCTGGACGGCGCTGGCCAGCAGCGTCAGCCCACACACGGTGGCGCCCAGAATGCGTTTGATCGTGACCATGGTTGTTTCCCCGAATGCGACGTGAGATCGATGGTTTTTATGTTCTGTACACGGCAGTGGCTGTAACGATAGCCAAGGGCAAAAAAGGTCGAGCGTGTTGTTATGGCTCCGATTCTTGCTGACAGCGTAGCGGGATCACAGTGGCGGATCGGCCAAAAGGGGATCGATATGGCCAATTTGAGTGACCGCTGAGATACGCAGAATCACAAAATCAAGTGTGGCGAGGGAGCTTGCTCCCGCTGAGGCGCGCAGCGGCCCCCTCTCTTCGCTTGAAAAAGCGGGGGCCCGCTGCGCAGTCCAGCGGGAGCAAGCTCCCTCGCCACAGTAATCGGTTATGAGCGATAGCTCAGTTTTGCCGCCCTGCTCTGCTGCACCTGCCCGCGGGTCGCCAGGCAGTAATACAGCGGAACCGTTACCACCAGGCCCACCAGCCATGACAAATCGGCTCCCTCCACCAGATTGGCGTAAGGCCCGACGTACAGCGAGGTGTTGGCAAACGGCAACTGCACGATGATGCCAATAAAGTAGGCAACGATCGCGTGCAGGTTGAAGCGCCCGTAGATACCGCCATCGGCGCGGAAGATCGAGGTGATGTCGTAGTGGCCGCGCTTGATCAGGTAAAAGTCGATCAAGTTGATCGAGGCCCACGGCACCAGCACCAACAACAACGCAAGAATCAGGCCGATGAACTCGGCAATGAAGTCCTCCGACGCGCCGAGCGCCACCACGCAGCAACCCGCCAGGATCACGCTCGACAACACCACGCGCACTTTGATGCTCGGCGTCCATTGGCTGGCGAAGGTCTGGATCGAGGTGATGATCGACAGCACCGCGCCATACAGATTCAGCGCGTTGTGGCTGATGATATTGAGCAGAAACAGCACCATCAGAATCGGCCCCAGCCAGCCAGTGGATTGCTTGACCGCCGCCATCGCTTCGGTGCCTTCCGGAGTTGCCAGCACCGCAACGGCGCCGAAGGTGAACGACAGAATTGTCCCCAGCGTCGCGCCCAGGTAAGTCGCCCAGAACGGCTTGGCAATGCCAATATCGGCCGGCAGGTAGCGCGAATAATCGGACACGTACGGCGAAAAGCTGATCTGCCAGATGATCCCCAGCGACACCGTCGCCAGCCATCCGGACAGATTGAAACTGCCGCGAGTGAAGAAGTCCGCCGGCAAGTCATGGGCGAAGATGTATAGGAAGCCGGCAAGCAGCGCGCCGCCCATCACCCAGGTGCCAATGCGGTTGAGCGTGTGGATGAAGTTGTAGCCGATCACGCCAATCGCCGTGGCCGCCAGGGCGCCGATCAGAATGCTCAGCGGCGCCGGCACCGACGGCGCAATGCCGACGATGGATTTACCCGCCAGCACGATGTTGGAAATGAAGAAACCGATGTAGATGATCGCGGCGAAGAACACGATCAGCAGCGCGCCGTAGCGGCCGAATTGTCCGCGACTCTGGACCATTTGCGGAATGCCCATGCGCGGCCCCTGGGCCGAGGCCAGCGCGATCACCACGCCGCCGATCATGTGCCCCAGCGCAATCGCCAGCAGCCCCCAAAACAGATCGAGATGGAACACCTGAACCACCATGGCGCCGGTGACAATGGGCAGTGGCGCGATGTTAGTGCTGAACCAAAGGGTAAACAGGTCGCGGGCCTTCCCGTGGCGTTCCGCGAGTGGGACGTAGTCGACCGTATGATTCTCGATCAACGGATCTTGCCGGGACATCTGGGACATATGCATGAACTCGAGTTGGTCTGTTTTTATCGTTGTATGAAGCCAAACCGGGGGGACTCTCTGGTCGCCCCTCAGATGCAGACCATATTATGGTATTCCAAACTTTTCACAAGGCTGATCCGTTGTTTGCAGCGCTATCTGATACGCCATCCTCGCTGATAGTGCGGCTGCTGGACCAGCCGTAAGCCCCGTAAATGCTGAGTTTCCGACGAACGCAGCACGTTTATCGGTTCAGCTTAAAAGCCCTTGCAAAGATTGAATACTGGTATACCATCAGACCAACAATCACATAAAAACAGCGTCACAACACCCGAGGACCGTCCAATGATCGATGCCACCCTCTACAAACAAGTCATGGGCTCGTTCCCGTCTGGCGTTACCGTCATTACCACCCTGGATGACGACGGCCAGATCGTCGGCCTGACCGCCAGCGCGTTCAGTTCGCTGTCGATGGATCCGGCCTTGGTGCTGTTCTGCCCCAACTACAGCTCTGATTCCTACCCCGTTCTGATCAAGAACAAACGCTTTGCGATTCATCTGTTGTCCAGCGGCCAGCAAAGCGAAGCCTATGCCTTCGCCCGAAAAGGCAAGGACAAGGCGCAGGGCATCGAATGGACCTTGAGCGAACGGGGCAACCCGATCCTCGCCAACGCGACGGCTATCATCGAATGTGAACTGTGGCGCGAATACGAAGGCGGCGACCACGCCATCATGGTCGGCGCCGTAAAGAACCTGATCGTCCCCGAGCAAGTCGCCGGACCGCTGGTGTACTGCCACGGCAAGATGGGCGCCCTGCCCGTTCCGGCCTGATCGTCAGATCCGCACAAATCAACTGTAGGAGTGAGCCTGCTCGCGATAGCGATTTATCCGATGTCGATGTGTTTTCTGACACACCGCCATCGCGAGCAGGCTCGCTCCTACAAGTTTTGTAGCCACAACAACAAAAGATCCGAGGAAGCGTCATGAAATTTTCCCTGTTCATTCACATGGAACGCTGGGACGAAAGCGTCAGCCACCGCCAACTGTTCGAAGACCTCACCGAACTGACCCTGATGGCCGAGGCTGGCGGTTTCAGCACCGTGTGGATCGGCGAACACCACGCCATGGAATACACCATTTCCCCAAGCCCGATGCCACTGCTGGCCTATCTCGCGGCGAAAACCACCACCATTCACCTCGGCGCCGGCACCATCATCGCGCCGTTCTGGCACCCGCTGCGCGTCGCCGGTGAATGCGCCCTGCTCGACGTGATCAGCAACGGCCGCATGGAAGTCGGCCTCGCCCGTGGCGCCTACCAAGTGGAATTCGACCGCATGGCCGGCGGCATGCCCGCCTCCAGCGGCGGCCAGGCCCTGCGCGAAATGGTCCCGGTGGTCCGCGCCCTGTGGCAAGGCGACTACGCCCACGACGGCGACATCTGGAAATTCCCCACCTCCACCAGCGTGCCAAAACCGATCCAGAAGCCCAACCCACCGATGTGGATCGCCGCCCGCGACCCCGACTCGCACAACTTCGCCGTGGCCAACGGCTGCAACGTGATGGTCACGCCATTGATGAAAGGCGACGAAGAAGTCGTCGACCTGAAGAACAAATTCCAGACCGCGCTGGATAACAACCCGGATGTACCGCGCCCGCAATTGATGGTGCTGCGTCATACGCATGTGCACACCGCCGACGATCCGGATGGCTGGAAGGTCGGCGCCAAAGCCATTTCGCGTTTCTATCGCACGTTCGACGCGTGGTTTGGTAACAAGCAAACGCCGGTCAATGGCTTTCTTGCGCCGAGTCCTGAAGAGAAATTTGCCGGGCGTCCTGAGTTTGAGCTGGAGAGCCTGCACAAGACCGCGATGATTGGTACGCCGGAAGAGATCATTCCGCGGATCAAGTACTACCAGGAACTGGGCGTGGATGAGTTCAGTTTCTGGTGTGATAACAGCTTGCCGCATGAGGAGAAGAAGAAGTCGCTGGAGCTGTTTATCCAGCAGGTGGTGCCGGCGTTTCGATAATAATCCGACGATCCTTGACCGCTGAAAAAGGGTGATTTCCGTTGGGAAATCGCCCTTTTTTCGTTGTGCCGATAGCGGCCGGTACGACAACAGGCGAATCGAGCGACAATTTTCTTCCGTTGAGCCAGCACTTGCGTACAAGTGCCCTGCGCGGTTTGCGCGGATAGTGGCCGTTGCCCATTCGGCATTCATGCATCCCACCAGCGATCACAAGGAGTTTTCATGAGCACCTTCAAAACCCAAGACGGCACCGAGATCTATTACAAGGACTGGGGCAGTGGCAAACCCGTGCTGTTCAGCCATGGCTGGCCGCTGGATGCCGACATGTGGGAATACCAGATGGAATATCTGAGCAGCCGCGGCTACCGCACCATCGCGTTCGACCGCCGTGGTTTCGGCCGCTCGGATCAGCCATGGACCGGTTACGATTACGACACCTTTGCCGACGACATCGCCGGGCTGATCAACCACCTGGACCTGCGCGACGTGACCCTGGTCGGCTTTTCCATGGGTGGCGGTGACGTCAGCCGCTACATCGCCCGCCATGGTAGCGAGCGTGTTGCCGGTCTGGTATTGCTGGGCGCGGTGACGCCGGTATTCGGCAAGCAAGCCGATTTTGCCGAAGGCGTCGACAAGTCGGTGTTCGACGGGATCAAGGCCGGTCTGCTGAAAGATCGCGCGCAGTTTATCGCTGACTTCAATACGCCGTTCTTCGGTATCAATCAGGGCCAGAAAGTCTCTGACGGCGTACTCACGCAAACCCTCAACATTGCGCTGCTGGCCTCGCTCAAGGGCACCGTCGATTGCGTCACTGCGTTCTCGGAAACCGACTTCCGTCCCGACATGGCCGTGATTGATGTACCGACGCTGGTGATTCACGGCGACGGCGACCAGATCGTGCCGTTCGAAACCACTGGCAAGCAGGCGGCCGCGCAAATCAAGGGCGCCGAGTTGAAGGTTTACGCGGGCGCGCCGCACGGGTTTGCCGTGACCCACGCGCAGGCGCTGAACGAAGATCTCTTGGCGTTTCTTAATCGATAAATTGCGCACCAGCCGTCTTTAAATGCCGATGCACCAAGGCCCGCGCAATGCGGGCCTTGTGTTTTGCGCTATGGTATTTCTCTGCGTTCGAGACCACCAAGACAGGGAGACCCCATGCTGCGAATACTCGGAAAAGCCTCGTCGATCAACGTGCGCAAAGTGCTGTGGACCTGTGCTGAGCTGGACATTCCATTTACGCGCGAAGACTGGGGTTCCGGCTTCAAATCACCCAACACCCCGGAATTTCTCGCGCTCAATCCCTGCGCCATGGTGCCGGTGATTCAGGACGGCGATTTCACTCTCTGGGAATCCAACACGATCATCCGTTATCTGGCGACGCGTTACGCGGGCGTCCATCTGTACCCACCTGAGCCGATCGCCCGGGCGCGGGTCGATCAGTGGATCGACTGGCAGGCTTCGGAGCTGAACCGATCGTGGTCGTATCCGTTGATGGCGCTGGTGCGCAAATCGCCGGATTACCAGGACCGCGACGCCCTCGCGCAGGGTTGCCGCGACTGGGCGCGGAACATGGAAATTCTCGACCGGCAGTTGGACAAGACCGGTGCTTACGTCAGTGGTGAGCAGTTTTCGCTGGCGGACATCCCCATCGGGCTGTCGGTGAATCGCTGGTTCGAAACGCCGCTCGATCATGCGAATTTTGCTGCGGTGCGCGCCTACTATGATCGCTTGGATCAGCGCGACGGTTATCGTCTGTACGGGCGCAACGGCACGCCATGACTCACTTGCTCCGGAAGGCTTCGTGCCGCGCACGTCGTTCGGCTGCGTAAGCCTCTTGTGGGTGGCTGCTCAAGTCCTCGCGGCGCAACGGTTCGCCGCAGTGCTCGCACAGCGGCCCGAGGCCGGCCGCATGGTTACAGCGTTTGTGCGTGAGGACCACCGCCAGACCTTCCTCAGGCGCCTTGCACCAGGTTTCGCCCCATGCCCGCAAAGCCATGATCACCGGATAGAACGCCTGGCCCTTTGCCGTGAGGTGGTATTCGTAGCGCTTCGGTCGCTCGTTGTACAAACGACGCTCGACCAGTCCATCGGCCTCCAGGGTTTTGAGACGGGTCGCGATCATTTGCGGCGTACCGCCGGTCTGCGCCTGAATCTCGTCATAACGATGGCTACCCATAAACAACTCGCGTAGCACCAGCACTGTCCAGCGATCGCCAACGACCTCCTCGGCCCGGGAAATCGGACATAAGGTCTTCGCAGAACTATCGTTTACAGCCATCAACACTTGCCTCTTCTGTAGTTGCTATGATTATCATATTAACAAGTTTGCAGGACAAGCCCTGCACAACGATTCCATTTCCTGACCGGAGTTAACGTGATGTCGAAGCCCCTTTATCCGCTGGACAGAACCGCCTATCTGCTCGTCGACCCGTACAACGATTTCCTTTCCGAGGGCGGCAAGGTTTTCCCGATGATCCAACCGATGGCTGAGCAGAACGGCTTGCTCGACAACCTGCGCAAACTCGATCGCGCCGTGCGCAGCCTGAAAATTCCGGTAGTGATCGTACCCCATCACCGTTGGGAAAAAGGCGACTACGAAGGCTGGGATCATCCCACGCCCACTCAGTGCAAGATCATGCACATGCACCATTTCGCCCGGGGTGAATGGGGCGGCGACTGGCATCCGGACTTTGCCCCGCAAGAGGGCGACATCGTGGTGCAGGAGCACTGGGGTTCCAGCGGGTTCGCCAACACTGATCTGGATTTTCGTTTGAAGCAGCAAGGCATCACCCATGTGATCATCGTCGGTCTGCTCGCCAATACCTGCATCGAAGCCACCGCCCGCTACGCCTCGGAACTGGGCTACCACGTCACCCTGGTACGCGATGCGACGGCCGCCTTCAAGGCGGAAATGATGCACGCGGCCCATGAACTCAACGGACCGACCTTTGCGCATGCCATTGTCAGCACACAGGAGTTGATCGACAGCCTCAACCGGCAACCTGTCGCGTAGATCCGTTTGCGGCAGACTCGGCTTCCGCACGCACCACGCCGCGCTCCTCGAGCAACCGTACAAACATGCTCAAACTGCGCGACACCGTGCCCCGCCGCCACACCAGCCAGGTGGTCAAATAGCGGAAATCCGCGGCCAGCGGCCAGACGCTGACGGTCGCGCTGCCGGGCATGCTTTGCAGCATTTTGCGCGGCATCAGTGCCAGACCGGCACCGGCGCTGACGCAAGCGAGCATGCCGTGGTACGACTCCATTTCGAAGATCTTGCCCGGGACGGCGGCGTCAGTGCTGAACCATTTTTCGAAATGGTGACGGTAGGAACAGTTGGAACGAAAGGCATAGATATTCTCGCCGTTCACATCCGCCGCACGCTCGACCGACGCGTGATTGAGCGGTGCGATGATGACCATTTCCTCTTCGAACGCCGGCACGCCTTCCAGCGCCGGATGCAGCACCGGGCCGTCGACAAACGCCGCGGCCAGACGCCCGGAGAGCACACCGTCGATCATCGTCCCCGAAGGCCCGGTGGACAGGTCCAGGTCGACCTTGGGATGCTGCTGGTTGTACGCAGCCAGCAATTCGGGAATGCGCACCGCCGCGGTACTTTCCAGCGACCCCAAGGGAAATGCACCTTGCGGCTCCTCACCCGCGACGGTGGCGCGGGCTTCCTGCACCAGATCGAGAATACGTCGCGCGTACTCAAGAAAACTCCACCCCGCCGGCGACAGACGCAAACGGCTTTTCTCGCGAATGAACAGATCGACGCCGAGGTCCTGTTCGAGCTGCTTGATCCGCGTGGTCAGGTTCGACGGCACGCGGTGAATCTGCGCGGCGGCGGCGCTGATGCTGCCGTGTTCGGCCACGGCTTTGAACATTTCCAGTTGCACGAGATCCACAGCCATTCTCCAATCGTGAAAGAAACGCTCTGTATTATTCAGTTTCCATAAAACAAACGCCACCCTACTCTAGGCCCATCCATCGAACAGCAGGACGACGCCATGAGCCAGATTTCCAGCCAGACCCACGCTATTTCGATCAACCCCGCCACCGGCGAGCAGATCGGCCACTACGCTTTTGAATCCGCCGCCGACCTCGACGCGGCGCTGACTCGCGCGGCCTTCGGTTTCGGCAAATGGAAACGCCAGCCGCTGCAGGATCGCTCCCGCTTGTTGACCGCGCTGGCGGGTGCCCTGCGCGACGGCGCTGAAGCCATGGCAACGATGATCACTCAGGAAATGGGCAAGCCGATTGCTCAGGCCCGTGGCGAAGTCGAAAAATGCGCCCGGCTCTGCGAGTGGTACGCCGAACACGGTCCGGCCATGCTTGATGCCGAAACCACTCAGGTCGAAGGCGGCAAGGCGCGCATCGAATACCGTCCGCTCGGGCCGATCCTCGCCGTGATGCCGTGGAACTTCCCGATCTGGCAAGTGCTGCGCGGCGCCGTCCCGACCCTGATCGCCGGCAACACCTACGTGCTCAAGCATGCGCCTAACGTCATGGGCAGCGCCTATCTGCTGCGCGATGCCTTCACCCGTGCCGGTTTCGCCGATGGTGTGTTTGAAGTGATCAACGTCACCCCCGAAGGCGTATCCACAGCCATCGCCGACCCGCGCATCGCCGCCGTGACACTGACTGGCAGTGTCCGTGCCGGCATGGCTATCGGTGCGCAGGCCGGTGCAGCCTTGAAGAAGTGCGTGCTGGAACTGGGCGGCTCCGATCCGTTCATTGTGCTCAACGACGCCGATCTGGATGAGGCCGTGCAAGCGGCAGTGATCGGCCGCTATCAGAATTCCGGCCAGGTCTGCGCGGCCGCCAAACGTCTGATCATCGAACAGGGCGTGGTCGAGGAATTCACCCGCAAATTCGTTGAAGCGACACGTCAACTGAAGATGGGCGATCCACTGAACGCCGACACTTATATCGGGCCGATGGCACGATTCGATCTGCGTGACGAACTCGATCAGCAAGTGCGCGACACCCTTGAAGAAGGCGCGACGCTGCTGCTAGGTGGCGGCAAGGTTGAAGGAGCGGGTAACTACTACGAGCCGACCGTGCTGGCCAACGTCACCGACCGCATGACCTCGTTCAAACAGGAACTGTTCGGGCCGGTCGCCTCGATCATCACCGCCCGCGATTGCGCGCATGCCGTGGCGCTGGCGAACGACAGCGAATTCGGCCTGACCGCCACGATCTACACCGCCAACGTGCCATTGGCCCAGCAACTCACCAGCGAACTGGAAACCGGCGGCGTGTTCATCAACGGCTACTCCGCCAGCGATCCACGGGTGACCTTCGGCGGTGTGAAGAAAAGCGGTTTCGGCCGCGAACTGTCGCACTTCGGCGTGCGTGAATTCTGCAATGCGCAAACCGTGTGGCTGGATCGCAAATAATCCAGGCAGTGTGAAACCTGTGGAAGCGCGCCTGCTCGCGAAAGCGGTGTGTCAGCTACAGACAAATCAACTGACCCGACGCCTTCATGAGCAAGCTCACTCCCACAGGGAATGCCGGCGCGTGCGATTCGGCGGCACAACACCTGTCCATTGTGGGAGCGAGCCTGCTCGCGAAAGCGGTGTGTCAGCTACAGACAAATCAGTTGACCCGACGCCTTCGTGAGCAAGCTCACTCCCACAGGGGATGCCGGCGCATTCGATTCGGGGGCACAACACCTGTCCACTGTGGGAGCGAGCCTGCTCGCGAAAGCGGTGTGTCAGCTACAGACAAATCAGTTGACCCGACGCCTTCGTGAGCAGGCTCACTCCCACAAGTCCCCGCAATTTACAGATATTTCAGCCAGCTGATGTCCCGGCGCCGCGATTTCAGTGCCGAGAACCAGCGCACCGCCGGGAACAGCACTACGGCCAGAACTACTGCCGCCAGCCACACCGCCGCCACCGTCGAAAAGCCGAAATAGCTGCCCTGATTCAGCCCGAACAACGCCACGGCAATCAGGTACAAGACTTTCAGCACATACAGATGCAACAGGTAAAAGAACATCGGCGCCGAACCAAAAACGGTCAGCCAACGGATCCAGCGGCGATCCTGAACACGCTCGAAAGCCAGTAGCAGCAACAGCCCGAGGCTGACGGTCAGCGCTAGAAACAGCAGCGACGGCGGGTATTTGGTGATGTTGAAAAAACTCATCAGGGTCTGTACCAGCGAATCGCTGACGGTCCAGGGTTTTTCGCCGTAGCCATTGAGCAAGCGCAGCCCCACAAACCCCAGCAGTCCACCCACGCCGGCAACCAGCAAACGTTGCTGGCGCACAGCCGCGTCCATTCCCCGGGCAAACCACGGCCCCAGCGCATAGCCCAGACCGATCACGCCAATCCACGGCAACAGCGGATAGGAGGTGCGCAGCCGAAGGGTTTCGCTGATCTCGATCCAGCCACGGTCATGCAGAATTGCCCAAGGCACGTGCATGGCTGATTCGACCGGGAAATGCACTGCGTCGAGCAGGTTGTGCCCGGCGATGATCGCCACGCTCAAAGCGAGCAGTACGGCGCGCGGCAACCAGACCAGCAGCGCCAAAGCGATCATGCTCAGGCCGATGGCCCAAATCACTTGCAGGTAGATCACGCTCGGTGGCAACTGAAACGTCCAGGCGAAATTGACCAGAGTGAATTCCAACACCACCAGGAACAATCCGCGCTTGAACAGAAACGCGCTGACATCGGTTCTGCCGGCGTATTTTTCTCCATACAACCACGCAGACAACCCGGTCAGAAGTACAAACACCGGCGCACACAAATGCGCGAGCGTGCGGCTGAAAAACAACGCTGGCTCGGTGCTGGCGATGTCCATCGGATCGCTGACCTGACGGTGCAGCAAAAAGGTTTCGCGGACGTGATCAAGCAGCATGAACAGGATGACCAAGCCTCTGAGGGCATCGATGGATAACAGCCGGCCAGTCGTCAACGGGGCAGAACGGGGGAGCGCAATCGTCATGGGCATTTCGCAATCGAAGGGAAAAGCCAGGCTTCCAAACAAAGGCCCGGCAAAAAATTTGCGTTACCTTATAACAATACAAGCGCTGAATCGAGAGTAATTCTCAGAAAAATGCTCGACCCGGCGGCGTTTCCGAGTTGCCCAATAGCGTCAGGCTTCTATAGTGATCAAGTCCCCCTGCCCTTGTGGCCAGCAGTCGAGCGTTGTCCATGGTCAACACCGAACACCTGATCATCTGCGAGCACTGTGACTGCGTGTACGAAAAAGTCGCACTCGCCAAACATCAGAAAACCCTGTGCGTGCGCTGCAACGGCGTGCTTCAGCGCTACAACGGACTGACCATCGAACAGCGCCTGGCGCTGACGTTCACGGCGACAATGCTGTGGCTGTTCGCCAATTTCTATCCGGTGATGAGCATCAGCCTCAAAGGCCTGAAAAACAGTGCGACGCTGTGGGACTCGGTGCTGGCCTTGAGTCAGGGGCCGATCACGTTTATCGCGCTGGTCGCAGCAATCTCGATCATCATTGCCCCGGCGTTTCAACTGGTGCTGCTGACCTGGGTGCTGAGCTTCGCCCTCGGCGGACGCCGCGCGCCGGGGTTCAAGTTGTGCATGCGCTGGCTGGAAACCCTGCGGCCGTGGAGCATGCTTGAAGTGTGTCTGCTGGGCGCCATGGTGGCGGTGTTCAAACTCGCCGGGCTACTCGATGTCTTGCCCGGCATCGGCCTGTTCGCGCTGGCGGTGCTGAGCCTGATGATGATCCGCATTGCCGGCCGCGACATCCGTGAACTCTGGGACATTCTATGAAGCGACCACCCACCGCCAGCGAGCTGAACCTGTGCCTGTGCCACAGCTGCGGCCTGGCCTGCGACATGACGGACGAGCCGCACCAATGCCCGCGCTGCGACGCGCCACTGCATCGACGCAAAACCAATTCGCTGACCCGCACCTGGGCCTACATGTTGGCGGCGCTGGCATTTTACGTGCCGGCCAATCTGCTGCCGGTGATGAACACCACCATGCTCGGCAGCGGCGCCGACAGCACGATCATGAGCGGCGTGCTGGAATTCTGGGAGGCCGGAGCGTGGGACATTGCCCTGATCATCTTCATCGCCAGCATCGCGGTGCCGGGGATCAAGTTTGTCGCCCTCACCTTGCTGCTGTTGACCGTGCAGCGCGACAGCGACTGGGCGCGCAAGGAGCGTTCGAAGCTGTACCGGTTCGTCGAGCTGATCGGCTACTGGTCGATGCTCGACGTGCTGGTCGTCGCGCTGGTCGCGGCCCTGGTGAAGTTTCAGGCCCTGGGGGATATCGAGCCACGACCGGGCATCCTGTTTTTTGGCCTGGTCGTGGTGTTTACCATGCTCGCGGCGATGAGTTTCGACCCGCGCCTGATCTGGGACAGCGACGCCGACGAGCGCCTCAGCGACGCAGCACCTCAAGCACCACCTGCAATGGATGGCGTAGCGCCTGATCCGACTGGCGCTTGACCTGACTGCGGCAGGAATAACCGGTGGCCAAGGCCTCGCCCTGCTCCGCCGGCGCCTGCACCTGACGCGCCCACGATTGCTCGTAAATCAGCGCCGACGTCTCGCGGTTGCGCGCCTCGTGGCCGTAAGTCCCTGACATGCCACAGCAACCGGTGGCCTGGGTGGCGAGGTTCAGGCCAGCGCGCTCAAACACCAGCTCCCATTGCCGGGTCGCGGCACCAACGTTGGTTTTCTCGGTGCAGTGGGCGAGCAGTCGGTACTTTGCAGGTGTGTCCAGACGCGCCTGCTGCGGCATGACTTTGAGCAGCCACTCCTGCACCAGCGCCACTTCCGGGCAATGCTGCATGCCTGGAACCTTGAGGTACTCCTGGCGATAAACCAAAGTCATCGCCGGATCGAGCCCCAACAGCGGCACACCGACCTCGGCCAGTTCGCGCAACTGCCGGGCGTTGCGCAGCGCCGCGCGATTGAACGCCGACAGAAATCCCTGCACGTGCAACGGCTTGCCATTGGCACTGAACGGGGCCAGATAGACCTGATAACCCAGACACGAAATCAGCTCGACCAGATCAGCCAGCAACGGCGCCTCGAAGTAGCGGGTAAAGGCGTCCTGAACGATCACCACGCTGCGCTCACGTTGCGCTGGCGTCAGCGCCGACAAGGCCGCGACCGTTGCCGATTGCACCTGCCAACGGCGCATCGCTGCGTGGAAATCGAAGCGGCTGAGCAGCGGCACATCGACCATGCCCCCCAAGCGCTGCAACAGGCGGCGAACGAACGCAGCGCCCATCAATCCGTTGTACAACGCCGGAATCCGCGCCATGTACGGGATGCTGTATTCCAGCGAAGCGATCAGATAATCCCGCGCCGGACGCAGGTAACGGCTGTGGTACAGCTCCAGAAACCGCGAACGGAACTCCGGCACATTGACCTTCACCGGGCACTGCCCTGCGCACGATTTGCACGCCAGGCAACCGGCCATGGCGTCGTAAACCTCATGGGAAAAGTCCTCGGCCTTAGCGCGGCTGTTGCGCCAACGCTGCCACAGCGTGCTGAAAAAAGCCGGGGTGCGCACGGCATCGGACAACACGTCGACGCCCGCCTCGCCCTGCAAACGCAGCCACTCGCGAATCAGCGAGGCGCGGCCCTTGGGCGACTGCGCGCGCTCGCGGGTAGCCTTCCACGACGGGCACATCGCATCGTCAGGATCGAAGTTGTAGCAGGCACCGTTGCCGTTGCAATGCATCGCCGCGCCGTAGTCCTGCCAGACTTTTTCGTCGATCTGCCGGTCGAGTTCGCCACGCAGCGTGACGCCATCGATTTTCAGCAACGCCGCCTCGCTGTTGGCCGGCGTGGCGATCTTGCCCGGGTTGAACTGATTGAATGGGTCGAACGCCGCTTTCAGCGCTTGCAGCGCCGGATACAGTTCGCCGAAAAACTTTGGGGCATATTCCGAGCGCAACCCCTTGCCATGCTCGCCCCACAACAGGCCGCCGTAACGCTGGGTCAGCGCCGCGACGCCGTCGGAAACGGGACGCACCAGCGCCGCTTGTTGCGGGTCTTTCATGTCAAGAATCGGCCGTACGTGCAAGACGCCCGCGTCAACGTGGCCAAACATGCCGTACTGCAAGCCATGGCTGTCGAGCAGCTCGCGCAGTTCGGCAATGTACTCGGCCAGGTGTTGCGGCGGCACCGCGGTGTCTTCGACAAACGGCTGCGGCCGCGCTTCACCGGCGACATTGCCGAGCAGGCCCACCGCCCGTTTGCGCATGCCGTAGACTTTGCTCACCGCCGCTTGCCCGATAGCGAGCGTGTGCCCCAGGCGCTCAACCGTCTGGTCATTTTTGAGGTGTTCGATGAATGCTTCGACGCGGCGTTGCACATCCTCGGGATCATCGCCGCAAAACTCGACGAGGTTGATGCCCAAGGTTGGTCGTCCGCCGCTGTCTGGAAAATACTCGGCGACGCCGTGCCAGACGATGTCCTGCATCGCCAGCAGCAAAACCTTCGAATCGACGGTTTCAATCGACAGCGGTTTGAGCGCCATCAACGCCCGCGCATCGCGCAAAGCATCCATGAACCCGGCATAGCGGATATTGACCAGCATCGTGTGTTTGGGAATCGGCAACACGTTCAGCCGCGCCTCGACCACAAACCCCAGCGAACCTTCAGCTCCGCAGAGCACGCTGTTGAGGTTGAAGCGGTTGTCGGCCTCGCGCAGGTGCGCCAGGTCATAGCCGGTCAGGCAGCGATTGAGATCGGGAAAACGCTCTTTGATCAACGCGCCTTGCTCATCGATGATCTTGCGTGCGCAACGATAGACCTCACCGACACGATCCTGACGGGCGCAGTGCGCTTGCAGTTCACCTTCCTCCAGCGGCACGCTGTGCAGGCGCTCGCCGCCGCGCAGGACCATGTCCAACGCGAGCACGTGGTCGCGGGTCTTGCCGTAGGTGCAACTGCCCTGGCCGCTGGCATCAGTGTTGATCATGCCACCGACGGTGGCGCGGTTGGAGGTCGACAGTTCCGGGGCGAAAAACAGCCCTGCGGACTTCAGCGCCGCGTTCAACTGATCCTTGACGACGCCGGCCTGTACCCGCACCCAGCGCTCTTGCACGTTGATTTCGAGAATTCGGTTCATGTGCCGCGACAGGTCGACGACGATGCCGTCAGTCAGCGACTGGCCGTTAGTGCCAGTGCCGCCGCCACGCGGGGTGATCACCACCTGCTCAAAGGCCGGCTCGGCAATCAGCCGCGCCACCCGCGCGACGTCGTCTGCATCCATCGGAAACACCGCCGCTTGCGGCAGGCGCTGGTAGATCGAGTTGTCAGTGGCCAGTACCACGCGGCTGGCGTAATCGGCGCTGATTTCACCGCGGAATCCGCTGGTTTTCAGGGCTTTGAGAAATTGCTGGTAATCCGTGGTCAGGGCTTTGGCGGGCGACAGCTGGGCAATCATCGGTCAGGCATCTCGGTCAAAATCGGGCCGTGTGGCAGTGAACAGTTGTACGCAACGAATGATTGCGTCAGGCTCCGCCATCTCATGCCGTCCATGTTCATTGCCTGGCGCTGTGGGGACAACCGTAAATTCCACCCGCTAATCATGATAATTACGAATGAATCCGCGCACCCTCACGCCGTCCATGTCGCTGCTGCTGGCTTTCGAAGCCGCCGCCCGCCACGAAAGCTACACCCGCGCCGCCCATGAGCTTTCGCTGACGCAAAGCGCGGTCAGCCGTCAGGTGCAGATTCTGGAAAAAATGCTTGGCATGCGCCTGTTCAACCGCGAGGGCCGCAAGGTCGTGCTGACCGATGTCGGCCGCATGTACCAACGCGAACTCGCCGAGGCACTGGGACAGATTCGAAGTGCAACCTTGCAGGCCATGGCATTTGGCTCAGGCATTCATAGCCTGCGCCTGGCGACGTTACCGACCTTCGGTTCGAAATGGTTGCTGCCGCGCCTGAAGGATTTCTACACGGCGCACCCGGGCATGACCGTGCATTTGCATTCACGCATCGAGAGCATCGATTTCGACACCAGCGAAATCGATGCTGCGATCTGCGTCGGTGGCGGCGAGTGGCCGGGGCTGAGCGCCCTGCCCCTGCACACCGAGGAACTGGTGGCGATCGCCAGCGCGCAGTTATCGGCTGCCGAGCGCGATGACGCCGAGCAGCATATCGCTGGACAGTTGCTGCTCAACGTCAGCAGTAACACGCAGGCCTGGGCCGAGTGGTTCAGCCAGCACGCACTGCCCCATCGCAGCATGCGCATCGGCCCCAGTTTCGAGATGACGGCCCATTTGATTCAAGCCGTACGGGCCAATATCGGCGTAGGCCTGGTGCCGCGGATTCTGGTCGAGGAGGAGTTGCTCAAGGGCGAGTTGCTGCAACTGGGCGAGGCGATTACCAGCCGCCGCCGCTACTATCTGGTGTATCCGCCGCGTAACGAGAATCTGCCGTCGTTGAAAGCGTTTCGGGACTGGTTGATAGAAACGCTTTGACAGGTCGGGCCCCATCGCGAGCAGGCTCACTCCTACAGGGGAACGCATTTCAAAATGTAGGAGTGAGCCTGCTCGCGATGGGGCCCGACCCGGAACCTCAAAACCGCGGCTTGACCGCTTTCCAATCCGCCTTGTAACGCTGCATCTGCCGCACGTCATCACGCTGACGAATCCCGCAGCTCAGGTACTGGTCATGCAGTTTGCCCAATTGATCACGGTCCAGTTCCAGCCCCAGCCCTGGCGCACGGGAGATCTTCACGCAGCCATCGACAATCGGCAATTTGCCGCCCCTGATCACTTCCTCGTCCGGCTCTTGCCACGGGTAATGGGTGTCGCAGGCGTAATCGAGATTCGGCACTGCCGCCGCGACGTGAGCCATCGCCATCAGGCTGATGCCCAAGTGTGAATTGGAATGCATCGACACACCGAGACCAAACACATCGCACATTTTCGCCAGCGTCTGGGTGTCGCGCAGGCCGCCCCAGTAATGGTGGTCGGCGAGGACGATCTGCACGCTGTCCTGCGCGATGCTGCGGCGTAGTTCATCGAAATCGGTGACCACCATATTGGTCGCCAGCGGCAACCCGGTGCGCTTGTGCAGTTCGGCCATGCCGCCGAGGCCCGGAGTCGGGTCTTCGTAATACTGCAAGTCATCGCCGAGCAGTTCGGCCATGCGAATCGCTGTCTCCAGCGACCAGTTGCCGTTCGGATCGATGCGCAGCGGATATCCGGGAAAGGCTTTTTTCAGCGCCTTGACGCAAGCCACCTCATGCTCTGGCGGCAGGGTACCGGCCTTGAGCTTGATGCTCTTGAAACCGTACGCCTCGATCATCCGCGCCGCTTGCGCGACGATTTGCTGCTCGCTCAGCGCCTCGCCCCAGTTATCTGGCTTGTAGGGTGAATCGATATGTTCGGCATATTTGAAAAACAGGTAGGCGCTGAACGGCACTTCATCGCGTATCGCACCGCCGAGCAGATCCACCAGCGGCACATTCAGGTAATGCGCCTGCAAATCGAGGAAAGCCACCTCGAACGCCGAATAAGCATTGCTCACCGCCTTGCTGGCATGGGAGCCGGGGGCCAGTTCGGCGCCAGCGATACTGGCGGGTTTATTTGCCGCAACTGTTGCCTGGACGATCGCGCGCAACTGGTTGAGGTCGAACGGATCAAGTCCGATCAATTGCGCCTGTAACTGCTGCTGGATCGCCAGCGCCGGGGCATCACCGTAGCTTTCGCCAAGGCCGATGTAGCCGTTGTCACTCTCGATCTCGATGATCGAGCGCAGGGCGAAGGGTTCGTGGATGCCGCTGGCATTGAGCAGCGGTGGATCACGAAAGGCGATTGGAGTGACGCTGACACGGGTGATTTTCAAGATAACGCTCCTGACAGATCAACAATCAATTCAATGGTTCGCCGCCGGACGGGCCGTCGCGACGACGGCGGCCACGTCAGCGGACTTTGCCCCGGTGTTGCCTTTGGCCCCCGGCGCGGTGCGGGCGAAGAAGATCACCACGGCAGCGATCAGCGATGTCGCCGCCAAGCCATACAAGCCGCCCTCAATGGAGCCAGTGGTCTGCTCAAGAATGCCGAACGCGGTCGGCGCAACGAAGCCGCCGAGGTTGCCGATGGAATTGATCAGCGCGATCACCGCCGCCGCGATTCGCGCATCCAGATAGCTCTGCGGAATCGGCCAGAACAGCGCGGATGCCGCTTTGAAACCGATCGCCGCGAAGCAGATGGCGACAAAGGCAAACACCGGCCCGCCGGTGGTCGACATGAACATGCCGATGGCCGCGATCACCAGGGTCAGCGCGACCCAGGCCTGCTGGAATTTCCACTTGCCGGCCATCGCCGCAAAACCGTACATGGCGACAATCGAAATGATCCACGGGATGGAGTTGAGCAGACCGACTTCAAAGTCGCCGAGATTGCCCATCTTCTTGATCATGCTCGGCAACCAAAAGGTCGCGCCGTAAATGGTCAGGGCGATGGAAAAATAGATAAAGCAGAACAGCGCAATCTGCCGGTCGGCCAACAGTTTGAACATCGATGGCTTGGCGGCCTGCACCGCTTCGCGGGCGCGCTGTTCCTCGGCAATCGCGGCCACCAGCGCCTCACGCTCCTCCTCGCTCAACCACTTGGCTTGCCGCGGATGCGACTGCAACCAGAACCAGACAAACGCGCACAGCACCACCGACGCCGCGCCCTCGATGAGGAACATCCACTGCCAGCCGTGCAGGCCCAGACCGCTGATGTGCAACAGCGCGCCGGACACCGGCCCGGAGATCACCGAAGCAATCGCCGAACCACTGAGAAACACCGCCATGGTTTTGCCGCGCTCGGAGGCCGGCAACCACTGGGTGAAGTAATAAATGATCCCCGGAAAGAACCCGGCCTCGGCGGCACCGAGAATAAAGCGCAGCACATAGAAACTGGTTTCACCCTGAACAAACGCCATCGCCATTGCAGCAGCGCCCCAGGTGAACATGATCCGCGTCAGCCAGACCCGCGCACCGTAGCGCTGCAGAAGCAGGTTGGACGGCACTTCGAACAGCGCGTAGCCAATGAAAAACAAGCCGGCACCCAGACCGTACGCCGCCGCACCGATACCAAGATCGGTCTCTAGGTGACTGCGCACGAAACCAATGTTGACCCGATCGATGTAGTTGACGATGAACATCACCACAAACAGCGGCAATACGTGGCGCTTGACCTTGGCGGCAGCGCGGGCCAGCACCGTGACGTCCGAGGGACTCTGGAGGGTTTTCAAGGGGCGACTCCCGATCTTGTTTTTTTAGGGATGACTTGAGGCGATGGATCGATCATGGACGCCGGGCATTGATCCCGTCTAATCTAAACTCGCACTCGATTGATACCTGGATTAGATCAATGTTTGAATTGACCCAACTGCGCTGCTTCACCACGGTGGCCACCGAACTGAACTTCCGCCGCGCCGCCGAGCGCCTGAACATGACCCAGCCACCGCTGAGCCGGCAGATACAATTGCTGGAACATCATCTGGGTGTGGAGTTGTTCACCCGCAGTACCCGCAGCGTTGCGCTGACCGCGGCTGGGCGGGCGTTTTTCGTTGAAGCGCAGAATCTGCTCGAGCGCGCCCAGCAGGCAGCGGTCACCGCTCGCCGGTTTGCCGAGGGCGACATCGGCACGGTGAACATCGCTTTTGTCGGGAGTGCGGTGTATGAGTTTTTGCCGAAGGTGATCGCCGAAGCACGCCTGAAACAGCCGCAGGTGAAAATCGATCTATCGGAGATGAACACTTATCAGCAGCACGAGGCGTTGCGTGCGCGCCGCATCGATCTGGGGATCGCCCGCGCGCCGTTACTGGAGCCGGGCTACGCCACCGAGTGCCTGGTGCGTGAACCGTTTGTGTTGGCGGTGCCACGTGAACACGCGCTGGCGAACGCGGTCGACGTTTCGGTCGCCGACCTCGACAAGCAGCCCTTCCTGATGTACTCCCACGCCGCGTATCCGCCGTTCAACGAACTGTTGACCGGCATGCTGCGCTCGGCGCGGGTCGCCCCCGATTACGTGCAATGGCTGGGGTCGTCACTGACGATTCTGGCGCTGGTCAACGCCGGCATGGGCCTGGCACTGGTGCCACGTTGCGCGACCAGTGTGGTGTTCAAGGATGTGGTGTTTCGCGAGGTCGACCTCGGCGAAGGGGTGCAAAGCGAACTGCACCTGATCTGGCGGGAGAACAACGACAACCCGGCGTTTGCGATGCTGCTGGAGGCGATTCGCCGGGCTGTAGCGCAGGGTTGGGGCTGAGAGAGTCAAATCTTCAGCGGCGGTGGAGCACTGGGTGCCTTGGGCTGCGCATTCGCCACTGGCTTGCCATCCTTCGTGTAACGACGCGCCACCCAGTCTGGCATTGGTTGCGGTGCTCTGGCTGTCATAACGGAACCTCCAATTTCGGGCCGAACTCGACCCACTTGACCTTGCGGGAATCTATCAGCAAATACTCAGCGCCAAAAGGCACTTCTGCCCCCTCGGCATCTAGCCAACAAGGATTTTGCATTACGAACTGACCATTGTCGGCCTCTGGCGGCCACTCCACGGGCCAGCCAAAAACACGCCTTTCATCGTTTAGATGCAGGGTGACCAGACGATGGTGTTGAGCAAAAATGCTGAACCACTCACTCGGGTAAGAAGATTGTTTCGTGACGTTTCGCCGGCGCAGCCAGCCATGCATTTTGTCATTGGTCGCCAGATAACAGGCAAGCAATCCCAGCATCAATGAGAACACAAACGCCCACAGCGTTTGCGCTCGACCATCCCAAACGCCTACAGAAAATCCCTTCGAGCCAATCCACAGGCACAAGGTGCCAATCGCCAACACGGCGCCCTGAATCACAAAGGTAAAAATCAACGCCTGCACAATCTGTCCGAACGTATCCGGTCGCTTGAACGCCGTGAGGGAATAAAAGATCCAGGTCGATAAAAACCCGGGGACGAGGTACTGCAACAACGGAATAATATCTTTGACCAGATCATCCATGATCCGAGGCTCCTTGAACGAAGTGCCGGGCAATTATCGACCGGCAATCAAAAGCCTAGTGCACTCAGGGAAAACCCTTGGCGGGTAACTGTCACCGCTCATTGCGAGCGTTTAACAGGGTCTATGGGTGTGCTAATCCTTTCAGAGTCAACCCCACTTCGGCAGAGTAAACCGCTCGATCACACGTTCGCCGCCGTCAGCAAAAACAACATCTCACCTTCACACTGCGAGTCTGCGCATTGTTAGGAACGCGCAAAGTTGCTCGATCTGAAAACGCAGAAACCGTCGCTGCGGTCTCTGCTTTTTTTGCCGATCAAGGCGCCTTCGTTACAAGCAATCACGCACCGACTGGCGCAGCGACCCTGATTTGGCCCACGGCGGCCCCTGATACAACGACACTTTGCTGCCGTTTTTGTATTTGACGATATCAAGAATTTCATCCGCGGTGATGATGCTCGGCGCGGTGATGCGATAGCCATTGGAAATCGATGTCTGCGAAGTCTTCGCGACATCCCGCTGCCACAACGGCAATACGCACGCGGCATAGTCCCTGGGGGTCTTGTCACTGGTCTTGCTGACGTTGGGTTCACCCGGTACCAGCGAGGCCGGTAAAGAGCAACCCGTCAACAGGGCCAATGCCAGACTGCCGATCCATATCCGCATGTTATTTACCTGTTCGTAAAAACCGCGAATGTACCGTTAAACCGTCTGCACATCCATCGTGGCACCCCGCTGTTACGGGTGATTGGAGGTTTTTTTACATCCGTTCAGCCGGGCGTCAGAGGATCGCGCACAACCGCCGTAAATGCGGCTACTCTTTTCTACCGACAATGTTTCGGAGGTGATCATGCGGCTTAATGAATACGAACACGAACTTCAACGCGACCTGCAAAGTGTTGCATCGGACTTGCGCTGGTCGGCCGTCGACCTCAAGCGAATCGCCGAGCAGTTGCGCAAATCAGGCAACGAAGCGGACGCCCAGGCCGTGCTCAGGTCTTGCGAGATCCTGCAAACCGACGAGGAACGACTGCAGGTCTATGCCAAGGAGGTAAAAGCCCGAGCCATCAGCCGAACCAAAGTCCACTGACATCTATCGATTTTTGCCAAACAAAAGCCCCGGAAAAACCGGGGCTTCTTTTTGACAGCCGGTCAACCGGCGCTGTGATCCTGCACACGCTTGGCGCGTTTTTTATAGCCGGGAAGCGCCGCCGCATACGCCATCGCCTCCTCCCGGCTCGAGAACGAAGCCAATCGATCGCCCTGGGTGCAGACCCGCCACGGGCCATTGTTCACACTGAGCACGTCGTAACCGTTCATGTGCAGCTTGTTCAGCATTGGAATGCTCATGAGCACCTCCCTTTTGCCAACGGTAGTTTCAATCTTGCGCGATTACCTTACACCCGGTTCCGGCGCGGGTGTGGACCAGCTGTCGCGGCACCTGTCCGTCAATTCACTGGCACTTTTCGCTCAGGCCACAGCTCCCAACTCTGAGGGAACCTTTAAATCACCGTCCGGCTCGAATATTGCAGTTTAATTACAGTTTTGTGACAGGCATTCAATGAGTAATAGATGAAAGTACGCGCAACCGTCATTTGCGAACAGGATCGACATATTCTCCTGGTGCGCAAACCTCGCCATCACTGGTCGCTGCCCGGCGGCAAGGTCGAGCCTGGAGAAACCCGGGCAGATGCCGCCGTACGCGAACTGCAAGAAGAAACCGGGCTGGATGCCGAGGCGTTGCTGTACTTGATGGAGCTTGAGGCCGGCAGCACGCGGCATCACGTCTACGAAGCGTCAGTGGTGAATATCGATGAGGTTCGACCACAGAACGAAATAGCCGATTGCATCTGGTATCCGCTGGATGCCGTGCAGAACCTCAACACCAACGAAGCGACGCGGCGCATCGTTCAGGCTTTCCAGCGACGTTTATAAAATTTTAGCCGGCGAACGCCCTGCGACCCGCGCTGATCTCGGTGCGCAGCTCTGCGATGAAATTGGAGATATCACGTATCGTGACGAGGTGCTCGGGGGAGACGCCATCGAGCAGCAGTTTGACGCGCCCTGTCTTCGGGTCATAGATCTTGATGGACAACAGCCCTTGCCCGGTTGGCATGCAATCGCACTTATAAGCGGGAAACCCCGATTCGACGATGCGGCAAATGTCGGCAATGGCAAGCATGGACGGCCGCCTCGCAGGCGATGAGCTATCCCAGCAAGCATAGGCGAGCCTACTGCACTTGCCTGCCCCGAAAACGCCAACTGGCTCACAAACTGCGCAAGCACTCAGTGGGCATCCTGGTCCCAGATCCAGTTCCACAGGCCCGGCAAATTGACCGGTTCGCTGCTTTGCTGAACCGTGCGCGCCAGCGCCGCCCTTTCCAGCGTAGCCCTTTCGTCATAGAACGGCTTTGCGTCCAGCCTCACCCCGGTGGCCGCCGCACTGTCCAGCAGAATCTGCAAATACTCACGGGTGTGCCGTGCGGTATAGCGATTGAGATCATGAAACGTCACCACGACCGGAATCACCCCCTCCACCGTCGGGAACTGGCCAAGTGCAATACGCTCACGCACCTCGGAGAGCTGGCGCAGCATGTTCGCTCGGCGCCGCGGACTGGCGTTGAAGCCCCAGATCTTGCCGTCATTGGCACTCAAGTCGGTCAGCAAAACGTGCAAGCCATGCTGTTGATACGCCGCGAAGGTGCGTTTGTCGTAGTTCCAGAATGGCGGGCGCAGCAGCGTCGGCGACGCGCCGGTAATGGCGGCGATGTCTGCTGTGCCATCAGTCAGCGATTGTTCGAGTTCCTGCGGATCAAGCAAGCGATGGTTGGTGTGCCAGTGGGTCGCCGTGTGGAAAGCCAGAATATGCCCCTCGTCGTGTTCGCGACGCATGAGGCTGCGGCCAATCTCGCTGTTGCCGGCCCTGGGCGCACGGGTCTGCACGAAAAACACCGCTTTGATGCCCGGTTGCACCGGATTGGTCTTGAGGCTGTCAAGCACGGTCGCCGTGGGATTCCACCACCCGGACGCACTCGGGCCATCGTCAAATGTCAGCAGAAAACGCACAGGCGCCTGCGTTTGCAGGCGGTTTTCGGTTTGCGCGGTCATTTCGATGGGCGCCGCGATGCAGCCAGCCAGACCGAGGGCGATGAGCGCTGCACAAAAAACTTTGTATCCGGGGATCATGTTTTGCCTTGGGTCCGGCGCTAGCCGTTGTGTTGTCGATTGGCAAAACTCCCTCGCCCTCGTCCATCCCTGCGCGGCGATGCGCGCGCAGGTTGGATAAGGTACACAGGGTTTGGTTCCGGCGCTCGTTTCAGTGCGTCAAGGCTTGTTGAAATGACGTGTCGATGATGCCTGCCGTGGCCAAGGGTGCCGGCAGCGCTTTGACTTTAAACAAAAAGTCCGCGGTGCTTTGCAGGTCCGCTGCCGCCTGCTGGTCTACCGGCCCGACGGTCATGTGCGCCTGGCGCAGCCAATGCCGCGAGACTTGCTGATCGAGATTGGCCTTCTTCGCCCAGAGATCGGCGTATTCATCGGTGTGGCTGTCAACCCAGGCCCGTGCCTGTTTCAAGCGCCCGAGAAAATCGGCAATTGCTTCACGCTTGCTGTCGATGGCCGGCGAAGACGCGGCGATGGCGCTGAGCCCCGGCATCAGGTTTTTAGCGGTCAGAATCGGCCGGGCGCCAGAGAAAACGATCTGTTGCGAAATGTACGGTTCCCAGACCGGAAACGCGTCAATGCTGCCTTGCGGCAGCGCTGCGGCCGCATCGATTGGCATCAGCTTGACGAACTCAACGTAATCCTCCGCCAGCCCGCCCTGCTCCAACGCACGCAACGTCAACTGCTGACTCCAGGCGCCGGGCCAATACGCAACTTTCTTGCCTTTAAGATCGGCAATGGTTTGCACCGGAGAATCCTTTGGGACCAACAAGGCGATGGTGTCCGGATTCTGCCGCGATACGCCGATCAATTTGACCGGCGCCTGTTTCGCCGCGAGGAACAGGAAGCCTGAGTCGCCGAGAAAGCCAAGGTCCAGGGCACCGGTCTGCAACGCCTCGGCCAGCGGCGCTGCGGCCTGGAAATGCTTCCAGTCGACCGTATAAGGCGCGCCCTTCAACACGCCGGACGCTTCTATCGAGGCGCGGATGTTGTAGTAATTCTGATCTCCAACGTGCAGGACCAAAGGCTCGGCCGCGTAGGCAAATGGAGAGGTCAGCACGGCAGCGGTCAGCACGCTGCACAGAAAACGAGAGAGCTTCATGGCGACTCCGAAACGAGATTTCCATAGACCATAACGTTCTTGATTTTTATTTTTAAATTCTATTTGTGCATAACCTAAGCACCGAGTCGTCAATGGCGGCATCACGCAGGCCGGCTAAATAACGCGAGCACCAGCGCGTTATCCAGACATGCGTTCTACTGAATCCTTCGCGTTACAGTCGGTGTATCAATGGCGTAACAACTTCCCACAAAACAGTCGTTTGAGCGAACCAACCGCTTGTCTGACATTTGGATCGTCATACATACATTTTCCTGCGCTACGGATAGCATGCGCGCCGCCTTTCCGATTGGTATACCAGTTGACCAAAGCGTCAACAAATCAGGAATCCCCCAACAACTTTCAAGCCTTGCAGAGAAATAAGTGAGCGACGATTTTGCAATCAAACAGGTCAACGGCCTGGAGTGGATCCATCTGTCCAAGACAGAGCGCCTGGAACTCGACTGTTTTATCGGCCATTACATCAAGACCCGAAACCTGCACAGTGTTGCCGACATCGAACGCACCCTGCGCAACACCCTCGAAAGCTATCCTGGCCATCCGCCGGTGATGGTCAACGAACTCAATGCGTGGATCGACAAGACGCTGGGATATCGGGCAACACACCCGGACTTCACACAGCACGAAGACCTCTGAAATGCGAAAAGCCCCGCTCAGGCGGGGCTTTTCGTATCCATGATTCACGGCTTCAGAGGGCGTTCCTGGTCGCGGTCCGACAGTTCTCTGCTGTCGTCGCGCTTCCAGGTTTTCTCGTCCCGTTTCTTTTGCTGCTCGATCTCTTCTTCCGTAGGTTCATCATCGTCCGGTTGCGTTTGGTCGGTCCTCATATGCACCTCGCTTTCACGTTGCTCGCTTGGACAAACTTGCGCACTGGCGCCGAATTTCCCCCAGACCGGCGTACCATGGCGCTATCTAATCTTACGTCAGGGAAACGACATGCTGTACCGAATCGCAGCCGACGGGCTGGTGCTGTTCCATCTGGGTTTTATTGTCTTCGTACTGCTCGGCGGGCTGCTGGTGCTGAAGTGGCCACGGTTGCTGTGGCTGCATGTGCCGGCCGCTGCCTGGGGGGTCGCGGTCGAAGTGTTGCACCTGACCTGCCCGCTGACCTATTGGGAAAACCTGATGCGCCACGCTGCCGGGCAAACCGAATACGCCGGCGGTTTCATCGAACACTACATCTGGCCGATCATCTATCCGGCGGGGCTGACCCCGCAAATTCAACTGGCACTGGGCAGCGTAGTGCTGGCAGTGAACCTGCTGGTGTATGGGCGCCTGTTTCGCTTATGGAAACTGCGCCGCGCCCGACGTATCCCGTTTTAACGCGACGCCGGTTTCAGCGCCTCGAGCCATTGCGGATCGAGGCGCGGCTGGTCAAGCTCCAGACCCAGCGCCTGCATCCGCTCCTTATGGGCTTCGACTTCACGAAACAGTTGCCCGTGGTCACTGGAGTTGCCGTCCAGCTCATGCATCTGCATCAACCCCAAGTGGTAGAAACGCAGCACCTTCATCGCCGTCGGATCGTTATTCTCCACCGCCGCCGTGACGTGGTGCATCACATTGGTGACGCTCATGAGATTGCGTTTGAGCCGCCAGCCATACACCGCTGGCGCCATCCAGCTCTGGTGCCAGAAACGACCGCGCAGCAACGCCGCAGTCAGCAGAAACGCCAGGAACACCCCGCCGACATTGAAGCGCAGATTATCCCCGCCCGGTTCACCGAACAGCGCCACCGCCGCACTGGAAAACAACATTGCCAGCACCAGGAACAACACGGCAATGATCACCGTGCTGCGGCGGGTCTGCTGGCGAAAGCTTGTGGCGTCCATCGGCTGAATCTCAAACATCTGCTGTGACTTCCTTGAACGACAAAAGGGGCAACGGAAAAAACTCGCCGGCGCATTATCGCATCGAAGAGGGATTTAGCTATGCTGGGGCTCCTTTTCATCTTTTCAGCGTCCAACGGGGACATGGCGGTACAGCGCAGATCGTGCCATCTTCATTCATGGATACACACTATTCGGATGCCATCCGCCCGGTACTGGATGACATCGTTTTAAGGATCATTGCATGACCCAACGACACGTAATCAATGCTTCGGTCAGCCCGAAAGGCAGCCTGGAAACGCTTTCTCAACGTGAAGTCCAGCAACTGAGCGAAGCCGGTTCCGGCAGCATCTACAACCTGTTCCGCCAGTGCGCCCTGGCCATCCTCAACACCGGCGCGCATGTCGACAACGCCAAGACCATCCTTGAAGCCTACAAGGATTTTGAAATCCGCATTCACCAGCAAGATCGCGGCGTACGCCTGGAGCTGCTGAACGCTCCGGCCGATGCTTTCGTTGACGGCGAAATGATCGCCAGCACCCGAGAGATGCTCTTCAGCGCCCTGCGCGACATCGTCTACACCGAAAACGAACTCGACAGCCAACGTATCGACCTGAGCAATTCCCAAGGCATCAGCGACTACGTTTTCCACTTGCTGCGCAACGCCCGCACCCTGCGCCCGGGCGTCGAGCCGAAGATCGTGGTGTGCTGGGGCGGCCACTCGATCAACACCGAAGAATACAAATACACCAAGAAAGTCGGTCACGAACTGGGCCTGCGCAGCCTCGACATCTGCACCGGTTGCGGCCCCGGCGTGATGAAAGGCCCGATGAAAGGCGCAACCATCGCCCATGCCAAGCAGCGTATTCACGGCGGCCGCTACCTTGGCTTGACCGAGCCGGGCATCATTGCCGCCGAAGCGCCGAACCCGATCGTCAACGAACTGGTGATCCTGCCTGACATCGAAAAACGTCTGGAAGCCTTCGTCCGTGTCGGCCACGGCATCATCATCTTCCCGGGCGGCGCCGGTACGGCGGAGGAGTTCCTCTATTTGCTGGGCATCCTCATGCACCCGGACAACGAAGGCCTGCCGTTCCCGGTGGTACTGACGGGGCCGAAACATGCCGCGCCGTATCTGGAGCAGCTCGACGCGTTCGTCACCGCAACCCTCGGCGAAGCAGCGAAGCAGCATTACGAGATCATCATCGACGATCCGGCCGAAGTGGCACGGCAGATGACCCAGGGCCTGAAGGCGGTGAAGCAGTTCCGCCGCGAGCGCAACGACGCGTTCCACTTCAACTGGTTGCTGAAAATCGACGAAGGCTTCCAGCGCCCGTTCGATCCGACCCACGAAAACATGGCCAACCTCAAACTGCACCGCGACCAGCCACCGCACGAACTGGCGGCCAACCTGCGCCGGGCGTTCTCCGGGATCGTCGCCGGCAACGTCAAGGACAAAGGCATCCGCCTGATCGAAGAGCACGGGCCGTACCAGATCCGTGGCGATGCGGCGATCATGCAGCCGCTTGATGCACTGCTCAAAGCCTTCGTCGCTCAGCACCGGATGAAATTGCCGGGTGGCGCGGCGTATGTGCCGTGTTACCAGGTCGTCGCGTAACTTTCAGCCACCACGCAACAAATGCAGGCCTTCGTCTGCTCGCGATAGCGGTCTATCAGTCACTTTTTATATCGACTGAACAACCGCTATCGCGAGCAGGCTCACGCCTACAGGATCCAGGGTGTGACGCATATTTTGTTCGCAACCCAAGCCCCTGTGGGAGCGAGCCTGCTCGCGAAGAGGCCTGAAAGACCACCATCAACCTCGGCTCGCCAACCGCCCCGCCAATGCCTTGGCCTGCAACGCCACGTCCGTCACCGCCGTACTCTCCCACCACATCCCTCGCAACGGTGGCCCCATGGCAAACAAACGATTGCTGGCCTGTCCTTCGGCATTCAGTACCGCACCCTCCGCCGCTGCCGCAATCCCCAACGCCAACGGCCCCGGCTGCACCAGACCGCGCGCGAGCAACTGCTGCGGCAAAGGTCTGGCGACGCGCCGCCAGTCGTATTCGATACCGCTGGAGTTGATCAATGCCGCGCCCTTAACGACCCGGCTGTCGGTTTCGCCACGGGGACGGACGCGAATGTTCACACCGTCATTACAGCTGGCTTCAAGCCCCTTGAACGACGCCGCATGGATGCGCAAGCGCCCTTCGCCGTGCAGGCGCTCGACCAGCGCCGCGCTCAACGGCGGAGAACGATGGTGATGGCTCTCCCACCACGGCCGCACATGCCGTACGAATTGTCGACGCTGCACGTCAGTCGCCTGGCTCCATAACCGCGCGATATGCACGCGAACCGTGTCCAGCGGCGCCTGCCAGTCGATCCCCTGGGCGATGGCGTCGCGACAGTGCCGACGCAATTCGTGCAATAACTGGCGTGGCGTGCGGATGTTGTGATTCTCTGCCAGAAAATCCACCCAGGCCGGCGGTTGACGGCGTACATGCGGCAGCAAACCGTGGCGCGAGAACACCTCGATCGGACCGCGATGCCCGGCCTGCTCCAGCGACACCACGGCATCGACCATGGTCAGGCCGGAACCGATGATCAGTACGGTGGATTGTGGATCAAGCTCGCGCATCGCAGCGACATCCCAAGGATCGAGCGCGGCGGCGTTGAGACCACTGGATTGCGTTTGCGGCGTACGAGCAGCGGGAAACATGCCGGTGGCAAGCACTGCGCGTTTGCCGCGTAACCGTTGGCCATTGCGCAATGTCAGCAGCACTGAATCGGCGTCGTCTTGCAAATCGATGGCTTCGGCGCAGACATGCTCGAGCGTCGAACCGTGCTGCGCGCCGACAACCCGAGCCTCAGCGAGACGCTGCTGCACATACACACCGAACAAACCACGGGGCGGAAACAGCTCACTGACCGGGACCTGCTGCTCCCGGGATTGCGGCCAGCCGCCTGCGGCGATGTGTTTGGTCAGCCATTGCGTCAGATCATTGGGGTTATCCGGGTCGACGCTCATTCGTGCCGCGTTGCCATTCAGCGTATGCCCCAACTCGACGGCGCTGTAAGCCTCGCCACGCCCCAGTTCGGCACGCGGCTCGATGATCAAAATGCTGCGCTGTCCTGGCAAACGCAGCAACTGCACCGCCAGCGTTGTGCCGCTGAGACCGCCACCGATAATCAGAATGTCCGCGTACTGCTCCATTCAGATCACCACATTGCGCACAAACCACGCCGCGACATCACCATCGTTGCGATAGGAGTGCGGCTGATCACTGGCAAACATAAAGAACTCGCCTTTGCCGATGTGTTGCGGCTGATCCCCGAGCATCAGCGTCAGACGCCCTTCAAACACGTAAATTTGCTCGCTCCAGCCTGCGGCGTCCGGTTGCGAGGGATACACCTCGCCCGGTTGCAGGCACCATTCCCATTGTTCGACCTCGCGAGTGGCGGTGGCTTTGGACAGCAAGACCGCTTTGCTGCCGGGGATCGCTCCCGCCCACGCGACTTCGTTGATGCGGCTGGGATCGCGGGAATCTGCGGCCTGGATCAGGTCGCTGAACGCCACATCCAGCGCCTCGGCAACGCGGTCGAGGGTGGTCAGGCTGACATTTTTCTCGCCGGCCTCAATGGCGACCAGCATACGCCGACTGACCCCGGACTTTTCCGCCAGCGCGGTCTGGCTCATGTCCGCCGCGTGACGCAGGCGCCGCACGTTCTGGCTGACATGCTGAAGCACGGAAGTTCTTTGGCTGGAATCTTTGGGCACTATATTGCTCACTTGGTGGGATTGGGCAGTATACTGCCCAACGTTGGATGCATTGTGCGTCCTGCCTTTTATAGTGCGCAAGGTCATGACGTCGGCAAACAACTCCCCCACTTCCCTCCGTTTCTCCAGATTCAGCAAAGCCGAGTGCGTGCTGGTGCTGATCACCATGGTCTGGGGCGGCACCTTTTTGCTGGTGCAACACGCCATGACTGTCAGTGGGCCGATGTTTTTTGTCGGCCTGCGCTTTGCCGCTGCGGCGGTGATTGTCGCAATGTTTTCCTGGCGTCACCTGCGCGAGTTGACTTTGTTCGAAGTCAAGGCCGGGTCGTTTATCGGCGTAGCAATCATGCTTGGATACGGGCTGCAGACCGTCGGGCTACAGACTATTCCGAGCAGTCAGTCGGCTTTTATTACCGCGCTGTACGTGCCGTTCGTGCCGCTGTTGCAGTGGCTGGTGCTGGGCCGCCGCCCCGGATTGATGCCGAGTATCGGGATCATGCTGGCGTTTACCGGACTGATGCTGTTGTCAGGCCCGTCGGGTGCCGCATTGAATTTCAGCCCCGGTGAGATTGCTACGCTGATCAGCGCCGTTGCGATCGCGGCCGAAATCATCCTGATCAGCACGTTCGCCGGCCAGGTGGATGTGCGGCGAGTGACAGTGGTGCAACTGGCGGTAACGGCGGTGTTGTCGTTCCTGCTGGTAGTGCCGACCGGTGAAGTGATTCCAGATTTTTCCTGGCTGCTGCTTTCGAGCGCTCTGGGGCTGGGCGCGGCGAGCGCGGCGATCCAGGTGGCAATGAACTGGGCGCAGAAGAGCGTTTCGCCGACTCGGGCCACGTTGATCTACGCCGGTGAGCCGGTCTGGGCAGGGATCGTCGGGCGGATCGCCGGGGAGCGACTGCCGGCGATTGCGCTGGTCGGCGCGGGGTTGATTGTTGCGGCGGTGATTGTCAGCGAGTTGAAGACCAAGGGGAAGGCTGCCGGGGCGGAGACTGAGCTGGAACGGGAGACGCTTGGTTAAGGCCATGCTTGACATATGGCTATCGCGAGCAGGCTCACTCCTACAGGTGGATGCGTTTCAAATTGTAGGAGTGAGCCTGCTCGCGATGAGGCCATTGCACGCAACATCGATCTACCTGAAATAAGGCCAAACATAAAATCCCGGACTACTTTGTAGGATTCTGAGACATCCTCGCGTTTGGTGATCGGGGAGCTGGCACGTATGATGCTTCACAAACTTCCGCAGATTAGAAGCCTATGTCCCTGATAGTTCTACTGCTTCTGCCATTCATTGGCAGCTGTCTGGCAGCGGTGCTGCCACACAACGCGCGTAATGCCGAATCCCTGCTGGCAGGCCTGGTCGCTCTGATCGGCACCGTTCAGGTCGCGCTGCTATACCCGCAGATCGCCCACGGTGGCGTCATTCGCGAAGAGTTCATGTGGTTGCCCAGCCTGAGCCTGAATTTCATCTTGCGCATGGACGGCTTCGCCTGGCTATTCTCGATGCTGGTGCTCGGCATCGGCACACTCGTGTCTTTATATGCCCGTTACTACATGTCGCCGGACGATCCGGTGCCGCGTTTCTTCGCGTTTTTTCTGGCCTTCATGGGCGCCATGCTCGGTCTGGTCATCTCTGGCAACCTGATCCAGATCGTGTTTTTCTGGGAGCTGACCAGCCTGTTCTCATTTCTGCTGATCGGCTACTGGCACCACCGCGCCGACGCCCGGCGTGGCGCCTACATGGCGTTGATGGTCACCGGTGCGGGTGGATTGTGCCTGCTGGCGGGGGTCATGATCCTCGGCCATGTCGTCGGCAGCTATGACCTGGACAAGGTCCTGGCCGCCGGCGAGTTGATTCGCGCACATGCCCTCTACCCTATCCTGCTACCCCTGATCCTGATCGGCGCACTGAGCAAAAGCGCGCAATTTCCCTTCCACTTCTGGCTGCCCCACGCAATGGCGGCGCCCACCCCCGTTTCGGCGTATCTGCATTCGGCGACCATGGTCAAGGCCGGGGTCTTTCTGCTGGCACGTCTGTGGCCATCGCTGTCCGGCAGTGAAGAATGGTTCTACATCGTCAGCGGGGCCGGCGCCTGTACGCTGTTGCTTGGCGCGTACTGCGCGATGTTCCAGAACGACCTCAAAGGACTGCTGGCGTACTCGACCATCAGCCACCTCGGCCTGATTACTTTGCTGCTGGGTTTGAACAGTCCGCTGGCCGCCGTCGCGGCGGTGTTTCACATTCTTAACCATGCCACGTTCAAGGCATCGCTGTTCATGGCCGCCGGCATCATCGACCACGAAAGCGGCACCCGTGACATCCGTAAGCTCAGCGGCCTGGTCAAACTGATTCCATTCACCGCGACCCTGGCCATGGTCGCCAGCGCCTCGATGGCCGGCGTACCGTTGCTCAACGGATTTCTGTCGAAAGAGATGTTCTTCGCCGAGACCGTGTTCATCAACGCCACGGCCTGGGTCGAAACCAGTCTGCCGATCGTGGCGACCATCGCCGGCATGTTCAGCGTCGCCTATTCCTTGCGGTTCACCGTCGATGTGTTCTTCGGCCCAACCGCTACCGACCTGCCGCACACGCCGCACGAACCGCCGCGCTGGATGCGCGCACCGGTCGAACTGCTGGTGTTCACCTGCCTGTTGGTGGGTATTTTTCCGGCACAGATTGTCGGGCCGTTGCTCGCCGCTGCGGCGCTGCCTGTGGTCGGTGGCGAATTGCCGGAATACAGCCTCGCTATCTGGCACGGTCTGAACGCGCCGATGATCATGAGCCTGATCGCCATGTCTGGCGGCATCGTGCTTTATCTGTTGTTGCGCAACCAGTTCAAACTCGGCCGTTTCAAGTACCCGCCACTGGTGGGCCGCTTCAACGGCAAGCGCCTGTTCGAGCGCAGTCTGGTGATCATGATGCGCCTGGCCCGACGGGGCGAGCGGCGACTCGGCACTCGACGCCTGCAGATGCAGTTGTTCCTGATGGTCTCGGCAGCCGTGCTTGCCGGCCTGATCCCGATGTTGCACAGCAGCCTGAGCTGGGGCGACCGACCGAAGATTCCCGGTTCCATCGTCTTCGTGACGCTCTGGCTACTGGCGATTGCCTGCGCCCTGGGCGCCGCTTGGCAGGCCAAGTATCACCGTCTCGCCGCGCTGACCATGGTCAGCGTCTGCGGGCTGATGACCTGCGTAACCTTCGTCTGGTTCTCCGCGCCGGATCTGGCCCTGACGCAACTGGCGGTCGAAGTGGTCACCACCGTGCTGATCCTGCTCGGCCTGCGCTGGCTGCCGCGGCGGATTGAAGAAGTCTCGCCACTGCCGAGCAGCTTGCGCAAGGCACGCATTCGTCGTCTGCGCGACTTGCTGCTGTCGATTGCCGTGGGCGCTGGCATGGCGCTGCTGTCCTACGCCATGCTCACCCGGCAGACGCCCAACGACATTTCCTCGTTCTACCTCAGCCGCGCCTTGCCCGAAGGCGGCGGCAGCAACGTGGTCAACGTGATGCTGGTGGACTTCCGTGGTTTCGACACCCTCGGCGAAATCACCGTGCTGGTTGCCGTGGCGCTGACCGTATTCGCCCTGCTGCGCCGCTTCCGCCCACCGAAAGAAAGCCTGCAGTTGCCGGCCCAGCAACGCCTGCTCGCGCCCGATGTGGTCACCGACCTGGTCAACCCACGGTCGGCAAGCGATACGGCGCTGGGTTTCATGATGGTGCCGGCGGTGCTGGTGCGCCTGTTGCTGCCGATTGCGCTGGTGGTGTCGTGCTATCTGTTCATGCGCGGGCACAACCAGCCAGGTGGCGGTTTTGTCGCCGGGCTGGTGATGTCGGTAGCATTCATCCTGCAATACATGGTCGCCGGTACGCAGTGGGTCGAGGCGCAAATGAGCCTGCGTCCGTTGCGGTGGATGGGCACCGGGCTGCTGTTTGCTACCGCCACCGGGCTGGGGGCGATGCTGGTCGGTTATCCGTTCCTGACCACCCATACCTGGCATTTCGCATTACCGCTGCTGGGTGACATTCACATCGCCAGTGCGCTGTTCTTCGACATCGGCGTGTACGGCGTGGTGGTGGGTTCAACGCTGTTGATCCTTACCGCCCTCGCCCACCAGTCGGTGCGTGGCCATAAAACCGCATCGCTGCCCAAATCCGTCGCCAGCAAAGGAGCCGTCTGATGGAAGAAGTCATCGCAATCGCCATCGGCATTCTGGCTGCGTCCGGCGTCTGGCTGATCCTGCGGCCACGGACCTTCCAGGTGGTCATGGGCCTGTGCCTGCTGTCGTACGCGGTCAATCTGTTCATCTTCAGCATGGGCAGCCTGTTCATCGGAAAAGAACCGGTGATCAAGGAGGGTGTGACCCAGGACCTGCTGCATTACACCGACCCCCTGCCCCAGGCACTGGTTTTGACTGCGATCGTTATCAGCTTCGCCATGACTGCCCTGTTCCTCGTCGTGCTGCTCGCCTCACGCGGGCTGACCGGCACCGACCACGTCGACGGCCGGGAGCCTAAGGAATGATGGCGATGACTCACCTGATCGCTGCGCCGATTTTGCTGCCGCTGCTGACGGCGGCGATCATGCTGATGCTCGGCGAGCGACACCGGCCGCTGAAAGCGAAAATCAACCTGTTCTCCAGCCTCGTCGGCCTGTTCATTTCGGTGATGCTGCTGCAATGGACGCAAACCACTGGCGTGCCCGGGAGCATCGGCGTGTACCTGCCGGGCAACTGGCAAGCGCCCTTCGGCATCGTGCTGGTGGTCGACCGGTTGTCAGCACTGATGCTGGTGCTGACCGGGATTATCGGTGTCAGCGCCCTGCTGTTTGCCATGGCGCGCTGGGACGGCGCGGGTTCGAGCTTCCACGCCCTGTTCCAGATTCAGTTGATGGGTCTGTATGGCGCGTTTCTGACGGCTGATCTGTTCAACCTGTTCGTGTTCTTCGAGGTACTGCTCGCGGCGTCCTACGGTCTGTTGCTGCATGGATCGGGCCGGGCACGGGTGTCGTCGGGGCTGCATTACATCTCGATCAACCTGCTGGCGTCGTCGCTGTTTCTGATCGGTGCGGCGCTCATCTATGGCGTCACCGGCACCCTGAACATGGCGGATCTGGCGCTGAAGATTCCTCTGGTGCCGGAAGCCGATCGGGGCTTGCTGCACGCGGGTGCAGGGATTCTGGCCGTCGCGTTCCTGGCCAAGGCCGGTATGTGGCCACTCAACTTCTGGCTGGTCCCGGCCTATTCGTCCGCCAGCGCCCCGGTCGCGGCGATGTTCGCAATCATGACCAAGGTCGGCGTCTACACCCTGCTGCGCCTGTGGACGCTGCTGTTCTCGGGACAGGCCGGCGCTTCGGCATTCTTCGGTGGCGACTGGTTGATCTACGGCGGCATGGCGACCATCGCTTGCGCAGCGTTGGCGATTCTCGCCGCACAACGGCTGGAGCGCATGGCCAGCCTGAGCATTCTGGTATCGGCAGGTATTCTATTGTCAGCGGTCGGTTTCGCCCAACCGAACCTGATCGGCGCCGCGCTGTTCTATCTGGTCAGCTCGACCCTGGCGTTGAGCGCGCTGTTCCTGCTGGCCGAATTGATCGAACGCTCGCGTTCGGCCAACGAAATCCCGCTGGAAGACGAAAGCGAGCTGCTACCGCGCCCGCAGGAGTCGCTGCAACCGCCCAAGGGCATCAACCTCGACGACGAGCAAAAAGCCGTGGTCGGCCAGGTGATCCCATGGACCATGGCGTTTCTCGGCCTCAGCTTCATTGCTTGCGCGCTGTTGATCATCGGCATGCCCCCCTTGTCGGGTTTCATTGGCAAGCTCAGCCTGATCGGTGCCCTGCTCAACCCGCAGGGACTGGGCATCGACGCACCGATCTCCAGCGCGGCATGGGCGCTGTTGGCACTGTTGATCCTGTCGGGTCTGGCCTCCTTGATGGCCTTCTCGCGCCTGGGCATCCAGCGTTTCTGGACACCGGAGGAGCGCCCGTCGCCGCTGCTGCGCAAATTCGAATGCGCGCCGATCTTCCTGTTGCTGGGGCTGAGCATTGCCCTGACTTTCAGGGCTGAGCCGCTGCTGCGCTATACCCAGGCCACCGCTGATGCCCTGAACAATCCACAGCAATACGTCATGGCAGTCCTCGGCACCCGCGCTGTACCCGGCCCGGATGCCGCAGCCGCCACGCTGGAGGTGCGACCATGAGGCGTCTGTTTCCCGCGCCCTGGCTGTCGCTGGCGCTTTGGGTTCTGTGGCTGACATTGAACCTGTCAGTCAGCCCGGGCAATTTGCTGCTCGGCGCCGCGCTGGGTTTCGCGGCCCCGTTGATGATGCGCAAATTGCGTCCGAAACGCGCACGCATCCGTCGCCCGGAGACGGTTCTGCGTTTGTTCTGTCTGGTTGGTCGTGATGTGGTGATGTCCAACCTGATCGTTGCCTGGGGCGTACTCAAGGCCGGTCGCCAACCGCTGCGCCCGGGCTTCGTCAAAGTCCCGCTGGACCTGCGCGATGCCCACGGTCTGGCGACGCTGGCGATGATCTGCACGGTGGTGCCCGGTACGGTCTGGTCAGAGCTGGCACTGGATCGCAGCATCCTGTTGCTGCACGTCTGGGATCTGGATGACGAGGCGCAATTCATCGATCACTTCAAGACCACCTACGAGCGGCCGCTGATGGAGATTTTCGAATGAGCCCATTACTGTCGAACGCAATCCTGCTGACACTGTTCCTGTTTTCGCTGGCGATGGTGCTGACCCTGATCCGCCTGTTCAAAGGCCCTTCCGCCCAGGATCGGGTACTGGCCCTGGATTACCTGTATATCGTCGCCATGTTGATGATGCTGACCCTGGGCATTCGCTACTCCAGCGACACCTATTTCGAAGCAGCGTTGCTGATCGCGCTGTTCGGCTTCGTCGGCTCGTTTGCTCTGGCAAAATTCCTGTTGCGTGGCGAGGTGATCGAATGAGTGCGCCATTGTCTTTGTGGGTCGAGATTCCCGTGGCGATTCTGCTGGTGCTCAGCGGCGTTTTCGCGCTGATCGGCGCCACCGGGCTGTTGCGGATGAAAGACTTCTTCCAGCGCATGCACCCGCCCGCCCTGGCGTCGACGCTGGGTGCCTGGTGCGTGGCGCTGGCCTCCATTATCTGCTTTTCCGCGCTGAAGTCCGGGCCAGTGCTGCATGCCTGGCTGATTCCGATTCTGCTGGCAATCACCGTACCGGTAACCACACTGCTGCTGGCGCGAGCGGCGCTGTTTCGCAAGCGTATGGCGGGGGATGATGTGCCAGCGGAGGTCAGTAGCCGGCGTACCGAAAGTGGCGGCTAAGTCAGATTTTTGTGGTGTCGGTGCTGGCCTCTTCGCGGGCAAGCCCGCTCCCACAGTGATTGTGGGTTTACACAAATTCCGGGGGCAACCCAAGTCCCTGTGGGAGCGGGCTTGCCCGCGAAGAGGCCAGTTCAGCAACCACAAAAATCCGATCTGATCTCAAACCCAGGCAACCGCCAACAACCCCGCTCCCAGTGCCGCACACAGAGGCGAGTACACCCAGGTATCCAGCCGGGCGAACCGTGAATCCTTCACTTCCTTGAAGAAACCCACCAGATTGGAATCGCCAATCGCCCGGGCAAACATCAACAGCGCAATCGCGCTGATGACCCATTGCAGCGCTTTGTGGCTCACCGCCGGTATTCCCCAGCCAACCCGCATACATACCAATACAGCAATCACCAGCAATGCAGCCGCGACTATCAGCGTGAGCCAGCCAGATGGATTGAAGGCCGGTCGCACGGTTTCCACAAAGCCCTTCACCGGCACTTGTGGCACCACCGCCGCTGCCGCCCATTGCCCACCCAGCGCCCAATACACGTGCATCAGACTGATCGCCGCGAAAATACTCACCAGCCATTGAGCCAACACAAAGGTCATGGTTGAAATCCTTGAAAGGGATTTGAACAAACCATCGTAGTCGGATTTTTTGCGCCTGCACGACCGGTCGGCGGTACGCTGCCCTGCACCTCGTATCGCCGGGCGGGTGCACGATCTACGTTAATCATGCAGCCGGAACCACTGTCAGTTCAGACCAGCCGCGACCTTGTCAGCCACATCCTTGGGCAACCATGCCTGCCACACCTGCGGATGTTCCTTCATGAACGCCAGCGCGGCATCCCGAGGCGCGGTGTGCTTCTCACTCATCTGCGCCAGCGCCTTGTTCAGCGGCTCGATCGGGAAATCGACCTTGCTGAAGAATTCGGCTATTTGCGGGTATTGCTTCTGAAAAGGTGTTGAAACACCGATCGACAGCTTCGACGCCAGCGACCGCGTCGGTTTCGGATCGCGATTGTCGGCATCCGTCAGGGTCTTCCACGCCTCGGCATCAAACGGCGGCTCTTGCAGTTGCACCAGTTTGAACTTGCCCAGCAACGGCGTCGGCGACCAGTAATAGAACAACACCGGTTTACCCCGACGAATCGATGAACTGATCTCGGCATCGAGCGCGGCACCCGAGCCGCTGCGGAAGTTGGTGAAGTCGTTTTGCAAGCCGTAAGCCGTCAGCTTCTGCTTGTTGACCACCTCCGAGGTCCACCCGATCGGGCTGTTGAGAAAGCGCCCCTTGCCTGGATTCTCCGGGTCCCTGAACACGTCCTTGTATTGTTTCAGATCACTGACACTGCGCAGCTCCGGCGCCAGCGGCTTGATGCCCTTGGCCGGGTCACCCTTGATTACGTACTCCGGCACCCACCAGCCCTCGGTGGCGCCCTTCACGATATCGCCCAGGCTGACAACCTTGCCCTCGGCCTCGGCCTTGATCCACACCGGGCTGCGTCCGGCCCACTCTTCGCCGATGACCTGAATGTCATTGTTGGCCAGCGCGGTTTCCAGGGTGATGGTGGTGCCCGGCAAAGTGTCGGTGGGCAACCCGTAGCCCTTTTCGACGATGATGCGCAGTACATCGGTGATCAGGCTGCCGCTTTCCCAATTCAGATCGGCAAAATGGATCGGTGCCTGAGCGGCCATCAGCGTTGGCGTTGAAGCCAGCAATGTCCATGCAGCCACACTGGCGGCCAATAACCGTCGAATTCCGTTCATGCATTGCACCTCGTGCTGTCCACAGCAATGACAGGATGGCCTGCCAGACCGCAAGCCTCTGAGTACTCAGTCAACTCACTGTAGCCGAGGTTCCTGCATTTTCAGGGACATGCACTGCGTGACGCTACGATTCAGAATTTTCCTGCAGGATTTGCAGCTCGCGTCTGACCATGCTCGCGTACTCCGCCGGGCGCAATGTATAGATCTGCGCAGCCACCCAGTTCAGCCACGCCCCTTGCAGCTCAGCCTTGGCCGCCAGCAAACGCCGGGCTTCCTGGCGTGCCGTGTCGAGATTGTGCGAATGAAACTGCGCCCTGTTCACTCGCTGGCCTTGAACGTAATCAGCTCGCCCTTGCGCCACTTGGCTGCTTTGGCGGTGACAGCCTTCAAGGTTTTGGTCAGGCCTTCCTGCAACTGGTCGTTTGCGGCGAATACGGTCACCACACTGTGGCCTTCCTTGAACAGGATCGCTTGGCCTTCGGCAGTCGTGACGAAGGCGTAGTCGCCCAGGCCGTAAACCGTCAGTTTGATATCGCGGAAACGAATGTCCAGCTTGCCGCCTTCACGACTGGGCAGGACCGAGGCGCTGAAATGATCGCCGACTTTAAGCTTGAGTCCGGGTTTGTCATCGACCACCAGGGCACTCTCGGTATCGATTTCGGCGACGTAAATGCCTTCGGCGTTTTGCTCGGTGATGTAAACAAAACGTGATTGAAACTGCTTGACCAGCTTTGCGCGTAAATCACCCAGCACGAACAAAGCATGCATATCGAGGTTACTGACTGCCAAAGAAACATCCCCACATCTGAAAAAGCGCGTACGGAAAACGCGCACGGCAAAGAAACGGCCAGGCCGATGGAACTGCCAGATAACTCAAAAATACCCGAAGTGAACAGAGCGCTCATTGATCGCGAGGTTCGTAGACTACTGGATTGTCAGTCATGAAACCCGCCCTGTAGTTCGACAAACCTTGAAGGAAAAAGCCTCAAGAGCGACCAGAGCAAAGCTGACTACGAACTTTAGGGAAATTTCTCACGAAAAAAAGCACTTTTCCGACATATCCCTCGCGAAAAATTGCTTTAGATAAGCCCGGTCGTCAACAAGTATTGGCGATTTTAGAGCAGCGTTCCTCATTACGACTACCCGAACCGACCGGTAAATGCCGGCCGACTGACGAAAAGGACTTCATATGTGCACATTGACTCACTTTGCCATGTTGCCCGACGAACGTGTCACTGCCTCGATGATCATGCAGGCGGCCGACATGGACAACCCGCCAACACCGACCTGGAGCCACCGAACGCCGCGCTTTCGGGTCGTACCCGCCGGCAACGCTTTTTTTCACATCAAGGAAACGTCTACCGGGCTTGTAAGAGGTTTCCGCGAAAACCACAACGAGGCCTGTGCCCTCGCGCGCTGGCTTGAATCAAAAATCGAACTCCATGGCGATGCTCGCCTCAGATAAAGAAGTATCGACAAGCCGTACCGGCGCCCACCGAGGAGTACATGATGGAACTGCCTACAGAACTGAATCTGACCACCGTTTTCGAACAACTGGGCCTGCCTTCGGATGAGGCGTCCATTAATGATTTTGTCGAAGCACATCCGCTGGACCCGGACACTAAACTCATCGATGCGGACTTCTGGACACCGCAACAGGCACAGTTACTAAAGGAATGGTTACGCGCCGACGGCGAGGAAGCGCCCTTTGTCGATGAACTGAACGTACGTCTGCACCGCGGCAAATAGTACGCTCAGTGCAAGCGGTCGCCCGACTCGATGTTCAGTTGCTCGAGCCAGGCGGCCCTGCATTCTTCTGCTTCACCCCGGCTGGCGAATGCGGTCCCGCGACGCTCGCCGTTGAGCAACACCACCCAGCAGACGCTTTGCCCCCTCGCACGCAAGCCAGCGGGCACGCCGCTGCCAATCATCACTGCAACATCAACCCTGCACTGCACGCCGGCCTCCGAGAGATAATTAGCTGCCTAACTAAGCGGGCAGATTAATGGTTTCCCCCGGACGGAAACAGCAACCGCCGTGCACAGCTTCATTGCGTCAACCGTAACAATCACTTAGCGCGGACTCTCCGGCCTGTAGCCCAGACGCAAACCACCCCAATGCCTGCCCTTGATCATGATCGGTACCGACAGGTCGTGCATCAGCTCGCCGGTATCGCGGGTGTACGTCTGCAACAGCACCGGTTGCTGGTGACTGCCGCAGCGGATCCCGGTGCGATCGGCAAACTTGCGCTTGGTGCGATTGTTCACCGTGTCGACGGACGCATCCCCGGTCAATGGCTGGCTGAAAACCTGGTTATGCGTAGGCACATACCCTTGCTGCGTACAGGCAATCGCAAACACCAGCCCCTCATGGCGCCGCAGCAATGGCTCCTGAATCGCAGGCAAGACCTGATCGGTGTAACGGTCGAAACGGGTCTGATACTTGGCCGGCTCCGTACCGGGAATCAGCTGGTAGTTGCGATCGAAAAGATCGTCCAGGCTGATTCGGCCCTGCTCGACATCCGCTTCGAACCGCGCCGCAATCTGACTCGCACCTTCGCGGGCCAGGTCGTAGACGCGCTGGTGATAGTCGTCCAGCCCCACTTCGGCGAGGCGCTCGCTGATGGTTTCGGCCTGGCCTTCCATTTGCACCGCCGCCTCGGCCAGGCGTCGGGTCTGTTGATCGCTGATTGCCAGATCACTGCGCATCTGCTCGACGGCCTTGAATAAACTGTCGAGCTGCTCGCGATTGGTTTGTGCGCCACGGGCGATCTCGCCGACTTGCCCTTCCACCCCGGCCGCCAGGCGAGCGATATTCTCCAAGTGCTGGCCGGTGCGCTCGACCTGTTCGACGCCGGTGTGCAAATCGCTCGACAACTGGCGAATCTGCTCGACCACCTGCGCAGTGCGCTGCTGGATGTCGGCGACCATTTCACCCACCTCACCCGTCGCCGACGCCGTGCGCGCCGCCAACCCGCGCACTTCATCCGCCACCACCGCGAAACCACGACCATGCTCGCCGGCCCGCGCCGCTTCTATCGCCGCGTTCAAGGCCAGCAGATTGGTCTGGCTGGCGATCGATTGAATCACCAGGGTCACTCGCTGGATATCGTCACTGCGCACGCTCAACGCCTCGATCAGTTCGCGGCTGGCATTGGCACGCTGGCTGAGCTGATGCATGCGCGAAATCGAATCAATCAGTTCGTTGCGCCCCGCCGCGCTGCTCTGATGCGCCTCGGCGGCCGCCTCCAGGGCTTCGCGGCTGAGCTGCGACGTCGCGTGCTCAGTGGCAATCATCACCTCGGCGTTGCTGACGATCCGTGCTGCCGCGTCGAGTTGCGATTGCAGCTTGCTCGCCAGCGCCTTGACCGAAAATGCGACACCGGCCGCGGACAGCGCGTTATGGCTGGTGGTGCAGGAAAGGTCTCGGGTCAGCTCGGCGATGGCACTGCCGGTATCGACAGGCGCGGCCTCGGGGGTGGCGCGGGAACGCAAGCGCGGCAGCCAGACAATCAGCATCGCCAACGGCATGCCGACGTACAACGACCAATCAGCCAGCGTCGTGGCGGCCAGCAACAGCATCAGGGCGATGCTTTGCAAGGTCGGAGCGATCCAGCGGTTTTTCGGCAAAAGCACTGGTGCAGGCAGAGCCGCAACCAGAGATCCGTCTCTCGTCATCTTCATCACCCCACGCTTGTTCTCATTGTTGTGACTGCATTAAACGCCACTACAACGCCATTATCCATGGTCCGTTAGTCGTGGGGCTGTGGCAGGTCAATGGAACGGCGCAGGATTGCTGCAGACGAGCAAAAGCAAAGATCGCAGCCGCCGGCAACCCATGTGGGGCTGCCGACGGCTGCGATCTTTTCGGGGTAGTCCCTATTCAGGGACTACCGCACAGAATCAGGCCTGACGCTGGTGCTTGTCGATCTGCTCGTGACGCTCTTGAGCTTCGATGCAGTATTTGGTGGTCGGGCTGATCAGCAGGCGCTTCAGGCCAATGGCCTCGCCGCTGTCGTCACACCAGCCAAAGCTGTCGTCCTTGATGCGCTCAAGGGCTTGTTCCAGTTGCGGCAGCATGCGCTGGTCGCGGTCGATCGCGTTGACCAGCCAGGTGCGCTCTTCTTCAACCGAAGCCGCGTCCGCCGGGTCAGCCGGGGTGTCCAGGCTTTCGATGGCGATACGATTTTGCTCAATGCGCTCGTGGGTTTCGACTTTCATGTTCTGCAACAGCTCAGTGAAGAAAGCGTGTTGCTCTGCATTCATGTAGTCATCTGCCGGCATAGCCAGCAACTTGTCCTTTGTCATTGATATCTCTATAAAAAAACGTGCATTAAGGCGAATTAGGGAGCGTTTCGGCGATCCGTGTCCGGTCGACGAAAAGGCATCGTTTATTGCAAACGCCACCCGGCACTCAATTTACGAAGGGGCGGCAGTCTAAGGCCCGATTGAGGCCTCAGCAACTCTAAATACGGGAATTTGTCCGACACAGCCCGGAAACTGCTCTGACACTAGCGTCGCAGCGGTCATCGGAGTGCGTTTATAGCAAGAAATTCAGTCCAGCGGCGTTATATAGAAGACAAACGGCTAACTGCGCCGCGCCTGAGCACGAAATTTTCCGCGGTCGGTGCATCGTTTCAGCACAGCAGACCCCGCACAGCCCCACTACTATCAGGCCCAACGTGCGATCAATCAGCCTGAAGGATGCCTTATGCCCCGCCCCGATCTGTCGGCCACCGACGAGGTTTCGCTCGCCAGCCCCCCGATCAATGCCGAGCGCTTGCTGCAACGGATCAGCGACGAATATGAAACCCTTCCGCGTCAACTCAAACGCGTCGCCAGCTATATGAGCCAACAGAGCGACCGGATCATGGTCGACCGCATCAGCGACATCGCGCGCGAATGCGAAGTCCATCCGTCCGCCATCGTGCGATTCTCGCAACGCTTCGGTTTCAGCGGCTTCAGCGAAATGCAGTCGCTGTTTCGTAGTGCCTACACCAACAAAGCCTCGCCGGTGCAAAACTACCAGCAGCGCATTCGCAGCATGATCACCAACCAGACACAAAAGGCCAGCGACGGCGACCTCGCCCGCGAATGCATCGATGCCACCCGCTCAGGCATCGAGCGCCTGGGCCGCGAACTCGACGACAGCGCCTTCGAAAAAGCCGTCAACCTCATCGCCCACGCCGAGAACATTTATGTGATTGGCGTGCGCCGCTCCTTCGCCGTGGCCGACTACCTCGTTTACAACCTGCAACACACCGAGAAACGCATCCACCTGGTTTCGGGCCTCGGCGGCAGCTATCGGGAGCAAATGCGCAGCGTACGCGCCAATGACCTGGTCATCGCCATCAGTTTCGTACCTTATGCCAAGGAAACCCGGCACTGCCTGCGCTTCGCCCGTCAGCAACAGGCCAACACGCTGATACTCACCGACAGCGCGCTCTCGCCGCTGGCAAAACTGGCCGACAGCGTGCTGCTGGTCAACGAAGGCAGCGCCCTCGCCTTTCGTTCACTGAGCGCGACGCTGTGCCTGTGTCAGGCATTGTTTGTCGCGGTGGCGTATCGGTTGGGACTGAATGTCGATGAGATTCACGAACAGGCTGGATTCGATGACTGACAATTGCCGCCGGCTCGGCTAGGTTATGTGTCCCACCGATTCGACTTGAAGGAACGCGTCATGAAACTGATCGGCCTGCTCGACTCCCCTTACGTGCGCCGCGTGGCCATCTCAGCCAAATGCCTGGGCATCGACCTGGAACACGAGTCGGTCTCGGTGTTCCGGCATTTTGAGCAATTCCAGCAGATCAACCCGGTGGTCAAAGCGCCAACGCTGATCCTCGACGACGGCCTCGTGTTGATGGACTCGACCCTCATCCTCGACTACCTCGAAAGCGCTTGCGGCAAGAGCCTGTTGCCGGCTGAATTGACGCGGCGCGCGCAAGCCTTGCGCCTGATCGGCCTGAGCCTCGCCGCGTGCGAAAAATCCGTGCAGCTCTACTACGAACGCAACCTGCGTCCGGCCGACATTCAATATCAACCTTGGGTTGAGCGCGTTGAAGGCCAACTCGCCGCCGCATTGACTGCACTGGAAAAAGAACTTGAGCACAGTGCCTTGCCCGAGGATGGCTCGCTCGCCCAGGACGGCATCAGCCTGGCGGTCGCGTGGAGCTTCACCGCACTGGTCGTGCCAGATCAGATCGATGCCACGCGCTATCCGCGTATCGCCCATTACACCGCTTACGCTGAAGGCACCGGCGCGTTCATCAGCACGCCGATGAACTGAGCATGAGCACCACCGACACCGCCGCCCCGGCGTTAAAAGAGATTTTCAACGCCGAACGTCTGCAGCACATCGCTACCGAGACGGCCGCCGTTTACCCGGCGTTTAAAACCGAGGCGTTCCTCAAGCATGCCAGTCACGGCCTGGCCGAGCTATCGGTAATGCAACGCATGGCCCGCGTCGCCGAAAGCCTGCACGCCGTGCTGCCGCTGAATTACGAAGATTCCCTCGATGTATTACGCGCCCTCGCGCCACGGCTGAACAGCGGATTCGTCAGCATGTGCCTGCCGCACTACGTTGCCAGCTACGGCGGGCATGCGTTCGAAACGTCCATGCAAGCCCTGAAGTACTTCACCACCTTCGGCTCCTCTGAATTCGCCATCCGCCACTTTCTGCGCACGGACCTTGAACGCTCGCTGGAATTGATGCACGACTGGACCCGAGACGAAAACCACCACGTCCGCCGCCTCGCCAGCGAAGGCAGCCGCCCTCGCCTGCCCTGGTCGTTTCGACTGGAGACGGTGCAGGCGAATCCGCAATTGGCCGCCGGGATACTGGATCGACTGAAAGCAGATGAGAGTTTGTATGTGCGCAAGTCCGTGGCGAATCATTTGAATGACGTAACCAAGGTGCATCCGGCGTGGGTGCTGAATGCGGTTGAAGGGTGGTCGCTGGAGAACAGGCACACGGCCTGGATCGCCAGGCATGCGTTGCGCAGTTTGATCAAGCAGGGCGACCTGCGGGCGCTGACGGTCATTGGCGCGGGGGCGAAGGCCGAAGTTCAGTTGCTGGATTTTACGGTTACGCCGACGGCAGTTCGGTTGGGCGAGACAATTACTTTATCGTTCACGGTCAAGTCGATGGTGGCGCATGAGCAGAAGTTGGTGATTGATTATGCGATTGACTATGTAAAGGCGAATGGCAGTGTTTCGAGGAAGGTGTTCAAATTGAAGACGTTGGCGTTGCTGGGGTATGGCGAGGAACGTGTGAAGCGCAGTCAGCAGATCAAGGACTTTACGACGCGCAAGCATTTTGCCGGGCGACATGCTGTGCAGGTGATGGTGAATGGCGAGGTATTGGCTAACGCCGCATTCAGCGTTCTGACCTGAGGCCTATCAGGAGGAGTGAAGGTTGCCCCCACTCCCCCTCGTCGTCACGCCACTGCCGCAGTGCGTGTTCTGGAGCGCCAGGCAAAAGCCAGGACCATCAGCAGGCCCAGAGCGGCCATCGCCGCGCCGGCCAGGGAAATTGACGGATAACCCAACCCGGCGTTGATCACCGCTCCGCCCAGCGCCGCACCGATCGCGTTGCCAAAGTTGAAGGCACCGATATTCACCGCAGAGGCGAGATTGGGCGCGTCCTTGGCAGCTTCCATCACTCGCATCTGCAGCGGCGGCACCAGGGCGAAGCTGGCGATACCCCAGATCAGGATGGCAACAGCGGCTGGCAGCGGCCAGCGCATCAGGAGCGTAAACGCCAGCAAGACCACAATCAGCGCGCTCAGCGAGACGATCAGGGTGCGATCGATCGAGCGGTCGGCAGCCTTGCCGCCCCACATGTTGCCCAGCGTCAACCCCACACCGAATAGCACCAGCATGGCGGTGATGTAAGCGGTTGAGGCGTGGGTCTCGCTGCTGAGAATCGGTGCGATGTAAGTGAAGACGGTAAACATGGCACTTGATCCGACGACGGTCAGGGCCAGGGCTGCCAGCACCGGCCCTCGGCCCAGTGCGAGAATTTCCGCCAGCGCACCCACACTTTGTGGTGCCTTGAGGTTGGGCAGGGCGAACCACAACGCAGCCATGGTCAACACGCCGAGGCCGGTAATCCCCCAAAATGCCGTGCGCCAACCGAACAGCTCGCCAAACCAGGCGGCCAGCGGCACACCGCCAATGGTCGCCAGGGTCAGACCCATGAACATCGCCGCGACGGCGCCGGCACGTTTCTCTGGCGCGACCACACTGGCGGCGACAATGGAGCCAACGCCAAAGAACGCACCGTGGTTCAGTGAAGTCACCACCCTGGCGATCATGAGGCTGTAGTAATCGGTCGCCAGGGCTGACATCAGATTGCCCAAGGTGAAAATCGCCATGAGTCCGATCAGCAGGTAGCGCCGGGGAATCCTGCCGGTGGTCAGCGTCATCAGCGGCGCACCGAGCAGTACGCCCAAGGCGTAAGCACTGACCAAAAGACCCGCAGCAGGAATGGAAACGCCGAGATCGGCAGCGATGCCGGGCAACATGCCCATGGGCGCAAACTCGGTCACGCCGATGCCAAAGGCACCGATGGCGAGTGCAACAAGGGGTGGATTGATACGCATGGAAATCTCCTCATCTATGCCGCCAATGCTACGATCCATCGTTTTCAGGCGGTAGATAGCGATTTTGGCAATCACCTTTGCGTAAGAGGCACGAATGGACTTCAACGGCAGGTCAGGTGAAATGAGCGTATTCGTCACCGTGGCCCGGGAAGGCAGCCTGTCGGCTGCTGCGCGTGCATTGGGGCTGACACCCTCGGCGGTCAGCCGGATCATTGCCCGCGCCGAACAACGTCTCGGCACGCGCTTGTTGTTGCGCACCACCCGCGCGCTCACGTTCACCGCCGAGGGCGAGGCGTTCCTGCGTGGCGCGCGGCGCATTCTGGCCGACATGGACGAGGTCGAAGAAGCCATCGCCGATCAGGGCGTGCCCAAGGGCCGGTTGCGGGTCAGCGCCGCACTTGGCCATGGGCGGCTGGCGATCGTTCCGCTGGTCGCCGACTTCAGCGCGCGCCACCCGAACATCGTCGTTGACCTCAGCCTCGGTGACGAAGTGGTCGACATTCTCGCAGGCCAGGCGGACGTGGCGGTGCGCTTTGGTCACCTGCCCGACAGTCCGCTGACGGCACGCCGGATCGGCCATACCGGCCAAGTCGTGGTGGCGTCGCCCGACTATCTGCGGCGGCACGGCACCCCAAACGAACCGGAGGACCTGCTCCAGCACAACTGCCTGCGCTTCAATTTCCGACGTGCCGAACCCGACTGGCCGTTTGTCCGCGACGGAAAAGAATTCTCGCTGAAGGTCAATGGCAACATCGAATGCTCCAGTGGTGAAGCACTGGCCCAATTTGCCAGAGTCGGTGCCGGCATTGCGCGCATTGGCGAGTTCAGCGTGAGAGAGGATTTGCAGCGCGGCGACTTGATACCGCTGGTCGAAGACTGGAACCCCGGCGACCAGGAGCCGATTCACGCGGTGTTCGTGGGTGGCTTGGCAATGCCGGCGCGGGTGCGGTTGTTCGTGGATTTCTTGCTGGAACATCACCGGATGTAAGCGGTGATGGCCACGAGCCGACGTCACGGGTAGGCGCTTATAGCAATCATCATTCAAGCGTCGCCACACCGTTTCAATGTCTTCGCCATGATGATCGTGCGCTCCGATTGATGAAATTCGTCGCGGATCTTTTTAAAACCAAGCGAAGCGTAGAAGCCTTCTGCCGTGATTGAAGAGGGAACGCAAACGTGTTTTAGACCCCTGCCCAAGGCGATTGATTGAATCCTCTGCATCAAACGCCTTCCAATCCCCCTTCCTTGATAGAGCGGGTCGACAAACACGCTTCGAACAACGTTGTCATCGAGACTGGCCGTGGCAACGATACGACTGTCGATAACAGCCACCAGCACGTGACGCCCGGTCATCCGATGGAGGACCGCTGCTGGTGAAAAATCTTGAACCAGTTGATCGATGATGTCGGATGAATAGTCCTGGGCATTTGATTCACGCAGCGCGTCAACGATCGTTCTACTGATAGCCGGCGCATCCGCATTCGTCGCGTTTCGAATCTGAACTTCCATCACGTAGCTCCCTGCTTGCGCGCCGCCCATTCAGAGCACATGACTTATCGCTACCAATTCCCCATACGTATAGCGCTTGCGTCAGTGCGCGACTACCCATAAACCCATGTTGAATCGACGTATTCCAGTCAATGAAACCAGCTAATCGCCAGCAGAGGGGACGATCATGAACACCACGACAATTCCTGAGGGTTTCGCTCCGTTTACCCGCTCCAGTCCGTTGCTTGATTTGCTTGGCCCGATTTACGCGAAGGGCCATGGGTTGCAATTGGAGCTGGGATTGCTCACCGACTCACGACATGCCAATGGCCGGGGCACCTTGCATGGCGGTGTACTGGCGACGTTAGCGGATGTCGGCATGGGCTACGCCATGGCCTTTTCCAGCGACCCTCCGCAGCCATTGATCACGGCGAGCATGACGCTTGATTATCTTGGCGCAGTACAAATCAATGAGTGGCTGGTGGTACGTCTTGAGCTTTCCAAAAAAGGACGTCAACTGGCGTTTGCCGCCGTCAGTTTGCATGTCGGTGAGCGAACAGTTGCGCGCGCCAGTGCGGTGTTTGCTGTGCCCGTGAGTTGAAAGGCTTGTTCATCAAGGTGCTTGTGATTGATGAAGCTTCAGAATCATTTCACTGCTTCAGAGGATTACCAACTCCCATACGGGATGCCGAATTTTTCGATATAGCGTTTGGACTTTTCGCTTACGGGATACGCGTAGCGCCCTTGATTCTTACCTTGGCTAGGCCCTAGCGGTTCGATCTCTGCCTGTGCTCTCGCGACTTTGACGGGATGGTGGCACGAGTCTCTGACCCAGACTTGGACGACACCACCTGGCGCCAAACCCAAGTAAATAGACGCGTTATAACGCCCCTTTTGTTCGGGTGTTTTCACGCAGCGCTGGTTTACAGACTCAAGCATGAGTTGCCTGGCTTCTTCGGGAATATCCACCCAGACCTTATACGTCTGCGGTTCAACAATGGACTGCCACCGGACATAGATCCGTTTGGGAAGATCCGCGCCAACAACTGCCTTTCCGGTGCTTCCAACACCGTGCCAACCGCGGGCGGAGTCTGTGCCGTCTTCGGGTTGGCCCCCTGAAGCGGATCCACCGCCGGTGCGTAAGAACGTGTCGCCCTTGACGTCTTCTACGGCGGTATCTTCTACCCAAACCTTCATGTAATCAGGTTCGGTGAACGCCAGCTCCCACCATGGAGATCTAGGATCATTTCTTGTGGAAAGTGGATCGGCGTGACAGCCAGTCATGAAGATCGCACAGAGCAGACTTGGAAGTAGTCTCATCAGAAAAGTGTCCAATCGGGTACGTGTGGATGTTGCACGCGTATGCCGTCAGGTGTGGGCGCATTGATGTACACCGCTTTCACACCGCCTCCATCTTTCCTGCCTAGCGGATGGTTCCAGTTTGCAGAAACATGAATGTATTTGAGTTTGAGCATGTGCTCCTCTTCTGGCGTGGTGCTGTAGTCACCGGCAACAAATCGATCACACAAAGCCTGAAGCTCTGCCGGAAGTGCCAGATCAGGCGTGTCTGAAATGTCATTAAAACGAACGCCTTTATCTTTTGCCATTTTATGCATCACGCGCAGATAGATTCGGGACAGCATGCCGCTAACCGGGCGTTTGAGCTGTACAGCGGCATACACATGTTTGACACTTGGGCTCATCCGGTCTTGCGGGCTTCTCGGCATCACCAGTGCAGGAGGCGTTACGATTTCCAGCATTTCAGCAGGCCAGCCGTTTGCTAGCCATCGATTTCTTACTAACACCGCATCGCGGTAAATAGACGTGGAGAGAACATCAGTATGCAGTGAGACTTCCAATGCTTGCATAGGACTGACAAGCACACATTCCTGAGCTTCGTCGAGGTAACTACCGCCTATATCGGAGTGAACGCCGGGCAGAGTAATCTCTAGATGAGCTGGCTTCACGCGGTTTAGGGCAAAAATGCCTCGGCACTCATCGCGAGCAACCAAATGGACGACGTCGGTAAAAAAACGACGATCCAGATAGAGTTTGATGCCCGTTGCAATTGGACTTTTCACATTGCCGAGATTGGACCAACCAGCGATTGACGGAACTGTATCGAATAACCCGATAAACCCCATTCTGATGTCGCCATCGTATTGATCGTTGAAAGCCCTGCTAAACGCTTCAGAATGACTCCGTAGCACTTCACCCAAGGGGCCTTGTTTGCCACGCACTACCTGATTGGCAAAGTGGCGAGCGGCGGCTGCACCCCGGCTGAATCCAAAGCTGTCAAAGGTCAGCGAAGTCACTTCGCTACCCGGGTTATCCTCCAAGAGCTCTTTAATACGTAATCCAATCGATTCAAACGAAGACTGGACCCGACTTGCAACTCCGGTATCACCTCGTCCCGTGCCACCTCCGAAGGGACTATCTTTCTCCCCCGCGCGAGTGCCAATACCATCCACATAAATCATACGGGCAGCTTGCTTTCGGAGGCCCTCACCTTCGGCCCTCTCCGGGGCATCATAGAGCTCACTCAGTTTTCTAATATTCGTCGGGCCCGCTCCATAGCTACTGTCCGGGTCACTCATATAAGGCTGGCAACTCGCAGGAATATCCTGCGGTGTAATCGGATGCTGCGCACCACACAACAACCCCGCACCCGAGTTATTCGCATTATTGCCCGTCCCATCAAAGAACACCCCAATCCTCAGCGCGATGCCAATTTTCTCAGGCGCGCGCGCGGGCTCTTTCCCATGCTTCTCATACTCAGCCCAACGCTGGGCATGAATATCGACGGGTTTGGCTTGTTCGTAGCGGTAGTTTTTCGGCGGGTTTGGAACGTAACCACTCAATCCTTGATTCCTTGTTCTGATCCTTGAAGAACGGCCCAAAGGGTGACAGCCGGAGCCGGGCGGTGCAAGCCGTGGCTGTGTGCCAGCCGTGGCAGCATTGTGGGTTGCAACGAGGGTTGGCCCTCGTCGCGCTGGCGGTTATTTGGCGATTTCGACGTTATCCAATGCCTGATTCACCGCGATTTCGCCAAGCATCACCACCTGGGCGATGCCCAGCAGGGTCTTGCGGCGCGGGTTGTCGAGGAGCGCGGCGAAGTCGTAGAGCATGGTGGTGGCCGAGCCGAGTGATTCACTGGCGTTGGCGAGCAGTGATTCGGTGTCGTATTGCGGGTTGGCGAGGAACATCGGTTCCGGGGCGCTGGTGCTGGCGAGGACGTCGGCGGGGCCGAGGTGGTGGTCGAGGGCGCGCTCGGCGGCTTCGTGAAGTTTTTTTGAATCGAGGGATTCGTAGGGGGATGCCGGATCTGTTTCTGGCGGGTTGGGCGTGACTTTGAACATGGTGAGCTCCTGATTCTTCATATGAAGCGACCCCCATCACTCGCAGATAATGGGTGGCAGCTATGTGCGGGTCTGCAAGACCGGGAAATCAGGAACCCGGCAGACCCGAAGGTCTCCCGCACAGAGCCGCCATTAAGCGGACACGAACGAGCGTCCTATGGCAGGGCTATGCGTCTGATTTTCCGGCGGGCTTGCAGACCCGATCACTGATGGCAGTGACGGGAACCAAGTTACGGAGGGCGTGCCAGACGCACAAGCCGGCGGATTCTGGCTTAGTCGTAGGTAACGGCGCAAGGCGTTGTAGCCCGTTGCTGATTACTGGCGCGCTGTTTAAACATGATGGGTGTTTTCTGTTTATCTGGCAGTGAATGGGCTGACGCATTCGCGAGCAAGCCCGCTCCCACAGGGGATCGCGGGCTGGTCTGGGATTGCAGGTGTCAGGACTGGCATCTTCGCGAGCAGGCTCGCTCCCACAGGTCTGGCAGTCAAATCGACCGCTGATTGACCCGCGCCATCAACTGCTCGGCACTTTCCTTGCGCTCGGAATAGCGATCTACCAGATGTGCCTGCTGCCCGCGCAGCAAAACGGTGAACTTCACCAGTTCCTCCATCACATCCACCACACGGTCATAGAACGGCGACGGCTTCATCCGCCCCGCTTCGTCGAATTCCATGTAGGCCTTGGGCACCGAGGACTGGTTGGGGATGGTGAACATGCGCATCCAGCGGCCCAGCACGCGCAGCTGGTTGACCACATTGAACGACTGCGAGCCTCCGCAGACTTGCATCACCGCGAGGGTTTTGCCCTGGGTCGGGCGCACGGCGCCGAGTTCCAGCGGGACCCAGTCGATCTGCGCCTTGAACACCGCCGACATGGCGCCGTGGCGTTCCGGCGAGCACCACACCTGCCCCTCTGACCACAGCACCAGATTGCGCAGTTCCTGGACTTTCGGGTGGTCGACGGGAGCGTCATCGGGCAGGGGCAGACCGGACGGGTTGAAGATACGGGTTTCGGCGCCGAAGTGCTCAAGCAGGCGGGCGCTCTCCTCGACCAGCAAACGGCTGAACGAGCGTTCGCGGGTCGAGCCGTACAGCAGCAGAATGCGCGGTTTGTGTTCGTCCGGTGCCGATGGCTTGGTCGCGTCGAACAGGGTTGCGTCGAGGTTGGGCAAAGCGTCTGACATGGGGCCTCCTTAAAGCGTGCCGATGCGGTCGAGTTCGACCTTCAGTTGTTCGCGACTGAGCGAGTGAAAAGGCAGATCGAGGAAGGCCTGGCAGCGCTGGCCGATGCGCATCAGGGTGGCGTGGAAGGCCGCCTCGATTGCGGCCTCGTCACCGATGACATCAGACGGATCTTCCAGGCCCCAGTGCGCTTTCAGGGCCGGGCCGAAGTACACCGGGCAAGTCTCGCCAGCCGCTTTATCGCAGACGGTGATGAGGATATCCGGCGGATTGTTTTCGAAGGCGTCGTTGCCTTTGCTGTGCAGACCGTCGATGGCGATGCCGTTCTTTTGCAGCGTCAACAGACTGCGCGGCAGGACTTGGCCTTTTGGATAACTGCCAGCACTCACCGCGGTGAACCCGGCGGGCGCCAGGTGATTGAACATGGCTTCGGAAAGAATGCTGCGGCAGCTGTTGGCCGTGCACATGAACAGAACTCGCATCGATGCGCTCCGTAAAAGTTAAAGATTCAGCAACAGGCGCGTTCGCGCACGGGACGGCCATCCATGTGTTGCAGGCGCGCGGCATTGTCCTTGAGCCAATCACCGTTGGCCTTTGATGTCACCCGCAGGATCTCGCCAATCCACGCCGGCAGCTGCGGGTTGAGCCGGTAATAGACCCACTGGCCCTGACGGCGGTCGAGCAGCAAACCGTTGCTGCGCAATAGCGCGAGGTGGCGGCTGATTTTCGGCTGGCTGTCGTCGAGTGCACACATCAGCTCGCAGACGCACAGTTCGCCTTGCTCGGCGATCAGCAGAATCGCGCGGACTCGGGTTTCGTCGGCGAGGCTTTTGAAGACTTCGGTGGGGGTGATCATAGGGTGCGGCTCGCAATATGCGGGAAATCGAATATACGGATATCCATATATTAATCAACCTGAAATGCGATCCCCTGTAGGAGTGAGCCTGCTCGCGATAGCGGTGTATCAGTCAATATTTACGTGACAGATACAACGCTATCGCGAGCAGGCTCACTCCTACAGGGGATTTCGGTGTATCCGGTCAACCGCGTAACAGGCCCTGCTCCGCTTCGCACAGTCCCACCACATAATCCCAGACCACCCGCAGCCGCACCGACTTGTGCAGTTCGCGCCGCGTGCTGATCCAGTAACTGCGCTCGATGCTCTCGTCCGGCAGCAAAGGCACCAGATCCGGGTCAGACGCGGCCATGTAGCACGGCAATACCGCGATCCCCAATCCCGAGCGCGCCGCTTCCTGCTGGGCGATGACGCTGGTGCTGTGAAACACCACGCGCGGGCTGCGGCAGAAACTGTTGAGGAACATCAGTTCCTGACTGAACAGCAGATCATCCACGTAACCGATCCACGCATGCCGCGCGAGATCTTCGCGGCTTTGCAGCGGCGGCGCCTGATCGAGATAGGCCCGACTGGCGTACAGCGCCAGGCGATAGTCGGTGAGTTTGCGCGTGACCAGCATGTCGGCGGCAGGACGCTCAAGGTGAATGCTGATCTCGGCTTCGCGGTTGAGGATGCTGACAAACCGCGGCACGGCGACCAGTTCCACCTCAAGCCCAGGGTAGCGCTCGAACAGGCCGATCATGCGGCTGGCAAGGAACTTGATGCCCAGCCCTTCAGTCACCCCGACGCGAATCTTGCCCAGTGGCGCCGTCGACTGGGTGATCTCTTCCTGCGCCAGCAACGCGACGTTTTCCATCGCTTCGGCATGTTTGAGCAGCGCCTCCCCCGCCGGGGTCATTTCATAGCCTTGCGCATGCTGGACGAACAGTGCGGTGCCAAGGCTTTTTTCGATGGCCTCGATATGCCGGGCGACGGTGGCGTGCGTGGTGTTGAGGCGACGCGCTGCCGTCAGCAAGCGACCGCTGCGTTGCAGTTCGAGAAAAAACCTCAGGTCGTTCCAGTCGAACATGGCGTGTCCTTGTCGGCTATCGTCTGGGAGCGCTGTTTGAAAACGCACAGCGGCTGCGCAAAAACTAACATTCTTTTGACGAAAGCTAACAACTAGAGTGTCCGACAATAAAAACAAAAAACGAGGTCAGGGCATGCAGACGTCCCTCGATGATTACGACTACATCGTAGTCGGCGCCGGCCCCGCCGGCTGTTTGCTGGCCAATCGGCTGTCCGCAGATGCACAGCAGCGCGTGTTGCTGCTCGAAGCCGGCGGGCGCGACAACTATGCGTGGATCCACATCCCGGTGGGTTACCTGTTCTGCATCGGTAATCCACGCACCGACTGGTGCTTCAAAACCGAAGAACAACCGGGCCTCAATGGTCGCGCCTTGAGCTATCCACGCGGCAAGGTGCTCGGCGGCTGCTCATCGATCAACGGCATGATCTACATGCGCGGCCAGGCCAGCGACTACGACGGTTGGGCCGCTGCGGGCAATCCGGGCTGGGCCTGGAAGGACGTGCTGCCGCTGTTCAAACAGAGCGAAAATCACTTTGCCGGCGCCGCTGAGTTTCACGGCGCCAACGGCGAGTGGCGCGTGGAACAACAGCGCCTGTCCTGGCCGATTCTCGATGCGTTTCGCAGCGCTGCCGAACAAAGCGGCATTTCCAGCATCGATGACTTCAATCAGGGCGACAACGAAGGCTGCGGCTACTTTCAGGTCAATCAGAAGGCCGGGGTGCGCTGGAACGCGGCGAAGGCATTTTTGAAACCCGTGCGTGGCCGGTCGAACCTGACCGTGCTGACGGGGGTTGAGGTTGATCGTGTCCTGTTGGAGAACGGCCGTGCTTCGAAAGTCAGCGCTCGTCACGATGGCCAGATCAAGCAGTTCAAGGCGCGCAAGGAGATTGTCCTGTGTGCCGGTTCCGTCGGCTCGCCGAGCATTTTGCAACGCTCGGGGATTGGCCCCCGGCCGCTGCTCGAACGCCTCGGCATCGGCGTAATCCATGAGTTACCGGGGGTGGGCAGCAACCTGCAGGATCACTTGCAACTGCGCCTGATCTACAAGCTGGAAAACGCGCGTACGTTGAACCAGATTGCCGGCAGCGTGTGGGGCAAAATGGGCATGGGCCTGCGTTATCTGTACGACCGCAGCGGGCCGCTGTCGATGGCGCCGAGTCAGTTGGGTGCGTTCGCCCGCTCCGGGCCGGAGCAGTCATCCGCGAACCTGCAATATCACGTGCAGCCGCTGTCACTGGAGCGTTTTGGCGAGCCGCTGCACAGCTTTCCGGCGTTCACCGCGTCAGTGTGCGACCTGCGGCCGAAGAGCCGGGGCCGTATCGAGATTCGTTCGACGGACCCGCAAGCGGCGCCGTTGATTCAGCCCAACTACCTCAGCCATCCGGAAGACTTGCGCGTGGCAGCCGATGCGATTCGCCTGACCCGACGCATCGTCAGCGCCCCAGCCCTGCAACCGTTCAAACCGGTCGAGTATCTGCCGGGTGACAGCCTGCAAAGCGACGCACAATTGCAGGAAGCGGCGGCAAAAATCGGCACGACGATTTTCCATCCGGTCGGCACTTGTCGCATGGGTAACGATGGCGACGCAGTGGTTGACGCACAGCTACGCGTTCATGGCGTGCCCGGTTTGCGCATTGCCGATGCCTCGATCATGCCCACCATCACCTCGGGCAACACGTGTTCGCCTACGCTGATGATTGCCGAGAAGGCGGCACAACTGATCTTCAAACCGAATGCTGTAAACACTGTACCTGTGGGAGCGAGCTTGCTCGCGAAAGCGGTAGATCATTCAACATAGACATTGACTGACAGGACGCCTTCGCGAGCAAGCTCGCTCCCACAAAGATTTGCATCCCGTTCAAGGCATCGCATCACCCGGACACGCAACACCAGTGGAACAACAAAAACAATCACTGTGAGGGATACCGACATGTCAGAACACGCTCAGCCGCTGGACGCTGCAGGCAGCGCCGAGACCAGCAACGCGACACAGAAAGTCATCTTCGCTTCATCACTCGGGACGGTGTTCGAGTGGTATGACTTCTTCCTCTATGGCGCCCTCGCGGCGGTGATCAGCAAGCAGTTCTTCGCCGGGGTCAACGACACCACGGCGTTCATCTTTGCGCTGATGGCCTTCGCCGCAGGTTTTATCGTGCGGCCATTCGGCGCGCTGGTGTTCGGCCGGCTGGGCGACATGATCGGGCGCAAATACACGTTTCTCGCGACGATCATTCTGATGGGCGTGGCGACGTTCTGCGTCGGCCTGCTACCGACTTACGCCAGCATCGGCATCGCCGCGCCCATCATTCTGGTGGTGCTGCGCATGCTCCAGGGCCTGGCCCTCGGCGGCGAATACGGCGGCGCGGCGACCTACGTGGCCGAGCACGCGCCGATCGGCAAACGCGGTTTCCACACCAGCTGGATTCAATCCACCGCCACCCTCGGCCTATTGCTGTCGCTGCTGGTGGTGCTCGGTTGCCGCTACTTCACCGGCGATCAGTTTGAAGTCTGGGGCTGGCGCATTCCGTTCCTGCTGTCGATTGTGCTGCTGGGCATTTCCACCTGGATTCGCCTGAGCCTGCACGAGTCGCCGGCCTACCTGAAAATGAAGGAAGAAGGCAAAACCTCGAAGGCGCCGATCCGTGAATCCTTCGGCAAATGGGAGAATCTCAAGGTTGTGCTGATCGCCCTGTTCAGTATCAACGCCGGGCAAGCGGTGACCTTTTACGCGGCGCAATTCTACGTGCTGTTCTTCCTCACTCAATTCCTGAAAATGGACCCGGCGGTGGCCAACAGTCTGTTGATCGTCAGCGTGGTGATCGGTGCGCCGTTCTTCATCTTCTTCGGCTGGCTGTCGGACAAGGTCGGGCGCAAGCCGGTGCTGATGCTCGGCCTGCTGCTGGCAACCGTGCTGTACTTTCCAATCTTCAAATCCCTGGCCCACTACGCCAACCCGGCGATCGACCTGGCCAGCCGCCAGGCACCCATCACCGTGCTGGCGGACCCGGCCACCTGCACCTTCCAGTTCGACCCGGTGGGCAAAGCCAAATTCGACAGTCCGTGCGACAAGGTCAAAACCTTCCTGGTCAAGCAAGGCCTGCCCTACTCCAGCGTCGCTGCGCCTGCGGGTAGCGGCGTGCAAGTGAGCGTTGGCGACGTGAAACTGGACGGTTTCGATGAGGCGGCACTGCGCGGCGCGATCACCCTCGCCGGCTATCCACAACAAGCAGACATGCAGCAGATCAACAAACCGATGATCGTCGCCCTCATCGTCGCGCTGATCATCATTTCGGCCATGTGCTACGGCCCGCTCGCGGCACTGATGGTCGAACTGTTCCCGACCCGCATCCGCTACACCTCGATGTCGCTGCCGTATCACATCGGCAATGGCTGGTTCGGCGGGTTCCTGCCGACCGTGTCGTTTGCCTTGGTGGTCTACACCGGCGATATCTTCTATGGGCTGTGGTACCCGGTGCTGATTACGGGGGTGAGCCTGGTGGTGGGGATGATCTGTTTGCGGGAGACGAAGAATATCGATCTGGACAAGAACTGAGTACATTAACCGAGCCGTCTCGGGGGCACCCGAGCGGCTTTCTGCTGCCTGCATTATTACCATCGACAGATTAGTGGCACTTCAATACCATCGCATCCCGGGCAAGCGTCCACCGGGTGGCTAGCCTCTAATCCTAAGGAACAGGACATGACCGATGCGCCACGATCCACTGTCAGCCCTACCCAAGAAAACGAACAATTTTTGTCAGAAAATCACCTCTCGGCAACAGACCGACATGTCGGGATTCCTTCCGCACCGCTAGAAGGTCTAAGGCCAGTTCTCCTCAGCTGGATTAATTGCGTCCAGCGCTACATCGATGTATGGGACGCCGATGATTTGCCTTACTGGTACAACGAGCAGGCTAACGTCAGCATTCTTGCGGGTGCTGCCTGGAAGGCTGACTGGACAGCCATCGAGGAATATCAGGTTCGCAAAATTGCAAACGAGGGGACAGAGTCGTACTCCTCCATCGGACGCAACGATCTGTATATTGCCAACGAAACTCACGGTTGGAGCATCGAGGCAAAGGTCTCCTACGTCCCCATCGATAACCCGGAGCGTGCCAGGGCGCAAATCAACGAAAAATGCGCGTGGGCCATCCGGGATGCCAATCGGGTCCATTACGACGAGCCGAGGCTGGGCGCCGTATTCATCGCTCCGTACTCAGCAGGCAAGCCAGCAGATGTAGCGCAGATCCGGATGTTCCGGAAAATGCTTCTGGATATCTCCTGTGCTGCGATTGCCTGGGTCGCTCCGAGCCATGCGCAGAAGACGCATAGCCACGACGGCAGGTACTACCCGATGGTGGCGTTGCTCTTGTTGAGTTCGTGATTGAAAGCTTTGGGCTCATCAAAGGAACAGTGAATCCGACTAGCCAGGCAGGCAGCCCGCGTTTGCCATTTCAATCCATAGAACTGTTTCAATATCCAGGGAAGAATCCGTGATTTCAAAAGCCAAATTCGCTGAAGCCGAATTGTTGACCCTGATAGATCGAATGCTGCGTGATCTTCCGGACGGGAATGGAGGCAGGGCCAAGATTCGGCAGGTTACGCAAAGACAAGAACGTAACCTCGGTGGCTACGATGCCGTCGCAACCAGCGTTCAGCCCTTTTACATACAGGCTAAAACCTCAAGCTTTCACCCCGGCAGTTCCACCAGCAAAATCATTTCTTCGCGCAACGCTATCCCGGTGAATAGCAACCCAGGCGCCTTCGCCTTTGATCTTCGCAAACACAGGGGTACTGATGAACCTCTGCAACACAATGCCTTGTATTGGCTTTCGCTGCGATCCACGGCCGCCTACGTATGCCCGACTTTCCTGTCCGACTACGAACTGGAAAACCGACTCGAAAAAGCCCTGGATTTGAAGCGACATGAAATATGGCACTACCGTGATGACGTGTATACGGAGGCCGGCAACAGCCAATCGCAGCGTTTCCAAGCTTTACACTTTCATGGGTTGTTAACGATTATTCCTCATCGCCTCGTGGCCACTTACCGTCACCGCTACAGCTACGACAACAGTGCTACGCCGAGCATTGTTTTTCATTCGGACCCGGAAAACGTTGGTGAAGCACGCTCGTTCACTTCTTTTGTGGAAACACTGAGCAGTCAAAGCCAGATGCCCGACAAGGTATTCAGCAGGATCTCCCGCCCTGTCTCGTTTGAAAGACTCAAAGAGACGCAATTGAGCTGGATAGAAGAGGCATTCGATCCTGCTACGCAAGGCCTCAACATAAAGGCCTCCGATGTTTCGGAATCGCTCAGCTCGGCATTTCTGTCCCGATCCACGAACTTTCAGAACACCTCCCATGCACTGAAGTACCTGCAGAAACTGGACGGCCGGGACGTTTCTGTATTTTTTGGTGCATTGCTGAAAAAGAAATATTCCATCTATCAGCATCACCTTCTTCGGCTTGACTGAATGTGGGCTGTTGCCCTAGCAGACACAGCCCCACGCGAGTGTTAATTCGCCAGACGTGGACTCAGTCTTCAGGCACGATCACCTTAAACTCGACCTGATCCGGATAAAACGCCACGTAGTCGCGGATCGGCGCGACTGACACTTTCGGATGTTCATACGTCCACACCGCATTCGCGGCTTCATGTCCCGGCACTTGTAGCGTGAAATAATTGGCGTCGCCCTTGTACGGGCAATAGCTGGTGTGATCCGTGCGGGCGAAGTACTTTTCCTCGATGTCTTCGCGGGGGACGTAATAAACCGGTGGATAATTGGCTTCGTTGAGGATCAGCACGTGGGCGGATGCGGCAATCTGGATGCCATGGAATTTTACCAGCAGGCAACCAGTGAGTTGTTCGAGGCTGATGACAGGGTTGAGTCCGGCGCTTTTCATCGGGGGTTCTCCTGGATACGGCGAAGAGACCGATTCAGGTATAGCTGATGCGTCGGCGTCTGGCTGGGTTTACAGCCGAACGGCTCACCGTGGCCGCCGCTGTATATCCATACAGATAAAAGTTGCCCCCAGCGCGAAGTCCGGCCATTCTGTGCCCTCCCCGGACAACGATTGACGATGGTGGCTATGCGGCTGTACCTCTGTGAAAAACCCTCCCAGGCCAAAGACATTGCGGCCGTGCTCGGCGCGAGACGCCGGGGCGATGGCTGCTGGCTGGGAACGGACGTCACAGTAACCTGGTGCATCGGCCACTTGCTCGAAACCGCGCCGCCGGATGCCTATGACGCACGCTACAAACGCTGGGTGCTGGCGGACCTGCCGATCATTCCGGACAAGTGGAAAATGACCGTCAAGCCGCGCACCGCCAGTCAGTACAAAGCGGTCAAGCGCCTGCTCGGCGAGGCCAGCGAACTGATCATCGCCACCGACGCCGACCGTGAGGGCGAGATGATCGCCCGGGAGCTGGTCGAGCACTGCCGTTATCGCGGACCGATCCGCCGCTTGTGGCTGTCGGCGCTGGATGAGGCGTCGATTCGCAAGGCCCTGGCCGCGCTGAAGCCGGGCGCCGAAACGTTCAGCCTGTATCACTCGGCGCTGGGGCGTTCGCGGGCGGACTGGCTGATCGGCATGAACATGAGTCGGTTGTTCACCTTGCTCGGCCGCCAGTCCGGCTATCAGGGCGTATTGCCAGTGGGCCGGGTGCAGACGCCTACCCTGCGGCTGGTGGTCGATCGCGATCGCAGCATCGCCGATTTCGTACCGGTGCCGTTCTGGGCGATCGATGTGGAGTTGTCGCACAACGGCACGCGCTTTACCGCGCAGTGGCAAGCGCCGGCGGATGTTTGTGATGATCAGGATCGCTGCCTGAATCAGGCGTTGGCTCAACAGGCCGCGGCGGCCATGAAAAGCGCTGACAGCGCACGGGTGGTCAAGCTGAAAACCGAGCGCTTGCGCGAAGTGGCGCCGCTGCCCTTCGACCTCGGCACGTTGCAGGAAGTCTGCTCGAAGAAACTCGGCCTCGGCGCCCAGGAAACCCTCGACATCGCCCAGGCCCTCTACGAAACCTACAAAGTCATCACCTACCCGCGCAGTGATTGCGGCTTTCTGCCGCTGAGTCAGCACAGCGAGGCTCCGGCAATTCTCGCGGCGCTGCGTCAGGCTGATCCGGGCCTTGAAGCCTTGCAGGGGTATCTTGAACCGCAGCGTCGCTCGCGTGCCTGGAACGACGCCAAGGTCAGCGCTCACCACGGTATCATCCCCACTGCCGCGGCGAAAAACCTTGAGCGCCTGACCGGCAAGCACCGTGCGGTCTATACATTGATTCGCGCGCGCTATCTGGCGCAGTTCCTGCCCAACCACGAATTCGATCGCACTCAGGCTGATTTCGATTGCAACGGGCAGGCGCTGCGCGCTGTGGGCAAGCAGATCATCGAACCGGGCTGGAAGCGCGCACTCCCCGAAGCCCTGGCACCGGCCAAGGGCCGCGAAGCGCCGGCGCCGCAAACCTTGCCAGCCTTGAGCCAAGGCGTCGAATGCGCGGTTGAAAAGGTCAATCTCAAGGATCTATGGACGCAACCGCCCAAGCCCTACACCGAGGGCGACCTGATCAAGGCGATGAAGAACGTCGCCAGACTGGTCGAAGATCCGCTGCTCAAACAGAAACTCAAGGACACCACTGGCATCGGCACCGAGGCCACTCGCGCATCGATCATTCAGGGCTTGCTCGACCGTGGTTATCTGGTCAAGAACGGCAAGGCACTGGCGGCGACGCCCGCCGCTTTCAGTCTGATCGATGCGGTGCCCCGCGCCATTGCCGATCCCGGCACCACGGCGATCTGGGAGCAGGCGCTGGACATGGTGCAGAGCGGTGAAATGAGTCTGGAAGAGTTCGTCACCAAACAGGCCGCGTGGATGAGCAAGCAAGTCACCCGCTGCTCCGGCCTGAGCCTGACCATCAGCGGCCCGCCTCCCGCCGGCAAGGCCGCAGCGCCATGGAAGAAAAAACGCAAGGCGACGGCAGGTAAAACCCCCACCACGCGTAAACGCGCGGCCCGGCCGGCGACCCGATAAATCCCTCGCGGTTCCCGCTTCCCGGTGGCGAAACAGATTTTTTCTCATTCCAAAACAGCTTTGTCGGACAATATGTAGTGCTTGAAAATAATCACTACAAAACCGTTGACGGCGTCGTTTTGCTTTTGCATGATGAAGACGTTCCCCGATCGGGAGCGCTGGTAACACGCTTGAGCAAACTCGTCTGACCGCCGAGTTGTTTTTTCCGGATACACGCTGCCCACAAGGCAGATTGAAGAAGCTGACCTGGCCTGAACGTCCAGTACAAGGACGAGAAGCGCTGGCGAAAATTCTCAAGACGCTTGTGGTCGACACTGGATATGTCGTCAAGGAGCCTCCCGGTTTTCGCTGCTTCTCCTCGTTGTGACGCTATTGCGTAGCAGTTATTCAACACGACTACATGCAACAGATGCACGACCCCGTTCTTCAAACGGGCGAACGCTGACGTCCTGGTTTCGGTGCCAGGGATCAACTAACCGATGGGCTACCTGTATTAGCGAATCAACTTTGAAAGATCACCAGACTGGTCAAGGGGCATAACAATGAATCTGAACAATCAACCTACCGTCGAAGAACTGGCTCGTATGTTCGCTGCGCAGAAAGACAGCCACGACAGCCACATTCTGTGGATCAGCAAGTCGGGTCAGGTACATATCGACTGCCTGTCGCCCCACGCTGGCGAAGAAGAATTCGACCGCAACAACCAGAACCTGCTGGCCCGCCTGAAGATGTACCGCCGCGGCCACGGTTATGTCGGCAAGAAGGCCGCGGCCGACAAGGACTTCATCGGTAATGTGCTGCAAACGCTGAAACAGGCGTGGGACTCGATGCAGAACAACAATGAAGTTCGGGTGATTGATCGGTTTTATTGAGTTGTAACTTTGATAATGAAAAGGGCCTGCTTCCGATTAGGAGCAGGCCCTTTTTGCATCCAGAGTTCAGCGCATCTCCCTGTAGGAGTGAGCCTGCTCGCGATAGCGGTGTGTCAGTTATATAGTCATGTCTGAATAAACGCTATCGCGAGCAGGCTCACTCCTACAGGGGACAGCGTCGCCTGGTAGTTTTATAGCTCTAGCACCAACTCCACAAACGCCAGCGCCGCCGCACTGTGATAATTATTGCGCCGGCGCAACAACGCCGCCCCCCGCTGCGGCGCCTCGCCTTCAACCGCGAGCCTGCGCAAGGCGCGATCTTGCGTTGCAATCGCCTGCGGCAACATCGTCGCCATCGGCGAACAACGCACCACCTCAAGCAGCGTACTCACCGAATTCACCTCAATCCGCACCTTCGGCGTGATGCCGTTCTGGCGGAAATATTCATCCACCGATAACCGCGTGATGAAGTCCGACGCCAACAAGGCAAAATCAAGCTGTGCGATATCGTTCGGCGTCAGCACAGAGCGGCAGTCATACATCGGATGCCCACGCCCGACCATGATTCCCAGCGTCTCGGTAAACGCCGGGATGCACTCAATGTCGGCGTTGCGCACCGGCGTAAAGGCAATCGCCACATCCAGCGAGTCATCCGCCAGCCCGGCCTCGATGTCGTCCATCGACAATTCGAAGATCTGCAAGTGAATCCCCGGAAACCGCGCCGCATAGTCGCGCACCAGAGGCCCGACCAGGTACGCCATGAACGTCGGCGTCATCGCCAGACGCAGCGTGCCGCGAGACAAGTCTTTCACATCGTGCAGTGCGCGCTGCCCCGCCTGCAATTCCACCAGCACTCGCCGCGCGCATTCGATGTAGGCCGCGCCAGCATCCGTCGGTTTGACTGTGCGTGATGTGCGATCAAACAGACTCACGCCCAAGGTCTCTTCCAGTTGCCGAATCTGCTGCGACAGCGTCGGCTGCGACACATGCAGCGCTTCGGCCGCGCGAGTGAAGCCGCCGTGATCGGCAACGGCCAGCAGATAACGCAAATGTCGCAGCAGCATGGGAAACACCATCTATAGGCAAGGCTTATGCGAAGTATTGTATATCGGTCTTGGACGCTATGGATCAATCAGCCGAACATGGTTGCCACACAGCAAGCCAACCCTGAAAGGAGTGACACCATGCAACAGTCCCACGCCTACAACGACAACAGCCTGGCCCTGACCACCCGCGTTCTTGACGCCAAAGCGAAGAAAGATCTGTCGTGGCAGGATTTGGCCGATGGCACAGGTCTGAGCCTCGCTTACGTCACCGCCGCCCTCCTCGGCCAGCACCCGCTGCCGGACCACGCCGCTCAGGTAGTCGGTGACAAGCTTGAGCTGACCGCCGCCGATGTCGCCGCCCTGCAAATCATTCCGCTGCGTGGCAGCCTCAGCGGTGTGCCGACCGATCCGACCATCTACCGTTTCCACGAGATGATCCAGATTTACGGCACCACGCTCAAAGCGCTGGTTCATGAGCAGTTCGGCGACGGCATCATCAGCGCCATCAACTTCAAACTCGACATCAAAAAAGTCGAAGACCCGGAAGGCGGTTCCCGCGCCGTGGTCACCCTCGATGGCAAATTCCTGCCGCTGCGTCCGTTCTGATCCGCACCGGCCCGCATGCCTGGGGTATGCGGGCCTACCGATCTGCATTGAAGAGGACACACCCATGAAAGCCCTGATTGATGGTTTCCTGAAATTTCAGAAAGAAGCCTTTCCGCAACGCAGCGCACTGTTCAAACACCTGGCGACCACCCAGCAGCCCGGCACGCTGTTCATTACCTGTTCCGACAGCCGCGTGGTGCCGGAACTGCTGACCCAGCAAGAACCCGGTGAGCTATTCGTGATCCGCAACGCTGGCAATATCGTGCCGTCCTACAGCCCGCATCCGGGTGGGGTATCGGCCACCGTGGAATATGCGGTAGCGGTGTTGGGGGTGACCGACATTGTGATTTGCGGCCACTCGGACTGCGGCGCGATGACGGCGATTGCCCAGTGCAAGTGCATGGATCATCTGCCCGCCGTCAGCGGCTGGCTGCAGCACGCCGAGTCGGCGAAGGTCATGAATGAAGCGCGCGCGCATGGCAGCGATGCGGCGAAGCTGAGTTCGATGGTGCGCGAAAATGTGATCGCCCAACTGGCGAATATCCAGACCCACCCGAGCGTGCGCCTGGCCCAGGAACAAGGGCGACTGAACCTGCATGGCTGGGTGTATGACATCGAGACCGGCTCGATCGACGCGCTGTCTGCGGATCGCCGCACATTTGTAGCGCTGGCCGAGCAACCCGAGACTTGTGCGATCCATGCCGAGACTTCCAACGCAGCCTGACCCCGCGGTGATCGTTCCCACGCTCCGCGTGGGAATGCCTCTAGGGACGCTCTGCGTCCAGTGACGCGGAGCGTCACGGGCTGCGTTACCACGCGGAGCGTGGGAACGATCAAGTACAAGTCTGGGGTCAGCGTTTTACCGTGAGATCAACCTGACTCATGCGGCTGCGCACGGTAAACACGCCATCGCCCGACAGAATCGCACTGCGCGCAAACAAGCGCCCGCTCTCCCAGTTCGAAAGCCCCAGCTCCGGCTTGTTCAGGGCGTATTGCCCATCGACCCAACGCGTGATGCCATTGCCTACAAACGGCGCATTCACCGCGTTATAGAAGCGCTCCTGAACCGCCGCATCCTCACTGATCAACGACACCGTAAATTGCGGGCTGTAACGGTTGAACAAGGCAATCGCCTGATTCAAATCGTCGACGATCATCAGGCTGACTTCCGGGGTTTCTTCCCACTCCCACTCACGGCCCAGTTGTGCCTCTGCCAAAGGTTCGGCCAACGCTTCGGTCTGATAGCCCTCGGCGCGATAAACCTCGACCGTTGCGTTTTGCCATTCGGCCGGCAGGCAATGTTCGCTGCCTTCGACGATGTGCAACTTGCAGCCCTGACCGCGAGCGGTCCCTGCGTCCTTCAGTGCAGCGAGGAACAGCGGCACCAACTCGGCGGCGCGGTCGCGCTGGATCAGGCAGACGTTCAGCGTGTTACAAACCTTGCGATCCAGCGAGTTGCGCACCACCGCCGCAAAGCGTGTGGCGTCGGCGTCACGGTGGGCGATCAGCCACGCGCCACCGGTGCCGTGCAGGCTCACCGCAGTGCCGGCCTGCTGGGCGATGCTGCCCAATTGACTGACCGCACGCCCCGACCCGCGCGCCACAGCCAGTGACAGACGGCGGTCGGCGAACATCGCCCAACCGGCCGCATGGTTGACGCTCTCCACCAGCGACACCGCGCCGGCCGGCAGACCGGTATCGGCCAGCGCCGGGTTCAGTGCGTGGGTAACAATAGCCTGCGCGGTGCCCAGCGCATCGCTGCCGATACGCAATACGGCGGTGTTGCCCGTGCGCAGCACGCCGGCGGCATCGGCGAACACGTTCGGCCGGCCCTCAAAAACAAACGCGACGATGCCCAGCGGCGAGACCACTTGCTCGACTTTCCAGCCGTCGTGCTCGACGCTGCTGATGACCTTGCCGCGCGTCGGCGACGCGTCACGCCAGGCGCGCAGGCCGGCGATCATGTCGCGGCGCATGCGGTCATCGGCGAGCAAGCGGGTGGTGGAGCGGCCACGGCCCCTGGCGCGCTCGATGTCGGCAAGATTGGCAGCTTCGATCTGCGCCCAGCATTCAGGGCTTTCGAGACGCTCGGCGAACCGGTCGAAAAACTGGCTGATGGCTTCATCGGACACCGCCGACAACGCGGTGAAAGCTGCCGCCGCCCGCTCGATCGCCACCGACGCGGCCTGTTGATCCGCCACGGGGATCAGCAATAACGCGCCACTGACCTGCTCGACCAGCAAATGGTCACCGGGCTGAAACCGCGCCGCCAGTTCGGGGCTGACCACGGTGACGCGGTTACCGGCGAAAGGGATCGGCGTGCCAGCGACTAGACGTTCGAGCGCAAGAGACATGAAACGGATTCACCATGCAGGGGGCGGCCGGAAAATGTATAGAACGCGATCCGCCAAAGCAACAGTGAACCCTGTGGGAGCGAGCCTGCTCGCGATAGCGGTATGTCAGACGAGATGATGCCGACTGGTCCAGCGCTATCGCGAGCAGGCTCACTCCTACAGGGGGCATCGCGTGTATCAGAACACCGACCAGCCAATCCGCGAGCTGAGCAGTTCCAGCGCCGCCATGCCTGCGAGCGAATTGCCGGCCGCATTCAATTCCGGCGACCACACGCACACCGTGAACTGCCCCGGCACCACCGCAACAATCCCGCCGCCGACACCGCTCTTGCCCGGCAAGCCGACGCGATAGGCGAAGTTGCCCGCTTCGTCGTACAAACCGCTGGTGGCCATGATCGAGTTGACCTGCTGGGTCTGCCGGCGCGTGAGGATCTGCTCGCCGCTGTGTTTGCAAAAACCATCGTTGGCCAGGAAACAAAACGCCCGGGCCAGATCGATGCAATTCATGCGCAGCGCGCAATGGCTGAAGTAGCTGCGCAGCACCGCCTCGACGTCGTTATGGAAATTGCCGAACGATTGCATCAGATAAGCCATCGCCGCATTGCGCGCACGGTGCTGGTATTCGGAGTCGGCCACTTTGCCGTCGATCATGATCTGCGGATTGCCGGAAAGACGTCTGACGAAATCCCGCATCGACAGCGTCGGGGCAGCGAAGCGCGACTGGTTGATGTCGCAGATCACCAGCGCACCGGCATTGATAAACGGATTGCGCGGCCGACCTCGCTCGAACTCCAGCTGCACCAGCGAGTTGAACGGCTGCCCGGACGGCTCATGACCGAGGCGCTCCCATATCGCTTCACCAGAATGGTCGATGGCCTGCACCAGGCTGAACACCTTGGAAATGCTTTGCACCGAGAACGGCGTATCCGCGTCGCCGGCGCAGTACATTTCGCCGTCATTGCCATACACGGCGATGCCCAGTTGATTGGCCGGCACAGTGCCGAGGGCAGGAATATAGTCAGCCACCTTGCCCTGCCCGATGAGGGGCCGGACAGCGTCAAGAATCTCGTTCAACAGCGCTTGCATGCCGGGTTCCGAAGTCTCGCCCCATGGGATCGCGGGGACACTGGGGCTAGACGCTGCGCCCGCCGGTCGAATCACACCGGCAAGCGCTATGCGGCCTGTTCCAGGCTGAAGTGAACCGCCGACACCCCGGGACAGCGCCATGCTAGCTGACGCCGCGCCTCAAAACTGTTGAGCAACGCGATTATACGGATAGTCCGGTTCACGGTACTTGCCCGGTTTCTGCCGTTTCGGCAGTTCGACTTTCTCGCGCTTGACCTCTTTATAAGGTATGCGACTAAGCAGGTCGGTGATGATGTTCAGCCGCGCCCGGCGCTTGTCGTTGGAGTCGGCCACCAGCCAGGGCGCCCGGTCGGTATCGGTGTACTTGAACATCTCGTCCCGCGCACGAGAATAGTCGTACCAGCGGCTGTAGGATTTCAGATCCATTGGCGTCAGCTTCCAGATCTTGCGGCCGTCGTTGATTCGCGCTTCGAGCCGGCGGGTCTGCTCCTCGGGGCTGACCTCCAGCCAATATTTGAGCAGGATCACGCCCGAATCGACGATGGCGTTCTCCACCCAGGGAATCGATTTGAGAAACTTGTCAGCCTGTTCATCGGTGCAAAAGCCCATGACACGCTCGACACCGGCGCGGTTGTACCAGCTGCGGTCGAAGATCACCACTTCCCCGCCCGCCGGCAAATGTGGCAGGTAACGCTGCACGTGCATCTGGCTTTTTTCCCGATCGGTCGGTGCCGGCAGCGCCACGACCCGGAACACCCGCGGACTCACCCGTTCGGTAATCGCCTTGATCGTCCCACCCTTGCCGGCGCCGTCGCGCCCTTCAAAGACGATACACACCTTGACGCCTTCGGCGATGACCCATTCTTGCAGCTTGACCAGTTCAACGTGCAGCTTGCGCAGCTGTTCGAGGTAGTCCTTGTTTTTCAAGCGGGGACGCGCCGCTGCTTTCGCAGGTTTTTGCTTATCTTTTACCATGCACCAGCCCTCACGAAATCAACAGCGCAACGAAATTGTTTATTGACCAGACCCGTCTGATCCGTGAGGTTAGTTCAAGCCTTGCCGTTTGCCATTGCCGGGCGAAAAGGCCCCTTCGCCATGTGTTTCCTTCGTACTTTGCAACGTCGCACTGTTCATTGCCCGTTCCTGTCTGCTGGAGTTTCTCGATGCCGTCGTTCAAATCCCTGCCCACCGCCCTGCTCGGCCTGGCCCTGGCCTGCCCGGCATTGGCCGAGACTCAAGGTCTGGAGCTGGGGCAAGTGCTGATTTCGGCGGATGAACGCAACGCCACCGAGGCCTCCGTCGACGAGGCCAGGGGGCGATTGGAACAGGTGCCCGGCGCGACCAATGTGGTCGACATGCGTCAGCCGTTGCAGGGCCGCGTGGCGAGCAATCAGGATGTGCTGGCCTATCAGCCAGGCGTCTATGCGCAGTCTTCCGGTAATGAAGGCGTGAAGATTTCCATTCGAGGCTCCGGCATCAACCGTGCGCCGGGCGCCCACGCATCGGGGCTGTACACCCAGCTCGACGGTTTGCCGCTGAGCGGGCCCGGCGGCACGCCTTACGAATTGCTCGAGCCGCTGTGGGTCGAGCACGTCGAAGTGCTGCGCGGGGCCAACGGTTTCGATCGCGGCTCACTCGCCTTGGGCGGCGCCATCGATTACGTCAGCCACACCGGCTACACCGCGCCAAAGTTGCAAGTGCGCTACGCCACCGGCAGCCATGGTTATCAGCAGCGTCAGGTCAGCTCCGGGCAAGTGCTGGGCGACTTCGACTATTACGTGTCGCTGACCAACGCCATCGCCGACGGCTATCAGGACCACACCGCCAGCGACAGCAAGGGTGTGATCGCCAACTTCGGCTATCGCTTCAACCCGAACCTGGAAACGCGCTTCTATATCCGCTACCGGGAAACCGACAACGACCTCGCCGGCCGCGTGACCAAGCATTCCATCGAACACAGCCCACGGGCGGCCAACCCGGCCTATGTCGCGCGCGACGACAGCCGCAAGCAACCGGGCAGCACCTTCATCGGCAACAAGACCACGTTCTACATCGACGACGATTCGAGCATTCAGACCGGCCTCGTCTACCACGACTACCCCATGGATTTGCGCGAAGGCCCGAACCGGCTGAAGGTGGCCTACACCGATGTCAGCGGCACCTTCGACTACAAGCGTCGCGACACCGTGTTCGGCATGGAAAGCCGCAGCAACGCCGGCCTGCGGGTGACCAAACACCTGCCCAACGACGGCGCCAGCGAATTCGTGCGCATCCCCACCGGCAATACCGCCACCTATGTGCCGGGCACACGCATGCGCAACTTCACGTACCAAGGTTCGGACACCGTCCTGCACGTTGGCAACGACCTGGAAATCGCTGACGACCTCTGGCTGACCACCGGCCTCGCCGCCATCTATACCCGCCGCGAAAGCGCCGTGACCTACCCGCAGGGCGGCGGCAAAACCAGCCTCGGCGACTGGGACTACGCACCGCGTATCGGCCTGCGCTACCAGATCACCCCGCAGGTGCAAGTGTTTGGCAACCTCAGCCGCTCCGTCGAAGCGCCGCACCCGTGGTCGCTGATCTACAGTTCGAACGTGCGCTTCCCAGCGGGTAACGGCGCCGCGACCGGCGCCCAGCGCGACCCGATCGAGCTGCAAAACCAGACCGCGACCACCCTGGAACTCGGCGGTCGTGGCGACAGCAAACTGGGTGAATGGAGCCTGGCGTGGTACTACGCCCAGGTCCGCCACGAACTGCTCTCGGTCCTGCCAGACGCCAATGCCGTCACGCCTTACGAACTCAATGCCAGCCCGACCGTGCACCAAGGCATCGAAGCCAGCCTCAACAGCCAGCTTTGGCGCGCCGCTGATGGCCGCCGACTGAGCTTGCGTCAGGCCTATACCTTCAGTGACTTCCATTATCGCGACGACGATCGCTTCGGCGACAACCGGCTGCCGGGCCTGCCGATGCATTACTACCAGGGCGAGCTGCGTTACGACTGGCCGCAGGGCTTCTTTGCCGCCGTGAATACCCAGTGGGTGTCGAAGGTCGCCGTTGATTATGCGAACAGCTATTACGCCGACCCCTACGCCCTGTTCGGCGCCACGTTGGGCTACAACGCGCCAAAGGGCGATTGGCAAGGTTGGGTGGACATGCGCAACCTGACCAACAAGCGTTATGCCGCGACGGTGACGCCGGGCTATGACGACAAGGGAATGGATGCCGCGCGTTCGACGCCGGGCGAAGGGATAGGCGTTTACGTCGGGGTTTCATGGAGTCTGTTGTAAGGCTACTCTGCGGGCGGCTTAGAGCCGGTGCTAATCTGTTGCGCTTTATTCATCAAGGACGATAACCCCATGAAAAAAACTTGCGGCGCGCTGCTTCTCGTCTTGCTGACAACCCAGGCTGTCGCTGGCGTCAGTGCGATCGGCTTCCGCTCCTCCATCCTGCCCAACCCGCACAACGAGCGCCCGCTGGCCATGGTCGTCTGGTACCCAGGCACCACGACCGCCGCGGCGCAGTTGATTGCCGACGATGTGGTATTTGCCGGCACGTCAGCCGTTCGCGATGCACCCGCCACTGCTGGCGAACACCCGTTGGTAGTACTCTCCCACGGTTACCGCGGCAACTGGAGCAATCAGGCCTGGCTGGCAAGCGAATTGGCGCACCAGGGCTATATCGTCGCTGCGGTGAACCACCCCGGCACCACGACCCATGACCGCAATCCGCAGGCGGCGGCGCAGTTGGCCCAGCGCACTGTCGACCTGAGCCGGGTGATTGATGCGGTCACGGCTCAACCCGATAAATTTGGCATCGTCGCCACGCACCGAATCGCTGTCGCAGGCCATTCCCTCGGCGGCTGGACCGCGATGGAAATAGCCGGTGCCCGCTTCGACCCGCAGCTGTTTGCCCAGGACTGCGCTGCTCATCCGCAGCTTTCCAGTTGCCGCGTCTATCAACAGATCAACCCGGCCAGTACGCCAGCCGCGGAGGCCGCACTGGCGGGTGACTTGCGCGACAAGCGCATCACCGCGGTGGTATCGCTGGACCTGGGCCTGTCACGCGGGCTGACCGACGAAAGCCTTGCCGCATTGCCAGTACCAGCGCTGGTGATTGCCGCAGGGGCGCCGTCACAGGATCTGCCGGCGGCGCTGGAATCCGCCGACCTGGTCCAACGCCTGCCCAAGGCATCCACGCGTTATGTCGAGATTGGCGATGCCAGCCATTTCAGCTTCATGTCGCTCTGTAAACCGGGCGCGGTGGACTTGCTCGAAGAGGACAGTCCGGGCGATGGCATCATTTGCCGCGATGGCGAAAATGCGCGACCGCGTGCAGTGATTCAGCAGCAGGTCACCGCGCTGATCGCCGACTTCCTGACGCAGAACGTGAACAACCCGCACACCCCTTGATCAGATTCTCTTCGCCCATGACCTTGGAATCGGCCGACCCGCCCACATAACACTTAGTATCCCCATCGTCTCCGAGAGGAAGGACACACCATGACCACCCAAACCGAAACTGCCATTCTCGCCGGCGGCTGCTTCTGGGGCATGCAGGATCTGTTGCGCCGTTACCCCGGTGTGCTCAAAACCCGTGTCGGCTACACCGGCGGCGATGTGCCAAATGCGACGTACCGCAATCATGGCAATCATGCTGAAGCCATCGAGATCGAGTTTGATCCGGCGGTGATCAGTTACCGGCAGATTCTCGAGTTCTTCTTCCAGATTCACGATCCGAGCACTCCCAACCGACAGGGCAACGACCTCGGCCCGAGTTATCGCTCGGCTATTTATTACCTCAACGACGAGCAACGCGCTATTGCCGAAGACACCGCTGCCGACGTCGACGCATCTAAACTGTGGCCCGGCCGGGTGGTGACCGAAATCGAAGCGGCCGGACCGTTCTGGGAAGCAGAACCGGAGCATCAGGATTACCTGGAGCGGATACCGAATGGCTATACCTGCCACTTCATCCGGCCGAACTGGAAACTGCCGAAGCGCGGGTGACCTCGCGGTTTCGCGCGCCAAACCTGACGATCGTGTGGGAGCTGGCTTGCCAGCGAAGGCGTCGGGTCAGTCAGAGCAGCTGTGGCTGATACTCCGCTTTCGCGAGCAGGCTCGCTCCCACAGTGAATTTGTGTTTGGCCCGAATTTCACATGCACCGCCAAACCCTGTGGGAGCTGGCTTGCCAGCGAAGGCGTCGGGTCAGTCAAAGCAGCTGTGGCTGACATTCCGCTTTCGCAAGCAGGCTCGCTCCCACAGTGAATTTGTGTTTGGCCCGAATTTCACATACGCCGCCAAACCCTGTGGGAGCTGGCTTGCCAGCGAAGGCGCCGGGTCAGTCAGAGCAGCTGTGGCTGATACTCCGCTTTCGCGAGCAGGCTCGCTCCCACAGTGAGTTTGTGTTTGGCCCGAATTTCACATGCACCGCCAAACCCTGTGGGAGCTGGCTTGCCAGCGAAGGCGTCGGGCCAGTCAGAGCAGCTGTGGCTGATACTCCGCTTTCGCGAGCAGGCTCGCTCCCACAGTGAATTTGTGTTTGGCCCGCAATTGCCCATGCACCGCCAAACCCTGTGGGAGCTGGCTTGCCAGCGAAGGCGTTAGTGAAACTTTTCCGCCTCATTCGGCCCGATCACCTAACCTCATAGGCTGTGTGATCCATTCGAGCCGCCCCGCCCATGCGCCACCCATTGAAGCCGCTGTTTTTCATCGCCTTGCTGCTGTTCTTGCCGAGCGGTTTTGCGCTGTGGGCGGCCGATCTGCCGGCGCCGTCCGTCAGCAGCGCAGCGCCGCTGCCGGTGATTTCGCAAAGTGATCTGCAAGCCCTGCAACAGCGCCTTGACGGGCTTAAACAGCAGATCTCCGCCGCGAATAATTACAACCAGCTCGAAGGCCCGCAGGATCGCGTGCAGGCCTTCATTCTCGACGTCGATCGATTGTCGGCGGCGTTGTTGCCGCAGCAGGCGCAACTGGCGGTGCAGTTGGGTGTGCTGGGGGCAGCCCCGGGAACGGAAGTGGCGGCCGAGCAGGCCGATATCGTCGCGCAGCGCGCAGCGCTGGCGGAGCAGAAGAGCAAGGTCGACGGGACGCTGAAGAACCTGGCGACGCTGAAGCAGAGCGCGGCGGATCTGATTACGCAGATTGCCGGGATTCGCCGCACGCTGCTGGAAAGCGAGCTGACCTTGAGCACCCGCAGCGTGCTGAGTCCGCACTTCTGGTCGCCGCTGGTAAATCCGACGCTGGATGACCGCCAGCGACTGAGTTTTTTTGTCGATCAGGTGCGCACCACGGGCGCTACTGTCTGGGCCCCGGGGCAACGTTTTTTCACCTGCGTGCTGGTGCTGCTCGCGTTGCTCGTCTGGACATCCGGCCGAAGCCTGGCTGATCGCTGGCTGACCTGGGTGTGTATCCATCGCGTGCCGGAGGGACGTCTGCGCCGCAGTGCGCTGGCGTTTGCCTCGGCGATGGCGACCATCGTCACCACCGCGATTGCCCTGCAATTACTGTTTTACGCGTGTACCCGCCATGCGCCATTGCCGCCGATGCTTGAGACGTTTTCCGAGGAATTCGAAAAGGTCGTGTATGCCTGCGTACTGATCACCGGGCTCAGCCGCGCGCTGCTGTCGACCCAGCATCCGTCCTGGCGTCTGCCAGCGATCGCCGATCCGGTGGCGCTGGCCCTGCAACCCTACCCGCGCATTCTCGCCTGCACGCTGCTGGTGCTGGTGACGCTGGTGCAGGTCAGTAACGCCACGGGCATGAGCAGCCAGATCGTGATCGCCGGGCGCGGGGTGATCTCGCTGGTGATGCTGGTGATTTTCACCACGCTGCTGCTACGTGTCGGCCGCGTGCGCAAGGCGCTGTTGGCGGCCAACGACCTGTCGGCGGCACACAGTACGTTCGCCGGTGTGATCTACACCGTCGCCAGCGTTTCGATGTTTGTCTCGGCCATTGCGCTGCTCGCCGGCTACGTGTCGCTGGCACGCTTCATCAGTTATGAACTGGTGTGGGCGTACATCGTGCTGTCAGGTTTTTATTTACTGATCCAGTTGGTCAAGGACGCCTGCGAACATCTGTTTTCGCCCCGGCATGCCAGCGGCAAGGCGCTCAAGCAGTTGCTCGGCATGGGCGACCGGCGCCTGGAGCAGATTGCAATCCTGCTCTCCGGGGTCAGCCGCGCGGGGCTGCTGCTGATGGCGGTGATCGCGCTGTTTGTCGGCGGCATCGGCACCACGCTGGGGCAGTTGGCAACCAACATCATGGCGATCCTCGGCGGCGCCGGACTGCGCAAGCTGAACATCGTCCCGGGTCATCTGCTCAACGCCCTGCTGGCGCTGATGATCGGCATTTGGCTGATTCGCGCATTGCGCCGCTGGCTCGACAATGAGTTCCTGCCCAAGACCGACATGGACCCGGGCATGTGCGCATCACTGAGCACGCTGTTTTCCAATATCGGCTATGCCTTCGTGATTCTGCTGACCCTGTCATCACTGGGGGTGCAGTGGACCAACCTGGCATGGATCGTCAGCGCGCTGTCAGTGGGGATCGGGTTTGGCCTGCAGGAAATCGTCAAAAACTTCGTCTCAGGGCTGATTCTGCTGACCGAACGCCCAGTGAAAGTCGGCGATCTGATCAGCATCAGCGGCGTCGAGGGCGACATTCGCCGGATTAACGTGCGCGCCACGGAAATCCAGCTCAGCGACCGCTCGATCGTCATCGTGCCCAACTCGCAACTGATCTCGCAAAACCTGCGCAACGTCACTCTCGGTGGCAGTGCTCAAGGCGTAGCGTCGCTGGAACTGGTATTCCCGCTGGACATCGATCCCGAGGCTGTCAAGGACCTGCTGCTGGACACCTACCGCGAAAACGAAACCATCCTCGACAAACCGGCGCCGTTCGTGCGTTTCAGCAAGTTGTCAGCGGAGGGCATTACCTTGACCGTGACCGGCTACGTCAGCAGCCCGCGAATTGTCGGGGTGACCAAAAGCGATTTGTTGTTCGAGATACTCAGGCGCCTGGGCGTGGCCGGGATTGCCTTGGCAACGCCGCCGGCGGCGAGTTGATCGACTTCCCCATACCGTTCACTCGCAACCCCGCCCGGCCGAGTCGCTGCCCCGCTACCGAGCCGCCCCGCCGAATGGCGCCGTGCTGCTGCGCGGGGTCAGGGTAAACGGCAAGACCACATGCCGCGTCACCAGTGCTTGCTTCTCGATCAGCGCAATCAACATCTCGACGGCTTTCTCGCCGAAGGCCTCGGCCGGTTGCGAAATGGTGGTCAACGGCGGATCGCAGTATGCCGCCATCGGAATGTCATCGAAGCCGACCAGCGACATGTCCTCAGGAACGCGCAGCCCCGCCTGACGGATGCGCTTCAGTGCACCGATGGCCATTTCGTCGTTTTCACAAAACAGCGCACTGGGCCGATCGGCCAGTGCGAGCATCTTCGCGGCCCCGGCAAATCCGGCGTCGAGGCTGAAATTGCCATGGCAGACCAGCGTTTCGTCGAAAGCGATAGCGGCTTCGGCCAGCGCCGCCGCGTACCCTGCCAGTCGATCGCGAGTCAGCGGACTGTTTTTCGAGCCCTTGATCAAGCCGATACGCCGGTGCCCAAGGGCAAGCAGGTGTTCGGTCATGGCTTTGGCGGCGGCGAAGTTGTCCAGGCTGATCGTTGGATGACGTCCGCCGTGGATGACTTCGCAGGCGTTGACGATGGGTGGCAGATCGGCGTCGGCTGCGACGTTTTCGAATGGATCAAAAGCGCGCAACTGGATCACGCCGTCAGCCTGATAGGCATACACCAGCTCTGCAAATTGTCGTTCCAGCGCTTCGCGACCCTGAGTATCGCAGAGCAGCAATCGATAACCGGCGGCCTGGGCCGCTTGCTGCGCGCCGCTGATCACCCGGGCGAAAAAGGTGTTGGCGATGGTCGGCACCAGAATCACCAGGTTGCCGGTGCGCCGTGAGCGAAACTGCACCGCCATCAGGTTCGGCCGATAACCCGCCTGCTCCACCGCAGCCAAAACGCGTTCACGGGTGGGCGCCAATACGCGCTCGGGCGATTTCAATGTCCTCGACACGGTCGCTACCGAAACGCCAGCCAGTCGAGCCACTTCGCGAATATTGGACAAAATCACCTCGTTGTTTCACGCCGATCAGGCGCGGAGCTTACCGCACGCGACGCCTGACCGAAACGCAGTTGCTGATTGAGCGCGATTTGACACCCGACCATTTCGAGCCTAGATTTCGACCACGATGTAACCGGTTACATCACCCATCAAACTCAGATCCAGCGAACGAGACGACCGCCATGCACAGTGCCGCGAAAAAAATAAGAATGGGGTTTGTCGGAGGCGGTGAAGGTTCATTCATCGCCCGCGCCCACCGTCAGGCCGCCGGCCTCGATGGACGCTTTGAACTGGTCTGCGGTGCCTTCAGCCGCGACCGGCAGAATAATCAGCGCACAGGTGCCACGCTGGGCCTGGCCGCCGACCGCTGCTATGACGACTGGAGGGCCCTGCTCACCCGCGAGGCTGCGCTTCCGGCTGAGCAACGCATGCAGCTGCTGGTCGTCGTCACGCCCAATCATCTCCACGCACCGATTGCCAGCCAGGCATTGAGCGACGGTTTCCATGTATTCAGCGAGAAGCCCGCCGCGCTGAATCTGGCGCAAGTGCAAGGGCTGCATTCAGTGGTCGCCAGCAGCAAGCGAGTCTACGCGCTGGCACACACCTATCTCGGCTATGCGATGGTCTGGCAGGCACGAGAGATGGTCGCCAGTGGTGTCATCGGTCGCGTGCGCAAAGTCTTCGTCGAATACCCACAGGGCTGGCTCAGCACCGACGTCGCCGGGCAAGGCAACAAGCAGGCCGGCTGGCGCGACGACCCGGCGCAATCCGGGATCGGCGGCTGCATCGGCGACATCGGCACCCATGCGTTTTCTCTGGCGGAATTCGTTGCCGGGCAGTCGATTCAGTTCATCAGCGCGATGCTCGGCTCGCATGTCGCGGGCCGGCAACTGGACGACGATGTGGCAATGCTGTTCAAAATGACCGAGGGCGCGAGCGGCGTCTTGCTCGCCAGTCAGGTGTGCGCGGGCGAAGAAAACCCGCTGAAGATTCGCGTCTATGGCGATAAGGGCGGGCTGGAATGGCGTCAGGAACAGCCGGCGAGTTTGATTCACCGTCCGTTGAACGAGCCGATGCGCATTCTGCGTTCGGGCGTCGGCCAGCCATGGCTGTGTGCTGATGCAAGCCGGCGCATGCGCCTGCCCGCCGGGCATCCTGAAGGCTACCTCGAGGCCATGGCCAACCTGTACGGCGACCTCGCCGAGGCGATTCTTGGTGGCACCGAAGACCATCAGGCGCCGGGCGTCCCGGGAATCGAGACCGGCCTGCGCGGCATGGCCTTCATCGAAACCGCCATCGCCAATCACCTCGGCAACGAAAAGTGGAGCGAGATCCCGGGCCAACTGACAGGAGTTGCGAACCATGAACACGGTTAAGCAAAACGCTACAGGAATGAAAGGACCGGGGATTTTCCTCGCGCAGTTCATCGCTGACGAGGCGCCCTTCGACACGCTCGGCAACATTGCCGAGTGGGCGGCTTCGCAAGGCTACAAGGCCATTCAATTACCGACCCTCGGCACTCGCTTCATCGATCTGCAGCGCGCCGCTGACAGTCAGGATTACTGCGACGAGCTGATCGCCGTCTGCGCCCGCGCAGGTGTGGTCATCAGTGAGTTGTCGACGCACCTGCAAGGGCAACTGGTGGCGGTGCACCCGGCCTTCGACAGCCTGTTCGACGACTTCGCCCCGCCCGCACTGCGCGGCAAACCGGGTGAGCGCACCGAATGGGCCATCGAACAGCTGAAACTCGCCGCGCGCGCCAGCCAGCGTCTCGGACTCACCGCCCACGCCACCTTTTCCGGCGCCCTGCTCTGGCCCTACGTCTATCCGTGGCCGCAACGTCCGGCGGGTTTGGTCGAGCAGGGTTTCGCCGAGCTCGGCAAGCGCTGGCTGCCGATTCTCGACTGCTTCGAAGAAGCCGGCGTCGATCTGTGCTACGAAATCCACCCCGGTGAAGACCTGCATGACGGTGCGTCTTTTGAACAGTTTCTCGACGCGGTGAATCATCACCCGCGTGCCGCAATCCTTTACGACCCGAGCCATCTATTGCTTCAGCAGATGGATTACCTGGGGTTCATTGATCGCTACCACGCGCGCATTCGCATGTTTCATGTCAAGGACGCCGAGTTCCGCCCCGACGCGCGCTCCGGCGTTTACGGGGGTTATCAGGGCTGGGTCGACCGTCCCGGACGCTTCCGCTCTTTGGGCGACGGCCAGATCGATTTCAAGTCGATCTTCAGCAAACTGTGCCAATACGACTTCAACGGCTGGGCAGTGCTGGAGTGGGAATGCTGCCTGAAAGACGCCGCGCAAGGTGCGGCCGAAGGCGCGGCGTTTATTCAGCAGCACATGATCCGCAAGACCGCCAAGGCCTTCGACGATTTCGCCGGGGTCAGCGCTGATGCGGCTTCCAACCGGCGCTTGCTCGGGCTGGCCGACGACTGATTCATCCGCGTTACCGACATAAAAACAATACGGTGATCTGAAATGAACGTAATGAATGCGCGACTCAGCGTGATGATGTTTTTGCAGTTCTTTATCTGGGGTGGCTGGTTCGTCACCCTCGGCACGTTTCTGGCGACCACGCTCGCCGCCAGCGGCGGGCAGATCGGCATGGCGTTCGCCACGCAATCATGGGGTGCGATCCTGGCGCCGTTTGTCATCGGCCTGATTGCCGACCGATTTTTCAATGCCGAACGCATTTTGGCGGTGCTGCATCTGCTCGGTGCGGTGTTGCTTTATCAGCTTTATCGCGCGGCTGATTTTAGTACCTTCTACCCGTACGTACTGAGCTACATGATGGTCTACATGCCGACACTGGCGCTGGTCAACGCCGTGGCGTTCCGCCAGATCAAAGACCCGGCGCTGGAATTTTCGCGCATCCGCGTATGGGGCACGGTGGGCTGGATTGTTGCCGGCGTGGTGATCAGCTTCGGGTTTGCCTGGGATTCCCAGCAAAGCATCGCAACGGGTGGCTTGCGCAATACGTTTCTGATGTCAGCCGTCGCTTCGTTGCTGTTGGGGATTTATAGCTTCAGCCTGCCGAACACGGCACCGCTGAAAAGCGCAGCAGGTGCATCAAGCCTCAAGCAGATGCTGGGGGTCGATGCGCTGGGTTTGCTCAAGGACCGCAGCTACCTGGTGTTTTTCCTCGCCTCGATCCTGATCTGCATTCCGCTGGCGTTTTATTACCAGAATGCCAATCCGTTTCTGGCCGAGATCGGCGTGACCAATCCGACGGCGAAGATGGCCATCGGTCAGGTCTCGGAAGTGCTGTTCATGCTACTGCTGCCGCTGTTTATCCATCGATTCGGCATCAAGATCGCCCTGTTGGTCGGTATGGCCGCCTGGGCGTTGCGTTACGTGCTGTTCGCCTTCGGCAACAACGACGATCAGGCATTTATGCTGCTGGTTGGCATCGCGCTGCACGGCGTCTGCTATGACTTCTTCTTCGTTTCCGGGCAGATCTACACCGATGCCAAGGCGCCGGAACGCTTCCGCAGCTCCGCACAAGGTTTGATTACCTTGGCCACTTACGGTTTGGGGATGTTGATTGGTTTCTGGATTGCGGGACGGATTACCGATCACTTCACGTCAGGCGCGGGTCACGACTGGAGAAGCATCTGGCTATTCCCCGCCGGTTTTTCCGTGGCGGTGCTGCTGTGTTTTTGGGCGACATTCAAGGGCCGCGATCGCGACAAGGCTGTGCTGCCGACGGCGGTTTAAACGAGGATCGTGATGCGCGAGTAAATCGAATGCCGCCGATGTTTGAGGCGGCATTCGCGATCAACGCTCATTGTTACGCTCAAGCGGTGCGACGTTCGAGCAGACGATCAGCACCGCCTTCGGCGACCCGATTGCCTTGCAGATGGTCGGAACCGTCAGAGGCGACGGCATCGCTGAACAGCGGGTCGGTTTCGGTCGCAGCGACGGCGTCGCTGAACAGACGATCGGTTTCAGTGGCGGCGACGGCATCGCTGAACAGGCGGTCGGTTTCGGTGGCGGCGACAGCGTCGCTGAACAGTGGGTCGGTTTCGGTGGCGGCAAAAGCGTTCAGTGCAAAAACCGAGAAAGCAATACCGAGGATAGTCTGGCGTTTCATGATGATGTGCTCCGGGTTGCAGTGGTTGGGTATGGAGCCGATCTTACGCCGCGCCAGGGATATGAGAACTTCATTGACTTAATGGTTGTTATTGACGCAATCAATGATTGCTGCGTGCATTAGAAGCAACTTTGATCGACCTACACTAATGCTTACGTGTCCAAGCGAAACGCCTTACAACGTCGAGATCACAAAACTTACAAATCCTATTTATGACAGTTTTTTTCAAACAAAAAAAGACCCGAATCGGTCGAAACCGAAACGGGTCTCCCCCACCAAAACGACCTCTACTTCAGGTCGTCAAAGTGGTCTCGCAGGAACTCGTAAAAGCGCAGGGCTTTCAACAATCTCCATACAAGGCTCAGCGTACGCAGCAAAAGCTTCATACGTTTTGGCCTCCAGGGCTGGCGGCCAAACCTCCAGCAAACTTACCGGACCCTGCGTGCCTTCAGCCGACTGGTTAGAGTGGCTGGTGAGGCGGCCGGTTGAAATCCCTTCGAGACATCATTCCGGCGCGGGTGCGAATCCGCGTCGAAGGGCGTAAAACCTTTTGAGCCCCCAGCCAAACCTCCCCGCCGCTCTATCAGTTGAGCGCGGGCATATTAACCTGAAAACTACAGGGCAAAAGCGCCGCTAACGCCATTATTCATCAAACGCCGCCACACCTTTGTTAAATGTTATTTCTGCCAAACTACGTTTAACAAACATAAACATGTAAATACTTCGCAGGGCTGAAGGCGCGCTTGTTTCGAACGTCTGTTCAACCGTTGCAAGGAACGGTAAAACTCCATACCATGGCAATCCTGGTTAGGGTGGCTGGTGAAGCACATGGCTTCGACCGCAAATCGAGGCTTACTAAAAAACCGCCCCGCGAAGGCGGTTTTTTTTCGTCTGCGTTTTCTCGTCCCGCCCGACCAAGACACCTTCTCTGACTTGCCCCCTCCTCACCTGCACAAATCTTCTAAACACCCACCTCCCCCAAGCGGTATTTTAAGAGCGCCTCTGCTCAACCGCCCTTGGAGTGCCCTGATGGATAAACGCAACTGGATCTCCCTCTCCCAGGATGTCGATACCGGGATCGAGTCGATTCGTGCGCATTTCCGTGGGCATGCCTACGATCCGCACTGGCATGACAGTTTTCTCGTCGGGGTCACCGAGCAAGGTGTGCAGCAATTCAATTGCCGGCGTGTGCGCCACCGCAGCACGCCGGGCCACGTGTTCCTGCTTGAACCGGGTGAAATCCACGATGGCCATGCGCCGACCGAGGACGGCTTTACTTACTCGATGCTGTACCTCGATCCACACTGGCTGGAGCGGGAACTGCACGCGCTGTTTGAAAATGCGCCCGCCGACAGCCAGCCGGGTTTTGCCGACACGCTGAGCCACGACCCGCGCCTGTCGACGGCGATTGTGCAAGCCTTCCACGCGTTGCACGAAGGCGATTTGCGCATCGTCCGCCAGACCGCCATCGATGCCCTGCTGGCGTCCCTTACCCGCCACCTCGACTGGCGCAAGCGTCAGGACTTCGACCCGCGCCTGCCACTGGTTGCGCAAGTCGCGCGCGATTATCTGCACGCGCACACTTATGAAGACATCGGCCTCGACGACCTCGCCCGGGTCTGTAGCGTGGACCGTTTTCGCCTGACCCGTGCGTTCAAGGCCGCTTTCGGCCTGGCGCCCCATGCCTACTTGATCCAGCTGCGCCTGGCCAAGGCTCGGCAGTTGCTGGCGCGCGGCGAAACGCCGGCGCAGGTCGCCAGCGTGCTCGGTTTTGCCGACCAGAGTCATCTGGGCCGCTGGTTCCGCCGCGCCTATCAACTGACCCCCGCGGACTACCGCAAACGCTGCTCAAATCTTCCAGACTGACGCCCGCCCGCTAACGATCATGGTGTCCTGTTTTGACTTTCAGGAATCTGCACCATGGCCTCGTTACTGCCCTTTCTGCTGTTTGCTTTCGTCGCTTCGATCACGCCGGGGCCGACCAATATTCTGGTTTTGAGCCACAGCGCGCGGCGCGGACTGATCGCCACGTTACCGATCATTTTCGGCGCCTGCGCGGCGGCGGCGTTGATCGTGCTGGTGGTCGGGCTGGGCGCTGGCGAAACCCTGTTGCGTTTTCCGCGGGTGCAGCAAGCGATGGCCTGGGGCGGCGTGCTCTGGCTGAGCTGGCTGGCGTGGCAGATCTTTCGCAGTACGCCGCCATCACTGGACCCTTCTGCCGCGCAAGAACAAGGCCTCAGCGTGTTCAGCGCGGCCATGCTGCAATTGGTCAACCCCAAGGTGTGGATGATGGCGGTGGCGGTGGTCAGTGTGTTTGTCGGCGGCGGCGACAAAACGCTGCGGCTGCTGGTGTTGTCGCTGGCGTTTCTGCTGGTGTCGTTGCCGTGCATGACGCTTTGGGCGTTGCTCGGTGTGGGCAGCGCGCGGTTGCTCAGCTCAGCGCAGGCGTTCAAGCGCATGAACGCGGTTTTGGCCGTTCTCCTGCTGCTCTCCGCTTGGCTGGCCGTGTTGGTCTAATGCCCGGTGGCGTGGCGATACTCGCGCGGCGTAAAGCCGGTCGACGCCTTGAACTGACGGGTGAAAGCGCTGTGATCGGTGTAACCGCATTGCAGCGCAACGTCCGTAATCGGCAAGTCGCTGTGCAGCAATCGATGCGCGTGTTCCAGACGAACCTTCTGGATCATTTGCCGTGGCGTCAGGTGGAATACCCGCTTGCAGTAGCGCTCCAGTTGCGCCACGGAAATACCGGCGATCCGTGTCAGTTCACCGAGGGTCACGCGCCGGTTGAAGTGAGCGCGGATGTGCGCATCGACAGCGGCCAGTCGCTCGAACGCCGGATGGGTTTCAGTGGCTGATTGCAGATCCACCGAAATCCCCGCCAAGCCGATGATCACTCCATCACGGTTATAGATCGGTCGTTTGTGGGTCAAACACCAACCCGGTTCGCGACTGCCGTACAAATGCAGTTCGAGCTGATCCTCCAGCACAAAACCTTCCTCCAGCACTTTGCGATCCTGCTCGGTATAGCCCGGCCCCAACTGCGCCGGGAACACTTGTGCGCTGGTCTTGCCGAGCAACGGACGCAAGTCCTTCAGGCCACAGCGCTGCACCAGCGTGCGGTTGGCCAGCACATAGCGCGCTTGCAAATCCTTGATGAAAATCGCCGCGTTGGGGATCACATCGAGTATCGGCAACAGCGGCGCGACGCTGATGATCATCTCTTCGAGGGTCTGCGGCCGCAGGCCGTCAGCACCTTGGCACAGGATCGAGAATCCAGGCTGCATCTAAACCATCCCCCTTGCGATGAACCGCCGGAAAAGCGTCCGCGAGCAGATTGCAGCAACGTCGGCGCGCTGTCGAGGCCGCGCATTCGTCGCGGCGATTGTGCTGATTTCGTCATCGATCGCTGCGCAAAACATCAATCGGCGTCATGTCGATCGGTTCAAAGTCTGGCTGTCCCGGTGACACAACTGCCTATCCAATAACTCACAAGAAGGCGATGCCATGTCAGGCCAAGGCAAGTTCAAAAAACAGCTTTCACTGATCGACCTCACATTTATCGGACTGGGAGCGATCTTCGGTTCCGGCTGGCTGTTCGCGGCCAGCCATGTGTCCGCCATCGCCGGGCCAGCGGGGATTTTCTCCTGGCTGCTGGGCGGTTTCGCCGTGTTGCTGCTGGGCATCGTGTATTGCGAATTGGGCGCGGCATTGCCCCGTGCCGGCGGTGTGGTGCGCTACCCGGTGTATTCCCATGGGCCGTTGCTCGGTTATCTGATGGGGTTCATCACCCTGATTGCCTTTTCCAGTCTGGTGGCGATCGAGGTGGTTGCCTCGCGCCAATACGCGGCGGCGTGGTTTCCCGACCTGACCAAGGCCGGCAGCAACGATCCGACGATCCTTGGCTGGCTGGTGCAGTTCGGCCTGCTCTGTGTGTTTTTCTTTCTCAACTATCGCAGCGTGAAGACCTTCGCCAAAGCCAACAACCTGGTGAGCGTTTTCAAGTTCATCGTGCCGTTGCTGGTGATCGGTGTGCTGTTCACCTTCTTCAAACCCGAGAACTTCCAGGTGCAAGGCTTCGCCCCGTTCGGTCTGTCAGGCGTCGAGATGGCGGTCTCGGCCGGTGGGATTATCTTTGCCTACCTGGGCCTGACGCCGATCATCTCGGTGGCCAGCGAGGTGAAAAATCCGCAGCGCACCATTCCCATCGCGCTGATTCTTTCGGTGCTGTTGTCGACCTTGATTTACGTGCTGCTGCAAATGGCGTTTCTCGGCAGCATCCCCACCGAAATGCTCGCCAACGGCTGGGCCGGCATCAGCAAGGAATTCGCCCTGCCTTATCGCGACATCGCCCTGGCGCTCGGTGTGGGCTGGCTGGCGTGGCTGGTGGTTGCCGACGCGGTGATCTCGCCGAGCGGCTGCGGCAACATTTACATGAACGCTACGCCGCGCGTGATCTACGGCTGGGCACAGACCGGGACGTTTTTCAAAGTCTTCACCCGCATCGACGAAAAGTCCGGCATTCCGCGCCCAGCGCTGTGGCTGACCTTCGCCCTGTCGGTGTTCTGGACCCTGCCGTTTCCGTCGTGGGAAGCGCTGATCAATGTGGTTTCGGCTGCACTGGTGCTGAGCTACGCCGTGGCGCCCGTGTCGGTCGCCGCGCTGCGTCGCAATGCGCCGGACATGCCACGCCCGTTCCGGGTCAAGGGCATGGGCGTGCTCGGACCGGTGTCGTTCATCATCGCCGCGCTGATCGTCTATTGGTCGGGCTGGAACACCGTGTCGTGGCTGCTTGGCCTGCAAATCCTGATGTTTGTCTTGTATCTGCTCTGCGGCCGTTTCGTGCCGACCGCTCACCTGAGTCTGGCGCGTCAAGTGCGTTCGTCGGCGTGGCTGATCGCCTTCTACGCCGTGACCATCGTGCTGTCGAAACTCGGCACCTTCGGCGGACTGGGCATCCTCGCTCATCCGTTCGACACGATCGTCGTCGCCGCTTGCGCCACCGGGATTTATTACTGGGGCGCGGCGACCGGTGTGCCAGCGCACCTCTTGCGTCTGGACGAGGACGACGAAAGCGAAGCCGCCATGCCCTCCGCCACTGTCAATGCACGCCCTGCCGGCGCCTACTGAATTCACCCAACGGGACATGTTCATGAAACGAGTACACGTGATTGATTCCCACACCGGCGGCGAACCGACGCGCCTGGTGATGAGCGGCTTCCCCGAGCTGCCCGGCAACAGCATGGCCGAGCAGCGCGATGTTCTGCGCAACCAGCACGATCAGTGGCGCCGCGCCTGTCTGCTGGAGCCGCGCGGCAACGACGTGTTGGTCGGCGCGCTGTATCGCGCGCCAGTGTCGCCGGACGCCACGTGCGGGGTGATTTTCTTCAACAACGCCGGCTATCTGGGCATGTGCGGCCACGGCACCATCGGCCTGATCAATTCATTGCACTATCTGGGACGGATCGCGCCGGGGGTGCACAAGATCGACACACCGGTCGGCCAGGTCAGCGCCACCTTGCACGACGATGGCTCGGTCACTCTGGGCAACGTGCCCGCCTGGCGTTATCGCAAACAAGTCCCGGTGGACGTTCCGGGATTTGGCCGCGTGGTCGGAGATATCGCCTATGGCGGCAACTGGTTTTACCTGGTCTCCGAGCATGGCCAGACCTTGCACATGGACAATGTCGAACACCTGACGGCATACACCTGGGCGATGCTCAAAGCGCTGGAAGACCAGGGCATTCATGGCGAAGACGGCGCGGTCATCGACCACATCGAACTGTTCGCCGACGACGCCAGCGCCGACAGCCGCAACTTCGTCATGTGCCCCGGCAAAGCCTACGACCGCTCACCGTGCGGCACCGGCACCAGCGCCAAACTCGCGTGCCTGGCCGCCGACGACAAACTGCAACCCGGCGCGCCGTGGGTACAGGCGAGCATCACCGGTAGCCAGTTCGAAGGCCGCTTTGAATGGGAAGGCGAGCGCATCCGCCCGTTCATCACCGGCCGCGCCTACATGACCGCCGACAGCACCCTGTTGATCGACGAAAACGACCCGTTCGCGTGGGGCATCTGAGCCGCCGCGCCGATCTTTCACCTCGAATAAAATCAAATGCCAAGGAGTTAGAACATGAGCGACAACATTTTCACCGGTTGCATGCCGGCCCTGATGACCCCGTGCACGGCCCAGCGTAAACCCGACTTTGATGCGCTGGTGGCCAAGGGTCGCGAGCTGATCGATATCGGCATGAGCGCCGTGGTTTATTGCGGCTCCATGGGCGACTGGCCGTTGCTCACCGAGGCCGAGCGCCAGGAAGGCGTGGCGCGGCTGGTAGCCGCCGGCGTGCCGACCATCGTCGGCACGGGCGCGGTGAACACCCGTGAGGCGGTGTCTCACGCAGCCCATGCAGCGAAAGTCGGCGCGCAAGGCTTGATGGTCATCCCGCGTGTGCTGTCCCGTGGGGCTTCGGCGACGGCGCAAAAGGCTCACTTTGCCGCCATTCTGCAAGCCGCGCCGAACTTGCCGGCAGTGATCTACAACAGCCCTTACTACGGCTTCGCCACCCGCGCCGATCTGTTTTTCGAACTGCGCCGCGAGTACCCGAACCTGATCGGCTTCAAGGAATTCGGCGGTGCTGCGGATTTGCGTTACGCGGCAGAAAACATCACCTCCAAGGATGACGACGTGACGCTGATGGTCGGCGTCGACACCCAAGTGGTGCACGGTTTCGTCAACTGCAACGCCACCGGCGCCATCACTGGCATCGGCAACGCCCTGCCCCGGGAAGTGCTGCAACTGGTGGCCCTGAGCAAGCAAGCGGCGCAAGGCGATGCCAAGGCACGACGTCAGGCGCGGGAACTGGAATCGGCGCTGGCGGTGCTGTCATCGTTCGATGAAGGTTGTGATCTGGTGCTGTATTACAAGCACCTGATGGTGCTCAACGGGGACAAGGAATACGCCCTGCACTTCAACGAGACCGACACGTTGAGCGATTCGCAACGGCGCTACGCCGAGAAGCAGTATTCGCTGTTCCGTCACTGGTACGAAAACTGGTCGGCCGAGCAGAACTTCGCCTGACCGCGACCTGCCGTGGAGCATCACGATTCGCGGCAGGCCCCCTCTTTTCACAGGAAGACACCATGACTTTGACGGGCAATTTGCTGATCGGCCAACAATCGGTGGCGGGCGAACGCCAATCCGTCCACGGGATCAACCCGGCGACCAACCAGACACTGGAACCGGCCTATGCCGGCGCGTCGACCGAGCAGGTTGAACAGGCCTGCGCGCTGGCCTGGGCAGCGCAAGACGCCTATCGCGAAACCAGCCTTGCTGCCCGTGCCGAATTTCTTGAATGCATTGCCTCGCACATCGAGCAGCTTGGCGATGAACTGATCGAGCGCGCCCACGCCGAAACCGGTCTGCCGCACGCACGTCTTCAGGGCGAGCGCGGCCGCACTTGCCAGCAACTGCGCCTGTTCGCCCGAACGGTGCGCGCCGGTGAGTGGCTCGATGTGCGCGTCGACACCGCGCATCCACAACGCCAACCGCTGCCGCGCTCGGACCTGCGTCAACGGCAGATTGCACTGGGGCCAGTGGCGGTGTTTGGCGCGAGCAACTTTCCGCTGGCCTTTTCCGTGGCCGGCGGTGATACCGCCTCGGCACTGGCCGCCGGTTGCCCGGTGATCGTCAAGGCCCACAGCGCGCACCCCGGTACCAGCGAACTGGTGGGCCGCGCGGTCGCCCGAGCGATCAAGGACTGCGCGTTGCCCGAGGGCGTATTTTCGTTGCTGTTCGATTCCGGTTACCAGGTGGGCATTGCGCTGGTCAGCGACTGGCGCATCAAAGCCGCAGGCTTCACCGGCTCACGCACCGGCGGACTGGCCTTGATGCAAGCGGCGCAAGCGCGGCTGGAGCCGATTCCGGTGTACGCGGAAATGAGTTCGATCAACCCGGTGCTGCTGTTTCCGGCAGCCTTGCACAATCGCGCGCAGGCGCTGGCCGAAGGGTTTGTCGCATCGCTGACCCTGGGCGCCGGGCAGTTCTGTACCAATCCAGGGTTGCTAGTCGCCCAAAAAGGTCCGGCGCTGGATGCGTTTCTCCGTGCGGTGACCGAACTGATTCCCCACAGCACGGCGCAAACCATGCTGACGCCGGGCATTTTCAGCGCCTATGCAGCGGGCGTGACGGCGTTGCAGGACAATCCCCGCGCACGCACGGTCGCCGCGGGTCAATCCGGCGCCGGCCCGAATCGGTGTCAGGCGCATGTCTTCATCACCGACGCCGTCGATTTTCTCGCCGATCATCGCCTGCACGCCGAAACCTTCGGCGCCGCCTCGCTGGTGGTGCAATGCAGCAATAACGAAGAAATCCGTCAGGTCTGCGAACACTTGGAAGGTCAACTGACCGCGACTTTGCACGTGGATGACGCTGACCTTGCTCTGGCCCGCACATTGCTGCCGAGCCTGGAACGCAAGGCCGGGCGCCTGCTGGTCAACGGCTGGCCAACCGGTGTCGAAGTGTGCGATGCCATGGTTCACGGCGGGCCTTATCCGGCGACATCCGACGCGCGGACCACTTCGGTCGGCACTGCCGCGATCCAGCGATTCCTGCGGCCGGTGTGCTATCAGGATTTCCCCGACAAGTTGTTGCCCACGGCGCTGCAAAAAACCAATCCGCTGCACCTGCATCGCTTGCTCGACGGCCAACGGGAAGACGCAAGCCATGGCGAATAACCCTTCGCACGACATCGCTGTGGTCGGTGCCGGGATCATCGGCGTGGCTTGCGCACTGCGTCTCGCGCAGCAGGGCCTGCGCGTGGTGGTCATCGATCAGCAGGCGCCCGGCCATGGCGCCTCTTTCGGCAATGCCGGACATCTGGCGACCGAACAGGTGTTTCCGATTGCCGACGTGTCAATCCTCAAACGCTTGCCGGCCATGCTCATGGACCCGATGGGGCCGCTGCGCCTGGACTGGAAATACCTGCCGCGCGCGCTGCCGTGGTTCACGCGGTTGCTCCTGAACCTGCGTCCTGAGCCTTTCCGGAAAACCGTCGCAGGCTTGCGTGCGCTCAACGAAAGCAGCCTCGACGCGTGGCAGCAGTTGCTTGCTGATATTCAGCGTCCCGATCTGCTCAAGGTCGACGGCTCGTTGCTGGTCTTCGAACGTGCCGAGTCGCGCCAGGCCATTGAAGCGCTTCAGACACGTTTGCGTCAGCAGCAGGTACCGATCGATTACTGGCGGGCCGAGGCGATACGCGAAACCGCGCCGCAGCTCAGCGAGCGGCTTCAAGGCGGCTTGTTTTTCCCGCGCACCGGGCATTTCCTCGATCCATACCAAGTCGTCGTCGCACTGGTCGAAGCGGCCAGGGCCTGTGGCGTGGGATTCGTTCAGCAGCAGGTTCAGGGCGGTCATGTGCAGGAGCACGGTGTGGCGTTGCTTACCGGATCCGGAGAGTTGAAGGCGCGCCGCGTGTTGATCGCTTGTGGCGCTCATTCGGCGAAACTCACCGCCGCATTAACAGGCAAGAACGTGCCGCTGGACACCGAGCGCGGCTATCACCTGATGTTGCCCCAGGAACATCACCGGCTGCCCTTCCCCGTCACCTCGCTGGAACGCAAGTTCATCATGACACCGATGAGCGAAGGCCTGCGCCTCGCGGGCACGGTCGAGTTCGCCGGGCTTGAACGGCCCGCAAACATGGCGCGTGCCTGGCAGTTGCAGCGCTTGAGTCAAGGCTTGTTTCACAACGACCTGAACGCAGATGGCGCTACCCCGTGGATGGGCTTTCGCCCGTCGCTGCCGGATTCGCTTCCGGTCATCGACCAGGTCTGCAATGGCAAAGTGTTGCTTGCGTTTGGGCATCAGCACCTGGGGCTGACGCAGGCGGCGGTGACGGCGCAGATGGTGGCGCGGCTGGTTTCGCCGACGCTGCCCAGCCAGCTCATCGACTTGCCCGATATCGCGCCTTACGCGCTGGATCGATTCTGACAGCGGTTTCACAGAATCAGGCAAACATTCCACAGAAATGCACAATGGCGCGTTCGAACATAAGGGCCACAATTAACATCCGACAAACCCATGGAGGATGCTCCGATGCTCGTACAAGCCTACGGCGCCCACGCTGGCGACAAACCCCTTGAGCCGATGCAGATCAACCGCCGCGCACCGGCCGCCCACGATGTGCAGATCGACATTGCCTTTTGCGGCATCTGCCATTCGGACTTGCATCAGGTGCGCGCTGAATGGGCCGGCACGCAGTTTCCTTGCGTTCCCGGTCATGAAATCGTCGGTCGCGTCTCAGCCGTCGGCACGCACGTCAAGGACTACAAGGTTGGCGATCTGGTCGGTGTCGGCTGCATCGTCGATAGCTGCAAACACTGTGACGATTGCGAATCCGGGCTGGAAAATTACTGCGACGGCATGATCGGCACCTACAACTTCCCGACCCCGGACGCACCGGGCTGGACGCTCGGCGGCTATTCGCAAAACATCGTCGTGCACGAGCGTTATGTCCTGCGCATCCGCCATCCCGAGGCGCAACTGGCCGCCGTCGCGCCGCTGCTCTGCGCAGGCATCACCACCTATTCGCCACTGCGCCAGTGGAACGCCGGCCCCGGCAAGAAAGTCGGTGTGGTCGGCATCGGTGGATTGGGCCACATGGGCATCAAACTGGCCCACGCCATGGGCGCCCATGTCGTTGCGTTCACCACCTCCGAGTCCAAGCGTGAAGCGGCCAAGGCGCTGGGGGCGGACGAAATCGTGGTGTCGCGCAATGCCGAGGAAATGGCGGCACACACCAAGAGCTTCGACATGATCCTCAACACGGTTGCAGCACCGCACGATCTCGACGCCTTCCTCGTCCTGCTCAAGCGCGATGGCGCGCTGACGCTGGTCGGTGCGCCCGCCTCGCCGCACCCGTCGCCGAACGTGTTCAACCTGATCATGAAGCGCCGCACCATCGCCGGCTCGATGATTGGCGGCATTCCCGAGACCCAGGAGATGCTCGATTTCTGTGCCGAGCACGGGATCGTTTCCGACATCGAGCTGATCCGCGCCGATCAAATCAACGAGTCCTACGAGCGCATGCTCAAGGGTGATGTGAAATACCGCTTCGTCATCGACAACGCAACGCTCGCGGGCTAAACGCAAACGCCCATCGGCAGCGCCGTACTGCCGATGGGCAAGCGATTCCATCGGCGCGATTTGACAGCGCCGGCGTTGCTCGCCAGAGTCGCACCCCTTTTTCCGCCGCCGGTGAAGGGGTTGCCGTTGAACCAACAGACATTGTCCATGCGCCTTGAACGCGTCGCCGCCCACGTGCCGCTTGGCGCGCGGCTGGCCGATATCGGCTCGGACCACGCTTACCTGCCGGTGGTCCTGATGCGCCGCGGGATGATTGCCGCGGCAGTGGCTGGCGAGGTCGCTCCGACGCCCTTCCAAGCGGCGCAACGCAACGTGAACGACAACGATCTGCGCAGCCACATCAGCGTGCGCCTGGCCGATGGCCTGGCGGCGATCAGACCTGAAGACGCCATCAGCGCCATCACCCTCTGCGGCATGGGTGGCGAGACCATCCGCGACATTTTCAACAGCGGCAAAGCCCGACTCAGCGGCCACGAACGGCTGATTCTGCAACCTAACGGCGGCGAGCAACCACTGCGTCAGTGGCTGATGGATAACGGCTACCGAATCGTATGTGAAGAGGTGCTGCATGAGGACCGCTTCGACTATGAAATCATTGTTGCCGAGCGTGCTGCCGAGCCGCTGACGTACAGCGCCGAAGAACTGTACTTCGGCCCTGTACAACTGCAGGAGCGCAGCCCGGCGTTTCTGCAAAAATGGCGACGCAGGCTGCTTCAGCGACAAAAGACCTTGAGCCAATTTACCCACGCGCAACAGGCATTGCCGCAGGCGAAAGTGCAGGCGATCAGCCAAGAGGTGCAATGGATCAGCGAGTTGCTCGGGTGACCGTGCCGACGTCTTCGCGAGCAGGCTCGCTCCCACAGTTGACCGTGTTTCGTCAGGAGAAACGCAATTTCCTGTGGGAGCGAGCCTGCTCGCGATGGCGTCAGCACGCGCAACATCTTCATTGGCTGGTCCAGAGCTATCGCGAGCAGGCTCACTCCTACAGGTGACCGTGTTTAGCCATCCGGAAAAACAAAAAACCGATGTACGGCGCGGCCGGGGACATCTCTTTCAATTCTCGCACCAGCGGCGACCCATTGACATGCTCGACGGTTTCTCCGCCGGAACGACGCCATGCTATGCTCCGATGGAGAAAAAGAGGGGTTAAAAATGGCCGAATCAGCCACTGACAGCGTCGCGAGCGAAGTTCGCAAGCTTGCAAAAAAGCACAAGGTCGGCGCCGAGCGTGACGGCCTGAGTCGTATGGCATTGACCATTACGCGGCTAGCCGGCGATGCGGTAGAACTCGACAGTGTCGAGCAACTGCTCGTCAATCTGAAAAGAAAGGGTGTATTGAACAAGGCAGAAATCATGACCCTGCAGGGACGTTACCTTCAAGAGAAGAGGCGTTCGAAAGAGCAACTTCGCGCATGACGTTCGACCCCTTCGGCGATTTCGCAACTGAGGGCTACCTTCGCAACTCGCTTCAGTTGAAAGACCCTGTTGAAGTCAAGGAATCGGAACATCTGGCTTTCGAGGCCAGTATCGAAGAAGTCCTTGCGTATCTGGCAAAAAAAAGACCTATTGACTACAAAGCGGTACTTAAAACCCACGAGATCCTTTTTTCCGGCTTCTACCCTTGGGCAGGCAAAGACAGGAATGTACTGGTTCCCCATTTGGCGGTTTTCAAAGGATCGCAAGACGATCCGCATCACACGCCCTTCGAACGACCTGAACTGATTAAAAGGTCTATCGAGTATGCGCTTGAGCTCGCCGCGAACAAAAAACGCTTTCGAGACCGACCTGGCGAGGTAATGGGCCAATTGGCTTCTGCTCATCCGTTTCTGGATGGCAACGGACGGACGATTCTGCTCGTTTACATGGAACTGTGCTATCGAGGCAAGTTTGCCATCGATTGGTCGAAGACCAACAAAGATGCTTATTTACGGGCGCTCAGCGACGAAATCCGCGATCCCTTCAGAGGCCATTTGGATAGTTATTTGAAGCCTTATGTCGTAGACATCTCCAGCCGTGAGGATTGGCCTGAAGTCATTGGCGGTATTAAGGGGCTGGACGGCTTGGATAAGGAAGGGATCATTTACGCCAACCTCGACAATCCCGAAATCCAGCGGTTGTATAAAACCTACAGAACGCAGCCAATCGAGTGAAAACGCAAAAAGCCTGCTGTTAAAAGCAGGCTTTTGCGTTGCTGGTGAAGTTACTTCTGCTGCGTCAGCGCCGAGTAGCTGTTCATCAGGTTGCGATAGTTGGGGATCCGCTGCGACAGCAGGTTGCCCAGCCCTTCGATGTCGTTGCGCCAGTCGCGGTGCAGCTCACAGGCCACCGAGAACCAATTCATCATCTGTGCACCGGCCTGGGTCATGCGGCTCCACGCGGCTTGCTGCACAGTGGTGTTGAAGGTGCCGGAGGCATCGGTGACCACGAACACATCAAAGCCTTCCGCCAGCGCCGACAGGGTCGGGAACGCCACACACACATCCGTCACGACACCGGCAATGATGATTTGCTTGCGACCGGTAGCCTTGATCGCCTTGACGAAATCTTCGTTGTCCCAAGCGTTGATCTGACCTGGGCGAGCGATGTACGGCGCGTCCGGGAACATCTCTTTCAACTCTGGCACCAGCGGGCCATTCGGGCCTTGTTCGAAGCTGGTGGTGAGGATGGTCGGCAGGTCGAAGAACTTCGCCAGGTCGGCCAGCGCCAGCACGTTGTTCTTGAACTCGTTCGGCGAGAAGTCCTGCACCAGCGAGATCAGACCGGTCTGGTGGTCAACCAGCAGCACGATTGCGTCGTCTTTGTTCAGGCGGTTGTAGGTTGGAGTGGTCATGGTGTGCATCCCTTTTTGATTGTCTGAAGTTGTTGTTGCGTTCAAGTTGGGTACAGATTACTGACGCACAGCAAAGGGATAAATCGGCTGAAAAGCGTTACACCGTCCACTCAAACGGGACAATCGAAAATTGCCTCTTGTAGGAGTGAGCCTGCTCGCGAAGGCGGAGTGTCAGACGACACTGATGCTGGATGTGCCGGCCCTTTCGCGAGCAAGCTCGCTCCCACAGTGGATCTGCACTGAATGGCAGATGTGTGAATGACTGCAAAACCCTGTGGGAGCGGGCTTGCTCGCGAAGGCGGAGTGTCAGACGACACTGATGCTGGATGTGCCAGCCCTTTCGCGAGCAGGCTCGCTCCCACAGTGGATCTGCACTGAATGGCAGATGTGTGAATGAATGCAAAACCCTGTGGGAGCGGGCTTGCCCGCGAAGACGGAGTGTCAGGCGACATCGATGTTGGATGTGCCGGCCCTTTCGCGAGCAAGCCCTCTCCCACAGTGGATCTGCGCTGAATGGCAGATGTGTGAATGAATGCAAAACCTGTAGGAGTGAGCCTGCTCGCGATGGCGTCTACACATTCGGTATCTTCATTGACTGGGTTAACGCTATCGCGAGCAGGCTCACTCCTACAAAGGCACGCTTGGGGTGCAGCCCATTAGATACACCACAGTACAAATGAAGTACCCAAGCCCCCATTTATCAACTCGCCGCAACTTCCTAAAGTCCACTCCAACAGCCACCCGCCATCCCGACGGGTCAGCGATTGGAGCGACTTCCCATGCCTTTCATCAACGTACGCATCACCCGCGACGGCGTCACCGCCGAACAGAAAGCCCAGGTGATCAAGGAATTCACCGAGACCCTGGAGCGCGTGCTCAACAAGGACCCGAAGCTCACGCACATCGTCATCGACGAAGTGGACACCGATAACTGGGGTTATGCCGGCATGACCACCACGCAATACCGCAAAGACTTGGCCGGCCTTTAACCCTTTATATCCTTGAGGAAACCATCATGAGCACATCCAAAAAAGTTGTTGTCATCACCGGCGCCTCGCAAGGCATTGGTGCAGGTCTGGTTGCAGCATTTCGCGCTCTCGGCCATCAAGTGGTCGCAACCTCGCGTTCGATCAAAGAATCGAGTGACCCGGACGTTCTGACCGTCGCCGGTGACATCGCCGATCCCCAAACCGCCGAGCGGGTGATTCGCGCCGCCGTGGCCCGCTTCGGTCGCGTCGATACGCTGATCAACAATGCCGGGATTTTTCTGGCCAAGCCATTTACCGCCTACAGCCAAGCGGACTATGCACAGGTCGTGGCAATCAACATGAGCGGCTTTTTTTACATCTCGCAATTGGCCGTCGGCGAGATGGAAAAGCACGGCAGCGGCCACATCGTCAGCGTGACCACCAGCCTGGTCGACCATGCAATTGATGGCGTGCCGTCGGTACTCGCCTCGCTGACCAAGGGCGGCATCAACGCGGCGACCAAATCCCTGGCCATCGAGTACGCCAAGCGCGGTATTCGGGTCAACGCTGTGTCGCCGGGCATCATCAAAACGCCGATGCATGCCGAAGAAACCCACCAGGCGCTGGGCAGCCTGCACCCGGTCGGGCACATGGGCGAGATTGACGATATCGTGCAAGCGATTCTCTACCTGGACAGCGCGAATTTCGTCACTGGCGAGATCCTCCACGTCGATGGCGGTCAGAGCGCCGGTCATTGATCGAAACCCTGCCATACCGCCGGTGTGTACCGGCGGTATCGTTCGTTGTGGTACACAGAGGATGAACGTCCGTCGATCCTTGGTGCGAGCCACAATGAAACGCCATTTTGAAGACTTGCAGTTAGGCAGTATCGAACTGTTTTGCCTGGCCGCCGAAGCCGGCAGCTTCACCGCCGCCGCGCAACTGGCCGGGGTCACGCCTGCGGCGGTGAGTCGGTCGATCCTGCGTCTGGAGCAACGCCTGGGTTCGCGATTGTTTGCCCGAACCACCCGCAGCATTCGCTTGACCGACGCCGGCCGCACCTTCTTCGAGCAATGCAGCCAGGCCCTGACCCAACTGGTCGAAGCCCAGCAGGAAGTCATGGGCGCGCAAACCTCGCCGTCAGGGCGATTGCGCATCAGCCTGCCGACCACTTACGGTCATCACCGCATCCTGCCGCTGCTGCCGACATTTCGTGCGTTGTACCCAGAGGTCACGGTCGACGTGCACTTGGGCAATCGCAATATCGACTTCGTCGAAGAAGGCTATGACCTGGCGATCCGCGTGCGCGCACAACCAGACTCGAGCCTGATCGCGCGGCTACTGGAAGACGCCAGCCTGGTGGTGGTCGCCTCCCCCGGGTATTTGCAAAAGGCCGGCACCCCGCAGACCCTCGACGAACTCACCGCGCATGAGTGCATCCAGTTCGAATTGCCCAGCAGTGGCCGGCGGATTTCCTGGCTGTTTCAGGAAAACGGTCGGGATCGTGAAGTGGTTTCGGACGGTGGTTATTCCTGCTCCGACGATGTGCTCGGCGGCGTCACCCTGGCCAAACACGGCGCTGGGCTTTTTCAAACTTACCGGTTCATCGTTGAGCAGGAACTGGCCGATGGTCGGCTGGTTGAAGTGCTGCAGCCGTACGCCGGGCGTTCGCGGCCGTATACCTTGCTCTACCCGCACGGCCGCTATGTGCCGCAGCGGGTGCGGGCGTTTGTCGATTTTCTGTTGGGATTTCGCGATGAATGGGCGGGACGCCGAGGATAACGACCCGTCCGGCGACAGACTGATTGCGCCGTTGCGTGGCTCCCCGGTAGTATTGAGACGGATTCTCACTAACATCTGGAAAGCCCGCCAGTGCCATCTTCTCCGTCCAGCAAGCTGGGTTTCTTCTTCAGCGATCATCATCGCTGGCTGCTTCAGCACATCAACCGGCATCTGGGCAATCGTGCCGACGCCGAGGACACCGCCGCCGATACCTTTTGCCAATTGCTGGCCGCGCGGGTCGATCCCGACACCATTGCGCAACCGCGCGCTTACCTGTCGACCATCGCGCGCCGGTTGATCTTCGATCGTCATCGGCGGCGCAAACTGCAACTGGCTTACCTCGAGCGCCTGTCCGCCCTGCCCGAGGCACTCGCGCCCTCCCCGGAAGAACAACTGCAACTGATGGAAGCACTGGTCGCCATCGACCGTGCGCTCGACGGATTGCCGAGGTTGGTCAAAGCAACGTTCCTCTATAGCCAGCTGGACGGTATGAGTTACGTCGCGATTGCGCAGAAACTCGGACTGTCGGAGCGTACCGTCAGCCGCTATATGAAACAGGCCCTGCGCCAGTGCTACCTGAGCGACGTGCAACCATGAGCAAGCCGCGCCTGGACCCGGTGATTGAGCAAGCCCTGGACTGGATGGTCAAGCTCAACGCCGGCACACCGGATGCCGCGCTACAGGCACGCTTCGACGCCTGGCTGGCACTGAACGACGCTCACGGCCAGGCCTGGAAAAACCTGCAGGAGCGGCTTGGCCCGTCATTAAGCACCGTGCGCGCGCTGGATCGGCGCTTGCCTGGACAGGCCAGCGAAGCCCGACACGTCTTATTGCAACCGCACACTTCGCGGCGCGACGTCTTGCGCGTGTTCGCCGGGCTGGGTTTGGTCGGCGGCGGTCTGTGGCTCGGTGCCCGCAGTCGATTCGGCGAGTCGCTGCTGGCTGACTTGCACACCGGACGCGGCCAGCGTCAGACGTTCGATCTGGCAGACGGTAGTCACCTGAGCCTGAACGCTCAAAGTGCTGTGGACCTGCGTTTCGACGACAGACAGCGACTGGTCATTTTGCGCCATGGCGAACTGGTGATCGATGTCGCACCCGATCCGCAAAGGCCGCTGATCGTGCGCACCGCCCAAGGCGAAATGCGCGCACTGGGCACGCGCTTTCTGGTCGCGCAGGAGCCCGACGCCAGTCGCCTGGTGGTCTTGCAGCATTCGGTCCAGGCGCGGCTCTTCGACGGCACCACGCAGGTAGTCAAAGAGGGCCAGGCAGCGCTGCTCTACCCCGGCAGTCTCAAACTGGCGGGCGACGATCAGCGCAACCGTGTCGAATGGTTGAACGGGCGATTGAGTGTGCTGGACGAATCCCTCGAGCAGGTGGTCGATGCCTTGCGCCCCTACCGTCGCGGTCTCGTGCGTGTGGCACCGGAGATTCGCGGGTTACGCGTACAAGGTGTGTTCCCGCTGGACGACGCCGACCGGTCGTTTGTCGCCTTGACCGAAACCCTGCCGATTCGTGTCGATCACTACGGGCCCTGGCTGACGTTGATCAGCAAAAAGTGACCGGAAATAACGTTTTGATGAAAATCATTCCTGTTCGTGTCCGGTTTTCATTTCTCATCGCACCTATCTCCTGACACTTCCACATAATCAGGAGATTGTTGTGCTCAACACGTGGCCCCGTTCCCTCTGCGTATCCGTCGCCCTCGCTGCTCTGGTGAGCCCTGTACAGGCCCAGGAGCTGAGTTTCAACCTGCCGGCCGGCCCGCTCGCGCGCACGCTCAATGCGATTGCCGCCCAGAGCGGTCGGATCATTTCGCTGGAGCCTGCGCTGGTACAAGGCAAGCAAGCGCCCGCGGTGATCGGCCGGATGCCGGCGCAGCAGGCGCTGGAACAGGCGCTGGCAGGTAGCGGCCTGCAACTGCGCATCACCGGGCAAGGTAACTTCAGCGTCGAACCGGTGGCCGCCAGCGATGTGCTGCAATTGGGTGCGACGACTATCGTCGAACGCAGCTACGACGCCACCACCGAACACTCCGGCTCGTACGCCGCACGGGCCGTGACCCTCGGCAAAGGCACACACACGCTCAAGGAAATTCCGCAATCGGTCACGGTGATGACCCGCAAGCAAATGGACGATCAGGACCTCACCGATCTCAAAGACGCGGCCAACAAGACCACCGGCCTGGTCGGCGTTCAGGGTGTCGGCCAAGGCATGATCCTCACCTCGCGCGGCTTTCAGATCGATGACTGGCAATACGACGGCGTGCCGATCCCGCGCAACACTTACGCCTTGGGCAATTGGGCGACCCAGGACCTGATTTTTTTCGACCGCATGGAAGTGCTGCGCGGCGCCTCAGGCCTGTTGCAGGGCGCCGGCAGCCCGGGCGGCGCAATCAATCTGGTGCGCAAGCGCGGGCAAAACGCACCGACCGTGACCGTCACCGCCAAGGCCGGATCGTGGGACCATTACGGCCTGCAACTGGATGCGGGCGGGCCGCTGAACCAGAGCGGCACGGTGCGCGGGCGTTTCGTCGCCGACGAAGACCAGAGCCAGTCGTTCATCGATTACGAATGGAGCAAAACCCATTCGCTCTACGGCGCGCTCGATATGGACCTGCGCGACGATACGACCCTTGGCCTGGCCGTCAGCCATTCCGATAATGAGTCCCGCCCGATGATCCGCGGCCTGCCCCGCTACAGCGACGGCAAGCCTGTGAACGTGCCACGCTCGACCTATACCGGCGCACGCTGGAACCATCAAGACATCGAGGTGACAACGCTGTATGCCGATCTGGAGCACCGATTCAACGACGACTGGACCTTCAAGACCGGCGCGGTGCACATGAGCGAAACCAACCAGGGTAGAAACCAGCGGCTGCAAACCAGCGGCAATGGCCTCAAGGCCGACGGCAGCGGCATTCAATACGCCGACTTCGTCACGGATTTCGACGCGAGCAAGCTCGGTCTGGACATGAACCTCATCGGCCACTTCGAAGCGCTGTCCATGGCTCATGAAGTCATGATTGGCGGCAACTACGCCAAGTACACCTCCGACGATAAATTCGCCCGTACCTTCAATAACAGCGCCACTGACACGATCTTCGACATTAACCACGACCGCCCGTCCATCAGCTATGAAGGCTTGCTCAATACCCCGGGCGGCCGCGCCACGCCGAGCCAGTACGAGATCAGGCAGAAAGGCCTGTATGGCAGCTGGCGAGTCAAACCGATCGAGCCATTGACGCTGGTCCTCGGGTCACGGGTCAGCGGATATGACTTCAGCTATCAGTCGGCAACGCGGATGGCATTCAGCGATGTCGTCACCCCCGCCCCTGACAGTACCGCCAAGGAAACCGGCGTGGTTACGCCCTACGCCGGCATCGTCTACGACTTGAGTCGCGAATGGGCGGTATATGCCAGTTACACCGATGTGTTCGAACCGCAGACCAATCGCGATGCAGGTGGCCAGACACTGAAACCGGTGGTCGGCAGCAACTACGAAGTGGGCCTCAAGGGCGAATTGCTTGATGGCCGCGTTAACACCTCGCTGGCGTTGTTCCGTTACGACCAGGAAAACCGTGCGGTCAACGACCTGGCCTCGGGTATGGCCTGCGACGGCTGGTATTGCTCCACCGCCGCCGGCAAGGTGCGCAGCCAGGGCATCGAAGCGGAAATAAGTGGCGAAGTGTTGACGGGCCTGCAACTGTTCGCCGGCTACACCTACAACACCACCCAGTACCTTGACGACCCGGCCAACGAAGGCAAAGTCTTCAGCACCTGGACGCCCAAGCATATGTTGCGGGTATGGGGCGATTACCAATGGAGCGGTGACTGGAACCGTGTCAGCACAGGGCTGGGTTTTACCACCCAGAGCCATACGCTCGGTTATGAACACACCTATGACGTTGCCGGCTACACAGTATGGAGTGCTCGTCTGGGCTACCAGTTGAGCGAAGAAATCGGCCTGGCACTGAACGCCAACAACCTGTTTGACAAGCGCTACTACACCGCCGCTTACAACCAGCTTAACGGCAACAACAACTTCGGCGATCCGCGCAATGTGATGTTTAGCGTGAAGTACACACCGACGTTCTGAATCCGCACCTCAACGTAGCGGCGATCAACCGGTCTGGCGCAGGCGGCTGAGTTCCTTCGACGGCGGGCAACCGAACTGGCGGTTGTACTCGCGGCTGAACTGCGACGCACTTTCGTAGCCGACGCGGTAGCAGGCGCTGGACACGTCCAGCCCTTCGTTGATGATCAGCCGCCGCGCCTCCTGCAGGCGCAGCTGTTTTTGATACTGCAGCGGACTCATGGCCGTCACGGCTTTGAAGCGATGGTGCAGCGCCGAGTTGCTCAGGCTGGCCACCTGCGCCAGGGCGTCGATGCGCAGCGGCTCGGTGAAATGTTTATTCAGCCAGTCGATAGCCCGCGTGACCCGATGGGTCTGCGAATCGCTGACGGCGATTTCATAGAGCAAATGGCCGTGCTGACCGCGCAGCAGGCGGTAATACAGCTCGCGCAACGCCATCGGCGCGAGCATGCCGATGTCGCGCGGGTTATCCAGCAGACGCACCAGACGCAGCATGGTGTCGAGCAGGGTTACATCGATCTTGTCGAGAAACATCCCGCGTCCGGTTTCCTGCGGGATGCCAGTCAGCGGCGATTCGGCAATCAGTTGCGTCAGTTGCGCCGGATCGAAATCCAGCCGTACGCAAAAGTACGGCGCCTCGGGCGAGGCTTCGATCACCCGGCCCGACACCGGTAACGTCACCGACACCACCAGATAATTCAGCGGGTCGTACAGAAAGCGTTCGTCACCCAGCCCGACTTCCTTGCGCCCTTGCACGATCAGGCACAGCGCCGGACGATGCACGACATGGATCAACTCGGACGGTCCATCGAGACGGATCACGTGCAGCGGCGCAATCGCGGTTTCGTAGGTGCCCGGCGCGTCGAAACGCTGGGTCAGCAGGCGCACCAGCTCGGCGCGATACACCGCCGTGTCGTGGAGGATGGAAGCGTCGTGGTTATCCATGCAAAAGGGCCTCGAAAGCAGACGATGGTGGGTCAACTGCGGATGAAGATTAGCCAGTTTTACCAAGCGCCGGCTAGATCAAAGATGCTGCAGATTTGCCTGATTCTGCGTAAAAGCCTCGGAAGCGCGACTTCGCGCTCCCAAGGCTTTTTGGTGCTGCGATCAGCCCGCCGTCACCGTCATGCCGCCATCGGCCATGACCACCGAGCCGACCATGAAACTGGCACGCTCGGAGGCGAGAAAAGTCACGATCTCGGCGATTTCCTCCGGTTGTGCGGCACGACCGATGGGCGCCGCCTCGCCGTGCTGCGCAAGGAATCCCGGGCCGTCCTCGACCACATCATTGAGGATATTGGTCACCACATCGCCGACGCCGATGGCATTCACACGAATGCCGTGTTCGATGACTTCCAGCGCCAGCGTGCGGGTCAATTGCGCCAGCGCACCTTTCGAGGCGGTGTAGGCGGCAATGGTCGGGAACGCGAAGTACGAGGCATAGGAGGCGATATTGACGATGGCACCGGACTTGTTCGGGATCATCGCCTTGACCGCTTCGCGGCAGTGCAGGAAAGCTGCCGTGGCGTTGACCGCCTGGATTTTTTCCCAGTCCTCGCGGCTCATGTCGATCACTGCTTTGTTGATAATGATCCCGGCATTGTTGACCAGAATATCCAGCCGCCCAAACTGCTCGACGGCCAAGCCCACCGCGCGTTCGGCGGCGCCATCTTCGGTAATGTCCGCCACCAGCGGCACCAGACCGGGACGGGCCAGTGCTTCGACGGCCGGGTTGCGGTCTTCGGCGATCACCTTGGCGCCGCGGGTGTGCAGCATCAGCGCAATCGCCTTGCCGATGCCACTGGCCGCGCCAGTGACCAGTGCAATTTTGCCGGCGACTTCTTGTGGCAGGGTGTGGTTGATATCAGTCATGGTTTTTTTCCTCGATAGCGAATCGGTGTGGCGCCGATACGGCGCTGTCGTCAACACGGCTTCACTGTCGCGCAATGCCCGGTGCCGGGCTTTTGGGTGCTTGCCGGGACTGTCGGAGTTTTGCGCTGGCGTTTGTTTTTCAACCGCCCTAACCTTCAAAAATCATCCGCGGCCGAAGCTTTTCATGGAGCGTCCTGTGTCCTCTGCCAGTCCTGCAACGCCGACAGTCAGCCAACCCGCACGCATCGCTGCCGAAGCCATGCCGGCGCACCTGCCCGGTGTCGCGGAAACGACGACGCCCCGGCCGCAGATCAAGGATGCGGTGGTGCAGTTGTTCCGCCATCAGACTTTGCTTGAGCCGATCCGCGTGCCATGCGTGGCCGAACCGCTGCTGGTTTTGGTATTGGCCGGCACCGCGCGGGTCGAGGAACGTTCATTGGGCGGCGAATGGCAGGCGAGCCGGGTCACGGCTGGCGATTTTTTCCTGACCAATACCCGCGAACCCTATGAAATGCGTTGGCAGACCGAAGGCTGCGAGGTCTTCGAAGTGATGCACCTTTATCTCGGCCTGGGCCTGATCGAACAAGCGGCCCGCGAAGCGTTCGGCGAGCAGGCCGGCGCGGTGACGTTTGTCGATGTGTCCGGCGCGCGTGACGAGCAGGTCAGTTTTATTCTCAACCAACTGCGCATCGAACTGACCGAGCAGCGCCAGCCCAGCGCACTGTTGGTGCACAGTCTGGCCCAGGCGTTGGCGATCCATCTGCTGCGTCATTATCTAGACCCGGACAGCAACCCCCGTCGCGACAACGCCCTGCCCGCCTACAAACTGCGCCGGGTGATCGAAGCCATGAACGTGAATCTGGCTGAAAATTTCAGCCTCAGTCATTTAGCCGGCATCGCTGAGCTGAGCGACTACCATTTCAGCCGCACCTTCAAACGCGCCACGGGTCTATCGCCCTCGCAGTACTTCATCCGCCTGCGCATGGGCCGCGCTCGGCGCCTATTGGTAGAGACTGCGCGCAGCGTGATCGACATTGGCCTGGAGGTCGGCTATTCCAGCCCCAGCCACTTCTCTCAAGTGTTCCGCCGCGAAGTCGGCGTCACCCCCAGCGCCTACCGCGACGCCCCGCGCAGTGTCTGAAAGCGATGCAGCAGAATTGGGCAAATGCCGTGGAGGAATCGATTAATAAGGCATGAATCAGGCCGCTTAATCTTCTTTCAAGCCCACTCCCGGGCACACTGAAGAGGACGACATCATGCTGAACATTCAAGACAAAGTGATCGTGATTACCGGCGCCAGCAGCGGCATCGGCGAAGCCACCGCGCGCCTGCTCGCCAGCCGTGGCGCTAAAGTCGTGCTGGGGGCGCGGCGCACAGAGCGTCTGGCAGTGATTGCTGAAGAGATCAACAGCGCCGGTGGCCACGCGCAGTTCCGGGCGCTGGATGTCACCGATCAGCAGGATGTGCAGCGCTTTGTCGATTATGCCGTCGAGCACTACGGCCGCGTCGATGTGCTGGTCAACAACGCTGGCGTGATGCCCTTGTCGCGGCTGGACGCGCTGAAGGTCGATGAGTGGAACCGCATGATCGACGTCAACATCCGTGGCGTGCTCCATGGCATCGCCGCCACCCTGCCGTTGATGCAGCGCCAGCGCGCCGGGCAGATCATCAACATCGCCTCGATCGGCGCCTATGCCGTCAGCCCCACCGCTGCGGTGTACTGCGCGACCAAGTACGCGGTCCGGGCCATTTCCGAAGGCTTGCGCCAGGAAGTCGGCGGCGATATCCGTGTGACCGTCATCGCACCGGGCGTGACCGAATCGGAACTGGCCGACAGCATTTCCGACGAAAGCGGCCGCGCTGAAATGAAATCCTTCCGCAAGATCGCCATCCCCGCCGAAGCCATCGCCCGCGCGATTGCCTACGCCGTCGAACAACCAGCGGACGTCGACGTCAGCGAACTGATCGTGCGCCCGACGGCTAGCCCTTACTGAGGCCAAGCGTAAATTTGTGGGAGCGGGCTTGCTCGCGAAAGCGGTGGGTCAGTCAATAAAGATGTTGAATATGCCGCCGCCTTCGCGGGCAAGCCCGCTCCCACAGGGGTTTTGTGGCACCACCAAATCATGGTCAACACGGACCATTGTGGGAGCGGGCTTGCTCGCGAAAGCGGTGGATCAGTCAGCAAAGATGTTGGATGTGCCGCCGCCTTCGCGGGCAAGCCCGCTCCCACAGGGGTTTGTGGCACCAAATCAATGGTCAACACGCAACATTGTGGGAGTGAGCCTGCTCGCGAAAGCGGTGGGTCAGTCAATAAAGATGTTGGATGTGCCGCCGCCTTCGCGGGCAAGCCCGCTCCCAAGGGTTTTGTGGCACCACCAAATCAATGGTCAACACGGACCATTGTAGGAGTGAGCCTGCTCGCGAAAGCGGTGGGTCAGTCAGCAAGGATGTTGGAAGTGCCGCCACCTTCGCGAGCAAGCCCACTCCCACAGGGTTTTGTGGCACCACCAAATCAATGGTCAACACGAAACCATTGTAGGAGCGGGCTTGCTCGCGAAAGCGGTGGGTCAGTCAGCAAAGATGTTGAATATGCCGCCGCCTTCGCGGGCAAGCCCACTCCCACAGGGAATCGCGTTGCTGCTGACGAAACAGGCTCGCACGCCGTTTGACCTAACGTGCCCCCGGCCCGATCAGCATGCTTTCGATTTCAGCGCCGGGCATCATCTGCTGCAACCCTTCGATGAGCTTGTCGCCGGCTTCGGTCAGCGCTTCCAGCGGCATGGCCGGCAGGCTTTCGAGGATGAACCACATCTGCTGCGCCTGCGCATCGAGGCGGGTTCGCACGCCCTGGCGCCAGTTCCAGCGCCGGCAGGTCACGCCCTGATCGTCGCGCCAGACCACTTCGCCAGCGTCCGGGAATTCATGCGCGGGCTGGCCTTCTTTCATCGTATCGAACGGCTCGCTGCCATCGGCGACGACCAGGCGCGGCGAGCCGACGTAAGCTTCAGCGTTCTCGCCGCCCACGGGAATCGCGTACTCGAGGCTGATGGCGTTGTACAAATCGACCACCGGATCGATGCTCGGCAAGTTGCCGTCACGTAGCACACGCTTGCGCAGCGCTTCGGCCGAACAGGGCGTACGCTGCGGCTTGGCGCCGAACTGGCGGAACACATCGGCCCAGGCCTGCAAGTGCGCAGGCGCCCACGCCGGACCACCGGCGGCGACACTCTGGCAGGCCTGGGCCAGGGCTTCACCCGCCACATAAGCCTGAGTAATCGGCGCGGCCTGCACGACAATACTCAGCGCTCTGAACCCCGGCGCCAGTTGCGCAACAGCCGGATCGATTGACGGCACGACAGACAGCATCCCAGAATCCCCCTCATACCTGAATTTGCAAAGATGCTAGCGATCAATGACCAATAAAGTCAATATATCGACCGAGGCCGGCGCCGATGTCCAGACCGTCAGCGCCGCGGTTTCCCGCACGCTCAAACAGGCGCGCAAACAACAGAGCATCACGCTCGACGAACTGTCGCGGCGCTCCGGCGTGAGCAAAGGCATGGTGGTCGAGATCGAGAAAGGCTCGGCCAATCCGAGCATCGCGACCCTGTGCAAAATCGCGGCGGCGCTGGGGCTGTCCGTGGCGGACTTCGTCAACGTCGCCGATACGCCGGCAGCGCACCTGATCGACAGTCAGGACATTCCGACGCTGTGGACCGGTGAGCTGGGCGGATCGGCGCGACTGCTCGCGGGCACCAGCGGCCCGAACATGCTCGAGCTGTGGCGCTGGGAGCTGTTTCCCGGCGAGTCGTTCTCTTCAGCCGGGCATCCGCATGGCACCACAGAGCTTTTTCATGTCGAGAAAGGCACGCTGCATTTGAAGGTGGGCGATGCTGAACTGATTGTCGGACCTGGATGTTCGGCGGTAGCGCGGACGGACGTGGCGCATGGGTATGCCAACCTCGGGCGGTCGAAACTGGTCTTCACGATGTCGGTGACAGAACTGCATCAGAATGCCAGGGAAAACCCTTCACCCTAGCCGCGGCCGGCGGGGAGAAGGAACTGACCGCCCGCTCCCACAGGTCCGTCGGCGCGGCGCACATCCTGATCACCCGCCAAAATCCCTGTGGGAGTGAGCCTGCTCACGAAGAGACCGGCTCATTCACCGCAGTGGTAAGCCCAGTGCCCGCAGCGAGCGATCATTCAGGCTTGGGATGCTCGGTTGCCACCGAATTGGTCGCGTCTACATCCGCCATGTCTTCGTCGACGGGTGCCTCATCGTCAGGCGGCAGTGGCACGTCGCTGTTTTCATTTTCATCAGTGTCCATGTCGAAATCTCCGATCTGATTACGGTCTCGCGCGAGGAGCGCGAACGCCTCACTTGAATGGAGGCGCCTGCCGCGCCGGAGTTCGAATTCAATCAGTGCCCGGCGACGAATGCGCTCAAGCTTGCAGGGCCAGCGAAGAGGTATGGCCGGCGAAAGCGTTTACGCCCTCGCCGCCCTCTACCCAACCCTGTCAGTCGTAAAACGGCGCAACCGGTTCGCGGCTGCCGACAAAGAAACTGTCCGCCACCAGGCGCAACGGCTGCAGATCCAGATCGCTGGCCTTGTCGCCGATCAGTTGCTGGAAATGACGGTACACCGCCGCGTACTCGCCTTCTTCCGAGACGGTCTGACGCACCCCGTCGATGCTCAACAGCGCACCACCGTTGTCCAGGCGCAGGACGCCTTCAAGGCAGCGAATCTCGATGCTCCAGAGTTCGTCGTGGCCGTGGTCAAAGTCGAACTCGGCACGAACGTCCAGTTGTTGCGCGTCGGACATTTTGATCGACGCGGCAATCGGCGACTGGCAGTTGCTCGGCACGCGCAGTTCGGCAGCAGCGACGAACAGCGGCAGCGCCAGCAGGTGCGTGGCAATCGACAAGGCATTGATCCCCGGATCGAATACGCCCAGCCCACCGGGCTGCCAGATCCAGGCCTGGCCCGGGTGCCATTTGCGCACGTCTTCCTTCCAGTCAATCTGCACGCTTTGCAATGTGCGCGTCGCGAGCCAGTCACGGGCAGCAGCGATGCCCGGCGCGTAACGCGAATGCCAGGCAAACAGGCCGCTGACACCTTGCTGCGCAACCTGATCGACCAAAGCCATGGCCTCCCCCAAAGTGGCGCAAGGTGGTTTTTCCACCAGCACGTGCTTGCCCGCCGCCAGCGCTTGCCGGACCAGCGCGAAGCGCCCTTGCGGTGGCGTGCAGAATGCAATCGCATCGACTGCCGGGCCGTTGTCGAGCAATTCGCCCAGTGACTGGAAGTTCTCCACCCCGGGGCAAGGCTGGCCTTGAGTGGCGACGGACACCAAGCGGAACGCCGGGTTGGCGAGAATGGCGGGGACGTGTTGATCCTGGGCAATCTTGCCGTAGCCGACCAGACCGAGACGAATCGGTTGCATCAGTGACTCCTGTTGTATGTTTTGTTTTTGTCGATGACGCGAAAGATTACCTGCAAACGCGGGTCAATACTCGTTCCACTGCACGCTCTGCCACTTTGCTCTCGCCGGACTGCAAATCGGTTATCAGTGATACACGGGCAACCAAAAGCGCAGAATCAGGCACCACGCCGCCCTAACCTGCCGCGTCGCTTTGCACCGAAGTCAGATACGCCACCAACGTCGCCGCGCAGGCCTCGATTGCGCCGTCCACCACCAGCTCGAAACCGTGGGTGTTTTCCGTCGGTATCGCCAGGCACCCGGCATGCGCGCTGATCCCGGCGCTCATGACTGCACTGGCGTCGGAGGCGAAATCCACCAGTAACGCGAACTGTGGCACGTAGCCGCAACGTCTGGCGGCATCCGCCAGCGCCATCACCACCTCTCGTGAGTAATAGCCCTTCTGATCGCCGGTATCAATGATCGGATCGACGCTCAGCTGCGTGCCGTACTCGCTCATGACCGGGCCCACTTCGACGGCGATCGTCGTGTCTCCCGGTAAATGCGCGGCGGCGTACATCGCGCCGGCGTTGCTCTCTTCTTCCAGGGTGGTGAACACAAAAAACGCATCGAACGGCAACTGCTCACGGCGCTGGCTCAATTGCGCGACGGCTTGCAGCATGGCGAGCACCGGCGCCCGGTCGTCGAGAAAGTGCGCGGCAAGCGCATCACCGACACGAAACGGCACGCGCCAATGCTGGCTCAGAACCACGCGGGTGCCGGGGCGCACGCCCATTCGGTGCAAGGCCTGCGGATCGCTGCGGGTGATGACATGCACGTCCTTCCATTGCACCGCGCCGCTCATGACATCCTGGCCTTGCGGCGAACCCGTGGTCGCGTGCATCGAGCCAAACGACAGCACACCCGCAAGCGTCTGGTTGTCACCAAGGATATCGACAGGACAGACACCGAAATTCACCGGGTTCGCACCGCCGAGCGCAACCACGCGCAACGTGCCATCAGGCTCGACACGTTTGACCACCATGGCGATCTCGTCCATGTGCCCCATGATGCGCACCGCCTGCCGGGACTCCGGGTCGGGCTGATGGCCCTTGAGCAGGCCGATGACGTTGCCGGCCGGATCGGTCCAGGTCTGGTCGCAATAGCGCATCAGGTGCGCCTGGCAGATCGCCCGCACCTCGTCTTCCTGGCCCCCGGGGCCGCGCGCCATCAGCAAGCGCTGCAACAACGCCTGGGTATCTTCGTGTTCTTCTGCACGGTGCGCGGCCCGTGCCGGGTCCGTCGGGGTCTGCGACATGCCTTGACTCCTTGCGTGATGCCTCGGGCCTGTCCCGAGCGCTCAGAAGTTAGGGCCGGATCAACGGCAAAAATTCAGCCGGGCTTGTTCGGAGCGTCGAGCACCGCGCGAATTTTTCGCGCCAGTTCACCGGGACGGTAGGGTTTGGCGATCAGCTCGAACTCCTCGCCGCCAACTTCGCTGCGCTCCAGCGAGTCCTGCGAATAGCCTGAGGTAAGCAGGATGCGCGTCGCGGGGTACAAGCGATCGATTTCACGGGCCAGGGCCGCGCCATTCATCGACCCGGGCATGACCAGATCGCTGAACACCAGATCGAAGCGCGTGGTTTGCAGCAGTGCCAGCGCCTCGGCGGCGTCGTGGACAATGACGCTGCGATAGCCGTAGTCGGCAAGCATCACTTCGGCCAGCTCCGCGACCTCTTCACGGTCCTCGACAATCAGGATGCGCTCGGTGCCGCTCAGCCTTGCGCCGTCGAGCATCTGATCTTCGACCCAGACCTGACTGTCATCGGCAGGGAAATACAACCGCACCGCCGTGCCCACGCCCGGCGTCGACTCAATGCGCGCGACCCCGCCGGATTGCTTGGCGAAACCATAGACCATCGACAGGCCGAGGCCACGACCGCTGCCTTCTTCCTTGGTGGTAAAGAACGGCGTCATCACCTTGTCGAGATCCTCGTGCGGGATCCCGACGCCGTTATCAATCACCGCGATGCTGACGTAGCGCCCCGGGGCGAGGCCCGGGTTTTGCTCGTCGTACAGCGGCGTCGACACCGTGACGTTGCGGGTCTGCACCGTGATCAATGGCTGGCTGTGGCCGTGCAACGAGTCCTGCGCATTCGACAGCAAATGGTTCAACGCCATCTCGGTCTGGGCCGGGTCGAGACGGCAGTTCCACAGATCGCCGGCAAAGTCGAAACACGGCTCCAGCTCAGGCGCGTCCAGGCCGGCGACGGTTGCTCGTTCGAGCAAGGCGTTGAGGTTGATCACCCGGCCTTCGAGCCGTTGCCGGCGCGAAAACGCCAGCAGGTGTTGCGTCAGCAGCCGGGCCTTTTCAGCGGCGGCGCGTGCGTGGCCGGCGCCCATGACGATGCGTTGCGGGTCGGCGCTCGGGCGTTTGGCGGTGTGCTGGATCAAGTCGATGTAGCCGATCATGACCTGCAGCAAGTTGTTGAAGTCGTGGGCGATGCCGCCCGTCAGCTGCCCCAGCGCTTCCATGCTCTGCACGTAGCGCAAGCCGTTCTCGGCATCGCGGCGGCGGCTGACGTCCAGTTGCGACGCGAAGAAATACACCAGTTTGCCGTGTTCGTTGAATATCGGCGTTATGAACAATTCGCTCCAGAACGTCGAGCCATCCTTGCGGTAGTTGAGCACTTCGACGCAGATTTCATGCTGGTTTTCCAGGGCTTCCCGGACCCGCTGCAACACCGCCCTGTCGGTTTGCTCACCCTGCAGAAAGCGACAGTTGCGCCCCACCACCTCGTCCTGGGCGAAGCCCGTCAGCTCGGCGAACGCCTCGTTGGCAAACACGATGGGGTTATCCGGTTGCCCGGGATCGGTGACAATCATGGCCGTGCGGCTGACTTGCACTGCCGCGAAGAACAGGCCTTTTCTGTTGTGCGAAAGACTGGCCACATCGGCACTGTTCAGAACCGGCTTTGGCTGTTTGCGCAAGGCAATCTCCTTGTATATCGCTCACGTGTCGTTGTGACCGCAAGCGGCGGCCGGAGTGCCGCTTGCGGGCGTTACAGGCGAAACCGTTGGTCGCCCCGCGACCTGCATCGTCGTCGGATAATGGATGTTGTGTTGATCCGAACAGGCGCCCGGGTTGTCGAACGGCAGACAGACGCTTGCAGAAACACCGCCACGCCGCTGTTGGCGCAAGCATCACCCGCATCCCTTCATGGAGAACCCACGTGGACTTGTTGTTTCTTGGCACCTCTGCCGGCGTTCCGACACGCCAGCGCAACGTCAGCGCCACCGCCCTGCTCGAAGCCGCGGGCAGGGGCTGGTACCTGATCGATTGCGGGGAAGGCACCCAGCATCAAGTGCTGCGCACGCCGTTATCGCTGAGCGAGTTGCGCGCCGTTTTCATTACCCATGTGCATGCTGATCACTGCCTCGGTTTACCGGGCTTGCTGGCCAGCGCCGGCATGTCCGGGCGTACCCGGCCGCTGGACGTGATCCTGCCGGCCGCGCTGCACCCATGGCTGCGGCTCAGCCTCGCCGTCACCCACTCGCACCTGCCGTTCGAAATCCACCTGCACGCCGTCGAGACCCTTGGCGACTGGCGCCATCGCAACGTGCAGGTGACCACCGTCGAGCTGTCCCATCGTGTGCCGTGCCACGGGTATGTCTTCACCGAGACTGATCCCGAGCCGCGTCTGGATGTACAGCGGCTGGCCGCCGACGGGATCGAGCGCGGGCCGCTCTGGGGCCAACTGGCCCATGGTCAGGATGTCGAATACGCCGGGCGCTGGTTGCGTGCGCAAGACTATTTGCTCAGCGCGCGGCCGGCGCGACGGATCATTGTCTGCGGTGATAACGACCAGCCGGAACGCCTTGCCGAAGTGGCCGTGGGCGCCGATGTGCTGGTGCACGAAGCGACGTTCGTGCAAGCGGCCATCGACCGCACCCGCGCCAGCTACGGGCACAGCAGCGCCGCCGCGATTGCCGGCTTCGCCGAAACCGTGGGCGTGCGTAATCTGGTGTTGACGCATTTCAGTGCGCGCTACCAGGCCAATCCGGCGTTGAGTCCGTCGATTGAAGACGTTCGTCAGGAAGCGGCGGCCCACTATCACGGCCGCTTGATTCTCGCCCGTGATTTGCAGCGCTATCACCTGGACCGTTGTGGCGATTTACAACCGGAGGTTATCGAGCGGCAACCGCGCGACAGCCGTTGAGAAAGGGGGCGGCGTCCGTCCCGGGAGGAACGGACGCCAGGGTACAACGTTACTTCTTGGCTTCCTTGTCGGGATCGGCCGAGCGTTGCAGGAACGCTTCGGTGAGTTGCGGCAGATGATCAAGCAACCACTGCGCCATGGCGACTTCCTGCGGCAGAATCGTCTCGCAGGCTTTTTGCGTCTGGGTATCGCCCGCCGCTTGCGCCGCGGCGATCAGCACCGTGTAGCTGGCGATTTCCATGTTCTCGAAAACGTATCCGGCCATGGCACCCTTGATCACTTCATCGCTCATCAAGGTGCCGCCGACTGCCTGACCGAAGGCCATGAGTTTGCCGCCCAGGTCCTTCATGGTCGACGCCTCACCGCCCAGACGTTGCAGGCATTCGTCGATCAGTTTCTGCTGGCCCAGGGTTTCCTCGATGTGCTGGTCAATGCGCGCCTTGAGCTGCGGATAATGTTCCAGACGCTTGGATTGCGCCTTGAGCATCTGCTCAGCCTGTTGCTCCATGGCGTGGGCGTCACGCAACCAGTCGAGCAGATTTTCCTGTGGAGTAGCCATTATCGAATCCTCTTCTTGATGAGTTCACAGTGATCGGCCAGGGCGCCCGCTTGTGCCGACGCGCCCGGCACACCGCAGCGATGCCTGCGGTTTCAGCGTGGTCACAGGGCGGGTTTGGCCTGTGTGCCGGAACCCAGATCCGCACCGGTGACCGGCTCGCTGTTGGGGTCGGACATGGTCCGCATTTTCATGTTTTCCAGGAGCGCCTCGTCAGCGCTGTCCAGTTGCACCGTGGCCAGCCCGTCTCCGCCATCGACGGCCGGTGTTGGGTTTTCGACGAATTCCCAATCATCGCCCTGGTTCCATGGGCCGCGCATGCTTTCGGTGCCTTGCGACATGTTGAAGTAAACGTTAGTGAATTCAGGCATGCCGGGCAGCTTGCCTTGAGGGAAGTTGGGCTGGATCGCATGCAGGGCTTTTTCGAACGACAACTGGTGAGCGATTTCCCGGGTCATGAGAAAACCCAAGGCTTCTTTCACGCCCGGGTCATCCGTCACGTTCATCAAGCGCTCATAAACAATCTTCGCCCGTGCTTCAGCGGCAATGTTGGAACGCATGTCCGCGGTAGGCTCGCCAATCGTGTCGATATAGGCCGCCGTCCAGGGCACGCCAGCCGAGTTGGTCAGTGGCGAGCCGGCGCCATAGAGCAGGCTGGTAATGTGCGAATCGTTGCCCGCGCCGTTGAGCGAGCGATACAACTCACCCTCCTCCTCCACACCCTCGGCCATCCGGCCTTTGGCGCCCTTGTTGAGCATGACGATGATCGAACCGATGACCTCCAGATGGCTGAGTTCTTCGGTGGCGATGTCCATCAGCAAATCCTTGCGTCCCGGATCGTCTTCGGACAGGGCCTGGGTGAAATAGCGCGATGCCGCCGCCAGTTCGCCTTGCGCACCGCCGAACTGTTCAAGCAGCAGGTTGGCCAGGCCCGGGTTGGGCTCGGCAACACGAACGGTGTATTGAAGTCGCTTGTTATGTAGAAACATGACAAATCTCCTCAGTCTTGAGTTGAGCGCGGCGCTGTCCACGGTTAAACAACGGCCTACCCTGTTGTGAAGCACGGGCGCTGAGGAAATTTCAAAAAAAATCACGCTTCAAGACAAATGGTTGGAACTGCCGAACAAGCGAAACGGCCCGCTCCGCTGCGCCTGGTCACTTGCTTTGAACCACTGACGAGGCGCGCGGCTCCCAGTGAAAACACCCCAGGAGCCGACACCATGAATGCCTTCAAACATCTGCTCACGGCGGCCCAGGTTACGCGCTTGCGGGCGCTCGACACCTGGCACCAGACCCTGGACGATCAGGCCCTGCGCATGGAGTGCCCGGACCGCTATCACGAAGAGTTGCTGCGTCAGTGCGATGAAATGGATCGGCGCGGCATCGTCACCTGGAGCGAGTGGCGCGATTTGCGCATCGAGGCGGATCAGGCCTACCTGCGCGCCATTGCCGGTAATGACTATCACTGACCGCCATTGCCCAGCCCTCCAGCCTTGCGAGCCCTCCCATGAGCGATCCACGATTCGGTATCGAAGAAGAATATTTCATCACCGACCTGCACAGCCGCGAGATGGTCGGTCGTCCTCCAGCCGAGGCGATTGAGGCGTGCAAGGCGGCCATGGGAGACGCATTCGCCAGCGAGATGTTTCAGGGCCAGATTGAAGTGGCCTCACCAGTGTTCACCGATTTCAGTCAGGCCAGCGACTATCTGCGCGGCGCACGCCAGACCCTGAGCGCAGCACTTGAGCCTTTCGGGCTCGGGCTGCTTTGCGCGGGCAGTCATCCGCTGGCCGATTGGCGCGATCAGGTGCCCACCGCCGAAGCGCACTTTATCCAGCTGTTCCAGGACTACGGCCACGTTGCGCGGCGCAGCGTGCTGTCGGGCCTGCACGTGCACGTCGAAGTGCCGCCGCCGTTCGATCGCATCCAGGTAATGAACCAAGTGTTGCCGTGGACGCCGCTGCTGCTGGCGTTGAGTTGTTCCTCTGCGCTGTGGGACGGCGCCGACAGCGGTTTCATGAGTTATCGACAAGTGGCCTGCGGCGAGTGGCCGCGCATGGGCGTGCCGCCGATGTTTGTCGATCAGCGCGACTACGACGGGCACATCGCGTTTCTCAGCGAGATCGGCACGATTCATCAACCGAGCGAATGCTGGTGGGGCATCCGTCCCGCCGTGCGTTACCCGACGCTTGAGTTACGCATGACCGACGCCTGCCCGCGGGTTGAGGATGCGCTGACGCTCGCCGGGTTGTTCCGCGTACTGGTCACCCACGCCATGGAACAAGCGCAACCCGGCGCGACTTATGACCTGCGCGCTCGGGCGATACTTGAAGAGAACCACTGGCGCGCCAAACGCTTTGGTATCCATGGCAGGTTCATCGTGCCGGGCAGCGGCACCGAGTGCACCGCTGAACAATGGCTAGGGATGGCTCAACTGCAATTTGCCGAAACGGCCAGGCAGTTGCGTATGCCTTTGCTGTTCGAACACGCCAGCAACATCATCGCCGAGGGCACCAGCGCCGACCGGCAACTGGCTGTGTTCAATCAGGCCCTCAAGCAGCACGGTGCCCGCTCGGCCTTGTCACGGGTGACCGCGCTGCTGCTTGAGGAAACCGCGGCGGGTTGAGGCGCCAAAGGGCACGCCGCGTCAATCACCCTTGCCCGCTCGGCTACCGCCGTGGCTATGTTGCCCGCCAACGCGCGCCTTCTCCGCTCGATCCAGCTTGACGTTGGCCGTGGGGTCACCTTTTTTGCCTGCGCCTTTGATCTTTTGCGGATCATCGGCGAAAGAGTGCTCGCTTCGATGTTTCTCAGTCATGGCTGTTGCTCCCGTTCATCTTTCATAGTTGCTTATAACGCCCGGCCATTGGGCATTGACAAAACACTAGCACTGCAACTCTGCCGCCCCCACCCGAGCGTCACCTGTGCCGACAAAAGGTTAATTAAGCGAAGCGGCGATAACACTGACAGCAGCATTTTAATATCATAAAAAATTATACGAAGCGGCAGCGAATTCGGTGCACTGTATAAGTTTCTCTGCAACCGATACCGTTCATCGGCTCTGATAAAAAATCTTCAAACGTTTCTCACCGTCGCGTTATCGGAATAATTGTCCGCAGCAACAAACGGACAACTAGCGAAACGTCAATCGATACTGGAGAACTATCATGACTACTGGTAATAAAAATCCGGGTAACTTCGCCAACGATCGCGAGAAAGCATCCGAGGCGGGTAAAAAAGGCGGTCAGGCCTCCGGCGGCAACTTCGCCAACGACCGGGAGAAAGCATCCGAGGCCGGTCGTAAAGGAGGCCAGAACAGCCACGGCGGTGGTCGCAAATCCTGAGCAAGGGAACCCGGGGCAGCCTGGCTGCCCTTTGCGGTCAATGGCTGACAGGTCATAAGCAGAACCCGGTCATGGGGTGGTAGCGGATGCAACGCGGTGAGTTGCGCCGCCACTGGTGGCAACGTAACCAGCCCGTCGCCAACCATGACCTTCCTGCTCAGACAAACGGCAAGACAGTTATGCAGCAATAAACAACTTGGCGACAACCGTTATAAGCAAAACAGCAACACGCAACTTCATGGCATTTGACGGACAACAAGGGCGCTATCTTTATAGCACTCAAAGTTCGACTTTTTGCCCATACAAACATGAGGTAAGTTGAAATGGCACAAGATAAACAAGGCGGCATGTCGGTTAACGAAGCGGGTAAAAAAGGTGGCGAAGCCACTTCGGCTTCCCATGACAAAGAGTTCTACCAAGAGATTGGCAGCAAAGGTGGCCAAAACAGTGGTGGCAACTTCAAGAACGATCCCGAACGTGCAGCCGAAGCCGGCAGCAAGGGCGGCCAGAACAGTGGCGGCAACTTCAAAAATGATCCGCAACGCGCAGCCGAAGCCGGCAGCAAAGGCGGCCAGAACAGCGGCGGCAACTTCGCCAATGACCGTGAAAAAGCATCCGAGGCCGGGCGCAAGGGCGGCGAAAACAGCCATGGGGGTGGGCGCAACAGCAATAGCTGATGCGCCGGTTGCAGGGGAGCCTCGCTCCCCTGCCGTTTTGAGTTAACCGCCGAACCCGCTTATCAGGAGGTCCTCATGTCAACCGACCCGCCAAACCTTGGCTGTGCGTGTCCGGAATGCACGTGCGACTGTCCCCGCGACAGCACATTCGAGCGTGACGGCAAGCGCTTTTGCAGCCAGGCCTGCGCCGATCTGCACCCGGATGGGCAGCCCTGCCCGGCCGCCGATTGCCACTGCGAACGAAGCGTGAAGCTGGGCGAGCGTAGCGTCAGCGATTCGAAACTCGACGAAGCGGTCGAGGAAACCTTTCCCGCCAGCGATCCGATCTCACCCTGACGTTCGGTGCGCATCGTGAGGGCGCACAGCCGCGCCTCATGCCGATGGAACAACGCTGTGCGCCCGGTGTGCGGCGCCCAACCAACCGTGGAGGAATGCCCCATGATCGCCCCAGCAACCGGTATGAAGCCGGGGACGTGCTACGCCATTGAAAGCGTTGAACGTGCGCCGCAGTTCCCCGGTTTTTTTCTCGATGGCAAATATTACCTCGGCCCGGAATTGCAGACGGCCGTGGGCTGGCTCGAAGGCCAGGATTTCATTTACGACCAGCTCGACCCGACCGGCGAACCGATCTACCCCGACCGACGCGTCGGCCAGATCCAGAACCTGGCACTGACGCTCGGTGACGGTCAGCGTCTTGCGCTCAATGAAATTCCCTACCCGACCACAGCCGAACCCGAGGCTGCGGCGCCGCACAGCCGCGATGATTTGCCACCGAATCAACAGCGTAAAACGCGACTGTCCGGCAAACTCGTGGTAATCACCGGAGCCTCCAGCGGCATCGGTCGCGCCGCTGCTCAAGCGTTCGCCGACGAACAGGCCAGGCTGGTACTCGCAGCGCGCGACGAGGTCGCCCTCGCCGAGGTGGTGGACGAATGTGTCGCGCGCGGCGCGGCGGCGCTGGCGGTCCGCACCGATGTCACCGACAGCGCGCAAATGCAGGCGCTGGCAAGCCAGGCAGCTGAGTTTGGCGATGGCCGGATTGACATCTGGATCAACAACGCCGGGGTCGGCGCAGTGGGCAGCTTCGAGCAGACGCCGCTCGACGTGCATGAGCAAGTGCTGCAGACCGACTTGCTCGGTTATCTGCGCGGCGCTTATGTGGTGTGGCCGTATTTCAAGGCGCAGAAGCAAGGCGTTTTGATCAACACCTTGTCGCTGGGCAGTTGGGTGGCGCAGCCGTACGCGGCCGCGTACTCGGCGAGCAAGTACGGCTTGCGCGGTTTGACCGAAGCGCTGCGCGGTGAACTGAGCGGCTGCCCGGACATTCACGTATGCGATATTTATCCAGCGGTGATCGACACCCCGGGCTTTCGCGATGGCGCCAATTTTACCGGCCACGCGCTCAAGCCCCCGCCTCCCGTTTACGACCCGCACCGGGTCGCCCGAGCGATGGTCCACTGCGCACTCCATCCGAAACCCAGCACCACCGTCGGCGCCGCAGCCACACTGGCGCGGGCTGCGCACTTCGTACTGCCGGGCTTCCCGCAGCTATCGGGCTGGCTCACGCGATGGGGATTCAACCGCAGTCCGGCGACGGCAACTTCGTCCGGCAACCTGTTCAATCCACCCGGCGGCGAGCGTCGCGTCGAAGGCGGCTGGCGCTCGGCCAAAGCCCAGGCATCACCGCTGTGGGTCGCTGGCGCGGCGTTGCTCGTGGGCGGATGCCTGCTGGCACTCACCCGCTCCCGCACACGATAACCGAAACGCCTTCGCGAGCAGGCTCGCTCCCACATTAGAACCGGGGACAAGGCGCAGATCTAGCCGCCACCCCAAGCCCCTGTAGGAGCGAGCCTGCTCGCGAAGAGGCCATAACATTCAACATCCATGTCGCCCGGGACGCCGCTTTCGCGAGCAGGCTCACTCCTACATTAAAACCGGGGACATAACCCAGATCTGACTGACACCCGAAGGCCCCTGTAGGAGTGAGCCTGCTCGCGAAGAGGCCATAACATTCAACATCCATGTCGCCTGGGATGCCGCTTTCGCGAGCAGGCTCGCTCCTACATTAAACCGGGGACATGACCCAGACCTGACTGACACCCGAAGGTCCCTGTGGGAGTGAGCCTGCTCGCGAAGAGGCCACATTCAACGTCCATGTCGCCTGGGATGCCGCTTTCGCGAGCAGGCTCGCTCCCACGCTAAAAAAGCCAGATTGTCCGCGCTCAGCGTTCGCGGGTCACGGTCAGGGCAACCACGGCGATGCGTTCGACGCGTTCGTAGCCGGGCTTGAGCAGTTCTTCGCTGAACACATCCGGGTCGAGTTCGCGATAGGTCCAGGCGTATTGTTCGCCTGACACCATCGGCTCGATCGCCTGACGAAACGGATCCTGCCCCGCGACGATCGCCACTCCGGTGTACACCAGCAAAGTGCCGCCCACTTCCAGGCGCGGCAGCGACTCGCGCACGATACGCACCGACAGGCCTTCGCCCAGCGTGCCGCCGCCGTGGCGATAGGCGCGCTGCTGCTGATCGTTCATGTAAGGCGGGTTGGCAACGATCAGATCAAACAGCCCTTCTACGCTGGCCAGGACATCGCTGCGATAGACGCTTACGTTGCTCGCCCCGGCCAGTTCGGCATTGACCGCCGCCAGGCGCAGCGCCCGCGGATTGATGTCCACCGCGAGCACCTCGGCATCACGCCGCGAACGGCCCACCACGACCGCACCGATGCCGCTGCCGCAGCCGATGTCGACGGCGCGTCTGACCGGTGCAAAGCGTGTTTGCAACTGCGCGTCAATCGCTTGGGCGAAGCGATAACTGTCCGGGCCGAAAAACACCGCGTCGGTGTCGCTGGTCGGCCAGGCCGAATGCACAAACAACAGCTCGCCGAGCCGCGACCAGCGCACGCTGCTGCGCCACAACGTGTCTTGGCGCTCGATTACCCCGGCGCGATCGAGCAGCGCCCGATCCTCGTCACTGAACAGCTCAGGGTCGAACGGCATCGACCAACCGAACACATCACGCCAATCCCGCGCCTGAGGCACCGGGACGCGCTGGTAGTAGCGCTCATGGGTCAAGGGTGACGGGGTGATGAACTGATAACCACTGTCGAGCAAGCGCTTGCCCAGATCGAGCAACGCCCGATCCGCCGTTTGTTGTACTGACATGTTTCCTCCTGAATCAGCGCAGTTGCCCGCGCAACTCGACAAAACGCCGGGTCGCAAACAGCCCCGCCGGCCGCCAGTGACGCCGGGCCGATAGCCACGGCAACAAGGCTTGCATCTGTTCGCCAGGCGTCAGCGGTTCGAGCTGTTCGCGCAGCGCGAGCAGCTCTGCATCCTCAATTTCGTCCTGAGCCGCGCCCGGGGCCTGAGCCGCGACGTGCGGCCGGGTCCGCGGGGCGTATTGCGTGTCAGTGATCCAGTCACGCAGCAGTTGTTTTTCATAGCCGCTGAACACCCCGAACATCACAGCCTCGCTGCCATCGATCAGTTGCCAGAAACGACTCTGCTCCACCGGCTCGCCGCGCTTGATCCAGCCTTTGCGCTGCAACGCCGCGAGGAACTCGCCCATCTGCCCCGGCACCGCCAGCCACTGATTGATCGTGCGATTTTCGAGGCGGCAATAATCGGAGTGCATGTGCTGACCGAACACGCATTTGCGTTCCAGCATGGCAATCACTTCCCGCTCCAGATCAAACGCCTGGATGACATCGGTCGAGCCTTTGCCCAGATCATTGAGTCGATACCCGAGGCTGACGCGCCGATAAAACGCCTCCCGCTCGGCGCCCAGCGGCAGCAACTGCAACAGCGCCTGCACCGCTTTGTGGGCATGACCGGTACTGGCGTTGTCGATGGTCACGTGCAAGCGGAAATACTGCGGATCGATACCCAGCTCGCGCAGCTCATAGGTGCTGATCAACAAGTGCAGCGGCAATTGTTCGTAACCCAGGTTGTAGCCGATCACTTCCGGCAGAAACTCATCGCTGCACTGGCCCAGCGCGAGTTGCAACGCGCCCTGCAAATAGAGGTCGTCACTCAGGCCACGCAGGTCGTCGCAATCGTGCTCGGCGAGCAGCTTGCGGTAGATCAGCACATGGTTCTGCCGAGGCAGGCCATCGCCCAGTTCTTCCAGGTAAGTGTCGAGCAAATGGTCGAAACGCGGGTCCTGCCAGTGCGCGGCAATCCCGGCCAGCCAAGCGCCGTCCACTACTTTGGTCGGTGCCACATGCTGAATGAAATACAGCGCGTGGGAGCGGTTGCGGAAGTAGCGCCGCTCGCCGCCCTGCTGGCGCGTCTGCAAATATTCAGCGTATTGCGCGGCCACCGCCGCGCAACGATGCTGGGCCCATTGTTCAAGCTCTTCAGGGGTCGCAGGCAGATCGCTTGACAGCTCAGCCGCGCGGCGCAGTTGTCCTTGCAGCAGCGTCCGGGCTTGCCGACTGGCCTGTGAGTCCCGGGCCAGCAGCCGCTCATATTCCTGACGATACGAGGCCGCCTGAAAAGTACGCGTCGTGGAAGAGGTCTTGATCGCGGTTTCGATCATCGTCATGGCCGTTCACCTTCGCCTTGTGCGAGCAGTTTGTTCATGAACAAAAGAGTCGAACCCGGAAAAAATAATTCCTTTTTTTTGCCTTGAACATGCGCTTTGCGCCGCTTGTCGCTCATGCGCCGATTTTTCTGAATCCTCGCCCAGCCGCTCAATCGAACCTCATGACCCCTGCCCAAAGCTGAACCGCAAAGGGATGCGCCCATGAAAACGCTTGCCACCACATGCCTCGCCGCACTGCTCCTGAGCCTTCAGACCGTCACGCTGTGCTACGCGGTCACGCTTAATGCCTTCGTTGAAGAAGCCGCTGAACAGAGCCTGTTCCAGAACGACAGCGCGCGCATCGCCCTGGAAAAAAGTGCACTGCCCGACGTCAGGGACTTTGCCCGGCAAATGATCGCTGACCACGACCGCGTCTATCCGCAGCTCCAGAAACTGGGCCAAGCGTTGCGCATGGACGTGCCGGCGCAACCCTCGGTCGCCTCGAAAGCCAAGCGCCTGCGGCTTGAATCCCGCGACGAATCGTTCGACCGCGTCTACATCGACAGCCAGGCGCAGACCCTCGAACGCAAACTGATGCTGTTCAAGAAGGAAGCGATGTCCTCGGAGAACCCGCAGCTCAAGGCCTTCGCCAGCGCCGAGCTGCCAGGCATCGAGAAGCAGGCGCAAAAGGCCAAGGATTTGCAGGAACAGCTCAAACCCTCGGCGGGCGCCCTGAAGTCAACGAGGCCGTGAGGCTGGCGCGGTCGCCGCTATCGAAGGCAACGCCCGCGCCACCTCGCCCGCCGTCTCAATCGATCGGGCCGATATTGATGGTCAGGTCAGCGCCCAGCCCCGGCACCTTGGCCAACACGTCGACCGGCGTCTCGCTGGAAAAGTGCACCACATAACCCATGCCGCTGCCGTCCTCCTCTATTGCACTGACCCACAGTTCGACTTCGTCGGCGTCCAGCCCCAGAGCGTGGCCAAACTGACGGTTGCGGTGATCGGAATCGGTTTCGTCCATGGGGTAATCGTTCATGTGCAGCCTCCTCAACCGATGAATACGTGTTCGTGGATCGTCCTAACCATGGACGCCGGCGCTACTGCCGCAGTTCGTTTTTTTTGCCACGGCTGCCCTTGGCGCAATGCAACGGCACGGTCATGCGCCGATGCGGTCGCAATAAAAAGACTTAGGTTTTTCTGCCCCGCCGCCTATCGGGAGAAGCGCATGCCAGCCGTCCAACGCCAACCGTTTTGTGCACGTCTGATCATCATTGGCTATGGCAGCATCGGCCGTGGCGTGTTGCCGCTGCTGCTGCGTCACATCGAACTCGATCCAGCGCAGGTCTGGGTGATTTGCCCGTCCGGGGCCGCCGAGCAAGCGGCCCGTGACTATGGCGTGCAGGTCGAGCAACAGGCGTTGACCGCAAATAACTTCCACGCGTGCCTGGAGCCGAAACTGCGCGCCGGCGATTTTCTCTTGAACCTGTCCGTCGAAGTGTCCAGTCAGGCGTTGCTCGCTTTTTGCCAGACGCGCGACGTGCTGTATCTCGATACCTGCACCGAACCGTGGGCCGGCGGGTATGACAGTGCCGAACAGCCACCCCAGGCCTGCACCAATTACGCCTTGCGTCACGGCATTCTGGCGTTGCGTGGCGCTCAGGACAGCGCCACGGCGATTCTCACCCACGGCGCCAACCCCGGCCTGGTCTCGCATTTGGTCAAGCAGGCACTGGAAAATCTGGCGGCGGACATCGGCCAGCAGCATCCGGTCTGTACTTCACGGGAGGATTGGGCGCGGCTCGCCCAAGCGTTGCAGGTCAAGGTCATTCACATCGCTGAATACGATTCGCAATATGCCGCCCGGCGCAAGGAGCCCGGCGAGTTCGTCAACACCTGGTCGGTTGAAGGCTTTATCGCCGAAGCGTGCCAGCCGGCGGAACTCGGTTGGGGCAGTCACGAGCGCGCATTGCCGGCCGATGCCCGACGACACCCCTACGGCAGCCAGGCCGCCATTTACCTGCAACGGCCGGGCGCCGCGACGCAAGTGCGCACCTGGACCCCGGGCGTCGGGCCGACCCTCGGTTTTCTGGTCACCCACAGCGAGGCCATTTCCATCGCCGAATACCTGACCGTCGGCGAAGGCGCGCATCCCGATTACCGGCCGACCGTGCATTACGCCTACCGACCCTGTGACGATGCGCTGTTGTCGCTGCATGAACTTGCCGCTCGCCAATGGCAACCGCAACCGCGGCAACGCTTGCTCGACGATGACATCGCAGGCGGGCGCGACGAACTCGGCGTGTTGCTGCTCGGTCATGGGAAAACCGCCTATTGGTATGGCTCGACCTTGAGCATCGATCAGGCCCGCACGCTGTGCCCGCACAACAGCGCGACGTCACTACAGGTCACCGCGGCGGTCATGGCCGGAGTGGTCTGGACGATACGCAACCCTCGGCGCGGCATCCTCGAACCGGATGAGTTGCCGCACCGGGAAATCCTCGAACTGTGCCGTCCTTATCTCGGCCCTCTGCAAGGTTTTTACAGCGACTGGACGCCGCTTGCGCAGCGCCATGTCGGCATTGATCCGCCAAGTGATGAGGAGGATCCGTGGCAATTTCGCAACCTGCGTTTCACGTGAACGACGCCCTATAACGGGCAATTCTTGGGACTCGCTGACCGCCTATCGGGCCAAGGCAAAACTTTCAAAACATTTTCGCGCTGACGGCTATCGGAAGTAGTGTCTGTTGCGATCAGGTCACGGTAGGCCATCTGACCCGCGGCGGACACCCATCAACAGCCACACAGGGATCGGGCGCGTGGCCCCTTCCCTTCGAGGTCCGCCATGAAAGCTTCGATCGAATCCCGGCCATGCGCCCCGCAACTGGAAAAAGCCGAAGAACCGGCCCATGAAATGGAAGTGTGTTCACTACCGGCTCACGTGCTCAGCGATACCCCGCCGGACACCGCCGAAACCCCGGCACTGGCCGTTTCCGTTGCCACACCGATCACGCGGCGCTGCTGTTACGAACGCAGCCAGGGCATCGCTCAAGCAGAACGCCATTCAAGCGCAACGCACACCCGGCCGGTCTGCGAACGCGGCTCATGAGCGCCGCGCCGTTGCCTGACCGGCAGCCAGCATTCGCTAAACACCACCCAGTTGCGCAAGCGCCAGCCCCTTCAATTGCGAGGTGATTTATGCCAGTCCACGTCATTCATTTCACCGGCCCGATCAATGCTTCCACCTGCGGGCACCTGATCGAAAAAGCCTCGGCCGCGGTCCAGCAAAACGCTTCGAAGCTGATCGTCAACATTGCGACGATGGGCGGCGAATGCAGTTATGGCTTCACCATGTACAACTTCCTCTTGTCGCTGCCGATTCCGGTACACACCCATAACCTGGGCACGGTGGAATCGATGGGCAACATCGTTTTTCTCGCCGGCCGTCATCGGTCGGCCTGTACCCACAGCAAATTCCTCTTCCATCCGTTCCATTGGCATCTGCAGGGCGCGGTCGACCACTCGCGCATGTCGGAATACGCCATGAGCCTGGATTACGACTTGTACCTGTATGCGCGGATCGTCGCCGAGCGCACCACCGAGGCACGGGAACGGCTGGAAACGGAAAAGTACCTGACCGCCGCCCCGCGCATCATCGATCCGTCACAAGCGCTGCTCTGTGGCCTGATCCACGCCATCGAACCGCCGATGATCAGCGCCGAATCGGTGACTTCGATCATCCACAGCTAGCCCTCGCTTCAGCGCACGCGGCAACCTCCAACACCCGATTGCATACGCCTCACGGCAGCGCGCGACGCTGGCTGTCGGGGGTTCGCCGTGAGGTTTTTTTGCCCGGCAATGCCGTTCATGAAATCGTTGGAATTTTTTCTTTGCGCCTTCACTCACTTGCCTATGAGCGTAAGGAGTAGCGCATGGGGCACACCGATATTTTCACCATCGAATACAAGCTGCACGGCCAAGCGAAGTCGTTCGTCATCCGCAGCAAAACCATGTGCAACGCGGCGGCGTGGCACTGGGCAAGTTGTGACGCCGGTATTGCGCCCATACCCAAACCCGGGAAACCACCGCTCAAGGTCGTCTCCAAGCCCCAGGCCGAACGGTTCGGGATCACCGAGGTGAAATGGCGCGAGACGGCGGCACTGGACTGGACGGAGGCGTCATCATGATTTCGACAACGTCAAACGACTCACTCGCCCACGTGGAAGAGGACGAACCGGCGCGTATCAACGCGTTGTTCTATGAAGCGGACCGGCTCGAAGAAAGCGCCTACCGGCTGTTCAATGACAGCCGCCGCGATGCGCAGACCTGGCAACGCTTCAACGAAGCCAAAGCGATGGCCGATGCCAAGCGGACCGAGGCGTATCAAGCGTGGATGCAGTTGCGCCGGCAGCCCCGGCGCTAACCCAGCGCCGTGTCGAGGAACATCATCACGCCAAACCCGAGCATCAGGCCCAGGGTGGCCGGGGTTTCATGGCCGTTGCGATGGGTTTCCGGAATGACCTCGTGGGACACTACAAAAATCATCGCCCCCGCGGCCAGGCCAAGGGCAACCGGGTATCCGAGGGCGAAGCTGTTGGACAGGCCCAGGCCGATGATCGCGCCTAAAGGCTCCATCAGCCCGGACCCCACAGCGACCAGAGCGGCGCGAATCGCCGAGATTCCCGTCACACGTAACGCCAAGGCCACCGCCAGCCCCTCGGGGATGTCCTGAATGGCGATGGCCGTGGTCAGCGGCAGGCCGACGCTCATGTCGCCCTCGGCGAAGCTCACGCCGATCGCCATGCCCTCAGGCAGGTTATGCAGAGTAATGGCCAGCACGAACAACCAGACCCGATTGATCCTCTCGGCTTGAGGGCCGCGCCGGCCGCTCTTTTCGTGTTCGTGGGGGACGAAGCGGTCGAGCCCGACCATCAACGCGACGCCCAGCCCCAAGCCGACCACGACCACGCAGGCGGCGAGCAGCGGACTGTGGGTCAGCGTCTGCGCCGCCTCGATGCCCGGCAGGATCAGGGAAAACGAACTGGCCGCGAGCATCATGCCGGCGGCAAAACCGAGCATGGTGTCTTGTGTCCGCGCTGCCACATCGCGCAGCACCAGCGCCACCATGGCGCCCACCGCCGTCGCGGCAAACCCGGACAGCCCGCCCAGCGCAGCAAAGTGCAGGTTATCCCGGTTGGCACTGACCAGGCCGGTGTAACCGCTGACCAGCAACAATACCGTGACGATGACCAGCGTCAGCCAGAACGACAGCGCGCCCCAGCCGCTGCGCGACAACTGGCTCAACCAGGCGCGCAACGGTGCGGCGAAAGACGATGCAGGTTGCGACATGAAGCCCCCTGTTGGCAAAAAGTGAATCGATGATCAGCCCTTGCTGTGTTCCGGCGACGACGGCCCTTCCTTGACCCCGCGCGGGCCGGCAATGCCCCAGACAATCAGGCCCAGCACCGGAAACACGATCAGGCCGATGGCCCAGGCCGCTTTCACACCCACGGTTTTTTCACTGCGAAACACACTGACAATGGCCCACAGATCGACCAGCAGAATAATCACAGCGATACCTATCGAAAAATAACTGACGGCTTCGTTCATGACGCAGTCCTCCACAGGTTGGTACAGATTTGGGCCTCGTGCTTACGCCAGCGTTCAAAAAAATGCCGGGGAGACTGGACCGCCATACCTGTGCGCGCATTGAAAAGTTTCTCGTCGGCCGAACGGCGCTTGATTGAACGCAAGCTGAAACGTTGTACTAGGATAGGATCCAAACCTGCAGCGTTTCACCGGTCAAGGAGCTTCACGCCGGTGTTTCAGGCACACGCGCCACTCATTGCCACTCATGGATGAAGACATGAATTCACACCTGTTTCCGCACATCGGCAAAGTCATCGCCAGCACCGGCAGCCGCCATTTTCCGCGGATGTTGCATGACCTGATCCGTACGCAACTGGCGGTCGACGCCACGCATATCCGGCAGATGCGCGTCGAATCGGTGGTTGCGCGCAGCGAGCCCGACCCCGCAACAGAAGCGGCGTTATTGGCCGAAACGCTGTTCTGCGAGCACAGCGACGCGTTACCGCCCGTCCCCGCCACGACCGCCACCGACGCCTCGCAACTGCACCTGACCCGGCGCAAGGACGGTTACCGCTACGTGATTTCGGTGTACCGCAACGATCAGTCGGAGCGGTTTTCCGCCCGCGAGCGCAGCCTGTTGCAGGACATTTCCCCGGTTCTGCTGCCGATGGTGGAAAAACACATTAACGCCCTGCAACCGCTGGATAATGACCCGCAAAGCCCGGCGACCACGCCAGAGAGCAGCGGGCTGGAGACTTTGCGCCTGCGCTTCAACGAACGTTTGCAGCAACTGGGGCTGAAACTGTCCAGCCGGGAAAGCGAAGTGTGCATCGGCCTGCTCGCCGGGCAGACGGCGCCGGAACTGGCCGCGCAGTTGCAGCTGAAGGTCAACACTGTGGAAAGCTACCTCAAGCGCGCGGCAATCAAACTGGGCATCAGTGGCCGGCATTCACTCATGAAGTGGATGTATTCGCCGCAGCACAGCTCGGCCACCGGCGTCGCCTGATGACCGCGCTGGCACGAGCTTGAGCCTCAGTCCCGTGCCAGCGCCTCGATCGGGTCGAGCCGCGAGGCGTTGCGTGCCGGCACGAAGCCGAAAACGATGCCAATCAGCGTCGAACAGAACACCGCCGTCAGCACCGAGCCCAGCGAAAACACCATTTCCCACTCTTTGATGAACACCGAAAACAAATGGCCGATGGCATATGACAGGGAAATGCCGATCGCGCCGCCGAGCAGACAGACCATCACCGCCTCCACCAGAAACTGCTGCCGAATGTCCGACTGCCGCGCGCCGACGGCCATGCGGATGCCGATCTCGCGGGTGCGTTCGGTCACCGACACCAGCATGATATTCATCACGCCGATGCCGCCGACCACCAGCGAAATCACCGCGATCAGCGACAGCAGCAACGCCAATGAGCGGCTGGTCTTCTGCACGGTCTGCATGATGCTGTCGAGGTTGTTGGTGAAGAAATCCTTGGTGCCATGACGCTGCAGCATCAACTTGTTGACGTTGTCTTCCACCACTTTGCTTGGCTGGCCGTCCTTGATGCGCACGCTGATGCTGTCCAGATAGCGCTGGCCCAGCAGGCGTCCGGCAGCGGTTTCGTAGGGCACCCAGACGTTGAGTGATTTGCTCGCGGCAAACAGGTTTTTGTTTTCCGCTGCCACACCGATCACGGTGCACGGCAGATTGCCGATCAGAATCACTTGTCCGAGCGGATCGACCTGCTCGCCGAACAGACGCTGACGGGTCTTGTGATCGATGACCACCACCTGGGCCTGGCGCCGCGCATCGCTTTCACTGAAGTGAATGCCCGCCGCCATCTTGATTCCGCGTACCTGGAAATACAGGTCGCTGACGCCGTTGACCTGGGCATCGACGTCGATGTTACGGTAGCGCAACAGCAGATTGCGCCCGACCACCGGCGTCGCGCTGTCGACGTAATACAGCTGATTGAGCGCCGCGACATCGGCGGGCACCAGGGTTTCGATGGCGGCGGAACGGCTGTCGCCGAAACTGGTGCCGGAATAGATATCGATAGTATTGCTGCCGATCGCCTGAATATCCTTGAGTACATAACGCTTGGCCCCCTCGCCGATGGCCGAGATCGACACCACCGAGGTGATGCCGATGACGATGCCGAGCATGGTCAGCAAGGTGCGCATGCGGTGCGAAATCAGCGCGACCCAGGCCATGTTGAAGGCTTCCTTGAACAGCCCGAGGCTGGCGACCAGACGCCGCGCCGCGGTGGCTGGCCGCGCGGCCGGCTCGTCAGGGGAAGACGCTGCGCTGTCGCGCACGTTGCGCCGGTCGCTGAGGATCTCGCCATCGCTGACCTCGATGATGCGCTCGGCATTGGCCGCGACTTTCGGGTCGTGGGTCACCAGAATCACCGTGTGCCCGGCGGCGTGCAGCTCTTGCAGAATGTGCATCACCTCCTTGCCGCTGGTGGTGTCGAGGGCGCCGGTCGGCTCATCGGCGAGGATCACTTCGCCGCCGTTCATCAAGGCGCGGGCGATACTCACGCGCTGTTGTTGGCCGCCCGAGAGTTGGCTCGGTCGATGCGTCAGGTGCCGCTCCAGGCCCAGGCGCGCCAACAGCTCGCGGGCGCGCGCATGGCGCTGCGGCTCCGGGGTCCCGGCATAAATCGCCGGAATCTCGACGTTGTGCATGGCGCTCAGGTGCGGCAGCAAGTGATAACGCTGAAAGATAAATCCGAAGTAATCGCGGCGCAGTTCGGCCAGCGCCTCGCTGTCGAGGTCACGGGTTTCCCGGCCGTTGATCTTGTAGCTGCCGGCGGTGGCGTAATCGAGGCAGCCAAGAATATTCATCAGGGTTGATTTGCCGGAGCCGGACGCACCGATGATCGCCACCATTTCCCCGGCATGGATGCTCAGGTCGATGTCTTTCAGCGCGAGAAATTCGCGGTCGCCAGCGGTAAAGCTGCGGGTGATGCCGCTCAGTTGCAGCAGGGCTTCGGCCATGATCAGGACCCCGCCATGGCGGACACCGGATCACCGATCACCACCCGATCGCCTTCAGCCAGACCGTCATTGATCTGCACCTTGACGTTGTTGTTGATCCCCACCTGCACATTGCGCGGCTGGGCTTGGCCCTTGGCGTCGAGTACGCGCACCGGAAAACTGCCGTCGCTGTTGCGCGCCCCGAGCGCCGCCACCGGGATGGTCAACACTGACCGGGCCGTGTCGAGCACTACGCGCACCTGCGCGGTCATCGAGATACGCAAGCGATGGTCCGGGTTCGGCACTTCGAACAGGGCGTTGTAAAACACCGCCGTGTTTTGCTTTGGCGTGCCGGCAGGCGGCGTTTCGAGGAAGTTCTGCGGCGCCGGTTCAGTGCCGCGCAGCTTGCCGTAATAACGCTTGTCTTCGCCCAGAATGGTGAAATACACCGCCTGCCCCGGCGCGATGTGAATCACATCTGCTTCCGAGACTTGCGCCTTGACGGTCATGGTGTCCAGGTCGGCGAGCTTCAGCAGAATCGGCGCCAACTGATTAGCGATCACCGTCTGGCCTTCTTGGGTGACGATGCCGACCACATCGCCATCAATCGGCGCAATAATTCGTGTATATGCGAGATTGACCTTGGCGGTGTCGATCTGGATATGCGCACTTTTGATCTGTGCCTCCAGCGACAGCAGGTTGGCCTGCTGCACTTCGTAATTCGATTGCGCGGTTTCGAAGTCCTGACGAGAAATGGACGCGTCCTCCTGCAAATTCCGATACCGCTCGTACAACGCCTTGGTCTGCCGCAACTGGGCCTGAGTCGCGCGCTTTTGGGCTTGCAGGTTTTCTTCATCGACCTGGGCCTGGCGCAGAGTGTTCTGCAATACCAGCGGATCGATTTCCGCGAGCCACTGGCCCTTTTTCACCTTGTCGCCGACCTTGACCTTGAGCGACTTCAATTGCCCCGACACCTGCGCACCGACATCGACCTGCTTGATGCCCTCCAGCAACCCGGTGGCAAGCACCGCGTTCTCGATGTCACCGCGTTCTACCGTGGCGGTCAGGTACTGCGGCGCCTCCGCCGGCGCCTGCACCGCGTACAACAGCAAGCCGGCCACTGCCGCCAGCGCCACACCCATAGCGACTTTGCGCAACTTCGACTTTTCCATAAATGACTACAAATCCGTTCAGGGTTGAACCCGGTCAGCGACCGGGCTGCAAGACGTACACATCAATCAGGAGAGCACTTCACTGGCAGGCTCGGTGAGCCCTTCGTGCCACCACGCGGCGAAACTGAATACGTTGGGCGCCTTGAGCAGGGTGAAATGATTGCCCGGCCCGTACCACACCGTCAGATCCGTCACCTCCCTTCGCCAGCCCTCGACCATCGCCGCTTGCTCTCGCTGATTACCGGCCGCATCCAGCGTCGGGTCGTCGACCAGCGCCAGGCGCACCGGGCCGCTGTAGCGCTGGTGCGGCTGATAGACCGTGCGCAAGGCGCTGGCAAAAGTGCGAGTCGAACCGATTAGCGACTGTGGCGTAGACCGTGCCGACAGCACGCCCGCACGCACCATGCCCGCGTGCAGCAAACCCAGTTGCGTGGCGTCATCGGCGTCGGCGAACGCCTCGGCATCGATGCCCAGCGAAGTACCGGCCGACAGTTGCAGCGCCTCGATCAGCCGTTGCAGCGCCGCGGTCGCGGTGTAGGCTCTGCCGATCACGCCGTTGCCGCCGGGCGACTCGCTGTCAATCAGGGTCAACGTTGCCACCTCACGTCCGTCGGCCTCAAACTGCGCAGCCATGGCATGCGCTACCCAACCGCCGAACGAGTGCCCGATCAGGTGCAGCGGACCCTGCGGGTAGAGTTGCTCGATTGCCCGCCGGTAAAAAAGCGCTGCCGCCTCGACTTGACTGTGCGGCACCGCCCCACCTTCCAGCCCGCGCGGTTGCAGGCCGTGAATCGGCCATTGAGGGCCGAGGGCCTCGGTCAAATGAATGAACCCGGTGACGCTGTCGCCGGCCCCCGGCACGCAGAAAATCGGCGCCCGTGAGCTGTCGCCCGTCTGAATGGTCACCAGCGGTTGGTAGCCAGGCAATGCCGGCGCCTGCGCCGCTTCCAGTGCCTGGCTGATCGCCTGACCCAGCGCTTGGATATGCGGGGCCTTCATCATGCTCTGGTGGTCGCCCGGCACGTCGATGCAGCGCAGCTCGCTATCCGGCAGCTCTTCGGCCCACCCCAGGGTCGGGCTGAGCTGCGCCATCGCCGCCGAGCGTTGTTTCGCACGGAACACATGCAGCGGCAGAGGCAACGGACTGACCCGGTAATGTGCCAGCGCATGCCCATGCGCCACCTCGCGATCCAGGTAATGCCAGGCCTCTGCCGCCGAAGCTGCCGCCAACTCAGGGTGCAGCAATTGCTGGCGCTGGCAACGTTCGAGCAGCTCGGCGAACGCCAGCGATTCCAGTTCGGACTGCAACGCTGCAAGCGCGGCGAGCCTGCCCTGCCCGTCTTCGCCAAGACCGGCCCAGTGCGCGCTGCAATGCAAGAGCAATTGACGCTTGTGCACGTGCGCATCGTTCCAGCGTGCCTTGTGCGGATCGGCCAGACGCGGCACATAGCTGTCAATCAGCCCGATAAACTCGACAATTTCGTCCAGTCCGAGCAACTGCTGAGCGACCTCATAAGCCAGTACACCACCAAACGACCAACCGGCCAGTCGGTAAGGCCCATGCGGTTGTCGGGTGCGAATGATCCCGACCATGCGCCTCGCCAGGCATTCGAGCGTGCGCAACTGTGTTTGGCCGTAGTCGATGCCCGGCAGCCCGTAGATAGGAAAAGCGCCGCCGATGTGCCGGCCCAGCGCCGGAAAATACACGTCGCGGCCACTGAATTCGTGGACTAGAAACAATGGCGTGCCCTGATCACCCGCGCGCACCAGCGTCAGCCCCGGCTCAGGCTCCGGCGCACCCCCGCCATCACGTTCAGCGAGCAGCGCAGCGGCCGCTTCAACGCTGGGATGCTGGAACAGCTCGGCCAGGGTCATGGGGAGATCGGCCTGCTGCATCTGGTTGACCAGACGCACCGCCAGCAACGAATGCCCGCCCAGCTCGAAAAAGTTGTCGTGGCGACCGACCTGCTCGACCTGGAGGATTTCGCCCCACAACCCGGCGAGACGGGTTTCAAGTGCATTGCCCGGCGCCTCGTACACACGGCTGAGCAACGCCGCCTGCGTCGGTGCCGGCAAGGCCTTGCGATCGACCTTGCCATTGTTGTTCAGCGGCAACATCTCCAGACGCACCCACGCCGAGGGCACCATGTATTCCGGCAGCCGTGCCTGCAACAAGGCGCGCAGCGTGGCGCTTTGCAGGTCGGCATCGTCGGCAGTGAAATAGGCCACCAGCCGCGTCGGCTCCGTACCGTCACGCCGCGCCAGCACAATGGCCTCCTTGACGCCGGGGCAACCGAGCAGACGGTTTTCGATCTCGCCCAGCTCAATACGGAATCCGCGAATTTTCACCTGATCATCGTTGCGACCGATGCACTCAAGCTGCCCGGGGGCCAGCCAGCGCACCAGGTCACCGGTGCGATACATCAGCGCGTCGGGCTGTGTGCTGAACGGGTCGCGCAGGAACTTCTGCGCCGTCAGTTCAGGCCGGTTCAGATACCCCAGGGCCACGCCCTGCCCGCCAATGTACAACTCACCCGTGACGCCGAACGGCACCGGTTGCTGACAGGCGTCGAGCACATACACCTGCGTATTGGAAATCGGCCCGCCGATCGACACGCTGTCGGCCTCTTCGGCGACAGTCTGCACGGCAAACGTGGTGGCGTAAGTGGTGGTTTCCGTCGGGCCATAACAGTGCACCAGACGCACGTTCGGTGCCTCGCTGCGCAACTTGCGAAACGCCGCCGGATCGCCGCGCTCACCGCCACAAAGCAGGATGCGCAAACCCTTCAAGGCGTCGGGAATCAGCTGCACATACTGGTTGAACAGCGCTGTGGTGACGAACAGGATGCTCGCGCCGCTGCGCTTGAGTTCGTCGCCGAACGCTTGCGGATCGAGCAAGGTGGCATGGTCAATGATCGCCACACGTGCGCCATTGAGCAGTGCGCCCCAGACGTCCATGGTGCTCGCATCGAAGGCCGGGTTGGAGGCGAACGCTATACAATCCTGGCGGTTGAAATCGGCGTAGCCGTTGTTGATCACAAGCCGCGTGATCGCCCGGTGCGGCACCATCACGCCTTTTGGCATGCCGGTGGAGCCGGAGGTGTACATGATGTATGCCAGCGACTGCGCCGATTGCGGCAGATCCGGGTTATGACCGGGCTGGGCGTCGAGCTGCAGCGAGTCGAGGTCGATCCGCCGCACCGCAAAAGCCACCGTGGCTGTGCTGCGGGTCAGCAGCGCAGCGGCCCGGCAATCGTCGACCATGAACGACTGGCGATCGGCCGGCGCGTGAATATCCAGCGGCACCCAGGCCGCCGCGCATTTGCCGATCGCCAGCTGCGCGATCAGCAGGTCCAGCGAGCGCGGTAACAGGATCGCCACCGCATCGCCGGGCTTCACGCCTTCACTCAGCAGAAAATGAGCCAGTTGATTGGCCCGGCGGTTCAGCTCGGCATAGCTCAAGGTCTGTTCGCCATGTACCGCTGCGACGGCGTCGGGCTGTCGCGCGGCGTATTGTTCGAACAACCGCTGTACCGTGTCGGTGTGTGGGTATTCGCGATCGGTCGCATTGAAATCCACCAGCAAGCGCTGACGCTCCTCGTCCTGCACCAGCGGCACGTGGGCGAGCAGCGCCTGATCGTTGCTGACCATCGCTTGTAACAGCTGCTGCAGATAGCCGGCAAAACGCTGCACGGTGGCTTCATCGAACAGCGCGGTGGCGTATTCCAGCCAGCCGCCAATGCCTTCCGGGGTCTCGCCGAGGGTCAGGGTCAGGTCGAACTTGGCAAAATGACTGGGCTCGGCCACGGCTTCCAGCGTCAGCTCGCCCAAGGCCAGCGCCGGTCCGTCGCTGTTGCGCCAGTTGAACATGCTCTGGAACAGCGGGCTGTGCGCCAGGCTGCGCACCGGACGGGTAATTTCCACCACTTGTTCGAAGGGCAGGTCCTGATGCGCCTGCGCTTGCAGGGTAATCGCCTTGACCCGCGTCAGCAGCGCTTGGCCATTCAACTCGCCAGCGGTGTCGATGCGCAATGCCAGGGTGTTGACGAACAGGCCGATCATCCCCTCGACTTCGGCGCGGTTACGGTTGGCGACCGGCGATCCGATGACCACATCGGTTTGCCCGGACAAGCGCCCCAACAGCAGCGCCCACGCGCCGAGCAGCGTCATGTACAACGTCACGCCGTGGCGCTGGCTCAAGGCCTTGAGTCCGGCGCCCAAACGCGCATCCAGTTGCAGCGCAATGCTGCTGCCGGCGTAATCCTGCTGCGCCGGGCGCGGGCGATCCGTCGGCAAGGTCAGCAAGGCCGGCACATCACGCAGGGTGCGCTGCCAGTATTCGCTCTGGCGCTGCAACACCTCGCCGCTCAACCAGCGCCGCTGCCACACCGCATAGTCGCTGTATTGCAGGGTCAACGGCGGTAACGGGTCGTCTTCACCCTGACTGAACGCCTGATACAGCGCCATCAGTTCGCGGGTCAGCACGCCCATCGACCAGCCGTCAGAGATGATGTGGTGCAAGGTCAGCAGCAGCACATGGTGATCGTCGGCCAGGCGTACCAGCCGTCCGCGGATCAACGGATCGTCAAGCAGGTCGAATGGTCCTGAGGCCTCGCCCTGAATCAATGCCTGCAACGCCTCCTGCGCCTGCGGATGGTGGCGCAGATCTTCGAGACGAAGCACAAGACCACTGTCGACCGGAGCAATCAGCACCTGCGCGTCGCCATCGAGCGGCGCGAAGCGGCTGCGCAGCGTTTCGTGGCGCGCGACGATGCGGGCCAGTGCGCGTTGCAGGGCAACGTCGTCCAGGGCGCCGCGCAAGCGCAGGGCAATCGGGATGTTATAGGCGGTGTTGGCACCCTCCATCTGCGCCAGAAACCAGAAGCGCTGCTGGGAAAACGACAGCGGCAGCGCGGTGTCACGGGGCACCGGCAGAATCGGTGGTTGCGTGCAGCGCCCGGCTTCGGTCAACACCTGCGCCACTGCTGCCAGCTCGGCGTTGGCAAACAGATCGCTGAGCACCAGCTCGACGCCCAGGCGCTGCCTGACGTGCGCGACCATGCGCATGGCCAGCAGCGAATGCCCGCCCAGTTCAAAGAAATGATCCTCGCGCCCTACCCGCTCGACCTGCAGCACGTCGGCCCAGATGTCGGCCAGCGCCGTTTCCACTTCGCCCTCCGGCGCCACATAGTCGCGGACGAACAGCGCCGAGCGCTCGGGTTTCGGCAGGGCTTTGCGGTCGAGCTTGCCGTTGGCCGTGAGCGGCAATCCGTCGAGTTTGACGAAAGCGGACGGCACCATGTATTCCGGCAACTGGGTCAGCAGCAGCGCGCGCAGCTGCGCCACGTCCAGCGCCTGCACTTGCGCCTGCTCGGTGAAATACGCCACCAGCCGCGACTGCCCCGGCTGATCCTCGCGGGCCAGCACTACCGCTTCCTGAATCCCGGGCAACTGGTTGAGGCGCTGCTCGATTTCGCCCGGCTCGATGCGTACGCCGCGAATCTTCACCTGGTCGTCATTGCGCCCCAGATATTCGAGCGTGCCGTCGCTGCGCCAGCGCGCCAGATCGCCGGAGCGGTACATGCGCGCCTGTGCGGCGTGGCTGAACGGATCGCAGAGGAAGCGTTCGGCAGTGAGCTGCGGCTGGTTCAGATACCCACGGGCCACGCCGCTGCCGCCAATGTACAACTCGCCGGCGACGCCAATCGGCACCGGCCGCTGTTGCGCATCGAGCAGGTACACCGTGGCATTGCTCACCGGTTTGCCAATGTGCAAGGCGTCGCCGCTGTCGATACGCCCGGAGGTGGCGACCACGGTGGTTTCGGTCGGGCCGTAATTGTTGATCACGTCGAAACGCTGGTTGCGCGAGTACTGCCGCAAGCGGTCGCCGCCGATCAGCAGCGTGCGCAAGGTCGGATGTTCCAGCTGTTGGCTGAACGCGTATTCGGCCACTGGCGTGGGCAGGAAGCTCACGTCCAGCGGTTGCGCGCGCCACCAGTCAAGCAAGGCGTCGATGTCTTCACTGCCGTCGTGCGCCGGCGCGATGTGCAGGGTCGCGCCCACGCACAACGCCGGCCAGACTTCCCAGGCCATGGCATCGAAGCCAAATCCGGCGAGGCTTGAGGTGTGGCGGCCAGCACACAAATCAAAGGCTGAGCAGTGCCAATCGATCAGGTTCGACAAGGTGCGGTGTTCGACCATGACGCCCTTGGGCAACCCGGTGGAGCCAGAGGTATAGATCACGTAAGCGAGATGCGCGGCATTGAGACTCGGCAATTGCGGATTACCGGTGATGCCCACCGGCCAGGTCCGCGGGTCCAGATTGAGCACTGGCACGGCCAGCATCGGCAGGCGTTCGCGCAGCTCGGTGCTGGTCAACACGGCCACGGGTGCACTGTCGCGCAGCAGATGCAGCAGGCGTTCGGCCGGGTGCGCCGTATCGACCGGCACGTAACCGGCGCCGGCCTTGAGAATCGCCAGCAGCCCGACCAGAGCCTCCAGCCCGCGTCGGGCAACGATGGCGACGCGGTCATCCGGCTGCACGCCCAGACCGATCAACTGATGCGCCAGGGCGTTGGCCTTGTGGTTCAACTCGGCAAAGGTCAGCGCCTCGCCCCCATGAACGGCCGCCAGCGCCTCCGGACGAGCCAGCACCTGCGCTTCGAAACGCTGATGAACGGGCAGCGCCGCCGGGTAATCGACCTGGCTGGCGTTGAATTCGCGCAACACTTGCTCACGCTCTGCGGCCGGCAGCACTGACAACTGATTCAGCGGCGTATCGGGCGCCTGTTCGAGCGCCGATAACAATTGCTCCACCGCACACAACAGGTAGTCGCAGAGACGTCCACCATCGACGGCGCTACTGGCCAGCAACGTCAGGCTGAACCGGTCGCCGAAGTCGTCGATGCTCAGGGTCAGCGGGTAATTGGTGCGTTCTTCCGAGCGCAACACACTGATGCCTTCCCACGCGGCGAGTGCTTCGTCGCTGGCAGCGGCACTGGAGGCGCTGTGTCGATAATTGAGCAGCGTGCTGAACAACGGCGAAGAAGCGACCACACCGCTGCAGCGTTGCGCCAGCGCCAGCGGCGCATGTTCATGACGCATCAAGGTAGTCAGCCGCGCGTGGGTGGCCTTGACCGCCTCAACGACGGCGAGCGCTGCGATGTCCACACGCAACGGCAACGTGTTGATGAAGATGCCCAGCGCGCGTTCGGTGCCTTCGGCATTCTGCATGCGCCCCATCAACACGGTGCCGAAGACCACGCTCACTTGCCCGGTCAGGGCATTGAGCACTTGCCCCCAACCGAGGTGAAACAGGCTCGCCACGCTCACGCCCAGCCGCCGCGCCAGGGCCCGCAGGCGGCGATTGAGTTGCGGGTCGAGCGCCTGGCTGAATTCGACGACGTCGCTGCCGTCACCGTGCACGCCTTGCAATCCGTAGGGCAAGGTCGGCTCGTCGATGTCAGCGAGCATGTCGCGGAAAAACGCTTCGTGTTCCGCCTCGCTGATGCCCAATCGGGCTTGCGCCACATAATTGCGAAACGGCACGGGCGGGCCCAACCGCGCGGCGTGTCCGCACAGGCAGGCCTGCAATTCCTCGCTGACCACCGCCAGGGCCGAGTGGTCCATCGCCAGGTGATGGAACAACAGCATCGCGACGATGCGTTGCCCGCTCACATCCCGGGCATGCGCCAGGCGCAACAGCGGCGCACGGGTCACGTCGAGACGGAACTGCCTGGCGTCGAAACGGGCGTGCAACTGTGCCAGGGCATCACCGCCATCGGCTTCCAGAGTCACTTCTTCCAGCGGCAGGCGCGCACCGCGCATGACCACTTGCAGCGGTGTGTCGAGACCTTCCCAGACCACCGCCGTGCGCAGGATGTCGTGACGATCGATCACCGTTTGTAACGCATCGACAAATGCCTGCAAACGCTCTGCCCCGCTGAAAGCGAATTGAGCCTGCATGACATACGGATCGCCGTGTTGGGCGCTGACGTGGTGATAAAGAATGCCTTCCTGCAATGGCGTTAACGGATAGATGTCTTGCACGTTCGCAGCCCCGCCGGGGATGCCTTCGATCAGGTGATCGAGGGCGTCCTGACTCAGTTGCGTCAGGGTCAGCATCGCCGGGGTGATGTGCGTGCAACCAGGGCCGATGCCATTGGCCGGCACTTCGACCTGCCCGACACGCGCCGCCGAATACTCGCCGGCCTTGATCAACTCGATCAACGCCGCCTTGTGCTCGCGCAACGACGCCAGTAGCGCCGGATCGCTCAAGGCCTGCTTGTTGCCATTGACGCGCAACTGCTCGTCCGTGACCGTCAACTGGATGTCTCGGGCCTTGAGTGTCGCCAACAAAGGGTTCAGGTTCACAGGACGATCTCCATTCTTTCCGTGATTGCTGCATAGCCGGCCAGGGTCGGTTGTTCGAACAACGCCCGGACATCCGCCTCCAAGCCTTCCTGTTGCAGACGGCCGACCAGACTCACCGCCAGCAACGAATGCCCGCCCAATTCGAAAAAGTGGTCATGCCGCCCGACTCGTTCGACATTGAGCAATTCGCCCCACAGCCGCGCCAGCGTGATTTCCACCTCGCCGACCGGTGCCTCGTAGGGGCGCTTGTTGAGCGAATCCTGATTGGGTGCCGGCAACGCCTTGCGGTCGAGTTTGCCGTTGGGGCTGAGCGGCAGGCGCTCGAGATGGACGAACGTTGCCGGGACCATGTAGTCCGGCAAGGCGTGCAGCAATGCGGCGCGCAGGATGTCGATGTCCAGCCGCAAACCGGTGTAGTACGCCACCAGCCGCTTGTCCCCCGGCACGTCTTCACGGGCCAGCACCGCCGCTTCGTGCACGCCATCGATCCCCGTCAGGCCGGCCTGGATTTCACCGAGTTCGATGCGCAGGCCGCGAATCTTCACCTGGTCGTCATTGCGCCCCAGATACTCGATGTGGCCGTCGGCGCGATAACGGGCGATATCGCCGGTGCGGTACAGGCGCGCTTGCGCCTGCTGGCTGAACGGGTCGCTGAGGAAGCGTTCGGCACTCAGTTCGGCGCGGTTCAGATAACCACGCGCGACCTGCACGCCACCGATGTACAACTCGCCAACCACACCTTGCGGCACCGGTTGTTGCTGCGCGTCGAGGATGTACATCCGGGTGTTGGCAATCGGTTTGCCAATCGGCGTGTTATCCGGCGTGTCCTGCAGCGGCCCGGCGCAACTCCACGCGGTGACATCCACCGCCGCTTCGGTCGGGCCGTACAGGTTGTGCAACTGGCTGGCCGGTAACTGCTGTTTGAACCGCCGTACCAGGCTGCCGGGCAACGCCTCGCCACTGCACATCACCTGGCGCAGTGCGGCGCAGCGTTCGGTCTGACCGTGAGCAAGAAACACGTCGAGCATCGACGGCACGAAATGCACGGTGGTGATGTGTTCGCGCTCGATCAGCTCGCTCAGGTAGGCCGGCTCCTTGTGCCCGCCAGGACGGGCCAGGAGCAAACGCGCGCCGGTCATCAGCGGCCAGAAAAACTCCCAGACCGACACGTCGAAGCTGAATGGGGTTTTCTGCAATACGGTATCTACAGCGCTCAGTGCATAGGCGTCCTGCATCCACAGCAAGCGGTTGACCACCGCGCGGTGTTCGTTGGCGACACCCTTGGGCTGGCCGGTGGAGCCTGAGGTGTAGATCACGTAAGCCAGATGCGCCGAGGTCAGGCCGGGGACCTGCGGATTGTCCGCCGGCAAGTCGTGCCAACTGTCGTGTTCCAGATTGATCACTGGCACCGCCAGCGCACTCGCCCGCGCGGCCGTGCTGCCTTGCACCAGCACCGCCACCGGCGCGCTGTCGGCGAGCATGTAAGCAATGCGCTCGGCCGGGTAGTCCGGGTCCAGCGGGACATAAGCGCCGCCGGCCTTGAGGATAGCCAACAGGCCGACAACCATCGCCACACTGCGTTCGACACAGATCGCCACCCGCGCATCGGCCTGAACCCCAAGCCCGATCAGATGATGGGCCAGGCGGTTGGCGCGCTCGTTGAGTTGCTGGAAGTCGAGGCGCTGGTCAGCCATTTGCAATGCCGGTGCGTGCGGGGTGCGCAACACCTGGGCTTCGAACAGACCGTGCAAAGTCTGCTGCAGGTTGTAATCGACCGCCGTCGCGTTGAAGTCGAACAGCAGGCGCTGACGCTCGGCGTCCGGCAGGACCGACAACTGATTGACAGGTTGCTGCGGCGCTTGCTCCAAGGCACCGACCAGCGCTTGCAACGCGGCTTCCATATAAGTACAGATACGCAACGCACCGACCTGCGCCAAGGTCATCGCGGTGAGCCTGAAGCCTGTGCCCAGGTCATCGACGTTGAGCGTCAGCGGGTAGTTGGTGCGTTCCTCACTGCTTAAGGTCTCGATGCCTTGCCACGCCGGGTGTGCCTGGGTAGGCGTGGCGCTGCCATGCCGGTAGTTGAGCATCGCGCTGAACAGCGGCGCCGGCGCCGCAATCCGGCTGCAACGCTGGGCCAGTGCCAACGAAGCATGCTCATGCGCCAACAGGCCGGTGAGTTGCCCATGGGTAGCCCGGAGTGCCGCACGCACCGGTTGCGCGCCAAGGTCCACACGCAACGGCAAAGTATTGATGAACATGCCCAGCCCGCGATCGGCACCCGCCCCGCCCTGCATGCGCCCCATCAGTACGGTGCCGAACACCACCCGATCCTGTCCGGAGGTAGCGCCCAGCACTTGTGCCCAGGCCAGATGAAACACGCTCGCGACGCTGATGCCCATGTGCCGTGCCTGAGCGCGCAAACGCTGCGTCAGCGCGTCGGGCAGCGCCAGCGAGGCCTCTTCACAAGTACCGGACCCCGCGTTGACCTCACGCAAGCCGAACGGCAAGGTCGGCTCATCGACATCGCCAAGCATGTCGCGGAAAAACGCCTCGTGCTCCGCCTCACTGGCGCCAAGCCGCGCCTGTGCCACGTAGTTGCGATACGGCACTGGCACCGGCAGCGAACGCTGCTCGCCGCCCAGGCTGATCTGCATTTCTTCGCGCACGACTTCCAGCGCCGTGTGGTCAAGGGCGATGTGATGGAACAGCAACAGGCCGGCCACTTGCCCAGTGGCCGGGTCGCGGGCGTACAACAGCCGAATCAGTGGTGCCTCAGTGAGGTCCAGGTTGTCCACCGTCAACTGCTCGAAGGCAACTTCTTCTACCGGCAATTGAGCTTCGCGCCACACCACCTGCACGGGGACTGTCAGGCCCTGCCAGACAATCGCCGTGCGCAAGATATCGTGGCGCGCCATGACTTGCCGCAGCGCACGGGCGAACGCCTCGACACGCTCGACACTGGCGAACATCAGGCGCGAGTGCAGTACGTACGGATCGTTTTGCGCAGCCGTGATGTGGTGATAAAGAATGCCTTCCTGCAACGGCGCCAACGGGTAAATGTCCTGCACATTGGCCGCACCGCCCGGCACCGTGGCAACGATGCGGTCGAGCGTCGCCTGGTCCAGTTCAAGCAGACTGAGCATGTCCGGCGTGATGTGATCGCAGTCCGCTGCGATGCCATTGGCCGGTACCACGATTTCCCGTCCGCTGCCGACGGCTGCTGCCAGCGCTGCCAGTGTCGGCTGGTCGAACAGCACGCGCACGTCGGTGCTCAGGTCGATCTGGCGCATGCGCTCGATGACGCTGACCGCCAGCAGCGAATGCCCGCCCAGTTCAAAGAAGTTGTCGTGCCGGCCGACCTGTTCGACCTTGAGCACTTCGCTCCAGATTTGCGCCAGCGCGGTTTCCACCGAGCCTCGCGGCGCTTCGTACTGGCGGCTCAGCCAGGCGTTTTGCTCAGGCTCCGGCAAAGCCTGGCGGTCGAGTTTGCCATTGGCGGTCAGCGGCAAACTGTCCAGCCGAACATAAGCCGCCGGCAGCAAGGCTTGCGGCAGGCGCATCTGCAGATGCTCGCGCAGGTCGTCGAGGTCCAGTGGCGCGCGGGCGGTGAACCAGGCCAGCAACTGACCATCACGCACCTGGGCGACGGCCTCTTGCAAGGCCGGATGACTGGCGAGTGCCGCTTCGATTTCGCCCAGCTCCACACGCACGCCACGCAGTTTCACCTGATCGTCGTTGCGCCCCAGATACTCCAGCGTGCCGTCGGTACGCCAGCGCGCAAGGTCGCCAGTGCGGTACATGCGCGCGCCCGGTTCCTGGCTGAACGGATCGGCAAGAAACCGTTCGGCGGTCAGTTCATCGCGGTTCAGATAGCCCCTGGCCACGCCTGCACCGGCTACGTACAACTCACCTTTGACACCCACCGGCAGTGGGTTCTGTTGCGCATCGAGGACATACACCTTGGCATTGGCGATTGGCCGGCCGATGTGCAGTGGCTGCCCGCACTCGATGCGACCCGACGTCGCCACCACCGTGGCTTCGGTCGGGCCGTAGTTGTTGATCACGTCGAAGGTCTGGTTACGCGGGAACTGCCTGAGCTTGTCGCCACCGATCAGCAGCGTGCGCAAGGTCGGGTGGCTCAGCTCACGGCTGAACGCGTATTCAGCCACTGGCGTCGGCAGAAAACTCACCTGCAACGGCTGCGCGCGCCACCATTCGAGCAATTCATCGAGGTGTTCATTGCCGATCGCTGCCGGTGGCAAGTGCACAGTGGCGCCCACACACAACGCCGGCCAGACCTCCCAGGCCATGGCATCAAAACCGAACCCGGCAATGCTGGCGGTATGGCTGCCGGAGCGCAGGTCGAACGCGGCGGCGTGCCAGCGCACAAGATTTTCCAGCGTGCGGTGTTCGACCATCACCCCTTTCGGCTGGCCGGTGGAGCCTGAGGTGTAGATCACATAGGCGAGATTGTCCGCAGTCAAACCCTCGACCTCTGGGCTGTGTTCAGGCAGGTCATGCCACCGCTCATCGCCAAGATCAATCACCGGCACCTCCACAGTGCCCGGATCCACGCCCGACACCAGCAGCGCCAGCGGCGCACTGTCGGCCAGCAAATAGGCGATGCGCTCGGCCGGATGCGCCGGATCGATCGGCACATAGGCAGCGCCGGCCTTGAGTACCGCCAGCATCGCCAGCAACATGTGCTGGCCACGCCGGGTGGAAATCGCCACCCGCGCGTCCGGCCTGACGCCCAGTTCGAGCAGATAATGCGCGAGACGATTGGCCTGTTGATCCAGCTGCGCATAGGTCAGCTGTTGCTCGCCGGCTTGCACCGCCACAGCCTCTGGATTGAGCAAGACCTGCGCCTCGAACAATCGGTGCACGGTTTGCGCGGGCGGGAAAGCCGTAGCGCTGGCGTTGAACTGCGTCAGCACGCGTTGACGCTCGAGCGGCGGCAGGATCGCCAGGCGATTCAGCGCCTGCCCGGGGTTTTCCTCCAGCGCCGACACCAGCGCCGTCAGTGCGCACTGCATCAGTTCGCAGACCCGTTGTGCCCCCACCTCGCCAGGTGTCAGCACCGCCAGATCGAAGCCTTCGCCCAGATCGTTGATGCTCAGCGTCAGCGGATAATGGCTGCGCCCGTCGTGGGCGAGAAATTCGATCCCTTGCCAAGCCGCCTCAGCCGTCTGGCGCGCGGCGCTGTGACGATAGTTGAGCACCGAACTGAACAGTGGCGACGGCGCCGCGACAGCACTGCATCGCTGAGCAAGGGCCAGCGAGGCATGTTCATGGCCGAGCAGCGCGGCCAGGCGCTGATGCACATCGCGCAGTGCGGCGCCGACGCCGTGTTCGGCCACCTCCACACGCAACGGCAAGGTATTGATGAACATGCCCAGTGCCCGGTCAGCGCCCTCACCGCCCTGCATCCGCCCAAGCAGCACGCTGCCGAACACCACGCGCGGCTGGCCGGCGGTAACCGCCAGCACCTGCGCCCAAGCCAAGTGGAACAGGCTGGCCGCGCTCACCCCGAAGCTGCGCGCCTGCGCCCGCAAGCGCTGGCTCAACTCCAGCGGCAGTGTGCTGACATGGGATTCGATATCGCGCCCATCTCCCGCGACCTCACGCAAACCGAACGGCAAGGTCGGCTCGTCGATATCGCCAAGCATTTCGCGAAAGAACGTCTCGTGTTCCTGCTCGCTGGCGCCGTGGCGGGCCTGCGCCACGTAGTTGCGGTACGGTGCCGCTGCCGGCAGTGGCTCGGTATGGCCGAGCAGAGTGGCGTGCATTTCCTCCCGCACTACCTCCAGCGCAGTGTGATCGAGAGCAATGTGGTGGAACATCAGCAACGCCACGACCCGCTTGTTCACGGGATCGTCGGCATACACCAGACGCATCAGCGGTGCCTGCCCGAGGTCCAGACGCCATTGGCGGGCGACGAAGCGTGCTTGCAGTTGTGCGAGTACGTCACCGTCCGCCGACGCCAGCGCAACGGCTTCCAACGCCAACGGCGCGTGCCGCCAAACTACTTGCTGCGGGCTCGGCAGCCCCTCCCAGACCACACTGGTGCGCAAAATATCGTGTCGCGCGATTACCATTTGCAGCGCATTGGCGAACGCGTGCAGCCGATGGATGTCGGCAAACGCCAGACTCGATTGCAGCAGATACGGGTCGCCGGCGCCTGCGCTGATGTGGTGGTAAAGAATGCCCTCCTGCAAGGGCGCCAGCGGATAGATTTCCTGCACGTTGGCCGCGCCGCCCGGCACCGTGGCGACGATGCAATCGACACTGGCCTGATCCAGTTCGCTGAGGCTCAACATGTCCGCGCTGATGTAACGGCAATCGCGAGGTATGCGATTGGCCGGCACCGCAATCTCGCGCCCGCTGCCCATCGCTGCGGCCAGTGCGGCCAGGGTCGGCTGGCTGAACAGCACCCGCACATCAGCACTCAGGCCGAGCTGGCGCAGGCGCTCGATCAAGCTCACGGCGAGCAGTGAATGCCCGCCGAGTTCGAAGAAATTGTCATGGCGCCCGACCTGCCCGACCTTGAGCAGATCGCTCCAGATCTGCGCCAGGGCGGTTTCCAGCGGACCTTGCGGCGCAGCATATTCATGGCTGAGCCACGCGCTCTGATCCGGCTCCGGCAAGGCTTTTCGGTCGAGTTTACCGTTAGCGGTCAGCGGCATGGCGTCGACGCGGACATAGGCGGCCGGGATCAGCGCCTCGGGCAGGCGACTCTGCAAATGGTCGCGCAAGTCGGCGATATCTACCGCGCGGCGCTCGCTGAACCACGCCAGCAGCCGCCCGTCACGCACCAGCACCACGACGTCTTGCACGCCGCTGTGGGTCCTCAGTGCGGCTTCGATTTCGCCGGGCTCGATGCGCACGCCACGCAGTTTGACTTGATCGTCATTGCGCCCCAGGTACTCGAGCGTGCCGTCCGCGCGCCAACGCGCGACGTCGCCGGTGCGGTACAGACGCCCGTGCGGTTCATCGCTGAATGGGTCTTGCAGAAACATTTCGGCGGTCAATGCCGGGCGATTCAAGTAGCCCCGCGCAACCCCAGCGCCGCCGACATACAACTCCCCCGGCACACCGACCGGCACCGGTTGTTGCCGGCTGTCCAGCAGATAAACTGTGCCATTGGCAATCGGCCGGCCGATGTGCAAGACCTGCCCAGCCTCGATGCGACCCGATGTTGACACCACCGTGGCTTCGGTCGGGCCGTAGTTGTTGATCACGTCGAAGGTCGGGTTACCCGGGAACTGCCTGAGCTTGTCGCCACCGATCAGCAGCGTGCGCAAGGTCGGGTGGCCCAGTTCGCGACTGAACGCATATTCAGCCACCGGCGTCGGTAGAAAACTCACCTGCAACGGTTGCGCGCGCCACCATTCGAGCAATTCATCGAGGTGTTCATTGGCGATCGCTGCCGGTGGCAAGTGCACAGTGGCGCCTACACACAGCGCCGGCCAGACCTCCCAGGCCATGGCATCAAAACCGAACCCGGCAATGCTGGCGGTATGGCTGCCGGCGCGCAGGTCGAACGCGGCGGCGTGCCAGTGCACAAGGTTTTCCAGCGTGCGGTGTTCGACCATCACCCCTTTCGGCTGGCCGGTGGAGCCTGAGGTGTAGATTACGTAAGCCAGATGCGCCGGGGTCAGCGCCGGCAGTTGGGGGTTGCGCGCGGACAACTGCGCCCAGCGGTCGCTGTCCAGATCAATCAACGGCACCGTGCCCAGCAGGGTGCGTGTCGACGCCTCGGCCAGCACCGCTACGGGATCGCTGTCCTGCAACAGATAGGCGATGCGCTCGCGCGGATAGGCCGGATCGACCGGCACGTAAGCGGCGCCTGCCTTGAGAATCGCCAGCAGCGCGACGAGCATCTGCGGACTGCGGCGCAAGCACACGGCGACGCGGTCATCCGGCTGTACGCCAAGGGCGATCAGGTGGTGGGCCAGGCGATTGGCGCGCTGATTCAGTTCGGCGTAACTCAAACGCTGCTCGCCCTGCACCGCCGCCCACGCCTGGGGATTGGCCAGCGCCTGCGCTTCGACCAGACGCTGCACAGTCTGCGCCGGCGGGAACGGCTGGGCGGTGTCGTTGAAGGCAAACAACACCTTATGACGTTCGCCCGGCGAGACAATCGACAACTGTTCAACCGGCAGCGTCGGCGTGTGCTCGAGTGCGGTCACCAGACTGTGCAACGCGGTTTGCAGGTAATCGCAGACGCGCATGCCATCCACCTGCGGCACGGCCTGTACGTTCAACAGGAAACCGTCGCCCATGTCGTCAACGCTGACCACCAGTGGGTAATTGCTGCGCTCACGCGAGCAAAGAATCTCGATGCCGTCCCATTTCACGCTGGCCGCGTCCGGCTGACTGTGGCGGTAATTGAGCAGCGTGCTGAACAGCGGCAGCGTCGCGGCGACGCCACTGCAACGTTGGGCCAGCGACAGTGAAGCCTGCTCGTGTCCAAGCAGTTGGGCCAGGCGGTCATGGGTGGCGCGCACGCTGTCCTGCACCGATTCGGCAGCGACGCTGACGCGCAGCGGCAGGGTATTGATGAACATGCCCAACGCGCGATCCGCGCCCTCACCGCCCTGCAGGCGCCCGAGCAGCACGGTACCGAAAACCACCTCTTGCTGGCCCGACACCTGCGCCAGTACTTGTGCCCAGGCTTGATGAACCAGGCTGGCGATGCTGAGACCGAGACGCCGCGACAACGCGCGCAAACGTTGGCCGAGGCCCTCATCGACAGTCAATTCGCTGTCGACAACGGCACTGCCGTCGCCGAGCACGTCCTGCACACCGAAGGCCAGTGTGGGTTCGCTGATATCGCCGAGCATGTCGCGGAAAAACGCCGCGTGCGCCGCGTCATCGGCGCCAGCACGGGCCTGGGCCACGTAGTTGCGATACTGCACCGCTGGCAGCAAATCCTTTGTTTGCCCGTGCATCAGGTCGCTCATTTCCGTCACCAGCACTTCGAGTGCGGTGTGATCCAGGACGATGTGATGCATCAGCAGGATGCCGACCCAGCGTTGGTTGGCGCGGTCTTCGGTGTAGGCAAAACGCATCAGCGGGGCAGACTTGAGGTCGAGGCGATAGTGACGCGGATCGAAACGCGCCTGCATTTGCTCCAGCACATCGCCGGCGAGCCCGTCGGCATCGACCCGCTCAAGGGTCAGTGGCGCCTCACGCCAGACCACTTGCACCGGCTCCTCCAGCCCCTCCCAGACCACGCTGGTGCGCAGGATATCGTGCCGGGCGATCACGCTGTTCAAGGCGCGGACAAAGGTTTTGATCTGCGCCAGCCCGGCGAACGCAAACTGCGCCTGCAACACGTAGGGATCGCCAGCGTGGGTGGCGAGGTGGTGATAGAGAATGCCGGCCTGCAACGGCGCCAGGGCATAGATGTCCTGGACGTTGGCGACACCGCCGGGGACGCTGGCAAGCACCGTGTCGATGCCGGCCTGATCCAGATCGGCCAATGGCAGTTTATCCGGGGTGATCGACGTGCAGCCGGGTTCGATGCGATTGGCCGGTACGACATAACTCGGTGTCGCCCCAAGGGTCGCCGCCAACGCCGCCACGCTCGGTTGCCCGAACAGCACGCGCACATCGCACTGCAAGTCATGCTGGCGCATGCGTTCGATCAGCTTGACCGCCAGCAGCGAATGTCCGCCCAGTTCGAAAAAGTTGTCATGCCGGCCTACTTGTTCGACGCCGAGCAAGCGCTGCCAAATGTCCGCAATGAGATGTTCTATCGCGCCCTGCGGCGCCTCGAACCCGCGCCGTGCGAACGCATCGCTGTCGGGCGGCGGCAATGCTTTGCGGTCGAGCTTGCCGTTGGCGGTCAGCGGCAAGGCGTCGAGCCGCACGAATGCACTCGGCACCATGTAGTCCGCCAGCGAGCCGAGCAGCGTGTCGCGCAATTGCGCCACGCTCGGTTCTTCGTCATCAGCGATCCAGTACGCCACCAGTCGCGGGTCGCCGGGGCTGTCTTCACGGGCGATCACCACAGCTTCGCGCACACCGTTACAAGCCGACAGGCGCGCCTGAATCTCGCCCAGTTCGATGCGAAAGCCACGAATCTTCACCTGATCATCGTTGCGCCCCAGATAGTCGAGGCTGCCGTCGGCCGCCCAGCGCGCCAGGTCGCCGGTCTTGTACAGGCGCGCATCGGCAGTCGTGCTGAAAGGGTTGCGAATAAACCGCTCGGCGCTCAGCTCTGGACGATTGAGATAACCGCGCGCCACGCCCGCGCCACCGACATACAACTCGCCGGTCACACCGACCGGCACCGGTTCGCATTGAGCGTCCAGCACGTAAAGCTGCAAATCGGGGATGCGCCCGCCAATCGGGCTGACGCCGACCAACTGCGCGTCAGCTGCCTGCAGCGGTCGATACGTCACGTGCACCGTGGTTTCGGTGATGCCGTACATGTTGACCAGCCGCGTACCGGCGTTGCCGACCCGGGCAAACCACGGTTTGAGCAACCCAGGCTCCAGCGCTTCGCCGCCGAAAATCACCTCGCGCAGTGAATGTTGCAGCGCGCTGCGGCCCTGCGCGGCGACTAACTGGCGGAACGCGCTGGGCGTCTGATTGAGTACCGTGACACCGCTGCGACAGAGCAACGCATAGCATTCGTCCGGGGAACGGCTGACGGTTTGCGGAACCAGCAGCAATTGCCCACCGAAGGCCAGCGCCGCCCAGATTTCCCACACCGAAAAATCGAAAGCGAACGAGTGGAACAACGCCCCGACGTCCTGCTCATTGAACTGAAACCAGTCGGCGGTCGCCGAGAACAGCCGCGCCACGTTGCGATGTTCAACCATGACCCCCTTGGGCAAACCCGTCGAGCCAGAGGTGTAAATCACGTAAGCCAGGTGCGCCGACGTCAGCCCGGCAACGTGCGGGTTGCCTTCGGATTCGGCGCGCAGTTGAGGGCTGTCGAGGTCGATCTGCGGCACCTCGGACGCGCCAACGCATGTGCCTGTGGCAGCTTGTATCAGCACTGCCACCGGGGCGCTGTCCTGCAACGTGAAGGCGATTCGCTCCTGCGGATACGCCGGGTCGATCGGCACATAAGCAGCGCCGGCCTTGAGCACACCGAGCAAGCCGACAATCATTTGCGGGCCCCGCTCGACACAGATCGCCACGCGTTGATCCGGACGGATACCCAGCGCCAGCAAGTGATGGGCGAGCTGATTGGCGCGGCGATTGAGTTCGCCGTAACTGAGGGTCTGCTCATCGAAGATCAGCGCAGTGGCGTCGGGCCGCGCCTGCGCATGGGCTTCGAACTGTCGATGGATCAAAGGGGTATCGGCAAAGTGTGCGAGCGGTGCGTTGACGCCATACAGCAGATGCTCGCGCTCGCTCGCCGGCAGGATACCAATACTGTGCAGCGGCGTTGGCGCGCCCGTCTGCAGTGCTTCGACCAGACCTCGCAGGGTGGTCTGCAAATAATCGGCGATCCGTTGCGCACCAAGACGGATGTCCGCCAGAGCGGTGATACGCAGATCTTCGCCCAGATCATCAATGTTGACGGTCAGCGGATAGTTAGTGCGTTCGCGAGCGCCCAATACCTGCACGCCCGGGGCGATATCAATAATCTCGGCGACTTCATCGACGCTGCTGTGACGGTAATTGAGGATTGCGCTGAACAGCGGCGTCGGTACAGCCACGGCGCTGCAGCGTTGGGCCAGCGCCAGCGAGGCTTGTTCATGGCCGAGCAACGCGGTCAGGCGGCGATGGGTCAGCAGCACGCCGGCGCGCACATCGTCCGCGCCGACATCCACCCGTAGCGGCAAGGTGTTGATGAACATCCCCAACGCATCCTCACCGCCCTCGCCGGCCGCCATCCGCCCGAGCAGAACCGTGCCGAACACCACCGCCGTACGCCCGGATAACTGGCCGAGCACCCGCGCCAACGCCAGGTGCATGACACTCGCCACGCTTACGCCCAATTGCCGCGCCTGCTCGCGCAGTGCCTGGCTCAGGGCGCCGTCGAGCATCAATGAGGCTTCTTCGATCGAGTGCCCGTCGCCCTGCACGTCCCGTAACCCGCAAGGCAGTGTCGGCTCGTCGATATCGGCAAGCATTTCGCGAAAGAACGCCTCGTGGGCCGGCTCGTTCGCCCCCAGCCGCGCCCGCGCCAGGTGATCGCGATACGGCACCGCTGGAGCCACCTGCACGGTCTGCCCGAGCAAAAACGCCTGCGTCTCGCGGCGCACCACGTCCAGGGCGAGGTGATCCATGATCAGGTGATGAAACAGCAACAACGCGACCACACGGCCGTTGTCTGGATCGTTGGCGAACACCAGACGCAACAGCGGCGCTTGCTGGACATCGAGACGGAAATGTTGCGGATCATGGCGGTGCAACAGTTGCTCGAGCACGTCACCCGTGCCGCTCGGATCGAGTTCTTCGCAGTGCAACGAAGCCTTGCGCTGGACCACTTGCAGCGGCTCGTCCAGGCGCTTCCAGATAAACGAAGTGCGCAGAATGTCGTGGCGGCCAATCATCCATTGCAACGCGTCGGCGAAGGCTTGCAGACGCTCGCGGCTGTCAAAGGCGAAGCGTGCTTGCGACACGTACGGATCGCCCGCTGGTGCCGACAAATGCAGGTAGAGCATGCCCTCCTGCAGCGGCGCCAAGGGGTAGATGTCCTGCAGGTTCGCCGCACCGCCCGGCACGCCGGCGACGATGCGGTCGAGGGTGGGTTGATCCAGCGTCACCAGCGGCAGCATGTCCGGGGTGATGCGAAAGGCCGGACTCAGCCAGTCACCGTTGTGCCGGGCGACCAGCTCAAGCAGTTGCGCCTTGTGGGTGGCGAGGCTGTCCCACAACGCATCGTCCAGCGCGTCGTCACTGCCCAGAATGACCAGGTCTTCATCTTCCTGTTGAAGGCGGATCGCATGGGTGGAAATAACTGCCATCAGTTCGCTGAAATGCATGGGGTAACCTGCTGTAAAGACGAGAAAAAGGCACACGCTGCAGCGAGTCCGTGCACGCGGCGCGCAGCCCGGAAAAGCTAAAACATCGGCGCGGTGCTGGCTGACATGGGAAGCCGGGACAAGCCCTGCTCTGGACAGCAGCGCAGACGCTTCTGCGGGCGCGCACCGGCCCCCGCAGATGCGTTTGGAGGGTCAGAGCCGACGCTTGCGGTTGAGCTGCGGAATCGTGGTCGGCGCGATGTCGACCGTGTGCGTTTGCCGCGAGGTCTGCGCCGCCAGTGCCGCCAGCGTCGGCTGACTGAACAGCGTGCGCGCATCGACATGCAGGCCGGCCTGACGCATGCGCGCCACCAGGCTCACGGCGAGCAACGAATGCCCGCCCAACTCGAAGAAGTTGTCGTTGCGCCCGACCTGATCAATGCCCAGCGTCTCGGCCCAGACCCGCGCCACGGCCTGTTCGATGTCGCCCTCGGGCGGCACGTAAGCGCGGCTGAGCAAGTGCTCGGCGCCGGGCGCCGGCAACGCCTTGCGGTCGATTTTGTCGTTGGGCGTCAGTGGCATCGCTGCAAGCCGCACGAATGCGGCCGGGACCATGTACTCCGGCAATTGCTGCAAGACCTGCTCACGCAGGTCTTCGATGCGCGGCGCAGCGTGACCGTCGCGCACGGTGAAGTACGCCACCAGGCGCTCGTCGCGCACCAGCACCAGCGCTTCGCGCACGGCGCCATGTTCAATCAGCCGGGCTTCGATTTCCCCCGGTTCCAGGCGCAGGCCGCGCAGCTTCAACTGGAAATCGCTGCGACCGAGAAATTCGAGATTGCCGTCCGCCTGGTAGCGCACCCGATCACCGCTGCGATACAAGCGATCACCAGCCACGAACGGGCTGTCAATGAAGCGTTCAGCCTGTATCTGCGGCAATCGGTGATAGCCACGCGCGACGCCTGCGCCGCCGATGTGCAGCTCGCCGCTGACACCCAACGGCACTGGCTGATCGTTGCCGTCAAGGATATACAGCCGCGTATTGCCCAGTGCCTTGCCGATCGGTACGACGCGTTCGGGCACCGGCTCATGAGGCTCCAACGTCCAGGCACTGCTGTCGACCGTGGTTTCGGTCGGGCCGTAAACGTTGTGCAGGCGCACCCACGGTAAGCGTTCGCGCACCGCACGGGCCAGCGCGACGGTCAGGTCGCCACCACCACAGAACACGTCGGTGAGGCTGATGCAGGCACTGACATCGTCCTGCTCGAGGAATTGCTGCAATAGCGCCGGGACGAACTTGACCACGCTGATGCGCTGTTCGCGTATCACTTGCGTGACGTAAGCCGAATCGCGGTTGCCATCAGGACGCGCCAGCACCAGCCGCAAGCCAGCGCTCAACGGCCAGAAAATCTCCCACACCGAGCTGTCGAAGCTGAACGGCGCCTTTTGCAACAGCGCGCCGTCTGCGGTCGGCGGTCGAATCTGCGAGCCCCAGTGCATGAGGTTGCAAACACTGCGGTGTTCAATCATCACGCCCTTGGGCGTCCCCGTGGAGCCTGACGTGTAGATCATGTAAGCCAGGTTCGACGCATTCAGGCCCGGCACTTGCAGGTTGCCGCTCGGCGCGTCGTCCCAGGTGCTGCGGTTGAAGTCGACCACGGTAGCATCCGTGTCACCTAGCAAATTGCGAGTCGCCGCGTGCAGCAGCACCGCCACCGGAGCGCTGTCGCGCAACATGAATTGCAGACGCGCCAGCGGATAGTCCGGGTCCAGCGGCACATAGGCGCCACCGGCCTTGAGAATCGCCAGCAAGCCGATTACCAGCTCAAGACTGCGCTCGACACAGATCGCCACCCGGTCATCCGGTTGCACGCCTTGTTCGCGCAGGTGATGGGCCAGGCGGTTCGCCTGTTCATTGAGTTGTCGCCAGGTCAGTTGCGCGTCGCCGGCCTGCAACGCAATCGCATCCGGCTGACGTTGCACCTGCCGTTCGAACAACACGTGGAGCGGCTGCTCGAGCGGACATTCGACTTCGGTTGCGTTGAAGTGGGTCAGCAACTGCTCTCGTTCTGTCGGCGACAGAATCGGTAGTCGGTTCACCGGCAGATCCGAGTCCTGTTCCAGGGCGTCAACCAGCCCGCTCACGGCCATCTGCATGTACCCGCCAATCCGTTGCGCGCCGATGTGGGGCAGCGCCCTGGCAGTCAGTTGCAAGCCATCACCGAAATCGTCGACGCTCAAGGTCAGCGGGTAATTGGTGCGTTCTTCGTTGGCCAGGGTTTCGATGCCTTGCCAGTCCGGCCCTTCGGCATTGCCGTTTTGACGGTCGCTGTGCCGATAGTTGAGCAGCACGCTGAACAGCGGAGTCGGCGCCGCCACGTCACTACAGCGCTGGGCCAGAGCCAGCGAGGCGTGTTCGTGCCCGAGCAATCCGGTCAGGCGCTGGTGGGTGGCCTGCACGGCGATTAGCGCAGTCGCAGCGACATCGACCCGCAAGGGCAAGGAGTTGATGAACACGCCCAGTGCGCGGTCGGCGCCCTCGCCGCCCTGCATGCGCCCCATTAACACCGTGCCAAACACCACCCGCTCACGCCCCGACGTGGCCGCCAGCACCCGCGCCCAGGCCAGGTGAATCAGGCTCGCCACGCTGACGCCGAGCCGACGCGCCTGCTGGCGCAGACGACCGTCCAGTTCGGCAGCCAGTGGTTGCTGCGACTCCTCGATACCGCGGCCATCGCCTTGTACATCGTGCAGACCGAACGGCAGCGTCGGCTCATCGATATCGCCGAGCATCTCGCGAAAAAAGCCTTCATGCTCCGTCTCGCTGACGCCAAGCCGCGCTTGCGCCACATAGTTGCGGTACGGCACCGCTGGCGGCAACGGCTCGCACTGCCCGGCAAGGCTGGCGGACAGTTCGGCGCGCAGTACTTCAAGCGCAATGTGATCCATCGCCAAGTGATGGAACAGCAACACACCGACCATCCGCCCCTTGCCCGGATCGCGGGCAAACAGCAAGCGCAGCAGCGGTGCCTGGCTGACGTCGAGGCGATAGCGGCGCGCGTCAAACCGTCGATGCAATTGATCGAGAACGTCACCCTGGGCGGGGTCAATCCTGACCTCCTGTACCGGCAGTTCGACTTGGCGCAGAACCACCTGCACCGGCGTGACCAGCCCCTCCCAGACCACGGCAGTGCGCAGGATATCGTGTCGGGCCATGGCCTGACGCAATGCATCGGCAAAGGCTTCGACACGCTCCAGACTGTCGAAGGCGAGGTGCGATTGCAGCAAGTACGGATCGCCCTGCGTGGCGGTGATGTGGTGGTACAGAATGCCGTCCTGCAACGGTGCCAGCGGATAGATATCCTGCACGTTGGCGGCACCACCGGGCACGCTGGCAACCACGCGGTCGAGAGTGGCCTGATCCAGCTCGACCAGCGACAGCATGTCGGGGCTGATCGCGGTGCAACCGTCCGGAATGCGATTGGCCGGCACGTCGACTTCGCGCCCGCTGCCAACGGCCGCCGCCAGTGCGGCCAGGGTCGGCTGGCCGAACAACACCCGCACGTCACAACTCATGCCGAGCTGGCGCATACGCTCGATCAAATTGACCGCCAGCAGCGAGTGCCCACCGAGTTCAAAGAAATGGTCGTGGCGGCCGATCCGCGTTACCTGCAACACCTCGGCCCAGATCTGTGCCAACGCCGTTTCGACGTCGCCCTGCGGCGGCGCATAGTCACGGCGAATCAAGGCGTCCGGGCCCGGCGCCGGCAAGGCCTTGCGGTCGAGTTTGCCGTTGGCAGTCAGCGGCAGCGTCGTCAACCGCACGTAGGCCTGCGGCAACATGGCACTGGCCAGGCGTACTTGCAGATAAGCGTGCAACTCGACGATGTCCACGGGCCGGCGTTCGCTGAACCACGCCAACAACTGCCCATCACGCGCCAGCACCACCGCCTCCCGGACGGCGTCGTGGCTGCTCAGTACAGCCTCGACTTCGCCCGGCTCGACACGCACGCCACGGATTTTTACTTGATCATCACTGCGCCCCAGATATTCCAGCGTGCCGTCGTGCTGCCAGCGTACCCGATCACCAGTGCGATACAGACGCGCCTCGGGCACCTCGCTGAACGGGTCGCGCAGGAAGCGTTCGGCGCTGAGGTCTGCGCGGTTCAGGTAACCGCGGGCGATACCGGCGCCGCCAATGTACAGCTCACCGGCGATACCGATGGGCAGCGGTCGCTGCTGTTCGTCGAGGACGTGCACCGTTGCGTTGCTCACCGGTTTGCCGATATGCAGCGTACGGCCGACCTCTAATTTGCCGGAGGTCGCGACCACGCTGGCCTCGGTCGGACCGTAGTTGTTGATCACCTCGAACGATTGCGCGCGGTTGAACTGGCGCAGGCGATCGCCGCCGATCAACAGCGTGCGCAGGGTCGGATGGTCGAGCTGGCGGCTGAACGCATATTCGGCGATGGGTGTCGGCAGAAAACTCACGTCCAGCGGTTGCGCCCGCCACCACGCCAGCAGTGCGTCGATGTCTTCGCCGCCGTCCTGGGCCGGGGCCAGGTGCAGGGTCGCGCCCGCGCACAGGGCCGGCCAGACCTCCCAGGCCATCGCGTCAAAGCCGAATCCGGCCAGGCTTGAGGTGTGCTGGCCTGGGCCGACGCTGAAGGCCTGACAATGCCAGTCGAGCAGATTACCCAACGCTCGGTGTTCGACCATCACGCCTTTGGGCACGCCCGTGGAACCGGACGTGTAAATCACATAGGCGAGGTTCGCCACGGTCAACCCCGCCACCACAGGATCGGCGTCGGTGTCGGTCGGCCAGTCGCGACGATCCAGCTCAATCACCGGTACTTGCAGCAACGGCAAGCGGGCGCGCAAATCGCTTTGCGTCAGCACAGCCAGCGGTGCGCAGTCTGTGAGGAGATAGCTCAAGCGCTCGCTCGGGTGAGCCGGGTCGACCGGCACATAAGCCGCGCCAGCCTTGAGTACCGCGAGCAGTCCGGTCAGGGTATCGAGGCCACGCCGGGCGACGACGGCAACGCGATCATCGGGCTGAACTCCGAGCGCAATCAGATGCCGGGCGAGAAAATTGGCTTGGCTGTTGAGTTGGCCATAGGTCAGTTGCTGCCCTTGATAAAGGGCAGCAATGGCGTCGGGCCGCTGCGCTGCTTGCGCGGTAAAGCGCTGGGCAATCGTCTGGTCTTGCGGGAAGTCCGCCTGCGTGGCGTTCCACTGCTGTAACTGACTCGATTCATCCGCGGTGTTCAGGCAGAACTCCGCCGTCGTCAGCGCGGGCTGCTCCAGCCCCTGCTCGAGAATCGGCAGCAAGCGGGCGCCCAGCGCTTCGACTTCGGCGGCGTCAAAGTATGCTTGATCGTAAACTAGATGCAGCCAGGCCTGATCGTTGAAGCGATTGCTGCGAAGGTGAACCGCCAGCGGTGTCGCTTCATGACCATTGGAGACTTTGACGGTGTGTGCCGAGGCCGCGCCATAACGGTAATCGTGGTCGTCCTGCTCGTAGGACACCGAGACTTCGAACAGTTGGGCGCGGTCTTCGCGCAGCAGACCCAGCGCACGATTCATCTCACTCAGGGAAAAACGCTGATGGCGCAGATCCTGTTTCAGCTCAGCCGCGATGGACCGCACAAGGTCTGCAAACGGCAACTCGCGAGCGAAGCACAAGCGCACGGCGCTGACTTGAGCGAACAAGCCGAGGGTGGTTTTAAAGCGCGCACCCGAGCGATTGAGCAACGGCAAGCCCACCACCCATTCGTCACGCTGCGCGGTGCGGCTGAAATACACATGCAACGCCGCCAGCAACACGTGGAACGCCGAAGCGCCAAACTGTCGCGCCGACTGTCGCATGCGCTGGTGCAGCAATGCAGGCAACGCTTGCACATAAGCCTGTGACGGTCGCGCCCCTTGACTGGAACGCTCACGATGACGCGGTAACAACAGCGGCTCCGGCTGCGAACGGTACTTGTCGAGCCAGTAGGCGCGATCACGGGTGTATCGCTCCGAGGCCTGATAACGCGCATCGTCGTGAATGAATTCGACGTAGGATGGCGGCGAAATCAGCGGTGATTGCCCCTGACTCAGCGCGCTGTAGATGTCGCCCAGGGACTTGAGCATTTGCCCGAAACCCCAGCCGTCCAGAATCAAATGATGGGCCTGAGTCGCCAGCCAATGGCGGTGGCTGTCCAGACGAATCAGACAGAAGCGGAACAGCGGCTGGCCTTCCAGCGGATAAGCCTGCGCCATCTGCTGTTGCACCAGCGCTTGCGCGGCTGTTCGCGCATCGGCGTGCACGGAAAAATCAAACAGCGGCATCGCCACCGGCATTGTCGGGGCGAATCGCTGGCGGGGCATGCCTTGCGTATCAGCCCCCGGCAGCAGGACAGTGCGTAACGCGTCGTGGTTGGCAACCAGACACTCGAGCGCCGCGTGCATCACGGTCTTATCCAGCGGGCCGCACAGTTCGACATAACCGCCAATGTTGTACAGCGGCGAGTCGCCACGGCTCAACTGGTCCAGCCAGATGTCCCGTTGGGCGGCGGTCAGCGGAAAAGTTTCGCAAGGCACGGACAGATCGTCCGCCGCGTAAGCAGAAGTTGACTGCATAAGATCCATCTCATGTGATTTGCCGCGTATTCAAGCATCGGCCCTGATGAGCGCATGACACCTGAAACCCGGACAAGCGCAACCGACCCCGCATGGCTCTGGACAGCCCCTCCACAGCCAGCGACCTAGCGTTTTCTGCCGGAGCATTGCTGAAAAATCTGTAGGAAAAACACCATGCGCCGATGCTGCCTTTCGCCCAGCTCTGACCGCTGGAAAATCCTTCCGGACCTATCTACCGGGCTCCCGCCGTGACCGGACAGTCACAGAGTTCGTTTGAGCGCCAGTGAGAACCGTCAGGATCCCAGCGCCAACATTCCAAAATAGTGGCACTTTGTGTCCCTGTTTTCCCCTACAGACGCAGGACAAATGCATAGGCTTAAATCCGCTCCAGATCAGTTCAAGGAGAAGTGATCACGCGGTGGCTTTTGGCAGAAACGGCAGACGAAGCAGTAATGGCTCTGAACCAGGGATGAGAAGGATATGAATCTGACCGGCAGTATTCGCAACATGGAAAACCCGCATTTTTATTGGCAACTTGGAGAGCTGATAGCCAGCACCGGCGACGATCACTTCGCCAGCAACATGTTCCAGTTGGTCGACACTTTGGTGCCGGTCAACCGCCTCGATCTCAGCGAGTGGACGCTGGATGAGCGCCAGGCGAGCGTAGTGGAGATCAAACCGCTGGGCAGCGCAGGTCTGCCGCAAGCCGGCGCCAGCCATGCCACGCTGGAGCGGCCCGACGATCATCCGCTGTTGCAGAAGATGATCGAGATGAACGATTCATTGCTGATTCAATTGAAAGCTTCACTGTTGCCGCGTCATCCGCAGCACTGCGTGCATCAATGCAATCTGGTGTCGCGCACCTCCAATCGCCGCTGCGTCATCTCGGTTTATCGCCCGCATACGCAGCGGGTGTTCTCCCTGCCGGAGCTGGCGTTTCTGAAAAGCTTGTCCGACACCCTGCTGCCGCTGATCGAGCGCCATGCGCAGATGACCCGGCAAAACCTCGCCCGCCAGCCACGCCCGCCGCTGGCCGAGCGGGATCAGGCACCGCTGGCGCAAGTCTTCGATGAACGCCTGGCATTGAGTAACATCGTCCTCTCGGCCCGCGAGAAGGAAGTCTGCCTGGGCCTGCTGACCGGCGGCACCGTGCCGCAGATGGCGGAAAAGCTGCGGGTCAAGAACAGCTCCATCGAAACCTATCTCAAGCGTGCCGCCGCCAAGCTGGGCGTCAGTGGGCGGCATGGCTTGGCGAAATGGATGGCCGGGGCTTGAACTCATCTCAGTCTTTCCAGCGTCTGAGGCGCAAACGCGCCTTACGGCTTCCCCTGTTCTGCACGATCCTGCTGATGACGGGTTGCTCGTTGATCCCGGAATACCAGCGACCGCCATCGCCCAGTGCCGCGCAGTACCCCATGGCAACGCGGCCGGCTACAACCGGCGATGACTGGCGAACCTTGTTCAACGATCCGGCACTCAAGCAACTGATCGAAAGCGCTTTGGTCAACAACCGCGACCTGCGCGTGGCCGCGCTGAATGTTCAGGCGTTCCAGGCGCAATACCGCATTCAACGCGCTGACCTGCTGCCGGCGGTCTCGGCCAATGCCAACGAACTGCGCCAGCGCCTGCCATCCAGCGTCACCGGTGGCCAGGCGCAGATCACCTCGGCCTATGCGGTCAATCTGGGTATCAGCGCCTATGAACTGGATTTCTTCGGTCGGGTGCGCAGCCTCAGCGAGCAAGCCCTGCAGACATGGCTCGCCACCGAGCAGGCCCGGCGCAGTGCCGAACTGAGCCTGGTAAGCAATGTTGCCAATGCCTACCTGACCTGGCGCGCCGATCAGCAACTGCTCGAACTCAGCCGTGACACCCTCGCCGCCGATGAGCAAAGCCTGCACCTGACCACACGCAACCGCGAAGCCGGCAAATCTTCGGCGCTGGAACAGGCACAGGCGCGGACCAGCGTCGACAGCTCGCGGGTCAATCTGGCGCGCTATCAGCGTCTGGTCGCGCAGGACCTCAACAGCCTGACGCTGCTGGTGGGTGCGCCGGTGCCGGCGCAACTGCCGGCGCTGCCGTTGGCTGGCGAGCTGGTTTCTCCGCTGCCGGCCGGGCTGCCGTCGGACCTGCTGCAACGGCGTCCGGATATTCTCCAGGCCGAATACCGACTTAAAGCCGCCAACGCCAATATCGGCGCGGCACGTGCAGCCTTTTTCCCCAGCGTGAGCCTGACTGCCAATGGCGGCACGGCCAGCCGTGAACTCTCCGGTTTGTTCAGCGCAGGCTCCGGCGCGTGGACTTTCCAGCCGCAAATCAGCCTGCCGCTTTTCAACGCCGGCAGCCTGCGCGCCAGCCTGGATTACGCCAGGTTGCAAAAAGACGTGGCCGTCGCCGAATACGAAAAATCGATTCAGACAGCGTTTCAGGAAGTCGCCGACGGACTGGCGGCGCGCAGCACCTACGGGCAGCAATTGCAGGCCCAGCGCGATTTGGTCCAGGCCACCCAGGATTACTACAACCTGGCGCAGCACCGCTATCGCAACGGTGTCGACAGCAGCCTGACGTTTCTCGACGCGCAGCGCTCGCTATTTGCGTCGCAACAAGGGTTGATCACCGACCGCCTGGCGCAACTGGTAGCCGAGGTCAATCTATACGCCGCGTTGGGTGGTGGCTGGCGGAATGATGATCGGCCCGCGCGGTAAACGCCGGTCATTTCTTCTTACACCTTTTGTCGCCCGATCCTGCGCGGACCGGCGATCCGCGGCCGGCGGTCGCGCTCAGTTTGCTATCATGCGCCGCTTTTACGGTTAACCCCCCGCCAGTCCTGTCGACTGACGGGCTGCAAAAGGCGGTATCAAATGACGGCTTTGTTGACTCGCCGCAAGGTGCTTGCGGGAATGGGCGTACTCGGGCTTGGCCTGCTCGCCGGCTGCGACACCCGTGGCCAACTGTCGTACAAGTACGGCAAGGATCTGAGCGACAAGATCCTCGGACGCACCTTCAAGCTGAAGAACACCGAGGGCGAAACCATGTCGCTGTCGAGCTTTCGCGGAATGATGCCGATGATTTTCTTCGGCTTCACCCAATGCCCGGCAGTCTGCCCTACCACCCTCGCCCGCGCGGCGAAGATCAAGAAACTGATGGGCCGCGATGGCGATCGCCTGCAGGTGATCTTCATCACCCTGGACCCGGAGCGCGACACGCCGCAAATCCTCGACGCCTACGTTAAAGCCTTCGATCCCAGCTTCGTCGCGCTGTACGGCACGGTTGAGGAAACCAAGGCCACGGCCAAGGAATTCGACGTGTTCTACGAGAAAGTCCCGGCTGGCGACACTTACACCATTTCCCACACGGCCACCAGCTACGTCTACGACTCGCGTGGCGAATTGCGCCTGGGTCTGTCTACATCGCTTTCGGCAGAAGAATGCACGGAAGATTTGCTCACTGTTATGGAGGTCTGCTGATGCGTCCTGTTCTGAATCATCTCAAACGCACCGTGTGTGCACTGTCCCTGCTCGGCCTGGCATTCCAAGTGTCGGCGCAGACCCGAGTCGACGACGCCTGGGTGCGGGCCACCGTGCCGACGCAGTCTGCCAGTGGTGCGTTCATGACCCTCACCGCCGACAGCGACAGCAAGTTGCTCAGCGTCGCCTCGCCAGCGGCCAAAGACGTGCAGATCCACGAAATGAGCATGAAAAACGACGTCATGAGCATGGGCCCGGTGAAGTCGGTTGACCTGCCTGCCGGCAAAGCCGTGAGCTTCGACCCGAACGGCTACCACGTCATGCTGATGGGCCTGACCGGCCAGTTGAAAGAAGGCGACAGCGTGCCGCTGACCCTGACCGTGGAAAACGCCAAGGGCGAGAAAGAAACCATCGAAGTGAAAGCAGCGGTTCGTGCGCTGACCAACATGGGCGGCCACGATCACAGCAAAATGCATTGATCGCTGACTGAAATACTGTTCGCCCGAAAAAAAGCGGGGCGGCTCGATCGATGATCGGACCGCCCCGTTTTTGTTGCGTTCAGGTAAATTTGGCGCTGGTCGTGGCATTAAAAGACAGCGTCAATAACCTGATCAGGTCGGTGAATGGGCAGAATTGACCTGGCGTGGAATAGCGCTAAAGCCGCGGGAGTGAGCCTGCTCGCGGAAGCGGAGTGTCAGTCATCAAGTACTGAATGATCTGACGCTTTCGCGAGCAAGCTCGCTCCCACAGTGGTTCTGGATGATGCTCTATTTCACGCTTGCCACAGATCCCTTTGTAGGAGTGAGCCTGCTCGCGAAAGCGGTGTGTCAGTCACCAAAGTGCTGAATGATCTGACGCTATCGCGAGCAGGCTCACTCCTACAGTAATTCCGGGTGACGCCGTTTTTCGGGTTCGGCACAAAACCTTTGGGAGCTGACGGAACCCTCAACTCCCCTCACCACCATGCGCCTCTTCAAAAAAGTAATCCTTCCAACTCGCCGCCTTGTTTTTCAGCACACCCAATTCCTGCAATTTCTGCGCATAGATAAAGGTGCGCTGCGGCACCACGGTGAAGTCGATCTCCGGGTCCTGGACGATTTGTTCGACCAGGGTCAGCGGCAACTTCGATTGCTCTACGCGAATATAGGCCTGCGCGGCGGCAGGTCTGTCGGCCTTGATGATTTTCTCGGCCTCGGCGAGCGCGTCGTAGAACGCCTTGTAGGTTTTCGGGTTTTGGTCGTGGAATTTTTCCGTCGTGTACAACACATTGAATGTCCCCGGACCGCCAAGAACGTCGTAGGAGCTCAGCACTTTGTGCACGTTGGGATTTTGCAGGGCCTGGTACTGGAACGGCGGACTGGAAAAGTGCGAATTGATTTCCGAGCCGCCGGCAATCAGCGCGGCGGTCGCGTCCGGGTGCGGCAGGCTGACCGAGATATTGTCGAATTTCTTGAACTGGTCATCACCAAACTGTTTGGCGGTTTCGATCTGCAAGGTGCGCGACTGAAAACCTACGCCGGCAGCCGGCACGGCGATGCGATCCTTGTCACTGAAGTCCTTGAGGGTCTTGATGTTCGGGTTGTTGGTCAGCAGGTAGTTGGGCATCGAGCCCAACGCGGCGATGGCCTTGACGTTCTGCTTGCCTCGGGTGCGATCCCAGACGGTGAGCATTGGCGGTACGCCGGCAGACACCACGTCCAGAGCGCCGGTCAGCAGTGCTTCGTTCATCGCCGTCGCACCGGAAATGCTGTTCCAGTCGACCTTTATATCCAGGCCCTGCGCCTTGCCGTGCTTCTCGATCAGTTGCTGATCCCGTACCACGTCAAGAATCAGGTAGCCAATGCCGAACTGCTGGGCAATGCTGATTTTGCCTTCAGCCTGGGCCGCGCTGCTGAACAGCGCGCCCGCCGTCAGGGTCGCGGCCAATAGAGCCAGCGCGGAACGTTTGAACGATGGGGCCATGACAACCTCGCAGCTAAGGGAGTGAGCTGAAAGGCCTGACTTTATCGATATAAAAAGTATAAATTAAATACCTTTATTGCATAACGATAGCACTGAGTCATTTTGCTATCCATTGCACCGCTATCGCGAGCAGGCGATGGCCAACAACAGCCTGAAACAAAAAACTCAACTCAGCGAACAGCGGCTCTTCGTCCAGAACGCCCGCAAACACTGAGCGTCCGGCGATTTGCGAATCGTAGCCCAGCCATTTAAAAAGCCGATCAGCGCGCCTGCCCTTGGTATCATCACCCACACTTTTTTGACCCTTTCATGACATGCAGGCTTTTTTGTGAGCGCTCTTTTTAACCGGCTGCGGCGGCCGAATGTCCGCCTTCTTTCCCTCATCGTCCTGGTGCTGATCGTACCGGTTTGCCTGCGCACGGCGCTGGGCTGGTCGACGCCGCTGGGCTATTTGTCAGATCTGGCCGTTGGCAGTCTGCTGGTAGTAGCGCTGCATCGTTGTGCGTGGTGGCTGGCCTTGCCGGTGCTGTTGTTCTGGGCGCTGCTGGCGATCGCCACGGCGGAACTGGTCAGCGCAGTCGGCCGGCTGCCGACGCCTTCCGATGTTCATTATCTGATCGACCCGCAGTTCGTTGAAAACTCCACGGGCGGCGGACTTGCGCACCCTGCCCTGGCCATCGCTTTGTTGGTGGCACTGGTTTTCTGGCTGCTGACTCAATTTGTCGGGCGCGGCCTGGCTCGTCCGGGTTTGCCGCGTTCTGTCTGGGCTGCGCCAATCGTCTTGTTCGCCGCCCATTGGGGCGCACAAAACCTGTGGCCTGACGACGGCGATGCCTGGCGCCTGTACAACCTGCCGCATCAGTTGCTTGCCAGCGAAGTCGCCGATTGGCAGATTCAGGCCGAGGAATGGCTGGACGGCGACGTCGAAGAACCGGCGCCGGCCATGGCCGGCCTCACCGATGTCGATCTCAACGGACAGAAACTGCTGGCCGCGCCGGGTCAGGCGCGCAACGTGCTGATCATCGCCCTGGAAGGCATTCCCGGCGCCTACATTCGCGCCAACCGCGAGGCCATCGGCAGTCATTATCAGGAAGACCTGATGCCCAACCTCAGCCGCTGGGCCGAGCGCGGCATGAATACCCCGGATTACGTGCTGCACACCCATCAGACCATTCGCGGCCTGTACGCCATGCTCTGCGGTGATTACGACAAGCTCAACAACGGCACGCCCAAGGGCGTTGAAATGCTCACCCTGACCGAGCGCAATCAGGCCTGCCTGCCGGCGCAACTGCGCGAACACGGTTTCAGTACGCACTACTTGCAGGGCGCCGGCCTGCGCTTCATGGCCAAAGACAAGATCATGCCGCACATTGGTTTCGATGCGACCCATGGCCTGGAATGGTTCAGCAACAGCAATTATCTGGAATTCCCGTGGGGCAAGGACGACAAGGCCTTTTTCGAGGGCGCGCTGGATTACGTCGGGCAACTGAAAAAGCACAAGCAGCCTTGGATGCTGACGCTGCTGACCGTGGGCACCCACCAGCCCTACTCCGCGCCGGAGGATTATCTCGAGCGCTATGAAACGCCGAAGCAGGCCGCTGTCGGTTATCTCGACGACGCGCTGGACCAGTTTCTGTTGGGACTGGAGCGTCAAGGCATTCTCAAGGACACTCTGGTGGTGGTTACCTCAGACGAATCCCACGGCATCGATGGGGTCCGGCTGGCCTCTTCGTGGGGCTTCAACCTGACCCTGGCACCGGAACAGGCGCAACTGCCGCGCCTGAACGTCGGCGTTTATGGCCATGTCGACCTGAGCACCTCGATTCTCGACTACTTCGACCTACCGGTGCCGAGTGCGCTGAGCGGCCGTTCGCTGTTCCGTGACTACGAGTCCGGGCGCGAAATCATGTCGTTCACCAACGGCAAGCTGCGTTACCACAACGGCCAGGGGATCTTCTCCGAATGCGACCTGCCGCGCCGCTGCCGCTATTACGAAAGCGCCGGGTTCATCGCCGACAGCGCCACCTACAAAGGCATCTATAGCGGTCACCTGGCCAGGCAGATTGCCGCGCGCGCAAACGCGCTGGATTTGTCCTTGCTGCGCACGTCGCTTAACCATCGCTACCAGTTCGGCAGCAACAACGTTATCCCGCTGCAAGCGCAGATCAAGGATGACTGGGCCGACAACCTGATCGGCGCGCAATACCTGGAAATGCCCAAAGGCTCACACACCCACGTACGTCTGACCGTGCGCTCGGTCGACCCGCAGCAGGCGGCGTATATCCAGCTCAAGGCCAAGGAGTTCGAACAGGACGTGCAACTGGGCCTGCCGGCGGAAATGATCGCCACGGCGGATCAGCCGCTGGAGATGGACTTCAGCTTTGAAAACCCGCAGCCGCGCAAGGCCTTCTCGTTTCATTTGTTGGGCTATGGCAATGGCGCGGTCGAGGTGACGGACTTCAGTGTAATTACTGAACTGCCGGGGCAGGAGGATATACTTGACGAAGTGCCTGAAGACGACACTGCACAGTCAAGTTGACGCTACCCCCCATTCAGCAAAGCGCTTCCCGGTTGTTAAACAACTGGGAGCCCGAACGTACTGTTACGCTGGACCGGGATTTTGCAGATTAAAGGTCCCGGTCACTTTCCTCTCATCTTTGAGATTGAAACTGATCTCCCCTACTGCACGTCTGTAGTCGTAATCAAAGGTAATGCCTGCAGAGCCGGATTTAACCAGATGACTTCCGGGTTCGTTTTTGAATTGGACGTGCCACTCAAGCGCGCCTGTATAGGGGTAGATTATGTGTTTTATACCTTCTACCAGCTTCGCAGGAACACTGAAATTCACTGCATTTCCTTCTCCGTCCTCCGCAGTCAGCAGATAATTCTCACCGGCGTTATGGAGTCTGCGATAAATACTACGAAGAAATGGGACGCCATCAACCTCTGCGTCAAAAGTTCCGATTGAACTGTCTGGTCGTGACATTTTGTTACTCCTGAAGGATATTAGCGCCAGCGTTCAGCTGCATTGATTTGAAGAAAGCCACGGCCAAAGTTGCCGCAGTGGTGACTAAACTAAGTGCTTCTCAGCACACGCTCAACTGTCAGGAATGACAGTTTTTTAGACGTATTTGAAATAATTCCCCATCTTTAACTCGCTGTCCCGTCATCTCTAAAAGTCTGCGTCTATCACTATGCAATAGTCGCGCTATTAGCCGACTCCCCAACTCGCGTCTAGCCTTACCAGTCCGAAGTCGGCACGAGCCGGCCGCAGACCTGATAGGGACACGAAAATGGCAAACGAATCGAAATGCCCGTTCAACCACGCTGCCGGTGGAGGTACAACGAACCGTGACTGGTGGCCGAACCAACTCAACCTCAAGATCCTCAGTCAGCATTCGCCCAAGTCAGATCCGCTAGGCCCGGAATTCGACTACGCCAAAGCGTTCAAAAGCCTCGACTTCCAGGCCCTGAAACAAGACATCAAAGCGCTAATGACCGACTCCCAGGACTGGTGGCCAGCGGACTTCGGCCATTACGGCCCGCTGTTCGTGCGCATGGCCTGGCACAGCGCCGGGACTTATCGCACCGCCGATGGACGCGGTGGTGCCGGTTCCGGTCAGCAACGGTTTGCCCCGCTCAACAGCTGGCCGGACAACGTCAGCCTCGACAAGGCCAGGCGTCTGCTGTGGCCGGTCAAACAGAAATACGGGCGCAATATTTCCTGGGCCGACCTGATTGTGCTGACCGGCAACGTTGCGCTGGAATCCATGGGCTTCAAGACCTTCGGTTTCTCCGGCGGCCGCGCCGATGTCTGGGAGCCGGACGAAGACGTCTACTGGGGTTCGGAAACCGAGTGGCTGGGCGGCGATAACCGTTACGGCAAGAGCAATGGCCCGGTGCAAGAACCCGGCGATGGCACGCTGGTAGCTGAGCCGGATTTACATGGCAAGGAAGAAAGCCGCACCGATCAGGGCGAACGCAACCTGGAAAATCCCCTTGCCGCGGTGCAGATGGGCCTGATTTATGTGAACCCGGAAGGCCCTGAAGGCAATCCGGATCCGGTGGCCTCGGCCAAAGACATTCGCGAGACCTTCGGCCGCATGGCCATGAATGACGAAGAAACCGTGGCGCTGATTGCTGGCGGCCACGCCTTTGGCAAGACCCACGGCGCTGGGCCTGCCGACAACGTCGGTCCCGAGCCGGAAGCGGCCGGTCTGGAACAGCAAGGCCTGGGCTGGAAAAACGCCTTTGGCAGCGGTAAAGGCGCGGACACGATCACCAGTGGCCTGGAAGTCACCTGGACGACAACCCCCACCCAATGGAGCAACAACTATCTGGAAAACCTGTTCGGCTTCGAATGGGAACTGACCAAGAGCCCGGCCGGCGCGCACCAGTGGCGACCGAAAAACGGCGCCGGCGCAGGCACCGTGCCCCATGCTCACGACCCGAACAAACGCCTGTCGCCGACCATGCTCACGTCTGACCTGGCGCTGCGTTTCGATCCCGCTTACGAACAGATTTCCCGGCGATTTCTGGCCCATCCAGAACAGTTGGCCGACGCCTTCGCTCGCGCATGGTACAAACTGATCCACCGCGACATGGGCCCGCTGTCGCGCTACCTCGGTCCGGAGTTGCCGCAAGAGGAATTGCTCTGGCAAGACCCGATTCCCCAGGTAACGCACGCGCTGATCGATGACAGTGATGCCACTGCCCTGAAAAACAGCGTGCTGGCGTCAGGACTGTCGGTATCACAACTGGTGTCGACCGCCTGGGCGGCCGCTTCGACCTTTCGTGGTTCGGACAAACGCGGCGGCGCGAATGGTGGACGCTTGCGTCTGGCGCCGCAGAAGTTCTGGCAGGCCAACCAGCCGGAGCAACTGGACAAGGTACTGACGACGCTTGAAGGCATTCAGAAAGACTTCAACGGCACGGCAATCGGCGGCAAGCAGATTTCCCTGGCAGACCTGATCGTGCTGGCGGGCAATGCCGGGGTCGAACAAGCCGCGAGAAACGCCGGACATTCGATTTCGGTGCCGTTTTCACCGGGCCGCGCCGACGCCTCGCAAGAGCAAACCGATGTCGAATCGTTTGGGTTTCTTGAGCCGATTGCCGATGGCTTCCGTAACTACAGCAAGGGCAAATACAGCGTTTCGGCCGAGGCTTTACTGATCGACAAAGCACAACTGCTGACGCTCACCGCGCCGGAAATGACGGTGCTGCTGGGTGGCTTGCGGGTGTTGAACACCAATGTCGGGCAGAGTCGCCATGGTGTGTTCACTGATAAAACCGAAGCGCTGACCCAGGACTTTTTCAGCAACTTGCTGGACATGGGCGTGGAGTGGACGCCGACGTCACCGGAAGCCGATCAGTTCGAAGGGCGTGATCGCAAGACCGGTGCCGCGAAATGGACGGCGACGCGAGTGGATCTGGTGTTCGGCTCCAATGCACAGTTGCGTGCATTGGCCGAGGTGTACGCCAGTGCGGATGCCAAGCAGCAGTTCGTCAACGATTTCGTCAAGGCATGGACGAAGGTGATGAATCTGGATCGGTTTGACCTGAGATAACTGACGAAACGCAACCTCTGTAGGAGTGAGCCTGCTCGCGATCGCGGTGTGTCAGACACTGAAATATGACTGATACAACGCCATCGCGAGCAAGCTCACTCCCACATTGGATCGGTGTGTTAACACGATTCTGAGTACACCGCTAAAAACTGTGGGAGTGGGCTTGCTCCCACAATAGGTTTTGCGTGTTGTCGCGATTCCGAGTACACCGCTCCCACCATAGGATTTGTGGGCTGTCGCGAATCTGAATACCACCAGCCCACATATTGGCCTAGGCGTTACGCCAGGCTTTTGCTCACTACTTCATAGACGTCACTCGACAGCTGACCCGATGCCAGAATCCGCTCCAGCTCGGCTTTCATCAATGCCTGACGGGCGCTGTCGTATTTGCGCCAGCGGGTCAGCGGGGCCAGTTGGCGCGAGGCGATCTGCGGGTTGAAGCCGTTCAGCTCGATGACCAGATCCGCCAGGAAGCGATAGCCAGAGCCGTCCGCCGCATGGAAGTTGATCAGGTTCTGCCCGGCAAACGCGCCGATCAGTGCACGCACCTTGTTCGGGTTCTTGATGTTGAACGCCGGGTGCTGCATCAACGCCTTCACCCGCTCCAGACCGCCCGGCAAGGTGCTGCCGGCCTGCACGCTGAACCATTGGTCCATGACCAGCGGGTTGTCCTTGAAGTGCTCGGCGAAACTCGCCAGCGCCAAAGCTTTCTGTTCTTCGAACGGCGAGTTGACCAGCACCGCCAGCGCAGTCAGGCGCTCGGTCATGTTGTCGGCGTTTTCGAACTGTTCCAGCGCAGCCGCAAGGACTTCCGGCTTGCCGCTGAGCATCAGGTACGACAGGGTGATGTTCTGCAACGCACGTCGGGCGAAGTGCTCGGCCTCGGCGACGTATGGGGTTTTCTTCGACAGGTCGCGGTTGGCCTGATAACGCAGCCACAACGCCTCGAACAGACCTTCAGCCAATTGCTTGCGCGCAAATTCGCGAGCGATATGGATCGCCTCGACGTCGGCCACTTCGCTGATTTCGGTGAGATACGCCTCACCCGGCAGCGAGAGCATTTCCGCGACCATCGCCTGATCCAGCGACTCGTCGGACAGCACCGTGCGCAGTGCCGAGACCAGACGCGGGTCAAGCGTCAGGGTCTCGCCCTTCTGCTGTTGGCCGATCAGCTCTTGTAGCACCTGCACCGCCAGTTGCTGGCCGGCATCCCAGCGATTGAAGCCATCGCTGTCGTGCTGCATGAGGAACATCAACTGATCGCGGTTGTACGGGAAGCTCAGTTTCACCGGCGCCGAGAACCCGCGCAGCAGCGATGGCAGCGGTTGCTCGTTGATGTCGACGAAGGTGAAAGTCTGGTTAGCTTCGGTCACGGAGATAACCCGACTGGTGCCTTGGGCGGCGGCTTCACCGCTCAGACGCAGGGCCATCTCGTTGCCCTGGCTGTCCAGCAGACCGAGCTCCACCGGAATCACAAACGGCAGCTTCTCGACTTTGTCCGGGGTTGCCGGGCAGCTCTGGCGGAAGGTCAGGCTATAAGTCTTGGCAGCGGCGTCATAGGACTCGCTCACCGCCAGACGTGGCGTACCGGCCTGGCTGTACCAGCGCTTGAACTGGGTCAGGTCGACACCGTTGGCATCTTCCATGGCCTTGACGAAGTCATCGCAGGTCACGGCCTGACCGTCGTGGCGTTCAAAGTACAGATCGCTGCCTTTGCGGAAGCCTTCGGCGCCGAGCAAGGTGTGGATCATGCCAACCACTTCCGAGCCTTTTTCGTACACGGTCAGGGTGTAGAAGTTGGAAATCTCGATGAAGCTGTCCGGGCGCACGGCGTGGGCCATGGGGCCGGCATCTTCGGCGAACTGGTGGGTGCGCAGGTACGCCACGTCTTGAATGCGCTTGACCGTGGCCGAGTTCATGTCCGAGGAGAAACCGGCGTCGCGGAACACCGTGAAGCCTTCCTTGAGCGACAGCTGGAACCAGTCGCGGCAGGTCACGCGATTGCCCGACCAGTTGTGGAAGTATTCGTGAGCGACGATCGCTTCGACCCGCTGGTGCGCGGCGTCGGTGGCGGTTTCGGCGCGAGCCAGCACGGCGCTGGAGTTAAAGATATTGAGGCCCTTGTTCTCCATTGCGCCCATGTTGAAATCGTTCACGGCCACGATCATGAAAATGTCCAGATCGTACTCGCGGCCATAAACCTCTTCGTCCCAGCGCATGGATTTCTTCAGGCTGTTCATCGCGTGCTGGCACTTGTCGATGTTTTCCGGCTCGACGTAAATACGCAGCGCGACGTTGCGCTGACTCATGGTGGTGAAGGTATCTTCGACACACCACAAATCACCGGCAACCAGCGCGAACAGGTACGCCGGTTTCTTGAACGGGTCTTCCCAGGTCGCCCAGTGCCGGCCGTCTTCACCGGGGCCGGAAGCGATCGGGTTGCCGTTGGAAAGCAGCACCGGGTAGCTGTGCTGTTCGGCGACCACCGTGGTGGTGAACTTGCTCATCACGTCCGGACGGTCGAGGTAATAGGTGATCTTGCGGAAACCTTCGGCCTCGCATTGGGTGCAGAACATCGTGCCGGACTTGTACAGGCCTTCCAGCGCAGTATTGGTTTCCGGGTGGATGCGCACGCTGGTGTCAAGCGTGAAGGTTTCGCTGGTCGGCTGCAAAGTCAGGTGGCTGTCGGACACCTGGTAGTCAGCGGCGCTCAGCTCCTGGTCTGCGAGCGTTACCGAGAGCAGCTCCAGTTGCTGGCCGTCGAGCACCAGCGGCGGCAGGCCCGCACCGCGCTCGGGGTTGCGGCGCATCACCAGTTGCGCGTGGACCAGGCTGTGGTCCTCGAACAACTCGAAGGTCAGGTGCGTTTCGTCGATCAGGTACTCGGGCGCCTGATAGTCCTTGAGGTAAATCATCTTCGGTTGGTCGGTGCGCATGCTGGAGTCCTTATTGATGCACGGCGAGCTGGTAAGCCGTGTATTTACGAATGTTGATCACGCCGGTGTCAAAGATCAGGTACTGGCCCTTGATCCCCAGCAGCGTGCCTTCGGCAATCGGGTTCTTGTCCAGGTTGAAGCTGACGATTTTCGCCGGGTATTGCTCGACGGGATAGCGGATTTCCAGCGGTTCGACATCGGCAATCGTCTGAATCGCCTGAAGGCCGAATCGCTCCTGCAAACCTTGCAGGCCTTCGGCGCAGCTTTCGAACAACTGATCGCGCACCTGCGCCAGATCCACCGCCGCTGCATCGCCCTTGAGCAAGGCGCGCCAGTTGGTCTTGTCCGCCACCTGACTGCGGAACAGGTCTTCTACAAAACCCGATTGCTGCCGTGTCGACACGCGCATGATCGGCAAGGCCTGACTCGCCCCTTGATCGAGCCAGCGCGTCGGCAACTGCGTTGCACGGGTGATGCCAACCTTGATCCCCGACGAGTTGGCCAGATAGACCACGTGATCGGTCATGCAGAACTGCTCGCCCCACGCCGGATCGCGACAGGTGCCAGCGTCAAAGTGGCAGCGCTCCGGGCTCATGATGCACAGGTCGCACTGCGCCAGTTTGGTCATGCACGGGTAGCAATAGCCCTGACTGAAGCTGGTTTTGGTCTTGCGCCCGCAATGGGTGCAATGGATTGCCCCCAGATACTCCAGACGCAGCGTGCTGCCGATCAACGGATTGACCGGCACCTCGACGTCGTCCAGACGAAACGCGTACTGCACGTTCGGCCCATCCAGGCGCGCCGACATTTTGCTGATTGCACCGCGGCCAATCTCGATCAATGGATGGCATCCGACTTGAACAGAATGTTCGGCACTTCGATCGACTTCGACGCACATTCCTGCGGGCCCATGTAACCGGTGCGCTGATCTTCAGGCAGGTTCTGGATTTCCCAGGCGATCATCGCCTGCAACGACAGCTCGCGCTGCTCGGCGGTGAGTTTGTTGCCGTCGGACCATTTGCCGATTTCCACGGCCAGTTTCAGGCTTTCGTAGATGTCCGGGGTGATGTTGTTGATCATGTCGTTGAAAGAGGACATCAGGGGTCTCCGTGCTCTTTACTGAAACAAAAAATTTAGACGGCCAGTTTACGGCGGTTATACAAACCGCCCAACAAACCGGTGAAGCATCCGATGAGTAACCCGCTCAGGTGTGCGGCGTTGGCAATCTGGCCGAAACCGATCAGCGAGATCAGCCCGGACATGCACACCAGCAGCCACACCAGCATCATCACCAGCACGCCGCGCGGCAGGCGATAGGCCGGGTTCGGCGCCAGCAGCTGGAAAATCCAGCAATGCCCGAGCAAGCCGTAGAGCACGCCGGACAGACCGCCAAACAGGGTCGGGCCGCTCCAGACGAACTGCGCATAGTTGGACACCAGGCTGAACAGCAACGTCAGGCCGATCAGGTTGATGCTGCCCTGGCGCGACTCGATACGCCGCCCCAGTTCCCAGTACCACATGCCGTTCATGGCCAGATGGAGGATGCCGAAATGGATCAGCATCGGCGTGATCAGCCGCCACCACTGCCCCGCCGCCAGACTGTCAGCCAATGGGGTGAACTGGATGTACTCACCGATCACGCGAAAGTCGAGGAAGGTCAACCAGCGCAGCGTTTCGAGGTTCTCGCCAAGAAAGGTCAGACCGCCGACAATCAGGCTCAATAGCAGAATGAAACCGGTGGCCCGGGCGTGTTTCAGTTGTTCGGCGAAGCCCGGACGCTTGAAGGTCTGGCCCAGCGGAATGTCCAGTTGCTGATCGGGATCGCCGGCCGGGAAGCGTTCGTACAGCGAACGCACGTCTTCGCTGATTTCAGCCGGCGCCCACAGCACCTGCTCGCCCGCCTCCTCGCTGACCCGATGCGGGACCTGCATACGCTGCAGGAGTTTGACGAAGCCGCTCAGGTCCACCGCCAGGGGCAGGCGCAATACCGCTACCGCACTCATTGCAGCACCTCCGGCCGCTCGACATCGACCCAGACAAATTTATCTGGATCGAGGCGAGTTTCCTGATCCAGACGATAAGCGACCAGTTTGCCGTAGAGCACCGCGCTGTAATCCAGGCAGGCGAGGTTCGGACGGATCGGCGCCGGTTGACCGCTGCGCCAGTAGTGGCCGACGAACAGCAATGGCTCGTCGACGCCATAACGCAGCAGGGCATTCTTTTCCGTTGAGGACAGCGGCGTCTGTGCCACCGGTTCCGGCAGGGCATCAGGCTGAAAGACGATGTCGCCGTAGGTTTTCGGGTCGTCCTCCCAGAACTTGGTGCGGAAGAACGCGCGCACCAGACCGTCGCCACTGGTCATGGTCAGGCCGCCCGGCAGGCGCATGTCGGTGCCGCGCAGCAGACGGTCGAACACGGTGCAGGCAAAGCTGCCGGGAACCGCCGAGGCCTGCAGGAAATGCTCATCGACGCAGCCGTCGGGAAACAACGCCCGCAATGGTTCGATCAGACCGGCATCCCAGCACGCATGCACGACCCGGAAACGTCCGGCATCGATGAACAATGGCAGCTCATAGAACCATTGTTGGAAGTCATGCCAGTCACCCGGATGGTTTTCGAATTGACTCAGCGTTTCGTGTAGCAGGCGGGCATGGCGCGGCGTGTGTTCACGGACGAATTGCTTGCCACTGCCCGGTGGCGCCGGGGTGCTCCAGCCCAGGGCGTTGAATTCGTGGTTGCCCATGATGCACAAGGCCTGACCGGCCTGGACCATGTCATGAACGATGTGCAGCGCCTCGCGGATTCGCGGGCCACGGTCGATGATGTCGCCAACGAACACGGCCATGCGCGATGGATGCCGCCAGACCCCGCCCTGCTTGTGATAACCGAGACGGTCAAGCAAGTGTTCCAGGGTCAGGGCGCATCCGTGCACATCACCGATCAGGTCGTAACTGCGCGCGGGATCGAGCATCAGTCGCCTCCGCCCCCCAACTTGCTGCCCCAGCCGAGCTTGGTCCGGCACACCTCGTAGTAATTGTGATCGAGCGGATGAATCAGGCGCAGCTTCTGCGCTTTTTTGCTGACGGTGATGGTGTCGCCCGGCGCACAGGTGAAATGGTTCTGCCCGTCGCAGGAGACTTGCGGGTAAATCTGCATGTTTTTCGACACGACGATTTTCAGCTCACTGTTGCCATCGACCACAATCGGCCTGCTCGACAACATATGGGGGTACATCGGCACAATCACAATGGCGTCGAGCTTGGGGTGCATGATCGGGCCACCCGCCGACAGCGCGTAAGCGGTGGAGCCGGTTGGCGTGGCGACGATCAGGCCGTCGGCCTTCTGGCTGCAGACGAACTGACCGTCGATGTACAGCTCGAATTCGATCATCCGCGTCGATTTGCCGGGATGCAGCACGACATCGTTCAGCGCATCGCCCTGGCCGATGGCCTCGGCGTGGCGACGGACTTCGGCTTGCAACAGAAAGCGGTTTTCCACCAGATAATGACCGTCGAGCACCTTGGCGACTTCGACTTCCAGCTCGTCCGGGCGAATGTCGGTGAGAAAACCGAGGCTGCCACGGTTGATCCCCAGCACCGGAATATTATGCTTGGCCAGGGCGCGGGCGGCGCCAAGCAGGCTGCCGTCACCGCCGACAACGATGACCATGTCGCAGACCTCGCCGAGCATCTTGCGTGACGACGTTTGCAGGCCATGGCCCGGCAGGACTTCAGCGATGGTGTCTTCGAGAATCACGTGCAGATGCCGGTCGAGCAGAAACCGTTTCAGTCGGCGGACGGTATCCAGCACCTGGGAACTGCCCAGGCGACCGATGATGCCGATATTACGAAATTGCTCCATGGGACCTCTGCGGACAATCGAAAACGCGAAAAGCACGATTATGGGCGAAAGCGCCAGATAGACAAAATCCTTTCAGCCTCAAGGGTGTGCTCAGGTTTAAGGCTATGCTCGCAAGATGATCCTGTTTCCCGATTTGCTTCAGCTCCCTCATCAACTGCGCCATCCGGAGGTGCGCGACCTGGCGTGGGTGATCCTCGCCCCGCCGATGCTCGCCGCTACGCCCTGGCCGCAGCGCCACCCGCTGGCCGGCAGTGACTGGGTGCAGGACCCGCCACGCCTGGAACACTGGCTGCGCCAACTCGACCGTGACAGTTACGGCTTGCTGCACTGGTTGTCGCAGGCCCGGACAAGGCGCTTGGGCCTGTATTACGAACGCTTGTGGCAGTTTGCCGTGGGGCATGCGCCCGGCATCGAGCTGATCGCCGCCAACCTGCCGATTCGGCGCGCCGGCCACACCCTCGGCGAGCTGGACATGCTGCTGCGTGACCGCGACGGCGTGCATCATCTGGAACTGGCGATCAAGCTCTACCTCGGCCCGCAAAACGGCGACGGCCGTGATCCGGCGCAATGGCTGGGGCCGGGCTGCCATGACCGGCTGGATCGCAAACTGGCGCATCTGGCCGCGCACCAACTGCCGATTTCGGCGCGTCCGGAAAGCCGCGAGGTGCTGGCGACACTGGATATCGAGACGTTCAGCGCGCATTTGTGGCTCGGCGGTTATCTGCTGTATCCATGGCCGGGACAGTCTGCGCCCCCGCACGGTGCGCACCCGCAGCATCTGCGTGGCAACTGGTTGCATCAGAAGGATTGGCCGGCGTTTGTCGCGCAGCGTCCGGCCGGGCGCTGGCAACCGCTGCCGCGTCATGCCTGGCTGGCGCCGGCGCATTATCCGGCGGATCAGGTCTGGACAGCGGAACAGTTGCGTCTGTGGCTGGCGGATTTGTCGCCGCTGGCTCCGGCGCAATTGCTGGTGCGCCTGAGCGAAAATGCGCAGGGCGACTGGGAAGAGGCAGAGCGGTTGTTTCTGGTGTCGGATCTTTGGCCGAATGTGCCTGGTCAAGCCTGAGATTTGTAGTGCCTGGACCACTGCCATCGCGAGCAGGCTCACTCCTACAGGGGATCGTATTTCAATTGTAGGAGTGAGCCTGCTCGCGATGGAGTCACCTCGGTCTAAAGCGAGAGCCGCAGCGCCAACGCCGCCAAGGTCACCAACAACACCGGCACCGTCAACACGATCCCGACCTTGAAGTAATAACCCCAGCCAATATGAATGCCCTTGCGTTCCAGCACATGCAGCCACAACAACGTTGCCAGACTGCCAATCGGCGTAATCTTCGGCCCCAGATCGCTGCCGATCACGTTGGCGTAAATCATCGCTTCCTTGGTCACCCCGCTGGCCTGGCTGGCATCGATCGACAGCAAGCCGATCAGCACCGTCGGCAAATTGTTCATGATCGACGACAGCAGCGCCGTCAGCACGCCGGTGCCCATGGCCGCGCCCCACACGCCGTGGCTGGCGAAGACATCCAGCCATCCGGCGAGATAACCGGTGAGCCCGGCATTGCGCAGGCCGTAGACCACCAGATACATGCCCAACGAGAAAATCACGATCTGCCAGGGCGCTTCTTTCATCACTTTGCGCGTGGAGATCTTGTGACCCCGTGCGGCGATGCCCAGCAGCAGCGCGGCGCACACCGCAGAAATGGCGCTGATCGGAATGCCCAGCGGTTCGAGGGCGAAGCAGCCGATCAGCAGGATCGCCAGCACCGCCCAACCGGCATAGAACGTCGCCTTGTCGTGAATCGCGGTGTGCGGGTTTTCCAGTTGCTCAGGGTCGTAGGCCGCTGGAATATCGCGGCGAAAAAACCACAACAACATGCCCAACGTCGCCGCCACGCTGACGAAGTTCACCGGCACCATCACCGCGGCATAGCGATTGAAACCAATGTGAAAGAAGTCCGCCGAAACGATGTTGACCAGGTTCGACACCACCAACGGCAGGCTCGCGGTATCGGCAATAAACCCGGCGCCCATGACAAAGGCCAGTGTCGCCGCCGGGGAAAAGCGCAGCGCCAGCAGCATCGAAATCACGATGGGCGTGAGGATCAGCGCCGCGCCGTCATTGGCGAACAATGCCGACACCAGTGCACCCAGCAGCACCATGAAGGCAAACAGCTTGCGCCCGCTGCCCCGCCCCCACCGTGCTACATGCAGCGCCGCCCACGCGAAAAAACCGGCCTCGTCGAGCAGCAGGCTGATGATGATCAGCGCCACGAACGTGCCGGTGGCATTCCAGATGATTTGCCAGACCAGCGGGATATCCGTCAGGTGGACGACGCCAAAGATCAATGCCAGCACAGCGCCCAAAGTCGCACTCCAGCCAACGCCGAGGCCTTTGGGCTGCCAGATCACAAGGGTAATGGTCAGCAGGAAAATCAGTGACGCAGCGAGCATTCGCAGAAGCCTTAAAAAGATGATTTAGAACAATGACAAATGCCAAGGTGGAATAAAGGCCCCTGTGGGAGCGAGCTTGCTCGCGAAAGCGGTGGTTCACTCAGCAATTTTGCAACGGCTGACGACGCCTTCGCGAGCAAGCTCGCTCCCACAGGTTCTTTGTGTAACTGATGTCTTGGTGAGGCTATTTTTTGTGTTGTTCTACGAACTGGCCGTACGCGTCGATGAATTTCTGCAGAAACGGCTTGACCGATTCGCTCAGTTGGCCCGCCTCGTCAAACGCAGTGCCGGCCCCGCCCAGATAGGCTTCCGGCTGTTGCAGGCAGTGAATATCGAGAAAGACGAACGTCTGGCGCAGGTGCTGGTTGGCGCCGAAACCGCCGATGGCGCCTGGCGAGACGCTGATCACCGCGCCGGGCTTGCCGCTCCAGGCGCTCTTGCCATATGGGCGGGAACCGACGTCGATGGCGTTCTTCAACGGCGCCGGGATCGAGCGGTTGTACTCGGGGGTAACAAAGAGCACCGCGTCGGATGACGCCACTTTCTGACGGAAAGTGCTGTAGGCTGCGGGCGGGGAATCGCCGTCGATGTCTTCGTTGTACAGCGGCAGATCACCGATTTCGACAATCTCCAGTTTGAGATTGGCCGGGGCCAGTTCCGCCAGGGCCAGGGCGACTTTGCGATTGATCGATGCTTTGCGCAGGCTACCGACCACTACAGCGACGTTGTAGACATTGCTCATGGAAGACTCTCGAAGGTCCGTGGGAGGAGCCGGTAGTTATAGATGATCCGGTGACGATTCCACCAGCAGTCATTGGATTTTCCTGCGCGTGAAATATTTTTTTCTTGTAGGAAAACTTACCAAGCTTGACGGCGGTCTACCAAGCCGCAAATCAAGCGTTTTATCTCCAGAGGTTCTAAGCAGATGGCAGCAGTACTCGTCGGTCAGTTTCATGCAAGAGATGCGGAAGGCCGCGTTTATTCCGTGCATGAATTTCAGGAATCGATTCCGTCTGCAGACGGATTCACCGGCTCGGAGCCCGTCGTAACGTACAAACTGGCTATTGGCGATCGGGTCAGTAAAGTCAGTGAAACCGAGTTTTTGCTCGTTCAGTCAGGCACGACCCTGATTCGCGAACCCGAGCACACCGTCGCTTCATAACTGGCCGTTATGAGCAGAAGTCATATGCGCAGACTTGGGGTAGGATTCAGCCTCTGACCCCACCTGCTGAACATGGACTTCACGCATGCGTTTACGCCATATCGAAGTGATTCATGCGCTCTTGCAGACCGGTCATCTGGGCACCGCCGCCGAATGGCTGCAATTGCCAGTGACCGAAATCGAAGAGCGCTTGCGCGAAGCCGAGAGCCAGTTGGGGTTCATGCTGTTCGCCAGCGTTCGCGGGCGCCTGCAATCGACCCCGGAAGCGCGGGCCTTGCAGGTGGAAATCGCGCACATTTATGAAGCGCTGGAACCGGTGCAGCGTCTGGCCAACAGCCTGAAACAATACCTCGCCCCGCCCTTGCGCATCATCGGCACCCCGCCGCTGACCCAACAACTCTTGCCACAATGCCTCGCCGCCCTGCGCCGACGTCTGCCCGACGCACCTTGCAGCCTGCTCAGCGCGCCGACCCGCGACATCGTTCGCAGCCTGTTGTTGCGCGAAAGCGATCTGGGCCTGAGCCTGCACGACCCCGAGCATCCCGATATCGACTGCCAACCCCTGGCGCAGGGCAAGCTGCAATTGCTCGCGCCGCACGGCTGGCTGCAGCCGAAGCAGAAATATGTCTCTGTGCAGGATCTGGCCGGACAGTCCATGGTCGGCCTCGAAGGTCAGGATCCGTTGAGCCCGGCGCTGGAACACAAGCTCCAGGCCTTGCGCCCGGCACCCAGCGTCCAGATCCGTGTGCAAACCCACCAAATGATGCGCAGCATGGTCGAGGCTGGCGAAGGGCTGGCCATCGTCGACCCGTTCACCGCGTTAGGCGCGCGCGCCGGCGGGCTGGACGTCTGCCCGTTGTCGCCCGCCGTGCCGATCAGCCTATACGCCCTGACCTTCAAGCACGCCGTGCCGTCGGCAGCGATTCAGACGCTGCTGGGCATCGTCACGGAACAAGCCGAGGCGATGCTGTCGGGCTGAGCGGGTTTTCCAGCGGATTGTCGAACAGGCGATACCAGAACAAGGCCACTTCGGCGGTGTGCGGATCGATGCCGCGATAGCGCAACTGGTCGATGCCACCCATCACGTAACCGCACCGCTCGTACAACCGACAGGCGCCGAGGTTGTTGTTCTGGGTTTCGAGCATGATGCCTGGGAGCTTCTTCTTGCGGCTCCAGAACTGCGCGACATCCAGCAACGCCTTGGCCACGCCGTGACGCCGCGCCGGGGCGTGAACCGCCAGTTCGTCGATGTGCGCAAAGCCGTTCCAGTTGGTGCTGATCACCAGGTGCCCGACCGGCTCATCGTCCAGCCAGGCCATGAAAATCGCACTGTCGGGCGCGTTGTGAAAGGCGCTGAATTCCTCCGGGTCGATCCCGTAGCATTTGCGGTACGGCACGATGGGCGTCACCGGCCACTGCTCGACCGGCTTGCCGATCTGCGCCGCGCCATACGCCGCGACCTCGAAACTGAAGTCACTGCCCCAGATATACGGCGCAAAGCCTTCGTCGGCGACACGCACCGACAGCCCAGGGTATTTCGGATTCATGACCGGTTGCATACTGGGAAAAGTCCTCATTCCTTGACGCAGCCGACAGTGTCGACCTTGATGTCGCGATGGATGATCGCCAGCGTAAATTTCAAATCTCTGTACATGAAGCTCAGTGTCCTGAAGCGGCAGGTTTGCACCCGACCCGTGCACTCAGGGTAGTGGGTTGCAGCGGATGTGGCGAGGGTGGCCAGTTGGCTTCATCGATGGAAACCGCGGCGCGCTGGCAAGTACCGCTCAGTTTTCGTGGTGAGGGAGCTTGCTCCCGCAGGGATGCGGAGCAGCCCTTCGCTTACTTTCAGACGAACCGGATTCAGCGTGTTTGCGACTGCTTCGCAGCCGAGCGGGAGCAAGCTTCCTTGCCACAGCACCGTCTTACGCCTGAGCGTCAGCCTCGGCAATCTGCGTCCACAGCGCCGGCCCGCCGGCAGACTTGGCGATGATCTCCAGCCGCGCCAGGTGCGCGGCCAGTTCTTCCTCGGTGGCACGAATGATTCGCGCGGGCTGGCGATCGGCCGGCAAGCGGCGGATTTCAGTGGCCGAGTTATCTGCGCCCTCACCCGTGCCATTGCCGTCGGAGGCGTTGCCGGCCAGTGACAGGCTGGTCTGGCCGCCGGTCATGGTCAGGTAGACGTCGGCAAGAATCTCCGAGTCGAGCAAGGCGCCGTGCAGTTCCCGACCGGAGTTATCGACGCCATAGCGTTTGCACAACGCATCAAGGCTGTTGCGCTGCCCCGGGTGGCGTTCCCGGGCCATCATCAAGGTATCGAGGATGGTGCAATGCTGGGTGATGTCAGCGCGGTCGTGCTGGCCCATCAAGGCGAATTCGTTGTTGATGAAGCCAACGTCGAACGCCGCGTTATGGATGATCAGCTGCGCGCCTTTGATGAACTCGAAGAATTCATCCGCGACCTCAGCAAAACGCGGCTTGCCGACGAGAAACTCGTTGGTGATGCCGTGAACGCCGATGGCGCCTTCGTCACTCTCGCGATCCGGTTGCAGGTAAACGTGAAAATGCCGGCCCGTCAGGCGCCGACCGATCAGTTCGACGCAACCGATTTCAATGATCCGGTGACCATCGGTCACCGGCATGCCGGTGGTTTCGGTATCGAGTACAACGGATCTGGTGGCCATCAGGTGCTCAGCTCTCAACGGGTCTATCGGGCAAAAACGCGGATGTTAACACGCTCGGCGGGGTGTTTCAGTCAGACCGAGGCGCGCCCTTCGCGAGCAGGCTCGCTCCCACATTGGAATGAATTCCAATTCAAGGAAGAAGCAGAATCGGATCTGGAATGCATTTCCCTGTGGGAGCGAGCCTGCTCGCGAAGGGCGCGCCTCGGTATCGCAGAGGGAATCAGCTCTGCTTGTAGCCACGAACCTCATCCACGCCACGGTTGGCCAACTGGTCGGCCCGCTCATTGCCGTGATGGCCAATGTGCCCGCGCACCCACTTCCAGGTGACTTTGTGGCGGTTGACCTGCTCGTCCAGCTCTTTCCACAAATCGGCGTTCTTCACTGGCTCTTTTGCGGCGGTTTTCCAGCCGCGCTTTTTCCAGTTCGCCATCCACTCGTTGATGCCCTTCATCACGTATTGCGAGTCGGTCACCAGCAGCACTTCGCACGGCCGCTTCAAGGCTTCGAGGCCACGGATGGCGCCGAGCAGTTCCATGCGGTTGTTGGTGGTGTTGGCTTCGCCGCCCCACAACTCCTTCTCGACGCCCTTGCACACCAGCAAAGCGCCCCAGCCGCCGGGGCCAGGGTTGCCCTTGCAGGCGCCGTCGGTGAACAGTTCTACGGTGTCGACGCTTTCAACGCTTTCGCTCATGCCAGCCTTTCCAGAAAAATGCCTGTCTTGCCAATCACGGATCGACAATGACCGAGGCCGGGACAGGCCCGGCCACAAATAAAAGAGGGTTTACGGTTCGATGTGGCGACGATTGACCTTGGCCATTGGCAGCGGAATCAGCTTGCCCATCGGCTCGCGGCGCTCCTGGCGCAATGGCCTGAGTCCGACCACAATCTTGCGCGCGACCAATAAATAGAAACCGCCGCCCGACAACTGCCAGCCACCGGCCTTGCGTTCCCAGCCGGCCAGACGGTTCTGCCACTTGGGCGACGCAAGCGGCGGACGATAGCATCCGAAGCGGCGTTTCTCCAGCGCGAAGCCCAGCAGATTCAGCCAGTCGGCAACCCGTGACGGCGAGATGCAGCGCGCCTTGCGCAGGGCGTCGTGGGCGAAGACATGACGCAGCCCCCAGGTGCTCCACGGATTGATGCCGATGATCAGCAAATGCCCGCCGGGCCGTACGCTGCTCGCCGCTTCACGCAACAAACCGTGGGGCGACAGGCAGAAATCCAGACCATGCTGCATCACCACCACGTCGGCGGCGTGTTCGCTCAACGGCCAGGCCTGCTCCTCGCAGACAATCTCGACCCCCGGCAACGGCGCACCCAGGCGTACGTTGCGCTGCACCTGCGGCGCGGCCGGCGGGGTTTCGGCGGACGGGCCGTAATGCACCAGATAGCCGCCAAAGAACCTGCCCAGCTCGTCGTCGAGCATGCGCCGCTCTTCATCCAGCAGAAACTGCCCGAGCGGACCCGCCAGCCATTCACGGGCGGCGCTGATCAATGCCAGCCAGTCGGGATCGGCCTGAGCGAACGCTTTATCGGTCATGTCATTCTCCAACGCGCCAGGAACCTCTAAGATGCGCCAATGTTTTCCGCTTGGCGAATTCCGACGATGATACAGATCAGTGCCCTGCCCGCGTTCACCGATAACTACATCTGGTTGTTACAGGATCATCAGACCCAGCGCTGCGCAGTGGTCGATCCGGGCGATGCCGCCCCGGTGCAGGCATGGCTCGAGGCCCATCCGGGCTGGGCGTTGAGCGATATCCTGATCACCCACCATCATCATGATCACGTCGGCGGCGTCGAACGTCTGAAAGCGGCCAGCGGCGCGACCGTCTACGGGCCGGCCAGCGAGCGCATACCCGGGCGCGACGTGGCGCTCAACGACAACGATACGGTCAATGTGCTCGGCTGGGACTTCGCCGTGTACGCGGTACCCGGTCACACCCTGGGACACATTGCCTATTACCACCACGGCCTGCTGTTCTGCGGTGACACCCTGTTCGCCGCCGGTTGCGGTCGGTTGTTCGAGGGCACGCCTGCGCAAATGCACCACTCGCTCGACCGCCTCGCCGCCTTGCCTGAAGATACGCTGGTTTACTGCACCCATGAATACACCTTGAGCAACCTGAAGTTTGCTGCGGCGGTGGAACCGGGCAATCGGCACATTGCCGCCCGTCTGGAAAAAGTCAGCCAGCAACGGCAGAACGGCGTCATGACCCTGCCCTCGACCCTGGCCCTGGAAAAGCTCACCAATCCGTTTTTACGCACTTCTGAAACATTGGTTACACAAAAAGTGGACGAACGGGAAGGCGCTCAAAACCGGGCGCCGAGTGAGGTATTTGCGGCATTGCGAGCATGGAAAGACACGTTCTGAGGAGCGCACCGGCTACCGCGAAAATTCTCAATGGTTGACCGCAGGGGGTGCGCTTTCTAGAATCGCCCGACATTTTTGCCCGGAACTTACTTCCAGCCAATGTCGTCATCCATACGTAAGTCCGCCCAATCAGATGCATTGACCCGCCTGGCGCAAGCCATCGCGGTGGCTGTGTCCGCCACGCTGGCGGGCTGTTCCAGCCATGCTCCGCAGACTGAAGCGACGCATACGCCGAACATTGCTGCGCGAGCCAAGCAGAAGCCCATCTGGCTGACTGAAAAGCCCAGCCCACAGATTCCCCAGGACATCTGGGAACGCATGCGCCAGGGCTTCCAGTTGCAGGAAGGCCTTGGCGTGAACCCGCGCATCGAGCAGCAGCGCCTGTGGTTCGCCAGTAACCCCTCTTTCCTCGAGAATGCCGGCGAACGCGGCAGTCTCTATATTCATTACATCGTCGAACGCCTCGAAGAGCGCAACATGCCGCTGGAGCTGGCCTTGCTGCCAGTGATCGAGAGCGCCTACAACCCGATGGCCTATTCCCGGGCCAATGCGGTGGGCCTGTGGCAGTTCATTCCGTCCACCGGGCGTTACTTCAACCTGCGCCAGACGCGTTTCTACGATGGCCGTCGCGATATCACCGCCTCGACCACCGCGGCAATGGATTACCTGACCCGCCTGCACGATATGTTCAACGGCGACTGGCTGCTGGCCCTGGCGGCCTACAACGCCGGTGAAGGCACTGTCAGCCGCGCCATCGAGCGCAACGAGAAGCTCGGCCTGCCGACCGACTACTGGAACCTGCCGTTGCCGGCGGAAACCCAGGCGTACGTGCCGAAACTGCTGGCGCTGTCGCAAGTGGTGCTGGCGCCGGAAGCCTATGGCGTGAACCTAAACCCGATCGCCAACGAGCCGTATTTCCAGGTCGTCGAAATCAATCAGCGCATGGACCTGTCCAAGGTCGCTGCCGTGGCCAACATCGACGAAGACGAACTGTTCCAGCTCAACCCGGCGTTCAAGCAGCGCACCACCATCGACGGCCCGCAGCATTTGCTGGTGCCGACGTCGAAGGCGCAATTGCTCACCGCCAGCCTGCAGACCATGCGTCCGGACGAGCTGATCAGCCCGCGCTCGCTGAAGCCGGTGTTCGAAGGTGCCGATCCGTCCGAGGTTGCCCAGCTCAAGCGCGCTTATCGGGTCAAGCGTGGCGATAACCTGGGTTCCATCGCCAAGGCCAACAAGGTTGAGGTGAAAGACCTGCAACGCTGGAACAAGCTGACCGGCAAGAACCTCAAGGTCGGCCAGACCCTGGTCATGCAGGACAACACCCAGCGTGCGCCGGCGCGCAAGTCCGGCCGGGTCAACACCGTGATCGCGGCCAACAGCAAGACCAAAGGCAAGGCCGAGAGCAAGCAGCAGACCCAATACAAGGTCAAGCGCGGCGACACTCTGTACGTGGTGGCCAAGCGGTTCAACGTCGAGATGCAACACCTCAAGCGCTGGAACCCGGGTGCGGGCAAGGCGTTGAAGCCTGGGCAGATGCTCACGGTTTATCAGCCGCATTGATTGAGAGAGCCTCTGAATTCAGGGGCTTTTTTATTGCCGATTGCTTTGTGCCAGGCGGAACACTGTGGCGAGGGGATTTATCCCCGCTGGGGCGCGCAGCGGCCCGTTTCTGCATCTTGAAAAAGGGACTGCTGCGCAGTCCAGCGGGGATAAATCCCCTCGCCACAGATAAATCCTCTCACCACAGGAACAAAATCGGCTCAACGTCGTGTAGCGATTAACCCGGCATTAACCCACATCTTTTTCCTGTCCAGACAAGCTGTTACTGTACGGCCCACAAAGCCCGAGCCGCCTGGATCAGATCTGACTTGAAGCGTCCCCTCCTCCTGCTGCTGATCAGCCTGGCCTTGAGCTCACCCGCAAGCGCGACGATTACCGAGAGCCACGGTTATGCGCAATTCGGCACGCTCAAGTACCCGGCCAGATTTACCCACTTCGACTGGGTCAACCCGCAAGCGCCCAAGGGCGGCACCTTGCGGGTAATGGCGTTCGGCACCTTCGATACGGTCAACCCCTACACGTTCAAGGGCACCAGCCCGGTCACCACGGCGAATTTCCTCCAGTACGGCATCAACGAGCTGAACGAGCCGCTGATGGTTGGCACCGGGCAGTATTCGCCCTCCGGCGATGAGCCGGCGTCCAGCTATGGCTTGATCGCGCAATCGGTGGAGTACAGCGAAGATCGCAGCTGGGTGGTGTTCAACCTGCGTCCCGAGGCGCGTTTTCACGACGGCACGCCGATTACCGCCTACGACGTGGCATTTTCCTATCGCCTGCTGCTCAAGGACGGCCATCCGCTGTACCGCACCGCCCTGCAGGAAGTGCTGCGGGTCGACATTCTCAACCAGCAGCGCATTCGTTTCGTGTTCAAGCGCTCGGGTAATCCGCTATTGATCCTGCGCCTGGGCGAGTTGCCGGTGCTGCCTCAGCATTACTGGAAGGATCGCGACTTCAAGGCCACCACCTTCGAGCCGCCGCTGGGCAGCGGGCCGTATCGCATCACCTCGGTCACACCGGGACGCCAGTTGATTTTCGAACGGGTCAAGGATTACTGGGGCAAGGACTTGCCGGTCAATCGCGGCAAGTACAATTTCGATCGCATGGACGTCGAGTTCTACCGCGACAGCGACGTGGCCTTCGAAGCCTTCAAGGCCGGTGAGTTCGACATTTACATCGAGCATCAGGCCAAGAACTGGGTCAATGGTTACAACTTTCCGGCCATCCGCCGCGGCGAGGTGATCAAGGCGCAGATTCCTCATCGGATCCCGACCCAGAGTCAGGGCCTGTTCATGAACACTCGCCGCGCGACCTTTGCCGACGTCAAGACTCGCGAAGCGCTGGGTCTGATGTTCGATTTCGAGTGGACCAACCGCGCGTTGTTCAGCGATGCCTATAAACGCAGCACCAGTTACTACCCCAACAGCGAATTCAGCGCCAGCGGCCTGCCGGTCGGGCATGAATGGCTGATGCTCAAGCCGTACAAAGATCAGCTCCCGGCCAAGCTGTTCACCGAGCCGTTTACGCTGCCGCAGACCGACGGCCGTGGCATCCCGCGCGAAAGCATGCGCAAGGCGTTGGCACTGCTCGCCGAAGCCGGCTGGAAGCTCAACGGTCAACGCCTGCAAAACGCGCACGGCCAACCACTGCGCTTTGAGCTGTTGCTGGTCAACCCGAACCTGGAGCGCCTCTACCAGCCGTACATCGAGAACCTCAACAGCATCGGCATCGACGCGCGCCTGCGCACCGTCGATCGCGCGCAATACAAACAGCGCCTCGATCAATTCGATTTCGACATGGTCTCGATGACCCTCGGCCAGACCTTAAGCCCCGGTCTGGAGCAATGGCAGTACTTTCACTCCAGCCAGGTCGGGGTCAAGGGCAGCAAGAATTACGCGGGTATCGCCAATCCGGTGGTCGATCACCTGCTCGAACAGTTGCTCGCCGCGCGCACCCGCGACGAGCAGGTCGCCGCCGGCAAGGCGCTCGACCGTGTGCTGCTCTGGCAGCATTACAGCATTCCCAACTGGTACCTCAATTATCACCGTCTGGCCTACCGTAACCGGTTGGCCTTTGTCACCACGCCGCCCTATACCCTGGGCCTGAGCGCGTGGTGGCTGAAGTCTTCGGAGAAAGATCGATGAGCCCTATCCGCGCCCTGCTCGTGCAGGCCAGCGGCTTGCTGTTCGCCGGGCTGGCCTGTGCCGCCCCGCAACACGCCGTGACCCTGTACAACGAGCCACCGAAATACCCCGCCGATTTCAAGCATTTCGATTACGTGAACCCCGATGCGCCCAAGGGCGGCGTGTTCCGTCAGGCCGGGTTCGGCGGCTTCGACAGCCTCAATCCGTTCATCAGCAAAGGCGTGCCCGCCGATGACATCGGGCAAATCTACGACACCCTGACCAGGCACAGCCTCGACGAACCGTTTACCGAATACGGCCTGATCGCCAGCAAGATCGAGAAAGCCCCGGACAACAGTTGGGTGCGTTTCTATCTGCGCCCCGAAGCGCGTTTCCATGACGGCCACCCGGTGCGCGCCGAGGACGTGGTGTTCAGCTTCCAGACGCTGACCAAAGAAGGTTCGCCGATGTTTCGCGGCTATTACAGCGATGTCGCCGAAGCCGTCGCCGAAGACCCGCTCAAAGTCCTGTTCAAGTTCAAGCACAGCAACAACCGCGAACTGCCGCTCATCCTCGGTCAGTTGCCGGTCCTGCCGAAACACTGGTGGGCCAGTCGCGACTTCAACAAGGGCAATCTGGAAATCCCGCTGGGCAGCGGCCCGTACAAGGTCACCGAGGTCAAGGCCGGACGTTCGGTGCGGTACGAGCGGGTCAAGGATTATTGGGGCAAGGACCTTCCGGTCAACCGTGGCTTCTACAACTTCGACACGATGACCACCGACTACTACCGCGACAATACCGTCGCCCTCGAAGCGTTGAAGGCCGGGCAGTTCGATTACTGGCTGGAAATGGCTGCAAAAAACTGGGCCAACGCCTATAACGTTCCCGCCGTTACCGAGGGCCGCTTGATCAAGGAACTGATCCCCAACAGCAACCCGACCGGCATGCAGGGTTTCGTCTTCAACCTGCGCCGCCCGGTGTTTCAGGATGTGCGCGTGCGCCAGGCGCTCGGTCTGCTGTTCGATTTCGAATGGACCAACAAGCAACTGTTCAATGGCGCCTACGTGCGCACCCGCAGTTATTTCGAGAATTCGGAAATGGCCGCCACCGGCCTGCCCGACGCCGAGCAACGGGCGATACTTGAGCCGTTCCGCAGCAAACTGCCGGCGCAGGTGTTCAGCGAAGCCTTTGAGAATCCGAAAACCGACGCCAGCGGCATGATCCGCGCCCAGCAACGCGAGGCCTACCAACTGCTGCAAGAGGCCGGCTGGAAGATCGTCGACGACAAAATGGTCGACGCCACCGGCAAACCGGTGGTCATTGAGTTTCTCCTCGCCCAGACCGAATTCGAACGCGTGCTGCTGCCGTTCAAGCGCAACCTCAGCGACCTCGGTATCGATTTGGTGATCCGCCGCGTTGACGTTTCGCAGTACATCAACCGCGTGCGCTCGCGAGACTTCGACATGATGGTCGGCAGCTTTCCGCAGTCCAACTCGCCGGGTAACGAGCAGCGCGAATACTGGATGAGCGCCGCCGCCGACAAATCCAGCAGCCGCAACAGCATGGGCCTGAAGGATCCGATCGTCGATCAACTGGTGGAAGACCTGATCAACGCCGACTCGCGCAAAAGTCTCGTAGCCCATGCCCGCGCGCTGGACCGCGTGCTGCAATGGGGCTATTACGTCGTGCCGAACTGGCACATCAAGAGTTGGCGCGTGGCGTACTGGAACCACATCGGCCACCCGAAAACCTCGCCCAAATACGACATTGGCATCAACACCTGGTGGGTCAAGCCTGACGCCAAGCCTGCCGTAGAAGTCGAAACCCAACTGCAAGCCGACCCTGCGGGCACGGAGTAATCAGATGCTGGCGTATATTTTTCGGCGACTGCTGCTGATCATCCCGACCCTGTTCGGCATTCTGCTGATCAACTTCGTGATCATCCAGGCCGCGCCCGGCGGGCCGGTCGAGCAGATGATCGCCAAGCTTGAAGGCTTCGAAGGCGCCACCAGTCGCATTGCCGGCGGCGGTGCCGAGGTGGCGGTAGCAGGTTCCTCCTATCGCGGCGCGCAGGGGCTGGACCCGGCGCTGATCAAGGAAATCGAGCACATGTACGGGTTCGACAAATCGGCCCCGGAACGCCTGTGGATCATGGTCAAGAACTACGCGCAGCTGGATTTTGGCGACAGCTTCTTCCGCGACGCCAAGGTCATCGACCTGATCAAGGAAAAGATGCCGGTATCGATCTCGCTGGGGCTGTGGAGCACGCTGATCATGTACCTGGTGTCGATCCCGCTGGGGATCGCCAAGGCGACGCGGCACGGCAGCCACTTCGACGTCTGGACCAGCTCGGCGATCATCATCGGCTACGCGATCCCGGCGTTTCTGTTTGCCATCCTGCTGATCGTGGTATTTGCCGGCGGCAGCTATCTGGACTGGTTTCCGCTGCGCGGCCTGACGTCGAACAACTTCGACGAGTTGAGCCTGGGCGGCAAGATTCTCGACTACTTCTGGCACTTGGCGCTGCCGGTGACCGCGCTGGTGATCGGCAACTTCGCGACCATGACGCTGCTGACCAAAAACAGCTTCCTCGATGAAATCAACAAACAGTACGTGGTCACCGCCAAAGCCAAAGGCCTGACCCGCCATCGCGTGCTGTACGGCCACGTGTTCCGCAACGCCATGCTGCTGGTGATTGCCGGTTTCCCTTCGGCATTCATCGGCATTTTCTTTACCGGCTCGTTGCTGGTGGAAGTGATTTTCTCGCTCGACGGCCTCGGCCTGATGAGTTTTGAAGCGGCGATCAACCGCGACTACCCGGTGGTGTTCGGCACCCTGTTCATCTTCACCCTGCTCGGGCTGGTGGTGAAACTGATCGGCGACCTCACCTACACCCTGGTCGATCCGCGCATCGACTTCGCAAGCCGGGAGCATTGAGATGAACCTGTCCCCTCTCAACCGCCGGCGCTTCGAACTGTTCAAGGCCAACAAGCGTGGCTGGTGGTCGCTGTGGCTGTTTCTGATCCTGTTCGGCCTGAGTCTGGGCGCCGAGCTGATCGCCAATGACAAACCGCTCGTCGTGCACTACGACAACAACTGGTACTTCCCGGCGATCAAGCGCTACCCGGAAACCGCCTTCGGCGGCGAATTCCCGCTGGAAGCCAATTACAAGAGCCCGTACATCCGCGAACTGCTCAAGGCCAAGGATGCGTGGGTGTTGTGGGCGCCGATTCCCTACAGCTACCAGAGCATCAACTACGACCTGAAAGTCCCCGCGCCGGCACCGCCCTCGGCGGACAACCTGCTGGGCACCGACGATCAGGGCCGCGATGTGTTGGCGCGGGTGATTTACGGTTTCCGCATTTCGGTGCTGTTCGCCCTGACCCTGACCGTGCTCAGTTCGATCATCGGCGTGATTGCCGGTGCGCTTCAGGGTTTCTACGGCGGCTGGGTCGATCTGGCCGGGCAGCGCTTTCTGGAAATCTGGTCAGGGCTGCCGGTGCTGTACCTGCTGATCATCCTTGCCAGTTTCGTCCAGCCGAACTTCTGGTGGCTGCTGGGGATCATGCTGCTGTTCTCGTGGATGAGTCTGGTCGACGTGGTCCGCGCCGAGTTTCTGCGCGGTCGTAACCTTGAATACGTGCGCGCCGCCCGGGCGCTGGGCATGCAAAACGGCGCGATCATGTTCCGCCACATCCTGCCCAACGCCATGGTCTCGACCATGACGTTCATGCCGTTCATCCTCACCGGCGCCATAGGCACGCTCACTGCGCTGGACTTCCTCGGCTTCGGCTTGCCGGCCGGCAGCCCGTCGCTGGGCGAACTGGTCGCCCAAGGCAAATCCAACCTGCAAGCGCCGTGGCTGGGCATGAGCGCGTTTGCCGTGCTGGCGCTGATGTTGAGTTTGCTGGTGTTTATCGGCGAGTCTGCTCGCGATGCCTTCGACCCGAGGAAGTGAAATGAATCAGGACAATCTGATCGAAGTGCGCGACCTCGCCGTCGAGTTCGGTTTCGGCGAGCGCGTGCACCGCGTGGTCGAGGGTGTGAGCTTCGACATCAAGCGCGGTGAAACCCTGGCGCTGGTCGGCGAATCCGGCTCGGGCAAATCGGTGACGGCACATTCGATCCTGCGTTTACTGCCCTACCCGATCGCCCGCCATCCAGCCGGCAGCATCAATTACGCCGGGCAAAACCTGCTGGATTTGAGCGAAAAGACCCTGCGCCATATTCGCGGCAACCGCATCGCGATGATTTTCCAGGAGCCGATGACCTCGCTCAATCCGCTGCACTCGATCGAAAAGCAAATCAACGAAGTGCTCGGTATCCACAAGGGCCTCAGCGGCAAAGTCGCGACCAGGCGCACGCTGGAGCTGCTGGAGATGGTCGGCATCCCCGAGCCGCACAAACGCCTCAAGGCCCTGCCCCACGAATTGTCCGGCGGTCAGCGTCAGCGAGTGATGATCGCCATGGCGCTGGCCAACGAGCCGGAATTGTTGATTGCCGACGAGCCGACCACCGCGCTGGACGTGACCGTTCAGCTGAAAATCCTCGATTTGCTCAAGGAACTTCAGGCTCGCCTGGGCATGTCGCTGCTACTGATCAGTCACGATTTGAACCTGGTGCGAAGAATTGCGCATCGCGTATGTGTCATGCAGCGCGGTTGCATCGTCGAACAGGCATCGTGCGCAGAGCTGTTCCGTTCGCCACAGCATCCGTACACTCGGGAATTGCTCGGCGCGGAGCCCAGCGGCGGCCCGGCGAGCAATGAAATCGGCGCGCCGCTGCTCGAAGTCGAGGACCTGAAAGTCTGGTTCCCGATCAAGAAAGGCCTGCTCAAGCGCACGGTGGATTACGTCAAGGCAGTGGACGGCATCAATTTCAGCCTGCCTCAGGGTCAGACCCTGGGGATTGTGGGTGAAAGCGGTTCCGGCAAGTCCACCCTGGGTTTGGCGATTTTGCGGCTGATTGGCAGCAAAGGCGCGATCCGCTTTGAAGGCAAGCAGCTAGACTGCCTGACGCAGAACGAGGTCCGGCCGTTGCGCCGGGAGATGCAGGTGGTGTTTCAGGACCCGTTTGGCAGCCTGAGCCCACGGATGTGCGTCAATGACATCGTTGGCGAAGGCCTGCGGATTCACAAGATGGGCACCGCCGCCGAACAGGAAGCGGCAATTATTGCGGCATTGAAGGAGGTAGGTCTGGATCCGGAAACCCGGCATCGCTACCCCCACGAATTTTCCGGTGGGCAGCGGCAGCGAATTGCCATTGCCCGGGCCCTGGTGCTGAAACCGGCGCTGATCCTGCTGGACGAGCCGACGTCGGCCCTCGACCGCACGGTACAGCGGCAAGTGGTGGAGCTGTTGCGTTCACTGCAAGCCAAGTACAACCTGACGTATTTGTTCATCAGCCATGACCTGGCTGTCGTCAAAGCGCTGAGCCACCAGTTGATGGTGGTCAAGCATGGCCAAGTGGTCGAACAGGGAGACGCGCAAAGTATCTTTGCCGCCCCCCAACATCCGTATACACAGCAGTTGCTGGAAGCCGCTTTTCTGGCACCAGCCACTGCGCAATAACCTGAAAGAGGAGCAACACATGGGTTTTCTCGCCGGTAAGCGCGTACTGATCGTCGGTGTCGCCAGCAAGCTGTCCATCGCATCCGGCATCGCTGCCGCCATGCATCGCGAGGGCGCTGAGCTTGCCTTCACTTATCAGAACGACAAACTCAAGGGTCGTGTCGAAGAGTTCGCACAAGGCTGGGGCTCGAGCCCTGAGCTGTGCTTCCCGTGCGACGTGGCCAGCGATGAAGAAATCGCCAAGGTCTTTGAAGCGCTGAGCAAGAAGTGGGACGGCCTGGACTGCATCGTGCACTCCGTCGGCTTCGCCCCGGGCGACCAACTGGACGGCGACTTCACTGAAGCCACCACCCGTGAAGGTTTCCGCATCGCTCACGACATCAGCGCCTACAGCTTCGTCGCCCTGGCCAAGGCCGGTCGCGAAATGATGAAAGGCCGCAACGGCAGCCTGCTGACCCTGTCGTACCTGGGCGCCGAGCGCACCATGCCGAACTACAACGTAATGGGCATGGCCAAAGCTTCGCTGGAAGCCGGCGTGCGTTACCTGGCCGGCTCCCTGGGCCCGGACGGCACCCGCGTCAACTGCGTCTCGGCTGGTCCGATCCGCACCCTGGCCGCCTCCGGCATCAAGAACTTCCGCAAGATGCTGGCCGCCAACGAAGCGCAAACTCCGCTGCGCCGCAACGTCACCATCGACGAAGTCGGCAACGCCGGCGCCTTCCTGTGCTCCGACCTGGCGTCGGGCATCAGCGGTGAAATCATGTACGTCGACGGCGGTTTCAACACCACTGCGATGGGCAACATCGAAGAGTGATCTTCGTGTAGCCATAAAAAACCGCCTCTTCCGGCGGTTTTTTATTGCCCGCATTCCCGCCACGACACAAATCCCCTGTAGGAGCGAGCCTGCTCGCGATAGGGGTCGTCCATTCAACACTGTTGTTGACCGACACACCGCAATCGCGAGCAGGCTCACTCCTACAAAGGCGCTGCGGTGCCTTCGCTAGCGCCGCTTCAGGGCTTGTTTGTGCGCATACATCGCGCCATCCGCATCCGCCAGCAGCCGATCCACCGACTCATGGCGCGCCGGATCATATTCAATCTGGCCGACACTGAAGCGAATCGCATAACCGCGGTCCAGGGTGGCATTGCGCTCAGCAAGAATTTCCTCGAGCCGCGCCATGATCGCCGCGGTTTCGACATGGCTGGTGCCGGTCAGCAGCGCGACGAATTCATCGCCGCCCAGCCGCCCGACCACATCACTTTCGCGAAAAGCGATGCGTAACACATCGGCAAAGGTTTTCAGCGCGTGGTCGCCCTCGGCGTGGCCATAGAGGTCGTTGATCTGCTTGAAGTCGTTGAGATCAAAAAACAGCAGCGTTACCGGCCGCTTCAATCGCGCACAGGCGTCCAGCGCATGCTGGGCGAGCTGTTTGAAACCCCGGCGATTGGACAGCAGGGTCAGCTCGTCCATGCTCGCGATCTGCACGGCCGTCAGTTCCTGCTCGGCCATCTGCGCCAGGTCACGCAGCAGCGCGCGTTCTTCCTCGTCAAGCTCACGCGGCCTGGTGTCGATCAGGCACAAGGTGCCCAGCTTGTTGCCGTGGGGCACGGTCAACGGATAGCCGGCATAAAAGCGAATGTTCGGTGCGCCCGTGACCAGCGGATTATCGTGAAAGCGCTCGTCCTTGCTGGCGTCGGGCACCAGCATCAACTCATCTTTCAGGATCGCGTGACCGCAAAACGAAATATCGCGCGGCGTTTGCGTGGCATCAAGGCCCACACAGGACTTGAACCACTGGCGATCCTTGTCAACCAGTGTGACCAAGGCAATCGGCACATTGAACAAACGTTTGGCCAGCCGCGTCAGGCGGTCGAAACGCTCCTCAGGCGCCGAGTCGAGCAGCTTGAGCCGGTGCAGCACTTCAACTCTTTCAACTTCATTGGCGGGTTTTCCGGGCACCAGCATTCGCACACTCCATCAGCAGTCGTTCATTCAGCGTAGCGCGAATTGGCGCGTGGTTCACAGTTCCCGACTGTTCACGCCACTCACATCAGAACGCACACGGCGGGTTTGACGCGATACATAGCTACCGCACGCGCGACGGCACTGCCTCCGACAATCGATCGCCCATTCTTTGCCATCTATTGGAGCGCATATGACCGCAACCGCATCATCCATCGACACGCCCCCAGCCGACGCCCCGATCATCCAGACGATCATCGATGAGCTGTCCTCCTGCCCCACTGTAAAGCCCGGCGACACAACGCCGCGCGCGATCAGCATTCCCCGGCAGAGCCTGCTGCATGAATGGATCGAGTTGTACTGGCAATCCCTGGAGCGCTCGGACTTTCTCGAATGGGCCAGTGCCTTTGACATCGACCTGGACACCTTCATCCTCAAAGGCAACACACTGCATGCCTGCACCCTGGGCGACGGGCCGAGGGAAACCCGAACATTCGACCTGGATGACAACTCGGGCTGGTGGCAAGTGGCAGCGCCTATTCTTGCGATCGCCCGCATCATCGATCCCGCAGGGTTGGGCCTGCCTTACGTAGGGGGTAAATCCGCCAACCCGCGGTACGAGATTGCCCGGCGCATTGTGCTGGAGTTCTACGGCTACCCCGAACCGGAAAATCGCTTGCAGGCCCAGGTCATCATCAACGAGTTGAAAGCCAGTGGTCTTGCCGGCACGGACAGCGATGGACATACGACTTCTGCGCTGGTGGCCGAGCGCAACGCCCAGTCTCGGGACCTTTGCGCCATCGCTGACGCACTGGAGATATCGATCAATACCCGTGAGCAGCAAAGCCTGCCCTATGATCGCCTGAAACTCGGCGAAACCCGCGTGCGCCTGAGCGACGGCTCTTTCTTCGCGGCGGCGATGCAGCGCGCCACACAAGCCCTCCTCGCAGTTACCCGGCATCCATCGTTCACTGCCGCCGCTGGTGAGACCGCGTCGTTTACCCGTTATCGCTATTCGGCACGGCAACAGAAGTTCTTCCTGATCGCCAGCGACGGCACACTGACCGAACGCCTCAGCGCGTCACTGACCAGCACCGTGCCACCATCCCTGCTGGACGCTCTCGGCGCGGCAGCAGAAGCCCTCGGTGCAGACGTTTGCAGTGACTATTTCTTCAGCCTGGATCAGCTACTCGAAGGCTACGGCTTTGACATGCCCGATAGCCTCGCCGCTGCCTGGGAACGGGTCAGCCAACTGCGGCAGAAAACCTGGAAAGCATTGCCCAGCGTCAGTGACTTCCTCCGGGCCCGCCAATCGATTCAGGGCTGGCAGCAAGCATTCGCCGATACCGAAGACTGTCGGCACATGACCCGCAGCCTTCTGGAACTCAGTGCCCGGCGCGATGACCAGGAAAACATTTCGCTTGAGCAGGCCAGCCGTCCCGAGACCGGGTCCGCGCTGAGTCGGGCCATCGCCGAGGGCCAGCCACAGCTGTTGCAATTACGCGGCAACGCGAAAATCCAGCGCCTGCTCAAACGCAAGCGATTATCGCCGCACAGCCGCCTGGCGTTGGATGCCACAGGCGAGCTTTATGCCATTGCGTCGGATCACAACGGCACCCGCCTGACGCTACCGGTGGCAGACCAGCCCAAGTTGCAGCCACTGATCAACGCACTCAAGCCCCTGGCGCTGGCGGCGGGAGGCACCCTGCGCACCGATGGCCGCGCAAGCCTTGCGCAAATGCTGACGTTCTATGAGATTCCGCTGCCGGCCAATGCAGGGGAGGCGCGGGCCACTGCGCTATGGGTAAAACCTTCGCAATTGATGACCCCCGCCTCGATGCATCACTGGTACCTGCTGGGGCGCCCCGGCAGTCAGGCGAAAAAGCTTTCCACGAGCCAACGCCAATTGATCGTCGGCCTCACCCAGGCGTTCATGACCAACATCAGCGAACCGCTCATCGACTACCTGTGCGACAGCGTCGCGGGTGAACTCGAGGCAAGCGTCACCCCGGCGAAAATCGACGCAATGCTCAACCAGATCCTCACCACCCCACGCGCGCGCAAGCTGGGTAACTATTTACTTGACTCGATGCCGCCGGAACTCACCGGCCGCAGGGAGCTACGGCCCATCAACCGTGAGCGTCTGGTGATAACCGCGCTGATCCTCAGCCTCGATCCGCAAGCCGGTCGACAACCGAACAAGGTGCTGGATCAGTCGCTGGACGACAGTTTTTTCTGGGGCGAGTCGTTTACCGAAGTGCGCCGCTTCCTTACCCAGCAGTTTGCCTTGACTCGGATCAAGCAAAAAACCCTGGCGACCCACTTGCTGCTATCAGGCATAGCACCCGTGTTTCTGGTGCGAGACATCCCCGAATCGATTGCCTACCTGAGTGGCTACCCGTCGGTCAAGCTGACGCAAATAGTCACCTATCTGGAAAAATACGCGCCCGCCATCAGCCGATTGATGACTTACACCGAACTGATGACCCTGACCATGCACCCGGTGCTCCCCGCCGTCGGGGATACCCGGGTGCAAAGCTCGGAACATGGCGTACAGGTCGATTGGGCCGTTGCCCGCGGCCTGATGGACGGCTATCCGCGAACCCGGCCGGACGACGCAGCCACCCTGAGCCGGGGCGGCGTTGCGTTCGTCAAACACAGCCAGGAGCTTTTCAATAAGCGGCATCTGGCCTTTGATCGACCCTTGCCGACGCCGTATACCGTTGCCTTGGCCGACCTGCGCAAGGTGTTCAGTGATAATCCCTATCTGGAAAACAAATGCCTGCATCAGCGGATCACCGAAAATCCCGACCCGAGCCTGCCGACACCTGCCGTAGAGACAGGCCCTTTGTACTCGCTGGTCGAGCTGCACATCGCCAATCAGTTGCAGCCCGGTTTGCAAGACTGGCAGTGCATTCAGCCTCAACTGGATCTGGCGCAGCTGAAATCCGGGTTGCCGCGACTAAGCGCCGTTACCGAGCAATTTCGGCCATTGCTGGCAACCCGGTTGAGGCGCATGGAAGCGGCGCTCATTGCGATGATCAAGGAGCTGTTCTGCCAGCGGCCGCTTGCACAACGACTCGATCTGGAACTTGGCGAACTGAAGCTTTTCAGCGTGCACCCAGTGCCAGATGATTTCGTCGAGCCCGCCGCCGGTGCAGAGTGGAATGTACCCGTCGGCCCCTTCGCAATCATCGTCTCCTGCACTGGCACGCCGCACCGAGTGTATGAAGTGAGCCTGCGCGACACATGCATTGTCTTACGCCGCGACATCCAGCCGTCGCTGCTACCGATCGACAGCGACAGTGTTCCGCGCACGCTGCCCTTTGACGCTCGGGCCTATTTAAAGGGTTGGCCGCCCAGAAGCCAGAGCACCTGTCGCGGCCTGCTCAAGTCACTGCCCCTGCAAGGGGCGCCGCTGGCCGACGCGACCGTCAAAGCCATACCGGCAACATTCACCTCGCCGCGCATCGAGGCCATCGCCCGCACAGCCGTCAAGCAACTGTTCGATGTCTACGAACCCAAGGCCCTGCTGCGACTGAAAAAAAGCCCCAGCCTGGAAGAAGCAGCCCAGAGCCATGAACGCTGGCTGACGTTTTATCAGACGCTGGTCGCGTTGAACCCGTAGGCAACTTAGCCCTCAGAGCGTCCAGTGCCCTCGCGATCGCCGGTGTAATGCCGGGCCAGCGCAAATGCCGGCAGCCACGATTCGCGCCGTACGGTCCAGCTTTCGTAGGTGGGTTGCAGTTGATCCGGCGCGTCGAGGGCGCCCAGGTTGATTTCGATTTCATCGGCGGTTCGATTGAACACCGAAGAGCCGCAGCGCGGGCAGAAATGTCGCCCGGCGTATTCACCGGTTGCGCCGCGGATGGTCACTGCGCCTTCGGGAAAAATCGCCGAGGCATGAAACAGCGCGCCGTGGAATTTGCGGCAATCGAGACAATGGCACAGCCCGACGCGGTAAGGCTGGCCGCTGGCTTGAAAACGGACATCGCCGCACAGACAGCCGCCGGTGTATGGGTTCATGGTTGATCTTCTTCGCACCTTGTATAAACACAATTTCTTGATGGTGTTTAAAAGACACTCAGTGTTACGACGCCCAGCCTACAACACCTTGCGTCGTTACCTACGCGTACGCCAGAATCCGCCGGCTTACGCGGCTATGAGGTTGGCTATATCGTTTGTCCGTCACTGACAAAAAGCAGTGATCGGGTTTGGTAGCCCGTCTGTAATGGCCGTATGGCAACGCCTTTATGCCGAGCATTTTTTCGGCTCGGTTTATATGGTGGTCATGCGTGGGGCTCGTTCGCGAGCGCCGGGTTCCTATTGCAGCCGGTCTACCAACCCGCGTATGGCCGCCACCCTCGTTTGGTAGCGAAGGTGATGGCTCCTTGAATCTGCAATAGGAGTTTCATCATGTTCAAAGTCACCCCCAACCCGCCAATCCCCCACGACCCCGCGCTCGATCCGCAAAAAGTCAAGGAAGCCACCGACCGCGCCCTCGATTATTACCTCACCCCCGAAGCCCTGGAAGTCCCGCCGCCACCGCCCAAGGCTCGCCCGCTCTACATCGTCGATCCGTCGCTGGATAACGAAACCTTGCTCGTCGAGGCCTGTGAATCGCTGTCTTCGGCCAATGCCATGGCCGGCAATATCGCCAATTCGCTAGGCGGCCCGACGCGCGGACCGCTGCTTGCGCTGCAACAGTTGATCATGCTGAACGAGCTGTTGGTCAACCGCTTGCTGGACAAGCTGCGCTTGCCGCAGTAATCGCCAATGATGCCGCCGCCGTGCAGGCGATATCCGCTTGCACGACGGGCCGATCTACGGCATCACCGGCCAGCGCGCAAATGACTACGCTGATAGTCCAGCCTCTCATCTGCCGGGGATGATCACCATGCAACGCCTTCAAAAACTCACGCCGTGCCTGTGGTTCGACGATAAGGCCGAAGCCGCCGCGGCGTTTTACTGCTCGATTTTCGATCATTCGAAAATCACTGGCCTGACCCGTTACAGCAAGGTCGGCGAGGAATTTCACGGACAACCGGACGGCGCGGTGATGACCGTCAGTTTCGAGCTCGACGGCCAGACGTTTACCGCGCTCAACGGCGGACCGGTGTTCACCTTCAACGAGGCGATCTCGTTTCAGGTCAATTGCAGGGATCAAGAAGAAATCGACCATTTCTGGGGCAACCTGTCTGCCGGCGGACCGCTGGAGGCTCAGCAATGTGGCTGGCTCAAAGACAAGTTCGGCGTGTCGTGGCAGATCCTGCCGGTGGCGTTCCTGCACATGCTGCAAGACCCGGACACAGGCAAGTCGCAACGGGCGATGCAGGCCATGTTCCAGATGAAAAAGCTCGACCTCGCCGAACTGCAGCGAGCGTTCGATGGCCAGAGCTAATACACTCGGACGCTGACCTGCCGGGAAGATAACAATGAAACACGCCGCCGCGAGAAATCCCGAAAAAGCCCCGCGCTTCTGGCGCGACGACGCCCTGCCCTTCATCGAGGCGCGCGCCATCGCCGATGGCCGCGACGTCTGCTACGCGCGGCATTCCCATGCGCACTTTTCGATGGGTGCGATCACCGCCGGGCGCAGCACGTATGTGCATGAACACGCGCAGTTTGAAGTGGCGGCGGGCACCGTGGTGTTGATGAATCCGGGCGATGTGCACGCCTGCAATCCGATCGATGATCAGGCGTGGTCGTATGTGATGTTGTACGTCGAGACGCCGTGGCTGACGGATCTGCAGCATCAATTGGGCTTTGCGGCTGAGCTGGAGTTTCGGCGATTTTCCGATACGCATCTGGCCGACGCCGAGCTGTTCGGCAGGCTGATGGCCCTGTATGAGACGCTGATCGACGATCAGCAAGAGGTGCTGCACAAACAGAGTGCGGCGGTCGAGTTTTTCAGCGATCTGCAGTTGCGCCTGAACCCGGTTGAGCAGCCGGTCCCTGAGCCGAATTTCAAGCTTGAACGCGCCGCCGATTTCATCCGAGAACACTGCACCGAGGTGCTGAGCCTTGAGGCTATTTGCGCCGCGGCGCAGCTGTCGCCGTCCTACCTGATTCGCGCGTTCAAGCAGCGTTACGGCATGACGCCCCATGCGTTTGTGGTCAACCAGCGCATCCAGTTTGCCCGCGAACGCTTGCGCAGCGGCCAGTTGATTGCCGACGTGGCGCTGCAGGCCGGGTTTGCCGATCAGGCGCATTTCCAACGGGCGTTCAAGCAACATCTGGCGGCAACGCCGGGGCAGTATCGCGGCTGATACCCTATCTGAAGCCAAACACCGCTCCCACAGTAGCTTGTGACTGGCCTTTCAATCAGGTGAACAGCAGATACATCGCGCTGAGTGCCAGTAACAAGGCCATCAGCCGATTAAACCAGCGCATCCCCGCGGCATTGCTCAGGTACCCGCGCAGAAACGTCCCGGCATAGGCCCAGCAGCCCACCGACAGATAACAAATCACCAGATACACCGCCGCAAACTGCCAGACCAGCCGCGTCTCGCCGTCGGCGACAAACGCACCCATGCCTGCGACGCAGGCCAGCCAGGCCTTGGGGTTGAGCCATTGCATGACAGCGCCATAGAGCATCGATGGCGCCCGGCCTGCCTCGCTGGCGTTCAGCTGACCTTCATCCGTGGCGAGTTTCCAGGCCATGAACAGCAAGAACGCCACCCCGGCCCACTGCACCACCCGGGTCATGAACGGCCACAGTTCCAGCGCCTGATGCAGCCCCAACCCCATCAACACCAGCAACAGCACAAACCCCAGCGTCGCCCCGGCCACATGCCGCTGACTGGCGCGAAATCCGTATTGCGCGCCACTGCTCAGCGCGACGATGTTGACCGGTCCGGGAGTGATGGACGCGGCCAGAGCAAACGCCGCCATGGAAAGAATCAGACTCATTGCACACCTGCTTCAAAACGAGGAACGAGGTGGCTACGGTAGCCAGCGGGGGATTTGCGGTATTGAAGAAAATGACCCTGAGGATGCGAATCTTCTGAGGGAGCGGTGGGTCAGTCAGCCCAGTGTTGGCTGGGCTGACGTCTTCGCGAGCGGGCTCGCTCCCACAGGGTTTTGCGTGAGACTCAAGTCTCGCACACCCCACAAGACCTGTGGGAGCGAGCCTGCTCGCGAAAGCGTTCGGTCAGTCACAACAGATTTGTCAGGACTGACGCCATCGCGAGCAGCCCCCCTACAGGGCGACTCAGTCCAGACGCGGCACGGTAAAGCGAAATTCACTGCCCTGCCCCGGCTCGCTCTCGGCAACAATATGTCCGCCGTGGGCTTCGACGATGCCTTGGGTGATGTACAAACCGAGGCCGGTGCCGGTCGGGTTGCCTTCCTTGATCGTCCAGTAGCGATCGAACACGTGGGGCAAGTGTTCCTTGGGAATTCCCTCGCCGCTGTCACGCACCGAGAAGACGATTTCATTGCCAACCGATTTGGCGCACACGCCCACCGTGCCCAGGCGCGGGGTGAACTTGATGGCGTTGCCGATCAGGTTCGACAGCACCTGGAACAACCGCTCGGGGTCGGCATGAACACGCAGGTCGGGATCGGCCTCGAAGGAAATGCTGATGTCCTTGTCCTGCGCCAGCGGCGTGAGCAGCGACTGCGCTTCTTCGAAGATGTGCCCGACGTCCAGCGGCTGCGGCGAAATGGTGTAGCGCCCGGCATCGATTTTCGAGGTGTCGAGCAGATCTTCCAGCAGTGTGTTCATCCGCGCCGTGGCCTGCTGCATGGTGTCGATGGCCGTGGAGATACGCCGCGAGGTGTGCGCGCCATCGGAACTGAACGCCTTCTGCATCATGCCGCAGAGCATGGAAATCACCGTCATCGGGTTGCGCAGGTCATGGGACACCACCGCCACCAGTTCATCCCGGGCGCGCACGGCTTCCTGCTCGCGCCGCACCTGACGGGCCAAGTCGTTTTCAAGGGCCGATCGGCGCAGGTCGTTGGCGGCGAAGACGTCGCCATGGCTCCATTTCCTCGAGATCCCGGCCATCTCGACCTTCCAGATCTCGAACGAGGTACGCGGGCGCAGACGCAAGCCAGCGTCGGAATTTTCCAGGTCCAGCGGCTTGCGCGGGTCGCCGCTCCAGTTGATGTTTTCCTTCACTTCCGCGCGAAACCACAACACGCCGTTATCGACCGGTTTGGGCAGGCTCATGGCAAGCACACCGCTGGTCACTGACTGATACTGCGCCGCTGGCGGATAGACGCTGGACAGGTGATGACTGGCGAAGACCGGTTCGTCGCGCGCCTGTAGCCATTTGTGCAAGGCACGAATTTCTTCCGGCTCCGGGCAGTTGCCGTAACGGTGCAACTGCTTGTCTTCGATCATTGCAATGCCGTCAGCTTCGACCAGCGCCATCAGCGTCGCGGGATGCTGCGCGAGGCCATCGAAGACGCTCTGCGACGAGTCGATCATTGCCTGATTAAGCAACGCCAGCGTCTCGATCTTTGCTTCGCGCTGGCGAGTCAGTTCCAGCGTCTCCATGGCGCTGATCTGCAGCGACAGCACCTGGCCAATGGTCTGGCAGGCCATGCGCAGTTCGTGGGGCACGTGCAATGGCTGGCGATTGCCGCAACTGATCAGGCCCCAGAGGCGGTCGCCCTTGAGCAAGGAGATACTCATGGATGACAGCACGCCCATGTTCTTCATGTACTGGCAGTGAATCGGCGAGACGCTACGCAGGGTGGCGAAACTCAGGTCCAGCGGCGTCTGGGTGTCGGGGCGCAGCTTCGGCACCAGCGGCACCGGTTGGTAATCGGCGTTGGGGATGATTCGCAGCCAGTTGGTGCGGTACAACTCGCGCGCTTGCTCGGGAATGTCCGAGGCCGGGAAGAACAGGCCGTTGAACACTTCCATTGACGGGTCGGACGCTTCGGCGATGACCTGGCCGTGGCCCTCTTCCTCGAAACGGTAGATCAGCACCCGGTCGTAACCGGTCATCGCCTGGATTTCCTTGACGCTGATGTCGTACAACGCCTGCAACGTGGTCGCGGCTTGCAGGCGCTGAAGCATGCGACCCAGATGGATGTTGATCCCGGCGACATTGCGCGGCTGGAAGTTTTTGACGTGGATTTCCAGTTCCAGAATCAGCACACCCTGATGGCGGTGCAACAGGCCCTCGAACGCGGTGCCATTGAGTTCGAAGTGCAACGGCGCCGCCTCGGAAAACGCCGACTGCGCCAGAGCATCCAGCACTTGCGCGGTGTATTCAGTGCCGATCAGGCTGTGCAGCGGCTGACCAATCAGCGACGGCGGCGTGCGCGCCAGCAGGGTTTCGACGTTGGCGCTGACCTGAATGATCTGCAGCGCTGGTTCGCTCAACGTCAACAGCAGACCGTGGGGCTGGATCGCGCCGGGAAAGCGGATCGGTTCGTCGGCGCAGTTGGCCAGCAGTTCTTCAAAAGCGTCCTGGTCTTGCGGGGTCATGCCAGTACCTCCTGGCTTTCGAGCCAGCGCTCGAAACAGCTGAATGTGGTTTGTGCCGCAGCGACGACAGCCGCGCGTTCGGCGGCGTCCAGGGGGCGGCTGCCCAGGTATTCGATGAAATCGCGCCAGCGCCGGCCGGTGGCTGCGCCGTAAATGTCGAGAAAAGCGGCACCGTTGTCGGCGTCCAGATTCAGCCGCGCAGCGATTTCCCGGCGCAGGATCTGCCCGCCCAGTGTCGCGCCTTCAAGCACGTACAACACGCCGAGGCTGGCGGCACTGGCGTTGATCAGCGGCAGCTCGCGGCACAGCGACAGCATTGTGGACGCAGCGCCCAGCGTCTGCAGGTCAGCGTACAAGGTTGCAGCCTTCAAGCGCGGCGTCAGGTCAAAATCGTCCGGGATCACGCCACTGTCGAGCAGCGCCTGCTCCAGCGGCTGATAAAAGCCGTAATAGGCCTGCATCAACCGCTTGAAAGCGTTGATATCAAGGGTATCGGAAAAAAAAGGGAGGCGTTTTTCCAGTGCGATATGCAGTTCGGCAGTACCGGCGCGCAAATCCTGCAGTACCGGTGGCACATAAACCTCACGGGCCTTTACTTGCATGTAGGTCGCTCTAGGTGGGGCCGCCTGGGCCATTGGGGGTTCGCGCAACGCGGGCAAATTTATCACGGCGAACGCCCAAACTGACCACATGGCCCGTTTTTTCTACCGTCATGTCACCCAGGTCAGAGTGGCGCCGGTGGACAAAAGTTCGCCCGGCGCCAGCCCCGTCGAGGTCAAGGCTTGAGATCCGGATCGCTGTCCAGGTGTTTCTGCTGCACCGCGTCGATGTGGGTCGGCGGGTTCACCGGCTGCGCCGGGTCAATGGCTGGTGGTGGCGTGAGTTGCAGCACTTCGCTGGTGTAACGCCATTCCTGCATGACCTGCTCGGGATGTTCGTTCAGCCGCGTGCCGTAGCTGGGGACAATCTGACGCAACTTGTCCTGCCAGGGCGCAGACGCCAGTTTGTCCTTGAACACTTTGCCCATCAAATCGAGCATGATCGGCGCCGCAGTCGAGGCCCCCGGCGAGGCGCCGAGCAGTGCGGCGATGCTGCCGTCCTTCGAGGCCACCACCTCGGTGCCCAGCTTGAGCACCCCGCCCTGCTGCTCATCTTTCTTGATGATCTGCACGCGCTGACCCGCCTGCCACAACCGCCAGTCTTCTTTCTTCGCCTGAGGGAAATAGGCTTGCAGCGCGGCGAAACGGTCATCGTCCGATTGCATCAACTGGCCGGCAAGGTATTGCACCAGATCGAATTCGCGCACGCCGACGCGCACCATCGGCCAGAGGTTATGCAGGGTGGTACTGGCCGGTAGATCGAAATACGAGCCCTCCTTGAGAAACTTGGTGGAGAACGTCGCGAACGGGCCGAACAGAATCACCCGTTTGCCATCGAGCACCCGCGTGTCCAGATGCGGCACCGACATCGGCGGCGCCCCGGTCGAGGCAATGCCATAGGCCTTGGCCATGTGTTGCTGCGCCACTTGCGGGTTGTCGGTTACGAGGAACGAGCCACCGACCGGAAACCCCGCGTAGTCTTTCGCTTCCTCGATGCCGGATTTCTGCAGCAGCGGCAATGCCGCACCGCCGGCGCCGATGAACAGGAATTTAGCGTCGGTGGCCGCTGTCGTGCCGTCCTTGAGGTTCTTGTACTCGACGTGCCATGAACCGTCGTCGTTGCGGGTGATGTCGCGCACTTCCGTCGATAGTTTGAGCGAGAAATTGTCGCGGCTTTGCAGGTGCCCAACGAACTGCCGGGTGATCTCGCCAAAATTGACGTCCGTGCCGATCGGCGTCCAGGTCGCCGCGATTTTCTGCGCCGGATCGCGCCCTTCCATCATCAGCGGCACCCACTGCCGGATCTGTTGCGGGTCTTCGGAATACTGCATCGGGCGGAACAACGGGCTGGCTTGCAAGGCCTCATAGCGTTTTTTCAGGAAGCGAATGTTGTCGTCGCCCCAGACAAAGCTCATATGCGGCGTCGAATTGATGAAGGAGCGCGGGTTTTTCAACACCCCGGTTTTGACCTGCCAGGCCAGGAACTGCCGGGTGATCTGAAACGCCTCGTTGATTTCCACGGCCTTGGTGATGTCGATCTTGCCGTCTTTTTCCGGGGTGTAGTTCAACTCGGCCAGCGCCGAATGGCCGGTGCCCGCGTTATTCCAGCCGTTAGAGCTTTCCTCGGCGACCTTGTCCAGGCGCTCGACCATTTCCATCGACCAACCCGGCTCCAGTTCGCTGAGCCAGACCGCCAGTGTCGAACTCATGATGCCGCCGCCCACCAGCATGACATCGACTCGTTTGGTTTCTGCGGCGTACGTCTGGGCGCTGCCGATTGCGAGGGTCAACGCGAGCAGCGCACAGGGGCGCATCGAATTTTTCATGGGAAGCCTCCTGGGGTGTACCGGTCCGCGAACCGGCTCAATCGGCAGTGTCGTTCTGCACAGATGGATCGCCGTTGGCCGGCACACGGGTGTCAGGCGCGGGCCGCGTCGGGTCGTTTTTTTCAGCCCCGGGGTAACCGGGCAGACCGCGACTATCGGCCGGGGTCATCACATCGCCGCCGGCACCGGCGTCGTCCCAGTCGGTGGTGGCGTTCGGGTCTTCATCGCGCCCGGCGGTACCGAGAACGAAACCGTCGTCATTCGGATTGACCGTGTCATCGAGCGGTTTGTCGCTGCTGGATGGGTTGCTCATTGGCTGCCTCCAAAAAAGTGTGGATCGGACTTGTTTGGAATGCCGCGCAAGCGTCGAGTGCAATGCAAGAGACCAACGGTGCATGCCTCCTGAAGCGCGCCGGCATCAATCCGGCGCTTCGCTGGCGCCTTTGAGTTCGACCTGATTGCCATCCGGATCGAAACAGTACAGCGACAACCCGTAACCCTCGGCGCCGAAACGCCTGGCCGCTTTCTCCACGACCAGCCCGAACGATTGCAGGTGCGCAGTGAGCGCTGCTTCGTCGAATGGCTCGATGCGCAAGCAGAAGTGGTCGACGTTGCGCCGCTGCGCCTGCGCCGCACCGCCGCCCTTGCGGCCGAGTTCGCCCTCAAGGTCGACCAGATCGATCATCGAAGTCCCGGCGCGCAGATGCACCAGCCCCAGCGGCTCGTTGTGCCTGACCACCTCGGCGCCCAAGACCTGGCAGTAAAAGTCGATGCTGCGCTGCAAGTCGGCGACGCGCAGCACGATATGGTCGATGTGGCGCAGGGTAAACGGGTGCATAGTCGATGCCTCACTCCGATGGGGTTGGCGCAGGTTGCAATCGGTTGCTTTACACCTGAAAAGATCGCAGCCTGCACCCGCCTCTACAGTAGTTCAGGGCTTGCGGGAATTCACTGTCGATTTTCCGGTGGAGCCATCGACAAAGCGGATTTACTCTCAAGCCATGAACATACAGACCGCTGTCCTGCCGCCCCACGCCGAAATGGTTCGCGCCATGCTTGAACGCGACACTGCCTATGAAGGCGTGTTCTTCACGGCGGTGAAAACCACCGGTATCTTCTGCCGCCCCAGTTGCACGGCGCGCAAGCCGAAACCGGAAAACGTCGAATTCTTCGCCCACGCCGACGAGTGCCTGTGCGCCGGGTATCGCGCCTGTCTGCGCTGCAAACCGCTGGACGCGGCGGCCGTCGCCCCGGACTGGGTGCAGCGCCTGCTCAGCGCCGTGGATGCCGACCCCGAGCGCCGCTGGAGCGACGCGCAGTTGCTGGCCGAAGGCATCGAACCGCTGAACTTGAGGCGCTGGTTCAAACAGCATTTCAGCATGACCTTCCACGCCTGGCTGCGCACGCGCCGACTGGGCATGGCTCTGGGTGGCATCAAACAAGGCACCTCGATTGACCACGCCGCGTTCGACTCTGGCTACGAGTCGCTCAGCGGTTTTCGCGACGCCTTTCAGAAATCCTTTCACATCACCCCAGGACGCGCCGCCAACAGCGAGCCGTTGCTGTTCACGCGGCTGACCACGCCGCTGGGGCCAATGATTGCCATGGCCGAACGGCGTGGCCTGGTGCTGCTGGAGTTTCTTGACCGGCCGGCATTGACCCGCGAAGTTGAAGCCCTGCAAAACCGTTATGGCTACGCCGTGGCACCGGGGCATAACGCGCATTTACAGCAGATCGAGGCGCAACTGGCGGATTATTTTGCGGGCAAACTCAGCGAGTTCAGCGTGCCGCTGCACTTGCCAGGCAGCGCGTTCGCCCGCGAGGTCTGGGCAGCGTTACTGCAAATTCCCTATGGACAGACCAGCACCTACGGCGCCATTGCCGCGCAACTCGGCAAACCCGGTGCCAGCCGTGCGGTGGGTCTGGCCAACGGACATAATCGGCTGTCGATCGTGGTGCCGTGTCATCGGGTGATCGGCGCGGATGGCTCCCTGACCGGCTATGGTGGAGGACAGCCGCGCAAGGCCTTTCTGCTCAGGCTGGAAAACGCGGCGCTGCAACTGACGCAACAACTGGCTTTCTGATGCACTCCTTTCAGTCAATAAAAAGGGATTTTCGATGAGTACGCTCGACATTCATCACCTCAGCGGTACAGCCGACGGCTTGCTGAACGAGCATGCCTGAGGCCTACCAAGCCGCCAGCGCCTTTCTCGCCGCGCTGGATGCCGACTGGCAGCGCCACATCAGCGCCGTCGGCCCGTGCCGGCATCAGCCCCATCCGGCGCGCGATCCTTATGAGTCGCTGGTGCGGGCGATTGCCTATCAGCAACTGCATGCCAAGGCCGGTGATGCGATTATCGGGCGACTGGTGGGGTTGTTCCCCGAACAACCCTTTCCGCGTCCGGAGCAAATCCTCGCCTGCGATGTCGCGCGGCTGCGCAGTTGCGGATTTTCCGCGAGCAAGATCGCGACGATCCAGGGAATAGCCCAGGCGACACTGGACGGCGTGGTCCCGGATTACGCCACCGCCCTGGCGATGGCCGACGAAGCGCTGATCGAGCGCCTGATCAGCCTGCGCGGCGTCGGCCGCTGGACCGTGGAAATGCTGCTGATCTACAGCCTGGAACGCCTGGATATCCTGCCGGCAGATGACTTCGGCGTGCGCGAAGGCTATCGGCGCTTGAAAGGCCTGGAGGTGCAGCCGACGCGCAAGCAAATGATCGACATCGGCCAGGCGTGGCGGCCGTACCGCACGGTCGCGGCTTGGTATTTGTGGCGGGTGGCGAAGGGGTAGACCGTGTCATCGTTCTTCGTGAGCAAGCCCACTCCCGCAGGTTTTTCGGCCTGACACAAAATATCTCGATACCGCCGATCTCATGTGGGAGCGAGCTTGCTCCGGGCGGCGTTCCGACGAAGGCATCTGATCAGACGGTCTCTTCGATCAGTCTGAAAGGTTTTCAACAGACACATCCTGCCAACAATCCTTCCCGTACCTCTCTATCTACAGATCTAACCTTTCAGTTCTTCTTGAAAGGGCAAGGGAATGCCAAAACTATCAGCCTCACATCGTTTGCGTCTCGGCCGTTATGACGAACCCAACCGTATATATTTATTAACCGCAAATACGCTATTCCGCGCGCCTGTTTTCAGACAAGTTGCATTGGGTAGATTGGTCGCAGAGCAATTCCGCAAAGCTCAGGAGCTGGGCTTCGCTGATTCGCTGGCCTGGGTTGTCATGCCGGACCACTTTCACTGGTTAATCGATTTGAAGCGTGGGTCACTGAGTGAATTGATGCAGAGAACAAAATCCCTGAGCGCGCGGGTGGTGAATATGGCTGCGGGTCGAGAGGGAAGTCTCTGGCAACCGGGCTTTCATGATCGTGCACTGAGGCGGGACGACGATCTGGTACAAATGGCTCGATATGTGGTGGCCAACCCCCTGCGGGCAGGCTTGGTGCAAAAGCTTGACGACTATCCACTGTGGGATGCGATTTGGGCCACCAGAACCTCATGCCCCTCTTCGTGAGCAAGCTCACTCCCACACTGGCCCGATGCCAACCACAACCCCGCCGCGCCCCACAATCCCTTGTGGGAGCGAGCTTGCTCCGGGCGGCGTTCCGACGAAAGCGTCAGGTCAGGCAACCTCGATGCTGAATGTTCCGGCCTCTTCGTGAGCAAGCTCACTCCCACACTGGCCCGATGCCAGCCACAACCCCGCCGCGCCCCCCAATCCCTTGTGGGAGCGAGCTTGCTCCGGGCGGCGTTCCGACGAAAGCGTCAGGTCAGGCAACCTCGATGCTGAATGTTCCGGCCTCTTCGTGAGCAAGCTCACTCCCACACTGGCCCGATGCCAGCCACAACCCCGCCGCGCCCCCCAATCCCTTGTGGGAGCGAGCTTGCTCCGGGCGGCGTTCCGACGAAAGCGTCAGGTCAGGCAACCTCGATGCTGAATGTTCCGGCCTCTTCGTGAGCAAGCTCACTCCCACACTGGCCCGATGCCAGCCACAACCCCGCCGCGCCCCCCAATTCCTTGTGGGAGCGAGCTTGCTCCGGGCGGCGTTCCGACGAAAGCGTCAGGTCAGGCAACCTCGATGCTGAATGTTCCGGCCTCTTCGTAAGCAAGCTCACTCCCACAAGGGTCCGGGGCCAGCCACACAATTTCTGAACGCCACCGATCCCACCCTCAATGTGCCCGATCAAGCCCTACCAACAGCGCGCTGTCGTGGCTGTAGATGTCCGGCGCATAACGCACCTGGCCTGCGCTATCGACCTGTGCGGTCCAGTAGGTCATCAGGATGGGCACCGGGGTCGACAGGCGGAACTCGTGGGTGCTGCCGCTGGCGAGCAGGGTTTCGGTACGGGCCTTTTCCGCCGGGGTAAGTAGCAGATCGCGCAATTGCATCGGGTGTTCGACCCGTACGCATCCGGAACTGAACGCCCGCGGTCCCTTGTCGAACAGCGCCTTGCTCGGTGTGTCGTGCAGGTAGACCGAGAACGGGTTGGGGAAGCGAATGACCATTTGCCCCAGCGGATTGCGCGGGCCGGCGTCCTGTCGCAAAAGGACATTGCCGGGATTGTCCCAATCGATGTCCGCCGCCGCCAACGGTTGGCCGTTGGCATCGAGCACTTGCAGGTTATGGCGGCTGAGAAAGGTCTGGTCCTTGCGGATTTCCGGCAGTTTGTCCTCTTTCCAAATGGTCGGTGGCACCGTCCATGTCGGATTGAGGGTCAGCCGCGTGACGCGGGATTTGAGCAGCGGCGTCTGGCGCTCCGCCCGGCCCACCTGAGTGCGGGTTTGCCAGACCGGCTGGCCGCCGTGATAAAGCGTGAGTTCTGCGGCGGCGACGTTGACCAGCAGGCCGTCGGCTTCCATGTCCTGCGCCAGCCAGCGGAACCGCTCAAGATTGATGCGCAACTGATCGCGGCGGGTCAGCGGGCTGATATTCAGTTCGGCAATTGTCCCCGGGCCGACCACGCCGTCAGCCTGCAGCGAGTGGTTGGCCTGAAAACTTTTCACCGCGTCCACCAGTTCGCCTTCGTAGGCGTTGCCGGACGCGACCGGCTCAGGCAGATAGCCTTCGCTGTGCAGACGCCTGGCCAGTTCCGGCACGCGTTGGTCTTCCATTGCCGGGCGCAGCAGTGGCCCGCTGCCGATGGACTGCCACTGCGGCAAGGCCTGGAGTCGTTGCGCCGCATAAAGGTGGCGCAGGTTGCGGTACTGAACCAGATGCGGACGGGCCAGCTCGAACGCCGCCGCAATGTCCTGCAGTCCGGGCACGGCAATACTCAGCAGTTGCGCCTGACGATCGTGCGGCGGGCCGTCGACGCGCCACAGCGGCTCGAAATGCGCTTGCAGCAGGCGCCCGTAATGCAGGTCCTGCAACGCCTGAAGGTACTGGCGGCTGATATCGATGTCGGCGCATAACTCGCCATCCTGCGGTGCGGTGGTCGCGACGGCATAGCGGTTCGGATTCAGGCCATCGTCAACCAACAGTTGCAATTGCGTGCGCAACGTCGGCAATCGTGCAGAGTCCTGCGCCCAGACCGGCATCCAGTCCTGTTGTTCATAGAACGCCTGCAATTGTGCCAGTGCCGGGCCGTTGAGCTGCGCGGCGATGGCCGGACACGACTGCGGCAAGCTGATCATGACCGCGTGTAACGGGCTGCGTGGCTCGACCGGAATTGGCGCAGGCGGCGTCGCCAGCGTCGGCAAGGGTGGCAGCGGCTCCTCAGCGCAAGCGACAAACGGCGCAGCGAGCAAACAAATGCTCAAGTAGCATGCGTACTTTTTGAACAACTGCTTTACTCCAATCCATGGCCGTCTCGATGACGGTCAACCTTACATTAGCTGCGCTGAACAGTCAGGCTCGATCTTCGGGCCTGCGGGTAACGACTGGGAGTCAGGAACCAAAAGTGCCGTTTATGTCGCCAGTGAGGACACTTTATAAAATGTTGACGTTTTTGCGCCGACTCCTGCTGACCACCGCGACCCTTGTCGCCGTGACCAGTCCAGTATTTGCCGCCGGCAAGCCATCGCCGGTTCTCTACACCAGCCTCGCCCAAGCCGCGCCGGAACTCAATCCCCATGCGCTCAAAGGTGCATTGAGCGCCATGCAATGCGCAGTCAACAACGGCGCCCGGCCCTCGCGTCATCTGGCGATCATCGACTACTCGCGACCGTCCACCGAGCGCCGCCTGTGGATTTTCGACCTGAGCAAAAAGAAGCTGGTGCTGCGCGACCTGGTTGCCCACGGCTCCAACTCCGGGGAAAACTTCGCCACGCAATTTTCCAATCGTGAAGGCAGTTATCAGTCCAGCCTTGGCCTGTTCCGCACCCAGGAAAGCTACGAAGGCACCCACGGCTATTCGCTGCGCATGGACGGCCTTGAGCCGGGCTTCAATGACCTGGCCCGGGACCGCGCCATCGTCATCCACGCCGCCAGTTACGTGAACCCGTTATGGAGCAAGCGCCAAGGGCGCATCGGCCGTAGCCAGGGCTGCCCGGCCGTGCGGCCGCAGATTGCCAGACAAGTGATCGACCGCCTGAAGAATGGCCAGTTCATGTTTTCGTGGTATCCCGACCAGCGCTGGCTGCAAAAGTCGCCCTACCTGAACTGCCAGCCGCAGCAAGTGGCGAGCATTCTCAGCACCCACGCCAGTTAGCGCGCGTCGCCGCCGGCAGGTTTGTAGAACAGAAACCTGCCGGTCTGCGCCGTGTTGCGGTACGCCTTCGCCCAGCTCGGGTGCACGCCGCGATCATGAAAATACAGGGCACCGCGGGTGCGGTCCTTGAGCTGGCGGTTCAACGCCTTGCCGGCGATTTCCTTGGCCAGCGCGTATTCGGCATCTTCCTTGACCTGATCAGGCTTGCCATCGCACCACCAGGAAAACTGGCAGTTGCCGCTCTCCGAGCCTTGCTTGACCACCGCGCACACCGTGTCGGGAAAGCCTTCGTGGCCGAGGCGATTCATCACCACGCTGGCCACAGCTTCCATTTCCGGGGTGTCCTTGCCCTTGGCTTCCCAATAGATGCTGCGCGCCAGACAGGTCAGCGGATCGTCCAGCGGCGCGGCGCCGGCCGGGTCTACCGCTTGCGCCTCGGTCGGCGTGATCGCTTCGGACTTCGGCGCAGGAGCACTGACGTTGTCCGCCGCTTTCTCCTCCAGCACCTCGGCTTTTTGTTCAGCCTTGGCCTCGATCGGCGCCTGCGCGTTCGCCGAGCTTGTGTGGATCAACAGGGTTAATACGAAACAGCCGGTCAGGCTTTTTAATCGCATTGTGGATTCCCTCAACGCCCGCAGCGGGCCAAGTGTTACGTCGGTGAGACGCCCGGATTTCGGGGGCCTGCGCAGATTGTAGCCGGACAATTGGCGGGCATCGTGGCGTAGAAAAAAACCATTGGAAAAGAAAAAGACATTGCGCTCACCGGGGGCCTTTCGCGCATCATGGGCGCATTGCGCTCAAGGGGGATTTCCATGCGTTTCATGCCATCGGTTTTGCGTTGTGCCGCGTTGTCGCTGGGCGTGGTCTTTGCCGCCTCGGCGCTGGCTGCCGATGAACTGCAATTGATTGAGTCGATCAACAGCTATCGCAGCCAGCCGCAGCGTTGCGGCAGCCAGGCGTCGAACGAACTGCCACCGCTGGCGGCCGACCCACGCCTGCGCCTGCCGGCGAGCGGTGCGGTCGACCTCCAGCAAGCCATGGCCAGCGCCCGTTACCCGATGGTCAACGTCCAGGCGATCACCCTCAACGGCCCGCGCGATGCGGCGTCGGCGATGCAGGCGATCAAGGAAAGCTTCTGTCAGGTCGTGCTTGATCCGCAGTTCGTCGATGTCGGCGTCAGCCGCGTCGATCGCGACTGGCGCATCGTGCTGGCGCGGCCGTTGCTCTCGGCGCAGCTGGGCGATGCGCAAAGTGAAGGGCAAAAACTGCTGGCGCAACTCAACACCGCCCGCAGCCAGCCGCGCCAATGCGGCGCTCAGGCGTTTGCCGCGGCGGCCCCGCTGGCCTGGAACGCGACATTGGCCACCGTCGCCCAGGATCACAGCCGCGACATGGCCAATAAAAATTACCTCGACCACAAGGACGGCGACGGCCGCACTCCGGGCGACCGCGCCGAACTCGCCGGCTACAGCGGGCAGCTGGTCGGCGAGAACATCGCCGCTGGGCAAGACAGCGCCAACAAGGTCGTCGAAGGCTGGCTCGCCAGCCCCGGCCACTGTGCGAACCTGATGAACCCGCAGTACAAAGAACTCGGCGCGGCGTATGCGACCGACCCGAAGAGCAATGCCGGCATTTACTGGACGGCAATGTTCGGCGCGCAGTGACCACCCTCATCGACGCCGTCAATCACTCGGTCAGCCAGAGTGATTGGACGGCACGACGAGCGCCCCTTACCCTGCGCAGTCTGCGCCCGATACCGGCGTCCAACACCCACGAGGCGGCCTATGACAGAGCGTGCATTGATCGATGGTTACAACCGCCGCGTCGACTATTTGCGCCTGTCGGTCACCGACCGCTGTGATTTTCGCTGCGTCTATTGCATGGCCGAGGACATGCAATTTCTGCCGCGCCAGCAAATCCTCACGCTGGAAGAGCTGTTCCAGGTCGCGCAAAGCTTCGTCGCCTTGGGCACGCGCAAAATCCGCCTGACCGGCGGCGAACCGCTGATTCGACCCGGCGTCGTGCAACTGTGTGAACAGATCGCCGCCCTGCCCGGCCTGCGTGAATTGTGCCTGACCACCAACGGTTCGCAGTTGGGTCGGCTGGCCAAGCCGTTGTTCGAAGCCGGGGTCAAGCGCCTCAACATCAGTCTCGACAGCCTCGACCCGCAGCGTTTCAAGGAACTGACCCGCACCGGCGACCTGGCGCAGGTCATCGAAGGCATTGATGCCGCGCGCGCTGCCGGCTTCACCCGCACCAAGCTCAACTGCGTGGTGATGCAGGGACGCAACGACCATGAGATCAACGATCTGGTGAGTTTTGCCATCGACCGCGACCTGGATATCTCCTTTATCGAAGAGATGCCGCTCGGGGCGATTGCCGAGCACAGCCGTGCCGAGTCGTTCTATTCCAGCGCGCAGGTTCGCGAGCGTATCGCCGAGCGGTTTACCCTGATCGATTCGGCCGAATCGACCCAAGGGCCTTCGCGCTATTGGCGAGTTGCCGAAGCACCGAACATTCGCCTGGGCTTTATCTCGCCACACAGCCACAACTTCTGCGGCACCTGCAACCGCGTGCGCCTGACCGTCGAAGGTCGCCTGCTGCTGTGCCTGGGCAACGAGCATTCGATGGACCTCAAAGCAGTGTTACGCGCCCATCCCGGCCATCCGGAGCGCCTGGAAAACGCGATCATCGAGGCGATGAAACTCAAGCCGTATCGGCACAACTTCGAAGTCAACGACGACGTGCAGGTGGTGCGGTTCATGAACATGACCGGCGGCTGACCCGCCACGTAACCGGGACCGCGAGATGATCGTAAGACCGAGACCCAATCAGTTCGCCGTACTGTTCACCCTCAAAGGCTCGATCGCCAAACGCATCGCCATGCGCACCCTGATGCTGACGCTGCTGGCGGCGGCGATCGTGCTGATCGAACTTCTTGTGCCGAGCTATTTCGCCAAGATCAACGCGACACCGTTCACTCTGCTCGGCCTGTCGCTGTCGATTTTCCTGAGTTTTCGCAACAACGCCTGTTATGACCGTTGGTACGAGGGGCGCAAAGCCTGGGGCGAGGTGCTGTTGCGCGTGCGCTCGGTGATGCGCGAGACCCAAGGCATCGAAGACGCCAGCCTGCGCGCGCCGCTGTTGCGCAACCTGTGCGGTTTCGCCCATGCGCTGAACGCACGACTGCGCGGCGAAAGCGAGGCGCGGGCCAGTGCCGACTGGGTCAGTCCGCCAATCGATGGGGCTGCGCCGGATCACTGCGGGCAGATCATCCATCAGGTCGGGCGCCAGTGTTCAGCGCTGGAATCGGCTGGCGTACTGTCGCCATGGCGCTATCAGTTGCTGGCCAATCACCTCACCAGCCTGACCCAGGCCCAGGCCGTGTGCGACCGGATCAAGAGCACGCCACTGCCCTTCCCTTACACCCTGCTGCTGCACCGCACGATTTACCTGTTCTGCCTTCTGCTGCCCTTCGCCATGGCAGAATCCCTCGGTTGGCTGACGCCGCTGTTCACGGCGATTGTCAGCTACACCTTCTTCGGCTTCGACGCAATTGCCGACGAACTGGAAGACCCGTTCGGCCGCGATGAAAACGACCTGCCGACCGACGCATTGGTGCGGACGCTGGAGCGCGACGTGCTGTACGAACTTGGCGTGTCGCCGCTGCCGCCCGCGCCGCAACCGGACGACTACGTGCTGCGTTGAATGACACAGCGGCAAGAAACGATAGGGCCCGGCGTGTTCACTCTGGGCCGAGGTGCGGCCATTCGCGAGCAGGCTCGCTCCCACAGTAGAAATGCATTCCAATATGGGAGCTAGCCTGCTCCCACAGTTCAAATGCATTCAATGTGGGAGCGAGCCTGCTCGCGAAAAAGGCAACTCGGTCAATCAGACCAAATGCAGCAAGCGCCATCGGCAAATCTCCCGTTTACACGCCGGCAAATTCCCCCTTACTATCCGGGCACACCGGTCGCCGGGTTCGCCCTGCTGCCGACGCTTTCCGCCAACGGAAATACGCGTTATGAGTACGTCACCACAACAACCCCAAAGGTTGAACGTCTCTGCCATACGCGCCCACTGCAACAGGGGCCGCGTATGAACCGCATCGTCAATCTGCCCATGGCCCTGCGCCGCTCCAAACTGCGTCACTCCGCACGCCCGCCGGATATCGCCTGCTGATTTCTGTCAGTCAGTAAAGATCCATTGTGGCGAGGGAGCTTGCTCCCGCCGGACTGCACAGCAGTCCCCAGCCCTTGAATCATAAAGCGAGAGCCGCTTCGCGCCTCAGCGCAAACAAGCGCCCTCGCCACAGGTTCTGTGTCACCCCTGACTGATATCCACTCGAAATACCTGCCGGGACGCCTTCCAATGAGTCCGGCCCGAATCTGCGCGCCTGTGCGGCGCCATCGTGAGTGAACATTATGAAATTCGCAGCCATTGAAGACGCACGTCAGTTTCTTGAGCAGAACCCCGACATCGACATGATCGAGCTGTTTATCCTCGATGCCAACGGCGTGCCGCGCGGCAAGCTGTTGCACCGCGAAGAACTGCTCGCGGTCTATGAAAGCGGTCGGCCGTTGCCGAGCACCATCCTTGGCCTGACCGTTCAGGGTGAAGACGTGGAAAACTCCGGGCTGGTCTGGGACGTTGGCGATATCGACTGCCGCGCCTATCCGCTGGAAGGCAGTCTGGTGCGCCTGCCATGGCGGCGGATTCCGACCGCGGCGGTGCAGGTCAGCATGCACCCGACCGAGGGCCTGCCAGCGAGCATCGCCGACCCTCGCCATCTGCTGATCAAAGTGATCGACGCGCTCAGGGCCGAGGGCTATCACCCGGTGATGGCCTGCGAACTGGAGTTTTATCTGCTCGATGCGAAACGCGATCACAACGGCCGACCGCAACCGGCGCTCGATGCTGACGGTGGCCGCCCGCGACACACGCAAGTCTACGGTCTGCGCGAACTGGAGCAGATCGAGCCGTTCCTCGCCGACCTCTACAGCGCCTGCAAACTGCACGGCATTCCGGCGCGCACGGCGATTTCCGAATACGCACCGGGCCAAGTGGAAATCACCCTCGAACATGGCGAGGCACTGGCAGCAATGGATCAGGCGGTGCGCTACAAACGTCTGGTCAAAGCCGTGGCGCACAAGCACGGCATGCAAGCGACGTTCATGGCCAAGCCGTTCGATGATCTGGCCGGCACCGGCATGCACATGCACGTCAGCCTTGCCGACGGCGAGGGCCGAAATCTGTTTGCGTCCGAAGACCCGGCCGGCACCCCGCTGCTGCGCACAGCAATTGGCGGCATGCTCGCCTCACTGCTTGATTCGCTGCTGCTGTTCTGTCCGAACGCCAATTCCTACCGGCGTTTTCAAGCCAACAGCTACGCACCACTGGCACCGACCTGGGGCGTCGACAACCGCACCGTGAGCCTGCGCGTGCCGGGTGGCCCGGCCCCCACGCGACACATCGAACACCGCATCTGCGGCGCCGATGCCAACCCGTATCTGGCGGCAGCGGCGATTCTTGCCGGCATTCATCGGGGCATTCGTGAGGAGCTGGATCCGGGTGCACCGGTCGAGGGCAATGGATATGCGCAGGCGAAAGAGCTGCTGCCGACCGATTGGCTGACGTCGTTGCAGGCGCTGGAAAATTCCGCGTGGGCGCGGGAGGCGTTGGGGCAGGAATTTCTTGGGGTGTATCTGGCGGTGAAGCGTGCCGAGTATCGGCAGTTCATGGCTGAGGTGGGTGAGCAGGATTGGCGCTGGTATCTGACCGAGGCCTGAGTATTCACCAGCCCCCTGTAGGAGTGAGCCTGCTCGCGATGGCGGTGTGTCAGATAGCTGATTTTTTGACTGACACCGCCATCGCGAGCAGGCTCACTCCTACAAGGGACCGTGTACACCCTGAATTTATGTGGACCCAACATGACTATTCGCTGCAATTCCTACTACACCGCCACCCTCAACCAGGACACCGACTACCCGACCCTGCAAGGTCGGCACAAAGTTGATGTGGTGATCATCGGCGGCGGTTTCACCGGTGTCGCCACGGCCGTGGAACTGGCCGAAAAAGGCCTGAAAGTCGCCATCGTCGAAAGCCATAAAATCGGCTGGGGCGCCACCGGGCGCAATGGCGGGCAAGTCACCGGCAGCCTGTCCGGCGACGGCGCGATGCGCAAACAGATGCGCGCGACACTCGGTGATGACGTCGATGATTTCATTTGGCACCTGCGCTGGCGCGGGCATGAAATCATTCGTCAGCGCGTGGAAAAATACGCGATCCAGTGCGACCTCAAACACGGCCATCTGCACGCGGCGTACAAGCCGAGCCACATGAGCGACCTGCGCAAGGATTACGCAGAAGCAGTGCGTCGCGGTCTGGGTGACGAAGTCAGCCTGCTTGACCGCAGTCAGGTCCGCGACCTGCTGCAAAGCGACCTGTATCACGGCGCAATCAAGAACACCCGCAACCTGCATCTGCACCCGCTTAACCTGTGCATCGGTGAAGCCCGGGCGGCGCACAGTCTCGGCGCGCTGATCTTTGAAAACAGCGAAGTGCTGGAGATCATTCACGGCGATAAACCCGGGGTGAGAACGGCCCACGGCCGGATCGACGCCAATCAGGTGATGCTCGCCGGCGACGTCTATCACAAGCTCGAACCCGCCCAGCTCAAGGGCAAGATTTTCCCGGCCATGGGTGGCATCGTCACCACCGCGCCGCTCGGCGAGCTGGCCCGGCAGATCAACCCCGAAGACCTCGCGGTGTACGACTGCCGCTTCGTCCTCGACTATTACCGGCTCACCGCCGATGGTCGTCTGCTGTTCGGTGGCGGCGCCAACTACAGCGGCAAGGATTCACGGGACATCGCTGCCGAATTGCGCCCGTGCATCGAGCGCACCTTCCCGGCGCTCAAGGGCGTGCAGATCGATTATCAATGGAGCTGCGCCATGGGCATTGTGATCAACCGTATTGCGCAACTGGGCAAGCTGTCGGATAACGTCTGGTATTGCCAGGGCTACTCGGGGCACGGCATCGCCACGACGCACATCATGGGTGAAATCATGAGCCGGGCGATTACCGGGCAGATGGAGCAGTTCGACACGTTCGCCGCGTGCCAGCATATTCGCGTGCCGATGGGCGATCTGCTTGGCAACCCGTTGCTGGCGGCGGGGATGTGGTATTACCAGATGCTTGAGCGGTTACGCTGAATTCACTGGCCTCATCGCGAGCAGGCTCACTCCTACATTGGGTTTGTGAACGACACAACCCCCCTGTGGGAGCGGGCTTGCTCGCGAAGAGGCCCTCAAACTCAACACGAAATCTCAATCCGGCAACTGCTCCACCACAATCCCCAACCGCCGATAATCCTCCACACTCCCCGACCCCAGATGCAGCTCTGTAATCAGCCTGTGCAGACGCGTACACGGCGCCACCACAAACGGTTCCACTGCGCCCAGCTTGTCCGCCGTGGTCACTGCAATCACCTGCGTCGCGCCGTTGAGCATCGCCTGTTTTATCGGCACTTCATCGAAATGCAGCGAGGTGATCCCCACTTCAGGATGGATCGCACAAACCCCGGTAATAGCCAGATCAGCCTTGATGCCCGCCAGCAATCGCAGCGCCTCCTGACCGCTCGCCGACATCGAGTGTGGATTCAATTCCCCGCCGGCCAGAATCACTTTCACGCCTTTGTATTCGGACAGCGCAATCGCCGTCAACGGTGAAGCGGTCACGGCCGTGATGCGGATTTCAGCGGGTAACGAGCGCGCCACCTGCAAGGTGGTCGAACCGGAATCGAACAGCACAATCTGCCCGTCCTTGATGTGCTGCGCCGCCAGTTGCGCCAGGCGCACTTTGACCTCGTCGGTCTCATCCAGGCGGGTGAAGTAATCCTTGCCGGAGTCCTTGGGTCGCGGCAACGCCCCGCCATGCACGCGCTGCACCAGTCCGGCGTTGTCCAGTTCGGCAAGGTCGCGGCGGATGGTGTCTTCGGACACCGCAAAATGCTGGCTCAGCTCGGAGGCCATGACCTTGCCGTCGCGCTCAAGCAGCAAAAGGATTTTCTGCCGACGCAGGGAAGGCAATTCGGCGATGGAATGATCGTGCATGGTTATGCCTGTTTGTGCTTGTAGTTGCAGGTTTCGCTGAGACTAGCGAAAGCCTCAGGTAAATACAAACGCAGCGGCTATCAATGATTTTGATCATTGGAATCGACAAGGCGAATTTTTTCTTTGCGCTTCGCCTGTTCACAATGGCCTCACTCTTAAAGCCTCAGGATGAACAACTGATGAATCTCAATTTCGCCTTCGCGTGCATGATCGTCGTGTCGTTCGCGATTGCCCTCGGCCACGCCTGACAGCGCGTCAGACCGAGGCCAGCAATTGCTCACGCAACCATTTGTGCGCCGGATCGCGGTGCACACGTTCAGCCCAAAACATCGCCATTTCATAGCCTGGTACTGACAACGGCGCATCGACTACTTGCAGCGCCGGATTGCCGCGCACCAGGCGTGACGGCAGCATCGCCACCAGATCGGTGCTGGCCAGCACCGACATCGCCATCAGAAAGTGCGGTACCGACAGCACCACTTTGCGCGCCAGTCCGACCTCGGCCAGCGCCTTGTCGGTCACGCCGAAAAAGCCCCCGCCCTCGCGCGACACCAGCACATGTTCCAGCGCGCAGAACTGCTCGCGGCTGGGCGCTTGGGTCAATCCCGGATGGCCGATGCGCCCGGCCAGCACATAGTGTTCGGTGAACAGCGGCCGCCGATGCAGCTCCGGCGGCGCATCTTCGCTGATGTGCAGGGCCAGATCGAACACGCCCTGCTCGGCCTGCTTGACCATCTGCGCCGGCGTCAGATCTATGATCGCCAGCCGTGTGCCCGGCGCCTGTTCGCGCAAATGGCTGAGCGCCGGCAGCACGACGGTGGACTCGCCGTAGTCGGTCGCGGCGATTTTCCAACTGTGCGTCGCCTGCGCTGGGTCAAACGCACTGGCCGGCGCCACCGCCCTCTCCAACGCCTCCAACGCTTCACGCAGCGGCTCGCGCAATTCATCGGCGCGGGCTGTCGGGCGCATGCCTCTGGGGCCGGGCAATAACAGCGGATCATTGAAGATCTCGCGCAACCGCGCCAAATGCACGCTCACCGACGGCTGCGACAAGTGCAGGCGCTGCGCCGCGCGTGTGACGTTGTGCTCGACCAGCAGCACATCGAGCGTCAGCAGCAGATTGATATCCAGGCGTCTCAAATTATTCATGGCTATACCAGACATATCAGACATTCATTTCAAATATACCGGGCGAGCGCCGATCCTGCAGTCATCCAACTCAAGGAGCACGCGACATGAACGTATTACTGGTCTACGCCCACCCTGAATCGACTTCGCTCAACGGCTCACTGCGCGACTTCACCGTCCAGCGCCTGCAAGCCGCCGGCCACACCGTGCAGGTCTCCGACCTCTACGCGATGAAGTGGAAACCGGTGCTCGACGCCGACGACGCACCGCAGCGCGACCCATCGCAACCCTTCCACGCCTCGCTCGATTCCAAACGCGCCTACGCCGACGGCACCCAGGCCGCCGACATCGCCCGCGAGCAAGACAAACTGCTGTGGGCAGACGCGCTGATTCTGCAATTCCCGATGTGGTGGTTCAGCATGCCGGCGATTCTCAAAGGCTGGTTTGACCGCGTCTACGCTTACGGCTTTGCCTACGGCGTCGGCGAACACTCCGACAGCCGCTGGGGCGAGCGTTACGGCGAAGGCAAAATGAAGGGCAAACGGGCGATGCTGCTCGTCACGACCGGCGGCTGGGAATCGCATTACAGCCCACGCGGGATTAACGGGCCGATGGATGATCTGCTGTTTCCGATCCAGCACGGGATTCTGTATTACCCGGGGTTTGAAGTGGTGCCGCCGTTCGTGGTGTATCGCACCAGTCGCATGGACGAAGCACGCTATGCCGAGACCACCGCTGAACTGGGGCTGCGCCTGGACGAATTGTGGAGTGCCCGGCCGATCGGGTTTCGGCAACAGAATGGCGGGGAGTATGAGATTCCGGCGTTGACGTTGAAGGATGACATAGCACCGGACCTGGAAGGCTTTTCAGCGCACATCCGCTGAAGAACACCACTTCTGTGGCAAGGGAGCTTGCTCCCGCTGAAGCGAACACCGCTTCTGTGGCGAGGGAGCTTGCTCCCGCTCGGCGACGCAGTCGTCGCAAATCCTGCCACCGAGTATCGACGTATCAGGATTTGGGGCCGCTTCGCAGCCCAGCGGGAGCAAGCTCCCTCGCCACAAATCAGACTTCTTCGCGCACCCGCCGCATCTGTACCCACAACGCCGGGGCAAAATGCAGCAACACCATCCGGCTCAGATGATGCGTCAGGATAAACACCACGTTCAGCCCACCCCCAAACGCGACAATCGCAATCGTCTCGATCGCGCCCGGCATGTACGCCAGCCACAGCGACAGCGGATCACTGCCCAGCCAGCGCGCTGCGACTTCGGCAAATACCGCTGCGACGACAATCATCAAACCTACCGAGACGAAAGCTGTGCGGCCATGTCGCGCCAGTTCCGCGATGCCGAGTCCCTGAAACCGTGCGCCTATGCGCACGCCGAGAATCAGTGCGGCCAGATTCAGGCTCCACTCCGGCATGTGAAAGCCATGCAGCCATCCCGACTTCACAAACACAGCGGTGACGAGAATTGCGGTGAGCATGAACGGCGCCGGGACGCCGATTGCCAGCAGCAGGCGTCCGAGCAATACGCTCAAAGCAATGACCGAGAACGCGGTCAGCGCCATGCCTGTGGTCAGTGGGTCGTTGGCGACCTCGGCCGCCGCTGTGTGTCCGGGGATCAGCAAACTCACCAGCACGGTGATCAACAGCAGCCGCATCAGGTGCACGATGATGACTTTGCTTGAGGCCTTTTCCGACTCAAGCAAATCGAACACTGCGGCCAATGCGCCGGGATAAACCGCCAGCAGTGCGTCGGTGCGATTCCAGCCGGCGCCACGTGTGAGCCACCATCCGGCCAACGCGATCTGTACAGTCAGGCAGATCAGCAGCACGCCAAGGCTGGGCAACATCGTTGAGGCCGTTTCGCTGTGCCAGGCGCCGAACATCAGCCCGGTGGCGATGCCCAGTGTGACCTGAATGTAGCCCAGCCCATAAGGGGTTGCCGGGGCGATGCCGGTCTTACTGGCGAACAACGCGGTAACGACAATCGAGCCCAACAGCAGGCCGTGGGGTACGCCTTCGAACTGCAACAACGCGCCGAAAGCGGCAGCAATCAACAAACACAAAACGGATTTCATAGTCGCCTTCCTAGCTATTCAACTGACACACCCCTATCCATTGTGGGAGCGAGCCTGCTCGCGAAAGCGTCTCACCAGTCACTGATGAATAACTGATCTGCCGCATTCGCGAGCAGGCTCGCTCCCACAGGGAACCCCGCACGCCTTACATACGCAACCGCGCCATCGCCCGCCGATATTTCTCGACCCGCTCCAGATCCTCCCAGCTCGGCGAGGCGATCCGCGAGAGATCGCTGTTCTCTTCCAGATCCGCCAGCTTCACCACCCGCCCGATCGCGTTCTGCGCGGCGCGGTCGACAAAATCGTCGTAAGACTCGCCGGGCGCCTTGGTCACCGATGCGATGGCCGTCAGCACCTCTTCGCTGAAACCTTCCCGGCGCAAGTCATCGAGATTGACGCCGCAATCCTCGACCACATCGTGCAGCACGGCGACGATGCGTTCTTCCAGCGTGGCCATGCGCATCATGACTTTCAGCGGATGCAGAATGTACGGCGCGCCGCCCTTGTCCACTTGCCCGGCATGGGCCGTGGCGGCAATGGCGATGGCGCGTTCGAGGGTTTGAACCATGGGAATTCTCCGGGGTTTAGATGCCGTAGCGGCCGCCGACGCGGATGTTGCGCTTGAACCAGTGGCCGATGGCTTTCAGGCGTCCAACGGGCTTGTTTGGTTGCTGATGGCGCTGGAGGATCAAAGCCACCAGCGTGGCCTGATCGGCCTGCGGATGGGCATCGATCAACTCGGCCACCCAGGCGCAATCGGCCTTCTTCAAGTGTTCGCGCCATTCGCCGGGCCAGGCGTCGAGTTCATCGCGCGCCAAAAACCGCGCACCGCCGTGCTCCATGTGCCCGCCGCCCATGGACTGCTCAAAGCAAAACGGCGTGTCCGGCTGGCCTGGATCGATATGGAACAGGTAGATATCGTGGAAGGGCTGTTGTGAGCTGGGCGCATTGTTGCGGCGGCCGATTTCGATCATGACGATGTTCCAATCCGTGGGGCGCTGAAGGTGTCCGATTGTTTTGCAGTGTACGCGAACGGCGCCGCCTGGAAACCCGATTGAACCTGGCGCGCCACCGCGATCTCGAAAGCAGACAAGCGCCCAGTCACCGATCAGACGCGGCGCCATTGGAGAGGAAACTGCCGATGAACACCCGACTGCTGCTCCTGATCGCCGCGTTTTGCGTTATTCCCACCTGCGTCATGGCCGAAGGCTGCGACGTCCAGACCCGCTCCTCCAGCGCCTCGGTGCCGGCTGTGGAAACCCACAGTTGCTACGAGTACGAAGGCGTGCCCGTAGACTCGATCAACTGGTCGTGCAGCAACGAAACCAAAGACACCCTCAATGCGACCAAGAAAAAAGTCGAACGCTGCGACGATCACTACCAGGCCACCTGCACTGCCCGCCTCACCCAGGAATCCCTGGCCAACCCGCACTCGACCAGCAAAGACAAAAGCGCCAAACCGCTGAACCTGCCTGACAACGCGCATGTGACCACGTACTACTACGACGCCGAACATTTGGCTCAGGCCAGGATTGATTGTGAAAACGGTGGCGGACAGTGGAAGGCGAAGTGATCGCCGAGTGGATGTTTGCGCAGGACTGAAACCCCGGCTGACCGCGTTGGGATTCTGAAAGATTCGTAGGAAAACACACTGAGTGTCGAGGGAGCTTGCTCCCACTGGGCTACGAAGCAGTCCCGGAGTGGGCTAATCCCTTTCATCAGCGAGCGTGCGATTGTCGGATTACGCCGCCTGCGTCGCCAAACGGGGCGGTATTTTTCGTCTGCGCGGCGGGTTTTACGTCCTACAGGCCGGTTGCGACAAGCGAAAACGCGACCTACAGTGAGCCGCCGCTGACCGCTGTCACCCTATGGATCGCAGCAAACGGAAGGTGTTGCTTACCGATGAAAGGACCCGCTAATGGCCGTACATAAACCGCTTCACCATTACGCCCACATGTCCCACCCCGCCACCGAACGCCCCGTGCTGCTCATCGACGCCGACGCCCCGTTGCGCGATCTCCACGCCTGCCTTGCCGAGCGCCTCAACGCCGTCCTCAAATACCTCGACCTGATCGCCTGCACCAGCCTGCCAGACTATGCCGAAAACGACATTAATACCGTGACCAATATCGCCCGGATCATGGTGCAGGACGTCAGTGATGTGTTTCGGGTGATTGAGCGGCGGGGGCTTGCCGATTAGTGAGTCAAAACGAAGAAACCGCGATTACGCGGTTTCTTAGGGTTCGCCAATTTGCGAAAACGGCGGAAGGAATCCAACAGCTTCGCTTTAAAAGTTCGCCGGCGTATTCGCGCTGATAATCTCAGCCTCATCCGCGCCAATATTGCGAAACTTGTGCGGCAGCGTCGTCGGGAAGTAATAGCCATCCCCGGCATTCAACACACTCACCTGCCCGTCTACTGTCAGCTCCACGGTGCCACGGGTGACCAGTCCGCACTCTTCGCCTTCAGCATGCACGATCGGCTCTTCGCCGGAGCTTGCGCCCGGTGCGTATTGCTCGCGCAGCAGGCGCATCTGCCGGCTGGGGACGGAGGCGCCGATCAGCAGCAGGCGCAGGCCGTGGCGGCCGAGGTCGGGTTGTTCGTTGGCGCGGAAGACGTATTGGTGCTCGCGCGGGGGCTGGTCGAAGGTGAAAAAGTCGGCCAGGGACATCGGTATGCCTTCGAGCAGCTTTTTCAGCGAGCTGACCGAGGGGCTGACGCGGTTCTGTTCGATCAGCGAGATGGTGGCGTTGGTCACGCCGCTACGCCGGGCGAGCTCGCGCTGGGAGAGTTTGTAGCTTTCGCGTACTAGTTTGAGTCGAGAACCCGTATCCATGACAGCCTTATGTAAGAACGACTTAAGGGCGATGGGGGTGGGTGGCGGGTGCCGCGCAGGTCGCGCGGATCACGTTGCTCCCGTGTCCCGGAACCGTGAAAGGCGGCTATTAAATCACGTTTGCAGGTGTTGCTCAGCAGGTTCGATGGATGGTTGGGCAAAAGTCATTTTTGCCTTGGTAATCCGGACCTGTAGGAGTGAGCCTGCTCGCGATGGCGGTGTGTCAGACGAGAAGATGTCACAGACATACCGCTATCGCGAGCAGGCTCACTCCTACAGTGGGATTTTGGTGTGGCAGGAAGTATTTCGGTGGCTGGACTGGCCTCTTCGCGAGCAGGCTCGCTCCCACTATGGATATCAGTGCGCTTGCCAAAGTGAAAAACCGGCGGGGCTTTTGGGCCGCCGCCGGGGAGGTAACTTAGACGCCGAAACGGTCGCGCAGGGAGTAATAGACGGCGCCAAGGGCGGTCAGCGGTGCGGAGAAGGTGCGGCCGCCGAGCATCGGCATGTGCGGCAGGGAGGCGAAGGCGTTGAAGCGTTCGGCGTCGCCGCGAATCATTTCCGAGATCAGTTTGCCGGCCAGGTGCGAGCAGGTGACGCCGTGACCGCTGTAGCCCTGCATGTAATAGGCGTTTTTCTCGATGCGGCCAAATTGCGGCATGCGTGACATGGTCAGCAGGAAGTTGCCGGTCCAGCGGTAGTCGATTTTCACGTCCTTGAGTTGCGGGAAGGTCTTGAGGATCTTCGGGCGAATCAGTTGCTCGATGTCGTCCGGTTCCCGTGCGCCGTAGACCACGCCGCCGCCGTAGAGCAAGCGGTTATCGGCGGTGAGGCGGTAGTAATCGAGCAGATAATTGCAGTCTTCCACGCAATAATTGTTGGTGATCAGGCCGCGCGCCTGCTGCTCGGTCAGCGGTTCGGTGACGACAATCTGCGAGCCGCACGGCATGCTTTTCGCGGTGACACGGTTATCCAGACCTTGCGGCAGATACGCATTGCCGGCGATCAGCAGGTATTTGGCGCGCACCAGACCTTTGCCGGTGCGCACGGTGATCGGCTCGCCGTAGGTGATTTCCACCGCCGCCGATTGCTCGTAGATCTTGCCGCCCAGGCGCACGATCGCAGCCGCTTCACCGAGCGCCAGGTTCAGTGGATGAATATGGCCGCCCTGCATATCCAGCAGCCCACCCACGTAAGCATCGGAGCCGACTTCGCGACGAATGTCGGCTGCGTCGAGCATCTTCAGATTGCGGTTGCCGTAGCGCTCCCAGTTGCGCTTCTGCTCAGCGAGGCCGTTGAGCTGTTTCTTGTTCATCGCCGCGAAAATACCGCCCGGGCGGTAGTCGCACTTGATGTCGTAATCCTTGATACGCGAACGGATGATGTCGGCGCCTTCGAAAATCATGCTGCCGAGGATTTCTGCGGTCTTGTCACCGTAACGCTCTTCAATCACATCGACGTCACGGCTGTAGGAGTTGACCAGTTGGCCGCCGTTGCGACCGCTGGCGCCGTAGCCGACTTTCGCCGCTTCGAGCACCGTGACTTTGTAGCCGGCCTCGCTGAGGAACAGCGCCGAGGACAGACCGGTATAGCCCGCGCCGATGATGCAGACATCGCAGTCCACCGCCTCTTCAAGCACCGGGAAGTCGATGACTTCGTTGCGGGTGGCGGCGTAGTAGCTGTTGACGTGTTGTTGTTTCATACGATTCTCCGATGGCCGCCAGACGCTGGCGACCGCCGCTGTTAAAGAATTAGAGCTTGATCCAGGTCGCTTTCAGCTCGGTGTACTTGTCGAACGCGTGCAGCGATTTGTCGCGACCGTTGCCCGACTGTTTGAAACCACCGAACGGCGCGGTCATGTCGCCGCCGTCGTACTGGTTGACCCAGACGCTGCCGGCACGCAGGCCGCGGGCAAAGGTGTGCGCCTTGCTGAGGTTGCTGGTCCAGACGCCGGCGGCGAGGCCGAAAATGCTGTCGTTGGCAATCTGCAGCGCTTCTTCGGCGGTGTCGAAGGTGATCAGCGACAGCACCGGGCCGAAAATCTCTTCCTGAGCGATGGTCATCGCGTTGGTCACGCTATCGAAAATCGCCGGCTGCACGTAGAGCCCGCCGGTTTCTTCGAGGCTGCGCTGGCCGCCGGCAATCAGCTCGGCGCCCTGCTCACGCCCGATGCTGATATAGCGCAGGACGTTGTCGAGCTGACGCTGATCGACCACGGCGCCGACGGTGGTCGCCGGATCGAGGGCATGCCCCGGTTGCCACGCTTGCATCGCCTCGACCAGCAACGGAATGAACTGCTCACGAATCGAACGCTCGACCAGCAATCGCGAACCGGCGGTGCAGACTTCGCCCTGGTTGAAAGCGATGGCACTGGCCGCCGCCTGGGCTGCGGCGCGCAGGTCCGGCGCGTCGGCAAACACCACATTGGGGCTCTTGCCGCCGGCTTCGAGCCAGACGCGTTTCATATTGCTCTGGCCGGCATAAATCATCAGTTGCTTGGCAATCGCCGTGGAGCCGGTAAAAGCCAGTACATCGACATCCATGTGCAGCGCCAGCGCCTTGCCCACGGTGTGGCCGAAGCCCGGCAGCACGTTGAACACGCCTTTCGGGATGCCAGCATCCAGCGCCAACTGCGCGATGCGGATGGCCGTCAGCGGCGACTTTTCCGAAGGTTTCAAAATGAACGAGTTGCCCGCCGCCAATGCCGGAGCGAATTTCCAACTGGCCATGATCAGCGGGAAATTCCACGGCACAATCGCCGCGACCACCCCGGATGGCTCGCGGGTAACGAGGCCGAGTTGATCGTGCGGCGTGGCGGCAACTTCGTCGTAGATCTTGTCGATGGCTTCGGCGCTCCAGCGGATCGCATTGGCGGTCGCCGGGATGTCGATGCTCATCGAATCGCTGATCGGTTTGCCCATGTCGAGGGTTTCCAGCAGCGCCAGCTCTTCCTGGTGTTGCAGGATCAGATCGGCGAAGCGGATCAGGATACGCTTGCGCTCGGCCGGGGCTTTTTTCGCCCAGATGCCGGAGTTGAAGGATTGGCGTGCGGCTTCGACGGCGAGGTTGGCGTCGGCTTCATCGGTGCTGGCCACGGCGGCGAGGAAACGGCCGTCGACCGGGCTCAGGCATTCGAAGGTCTCACCGCTGATTGCGGGGCGGTATTCGCCGTTGATGAAGGCGCGGGATTCGATGGACAGAGACTGGAAGCGTTGTTCCCAGTCGTTGCGGGTTTTGGTCATTGTTTTGGGCTCGACAAAAGGATTGGGGAGGGGCGAACGCACGCCTAACGAAATCTGGTAACCCGATCCATGTGGGAGCGGGCTTGCTCGCGAAAGCGTCGTGGCAGACAACACACTGGTGAATGACACACCGCATTCGCGAGCAAGCCCGCTCCCACATTGGATCTATGTGAGCCTGTAATCAGACGGTATGCAGATACCAGTTGTACTCAAGGTCAGAGATCGAGTTCTCGAACTCGGCCAGCTCGCTCTCCTTGCACGCAACAAACACGTCGATGTACATCGGGTCGATGTAGCGCGCCATGACTTCGCTGTCGTCGAGTTCACGCAGGGCGTCACGCAGGTTGTTCGGCAGACTCTGTTCGTTCTGCTCGTAGCTGTTGCCTTCGACCGGGGCGCCCGGTTCAATCTGATTGGTCAGGCCGTGGTGAATACCGGCCAACACTGAGGCCATCAGCAAATACGGGTTGGCGTCGGCACCGGCGACGCGGTGTTCGATGCGCACGGCGTCCGCCGAACCGGTCGGCACGCGCACGGCAACGGTGCGGTTGTCGATGCCCCAGCTCGGCGAATTCGGCACGTAGAATTGCGCGCCGAAGCGGCGGTACGAGTTGACGTTCGGGCAGAGGAAGGCCATTTGCGCCGGCAGGGTCTCCAGCACACCGCCGATGGCGTGTCGCAGCGCGGCGTTCTGCTCGGGATCCTCGCTGGCAAAGATGTTGTTGCCTTCTTTGTCCAGAATCGAAATGTGCACATGCAAACCGTTGCCCGCCTGACCCGGATACGGCTTGGCCATAAAGGTCGTGTCCATCTCGTGGTCGTAGGCGATGTTCTTCACCAGACGCTTGAGCAGGACGGCGTAATCGCAGGCCTTGATCGGGTCGGAAACGTGATGCAGGTTGACTTCGAACTGCGCCGGGGCGCTTTCCTTGACGATGGCGTCAGCCGGGATGCCCTGCTCTTTCGCGCCTTCGAGGATGTCCTGCAGGCAATCGACGTACTCGTCGAGGTCGTCGATCAAGTAGACCTGCGTCGACACCGGGCGCTTGCCCGATACGGGCGAGCGTGGCGATTGCGGACGGCCGTTCACGTTGTCCTGGTCGATCAGATAGAACTCGAGTTCGAACGCGGCGCAGATAGTCAGGCCGAGGTCGTCGAATTTGCGCACGACGTTGGCCAGCACTTCACGCGGATCGGCAAAGAACGGCTGACCTTCGATCTCGTGCATGGTCATCAGCAACTGTGCCGTCGGGCGCTTTTGCCACGGCTCGATGCTCAGGGTGCCGGGGATCGGGTAGCAGATGCGGTCCGCGTCGCCGATGTCCAGGCCCAGGCCGGTGCTTTCCACCGTCGAGCCGTTGATGTCGAGCGCGAAAAGCGAGGCCGGCAGGTTGATGCCTTTCTCGTACACCTTATGAAGACTGGTGCGTTCGATGCGCTTGCCGCGCACCACACCGTTCATGTCCGCAATCAGAAGGTCGACGTACAAAACCTCAGGATATTTCTTAAGGAATGCGTTGGCTTCGTTGAGTTGAACGGTACGCAGAGGGACCGACATGATGCACCTATTTAGCTGTTAATTATTATGTTCACTGCCGTGTTGCGCAGCCAGTCAATCCGAAAGGCAAAGTGAAGTCAATAGCGAACAGCTGGGCCTTCAGCCTTTATTTTTCGGGCTTTTATTAACACTTGCGTGCCTTATCGACCGCCAAACGCCGTAAAGCCTGAGCGATTTGACTGGCGGCGTTTAGAATTTTTTACAGGACAGTTGTTAATTAAAATAAACGCGGATAAGCTCCGGAAAAGCTCGTTCAAGTGACAGACTTCGAGGTGAATAAAAATGGCATTCAAGCCATTGATCGGCGTTACTGCGTGCGTCAAACAGATTGGCCTGCACCCCTATCACATCAGCGGCGACAAGTACGTTCGCGCTGTCAGCGTTGGCGCTGATGGGTTGCCAGTGGTCATTCCATCCCTTGGCAACCTGACGGAAATCGACGACCTGCTCGGCCAGCTCGACGGCCTGTTGCTGACCGGCTCGCCCTCCAACGTGGAACCGTTCCACTATCAAGGCGCCGCCAGCGCCCCGGGCACGGATCACGATCCGGCGCGCGACGCCACCACCCTTCCTTTATTGCGTGCAGCCATCGCGGCGGGCGTTCCGGTGCTTGGCATCTGCCGGGGCTTCCAGGAAATGAACGTCGCCTTCGGCGGCAGCCTGCACCAGAAGGTGCACGAGTTGCCGGGCATGCTCGATCACCGCGAAGCCGACAGCCCCGACGTCGCCGTGCAATACGCACCGGCCCATGTGGTCAGCGTGCTCGCCGGCGGTGTGTTTGAAGCACTGCAGTTGCCGGATGAGTTTCAGGTCAACTCGATTCACAGCCAGGGCATCGACCGCCTCGCGCCCGGCCTGCGCGCCGAAGCCGTGGCGCCGGACGGTTTGATCGAGGCGATCTCGGTCGAGCACAGCCCGACCTTCGCCCTCGGCGTGCAATGGCACCCGGAATGGCAGGTGCTGGACAACCCCAACTACCTGAAGATTTTCCAGGCGTTCGGCGCCGCGTGCCGGCAACGGGCGGCGCGGCGCAGTCAGCGCTGACACCAGCAACGAATACGTAACGATTGACTGCCCCCACAGCGGTCGGGCGTGCCTGCGCGCACCCGTCAGTTGTGAGCAACAACACCTGTAATAACAACAAGTACGACCCAGGCAGCCAGGACGGCGGCGCCGAACAAGCCCTCGCAGCGCACGTTCAGTCAGGCATGCGCAATCCCCCTGTAGGAGTGAGCCTGCTCGCGATAGCAATAGACCAGTCAACAGAGATGTCGACTGACATGGCCTCATCGCGAGCAGGCTCACTCCTACAGGGGATGCGTAAAGACTGAAATTGCACTTACAGGCTTGCAATCCACTTAAGCCCGGCCACATTGGCCAGGCAACTGAAACCTGTTGGGAGTTTCAAATGGCAAACGCCTCCAGCACTTACAGGAAGGCACTTGAAGGTCATCAGCAACCGAAAAAGGTGCTGGTGAAGGTCGATCGTGTCACCAAGAAGTTCGACGAAACCGTCGCCGTGGACGATGTGTCCCTGGAGATCCATCAGGGCGAGATTTTCGCCTTGCTCGGCGGCTCCGGTTCAGGCAAATCGACCCTGCTGCGCATGCTCGCCGGTTTCGAGCGGCCGACCGAGGGGCGGATTCTGCTTGATGGCGTCGACATCACCGACATGCCGCCGTACGAACGGCCGATCAACATGATGTTCCAGTCCTACGCGCTGTTCCCGCATATGACGGTGGCGCAGAACATCGCCTTCGGCCTCAAGCAGGACCGTTTGCCCGCCAGCGAAATCGATGCCCGCGTCGAAGAAATGCTGCGCCTGGTGCACATGACCCAGTACGCCAAACGCCGCCCGCATCAGTTGTCCGGCGGTCAGCGCCAGCGCGTCGCCCTCGCCCGTTCACTGGCCAAACGGCCGAAACTGCTGCTGCTCGACGAGCCGATGGGGGCGCTGGATAAAAAGCTGCGTTCGCAGATGCAGCTGGAGCTGGTCGAGATCATCGAGCGCGTCGGCGTGACTTGCGTGATGGTCACCCATGACCAGGAAGAAGCCATGACCATGGCCGAGCGCATCGCGATCATGCACCTGGGCTGGATCGCGCAGATCGGCAGCCCGGTCGACATTTATGAAGCGCCGGTCAGCCGCATGGTCTGCGAGTTCATCGGCAACGTGAACGCCTTTGACGGCACCGTGGTGGAAGACCTCGAAGGCCACGCGATCATTCACAGCCCGGATTTGCAGCAGAAGATCTACGTCGGCCACGGCGTCAGCACCTCGGTGCAGGACAAGTCGGTCACCTACGCGATCCGCCCGGAAAAAATGCTTGTCAGCACCACCCAGCCCCAGGGCCGCTACAACTGGTCCGAAGGCAAGGTGCATGACATCGCCTACCTCGGTGGCCACTCGGTGTTCTACGTCGAGCTGCCCGGCGGCAAGGTCGTTCAGTCGTTCATGGCCAACGCCGAACGCCGTGGCGCGCGGCCGACCTGGGACGACAAGGTCTACGTCTGGTGGGAAGACGACAGCGGCGTGGTACTGCGCTCATGAGAACCTTCAATCAGCAATTCCTGCGCCTGGTGCCCAGCGGACGAAAACTGGTGATCGGCATTCCGTTCATCTGGCTGTTCCTGTTCTTCATGCTGCCGTTTTTTCTGGTGATGAAGATCAGCTTCTCGGAAGCGGCACTGTCGATCCCGCCGTACTCGGAGATCTACACCTTCGCCGAGCAGAAATTCCAGCTGCTGCTGAACATCGGCAATTACACCCTGCTGGGTGAAGACGAGCTGTACCTCTCGGCGTACCTCGGTTCGCTGAAGGTCGCGGCGCTGAGCACGCTGATGTGTCTGGTGATCGGTTTCCCGATGGCCTATGCGATCACCAGGACCGGCAAGGAAACGCAAAACGTCCTGCTGCTGTTGATCATGATGCCGACGTGGACGGCGATTCTGATCCGCGTGTATGCGTGGATGGGCATCCTCAGCAACAATGGCCTGCTCAACGGTTTTCTGATGTGGACCGGGCTGACCGATCACCCGATCGAGATCCTCAACACCAACACCGCCGTCTATATAGGGGTCGTGTACGCGTATCTGCCGTTCATGGTTCTGCCGCTCTACGCCAATCTGGTCAAGCACGACAACAGCCTGCTGGAAGCCGCGCAGGATCTGGGGTCGAGCAACTTCAACAACTTCTGGAAAATCACCGTGCCGTTGGCCAAAAACGGCATCATTGCAGGCGCAATGCTGGTGTTCATTCCGGTGGTCGGTGAGTTCGTGATTCCGGAATTGCTCGGCGGCCCGGAGACCCTGATGATCGGTCGCGTGCTGTGGCAGGAGTTCTTCAATAACCGCGACTGGCCGGTGGCATCCGCCCTGGCGGTGGTGATGCTGTTGATCCTGATTGTGCCGATTCTGCTGTTCAACCGCAGCCAGGCCAAAGAGATGGAGGCACGGGGATGAAACGCTTCAATTTTTCGAAATTCATGCTGATCTTCGGCTTGATGTTCATCTATCTGCCGATGCTGATCCTGGTCATTTACTCGTTCAACGCCTCAAAGCTGGTGACGGTCTGGGGCGGCTGGTCGGTGAAGTGGTATGTCGGCCTGCTCGACAACACGCAACTGATGGGTTCGGTGGTGCGCTCACTGGAGATCGCCTGCTACACCGCGATTGCGGCGGTGGCGCTGGGTACGCTGGCGGCGTTCGTGCTGACCCGCGTGACGCGCTTCAAGGGCCGCACGCTGTTCGGGGGGCTGGTGACGGCGCCGTTGGTGATGCCTGAGGTGATTACCGGTCTGTCGTTGTTGCTGCTGTTCGTGGCGATGGCGCAGTTGATCGGCTGGCCGCAGGAACGTGGCATCGTGACGATCTGGATCGCACACACCACGTTTTGTGCCGCTTATGTAGCAGTGGTGGTCTCCGCCCGTCTGCGGGAGCTGGACCTGTCGATCGAAGAAGCGGCGATGGATCTCGGCGCCAAACCGTTCAAGGTGTTTTTCCTGATCACCATTCCGATGATCGCGCCGTCGCTGGCGGCAGGCGGGATGATGTCCTTCGCCCTCTCGCTGGACGACCTGGTGCTGGCGAGTTTCGTTTCCGGGCCGGGTTCCACCACCCTGCCGATGGAAGTGTTCTCGGCGGTACGTCTGGGCGTCAAGCCTGAGATCAACGCCGTGGCCAGCCTGATTCTGCTGGCGGTGTCGATGGTGACTTTCCTCGTCTGGTACTTCGGCCGTCAGGCAGAAGCCAACCGCAAGCGGGCGATTCAGGAAGCGATGGAGCAGACCGCAAACGAGTCGTGGCAGCCGCAACGTGCGGCGACCGCCTAAGCAACATTGATGAATAACTGTGGCGAGGGGATTCATCCCCGTTGGGCTGCGAAGCAGACCCAGCAGTTCTACCTGAAAACTCTGTATTCGGGTTTTGCGACTGCTTCGCAGCCGAGCGGGGATAAATCCCCTCGCCACAAGGTTTATGTGCACCGGGTTTTGGCTTTGTGTTTTTGAATAAGAAGAATGGAGTTGTACCGATGAAAATGTTTGGCAGGACTCTGCTGATACTGTCCTTAACGGGCGCAATGGTCATGGGCGCCCAGGCCAACGACAAGGTGCTGCGTGTTTACAACTGGTCCGATTACATCGCGCCAGACACCGTGAAGAAGTTTGAAGACGAAACCGGCATCCGCGTGACCTACGACGTTTTCGACAGCAACGAAACCCTTGAGGCGCGCTTGCTGGCGGGCAAATCCGGTTACGACATTGTCGTGCCGTCGAACAGTTTTCTGGCCAAGCAGATCAAGGCCGGCGTTTACCAGCCGCTGGACAAATCAAAACTGCCGAACTGGAAGAATCTCAACCCGGTGCTGCTGAAAAACGCCGCCGCCAGCGATCCGGACAACGCCCATGCGTTCCCGTACATGTGGGGCTCGATCGGCATCGGTTTTAATCCGGCCAAGGTCAAGGAGGTGCTCGGCGCCAACGCCCCGACCAATTCCTGGGACTTGCTGTTCAAACCCGAGAACGCTGAAAAGCTCAAAGCCTGCGGTATCAGTTTCCTCGATTCGCCGACCGAAATGCTCCCGGCCGCGCTGCATTACCTGGGCTATCCGGTGAACGACAAGGACAAGGCCCACATCGCCGAAGCCGAAGCGCTGTTCATGAAGATCCGTCCCTACGTGGCGTATTTCCATTCCTCCAAGTACATCTCGGATCTGGCCAACGGCAACATCTGCGTGGCCGTCGGTTACTCCGGCGACGTGTTGCAGGCCAAGGCCCGCGCGGTGGAATCGGGCAACCACGTGGTGATCGACTACAGCATTCCCAAGGAAGGCGCCGGCAGCTTCTACGACATGGTCGCCATCCCGCGCGATGCGGCGAACGTCGACAATGCCTATCTGTTCATGGATTTCCTGATGCGGCCTGACATCATCGCCGAAGTCACCAACAGCATCGGCTACAGCAACGCCAATGCCGCCGCGACGCCGTTGGTCGATGAAGCGATCCGCAACGAGCCGGGCTCGTACCCGTCGCAAGCGGTGATGGCGACGCTGTATGCGGTGCCCGATCAGCCGATCGCTACGCAGCGGATCATGACCCGGGGTTGGACCCGGGTGAAGCTCGGTAAATAAGCAAGCTAGTCAACGCCGATCGACTGATCGTTCCCACGCTCCGCGTGGGAATGCCTCAATGGACGCTCTGCGTCCGCTTTGGGACGCGGAGCGTCCCGGGCTGCATTTCCACGCGGAGCGTGGGAACGATCAGTGTGAGAATTTTCCGTTCACGCAGCGCCTTACCACCGCTGCACTCTGCTCTGAACGGCCTCACCCGGCTCCCTCGGCTCGGGTGAATTTGCAGGCGCCTTCGTGCGCCTTTTTTTATGCGGTCAGATCAGCGACCAGTCCTGCAACACCCGATAGCGCCCCTTGTGTGATTCGAACAAAGCGAAGCGTTCAGCGCGCAGCAAGAATTCCGGCGGTGTGCTTGCTTCCGGTTCCGCTGCTCGGAATTCGCGCGCCAGGGTCAGGTGCGGGCGGAACTCACGGGTGGACTCTTCAAAGCCGAATGGCAACATCGCCTGCTCCAGGGCGTAGACCAGACGCAACAACGCCGGCGGTGCCTGCTCGGGTGCCAGCGATAAAACCCCCGCACGTTGCCAGACCTGTAAACGATCCAGCGCAACCCTCAACGCCTGCCCCGGCGTGCGCACGCTGCCAGCCGCTTCGCAGACGCCATGAATCTGCGCTAACGGCACCGCGCCGAGAAACAGCAGGGTCAGATGAAAATTGTCGGCCGGCACCGGTTTACCGCTTCGCAAACCCAACTGCGCACGCCATTGCGCAATCGCCTTGCGCTGAGCCGGCGGGCAGTCGAGGGCGAAAAACAGCCGCTTCGACGGTTCGTCCCTGCGCACCTCATCCATCATCGCCCTGCCTCCTTCTCATTGTGATACGTGCGATTCTACACAGCCTGTTCTGACGACTTGCGACAGGAAGCTATAGTTCAAGGATTGCCAATAACCGGAGGCTGCCATGCGCACAATCCTCAGCAAAGAACCCTGGTGGGCCCGGCCACCGCACCCCGGGCAGGACGAAAGCGAACTGGAATGGGGCTGGCTGGTGCACTACAGCGAGGGTGAACCCCGCTTTGAATTCGTGCGCGAGCGTCCAAGCGACGAGGACATTCGCCAGCGCAAAAGCTGCCGCATCACCCCCTCACCCGAGTGAATACAGCCCGTGGACACTCATCCTGTGGGAGTGGGCTTGCCCACGAATGCAGTGCGTCAGATGGCAAAAAGGTGACTGATTCACCGCCTTCGCGAGCAAGCCCGCTCCCACAGGGTCTTGTTGTGTGATTACTGTTTCGGCAATCCACAGATCCTGTGGGAGTGGGGCTTGCCCGCGAAAGCGGTGGTTCAGACACCGACTTCTTTCATTCTCCTTGCATGCCGGGTTCGATCGGTTGACTGATAGACTGCCCTGGGCGCCATTCGACACGGTTCACCCCCAGCCCCACCGGTGACTCATCAGCCGCACCGAGACTGCGCTCGATGTGCCCGGCCATGTGCAGCGTGCCGGCCATGACCCCGGTCGTCGGGTTTTGCACCAGCTTCAGCCAGGCCTTGTCGAAGGTATTACCCAAGCTGCTGCGAATCAGCGCTTCGCTGTCGGGGCGGTCGTTGGCCTGGATAATTGCGCGAATACCGGCCACCCCCACTGAGATCATCGCCCCGGCGAGCTTTCCCGCGGCAGCGGCTACTGCGCTGGCCGCGCCGCGCGGGGCCATTTCCGCTTCGATGCGCTGGCTGGCGCGCTTGGCGACCGGGGCCATCGCCGCATCGGTAGAGGAAATGCCCTTGGCGCCGCCGTCGGTGTGGATCTTGTCAATCAGCGCGGCATAGGCCGGCAGGGTGTTCAGCGGCTCGGTGCTGATCACCTTGAACAAGGAAGCGTCGCGCGCAGGCGGCGGCCCAAGGGCGATGGCGGGAATCTTCTGCAAGCGCCCGTTGAGTTGCGCCACCGGCACGCCATGGCGCTGGGCGATGAGCGGCATCTGCTGCGCCATCAGTTGCGCATAGAACGCCGTGGCCTGGGCAAGAATCGCATCCGGATCGATCTCTACAGCGACGGGGGCCAGCACTCTTTCCTGATATTGCTCAAGCAGATACGCCGCCAGCCGTTTCGCCGAAGCGTCCTGCTCGCCGCCGGCGCTGATCGTGTACCAACTGACCTTCATCGACAGCCATTCCTGGGTCCAGTAGCTGCTGAACCACGGGATGAAATTTTCTTCAGTTTGCTGATAGACCCGCGTGCGCCAATGTTCCATCGAACCACGGGCGAACAGCTTGACCTGCTCGGTGGCCTGCTGCGAGGCGCTGAGGATGTCGCGGTCGATTTGCTGCCAGGTTTGCGGTGACACCACCACAGTTTGCGGCGCACTCACCGGCGCCCGGGCCGAAGAGGCGCAGCCGGCCAGCAGAAACAGTGCGACGACGACCAGCGCGCGGGGGTTCACGGTGGCGGTGTCCTTTGGATGAGGGAGATGCAGGTTTGAGTATAGGTGGGTCAGTAAAAGGTGATGGTCGATGCAGCGGCCTCTTCGCGAGCAGGCTCGCTCCCACAGGGATCTTCGCTAACCATCACTGTTGTCGATATCCACCATCGCCACGATTGCCTTCCGCCCATCGTTCATGAAAGGCACGATTAGCTCATCCGACACACAACGAGGCGTTCACATGAAGATGCATACCCCAATCACCCTCTGCGTGAGTTTCCCGGTGTTCGGCAGCAACTACTACGAACAGCATGTGGTGAACCGCAAGGTGCCGACCCTGGTGTTCAACGAAGATTTCGAAGATCTGCTGATGCCCGCCGCGAGCAATCATTTCAGCAATGAAGTGGTCGGCCTCAACGATCAGTTCCGCTTTCTGAGCGACATCCTCGCCACCCATTTGCTGGACATCGAGGCCGCCGTGCCTGCGCGATCCAGCGTCCGGGCGAGCGCTCGTTTTTAACCGTTGAGGGCGTTCCCCTTTCGGATGAACGCCCTCTTTTTCATTCAATCAGTCATCGTCGCGATCACGGTAATAACGACGCCCGTCGCGGCGATCGTCATCGCGGTCATCCCAGCGCCGGTCATGATCGTAATAGCGGCCATGATCACGGTCGTAATGCCGGCCATGCCGGTGGTCATCATCAAAGTCTGCAATACAGCCGCCGAGCAGTACGGCGGCGCAAACGGTCAGCAGCATCGTTGTCGCGCGCTTCATTCAACACTTCCCTAAAACCAAGGTCTTGACGACGGAAATCGCCGCGCTGCCCGTGTCTTCGAAACACGCTGCGCGCAGCCGCAGATACGACCGGGCAATCGGTCGATGATTCAGTGGCCACTATCGACCGTTTGTCGCCCCGCCTGCGCTGACCGAACAGCGGCGAAATGCCTCCTATACTGCTTGCAACCAACCCCCACGCAACGGATCTGCGCCCTCAATAACAACAAGCAGAGGTGGACCATGGTCTGGCAGCAAATTTATGACCCGTTCGGCAACCCGGTGCTCTCCACATTGATGGCCGCCGTGCCGGTGGTGGTGATGCTCGCGGCACTGGCGTTTTTTCACGTCAAGGCGCATCTGGCAGCGTTGCTGGCGCTGGCTTCAGCGTTGCTCATTTCGATCTTTGCCTTCGACATGCCGGCGGGCATGGCCGGTTCGGCGGCGTTGTTCGGCGCGGCGAATGGCTTGCTGCCGATCGGCTGGATCGTCCTTAACATCATCTTTTTGCATCGCCTGACCACCGAGAACGGTTCGTTCAAAGTGCTGCAGGACTCTCTGGCGCGCATCACCGATGACCGCCGCTTGCAGCTGTTGCTGATCGCCTTCTGCTTCGGCGCGTTCTTCGAAGGCGCGGCGGGCTTCGGCACCCCGGTGGCGGTGACCGGGGCGATTCTGATCGGCCTGGGTTTTTCGCCGCTGGCGGCATCAGGCCTGGCGCTGATCGCCAACACCGCGCCGGTCGCGTTTGGTGCGCTGGGCACGCCGATCATCACCTTGGCCAAAGTCACCGGGCTGGACGAAATGGAGCTGTCGATGATGGTCGGGCGGCAGTTGCCATTCTTCTCGGTGCTGGTGCCGTTCTGGTTGATCTGGGCCTTTGCCGGGTGGCGCAAGATGCTTGAGGTGTGGCCGGCGATTCTGGTGGCCGGCGTCAGTTTCGCCATCCCGCAATTCGTCGTGTCGAACTACCACGGGCCGATGCTGGTGGATGTGATCGCCGCGCTGATTTCCATGGCCTGCCTGACGCTGTTCTTGAAAGTCTGGAAACCGGCGACCATTCACACCTCGGCGGCGTTGTCCGGCCGCGTCGACAATTCAAAGGTTGATGAAGAAAACATCACCGCCAGCGCCGCATTCAGCGATCAGGCGCGCCCCGCGGTGATGCGCGCGTGGATGCCGTGGATCATCCTCACCGTGTTCGTGTTTGCCTGGGGCACCCAGGGTTTCAAAAACATGTTCGATACGCGCCCGGTGATTGATCCGGTCACGCAGTCGGCCAAGCTTGATGCGCACGGCAAACCCATGCGCGAGGCCAATCCGCTCTTCGCCCCCGCAGTGACCTTTACCAGCCTGCACCTGCAAATCGAAAAAGTCCCGCCAGTGGTCGCGGCTCCGAAAGCCGAGGAAGCGGTGTACAAATTCACTTGGCTGACCGCGACCGGCAGCGGGATTTTGCTGGCGGCGATCGTTGGCGGCTTGCTGATGGGCTATTCGATCCCGCAGTTGATCAGGCAGTACCTGCGCACGTTGTGGGTGGTGCGGTTTTCGCTGATTACCATTGCGGCGATGCTTGCGCTGGGCTTCCTCACGCGGTATTCGGGGCTGGACGCGACGATGGGGCTGGCGTTCGCCGCGACGGGGATTTTCTACCCGATGTTCGGCACCCTGCTCGGCTGGCTCGGGGTGGCACTGACCGGTTCCGATACCGCGTCGAACGTGCTGTTCGGCGGCTTGCAACGGGTGACCTCGGAACAGCTCGGGATCAGCCCGGTGCTGATGGCGGCAGCGAACAGTTCCGGCGGGGTGATGGGCAAAATGGTCGACGCGCAATCCATCGTCGTCGCCTCCACCGCGACCCGCTGGTACGGGCATGAGGGCGAGATTCTGCGTTACGTGTTCTTCCACTCCATCGTGCTGGCGATCCTGGTTGGCGGGCTGGTGACATTGCAGGCGTATGTGCCGCCGTTTACTTCGATGGTGGTAGGGCATTAACTGGAGAAACACATCTCCACTGTAGGAGCGAGCCTGCTCGCGATAGCGGTGTGTCAGTCAAATCAATATCAACTGACAGACGGCTATCGCGAGCAGGCTCACGCCTACAGGGGGTTTGTGTTGTTTTGAAGATTGATGAATCCAGCACATAACCCTTTAGCGCAAATCCGACAAAACCTTTTCCCCTCTCCGGCGGTCACTCCCTAATGAGACTGGCATGCATGCCGGCGCGCCCCTTTGGGCCTTTTTGCAATCCTGCCGCCCGATGAGACAAGGAATCGAATCATGCCGATTTCCCGACGCAACTTCATGATCCTCGGCGCCGTAACCGCGACGGCGTTCGCAATGCCTCCTTTCATCAGCCTCAAGGCCTACGCGGCCAGTCTGGAGCAACCGGCCATGAGCAAAGTCACCCTGCACGTCAACGGTAAACCGCAAACGCTGGATGTCGACAACCGCACCACCCTGCTCGACGCCCTGCGCGAACACCTGCACCTGACCGGCACCAAGAAAGGCTGCGACCACGGCCAGTGCGGCGCCTGCACGGTGATCGCCGACGGGCGGCGGATCAATGCCTGCCTGACCCTGGCGGTCATGCACGAGGGCAGCGAGGTCACCACCATTGAAGGCCTCGGCATGCCGGACAAACTGCATCCGATGCAAGCCGCATTCATCAAGCACGACGGTTATCAATGCGGCTATTGCACGCCGGGGCAGATCTGCTCGGCGGTCGCCGTGCTCAAGGAAATCCGCGACGGCATTCCCAGCCACGTCAGCCCGAGCCTGACCGAGCCGCCGAAGCTGATCGCCGCCGAATTGCAGGAGCGCATGAGCGGCAACATCTGCCGCTGCGGCGCTTACTCGAACATCATCGAAGCCATCACTGAAGTCGCGGAGGTGCCGGCATGAGAGCCTTCAATTACAGCCGCGCCGACTCGCCTGCCGCAGCCGCCGCACAAGCTGCGCAAGTCCAGGGCGCCAAGTTCATCGCTGGCGGCACCAACCTGCTCGACCTGATGAAACTCGACATCGAAACCCCGGTGCACCTGATCGACATCAACCACCTCGGTCTGGATCAGATCGAAGCCACGCCCGAGGGCGGACTGCGCATCGGCGCATTGGTGCGCAACACCGACCTGGCCGCCGATACCCGCGTGCGCAAGGATTACGCGCTGCTTTCCCGCGCCCTCCTCGCCGGCGCGTCCGGGCAACTGCGCAACATGGCGACAACCGCCGGCAACCTGTTGCAGCGCACCCGCTGCCCGTACTTTTACGACACGCACCAAGCCTGCAACAAACGCAATCCCGGCAGCGGCTGCGCAGCCATCGGCGGGGTCACACGGCAATTGGCGATCATCGGCGTCAGCGACGCGTGCATTGCCACCCACCCAAGCGACATGGCTATCGCCATGCGTGCCCTCGATGCGCAGATTGAAACGGTGAAACCCGACGGCAGCACGCGCAGTATCCCGATGGCTGACTTTCATCAGTTGCCGGGCAACACACCGAATATCGAAACCAGCCTCACGCCCGGCGAATTCATCACTGCCGTAACGCTGCCGCCTCCGGTCGGTGGCACGCACATTTATCACAAGGTGCGCGATCGCTCGTCCTACGCCTTTGCGCTGGTCTCGGTGGGTTTGATCCTGCAAAAGGACGGCACAGGCCGCGTGGCGGTCGGCGGCATCGCGCCGAAACCGTGGCGGGTCGAAGCGGCAGACGCCCTGCTGCCAAAAGGCGCAAAAGCGGTCAGCGAACGCCTGCTCGAAGGCGCGACACCCACCGCTGACAACCAATTCAAACTGACACTGGTCGAGCGCACGCTGGCCTCGGTGTTGGCGCAAGCGAGGGAAACGGCATGAAATTCGACACGCCCGCCACCACCAACCCCATCGACCGCCTGAAGGTCGTCGGCCAACCCACCGAGCGCATCGAAGGTCCGCTGAAAACCAGTGGCCAAGCCACTTATGCCTACGAGCAACATGAGGCAGCAGCCAACCAGGCTTACGGCTTCATGGTCGATTCGGCCATCGCCAAAGGCCGGATCAAAGCGATTCATCTGGACGAGGCCAAAGCCGCGCCGGGCGTGCTGGCGATCGTCACCGCCGAGAACGCCGGCAAGCTCGCCAAGGGCGATTACAACGCTGCGCACCTACTCGCCGGGCCTGAAGTCCAGCACTATCAGCAGGCCGTCGCACTGGTCGTCGCCGAGACCTTCGAACAAGCCCGCGCCGCCGCGCAATGGGTCAAGGTTGATTACGAAACCACGGAAGGCAAGTTCGATCTGGCCAGCGTCAAAGATCTGGGCGTCGAGCCGAAAGACGAGTTGCCTGACGTCAATCACGGTGATTTTGACAAGGCGTTTGCCGCGGCGCCGGTGCAGTTCGATCAGACCTACACCACCCCTGACCAGTCCCACGCGATGATGGAACCGCACGCGACACTGGCCGCATGGGAAGGCGATCAGCTGACCGTGTGGACGTCGAACCAGATGGTCGCCTGGAGTGTCGGTGACATCGCGAAAACCCTCGGCCTGCCGAAGGAAAATGTCCGTTTGGTCTCGCCGTACATCGGCGGTGGTTTTGGCGGCAAGTTGTTCATCCGCGCCGACGTGATCCTGGCCGCCCTCGGGGCGCGCATGGCCGGCAGACCGGTGAAAGTCGCCCTGGCCCGCCCGCAGATGGCGAATAACACCACCCACCGCCCGGCGACGATTCAGCGCATCCGCATGGGTGCAACCGCTGACGGCAAGCTCACGGCCATTGCCCACGAAGGCTGGTCGGGCAACCTGGCTGACGGCAAGGTCGAACTCGCCGCGCAGCCGAGCCAACTGCTCTACGCCGCGCAAAACCGCCGCGTCAGCATGCGCCTGGCGCCGCTCGACTTGCCCGAGGGCAACGCCATGCGCGCGCCCGGCGAAGCGCCGGGGCTGATGGTGCTGGAAATCGCCATGGACGAAATGGCCGAACAGCTGAACATGGACCCGGTGCAATTTCGCATTCTCAACGACACCCAGGTCGATCCGGTGAAAACCGAGCGGCCATTCTCCCAACGCCAACTGATCAAATGCCTGCAGACCGGTGCCGAGAAGTTCGGCTGGAATCAGCGCAAGGCGAAGCCGGGCACGCACCGAGAAGGCCGTTGGCTGATCGGCATGGGCGTCGCCGCGGCGTTTCGCAACAACCTGCTGGTCAAGTCCGGCGCCCGCGTACGGCTGGAGCGCGATGGCAAAGTCGTCGTGGAAACCGACATGACCGACATCGGCACCGGTAGCTACACGATCATCGCGCAGACGGCGGCCGAAATGATGGGCGTTGGCCTCGATGATGTGGTGGTGCGTCTGGGTGATTCAAACTTTCCGGTGTCAGCCGGCTCCGGCGGCCAGTTCGGCGGTAACTGCTCGACCGCAGGCGTCTACGCTGCCTGCGTAAAACTGCGCGAAGCGGTGGCGGCCAGACTGGGGCTGGCGGCGGATCAGGCCGAATTCGTCGACGGGCAAGTGCGCGTCGGCAGCCAAAGCCTGCCGCTGCGCAACGCGGCGGCAAACGGCGCACTGGTCGGCGAGGACAGCATCGAGTTCGGTGATCTGGCCGAGAAATACCAGCAATCGACCTTCGGCGCGCACTTTGTCGAAGTCGCCGTCGATGCCGCCACCGGCGAAGTGCGCGTGCGGCGCATGCTTGCGGTGTGCGCTGCCGGGCGGATTCTCAACCCGACGTCGGCACGCAGTCAGGTGATCGGCGCGATGACCATGGGCGTCGGCGCGGCATTGATGGAAGAACTGGCGGTGGACAAACGCCTGGGCTTTTTCGTCAACCATGATCTGGCTGGATATGAAGTGCCGGTGCATGCCGACATTCCGCATCAGGAAGTGATTTTCCTGGATGAAACCGACCCGATTTCTTCGCCGATGAAGGCCAAGGGTGTCGGTGAGTTGGGGATTTGCGGCGTGAGTGCGGCGGTGGCGAATGCGATCTATAACGCCACCGGGGCGCGGGTCAGGGAATATCCGATTACGCTGGACAAGCTTCTTGATTCGTTGCCGGAGATGATCTGAAAACGTCCCTGTGGGCGCTGCGGCACGCTGCGATTTTTTGATCTTCAAAGCAAGATCAAAAGATCGCAGCCTCGTTGCACTCGACAGCTCCTACAGGTGGCGCCACTTCACGGTAATTGCGTTGTTGCTCGAAGCGTTACGCTGGGGCAGCAACGTTTGTGCGGGGTCAGCCCACCAGTGCAATCAACTGATGCCGCTGCGCATCGGTCAACATCGGCCCGAACCCCGCCCCGGCGTTATCGGCCATGTAACGCGGATTGCCGGTCCCCGGTATCACACAGGTCACCGCTGGATGTGCCAGCAGAAATTTCAGCGCCAGTTGCGGCCAACTGTTGACCTGCACATCCGAGACCCACGCCGGCAGGGCTTTGCCCTTGAGCCGGGCGAGCAAATCGCCGCCACCAAACGGCCGGTTGCAAATCACCGCCACTCCACGTTCGCGACACAGCGGCAGAATGCGTTTCTCGACACCTCGGTCGTCGAGGGCGTAATTGATTTGCAGAAAATCGAGCTTTTCGGCTTTCAGGACGGCTTCAACTTCGTCGTAGGCCGAGGAGGTGTAATGCGTGATGCCGATATAGCGAATCCGCCCCTGCTCTTTCCATTCGCGCAGCGTCGGCAAATGGGTTTTCCAGTCGAGCAGGTTATGGATCTGCATCAAGTCGATGCGTTCGGTTTGCAGCAGGTTGAACGACTGCTCCATCTGCGCGATGCCCTCCTCGCGTCCACGGGTCCACACTTTGGTTGCCAGAAAGGCCGGCGAGCGCGGTTCGTGAATCGACAGCAACTCGCCGGTGGTCTGCTCGGCGCGGCCGTACATGGGCGAGCTGTCGACCACCGTGCCGCCCTTGCGAAACAGCTCGCTGAGTACCGCCGGTAACTGTTTGTAAGCCGGATCACCCGGGGCGACGTCGAAACCGCGATAAGTGCCCAACCCGACCATGGGCAGCGACTCGGAGCTGGAAGGGATGGTACGGGTCTGCATAGTCTGCTCTCCTGCCTTGTCCGGCGAAGTGAGGGTCGGCGGCAAGACAGCGGCCAGCGCTCGATCAACCGTAAAAACCGCCGTCGCCTCGGCAGCCAGCCTCAGCAAGCGACGACGGGAGTAACCCTCAGTGTGGCGCATGCGGGTCCTCCTGCTGCGCGGATCTGTTGCATGTTGTGTGCGACGGCTGTCTGGCGCAGTCGCTGAACTACACTGCGACAGCAAACCCCTCACCCCGTTAAAAGTAGCCGAATGTCCCGAACGCTGATGTCACTCGTCGTTTTCATCGTTGCCGTGTACCTGGTGCTGTGTGCGGCGCTGTTCGTGTTTCAGCGTTCGCTGATCTATTTTCCACAGCCTGCCGCAGTAACCTCAGAAGATTCACGGCTGAAGCTGTCGATGCCGGACGCGGAGGTTTGGGTGACCACTCGCGAGCGCAGCGGATCGCGGGCACTGATCTATTTCGGCGGCAATGCCGAAGACGTTTCGCGCAATCTTGAGGAATTTGCCGAGGCGTTTCCCGATTACGCGCTGTATTTTTTGCACTACCGGGGCTTTGGCGGCAGCACCGGCTCACCTTCCGAAGCGGCGATTGCCGAAGATGCGCTGGCATTGTTCGATCAGGTGTATGCGAGCCACCCGCAAATTACCGTGGTCGGACGAAGTCTGGGCTCGGGCGTGGCGGTGCGTCTGGTCAGCCAGCGGCCGGTGCAGAAGCTGATATTGGTGACGCCGTTCAACAGCTTCAAGGAAATCGCCGGGCAGCAATACCCATGGGTGCCGGTGAAGTGGTTACTCAAGGATCGTTTCGAATCGGGCAAGTACGCGGCGCATATCCGCGTGCCGACGTTGTTGTTGGCGGCCAGTGATGACGAAGTGATTGGACGCAGCAGCACGCAGCGGTTGTTCGAAAGCTTCCCTCAAGGCGTGGCGACGCTGAAGGTGGTACCGGATTCGGGGCATAACTCGATTTCCGGGCGGGGGGAATATTGGCGGTGGATGGGGGATGTGTTGAATCGCTGAGGTCGGGCCTGAGTGAGGTGTTGTTTCCACTGGCCCTATCGCGAGCAGGCTCACTCCTACATTTGGCGTGCCTTGCACCTGTGGGAGCGAGCCTGCTCGCGAAGGCGTCGGTCCAGACGACACCATTCTGCGAGTTTAAAAATGCCCCCGCCGCCCCTGAACCAAGTCCGCAAACCCCAGTCCTATTCGCGCCGCCCTGCGCGGCTCTCCCACTTTAGCGCTGTCCCCCCTTGAGCTGCCCGTCCCATGCGCCACGCCGTTCGTTCGTCTCGCCTGCTTTCGCTGTGCCTGCTGATTCTGTCGCCACTGTTTGTGCCAACCGCCCATGCCGGAGCGGAGCGACAATTGGTGGCCGCCATCAACGACTATCGTGCGCATCCGCAGCGCTGCGAGCGCCGGCCGGGACACCGCCTGGCGCCGCTGACGTTGCAGGCGAATCTGGCCTTGCCAATCGGCTATCGCTATGGCGGCGGCATGCGGGAAGCGTTGAAGTCGTCCGGGTATTCGGCCGTCGCGGTGCGCAGCATTCGCATTGTCGGTGCCGAGGACGCCGACGAGGCTTTCGACCTGTTGCAGAGTGATTACTGCGCCGCCTTGCTGGACGCCAGCTATGCCGATATCGGCGTCAGCCGCTCGCGCAATCAGTGGCAAGTGGTGCTCGCGCAACCGGTGCTCGACCGTCGCGTCGGCGATAACCGCAGCGTTGGCAAAGCCTTGCTCGCCGAGGTCAACGCCGCCCGCGCCCGTCCGCGGATGTGCGGACGCCAGCGTTTCGCCGCGGCCCGGCCACTGAGCTGGAATGCCGCACTGGGCGCAGCGGCACAGGGACACAGCAAAGCCATGGCGTATGGCAACTACTTTGCCCACCGCGACCCTGACGGCGATATGCCCGCCGATCGCGCCCGGGCTGCCGGTTATCGTGGTCGGCAAGTGGGCGAGAACATTGCCGCCGGACAAAGCTCGCCCGGCAAGGCGATGGCGGGCTGGCTGGCCAGCCCGGGCCATTGCGCCAACCTGATGAGCCCGATCTTCACGCAGGTGGGCGCTGGGTTCACCAGTGAATCGCGCAGTGATAAAGGCGTCTACTGGACGATGCTGTTCGGCGCGCCGTAAGTCACGGCTGGCTGCGGGCGTTTTCATCGCCGGGGGTGGCCGGGCGCGGCATGACGTGCTGATGTCCGGTCGGATCCTTGATCTGCACAACGTTGCCCTTCTGCCAGGCGTCAGCCCCAGGCGCAACAGGCGCCGGTTTGATCCCGGCGCGAGCCTGTTTCTTCTCGGCGCTGTCGACGCCCAGACGCTGATCGCGCTGGCGGACCATTTGCGCATCCGCTTGACCGTCAGCAGTGAAGCCCATCATCAATTGCGGCACGCCCAAAGGCAGTTGCTTGTCCTGATCGGTGTGCCAGGTGTGCCAGGTCTTGCCGTAGGTATTGGCGAGTTTTTCCATCAGACGGGTTTCCGCCACTTGTGGAATGCCTGGCGCGATCAGCTGACCTGAGGTGACTTCATGCGCGTGACTGTGCCACAGCGCCTTTTCCTTGGCAGGCAACTGCGTGAACAGACGCTGGCTGATGATGTACTCCACGCCCATCAACTTGGCTTCGGTGGTGTTGCCATCGTAGATCACGCACTGAAACACTTCTTCGTTGAGCGCCGAACAGTAGTGATGCGCTTCCATCTGGGCGTCAGGATGGCCGTTGTAGAAATGGAAGCCATCCAGGTACATGTTCAACGCACGGATCGGCGGCTTGTCCTGCAGCCATTGCGCGCCCACCTCAAGCATCTCCGTGTCGGATGCCTTGGCTTGACCGGGCGTCTGCACCGGCGAATCGGTGTTGCTCATCGCGCAACCGGTCAGGGCCGCAACCATCAAGCCCACGGGAACCCAACGTCCCTGCAAGGTCGTGCTACGCATGTTTCGCTCCTCGATCATTCAGTGGCGGGCTGATTTGCCCTGTTCTGCAACTGAAAGCAGGAGAACGACAGAGTTCGAAAAAATGCGCCGGGATCAGACCGGAGAAATCGTTGCGAGGACACCAATCAGAATGGTCAGGGTCAGAAAACCGCCGAGAAAAAACGCCATCTTGTACATACAGCTCTCCTCAATGCCAAACCTGCGGTGCACCGGACGCTTCGGGATGAAGATTTGTCGCGAGTGACCGCACTGCCGGGCATTTTGAGCGTGTGGCTGTGTTAGATACAGAGGCAGATGAGACTGAAAAATACGGATCAGATGCGCATCTGATCCGCTTCCGACATAGGCAGGTATTCAATTTTATATTCAAGGATCCCATTTCAGCCGGACTGATCTAGAGTCATTGCCGTCGAACAACAATAAAAAACAGGAGTGACCATGCCCGATCTCGCCTTACAGCCCAATGTCAGCGCATCCCTCGAGCGCTGGCACGAGATGATTCGCAGCGGCAATCTCACCGCCCTTCCCGAACTGCTTGATCCGCAAGCCGTGTTTCGCTCGCCCATGGCCCACACGCCCTACCCTGGCGCGCCGGTGGTGGCCATGATCCTTAACACCGTGTTCGAGGTCTTTGAGGATTTCACCTATCACCGCGAGCTGGCCACCGCCGATGGCTTGAACGTGATTCTTGAATTCAGCGCCAGGGTCGGTACGAAAGAACTCAAAGGCATCGACATGATTCGCTTCGACGACAGCGGCAAGATTATCGAGTTTGAAGTGATGGTGCGGCCGCTGAGCGGGTTGCAGGCGTTGGGCGAGGAAATGGGCCGGCGGTTGGGTGCCTACCTGGCGAACGCGAAAATCTGAATTCATCCCTACGCGACCAAATCCAGGCCACAAAAAAACCCACTGACCGTCGCCGGCTCAGTGGGTTTTGTGTGTCAGGGTTCTAGTTACAGAGCCATGTCACGTGCAGCGCTTTCCTTCGGTGCCACAGCCTTCTGAGCCGCAGCGCCGGCTGCCGGAGCAGCGGCCTGACCGATCACCGGAGGCGTCGGCAGTTCGAGGATCTTGGCGGTGTAGGCCCACTCTGCGGCCACTTTGGCCGGATCGCTGTTCAGCTGGGTGCCGTAGCTAGGCACGATCTGGTGCAGCTTGGTCTGCCACTCAGGGGTCGCGACTTTGTCTTTGAAGACTTTCTGCAGCACGCTCAGCATGATCGGTGCAGCGGTCGACGCGCCTGGCGATGCGCCCAGCAGGCCGGCGATGGAACCGTCTTGCGAGGTAACGATCTCGGTGCCCAGTTTCAGCACGCCGCCCGCGGCTTCATCACGCTTGATGATTTGCACGCGCTGGCCGGCTTGCCACAGGCGCCAGTCTTCAGCCTTGGCGTTCGGGAAGTACTCCTTCAGCGCGTTCAGACGGTCTTCATCCGACAGCATCAGTTGACCGGCAAGGTACTCGACCAGCGGGTATTCCTTGATGCCGACCTTGGTCATTGGCCAGATGTTGTGGGTGGTGGTGCTGGTCAGCAGGTCCAGGTACGAGCCTTCCTTGAGGAACTTGGTGCTGAAGGTCGCGAACGGGCCAAACAGGATGACGCGCTTGCCGTCCAGGACACGGGTGTCCAGGTGCGGAACGGACATCGGTGGCGCGCCAACCGAGGCTTTACCGTAGGCCTTGGCCAGATGCTGTTCGGCAATGGTCGGGTTCTCGGTCACCAGGAACGAGCCACCCACCGGGAAGCCTGCGTATTCCTTGGCTTCAGGAATGCCCGACTTTTGCAGCAGGTGCAGGGCACCGCCGCCAGCGCCGATGAACACGAACTTGGCGTCGGTTTCGGTTTTGCTGCCGTCTTTGAGGTTTTTGTAGCTGACGCGCCAGGTGCCGTCGGCGTTCTTGGTGATGTCCTCGACTTCGCTCGACAGTTTCAAGTCGAAGTTAGGCTTGGTCTGCAGGTGCGCGGCGAACTGGCGGGTGATTTCGCCGAAGTTCATGTCCGTTCCCAGCGGGCTCCAGGTGGCCGCGATTTTCTGGTTCGGGTCACGCCCTTCCATCATCAACGGGACCCACTTCTTGATCACAGCCGGGTCTTCGGAGTATTGCATGCCAGCGAACAGCGGGCTCGCTTGCAGGGCTTCGTAGCGCTTTTTCAGGAACTTGATGTTGTCATCGCCCCACACGAAGCTCATGTGCGGAGTTGTGTTGATGAACGAGCGCGGGTTCTTCAGAACGCCTTGCTGAACCTGCCAGGCCCAGAACTGACGGGACACCTGGAACGCTTCGTTGATCTCGACAGCTTTCGGGATCGTCACGTTGCCTTTGTCGTCTTCCGGGGTGTAGTTCAGCTCGGCGAGCGCCGAGTGACCGGTACCGGCGTTGTTCCAGCCATTGGAGCTTTCCAGGGCGACGCCATCGAGGCGCTCGACCATTTCCATCGACCAGCTCGGCTCCAGCTCATTGATCCACACACCCAGGGTGGTGCTCATGATGCCGCCGCCGATCAGCAGGACGTCAACTTTCTTTGCTTCTTCAGCATTGGCGGACGACATCCCCATCGCCAAAGCCAGCCCCAGCAAGGCTGTGTTCACTTTTTTAAACATCTGTTGCACCTATGGATAAAACGCCTTCCGCCCGCCGCTGTTATCTGTATGCGCTCCGCTTGGCTGACGCTCAGGCTCGCGTCGCGGATGACGGCACACTTCAATATTGACGGGTGGGCACACAAGGCCGACATGCCGCATCGACCCCAGTTAATGTCCCTTCTGAACTGACTTCTTATCGTTATTGGCTTCAGCTGCTTGAGCGACAGGGATCCCGTCGGCCCGCCCCAAAAGGCAGGCCAACCGAATTAGGTCAAACCAAGTTGGCGCGAAGAATATCACGTCAGGGCAAACTCGCGCGTCGCTTCCTGACCTGAAAGTCTTTTTGCACTCAGGCACTTATCGGCCGACAAGCGCCGAACATGACCCGCCGACGCTGCACAATCCCGAAAGAACCTGCTACGTTGTACGATGACTGACGAATTCAGCAGTCAACAACCCATAACAACAAGGAAAATCTTCAATGAACAAGACCCGCCTCCTGATCGGTTTTCTCTGCGCCTTTAGCGGCTACGCCCTCGCCGCCCCTGCCCCGGCCGAGAAAGATGTCGCCCAAGCGGTTGATCACCTGACCCAGGCGATGCTGCACAAGGACATCGCCGAGCTCAACGCACTCACCGCGCCCAACCTGACTTATGGCCACTCCAGCGGCAAAATTCAGGACAAAAAGGAATTCATCGCCGACATCGAAACCGGCCGAAGTGCATTCAAGACCCTTGAAATGCAAAAACAGACCATCACTCTGTCTGGCGATACCGCGCTGGTGCGTAACCATTTTTCCGCGCAGGCATTGAAGGGTACCGAGGTGGTTCCGACTGAGATCGAAAATTTTCAGATCTGGCAGAAGCAGGATGGCAAGTGGTTGTTGATCGGGCGGCAGGCGTTCAAGTTCTGATCGAAGGTCAATTGGCCTGATTCAATGTTGCCTGGGCGGGCCTCTTCGCGGGCAAGCCCGCTCCCACAGGAGAACGCATTCCAATGTGGGAGCGAGCCTGCTCGCGAAGGCGGCCGGCCAGGCACTACAAAACCGCCTGACTCTATTGAATTTCAAAGACGAAACCGATCCACCGACTGCGCCAACTGCCCCGCCAGATTCGACAACTCATCTGTCGTCGTAGCTGTCTGCCCGATCACCCGACTATTGCCCTCGGACATCCCGGCAATCATTTCCACCTGATGAGCAATCTCATTGCTGGCGTGACTCTGCTCGCCAATGGTGCGGGTGATGTCGTTGACCAGTTGCGTAGTGTTCAGTGTGGCTTGGAGAATTTCGCGGATCGCCCGCTCCACGTCGGCCGTCACCGCCATGCCCTTGTCGACTTGCGCCACGCCGGCCTCCATGCTGGTGACCGCTTCGCGCGTGCTGTTTTGAATGCGCGCGACCATCGCGGCAATCTCTTGGGTCGACGCGCTCGTGCGAGCGGCGAGACTGCGGACTTCATCGGCCACCACGGCAAAACCGCGGCCCTGTTCACCCGCCCGGGCTGCCTCGATTGCGGCATTGAGCGCCAGCAGGTTGGTCTGGTCGGCGATGCTCTTGATCACTTGAATGATGTTGAAGATCGCCTCGGATTCCTGGTCCAGCGTGCGAATCACCTGCGCCGACTGTTGCGCCGAACGCGCGATGTCGTCCATATCGCTGACCACTTGATGAATCACCCCGCCGCCCTCCTTGGCCAGGGTTTCGGCCTGATTGGCCATGTGCAGGGCACGTTCGGCGTGGCGGGTGATTTCTTCGATGCTGGCGGTCATCTGGCTGGCGGCGGCCGCCATCGTACCGGCGGCGACACTTTGTTGCTGACTGCTGTCGGCGACCTGATGGCAGCCCTGACTGAGTTGCTCGCTCATGCCGCTGACGCCGTGGGCGTTGCGCCGCACCACATCGATCATGTTGCGCAAATCCCGTTGCATCGTCGCCAGCGTGCGGATCAGAACACTGGCTTCGTCTTTACCGGCGGGTTCGATGATCGGTTCGCTGAGATTGCCATGGGCGATGCTTTCAGCGATGCGGCTGGCGGACTTGAGCGGGCCCATGATACTCAGGATGACCCAGCGCCCCTGCCCCAGCAGCAACACAAGGCCAGCAATCAGCACCACGCCCAACGCGAGGTTGGCGTGGCGGATGGCAGCTTCGGTGCCTTCGCTGGTGTGCAGGGTGTTGCTTTCGATCAGTTCGCTGAGCGCGCCCATTTGCTCTTCGAGCTGGGTAAACGCGCTATTGAAGGTGCCAAGCTGTTGCTGGGCGGCGTCCGGATTGTCCAGCGCCACCGCGACGATCTGTTCGCCGGTCTTGATGTAGGTGTCGAGGCTCGGCTTGATTTGCTCCAGCGCCGTGCGCAAGGTCGGGTTGATCGGCAGTTTCAGGTTGTCTTCGAGCACTTGGTGAAAATGCCCGGCGTGCTCGGCAATCGACTCACGCACTTCAGCGGCGGTACTGGTGCTTTTGCCCAGGCCGACCAGCAGCGCCGAATAAACATCGGCGCGCAGGGCGTCGTGCATCATGTCCGCTTCCATGTGGTTGCGCAGCGCACTCATGCTGGCGGCATTGTCGCTGACGGCGGCAGCCATCCGCTGGTTACCGACATAACTGACCAGACTCACGATCAGCGCCGTCAACAGACTGGTCGCAATCAGCAACACCAAACGCAGTTTGATCGACACCGTGGAATCTCCCCTGGACACGCGGAATTGCGCTTGTCGGGTTTCAGTTAAGCCTATTTCGCTATACCTGCCGACACAGAGCGTATCGGCTGATGTCAGCACCGACTTGAATCCGGCAAAACTTTTGCTTTGAGCGACCAGTCACATTTTGCAGCGCCGATGGATACGCCTTCATCGCCGGTTAACTCAGGCAAGGTATCGAGTCCGTCGTCAAGAACACTCATGCAGCTAAAGGAAACGCTAATGAAACGCGCATTGTGGTTAGGTCTGCTCGGCACCTTCGCCATCGGTTCGGCACAGGCAGCAACGGAAAAAGTCGCGATCAACCTGGTCAGTGCCGACGGTGCGCCGCAGGCGATCGGCTCGATCACGGTCAGCGAGACCCCGTATGGTCTGCTGTTCACGCCCGATCTGAAATCGCTGCCGGCCGGCATTCACGGCTTTCACGTCCATGAAAACGGCAGTTGCGAAGCCGGCGTGAAGGACGGCGTCAGAGGTGCAGCATTGGCGGCTGGCGGACATTTTGATCCGAAGAAAACCGGCAAGCACCTCGGCCCCTACGCCGACGGCCATCTGGGGGACTTGCCAGCGGTGTACGTGACGGCGGACGGCGTGGCCAACTATCCGGTGCTCGCCCCGCGCCTGAAAAAAATCGCCGAGATCAAAGGCCACGCGCTGATGATTCACGCCGGTGGCGACAACCACTCCGATACGCCCAAACCACTGGGCGGTGGCGGCGATCGCATGGCTTGTGGGGTGATCTGAGCCTTCAGCGCGGCGCTCGGCGCCAACCTGCCAATACCAGCAAAGACAGCCCGGCGCCGAACAGCGCCAGGGCCATGTCTTTCTGCGAATCCCACGGATCGTTCTGCGCGCCGACGAACGCCTGGCCGGTGTCATCCCCCAGATAGGCGCCGCCCACCCACTCGATCAATTCGTACAACGCCGAGGTTGCGAGGACCACGTTCAAGGTCAGCAGCGTCAGCCAGGCGCCGCGCAATGGCGTCAGGCGCAGCAGCACTTCGCGTATCGGCCAGACCAACAGCAATCCGTAACTCAGGTGCACCAGCCGATCATAGTGATTGCGTTCCAGGCCTAGGGTCTTGTTGACACTGACGCCGGTCAGCAGCGTGCTCCACTGATCGTAAGGCACTCGCGAATAGGTGTAATGGGCGCCTACTTCATGGATGCACAGGAAGGCGAAGATCATCCCCAGCGACAGTGTCGACAGGCGAAAACGTCGATGCGCCAGCAGCAGGGTCAACACCAGCGCCACCGCGAGGACATTCTCCAGCAACCAGTCGACGCGGCTGCGCGGGGCAATGCCGAGCACGATGGTAAGCAGGACAAATGCGCCGAACAATGCGGCTTCGATTCGCGGATCTGCGGGGCGTACAACGTTGTGGCTGACTCTGACGAGCATGATTCGTTTCTCGGCAATGCAGGCATGCGGTAGACCCTTCGCCGCTTCGCCCGGTTCCTCACCGTTGCGTTTTCGTCGCGTACGGAACTCCCGCGCGCGGTTCACCTCTGACGTTATGCAGTCCCTTCCTTTTTGCTTCGCGCTTGTGGAGGAACACGTCATGCGCAAGTTAGTCCTGGTTTCTTCTTTACTTCTCTGCCTGCCGGTCGGTTCGGCGCTGGCCCGCGTCGATGCGGGTGATGTTGCCACCTCGGCGGGTGTCTCCGCGTCGCTGTACTCGACCTTCAAGGACGACAAAATGGTGATTCCGGCCCGTGACGACGTGTCTGCCTTTGTCGCCAGCGGCGGGGCCATCCGTGGGGTTTATCTTGAGTCGGTGCTGCAACAGGTGCGCCAGGCCAACCCTGGCCTCAATGCCAGTGACGAAGATCTGGCCAACGCCATTCTGGTGCAATACGAAGGCTTGCATCAGTAGCCACGAGGGAAGCTGCGGCCGATGGACGGCCGCTGAGTGCACATAGGCAAAACTGTCCGACGGCCTCTATGATGGAGGCCATGACGACGAACGTGCCCCTGCGCTCTCCCTGCCCACCCGGCGCCTGCATCTGCGGGCGCGATCCGTTGCTGGAAACGCCCGGTGCGGATCTGCGCATTCTGCGCCTGACTCGCGCCGAGGAAAAAATCCTCCTGGCGCGCCTGGAACAACTCAAAGACCTCGACGATCTCAAACGCCTGCAGCAGCGCATGTTTGAGCAATTGGGCATCCGCGTCGACGTTGCTCCCGGCTTCAACGAAGTGCGCACCATGCGCGGTATCGCCATTCAAATCGACCACTTGCCCGGCCTGTGCCGCAAGACCCGCGCGGCGATCCCGGCGGCGATTCGCAAGGGCCTGGAAAACCACCCGCAAATCGCCTTCGAACTGCTCAACGCCCACGACTTGCTACGCGATACCTGATCATTTTTTCAGGCCGACGCGTTTACGCATTTCTGCGGTAATGGTCTGTCGGGTTTTCTTCAGGTCCGCCCAAGGCTCCTCGCCGACCTCGGCCAGGCGCTCATGGACGTTGTGGATGTTCCAGTGATTGCCGCCCTTGATCTCGGCGACTTCCTCGCGAAACACCGGCACGGACACCGGCATGCCTTCGCGCGCGCGCGCCGCGTAGGCACAAATAGTGGTGGCGCCCAGACCGTTGCGCAGGTAATCGATGAAGATCCGCCCTACGCGGTTTTTCGGCCCGGACACCGCAGAAAAACGGTCCGGCAACAGCTTGGCCATGTGGCTGACAATGGCGTGGCTGAAGTCCTTCACTTCGTCCCAGCCGTGCTTGCGGGTCAGCGGCACCACCAGGTGGATGCCCTTGCCGCCGCTGGTTTTCAGAAAGGCCTTGAGGCCCAATTCGTCCAGCACGGTGAGAGTCAGCGCGGTGGCTTCGACCATGCTTTTCCACGGCAACGCCGGGTCCGGGTCAAGGTCGAGGACAAAGCGATCAGGCTTGTCCAGGTCGACGGTCGTGCCGTTCCAGGTGTGCAATTCGACCGTACTCATCTGCACCGCACCAATCAGCGCCTCGGCATTGTTGATCAGCATTACGGGCTGGCCGGTGAGGTCCTTGTCCAGCGAAGTGATGCCGGGGATCGCCAGGCGTTCGGCGTTCTTCTGGAAGAACAGTTCGCCAGCGATGCCATCCGGCGCACGCACCAGCGCCACGGGGCGATCCTTGAGTTGCGGCAGGATATATTCGGCAACGCTGGCGTAATACTGCGCCAGTTGCATTTTGGTGGTGCCGCTGACCGCGTCGATTACCCGATCCGGGTGGGTGATGCGCACCTTGCCGCCGGCCAGCCCCGATTGCGACGGCGCGGTTTCGGCTTTGCTGGCAGCGGCTTTCTTTGCCGGTTTCTTCGCGGCGGTTTTGGTTGTTCCGCCCTTTGCGGATTTTTCAGATTTGGCAGCTTTCACAGGCTTCGCTCGCTCCTCTGTAATGTCCTTGGCCGGCTTGTCGTCGCGCAATCCATGGAATACGGCGTGGCGCACCGAGCCGTCCTTGGTCATTTCCGCGAACGCCACTTCGGCCAGTAACCTGGGTTTCAGCCAGTGCACGCCTTTGGCCTCGAAACCGCTGGGCGGGTTGACCACCGCGGCGCTTTTGGCGTGCAACGGTTTGAGCTGGGCGAGGATGCTTTTCAACGTGGTTTCGTTGAAGCCGGTGCCGACCTTGCCGGCGTAGCGCAACTCGCCACTGTCACGGTCATGCAAGCCAAGCAGCAGGGCCCCGAACGCACTGCGCGCACCTTTCGGATCGGTGTAGCCGACGATGACGAACTCCTGGCGATGTTTGCACTTGAGCTTGATCCAGTCACCGCTGCGCCGCGACACGTAGGGCGAGCCGAGGCGTTTGCCGATCAGACCTTCCATCTGCATCTGGCAAGCGCTATTGAGCAGCGCATCAGGAGTTTCTTCGAAGGCTTCGGAAAAGCGCAGCAGCGAGGATTCTGGCTGAGCGCCGAGGATGGTGCTCAGCGCGGCGCGACGCTCTTCGACCGGCACGTCGCGCAGGTCAACGCCGTTGAGATACGGCACGTCGAACAGGTAATAAACGATGTTGCCACTGCGTCCGGCATCGAAGGCGTTTTGCAGGGCCTGAAAATCCGGCACGCCCTGCTCGTTGGCGACGACCATTTCGCCGTCGAGCCAGGCCGACTCCAGACCCAACGCGGCCAGGGCCTTGGCCTGTTGCGGCAGTTTGTGCGTCCAGTCATGGCCGTTGCGGGTGAACAGCTGAACCTCATCGTGGTCGATCCGCGCCATGATCCGGTAGCCGTCAAATTTGATCTCGTAGCTCCACTGCCCTTCGGGCGCGCTGTCGACCAGGGTCGCCAGTTCCGGCTTGATCAGCGCCGGCAGCTTGGCCTTGCGCGCACCGGTGAGCTGGCCGGACGCTTGCTTGCGCGGCTTGGCCGGGGCCTTCTTCACCGGTTTGGCCTTATCGGCGGCGGGCGCAGATTTACCGACAATCGTGCGCTCGCTGAGCACGCTGTCGGGCTCGGCGACCAATACGTCGAAGTCATCCTGCGGGCGCGCGGCGTTGTCCTGATGCTTGATCAGGAACCACTGCTCTTTCTTGCCCGGCATGTGCGTGCGCACCAGATTCCACACCCCGGCCAGTTTCTCGCCCTGCAATTCGAACTTGAGCCGGCCCTTGGCGTAGGCCTTGTGCGGATCCTCGAGAGGAATCCATACACCGCGATCCCAGACAATCACGTCACCGGCGCCATAGTGCCCCTCGGGAATGCTGCCCTCGAACGTGGCGTAATCCAGTGGATGATCCTCGACGTGAATCGCCAGGCGCTTGACCTTGGGGTCCAGTGAAGGCCCTTTCGGCACCGCCCAGCTCTTGAGGGCGCCATCAAGCTCCAGACGAAAGTCGTAATGCAGGTGCGAAGCGTCGTGCTTCTGGATGCAGAACTGCAAGGCATGGTCTTTGGCGGCCCTGCGACCGGGGCGCTTGACCGCCGCCGGTTCCGAAGTCGCCGAAAAATCGCGCATACGGTTGTAATCGTCGAGGTTGCTGTTCATGGGCGCACCGATTGCAGACGGGTTCTGTTATGCAGAAGAGCGACACGGCAGCGGAAAAATTCAATCGACGTAAAAAAGCCCCGGACGGATGGAGCGGCCGGGGCTGGTAGCGACACATCCAGTAATTGCATCGGCTGGCAAAAAATTCCCTGTGGGGGCGGACTTGGTCGCGAAGGCGTCAGCTCAGACACATGGATGGAGAATGCTCCGGCCCCTTCGTGAGCAAGCTCACTCCCACACGGGTCCTGAGCCAGCCAGAAAATCCCCGAACATCGCCGGTACCCTGTGGGAGCGGGCTTGCTCCGGGCGGCGTTCCGACGAAGGCGTCAGGTCAGACACATCGGTAGTGAATGCTCCGGCCCCTTCGTGAGCAAGCCCACTCCCACACGGGTCCCGTGCCAGCCAGAAAATCCCCGAACATCGCCGGTACCCTGTGGAGCGGGCTTGCTCGCGAAAGCGTCAGCCATCCTGCTCGCGCCGTATCGTTGCGCTAGGGGGATTACCCTTTATGGGCTGCGATCTTTTGATGTTGCTTCAGGCTCGCCGTTTGGCCTGGTGTTCCAGATGCACTTGCAGGTCAGGATCGATTTTTAACGCTGACGCAAGCCCATCGAGATAGCTGCGTTCGGCGTCCTGTTGATCGTCGACCAGCATGACGCTCGCCAGATACATTTCGGCGGCTACGGCTGGGTCATTTTGCGCAGACTGCGCTACTTCAGCAGGATTCAGCGGTTTGGCGACTTCAGCGTCGAGCCATTGCTGCAATTGCGGATCGGCGGTGTGCTTGCCGATTTCACTGCTGATCCGGTGCTTTTCCGATGCGTCGATGCGTCCGTCAGCCTTGGCGGCGGCGATCAAGGCGCGCAGTACCGCGTGGCTGTGGGTTTCGATTTGTGGGCCGGCGAGCAAGTCGGCGGTTTGTGGCATCTGTTGCGGCGCCGTGCTGGCCTGGCTGCGTTGCCAGGCTTGATACGCTTGGTAGGCCATCATTCCCAGCGAGGCCAATGCTGCGTAGTTGCTGCCACCGGCGCGGTTTCGACTGCCGCCGCCCAGTGCACCGCCGAGCCCGCCACCGCCGAGCAAGCCACCGAGTAAACCGCCCAGGCCGCCAAGCCCGCCAGAAGAAGTCGCACCACCCGCCCCGGCCTGACTGCCGCCGCCCAACAGGCCGCCGAGCAATCCGCCCAGTCCGCCCAAACCGTCACTGGCCGAAGCCCCGCGTTGTTGTCCCGCCGAGGCCTGGCCTCGCAGTAATTGTTCGAGCAAATCGCTGGTATTCATGACGTCTTTCTCAAGGGCCTTGCCCCATTGCGTCAGGCAACGATAGACCGCCGTGGCCACAGCGCCAGCACCGTTGGGCTGACGCCGGCTCGCCGATGGCTTGTCACGCAGGACATTTTTCGTCAGCGAGCTAAGATTCAAGGGTGGTGAACCTTATCCCGGCCAGACCGGTCGATAGCTGCAACCCGACCCGGTTTGCCGACGCCCTTTTTCCCAGGGCGATACCCGGCTTGCTTCACTTTTTGGAGAACGCCCCCGTGATATCGACCGTACACATTGCCAGGCTCAAAGCATGGGGCGCCCATGGCTTTACCGCGACCGGCGTGGTGACCGCCTTCCTCGCCACCCTGGCCCTGCTGGAAAACCAGCCGATCCATTGCCTGATGTGGCTGGGCGTAGCGCTGATCGTCGACGGCCTCGATGGCGCGCTGGCGCGCAAGGTCAACGTGCAATCGGTACTGCCGAGTTTCGACGGTTCGATCCTCGATCTGGTGATCGATTACCTGACCTACGTTTTCATCCCGGCGCTGTTTATCTATCGCTACATTCCCCTGCCTGAATACACCTTGCTGCTGACAGTGTCGCTGATTCTGGTGTCGTCGCTGTTCTGCTTCTGCAACGTCAACATGAAGAGCAAGGACAACTACTTTGTCGGCTTCCCGGCAGCCTGGAACGTGGTTGCCTTGTGTCTGTACATCATTGGCCCGGGGCCATGGATTACCTTTCTCACGGTGATCGGTCTGGCATTGCTGACCGTGACGCGGATGAAGTTTCTGCACCCGTTCCGCGTACGCCGGTTCATGCCGATCAACATTGCGGTGACGGCGATCTGGCTGTTGTGCAGCTTGTCACTGGTGCTCAATCACCCGGTGATCAACCCGCTGGTGATGGGCTTGTGGTTGTTGATGTCGGCTTACTTCCTGGGGATCTGCATCTGGCGCACTGCGCTGGAGTGGTTTGATCGGCCGCAGATGAAATAATCACATCTCCCCTGTAGGAGTGAGCCTGCTCGCGATAGCGGTGTGTCAGCCAACCATTATCTGACTCATACACCGCTATCGCGAGCAGGCTCACTCCTACAGGGGATCTCCGTTAATCCAAAGTCAGCGCTTGGTAATCACCACTTCCAGATATTCGCTCGGCACCACCAGCGAATCCTCCCCCGCCCGGTTCGAGCGATTGAGCAACGCCGTCAAATCGTCCTCCAGCGCCTGCCCACCCTCCCCCGGCAACACCGCGAACGCTTTGTGCACAGGGCCGTACCAGTGGCGAAAAACCTCAATGAAATGCGCCGCCGAGCGGTAGCGAAAATTGAAGTGACTACGGGTCACGCGGACGACAAAGTCGCGATCATCGAAGTGCTTGTGCAGCCACGCATCCGAGCCCCAATTGGACGGTGGCTGAGCAACGGCTGGCGGTGGCAGATGCTGGCCGAGCGTTTTGAACATCTGGCCGACGAAACCTTCCGGCGTCCAGTTGGCCAGACCGATGCGTCCGCCGCGTCGGCATACCCGCCCCAGTTCAGCAGCGGCCGCGACCTGATCGGGTGCGAACATCACGCCGAACGTCGACAGTACAGCGTCGTAACTCTCATCGGGAAAAGGCAGCGCTTCGGCATCGGCCACCTGAAATATCACCTCGAGATGCTCGGCCCGGGCACGATCCTGGCCGCGCTCCAGCAGTGCCGCGACGTAATCGGTCGAGGTCACCACACAACCGCGCCGCGCCGCCGCCAGCGTCGCATTGCCATTGCCGGCCGCGACATCCAGCACCTGTTCATCACAGCGCAGGTCGCAGGCCTCGGCGAGGTTTTCGCCGACGATTTGCAAGGTGGTGCCGATCACGGCGTAGTCGCCACTGGCCCAGGCGACTTTCTGACGTTCCTTTAAGGTAGTGAGATCAATCGGGGTACTCATGGCTTCGAGCTCCGCTACAGATTGGGTATGCCGTTACTCGGCCGTGGTCGGGTCGATGACCCGCATCACCCGTGCCACGCTGTTGGCGGGAAACCCACCCAGCCGGGCATGCTCGCGCACCTGGTCTTCATCGGGTGCAATGTAGACGCAATAGATTTTGTCGGCGGTAACGTAGCTGTGCAGCCACTGCACCTGCGGCCCGAGTTCACGCAATACCTGGCAGGAGGTCTGTGACACTGTTTTGAGCTGTTGTTCCGACAGCGTCCCTGCACCCGGAATCTCGCGTTCAATCACGAATCTGGGCATGGCAACCTCGCGTTCTTGCTGTGTCGCAGGGTCGGCAGTGGCCCTGCTCCCTCACTATCGCGCCGAGGCGCTGCGGCGTCCTTGCCGATCGTCCGGCAGAGCAGTAAAACAGCGGCTTTGCCGATGAGTGGTGGCAATCTGTTAAGCCGCTGCAACAGGTTGTGGGTTTACGCCTCGGGCGCCTTCGCTTCTTTCAGCAACTGCTGGATCATTTGCTCCTGCGCCTCGTAGCGACCTTCGCCAAAGTGGCTGTAACGCACCTGGCCCTTGGCGTCGATCAGGTAATGCGCCGGCCAGTATTGATTGTTGAAGTTGCGCCAGATCACATAGTTGTTGTCGATGGCTACCGGGTAAGTGATACCGAGCTTTTTCACCTGATCCTTGACGTTGTTGATAATGCGCTCGTAGCCATATTCGGGAGTGTGGACACCGATTACCACCAGGCCATCCTTCTCGTATTTCCTGGCCCACTCTTTGACGTACGGCAGGGTGTTCTGACAGTTGATGCAGTCGTAGGTCCAGAAATCCACCAGTACCACTTTGCCGCGCAAAGACTCGGGGCTCAGCTCCGGCGAATTGAGCCACTGCACGGCGCCGGACAGCGACGGCATGGCGCCTTTGGCTTCATCCATCATCGAGTCGGCGCGGACCTTGCTGACGAAGTAATCGACCACTTTCGGTACGTTTTCCAGAACGTTTTTCTCGACACTGGCAATGCCCTCGGAGGACGTGCCGGCGAGCAGGGTTTTGTCTGCGCCCGTCGAGATCACTGCAACGGTCGCAAGTACCGCCACCCCGGCACCGTGGCGCAACCAGCCGCTGAACGGGATCGACGGTTTCAGCCGATTGACCAGACCGCGCCCGGCGAAAATCAATGTCCCCAGCGACAAGGCGCTGCCGGCGCCGTAAGCCAGCAGCAACAGGCTGGTCTGCGCATTGGCACCTTGCAGCATCGCTCCGGTGAGAATCACCCCGAGGATCGGCCCCGCACACGGCGCCCACAGCAGACCGGTAGCGACGCCAAGCATGATCGAGCCCATCGGGCCGGCGCGTTTACGGGTGTCCTGGTCGAGGCGATTGCCCAGCGCAACAAAGGGCCGGGTCAGCCAGTCGCCGACGCGTGCCGAGATCAGCGATAGGGCAAACAGCGCCATCACGACCAAGGCAACGTGGCGGCCGGTGTTACTGGCCTGAATCACCCACTCGCTGCTGACCACGGCGATGCTTGAGATCAGCGCGAAGGTCAGCGCCATGCCGCCGAGGGTCAGCAAGATCGAGGAACGCGTACGGTTGGCGCCAGCGAACAGAAACGGCACCACCGGCAGGATGCAGGGACTGAGGACGGTCAGCAGACCGCCGAGAAATGCAATGAGGTACATAGGGGGGTCACCTTGAATGAGGGCTGGGCACGCAACCGGCCAGCGAGGGAAACACCCCCTCGCTAGCTCGCTTTATTGACGCCGTGACTCATACGTTCTGGCCGTCGAGCAACTGCCCTTGAGGCGTGCGACTGGTACCGTTTTCTGCGACCAGTTGGCCTTGAGGTGTGCGGCTGGAGCCATCCGCGGCGAGGGTCTGGCCTTGTGGCGTGCGGCTGGAGCCATCAGCGGCGACCAACTGGCCCTGCGGTGTGCGGCTGGACCCATCGGCGGCGACCATCTGGCCCTGCGGCGTGCGGCTGGAACCATCGGCCGCGATCAGTGCATCGCTGCCCTCCTTCGCCACCGTCGTCAGCTGGAAGCAGGTGCTGCTGGCGCAACTGCTCTGTTCGACGGCGCTGTTGGCATGGGCCGCAACACCGGCGAAGGAAAAGGCAACAGCGGTTAAAAAGCGCGAGACGTTGTTCATGGCAAAACTCCTTGCAGAAAGTTGGGGATGACTCAGTTCTGGTTGTTGCAGCCGTCAGCGAATTTGCTGTAATCCAGCTCGCGGGTCTTGCCGGCGGAATCGAGGTAGGTCATGCGCGCCTCGGTGATGCCGCAAGTCACCGAGGTGTCCTCAGTCATCGACAGCACTTTCTGGATATCCAGATGCGTGCCGTAGGTGTAGGTTTGCCGGCTGACGTCAGCTTCGGCGTGGGCCGACAGAGTGCAGATGTTCAGCGCGGCGAACAGGCAGGCGGCGAATACGGATTTGTTGTTCATGGTGGTGTCCTCAAGGCTTCAGTGGGTTTGAGCCGAGGCGATCTGTGTGTGCCTCGATGGAGCCTATTTGAGGCTCTTGAGGTATCGCGTCTGTGTCAGGAAAGGACGAGAATCACTCGCTGTGTATCCACGTCCGGCATAGATACACAGCGATACAAAACCCCGAAAAAATCGCGTTTTTGCGTCATCGTGTATCCGCCGTTGCGGCAGATACACTGCAATACAAAGGCAGGCAGGCGTGCGGTTAACGGCGCTATAGACTGCACGGCATTCCCCCTTCCCACAGAGGCTGCAACCGATGGAACATGTCGATCACATTCTCATCGTCGACGACGATCGCGAGATCCGTGAACTGGTGGGTAACTACCTGAAGAAAAACGGCCTGCGTACCACAGTGGTCGCCGATGGCCGGCAGATGCGCAGTTTTCTCGAAGCCAATACCGTCGACCTGATCGTGCTCGACATCATGATGCCCGGCGACGATGGCCTGCAGCTGTGTCGGGAACTGCGCGTCGGCAAGCACAAGGCTACGCCAGTGTTGATGCTCACCGCGCGCAACGATGAAACCGACCGCATCATCGGCCTGGAAATGGGCGCCGACGATTACCTGACCAAGCCGTTCGCCGCCCGTGAATTGTTGGCGCGCATCAACGCCGTGCTGCGCCGCACACGGATGTTGCCGCCAAATCTGGTGGTCACTGAAGCCGGGCGCTTGCTCGCCTTTGGCCGCTGGCAACTGGACACCTCGGCCCGCCATTTGCTGGACAAGGACGGCACCATGGTCGCCCTCAGCGGCGCCGAATATCGCTTGCTGCGGGTGTTTCTCGATCACCCGCAACGGGTCCTCAGCCGCGATCAACTGCTGAACCTGACCCAGGGCCGCGACGCCGATCTGTTCGACCGTTCCATCGACTTGCTGGTCAGCCGCCTGCGTCAGCGTCTGCTCGACGATGCCCGCGAGCCGGCCTACATCAAGACCGTGCGCAGTGAGGGGTATGTGTTTTCCCTGCCGGTTGAACTGCTCGGGGCGCCGGCATGAATTTCAAGCTGCAATGGCCGCGCACCCTCGCCTCGCGTCTGTCGCTGATTTTCCTGATCGGGCTGATTCTGGCCCAGGGTCTGTCGTTCGGCGCGCAGTATTACGAGCGTTACCAGAGCGCCAAAAGCACCATGCTCGGCAATCTCGAAACCGATGTTGCGACCTCGATGGCGATCCTCGATCGCTTGCCCGCCGCCGAGCGCGAGGCTTGGCTGCCGCGCCTGGCGCGGCGTAATTACGCCTACCTGCTCAATGAAGGCGAGCCGGGCATGCCGGTCACCTCAGGGGATGAATCGGTGGCCATCGCCTCGATCACCGCCGCCATTGGCGCCACCTACCCGGTGGTCTTTACCGAAATTCCCGGTGGGCCAAGGCGGCATTTCCAGGGCCACCTGCGCCTGAGTGACGGCAGCCCGGTGACCATTGATATACGTCCGGCGATGGTGCCACTTTCACCGTGGTTGCCGGTGGTGCTGCTGGGCCAATTGGCGCTGCTGATCCTGTGCACCTGGCTTGCCGTGCGCATCGCCATCCGCCCCCTCACTCGCCTCGCCAACGCGGTGGAAACCCTTGACCCCAACGCGCACCCGATCAAGCTCGACGAGCATGGCCCGACCGAGGTGGTCCACGCGGCGCGGGCGTTCAACGCCATGCAGACGCGCATCGCTGCCTACCTGAAGGAACGCATGCAGTTGCTCGCAGCGATTTCCCACGACCTGCAAACACCGATCACGCGGATGAAACTGCGCGCCGAATTCATGGACGACTCGGTGGAGAAAGACAAGCTGAGCAGCGACCTCGGCGAGATCGAGCATCTGGTGCGTGAAGGCGTGGCCTACGCCCGCAGTATTCACGGTGCCACCGAGGAAAGTCGGCGCACCGATCTCGGCTCGTTTTTAGACAGCCTGGTGTTCGATTACCAGGACATGGGCAAGGACGTGCAGCTCGGCGGCAAAAGCAAAGCCGTGATCGACACCCGCCCGCAGGCTCTGCGCCGGGTGCTGGTGAACCTGACCGATAACGCGCTGAAATTTGCCGGCGCCGCGCAATTGCGGGTCGAAGCGGATGGCAACAGTCTGTCGGTGAAAGTCCTGGATCGTGGCCCGGGCATCGCCGAGGATGAGCTGGCGCAGGTGATGGAGCCATTCTACCGCGTGGAGAACTCGCGCAACCGCGACACTGGTGGTACCGGCCTGGGCCTGGCGATTGCCCAGCAACTGGCCATGGCGCTGGGCGGGTCTCTGAGTTTGAGCAACCGCGACGGCGGCGGACTGTGTGCCGAACTCAAATTACCGCTGCATGGCTAAGCTTTCGAACCCTCGTGTTTAAAGCTGTTCCGCACGCCACCCCTGCACCGACAACACCTTGGGCATGCGCCTACAGCCTCGCCGGAATCGACCGACTGTTGCGCTTGAGCAAAGGGCATTACTGTTGATGGCGTGACCCTCACGCCCCGCTACTGTCAGATCTGACAGTAGCGGCCCACAGCGCTCTGCTGTCTCATGACGATTCGCCCGAATCGTACCGAGGTGCCGCCATGGCTCTGCTCGAATCCGTCACTCAGATCTGTCGGCGACTGGCACCCGGCGGCTGGCATTCGCTGATGCTGGCCCATGGGCTGGACCTGCTCGCTGAACCGCTGGCGGCTGAATTGGGCCGAACGCTGGCCATCAACCGAGCGCTGCCAGGATTTGAAGACTTCGCCGCGGACGGTGAGCGCGCAGTAACAGCGGCGGCGCCTTCGCGCAGCTTGCTGTATCACGCGCTGGCGTCGCCACGGGTGACGGTCGATGACAAAGGTCAGGCCCTGCAGCTTTTTCCCACGGCGGGTGAAATCGAGACCGTTCTGAACTATGTCTACAGCCTTGATCCGCCCACGCTGGAGCAACTGCGCCTGACCGCCCGGGGCGCGCCGCTGGCGGTGGTCGCGTTTGCCAGCGAGTATCGCTGCGCCGCCGACACCGTGCATGGCCGACACGCCGACCTGTGCTTTTCGCGCACCGGCATCACCCGTGTCGGCACCGCGCCCGCCCGCTATGACGCCAGGCTGCGCAGCTTTCTGCCGTTTGTCGACAACGACGCCCACGGCATCCGCGTGATGCCGGTACGCTACAGCGCCTGGGTTGCCATGCAGTTGCCCGGCGATGCCCAGCGTTTTGGGCCAATGGACTTTCAGGATGAGGTCGATCCCGGCCTGGAGTTCTGGGTGCCGCTGCACAAACTGTTCGATGGCCCGCAATGCCTGGCCTGCATGGCACTGGTGGTAACGCTGGAGAATCATCAGGTCAACGAAAAGCTGCGCCACGTCCATTTGCGTCACAGCGGCACGGGCTGGCAAGAACCGGAAATCAGCCAGCCGCCTTTCGTCGTGAGTGCGGGGCTGGCCCACTGGGCAGACGCCGAAGACTTCGGCCCGGGTCTGCTGCTGCCGCAACCGCGAACGCGCCTGGTCGAACCCGTCGAGTTTCAGGGCCAGCCGCTGTCATTCCTGATGCCGGCCAACACCGGCGGGATGGTCCACGGTCGCCACAAGGTCACAGAGGACGGCCGTATCGAGGACCTTAACCAGCGCGAGGACGTCGAAGCGCTCGTGCGCCAGGGTGGCTATCGGGCCTTGCATTATCAGGACGCCACAGCCGATGGCTGGGTGCGGCCGCATTGTCCGGCGCTGGCGGACAGCTTGCCAGCAATCGCCGCCTATTCGGTGATCGGCCCTCCCGACTTTTACCCACTGTGCACGCAGCGCAAATTGCTGCAATGGGTTAACGACGAACCGATACTCACAAGCCCCGATATCTGGCATGCCCGACTGCAAGCGCTATCTAATGTGCGCTACTGCGCCAACCTCGACTTGAAAGACCAGTTATTTTCGCCCGCCGATCGCGGCGTGACGGCAATCGTCGCGCTGGCCGAGCATGGCGACCCGGCTCAAGGCCAGAAGTCACTTCCCGAGGTCTTGCGCCCGTCTTCGCTGCCCGACAGCGCTGCCGGCGTTTTTGGCCCGGGGTGGGAAGTCGGCTGGGTTCGGCGGCCAGCAGCCGATGCGCAATGGCTCAACATTCTGGCCGGCTATCAGATGGCCAGCCCATTCCCCGAAGATGCGAAAATCTGCGCGGCATTGGGTTCCTTCTGGCCGGGGGTGGCACCGGATTCGGCGCGAGTCTTCGAACCCCGCTCAAGCCTGCACAGCATTATTCCGCTGACGGATCAGGAAATCGGTGGGGACGGCGCGGTTGCCTGGGACGATCAGCGCGGGCCACAACTGATCGTCCAGGAGGATCGGCTGATTGCTCAGTATCGCGCCTATGCCTACGCCGACTACACCCAGGTAGCCCTCGACGGCCGTTTCTCCCTGAGCATGACCGGCAAAACGTCGCAGCGGGCCTATGAGCAGCGTGTCTTGTCGATGTATCGGGTGTACCGCGCGCTCGGCGCTGATAACGACAAAACCCTGCGCAACGCCTGGCCCCTGTTGTCGCTGCGCGATGTGCAGCGTCCCGACAGTGAACTGGACACGGCGCAACAGGAAGCCGGACTGATCCTCGAAGGTTGGGTGTTGCGTTTTTTCATGTACAAGCGCGGCGCCGTGCAGATTGCCGAAGAGGACTTCAAGTTGCGCAACGTCGAGGTCGAAGAACAGGTGATTCTGCTGGTCAGCGCCGATGCCATTTTGATGAAACCTGACGCTTTGCCCTGGCAGGTCGCCATTGACGCAGTTTGATGTCGTTGTCGTCGGCGCCGGTCCCGCAGGCTGCGCCTGTGCGATCAGTTGCGCCCAGCGAGGCCTGCGGGTGGCTTTGGTCGAACGCCAGCCGTTCCCACGATATCGCCCCGGCGAAAGTCTGCATCCGGGCATTGAGCCGTTGTTGCAACACCTCGGCGTCGCCGGACAATTATACTCCCCGCCAGCCATGCGTTTTGACGGGCACTGGATACACTGGGACGGCCCGCCGCGTTTCAGCCCCTTTGGCGCGGATGAGAATGGCCCGTGGCGGGGTTTCCAGATTGCCCGGGCCGACCTCGATGGCGCCTTGCTGCAACAAGCACGGCGGCTCGGCGTGCATGTGCGCCAGCCGTGCCGCGCGAGCAGAGTGCTCACTCTCGATGCCCGCGTGACAGGCCTGGAAACTGACAGCGGTTGCCTGCACGCTGCCTGGCTGGTCGATGCCAGCGGCGCCACTGGCTGGCTGGGCCGGCAATTGGCGCTGCCGGATCAAGCGGGTTCACCGCCGCTCCAGGTGCGCTATGGTTATCTCCACGGCTGTCTCGGTCCTTACGCAAACACCCCGCACCTGCTGGCCGGGCCTTACGGCTGGACCTGGATCACTCAGGTCCAGACACAATTGCTGCACTGGACAAACCTGGCATTCGCAACTGATCGGGCGCAAAACGCTGACCGGCAAATGCTGCCCGAAGCGCTGCGCGTATTGCCGCAAGCCGGTCCGATCCGCGGCGCCGACGTCAGCTGGCGTATCAGCAAGGCCGCCGCCGGCAACGGCTATTTCCTGGTCGGTGACTGCGCAAGCCGGCTCGATCCGGCGGCGTCACACGGTGTGCTCAAGGCGCTGATGAGCGGCATGCAGGCGGCACAAGCGGTTCACGACTGCCTTCGGCGGCCTATATTAGAAGCGGCGGTACAGGCGCAATACCGGCAATGGCTGCATGCCTGGTTTGAACGCGACGCGACCCAACTGCGCCACTTCTACCGCCAGCATCCCTACCCGCCACAATGGCTCGGTTGCCCGGCAAAACCGAGCTAGACTCATTCATTACCCAGTCGAGGGGGACGCAGGACTTCAGCGGTGCCCTGCCCTAATCCGTGACCACCGCCCGGTGGCGCCTGCCTCGACACTCAACGCCGCCGGACGGTGATCCTGTTTCAGGAGCACACGTGATGAATGAGGCGAAACTCAACGAATTCATGGGCAAATTGCTCAACGATATGGGCGGCGCGGCCATGCTGGCCAATGTCATCGTCGGCGAAGAGCTCGGCTTGTACCGGGCCATGGCCGACAGCCAACCGATCAGCCCCGAAGCCCTCGCCGCGAAAACCACCTGCAACCCGCGTCTGGTGCGCGAATGGCTCAGCGCACACGCGGCGTCCGGCTACATGGAACACCGTGACGGCCAGTTCCGTTTGCCGGAAGAACAAGCGCTGGCGCTGGCGGTGGAAGACTCGCCGGTGTATGTCGCCGGCGGGCTCGGGGTGGTGGCGTCGTTTTTCCATGACAAGGACAAACTGGTCAAAGCCATGCGCGGCAACGGCGCCCTGCCGTGGGGCGATCACCATCCATGCATGTTCTCCGGCACCGAACGGTTCTTCCGCCCCGGCTACAAGGGCCACCTGATCGCCGAATGGCTGCCGGCGCTGGACGGCGTAGTGGCCAAACTCGAACGCGGTGGCAAAGTCGCCGACATCGGCTGCGGCCACGGCGCCTCGACGGTGATCATGGCTCAGGCCTTTCCAAGGTCGCAGTTTGTCGGTTTCGACTTTCATGCGCCGTCGATCGCGGTCGCCACCCAACGGGCCGAAGAAGGTGGTGTCGGCAACCGGGCCGGCTTCTTCGAGGCCACGGCAAAAAACTACCCCGGCGACGACTACGATCTGATCTGTTTTTTCGATTGCCTGCACGACATGGGCGACCCAGTCGGAGCCGCACGCCACGCTTACGACTCGCTGAAAGACGATGGCACCGTGTTGCTGGTCGAACCGTTCGCCAACGACAAGCTGGACGATAATTTCAACGCGGTCGGACGGTTGTTTTATGCGGCTTCGACGTTCATTTGCACCCCCAACTCGCTGTCCCAGGAAGTCGGCCTCGGCCTCGGTGCGCAAGCCGGCGAAATGCGCCTGCGCAAAGTGTTCACCGAGGCCGGATTCAAGCAGTTCCGTCGGGCCACGCAGACGCCGTTCAACCTGATTCTGGAGGCGCGCAAGTAGACGATGCGGATCGCGTGCTAACCTGCTGGCACTGCCCACTCTGGAGTGCTGACCATGCTCGACAGCCCGACCCGCGACCTCGATACACTGCAACAGGCGATGGCCGATGGCGATTTTCTCGTACTGACCGGGGCCGGGATCAGCACGCCATCGGGCATTCCCGATTACCGTGACAGCGACGGCGTACGCCGTGGCCGGCAGCCGATGATGTATCAGGAATTCCTCGCGGCTGCGGAGTCTCGTCGTCGCTACTGGGCGCGGGCCATGCTCGGCTGGCCGAAGGTGCGCCAGGCGCAGCCGAATGCGGCGCACCAGGCCTTGGCCGCGCTGCAGCGCCATGGGCTGCTCCGCGACCTCATCACGCAAAACGTCGACGCCCTGCACGATCAGGCCGGCAGTGTTGACGTGATCGAACTGCATGGCAACTTGCACCGTGTGCTGTGCCTGGATTGCGGCCAGCGCAGTGAGCGCGACGCAATTCAGCAGTTGTTGGAGCGGCAAAACCCGTATCTGGCGGGCGTAGATGCCGTGCAGGCACCCGATGGCGACACCCTGCTCGACCCGGCATTCGAGGCGCGCTTCGAGGTGCCGCATTGCCCTCATTGTGCCGGCGAGCGGTTGAAACCGGATGTCGTATTTTTCGGTGAGAACGTCGCGCAACACACCGCCGCCCGTGCGATGGCCGCGGCAGAGCATGCCGCGGGAATGTTGGTGGTAGGTTCTTCGTTGATGGCGTATTCGGCGTTTCGCCTGTGCCGGGTCATCTCTGACCGCGGCAAGCCGCTGATTGCGCTCAATCTGGGCAAGACTCGCGCGGACGATTTGCTCGACCTGAAGATCGAAGCGTCTTGCGAACAGCTGTTACCGCTGCTGACCGAACGCCTCCTTTCCTGACCACACTATTCCCCCTGTAGGAGTGAGCCTGCTCGCGAAGGGGCCTGCACCGTCAACATCCCCGCCGCCTGACCCACCGCCTTCGCGAGCAGGCTCACTCCTACAGGGGATCGGGGCGATCAGGAAGGCAGGCGTTCACTCAGGTTTTCCTGCTGGAGAATGTCGAATAATGCTTGCGCCGCTGCCGACAGTTCATTGCCCGGTTCGGTCAGCACACCGATGGCGCGCTCCACCGAGTCCTTCAAGGTCAGACAGTGCGCGCCCAGCTCCTGCATTTGCCCGGCACACAATGCCGGAACCGCACTGACGCCCAGGCCACTGGCGACCATTCTGCCGACGGTCGCCAATTGGTGGCTTTCGAATTCCACCGGCAATTTCATCCCCCGCGCCTGCAAATGCTCTTCCAGCATCACCCGCACCGTCGACGGTCGCTGCAAGGTAATAAATGGCTCTTGCAGCAATGTCTGCCAATCGATCTCGCCGCGCTGCGCCAACGGCGAATCCATCGGCACCACCGCCACGAAGCGATCCCGGTACAACGGCGTGAAGGTCATCGAGGTGTTTTGCATGGGCTCAAATGCCACGCCCAGTTCAACCTGACGATCGCGGACCATTTCCAGCACCTGCTCGTTGATCACGTCGTTGACCGTGACGTTAACGTTGGGATAGCGCGCGCGAAAGGTCTTCAGGATCGGCGGCAGCAAATTGCCGGCAAACGACGGCATCGCCGCCAGCGTCACGCGCCCGCGTTGCAGGCTGAAGCGTTGACGCATTTCGTCTTCGGCGTTGTCCCAGTCGGCAATCAGCCGCCGCGCCAGTGGCAGCAAGGATTCGCCTTCGGCCGTCAGTGCCACATTACGTGTGTTGCGGCTGAACAGGCGCCCACCCAGGCCTTCTTCCAGCGCCTTGATGGTCAGGCTCAACGCCGATTGAGATAAATGCAGACGCTCGCAGGCCACGGCGAAACTCAGGCTTTGGGCCACGGCGAGAAAGGCGCGGATCTGTTTTATGGTCATGGTCGCTTCGTTCCAGTTGTAAGCTGCAAGCGTCAAGCTGCAAGCCACAACGCGGTTGATTGTTGATCATTCCCACGCTCCGGCGTGGGAATGCAGCCCGTGACGCTCCGCATCACTGGACGCGGAGCGTCCTAGAGGCGTTCCCACCCGGAGCGTGGGAACGATCAAAGCGTTATTGAGTTTTATCAATCAATCAACCGTAAAAATCAACTTAACAAATATATTTCACAGAGAGACACTCAAACCATTCGGCTAGCCAGCCGCCCGCAAATAATAAAAGAGGTGCCTATGGCAGGTTTCGACAAGCGTGTGAGTTCCTACGAGGAAGCCCTGGCCGGGCTTGAGGATGGCATGACCGTCATCGCCGGCGGCTTCGGCTTGTGTGGCATTCCGGAAAACCTGATCGCCGAGATCAAGCGCAAGGGCACCCGCGACCTCACAGTGGTTTCCAACAACTGCGGCGTCGATGGCTTCGGTCTTGGCGTGCTGCTCACCGACCGTCAGATCAGCAAGGTCGTCGCCTCTTACGTTGGCGAGAACAAGCTGTTCGAAGAGCAACTGCTCAAGGGCGAAATCGAGGTCATCCTCACGCCGCAGGGCACCCTCGCCGAGAAGATGCGCGCGGGCGGCGCCGGCATTCCGGCGTTCTTCACCGCCACCGGGGTCGGCACCCCGGTCGCCGAAGGCAAGGAAGTGCGTGAATTCAACGGGCGCAAATACCTGATGGAAGAATCCATCACCGGTGACTTCGCCATCGTCAAAGGCTGGAAAGCCGACCACTTCGGTAACGTCGTCTACCGCCACACCGCGCAGAACTTCAACCCGCTGGCCGCCACCGCCGGCAGAATCACCGTGGTCGAAGTCGAAGAAATCGTCGAGCCCGGCGAGCTGGACCCGAGCCAGATCCACACCCCGGGCATTTACGTCGATCGGGTCATTTGCGGCACGTTCGAAAAACGCATCGAACAGCGCACCGTCCGCAAATAATTCAGGGCTACGGAGAACAACAACATGGCACTTACCCGCGAACAAATGGCTCAGCGCGTCGCCCGCGAAATGCAGGACGGCTACTACGTCAACCTCGGCATCGGCATTCCGACCCTGGTCGCCAACTATATTCCCGAAGGCATGGAAGTCATGCTGCAATCGGAAAACGGCCTGCTCGGCATGGGACCTTTTCCTACCGAAGAAACCATCGATGCCGACATGATCAACGCCGGCAAACAAACCGTGACTGCACGCATTGGCGCGTCGATCTTCAATTCCGCCGAATCCTTTGCGATGATCCGCGGCGGCCACGTTGACCTGACCGTGCTTGGCGCATTCGAAGTGGACGTCGAGGGCAACATCGCCTCGTGGATGATCCCCGGCAAACTGGTGAAAGGCATGGGCGGCGCGATGGATCTGGTGGCCGGTGCCGATAACATCATTGTCATCATGACCCATGCGTCCAAAGACGGTGAGTCCAAGCTGTTAGCCAAGTGCAGCCTGCCATTGACCGGTGCCGGCTGTATCAAGCGTGTGCTGACCGACCTCGCCTATCTGGAAATCGAGAACGGCGCGTTCGTTCTCAAAGAGCGCGCGCCGGGCGTCAGCGTCGAAGAGATCGTGGCCAAAACCGCCGGCAAACTGATTGTGCCTGACCACGTACCGGAAATGCAGTTCGCTGCCCAGTGAGGAATTTGAAAATGCAAGACGTCGTCATTGTTGCCGCCACGCGTACCGCGATCGGCAGTTTCCAGGGTGCCCTGGCCAATGTTTCCGCGGTGGATCTGGGCGCGGCGGTGATCCGCCAGTTGCTTGAACAGACCGGTCTGGACGGTGCGCAGGTCGATGAGGTGATCATGGGCCAGGTGTTGACCGCCGGTGCCGGCCAGAACCCGGCGCGTCAGGCCGCAATCAAGGCCGGCCTGCCCCACGCCGTACCGGCCATGACCCTGAACAAGGTCTGCGGCTCGGGCCTCAAGGCTTTGCACCTCGGTGCACAAGCGATCCGTTGCGGCGACGCTGAGGTGATCATCGCTGGCGGTCAGGAGAACATGAGCCTGTCCAACTACATCATGCCGGGCGCGCGCACCGGTCTGCGCATGGGCCACGCGCAAATCGTCGATACCATGATCAGCGATGGCCTGTGGGACGCCTTCAACGATTACCACATGGGCATCACCGCCGAAAATCTGGTCGACAAATATGAGATCAGCCGCGAGCAACAGGACGCGTTTGCTGCCGCGTCTCAGCAAAAAGCGGCTGCCGCGATTGAGGCTGGTCGCTTCGTTGATGAAATCACCCCGATTCTGATCCCGCAGCGCAAGGGCGAGCCTGTCGCCTTCCAGGTTGACGAACAGCCACGCGGCGAGACCACCGCCGAGTCTCTGGCGAAACTGCGCCCGGCATTCAAGAAGGACGGCAGCGTCACCGCTGGCAACGCTTCGTCGTTGAACGACGGCGCCGCCGCAGTGATTCTGATGAGCGCCGAGAAAGCCAAAGCCCTGGGCCTGCCCGTGCTGGCAACCATCGCCGCTTACGCCAATGCCGGTGTTGACCCGGCGATCATGGGCATCGGCCCGGTTTCGGCGACGCGCCGTTGCCTGGACAAGGCCGGCTGGACCCTTGACCAACTCGACCTGATCGAAGCCAACGAAGCGTTCGCCGCACAATCGCTGGCGGTGGCCAAGGATCTGCAATGGGACCTGGACAAGGTCAACGTCAACGGCGGCGCCATCGCCCTCGGCCACCCGATCGGTGCCTCGGGCTGCCGCGTGCTGGTGACGTTGCTGCATGAAATGATCAAGCGCGATGCCAAAAAAGGTCTGGCGACCTTGTGCATCGGTGGCGGTCAGGGTGTGGCGCTGGCGCTGGAACGCGCCTGATACAGCGTTAAAGGCCAATCGCGGATCCACGACATCGGCGGTGGGCTGGCAACAAAAAACCCGGTGCGACTGGCGTTGCGCCGGGTTTCTTTTTGCTGTTCAGAATCTGTGGTGAATGTGCCGCCGTCATCGCGAGCAGGCTCACTCCTACATTTGAATTGTGAACCCAGTCAATTGTAGGAGTGAGCCTGCTCGCGATAGCGCCGGCACGTCTACTGACCATTCAGGGCTTACGCAGCAAATAGGTATCCATGATCCACCCATGCTGCGCCCGCGCCGCCTTGCGCACCCGTTCAATCTCGTCTGCGACATCCGCCAGCCGGCCGCTGAGCAGAATTTCGTCCGGCGTGCCCAGGTAAGCCCCCCAAAAAATCTCCGTCTGCCGATCCGCCACCCGCTGATACGCGTCCTCGGCGTCAAGCATCACCACCAGACTGTCCGCCTCACTCGCCTGCCCCGCCGCCAGGCGACGTCCCGTGGTGATTTCCACCGAGCGCCCGATCGCGTTCAGCGGCACTTTGTGTTGCGCCGCCAAGGCCTGAACGCTGGTGATGCCAGGAATGACGTCAAAATCAAAGACACACGTCCCGGCAGCCAGGATCGCCTGGAGGATGCGCACCGTGCTGTCGTATAACGCCGGGTCGCCCCACACCAGAAAACCGCCGCACTGACCGTCGGCCAATTCGTCATTGATCAGACGCTCGAAGGTCTGCTGCCGGGCGCGGTTCAGCTCATCGACGCTTATGGCGTAGTCGACATCGCCACGCTCGCGTTCCGGGCTGTGCGCTTCGACGAAGCGGTACGTGGGCTGCGTGATGTAGCGCTCGCAGATCTCGCGGCGCAAATCGATCAGCTTGTGCTTGCGCTGACCTTTATCCATCAGGAAGAACACATCGACCCGATTCAGCGCTTTCACTGCCTGCATTGTGATGTAGTCCGGATTCCCGGCACCGATACCGATCACCAGCAAGTGTTTCATCAGCGTGCTCCTTGGAGGTCAGCCCCAGGCAAACGTAACCGCCAGAGACCGTTGAACTGCAACTCGATAGTCGACAGCGGTTCGACATCAATCGCATTGAACGCCGCGCCCTGCATCACGTGTAGCAAAGCCGCACGCATGACGTAAGGATGGGTCACAGCAACCACATGCCCCGGATTGAGCTGAACTTCACACAACCAATTCGCGACCCGTGCACGCAACTGCGCCACTGACTCGCCGCCATGAGGGGCGGCCTGCGGATCGCTCAGCCAGCGCTGCAACGCATCGGCCTCGCTCGCCTGCAAATCCTTGAGCGTTCGGCCCTGCCAGCGCCCCCAATCGCAATCGCGCAACGCTCGCTCCACTTGAGCATCCGCACCGAACCACGCGGCAGTCTGCCGGGTACGCAGTTCCGGACCGCAGATCAGCCGGCGTGCGGCGCTGAAACGTGCAGGAAAAAAGTCGGTCCCCTGACAGGAATTTTCAACAGGCTCATCAGTAGGAAATATCGCCAATTTTTGTGCGACGGTTCGCGCATGGCAGATCAATGTCAAACGGCTGCTTTGCACATGCTTTCACTCGGTTGAAGGTTATTGAAAATCAAGGAGGTACCGCCGTTTTTTGGAGTAGACCGACGGAAACAGGGGGCCTCATGGTTATGCACTGTAGCGCTGGCAAGCGCAAAGACGGCAATTTCGCACACTGTCGTAGGCGATGGACTACAAGGTAGATCGACTTACGTGTAGCCCTTTTGATACGGGCTGCTTGCCCTGTTTCGGGGCCGCTTAAACAGCTACAAAAATTCACTAGACATGTAGCCACAGTTACATAAATACTCTTTTAACGGATTGTGAAGCGAATTCAACAACCCCTCATCCAGCAGGAGCCCGGATGCCCCCTCTTAGAGATCTGATCACCAACCCCGGCCTGGATCTTACGCCGTCGGAGCGCAAAGTCGTTCGCGCGCCGCTTGATCAGTATCCACGCAATGGCCTTGGCCCGATGGCGCGGCTGGCCGAACACGCCGGCGTCAGTGACCCGACCATCGTCCGGCTGGTAAAAAAGCTCGGTTTCAGCGGCTATGCCGAATTTCAGGATGCCTTGCTCAGCGACATGGACCATCGCCTGCGTTCGCCACGCACGCTGTTGCAACCGCGCGCCCAGCACAATAAAGACGACGTCTGGGGCCATTATCTGGGCGAGAGCCATCGCTTGCTGGTAGACACCCAATCGCTGACCCAGCCGGAAGACGTGCGCATCCTCACCGAATGGCTGCTCGACACCCGGCATCAGGTGTATTGCTTTGGCGGTCGCTTCAGCAGCCTGATGGCCACCTACCTGCTCAACCATCTGCGTCTGCTGCGTCCGGGCTGTTTTGCTTTGGAAGACAACGCACTGCTGCCTGACCGGCTGTTCGACCTGCAACGTCAGGACGTGGTCCTGGTGTTCGACTATCGCCGCTATCAGACCCAGGCCCTGCGCGTGGCCGCGGCGGCAAAAAACCACAATGCCCGGGTGGTGTTGTTCACCGACATTTATGCCTCGCCACTGCGCGAAATGGCCGACCTGATCATCAGCGCACCGGTGGAATCGGCGTCGCCCTTCGACACCATGGTGCCGGCGCTGGCACAGGTCGAGGCGCTGATTGCCTGCCTGACCCAGCGCGGCCCGGATCTGGCCGATCGCCTGGAAGGCATCGACGCCCTGCGCAACGACTTCGCCACCCACCTGCTGGAGGATAAATAAGGATGTTCAGCCTTCCCCACCGCTCGCCGCGGGATCTGCCGTTTGTCACCGATCACACGGCATTGCTCCTGGTTGACATGCAGCGTGCCTGGCTCGAACCACAGTTCGATCCCCACCTCAATGACCCGGACGCGGCGTATTTCCTTGGGCGTGCCCGTGGGCAGGTCATACCCAATCAGCGGCGCTTGCTCGGGGCTTTTCGTCAGGCCCGGCAAAACGTCCTGCATACCTTGATCGAAAGCCTGACCGCCGATGGCCGCGACCGCTCGCTGGACCACAAGCTGTCGGACATGCACCTGCCCAAGGGCAGCCCGCAGGCACAGGTAATCGCCGAGCTGACTCCGCTGGAAAATGAAGTCGTCTTGCCGAAGACCTCCTCCGGCGTGTTCAACTCGACCGCCATCGACTATGTGCTGCGCAACCTCGAAACCCGCCACCTGATCATTGCCGGCATCGTCACCGACCAGTGCGTCGACATGGCCGTGCGCGACGCCGCCGACCGTGGCTACCTGGTGACGCTGGTCGAAGACGCCTGCGCCACCTACAGCGCCGAACGCCATCACGCCTGTCTGAATGCAATCAAGGGTTACTGCTGGATCACCGACACCGCCACTGTGCTCGGCCGTCTCCAGGAGATGCAGCCATGAGCGCCCGCCTGACGCCGCTGCCGATGACGACCCTGGTGACCACCGACCTGATCGGCATCACCCGGGGCCGCTCGTTTCCCACCGATGAGCTGGAGCATTATGAAGTGGCCGGTTGCGGCTGGGTGCCGGCCAACAGCGCGTTGACCCCGCAAGACATCATTGCCTCAACCAACCCGTGGGGCGCGTATGGCGACTTGCGCCTGATTCCCGACCTGAGCAGCCGCGTCACCGTCGGCACTGGCCCGGACGCCGACGCGCCGACGCTGGACTTCATTCACGGCGACATTCGCGAGACCGATGGCCGACCGTGGGGCGCCTGCCCGCGCACGTTGCTGCGCGATGAAATCGAGCGTTATCGCGAGACGCTGGGCTTGCAGGTCAATGCTGCCTTCGAACACGAATTCAACCTGCACGCGGGCGTTGCCGAACATTCGGCATTTTCCCTGGAAGCGCAACGTCAGGGCGCCGAATTCGGCGGCTGGCTGCTCAGCGCTTTACGCGCCGGCGGAGTCGAGCCGGAAATGTTCCTGCCTGAATACGGCAAGCATCAATACGAAATCACCTGCCGGCCGACGCTCGGCGTGGCCGCGGCAGACCGCGCGGTGAACGTGCGCGAGATCAGCCGCGAGATCGCCCGGCAGATGGGCCTGGCGCTGAGTTTCGCGCCGAAGACCGCCGCCAATGCCGTGTGCAACGGCGTGCATTTGCACATCAGTCTGCTCGACCTCGCCGGCCAGCCGGTGCTGTACGACGCCGGCACCATCAATGGCCTGTCGCAGATTGGCCAACACTGGGCCGCTGGCGTCTTGCACTATTTGCCGGCCTTGTGTGCGTTCACTGCACCGACGCCGGTGTCGTACGAGCGCTTGCAGCCGCATCACTGGAGCGCGTCCTACGCCTGCCTGGGGCAACAGAACCGTGAAGCGGCGCTGCGCATCTGCCCGACGGTGACCCTGGGCGGCAAGTCCGTGGCCCGGCAGTTCAACCTGGAGTTCCGCGCCATGGACGCCACCGCCTCGCCACACCTGGCCATGGCGGCACTGCTGATCGCCGGCCGCCTGGGCATTGAGCAACGGCTGGCGCTGAACGCAATCACCGACGAGATTCCCGATTCACTCAACGACGAGCAACGCAAGGCCCGGGGCATTGTTGCCCTGCCCGCCTCGCTGGCGCAGGCACTGGATTGCCTGCGCGACAGCGGCGCCTTCAACGAATGGCTGCCCAAGCCGTTGCTCGACACCTACCACGCCCTTAAAACCGAGGAACTGGCGCTGACGGAACAGCTCTCGCCCGCTGACTTGTGTGAGCACTATGCACGCCTGTACTGAATCCGCCGAACTGGGGTTATACACCCGACCGGTCTATAACCTTAGTCGCGAGCAGTCGACGACGCCGTTGATTCTCGTGTGCGAGCACGCCAGTCGCTACATCCCCAAGGCCCTGAACAATCTGGGCCTGGACGATGCCGCGGCGGCTGAACACATCGCCTGGGACATTGGCGCCCTCGAACTGGCCGAGCAACTGTCGCAGCAACTGAATGCGACGCTGTTGAGCGCCAACTACTCGCGACTGCTGATCGACCTCAACCGCCCACGCCACGCGCCCGACAGTATTCCGACGCAGAGCGAGATCTATCAGATTCCGGGCAACCGCGAGCTCGACGAAGCCACCCGCGAGTACCGCCGGCAGAAGCTGTTCAAGCCGTTTCATGCGCGCTTGCAGACGCTGATCGACGAGCGCATTGCCCAAGGCCAACCGGTGCGGGTCGTAGGGATTCACAGTTTCACCCCGGTGTATTACGGCCAGCCGCGACCGCTGGAAATCGGCGTGCTGTTCGGCCAGGCGCAGGCCTACGCCCAACGCGTACTCGACGGTCTCGACAAACACTCGCTGAAAGTGGCGGGCAACCAGCCGTACCGGATCGACCCGCTGGGCGATATGACAGTGCCGGTTCACGGTGATGCCCGGGGCCTGGACTCGGTGCTGATCGAGGTGCGCAACGATCTGCTGCGCAACCGCGAAGACGTGTCGCGCTGGGCCGATTACCTCGCACCACTGTTGTAGGAAAACTCTGCTGACGCTGTAAATGATCGACCGCCATAACAACTGAAACGACCGATTGCCAGACAAGGAGTTGCGCTTCATGGAAATTGAAGAATTCGGCTACAAACAAGAGTTGAAACGGAGTCTGACCCTCACCGATCTGGTGGTTTACGGGATGATCTTCATGATCCCCATCGCCCCGTTCGGTGTGTATGGCTACGTCAACGCCGAAGCGCCGGGCATGGTGCCGCTGGCGTACATCATCGGCATGGTGGCAATGCTGTTCACGGCGCTGAGCTACGGCAGCATGGCCCGCGCTTTTCCGATTGCGGGCTCGGTGTATTCCTACGCGCAGCGCGGCCTGAATCAACACGTCGGTTTCATCGCCGGCTGGCTGATGCTGCTCGACTACCTGCTGATTCCGCCGCTGCTGTATGTGTATGCGGCGATGGCGCTGAACCATCTGTATCCGGACATTCCCAAGGTCGGCTTCATTCTGGCGTTCCTGGTCAGCGCGACGTTCGTCAACCTGCGCGGCATCACCTTCACAGCGCGGATGAACATTGTCTTTCTGCTCGCGCAGTTGGTGGTCCTCGGCATTTTTCTGTTCTACGCCTGGAATGCCCTGCACAGCGGCGGCGGCAATGGTGAGTTGACGCTGGCGCCGCTGTATCACCCGGAAACCTTCAACTTCGCCCTGCTAATGCAAGCGGTGTCGATTGCGGTGCTGTCATTCCTGGGCTTCGATGCGATTTCCACGCTTGCCGAGGAAATCAAGGGCGACCCGGGCAAGAGCGTCGGCAAAGCGGCGTTGATCACGCTATTGGTGATGGGGGTGATATTTGTCGCGCAAACCTGGATCGCCACCGACCTGGCGGCCGGCATGGGCTTCAAGTCCGCCGACACCGCGTTCTATGAAATCGCCGAAATCGCCGCCGGCAGTTGGCTGGCCACGCTGACCGCCGTGGCAACCGCTCTGGCCTGGGGCGTCGCCGTGGCAATCACGTCGCAGGCTGCGGTGTCGCGCCTGCTGTTTGGCATGGCCCGCGACGGCAAACTGCCAAAAGTGCTCGCCAGGGTTCATCCGAAACACAACACACCGTACCTGAGCATCTATCTGGTGGCGGTGCTGTCGCTGGTGATCTGCTATCTGTTCATCAACTCGGTCGACACCCTCACCTCGCTGGTCAACTTCGGCGCGCTCAGCGGTTTCATGCTGCTGCATCTGACGGTCATCAACTACTACTGGCGTCGGCAGAAGTCCGGTCGGGTGGTACGCCATCTGCTCTGCCCGGCGATCGGCTTCAGCATCGTTGCGGCCATCATGTACAACATGGGCGTCGATGCCCAGAAACTCGGGCTGATCTGGATTGCGTTGGGTCTGGTCTATCTGTTTTTCCTCAACAAGCTTGGCGCCAGTACGGCGCTGCCTGACCCGAGCAACGGCTGACAAGAAAAAGAGCGGCGTCTGACAACAAATCAGGCGACCGCCGATTTATCGCGTGGACACCGACAGTGATAGTCAGGCTTGGCGAACGCGCCAAGCCTTTTGATACAGGAGTTACATCCATGCTGGTCTTACGCCCGGTCGAGCAGAGCGACCTGCCCCAGCTACAGCAACTGGCCCGCGACAGTCTGGTCGGCGTGACCTCGTTGCCTGACGACCGCGAACGCCTGCGCGACAAGATTGCCGCCTCCTGCGCTTCGTTCGACAGCGAAGCGGCAGCGCAGGGCCCGGAGAACTATTTTTTCGTCCTGCAAGACCTCGACAGCCAACAACTGCTCGGCTGCTCGGAGATCCTCGCCACCGCCGGTTTCAACGAGCCGTTCTACAGCCTGCGCAACCGTCACTTCACCAGTGCCTCGCGGGAGCTGAACATCGAACACGGGGTGCCGGCATTGTCGTTGTGCCATGACCTCAGCGGCCACACCTTGCTGCGCGGTTTCCACATCGATGCGAAGCTGGTGCGCACAGTATTTTCCGAGCTGCTGTCGCGGGCGCGCCTGCTGTTCATCGCCGCACACGCGCCACGCTTTGCCGAGACGGTGATTACCGAAATCGTCGGTTACAGCGACGCAGACGGCCATTCACCGTTCTGGGATGCACTGGGCAAACATTTCTTCGACTTGCCCTACCTCGAAGCCGAACGTCTGTGCGGATTGCAGAGCCGGACATTCCTCGCCGAACTGATGCCGCAATACCCGATTTACGTGCCGATGTTGCCGCAAGCGGCGCAGGACTGTATTGGCAAGATTCACCCGGACGGCCAGGAAGCGTTCGACATCCTGGCGCGGGAAGGTTTTGAGACCAACAGCTACATCGACCTGTTCGATGCCGGCCCGACGCTGTATGCGCGCACGGCGAACATCCGCTCGATCGCACGCAGCCAAATTGTCGCGGTGCAACAACAGCCACGCATCGATGCGCGCGGGCGTTACCTGCTGAGCAACGATGCACTGCACGGTTTTCGAGCCGTTGTGGCCGAACTCGATTATCAACCCGATCAACCGCTGTGCCTCACCCCCGCCCTCTGTGCGGCGCTGAACGTGACCGAGGGCAGCCCGATCCGGCTGATTGCCCTGTGAACCGCGCCCGGTTCCGAACCCCACGACAGCGCCCCGCCAGGCGCGCAAAAGGAGTTACAGCATGATTGTCCGTCCGGTCAAAGTCAGCGACCTGCCCGCCTTGATGACCCTGGTGCAGCAGGCGGGCCCGGGGTTCACGACCCTGCCGGCCAACGAAGACCGCCTCGCTCACCGGGTGCGCTGGGCACAGCGCGCTTTCGCCGAACAGGTGGAGCGCGCCGACGCCGATTATCTGTTTGTGCTCGAGGACGACGAATCGCGCGTGGTCGGCGTCAGCGCGATGGCCGGCGCCATCGGCCTGCGCGAGCCCTGGTACAACTACCGGCTCGGCGTAACCGTCAGTTCAGCGCCGGACCTGGGCATTCAAAGGCAAATACCGACGTTATTTCTCAATAACGAGCTGACCGGCCAATCGGAGCTGTGCTCGCTGTTCCTGCGCCATGACCAGCGCGTCGGCAGTAACGGCCGCCTGCTATCGCTAGGCCGTCTGCTGTTCGTCGCCGAGTTTCCTCACCTGTTTGGCGAAAAGATGATTGCCGAACTGCGCGGCAATGCCGACGAGCAAGGCTGTTCGCCGTTCTGGGACAGCCTGGGCCGGCACTTCTTCCAGATGGACTTCAGCCATGCCGACCACTTGTCGGGATTGGGCAACAAAGCCTTTATTGCCGAACTGATGCCGCGCCAGCCGCTGTACACCTGCCTGCTCACCGAGGCGGCTCAGGCGGCTATCGGCCAGACGCATCCGAACACTGAACCTGCGCTGAAAATCCTCCAGGCCGAGGGGTTTGCCCACAAAGGCTACATCGATATTTTTGACGGTGGCCCGGTGATCGAAGCGCCGGTGCGCAATATCCGCACCGTGCGCGACAGCCTTGAACTGACCCTGAGCCTCGGCAGCCCGGACGATCAGGCGCCGTTGTGGCTGATCCACAACCGCCGTCTGGAGAATTGCCGAATCACCGTGGCCCGCGCCCGACGAGTCGGCGACAGCCTGGCGATCGACCGCCTCACCGCCAAACGCCTGCAGTTGCAACCGGGCAATTCGGTGCGGGCGGTGATGCTGCCCCATCAGCAACAGCAGGCCGCCGCTGCCTGAGACGCCGCTCCCCCCGTGGCGAGGACTTGCTCGCGTTCGAAGATGAATCCTTTCAGCTCGGGACTGCCATAAACGGCTCCCCGACAAATTCGTCATGATTATTGACCCACCCGCGTGATAGCCTTTTCACTCTTCGGCGTTGACACCTTTGCTCAAGCCTTTCCATTCCTTTGTATTGGTGGAACTCGTATGACCAGGCTTTCTCATCAAGATTTGCGCCGTAATTTTCGTCAGTTACTGGCCTCCGACACCTGCTACCACACGGCCTCGGTGTTTGATCCCATGTCGGCGCGCATCGCGGCCGACCTCGGTTTTGAAGTGGGGATTCTCGGTGGATCGGTGGCTTCGTTGCAGGTGCTGGGTGCACCGGACTTTGCCCTGATCACCCTCAGCGAATTCGCCGAACAGGCCACACGCATCGGCCGCGTCGCCCAGTTGCCGGTGATCGCCGACGCCGACCACGGTTACGGCAACGCCCTCAACGTGATGCGCACCATTGTCGAACTGGAACGCGCCGGCATTGCCGCCCTGACCATCGAAGACACCCTGCTGCCTGCGCAATTTGGCCGCAAATCCACTGACCTGATCACCGTCGCCGAAGGCGTTGGCAAGATCCGCGCGGCACTGGAAGCCCGGGTCGACACGGAAATGGCGATCATCGCCCGCACCAACGCCGGCATCCTGCCGATCCAGGAAATCATCAGCCGCACCCGCCAATATCAAGCCGCGGGCGCCGATGGCATCTGCATGGTCGGCGTGCAGGATTTCGATCAACTGGAGCAAATCGCCGAACACCTGACGGTACCGCTGATGCTGGTGACTTACGGCAACCCGGCGCTGCACGACGACAAGCGCCTGGCCGAACTCGGCGTGCGCGTAACCATCGACGGGCATGGCGCCTATTTTGCGGCGATCAAGGCAACCTACGACAGCCTGCGCGAACAGCGGCAGATCTTCACCCAGGCCTCCGACCTGAGCGCCACCGAGTTGACGCACACTTATACCCAGCCGGAGGAATACATTCTCTGGGCCAAGGAATACATGAGCGTCAAGGAGTAATGTGAACGCCCTACCGGCGCCTTCGCGAGCAGGCTCGCTCCCACATTTGGTCCGTGGCGGACCCAAAACCTGTGGCCACTTAAGATCCCTGTGGGAGCGAGCCTGCTCGCGAAGGCCAACGCTCAGTCACCTTGCTTCTTGACAAGCACAACTCGAACCCGCACCACCCGTCGGATTCAAGCCCGCACCTGTCAGATCCTACAGGTGCGCAAGCCCTCCAATACGCGTTAACTCACTCCGTCACCTTTGCCCACGGAGTCAGCGCCATGTCCAGCCCCAGCGAGCCTCTCGTCCTCGCGGAACTCGATATCCCCGGTCGCACCGGCCCGGTAGCGGAAACTCCGGTGAAAATCTGGGGCATCAACATCGCGGCCGCGCTGGGCAATTTTCCACTTAATGGTCTGCTGTGCCAGGCGGGTCCGTGGGGGAACATGGCGGTTGGCGACACATTGACCCTCTATTGGGGCACCGGGCAAAACGTGTGGGTTGAAACCGTCGACAAGATCGAGGTCAACACGCAGCTCCGTATGTTCGTACCTTCCCGACACATGGTCGATGGCAGGTTCGCAGTGTCGTATACGGTCAAGCCCTTGGGCGGCACGGATCAACCGTCCGAAGTCATGCAGGTGCAGGTCAAGCTCACTCGCCCGGGCGGGCACGATGACAACGATGACAGTGGGCATTCCAAGCTGATCATGACGATTCCCAAGGAGATTGCTGACGGCGGTATCGACAAGGAAAACGTGGCCGAGGGCGTGCCGATCACCATCGGCAACAACGATGGCACGCCGCCTTATCCCTTTGCCGCGGCGGGCGATGTTATACGCATCAGCTGGGGTGGCGTTTTTATGTTCAGTGAGCCGCTGACCCAGGAACAGGCCGAAGGCAAAGCGCCGATCATCGTGACCATCACCGAAGCCGTCATCCGCGAGGCCGGTGATGCGGACTCTCCCGGCGTGGCCGTGGTGTTCGAGGTATACGACTGCGTATTCAACCGCTCCGAGGACTGGAGCCCCGAGCAGCGTGTGCCGGTGGCGGTGGATGCGACTCGGGCGGACGCGCCGTTGCTCAAGGAAACGCTGAACAATGTACTGGACGTCGACAAGCTGGGCGACGCCAATGGCACCGTGCAGATTATCGCCATGGATAAGAACAAGTTCGAGGTCGGTGACCTTGTATTCATCAGGATCAAGGGCACGCCCGTCGAAGGGCCGCCGATTGATTGGGAACCATCAGCAGGCGTGAAGCTGGAAAGTGTGCCGAGCGTTATGGAAATCATGGCGCCCAACGCCGTGCTGCGCCAGTTGGCCAAGTCGCAGATCACCTTGTCCTACCGCCTGGAAAAAGCCGATGCCTCTGCCGATTTACGCTCCAAAAGCCAGTTCATCCATGCCATCGGCGAAATCCGGCGGCTGGCCGCGCCGATCATGCTGGACGAGAACTCCGGGGCGCTGGACCCGACACTGCTGCAAATCAGTCTCGAGATTCCCTTCGACAAATCCTTTGTCGAAGGCCAGGTCCTCAAGATAGTCATGCTCGGCACCACGCCAGGCCTCAAGCCCTACCTGCCTGACCTGCCAACGCGCCCCATCACCCACAACGACATCGTCGAGGCGAAACCGTTGCAGCACAAGATTGACGGCGAGCATCTGACCCCGGTCAACGGTGGCACGGCCGAGTTCTATTACCAGCAACTGGTCGCCGCCGCGGTGCTTGCCACACTGGACCCGTTCGAGGCCACCCGGGCCGTTCGCGAGTCGATTCACACAAAGATCCTGCAAGTCGGCGAACCGCGCCTGGAACTGCCTGAACCGGTGGTGGCCGGCGTGGTGGACGGTGTGCTGCCCGCCGACACTGCCGGCACCACCTCGACCGTGCCGTACATCGAAACGGTCGCCGGCGACGAAGTCTTCATGTTCTGGATCGGTTCGCTCACCGGTGAGTACACCGACTCGATCAAGCTGAACGAGTTCACCGCCGGCAAGGAAGTACCGTTCAACATCGAAGCCAAGTTGATCAAGAACAATGAAGGCGGAGCGGTGATCGCCCGGTACGAAATCAAGCGCACGGCGGGCGGGACGAGTTATGCCGAGCCGCTGGAGTTCAGTGTTGGGATGGCGCTGGATCTCACCGCACCCGGTATCAAGGAAGCGCCGAACGGCACCAGCCTCGACCCGTTTGCGGCCAAGGAAGCCCTGACTGCGGTTGTTCCAGCCTTCGACAACATGGTCGGCACCCAGTTGAGCGTGACCTGGACCGGCACGGCTGGGCATGGTAGCCACACCACTGTGGCGATCACCGTGACCACGCAAGGGCCTCAAAACATTGTGTTACCCAACTCGCTTGTCGCACACAACTTGAGCGCATCAGTGACGGTGACCTACAGGGTGATCCACAATGACACGCCCTGGGATTCCAAGCCGTTTGTCCTGACCGTGCAGCCCATTGCACCGGGCGATACAAACCTGCCGGTTCCGAACATCAATGGAGCGGTGGGCAGCCAGCTGGATGTGGCCAATCTCGCGGATGACGCGAAAATACAGGTCGCCAAATGGCCCCTCCAGCTCTCCGGCCAGACCATCTGGCTGCGTTACGACGGCATCGGCAAAACGGGTAGCCCGGTAGAACTCGTGTTCTGGGCCGGGGCAGCGCATCACTATACGGACGGCTTGGTTTATGCCGCGCAGGTTGCATGGCTCCGTGAACTCAAAGATGGCAGTTCGCTGACGATCACCTTCAAGGTGAATTTTAATGGTGTGGCCGATGCCGGTACGGCGGTGAGTTTTCCGGTGAGGACTTACTTGATCGGCAATGCTATTGAGCTGGAGCCGCCAAGTATCAAAGAGGCTATCGGCAATTCACTGAATCCGTTTGCCGCCAAGGACACTCTGACTGCGGTTATCCCAGCCTACGACGACATGGTCGGCACCCAGTTGAGCGTGACCTGGACCGGCACGGCTGGGCATGGTAGCCACACCACTGTGGCGATCACCGTGACCACGCAAGGGCCTCAGAGCGTTCCGCTGCCCAACTCGGTGGTGCCCTTCAACCTGGGCAAGCCGGTGACAGTAATCTACACAATAATCAGCAATGGCACGCCCAAGGACTCCAAGCCCTTCCTCCTGGCGGTGCAACCGATTGCGCATGGCGATCCGCAGCTGGGCATGCCTCTGATCACGCAAGCGACTAACGGCGGTGCGGGTCCCGAGTTCGATGTCAGACAGTTGACCGCGGACGCGACCATCCGTGTAAATAGTTGGCCGCTGATTGCGCTACGGCAATATGTCTGGTTGGAGCTGGAAGGCACCAACAAAGATGACAGCGTTTATGCGAAAACATTCTGGCAGCCGCCTGGCGGAACAACCAACGACAGGTGGATCAGCCAAGGCTATTACACGCATCCGATTCCACTGGCCGATCTGAAGAATCTGAAGGACGGCAGTGAGTTGAACGTGATATTCAAGGCAGGGCTTGTCGGCAGTCAAGCGGTCGGCGAAGCGGTGAGTTTTCCGGTAAAAATCTATACCGTTAAGGTCTCCACATTGGAGATCGATACCACTCCTATGGTGCTGGATGGACTTCATGCGTACCTAGCTCCCGCCCCATATACTCCACCCTTTGAAAAAACACAGTACTTCTTAAGCCTAAACACCCATCAAACCCGTCACGCACAGGGTGGCAGCCCGCCTTACGAGTATGTCTCGTCGGATCCTACCGTCGCCTCTGTTACAAAAGGCTTAGTGGTGTCGACCGGAAATGGAACGGCAACCATCAGCGTGCACGATACGAAGGATGCAATTGTCAGCTACCAGGTTACCTGCGAGAACGTCTATGAACTGGTAATGGGACCATCCCCGCAAAACTATGCTCAGGCAATCGCCTGGTTATCAAACATAGGTGCGTCCCTAATTCCGCTCCAACCCCCCTTTAATTTAATATTGGCTTATGGTTTTCAACAGACAACCGGACCGCGAGTCGAATATTGGGCAAACTCCAGCAGCTCAGTTTATTATAAAACGTATAGTACCGGTCTCCCTGCACAATGGACGCAAGTGCCATTCGTTGCAGCGTTCAACGCCGAAGCCCCCCAGTCGGGTAATTCACTTTTTGTTCCTTTGGGGTATAGACCAAAGAGTGGAAAAAAATCACAGGTGCCCGACATGCGAGGCATTGAATGAACGACACGACTTTTTGATCATTCCCACGCTACGCGTGGGAATGCAGCCCGGAACGATCCGCGCCCCATCCAGAGCCGAACGCGGAGTGTCCGTCGAAACATCCCTTTGCCGCACGTGGGGACGTCCTCCTCACCTCGCCTTCGCCAACTCCATAATCATCCGCGACAACAGATAAATCCTTGGCGCCACGCTCGCCACCTCGGCATATTCTTCCGGCGTGTGAATATTGCCGCCGACAATCCCGAAGCCATCCAGCGTTGGCGTGCCCACCCCAGCCGACAGACTGGCATCCGCCGCGCCACCACTGCCCTCCTCGGTCAGTTTGCGGCCAATCTCGCCGTAAATTCCCTGGGCCATGGCCATCAAGCGATCCGATTCAGCCGTCTGCGGCATCGGCGGCAAACCGCGCTGCAACGACGTTTTCACTTGCGTCTCGGCAATCAATTTGTCCTGCGAGACCCGCGCCAGATCTTTTTCGATGCGGTCGAATTCTTCTGGCACGGCGGCGCGCACGTCAGCCTTGGCCGTGGCCTGATCAGGAATCACGTTGGTGCGATCACCCGCCTTGAGCACGGTGAAGTTGATGGTGGTTTTCTTCGCTTCATCACCCAGTTTGCCCAGTTGCAGAATCTGGTGCGCGGCTTCCATGGCGGCGTTGCGCCCCAGCTCCGGTGCGACACCGGCGTGCGCGGCTTTGCCCTTGACCTCGACCAGTGCCGTCGCGCTGCCCTTGCGCCACACCACCAGACCATCGGCGGGGCGACCCGGTTCGAGGTTGAGGGTCACGTCGTGCTGTTTGGCGGTTTTCTTGATCAGGTCGGTGGCGACGTCGGAGCCGGTTTCTTCGCTGGCGTCGAGCAGAAAGGTGATCTGCGCGTAGTCCTTGAAGTCGAGATTCTTCAGCACTTTCAGCGCGTAGATGCCGGCGACGATGCCGCCCTTGTCATCCATCACCCCCGGCCCATAAGCGCGGCCATCCTTGATGTGGAATGGCCGTTCGGCGGCGGAGCCTTCCTTGAACACCGTGTCCATGTGCGCCATCAGCAGGATTTTTGCCTTGCCGGTGCCTTTGAGCGTGGCGAGTACATGGTTGGACTTTTCCGGGGTGTTGGGCACCCGTTCGATGCTGGCGCCAAGCTTTTTCAGCTCATCGATAGCGATCTCGCTGACTTGCTTGAGACCGGGTTCGTAACCGGAACCGGAATCGATATTGACCAGGCGCTCCAGCAGTTTCAGCGCTTCAGGCTGGTATTGCTCGGCATCGGCGAGCATTTGTTTATGCGGTTCTGCGGAGGCGCTGGCGGCCGAGATTGCGAGGGACAGGCCAAGGCTGGCGGCGAGCAGCGAGCGGGGAAATGAGAACGTCATGAAGCAGTCCTTGTTTCGTGTCGGAGGGATTCAACCGTAACCGACATTGGCGCAAGGCTCTATAGCGGATGCGACACGCTCAAGACCGACACCGAACAAACCTGTAGGAGTGAGCCTGCTCGCGATAGCGTTGTGTCAGTTAGCAGTTAAATCACTGACAGATTGCTATCGCGAGCAGGCTCACTCCTACAGTTTTAATCGGCGGTGTCCCTTCAAACCGAATCCAGCACCGCCTGCCGGGGTTTGCTGTCGCTGTTGCAAATCACCCGGTTGCGTCCACTCGCCTTGGCTTCATACAAGGCCTGATCGGCATCATCCAGCCAGCGTGTGGCGTCGGCATGGCTCGGGTCATACGCGGCCAGGCCGATACTCAAGCTGACCTTTAATGCCGGGTTCTGCTCATACCCCAGAACTGCAAAACGCTCGCGCAAGGCTTCCATGGCCTGAGCGGCGTTGAACAGCGGCAATTCCGGCAGAATCACGCAGAACTCATCACCGCCGTATCGCCCGGCCACGTCGGTGGCGCGCAGATTCTGCTTGAGCAGTTTGCTCAACTGGCGCAACACAATATCCCCGGCGACGTGACCGTAGGTGTCGTTGATCGCCTTGAAATGATCGATGTCGATCAACGCAATCGCCGCACCCTGCTGCTGGCGTTTGCAGCGCTGAAAGGCGAGATCAAGTTGATCCTTCCACGCACCGTGATTAAGCAGGCCAGTCAGGCTGTCAGTTCGGCTTAACGCCAGCAGCTCGCGCTTGTGCCGCCCAAGGGTGTCGGCCTGACGAAAGCAGATCCAGCCCAGCGCCAATGGATACAGCAACAGCAACGGTAAGCAGGCGTAAAGCTGCAACGGTGATGTCGCCGGGATGAACGCTGGCATAAACACCACCAGCCCGACGCCGACGCCCAACAGTTGTGCTGCCGTCCCGGCGAGCAGAAATCGCCCACCACCGATGGCGACATTGTTCATCGCCATCATCGAAACAGTGGTCGCCGTGGGCAAGGGATTGAACTGCATGGCGGCGACCCAGAAGCCGCCCATGATCGCGTCGATCAGCAAATTGCGGTGTTCGGCGCGATACGGAATGCTCGAACGGCGTGCCCATTGAAACGCCAGATGCGGCCAGACCAGGCCGTTGAACAGCATCAGACTCCACACCCACAGCGGCGGATCGAGCGGGTACATCGCCACGCTGACACACATCAGCCCGAGCAGCAGCCCGAACACCCGCGACTTGTACAGCCTCCTTGCCAGTGAAAGTCCCTTTCCTCGCGTATTTCCCATAGGGGCCTCGACCGCGCGATGCAATGGTTACACCCCGACACGGATGTGTTCGGAGTCTATCAGGGTGGAGTTAAATAGCCATCACCGGCCAGCGGCCTGAATAGAGCGCTATCAGCACCGCACACGCGGCCCAGAGTTGGCTATAACTGAAACAGGGGAAATGGAAAAACAACTATAAGAAGGGGGTCCATGCACACCTACCATGTGTTGATCATCGGCAGCGGCTTCGGCGGCCAGTGTGCGGCGGTCAACCTGCTCAAGGCCGGGTTCGATGACTTTCGGATACTGGAGCGACGCGAGTTTTTCGGCGGTACCTGGTGCCAGAACACCTACCCCGGCGCAGCGGTGGACGTGCCGTCGCCGCTGTACTCGCTGTCATTCGCGCCCTACCGCTGGTCGCAGATGTTTGCCGGCCAGGCAGAACTGCGGCGCTACACCGAGCAGGTGATCGAGCGATTCGGCCTGCGTGAACGGGTGGAGCTGCAAGCCGAGGTCGAGCGCGTCGCATGGGACGAGGCGGAAAAACGCTGGGCGGTGCATACCCGCGCCAAGGGCAGCTTTTACGCGCAGTTCCTGGTCAATGCCACAGGGCCGTTGAGTCAGCCGGTCATCCCGCGCTTTCCTGGGCAAGATCGCTTTCAGGGCAAGACGTTTCATACAAACCATTGGGATCACAGCTACGATTATCGCGGTAAACGCGTGGCGATTGTCGGCAGCGGCGCCAGCGCGGCGCAGGTCATTCCGGCGATTGCGCCGCAGGTCGAACACCTGCATGTGTTTCAGCGCACACCGCACTGGGTGCTGCCGCGCGCTGATCGCACATTCGGCCGTTTCCAACGCTGGCTGCTCGGTTTGAAACCGGCCTATACGCTGCTGCGCTGGCTGATTTACTGGCAGTTCGAGACCCGGGTGATCGCCTTCAAATACTCGAAACCGGCGATTCGTCTGGTGCAACAACAGGCGTTGCGCTTTCTCAAGCGCCAGGTGCCGGACCCGGTGCTGCGACAGAAACTCACCCCTGACTTCACCATCGGCTGCAAACGGGTGCTGGTGTCCAGCACGTATTACCCGGCGCTGAACCGCGCCAACGTTACGCTGCACAATCGCGAGCAAGGCATCGCCTCGATTGATGAAACCGGGATAAACACCGAGGACGACCGGCACATCGAAGTGGACCTGATCGTTTGGTCGACCGGTTACGACGCCACCGATGGCGTCATTTCCTACCCGGTCAGCGGCAAAAACGCCGTGCAACTCAGAGAGGTCTGGGCCGAATACCCGCGCGCCTATCTGGGTACCAGCCTGCCGGACTTTCCTAACCTGTTCATCGTTACAGGCCCCAACACCGGCATCGGTCATACCTCGGCGCTGTTCATCATCGAATCACAGATGAACTACATCCTCGACTGCATTCGCACCGTGCAGGCCAACGGCTTGCGCAGCATCGAAGTGCGCCATGACGCGGAACGTACCTACACTGCAATGATCCACCGGGAAATGCAGCGCACGGTTTGGAAGTCCGGCGGCTGCCACAGTTGGTACCAGAGCAGGAGCGGTCATGTGATCGCCATGTTTCCCGGCTTCAGTTTCAGTTATCACCGGCTGACCCGGGCACTGAAACCGGCCGACCATATTTTCTCTTGAACACGTAAAAGGAAGACGTCGATGCTTTTGCTGTTTGTCGCTCTCGCGGTTTTCCTGGCCTGGAGCTGGTTGAGTTATCCGGCGGTCGGCCACTGGCTGTATGACCTGAGCATGGCGATCGAGGCCAAGCTGTACAAATTGCACAAGATCGACGTGCCCATCGCCGAGATGAGCGTGTCGACCTGGCAGGGCGGGCCGTATGAAGCGTCGAGCGCGATTCTGATGCTCCACGGCTTCAGCGCCGACAAGAACCTGTGGCTGCGCTGCGCGCGGCATTTCGTCCGCCAGTATCGGGTGATCATTCCGGACCTGGCCGGCCACGGCGAAACCGGCTTCAAGGCCGGCGGCGGCTACGACATCCCGGTTCAGGCCAAGCGCATGATTCAACTGCTCGATGTCTGCGGCGTGGAGAAAGTCCATGTGGTCGGCAATTCCATGGGCGGCTACATCGCAGCGTGGCTGGCGGCGACCTATCCGGAGCGGATCGCCTCGGTCGCACTGATCGACCCGGCTGGCGTCACCGCACCGCAGCCGAGCGACATGGAACGTCACCTGGCCCGGGGGCACAATCCGTTTCTGATTGATTCCCGCGAGGATTTCCAGCGCTTGTACGCCATGACCATGGAATCGCCTCCGTGGGTGCCGAAACTGGTGCTGGATGCCGTTGCCCAGCGTTACGAGCAGCAACGCGATGAACTCGAGGAGATCTTCCGCGACTTTCATGCCAGCCCGCCGATGGAGCCAAAGCTGCCCGAAATCAAATGCCCGGCGCTGTTGCTGTGGGGGCGCAAGGATCGCTTGATCGACGTCAGCAGCGTGCCGGTCTGGAGCAAGGGCATCGCCAATCTGCGGGTCGATGTCTGGGATCACGTCGGGCACATGCCGATGGTCGAGCAGCCGGGGAATACCGCGCGGCTGTATGAAGAATTCCTGCGAGGTCAAAAATGACAGTGCACCCTGTGGCGAGGGAGCTTGCTCCCGCTGGGGCGCGAAGCGGCCCCGATCCTGCAAACGCGATGTTTGTGTTTGGACATGCTGGCATTGGGTCTGCTGCGCAGCCCAGCGGGAGCAAGCTCCCTCGCCACAGGTGGGTATTTCTGTTCCAGGCAATCGGCGGCTGACCATGAACATCCTTTACGACGAGCGCCTCGACGGACCACTCCCCGAGGTGAACAAGGCCGAACTGCTCAAGAGCTTGCAGCAGGCGCTGCCGGATCTGGACATTCTGTGGCGCGAGGACGAACTCAAACCCTACGAATGCGACGGTCTCTCCGCCTACCGCACCACACCGATGCTGGTGGTCCTGCCCCGTCGACTCGAGCAGGTGCAAACCCTGCTCAGGCTCTGTCATGAACATCACATTCCGGTGGTTGCCCGTGGCGCAGGCACCGGTTTGTCCGGTGGCGCCTTGCCCCTGGAAAAAGGCGTGCTGCTGGTCATGGCGCGGTTCAACAACATCCTGCACATCGACTCGGCCGCCCGCACCGCACGGGTCCAGCCAGGGGTGCGCAATCTCGCCATATCCCAGGCCGCCGCGCCTTTCGGGCTGTATTACGCGCCCGACCCGTCCTCGCAGATCGCCTGCTCGATTGGCGGCAATGTCGCGGAAAATGCCGGCGGCGTGCATTGCCTCAAGTACGGTCTGACCGTGCACAACCTGCTGAAAATCGAAGTGCTGACCATCGAAGGAGAGCGCCTGACCTTGGGGTCCGAGGCCCTTGATTCGCCGGGCTTCGACTTGCTCGCACTGTTCACCGGTTCCGAAGGATTGCTGGGGATCATCACCGAAGTCACAGTCAAACTGCTGCCCCGCCCGCAAGTCGCCAAGGTGCTGCTGGGCAGTTTCGATTCGGTGGAAAAAGCCGGCCGCGCGGTCGCCGACATCATCGCCGCCGGGATTATTCCCGGCGGCCTGGAGATGATGGACAACCTCGCCATCCGCGCCGCCGAGGACTTTATCCACGCCGGCTACCCGGTCGATGCCGAGGCCATTCTGCTGTGCGAACTCGATGGCGTGGAGGCCGATGTCCACGACGATTGCCAACGGGTGCGCGAAGTCATGACCCGCGCCGGCGCCAGCGAAGTGCGCCAGGCCCGGGACGAAGCCGAACGTGTGCGTTTCTGGGCCGGGCGTAAAAATGCCTTTCCGGCCATCGGGCGTCTGTCTCCCGATTATTACTGCATGGACGGCACCATCCCGCGCCGCGAATTGCCCGCCGTTTTGCAGGGCATCGCCCGTCTCGGCGAGGAATATGGCTTGCGCGTGGCGAATGTGTTCCATGCCGGTGACGGCAACATGCACCCGCTGATTCTGTTCGACGCCAACCAGCCAGGTGAACTGCATCGCGCCGAGGCGCTGGGTGGCAAAATTCTTGAATTGTGCGTGCAGGTCGGCGGTAGCATTACCGGTGAACACGGGGTGGGCCGAGAGAAAATCAATCAGATGTGCGCGCAATTCAACAGCGATGAGTTGCTGCTGTTCCACGCAGTCAAAGCCGCGTTCGATCCACAAGGCCTGCTCAATCCCGGCAAGAACATCCCGACCCTGCACCGCTGCGCCGAGTTCGGCGCGATGCACATCCATGCCGGGCAACTGCCCTTCCCCGAGCTGGAGCGTTTCTGATGGCCGATCTCGATGCCGCCGACGCACTGCTTGATCAAGTCAGAACAGCGCTAGCCAATGCCACGCCAATAAAAATCCAGGGTGGCAACAGCAAGGCGTTTCTCGGTCGCGAGGTGGCCGGCGAAGTGCTCGATACCCGCGTGCATCGCGGCATCGTGCGTTACGAACCGACCGAACTGGTGGTCACGGCGCGTGCTGGCACACCGTTGTCCGAGCTGCTCGCAACGCTGAACGCCGCCGGGCAGATGTTGCCATGCGAACCACCGTCGTTTACCGACAGCGCCACGGTGGGCGGCATGATCGCGACCGGGTTGTCCGGACCACGCCGGCCGTGGTCCGGCTCGGTACGCGATTTTGTGTTGGGCACGCGAGTCATCACCGGCCTCGGCCAGCATTTGCGCTTCGGCGGCGAGGTGATGAAAAACGTCGCCGGGTATGACCTGTCGCGGCTGCTGGCTGGCAGTTTCGGTTGCCTCGGCGTAGTGACCGAAGTGTCGCTGAAAGTGCTGCCCAAACCTCGCCAATGCCTGAGCATCCGACTCGATATCGACTGTGCCCGCGCCTTGAGCAAACTCGCCGAATGGGGTCAGCAGCCGCTGCCTATCAGCGCCGCGTGTCACGACGGGCGCAGCCTGTATTTGCGGCTGGAGGGTGGCGAAGGTTCAGTGGCAGCGGCGCATCAACGCCTCGGTGGCGAGCCGCTGGATTCGTCTTTCTGGGGCGATCTGAACGAGCAGCGCTTAAGCTTTTTCGATGAAGGCTTGCCACTGTGGCGGCTGTCATTGCCGAACAATCTCGGCCCGCTCGACCTGCCTGGCGAGCAACTGATCGACTGGGCCGGTGCGCAACGCTGGCTGAAATCCGAGCGCAGCGACATTCATGCCCTCGCCCACGCCTTCGGCGGCCACGCGACGTGCTTCACGCATGGCGCCATCAACTCACCGTTTCAACCACTGGCGCCGACGCTGCTGCGCTATCACCGACAACTCAAGGCACAACTCGACCCGCAAGGGCTGTTCAATCCCGGACGGATGTACGCCGAGGTCTGACCATGCAAACCACACTCAGCGAGCAGTCACGCCAATTGCCCCGCGCCGCCGAAGCGGAAAAGATCCTGCGCACCTGCGTGCATTGCGGATTCTGCAACGCGACGTGCCCGACCTATCAGCTGCTCGGTGATGAACTCGATGGCCCGCGCGGGCGTATTTATCTGATCAAGCAAGTGCTCGAAGGCGCGCCGGCCACCGAGCAGACGCAACTGCATCTGGACCGCTGCCTGTCGTGCCGCAATTGCGAAACCACCTGCCCGTCCGGCGTCGATTATCACAACTTGCTCGACATTGGCCGCGCGGTGGTCAATCACGCTGTGCCGCGCCCACCGGCCCAGCGTCTGCTCCGTGAAGGCTTGCGCGCATTGGCACCGAATCCGCGGTTGTTCAAGGGTTTGCTGCGAATGGGCGCGACGTTCCGCCCGCTGCTGCCGCGCTTGCTTGAAGACAAACTGCCGCAGCACTCGTCGGCGGCGGGTTCGCGCCCTGCTCCGCGGCATGCCCGCCGCGTCTTGCTGCTGGAAGGTTGCGTCCAACCGGGCCTGTCGCCGAACACCAACGCCGCAACCGCACGGGTCCTTGATCGTCTGGGAATCAGCGTCACGCCAGTGGCTGAAGCCGGTTGTTGCGGAGCGCTGGACTATCACCTTGATGCGCAGGCCAGAGGCCTCGACCGCGCCCGACAGAACATCGACGCGTGGTGGCCGCATGTGCAGAGCGGCGCCGAAGCCATCGTCCAGACCGCCAGCGGCTGCGGCGCATTCATCAAGGACTACGCGCATTTGCTGGCGAACGATCCGGCTTATGCCAACAAGGCGCGACAGATAAGCGAACGCAGCGTCGATCTTGTGCAAATCCTCGCGCAGGAACCGCTGGAGCAGATCTGCGCCGCCACTGAGCGTCGTATCGCCGTGCACTGTCCTTGCACCTTGCAGCACGCGTTGAAACTCGGCGGCGCGGTGGAAGCCGTGCTGACGCGCCTGGGTTTCAACCTCACCCCGGTGCCGGACGGCCACCTGTGCTGCGGCTCGGCAGGCACTTACTCGCTGACCCAACCGGTATTGGCCAGACAGTTGCGCGACAACCGCCTGAATGCCTTGGAAAGCGGCGACCCGGAGCTGATCGTCACCGCCAACATCGGCTGCCAAAGCCATTTGGCCAGCGCCGGCCGCACCCCGGTTTTGCACTGGATCGAACTGGTGGATCAGTCGTTGGCAGAATGAAGTTCGTAGGATTCTTCGTTTGCCCGCGTGGGCGAAGGCTGCGATCTTTTCCGTCATTCATTCCGTGACCGTGCCAGGAATTTTTTTCATGACCGTGCAGCCGTTCATCAGTCCCGACCTGATCCGCCAGCGCTTCTCCCGAGCGATGTCCGACATGTACCGCGAAGAGGTGCCGCTGTATGGCGCGCTGATGGCGCTGGTCGAGCAGACCAACCGTGACGTGCTTGAACGCCAGCCCCACTTGGCCGAACACTTGCGCAGCACGGGCGAAATCGAGCGGCTGGACATGGAGCGCCACGGCGCTATCCGCGTTGGCACGGCAAGCGAACTGGCTACCCTCGCCCGCCTGTTCGCAGTGATGGGCATGCAGCCCGTGGGCTATTACGACCTGACCCCGGCGGGTGTGCCGGTGCATTCCACAGCGTTTCGTGCGGTGCATGAAGCGGCGCTGCGGATCAGCCCTTTTCGGGTCTTTACCTCGTTGCTGCGCCTGGAACTGATTGAAGATCCTGAAGTGCGTGAATTCGCCGAATCGGTGTTGGCCCGACGGTCGATTTTTACCGAAGGGGCATTACGGCTGATTACCCAGGCGGAAACGACGGGCGGCCTGAATGAAGCTGAAACCGCAGAATTCGTCTTACAGGCACTGGAGACTTTTCGCTGGCACCACAGCGCCACGGTCACGGCCACGCAGTATCAGACCCTCAGCGCCCAGCATCGCTTGATTGCCGATGTCGTCGCGTTCAAAGGCCCGCATATCAATCACCTGACACCGCGCACCCTGGACATTGACATCGTTCAGACGCAGATGCCGGCCCATGGCATTACTCCAAAAGCGGTGATCGAAGGCCCGCCGCGGCGCAACTGCCCGATCCTGCTGCGCCAGACCAGTTTCAAAGCGCTGGACGAGCCGATCGCTTTTACTGATCAGAACCAGACTCACGGTAGCCACAGCGCACGTTTCGGCGAGATCGAACAACGCGGAGCGGCGCTGACGCCCAAGGGCCGAGCGCTGTATGACCGCTTGCTGAATGCCGCTCGCGAAGAACTCGGCGACTTTCCCAACGAAGCCAACGCCGCACGCTACAACGCGCTGATGACTCAGCACTTTGCCGAATTTCCTGACAGTCTCGACGGCATGCGCGAACAGGGACTGGCGTATTTTCGTTATTTCGCCACCGAAAAGGGGCTGGCCGCTGCGGGACTCGGAGAAACATCACTGCAAGATTTACTGCGCGGCGGCTACGTGAAAGCCGAGCCATTGGTGTACGAAGATTTCCTTCCGGTCAGTGCGGCGGGGATTTTTCAGTCGAACCTGGGCGGTGCCGCGCAGGCGCACTATGGCGAGCATTCCAATCGCCAGGCTTTTGAACAGGCGCTGGGGCGTTCGACCATAGATGAGCTGGAGTTGTATGCCGAAACGCAACAGCGTTCGGTCGAGCAGTGCGCCGAAGCGCTACGGATTAATCTGACCTGAACTCCCACAGGTTTCGGGGCTGAACGCAAATTCGGGGGCCACCACACATCCCCCTGTAGGAGTGAGCCTGCTCGCGATACGGTGTGTCAGTCGCCAACAATCTGCCTGAACAGCCGCCTTCGCGAGCAGGCTCACTCCTACAGGTTTTGCGGATGAACGCAAATTCGGAGCAAACCACACATTCCTTTGTAGGAGTGAGCCTGCTCGCGATAGCGGTTTACCAGCCGCCAACGATTTGCCTCAACAGCCGCCTTCGCGAGCAGGCAGGCTCACTCCTACAGGTTTTGCGGATGAACGCAAATTCGGGCCAAACCACACATCCCTTTGTAGGAGTGAGCCTGCTCGCGATAGCGGTGTGTCAGTCGTCAATGATCCGCCTGCACCGACACCTTCGCGAGCAGGCTCACTCCTACAGGTTTTTACGGTGAACCCGGGCTTCCGGGCAACCTGTATTCCCTGTGGGAGCGAGCCTGCTCGCGAAGCAAACACCTCGGTTCCGGCCAATGCCCAACTGCGAAAGAAGTTGCGCAGTGGTCGTAATATATCGGGGGTAAAGGCTCTGGCACACACGGTGCTTTTACGACACCGGTTTGCAGCGTTGAATGCTTCCCGCTTGCCCGGTCAACCCTACAAATTAAGCTTCACCTAAGCTTCCCCCGCTAGCATCCCGGCCCATGAACCCTGTCGTCTTGAGCCGTAGATGAGTCCCTCCGACATGAAAGCCTTTGATCAACCCACCCAGCCGCAACCCAACTTCAGCCTCGTCCTGGTCAATTACAAAACCGCGGACATCACCCGCATGTGCCTGGAGTTACTACGCGAACACGTGCAGGCGCAGCGCATTCCGGTGTGGGTGGTGGACAACGATTCGGCGGATGACAGCCTCGATTACTTGCGTTCGCTGGACTGGATCAACCTGATCGAGCGTCCCTCGCCGGGCAAGGAAGCGGGTCATATTGCCCATGGCAAGGCGCTGGATCTGGCATTGGAGAACGTCGAGACCGATTACTTGTTTCTGCTGCACACCGACACGTTTGTGTATGACATGGAAGTGTTCGCAATGATGATGCGCGAATGTACGAAAACTGCAGACATGGCGGCCGTTGGTTGTGTCGAGCAACTTGATCGTGGATGGCTGCGTGATACGTGGCGTTTAACTTCGCGATTCTGCAAGCACCATGTTCGACGGGTAAAACTGCAATGGGGCCTGCGTTCCAAACAACCACGACCTTATAAAGAAACTCATTTGAAAAGTTTCTGCACGTTGTGGAATGCGCGTTTGATGAAATCGCAAGGTCTGCACTTTTGCATGGACGATCGGGTGCCGGGCTATACCTTGCAGGATCGAATGGTCGATTTGGGCTACGGCATCAAATTTCTCTCGCCACGAAAAATTTTTCGCTACCTGGATCACATCCAGGCCGGCACCGTCGCGGCGGCGGGTACCTACGGCAAGGATCACCGCCGTACAAAGATGTATCAGGCGACCCTCAAGCGGGTACAGGGACAGCAGGGCAAGTCCGGCATGCACGCGTCGATTTGATATCCAGTAACAAAAAAGGGCGACTTTCGAGTCGCCCTTTTTGTTCTCAAATTTTGTATACATCTGCCGCCAAGGAGGTGTTCGCCCAGTGTAATGGCCTGGCAATCCATGCACCGGTAAAGAGCCCTGACACTGGGCGAACGGCATGGATTTTAATGGATATTGGCCAATATGTCGCATGCCCGAACATGAAATTTATGAACTGAAAAGTTAACAACTGTGTTCGTCGATATTTACCGGGAAACTTCTGACAGATACTTTTATATGATTATTCTCATACATAACGTTGTACAAGAACAATCATATTGTAGAGCTAATGCTCAACTATCATGCTGACTGGTCACTTTCAGGATATCGGTGTAAGTGACAATGACGCTCTGCCCTACTTTCAAATCTTTCAGCCTGGCTTGGATTTCAGGCTGCTTTACGTCGAGCGTCTTCGATTGTCCGGACGGATTTTCGAGGGTGACTTGATGAGTCTTCAAATCAATTTTGCTGATTTTAAGTTGCACCTGAACCTGACGGTAAGCCTCGCCACCGGGGTTGTCGCTACCCGGTGCCTTGCGCAGTTCGCCGGTGCGCTCGGTGGTGCCCGGCAGACCTTTATCCACGTCGGTGTCCAGATACGCAGCGACGGAACGCTGGACCTCGATCTTGACCAGATCGCCCACCTTGAGATTGCCCAGGTTTTTCGCCTTGTCGGAGAGCTGAACGTGAACCTGGCGGCCTTCTGGCCCTTCAAGCACCACCTGATGCTTGGCCGGGTCGACAGCAAGCACTTTGGTGGTAACGGCATCGGCTTCAATGGTGGCCGACAGCGGAATGTCGGCTGCCCAGACGCCGAAGCTGGCGGTAGAAAGGAGCGTTGCGAGGGTGATGGCCTTGGCCAGTGCGTCGAGCTTCATAAGCATTACTTTCCCTGTGATGAAAATGGCAGCGCCCGCCGCCGAATCGATTTCAGCGGCGGGCGTGCCAGTGAGCATAGACGCTCTTCAGGGCTTGACTTGGGTTTGTGGCCCGCGGGTGTGTGGCGACGCAGTCTCCTGGGCGGTGGATTCACCACTCGGTGTGCCCTTGCCGCCGCTCTGGCGCTGCTTGGGATCGGTCGGCCGCAAGGCGTCATTGTCGCGTTCGGTTTCGCCGGCCGGGCGAGGTTCGTCGGGGTTGTCGTTCGGGCTCACGGTTTTGCTCATGGGGATGGTCCTCAGGCTTCGGGGTCGTCCAGTTCACGGGCGACGTTGACCTCGGGTGAATGCTTGTGCAGATCATCGGCTTTGGCGCGTAACAGTTGCCATTGCTCAAGGTCGATGGCGCCTTGGCCAAGCAGGTCGTCGGCGATGCGTTGCAGGTCGAGATAGTGCGCGTCGGGGGAGTCCTGCCAGTAGGCTTGATCGTCGAACAGCCGTTGCCAGGTGTTGAGGTCTGGGGGTTGCAGGTCGTCGCTCATGGCTGGGTCCGGAAATGGGTGGTTTGCGGGTAGAGCCTTTTGTGGGAGGGAGAGTTCCGGGCGGTTGAGTAAGCGGTGGAGCAACTGGCGTCTTCGCGAGCAGGCTCGCTCCGACAGGGAAGCGGCGTCAGCCGTTAATAACCGGTCATTTCCAGATAGCCTTGGCCGGGGTGGCTGCCGCTGATTTTTACCGGGCCCTCCCAGTACGGAATGCGCAGATTCATCCAGGCGTTGCGGTTGAGTGCATCGACGCTGATGGTGAAGTGTTTGTCGGGAATGTCGATCGTCCACTTCACCGGCATCGGGCGACCGGCGACCTTGGCGGTGTCTTGCGGGGTGAGCGTAATTTGCTCGCTGCGCAGGGTTTCGATCTGCCCGTCGGCAGCGATCCAGGTGCCGGTGAGATACGGCGCACCGTCCTTCTGGCGCATGCGATACAGCATCACGTGTTCGCCGCTGTCCAGGTGCAGGGAAAACCAGTCCCAGCCAGTCTGGTTGGCGGTCAGCGGCTGGCTGCTCCATTCGCGGTCGAGCCACGCCGGGCCGCTGACGGTGTAGGTCTGGCCGTCAATTTGCAGTGTGCCGTTGGCGTGGAAGAACGGCTGACTGTAGTAATACGAGGCCTGACCCTCTTCGGATTTCTGACTGAAGCCCTTGTCGCCCTGCAGCACCAGCGGTCGGCTGGAGGTGAGGCGCAGTTGATAGTTGAAGGCCTTGTCACGCGCGCTGAGCTGCATCTCGCTCAACGGGTCCGGCGCTTGGCTGGCAAACCGCCAATCGTCGATCCACGCTTCGAACGGCGCCAGTTGCACCCCGGCCTGCCCTACGCCACCACGGGCGTACCGTTCGGCGGCGTGATGCACCGCGCCGGAGGTGATCGCCGCGTGTCCCAGCCAGACGGTCTGACTGCCCCACCCGGTTTGCTCCGCTCCCGGTTTGAGCGCGCTGCGAAACAGCGTCCATTGCACACCGAAATCGTGGCCCTGCTGATCTTTGAGGTTGGCGGTGACGTACCACCATTCGATGCGAAAACCATCATGCGCGCCGTGATCGGCGGGGAAACTGAACACCCGACCGGGCACCACCGGGGTGAAGGATTGCGCCTGATCGCCCATACCGGCGAAGCCTTTCTGCTCGGGTGCCGGTTGATCGCAGCCGCCCAGCAACAGCGCGATTATCAGCGCGACGCGCTTAATCCTCATGGGCAAAGGTCCTCAGCAAGTCTGCCGGTTGCGTGCGGTACAACGAATACAGCGGCCATGCCGAAGCCAGCAAAGTGGCCAGCAAGGCCAGGCCCATCAGTTGCATAAGCTGCAACGGGAATACCCGCAACGGCAGACGCCAGCCAAACGCCTGCACGTTGATCACGGCATCCAGGCACCACGCCAGGGCGATCCCCAAGGGCAGCGCCAATACCAGCGTCAACACCGCCAGCAACCAGGTCTGGCCAAGGTTGAGCAGCATCAACTGCTTGCGCGTTACGCCCAACGCCCACAGGGGTGCGAGTTGGCCGAGGCGGCTCTGGCTCTGCGTCAGCAAACTGATGAACAGTGCGACCCCTGCCACCGCGAGGGTCAGGCTGTTCAGCGCCGCCGTGGCCGCAAAGGTGCGTTCGAAAACCTGCACCGACCAGCCCTTGAGTTGCGCCTGATCGACGATGCGGCTGTCATCGAGTTCAAAGCGTGCCTGCAAGGCCTTCAGCAACGTTGGAATATTCGACGGATCGATACGCAGATTGAAGCGATTCGGCGTCAGCTGCGGCCAGCCGCGCAGCAGGTGATGGCTGCTGATCAGCACATGCCCCTTGGGATTGCCGTAATCGGCGTAGATGCCGACGATGCGCGGCGACCATGTGCCGTTGGGCGTGGGAATCGTCAGATGCTCGCCCGCGCGCAATTGCAGGCGCCGGGCCAGTTGCTCGCTGAGCATCACCGCATCATCCGTCGCCAGTTTCCCCCAGGGATCGCCGCCACTGCTGTCGAGCAGCGGCCAGTGCTGGCGATAGTGCGGATGATCAATGATGCCGTAGACATCCGCCGGCCAGCCTTGCAGCGTCACCGAGACTTGCCAGTTGGGCAGCACCGCCTGCACGTTCGGTTGCTGCTGCAACCAGCTGTGCATTTCGCGGGCCTGCGCCGGGTTGGCGGGATTGATGTACAACTCGGCGCTCAAGCGTTGTTCGAGCCAGTCGTTGAAAGTCTGGCGGAAACCGGCGGTCATGCTGCCCGCGCCGATGTTGGCGGCGAGTGCCAACAGCAGCGCCATCAAGGCCAGACTCAGGGCCGGCAATTGCTGGCGGCAGTCGGCAAGAAACCATTGCCCCAGCACCGAGCGACTGCGCCCGAGCAAAGGGTTCAGCAGCGCACTGAGCAGCACCGGCAGGGCCAGCGCGGCGCCGAGCAACAGCCCCGCCATCAGGACGAAACCGCTGCTCAGGCTGTCACCCCAGATCAGCGCCAGCAACGCAACGGCCAACAACACCGCGGCCAGCCAACCCTGCCGGCGCAACCAGCGCGCGTATTGCTGATGCCACGCCTGCGGATCGGCCACCGCCAGTAACGGCAGACGCGCCGCCCGCAGCAGGCTGTTGGCCCCGGCCAGCAACGCGCCGAGCAGGCTCAATCCGATGCCGCTGAACCACCACCAGGGGCTCAACCGCAACTGCCCCGCCACCTCTGCGCCGTAAAGACCGCGCAGGCTGGCGGCGACATCCGGGAGCAAGACGCTGGCCAGCCAATAGCCGCTGATCACACCGAACAGCCCGCCAATCAGCGCCAGCATTCCCAACTCGATGGTCAGGCAGCCGATCAGCATCCGCGCACTGACGCCGCAGGCGCGCAAGGTCCGCAGCAAGCCCCGGCGCTGCTCCAGCGCAAGGCCGATGGCCGCGTGGACAATGAATAAGCCGACCACGAAGGAGAGAAATCCCAAGGCATCCAGATTGAGGTGAAAACTCTCGGTCAACCGCGCCAGATTGTTTTCCTCGCCGCTGCTTTTGAGTTGCAACTGAGCGCCAAGGTGCGCCGGCAATTCACCGTGAAAATCCTTGGGCAGCAACAACCGTGAGAGTTGCCCCGGTTGTTCGAGCAGCGCCTGCGCCATGCCGATGTCGACCAGCAACAGGCCCGGCGCCATGTCTTTTTGTGCCAGCAATGGAGGCAGGTTCTGGCCGCTTGCGGTTGGCGGCGTATCGCCCTCGCGCAAACCGAGCATCTGCAAGGTCTCGGGGGAAATCCAGGTACTGCCCGGCGGCGTGAAGAATTCGACGACTCGCTCGATCGGCATCGCCTGCCCGGCCACAGCCGAATCCGCCGGCAGCGACACCGGTTCAATGCCCATCAACTGCAGACGCTGGTCTTCGTGACCCTTGAGCTGCAAGCGGCCCTGCAATACTGGCGACACCGGCCAGCCTTGCCGGCGCAGTTCGATGAACCAGCGCTGGGGGAACAGCGCACCGTTCGGCGTAGTGAGACTGGCCTGAGGTTCGCCGCCGATCATCTGGCTGGCCCGTGCATAGCTGTCGCGCGCCTGACTGTTCAAGGCCTCGACGCCGGTCAACAGGCTGGTCGCCAGCCACAATCCGGTCAGCACACTGAAAAATTGCACCGGATGGCGCCGCCAGTGGCTCAGCAGCGCGCGAAGTGTCTGGCGCAGCACTCTCACGCCAGCCGCCCGTTGGTCAATACCAGCCGTTGCGCCAAGCGGGCCGCGACACGTTGACTGTGAGTGACCATCAGCAAGGTCGTCGGCGTGTCGTCGAGCAGTTCGAGCAACAAGCGCAGCACTTCATCACTGGTCGCTTCATCGAGGCTGCCGGTCGGTTCATCGGCCAGCAGCAATTTCGGCTGCGACGCCAGCGCCCGGCCCAGCGCGACCCGTTGCTGCTGGCCGCCGGAAAGTTGTTCAGGATAGCGCTTGAGCAAATCCGTCAGCCCCAGGCGCTGCACCAGATGCGCCTGCCAGCGCGGCTCGTGACGCCCGGCCAGACGCGCCTGAAACGCCAGATTATCCTCAACGCGCAGACTGCCGATCAGGTTGAACTGCTGAAACACCAGGCCGATTTCCGTGCGCCGCCAGTTCGCCAGTTGCGCTTCGTTCATTTCTTCAAGCCGATGCTCGCCGCTGCGAATGCTGCCGCGGTCGACCTTGTCCAGACCCGCAATCAGATGCAACAAAGTGCTTTTGCCACTGCCCGATTCCCCCATCAGCGCCAGGCTGCTGCCGGCTTGCAGGGTCAGGTCGACACCTTGCAGCACGGGCAACGGCCCCTGCGGCGTGGCATAGCTTTTGAAAACGTTGCGAACCTCAAGCATGAGCAAACCCGATCAATGGACCTGGCCCTAGGATAGCGGCCCTGAATGGTTTTTGTCCGCTGACGTTCAACGCCGTCCATGCACGCTGCTCTACCCTGCGAGGTGTCCGAGCCATAACGATAACAACCGGAGACACCATGCCCCGTTTCAGTTTGAGCCCTCGCGGCCTGTTGACCTGCCTGATCACCGCCAGCCTGAGCCAGGCGGTATTCGCCAGCGACGGGCCGGTTACGCCCAGCACACAAACCGCCACCCTCAACGCCGCCGTTCTGCAAACCCTGCCCTTCAGCGACCGCACCGATTTCGAGTCGGTCAGCAAAGGCCTGATCGCCCCGTTCAAAGGCCAGATCAAGGATGCCGCCGGCAAGGTTATCTGGAACACCCACGCCTACGATTTTCTCGCCAGCGACAAGGCGCCGGCATCGGTCAACCCGAGCCTGTGGCGACTGGCGCAACTCAACGCCCACGCCGGTTTGTTCGAAGTCAGCCCGAAGCTGTATCAGGTGCGCGGCCTCGATCTGGCCAACATGACCATCATCGAGGGTGACGACGGGTTGATCATCATCGACCCGCTGACCATGGCCGAAACGGCCAGGGCTGCGCTGGATCTGTACTACGCCAACCGCCCGCACAAACCGGTGGTCGCGGTGATTTACAGCCATACCCATGTTGACCATTTTGGTGGGGTGCGCGGAGTCATCGACGAAGCGGACGTCAAGGCCGGCAAGGTCAAGGTGTACGCACCGGTCGGTTTCATGGAACACGTAATGAGCGAGAACGTCATGGCCGGCAACGCCATGAGTCGCCGCGCGCAATATCAGTTCGGCAGCCTGTTGCCGCGCAGCGAAAAGGGTCAGGTCGACGCCGGTCTGGGCAAGAGCGCGCCCAGCGGTGGCACGGTCACGCTTATTCCGCCCACCGATCTGATCGCCGAGCCGCTGGAAACACGCACCATCGCCGGCCTGCAAGTCGAATTTCAACTGACCCCGGGCACCGAAGCGCCGGCGGAAATGAATCTGTATCTGCCAGAACTGAAAGCCCTGTGCATGGCTGAAAACGCCACGCAGATGATGCACAACATTCTCACCCCGCGTGGCGCGCAAGTACGCGATGCCAAGGCCTGGTCGCAATACCTGGACGCCAGCCTGGTGCGTTACGGCGACAAGGCCGACGTGCTGTTCGCCCAGCACAACTGGCCGACCTGGGGCGGCGAGCGGATTCGTACTTTGCTCGCTGATCAGCGCGACATGTACGCGTTCATCAACGACCGCACCTTGCACCTGCTCAACCAGGGCCTGACGCCGCTGGAAATTGCCGACACGATCAAGAAGCTGCCGGGCGCGCTCGACCAGAAGTGGTACACCCGCGGCTACTACGGCTCGCTGAGTTTCAACACCCGCGCGGTGTATCAGCGCTACATGGGTTTCTATGACGGCAACCCGGCCAACCTCAACCCGCTGCCGCCCGCGGACACGGCCAAACGCACCGTCGAGGCCATGGGCGGCGGCGCCGCAGTGCTGGAGAAAATGCGCACTGCCATCGCCAGCGCGGATTATCGCTGGGCCGCGCAACTGGGCAACCAACTGCTGTTTGCCGAGCCGGACAATGCTGACGCGCGCAAGGCCCAGGCCGAGGCGCTGGAGCAAATGGGTTATCAGAGCGAGAACGCCACCTGGCGCAACATGTACCTGACCGGCGCCATGGAACTGCGCAACGGTGTGCCGCCGCAATCGGCCAACACCGTGTCGGTGGACATGGTCCGGGCCATGAGCCCCGAGATGTTCTTCGATTACCTGGCGGTGCGCCTGGACAGCGACAAAGCCGTCGCCCATGACCTGACCCTGAACTGGACATTCGAAGACGTGCAAAAGGATTTCAACCTGACCCTGCGCAACGGCGTGCTGACGCACCGGGCCGGGCTGAATCCGAAGGCCGAGGCCGGTGTCAGCCTGAGCCGCGATACGCTGGAAAAGATCAGCCTCAAGCAGCTGGATTTCCCGACGGCGATGCAAAAGGGTCTGGTCAAATTGCAGGGCAACGGCCAGAAGTTTGCGCTGTTGATGGGCAGCCTCGATACGTTCGGGCCGCAATTCAATATCGTCACGCCTTGAGCCGCGCCCCTTGCCGAAAGGCGGGGGCAGCCGCCCTTACACGGGATGCAGGCGGAACTGCTTCGGGGTGATCCCGAACTGCTTGCGAAATGCGCGAATAAAGTTGCTCGGCTGACGGTAGCCAAGCCGTTCGGCAATCCGTTCGATCGGTTGATCGCCCGCCGTCAGCCAGTGTCGCGCCAGCGTCAGGCTGTCGTGGCGCGGGGGTTCAGCGCCGGCGGCGTGCCAATGGCGCAGCATGCTCTGGTGCACAAACGGGTTGGCGCCGATCAACACCGCATCGAGGCTTGCACGATGCAACGTCAGGCACAGGTGCGAACCCTGTTCGATGGCAATTCCCGCCTCGCGCAGCCAGGCCCCGGCCGCCTGCGCCGGGCCCAGGGCAACGCGGCTGAACACCTGCGCCGGCTCCTTGCCCAGCCGGGCGGCGATGTTGCGCACCAAGGCGATCGTCGCCGCATCTTGCGCAAAATGATGAATCGGCCCCCGCAACGGGCGCAGGTTCAGACGGGCGAAGTCGGCAGACTCCTGCAGATCGACCACGACGTAATTGATCACCCTTGGCAGACACCTGATCAAGCAGTCGAGGCTGGCGCGCAAGTTCACCGCTGAGTCGAGCAGAATGTTCAGGCCTTGTAGGCTGTCGGTCGTCATCCCGCTCACCAGTTCACAACCAAAAGTCCGTTTCGCCCCTGCCAATTCGCACGCGTGCCACAGGCGCTCGACCGCCTCTGCGGCGATGGTCTGTGACTGATCAGCGAGCCTCGAAGGGCAGATTGCGGCCCGTGCCAGCAACGTCTGCGGGCATAAACCGGACTGCCGGGCATGGCTGACAATCGTGCGGGTAAAGGCACTGGAAGCGAAGAGAGGATGGGACATGGCGGCGGTCATCGACAGACAGGCGTGTACTTATGCCAGCCGACGTGCTATCGATCCAATGCATTAAAAGTATCCGCAAAATGCAGGAGACGCATGATGGACCTTCGCCAGCTCAGGCACTTGGTCGCCCTCGCCGACTGCCGCAACTTTGGCCGCGCCGCCGAAGCGAGCAACCTCAGCCAGCCGGCCTTCAGCCGCAGCATTCAAACTCTGGAGCGCGACCTCGACTGTGTGCTGGTCGAACGCAGCAGCCGCGAATTTCGCCTCACCGGACAAGGCGAACTGGTGTTGCAACATGCGCGGCGCCTGCTGGCCGGCAGTCAGGCCCTGCACAACGAACTGACGCAATACAACGGCCTCACCGGCGGCGAACTGCAATTTGGCTGCGGCCCCTATCCCGCGCAGGTGCTGGTGCCGGAAGCGCTGGCGGCCTTCATTCAGGCGCACCCGGCGATTCACACGCGCTTTCATCAGGGCGACTGGCAGCAATTGTCATTGTGGTTGCGTGAGCAGCAGATCGAATTTTTTGTGGCGGATGCGCGTCACTTCGTCAACGATCCGCAGTATCAAGTGCACTTACTGCGCACGCGACCGGGACGCTTTTTCTGCCGCGCCGGCCACCCGCTCACCGCGCAGACGGACCTGCCGTTGCGCGCCCTGCTCGATTACCCGATTGTCGGCACGCGCATCCCGCCGATGATCCGCAAAGTCCTCGCCGATATCCTCGGTGAGGCGGACTTCAATCCCAGCGTCGAATGCGCGCAGTTCGATGCGATCCAGCGCGTGGTGCTGCGCTCCGATGCGGTGGGTCTGGCAACGCTGGAAGCCCTGCGCGAACAGCTCGATCAGGGATTGATCGCGCTGCTCGAATTCGTCGACATCCCCCACGACGACCCAGCCTTGCAACTGGGTTACGGCATCGTCAACCGGGCCGGCTATTCCCTGACGCCAGCGGCGCGGGCAATGATCGAGGCGATCCTGACGGTGGACCAACGCCTGCTCGCCGCCAACTGCTGACTTTATGACTCGTGCTGACATGACCGACCTCTCGCCACCACCCGCCAATGCCTTTTACGCACCGACCTTACTGCCGGCCATCGAAGAGTTGCTCGCACGAGGCATTGCGCAGGGCAGCATTGAAGCGCAACTGCATCGCAGCCTGTTCGATTTGCGCACGCCGTTCATGCGCATTCCGCTGGTGCAGTCGCGGCGGTTCTGGGCTTTTGCGGTGGAATACAGCGCCGACCCGCTGGTGGGGCTGGCGGCCGGCCAGCGCTTCGTTTCCACGGCCACCAACGGATTGACGTATCTGTTCGATGTCGCTGTGTCGCTGGACCGTGCCTGCGCTTTTTTTGTGGAGTTTTTTCCGTTCTTCAACGGCCATTTCACTGCGCAGGTCGTGCGCGATGACGGCGGTGTCGCGTTGCGTCTGCTTGAGGTCGGCACGCTTCGTGCGCCCGCTGCGCTCATCGATTACATCCTGGTCAGCCTGTGCAACCTGCTGCGCCGCAAATTGCTGGCCAGCGGTCTTGGCCGTGATCCGGTGTTGGGTGTGGCGCTGGTGTCGGCCGGCAGTGCGGAACATGAGCGGGTTTTTCGCACCCCCGTGTCCGGCGGACAAGTGCACCCGACGATTCATCTCGATCCGCAGCTGTTCACGGTGCCACTGACGCCGGGCAATCAGGCGCTGGAAACAACCCTGGTCGACCTGCTGGAACAGACCCGGCGTCACAGTGAAGCGACATTGCTGGAGCAGCTCAGCGATTATCTGATCGCCGACCTGGCTACCGCTGACTGGAAACAATTCTGCACCACCCGGCACTTGCTCGAACGCACCGCCGCCCGGCGTTTGAAGGCATTGGGCTGGACGTTCACCGAACTGCTTGATGACTACCGACGCTACCGCGCCGAAGATCTGTTGCAAGCCGGGGCGCTGGAGCTGGTCGAGGTGGCGGATCGGCTGGGCTACAGCGATGTGCAGAGTTTCAATCGCGCGTGTTCGCGTTGGTTGGGGTGTGCGCCGGGGGTGTATCGAACCCGCTTTTGCAAGGGTTGAGATTTTTGCCGCCGGTGCAGGCGCCTTCGCGAGCAGGCTCGCTCCCACAGGGACTGCGGTTGTCCACAAATTTTTGTGTCAGCAGCGGACAATGTGGGAGCTGGCTTGCCAGCGAAGAGGCCAGTCGCCTCAACGCAGAACCTTACTGACCAACCGCCACACTCGCCGGCGCCCGCGGCGGCGTGACAATGCTGCCCAGATCAATATGTTTCCACTCGGCCCTGGCGCCCAGCCGCGCATTGAACCGGTAGTTGAAGGTGAATTCATCCGCCGTCGGCACGCTCAGCGGTTTGCCGTACACCGCCTCGATATTCGCCAGGTCGTAGCCCATCAACTGCAGCAGCGTCGGGAAAATGTTGTAGTGGCTGGAGCGGTTCTTGTTCGCCGCCAGATGCGCCGACCAGTCCGGCGCCTGTAACCCGCGGCCCTGAATCACCACCAGCGGCACCAGCCCTTCCTCCTCCACCGGATCGCCACCGCAATGGGTGTTGAGGCCAGGGTTGCCGCGCTCATGCAGATCCTGGCCGTGGTCGGAGGTGTAGATCAGCAGCGCATTGTCCAGCGTGCCCTCGGCAAACACCCGGGCGAAGAACTCGCCGACATTCCACAGCAGCGTGTTTTTGTAGGCGTTGCGATACAGCACCCAGTCGTCCGGCTGACCGTTGAAACCGGTGCGTTCGCCGGTGTCGGCGACTTCGCTGAACTGCCCGCGTGGCAGCGTCGGCCGATAGGCCATGAAGGCGTCCGGGTATTTGTCATGCACCGGAAAATGCGCACCGACCTTGTTGATCACCACCAGCTCGGGACGGTCGTCCTTGAGCAACGCGATCAGCTTGGCAGCAGCCGCCATGTCGCGGTCGCGCACGCGGGTCTGGTCGAATTGCACGAACTCATCGATGTCGTTTTTTTCGCTCTGGGTCATCAGGTTCTGCAGGTTGCCCCCGGTGCGCTGGGCGTCGATGTACACCGTGCGCAAACCGGCCTTTTTCGCGTACTGCCAGATCGACGGCAGCGTGCTGTTGATGCGCCTGTAGTCGGCGCGGGTGCCGCCGTAGCGCAAGGTGACATTGGTGTCGGCGCTGCAATTGGCAATGGACGCCGCGTATCCATAGTTGAAGATTTCGACGCCGGCCGGCGCTTGCTTGAGGTTGCTGTGCACGCCGAACGGCGCGTTGATGTCCAGGTAATTGCCAGAGACGCTTTCGTCGATGATCAGCACGATGTCGTGGCCGACGGCTGGCGCGGTCCGCGCGAGCGTCACCGGTTCCCGGGGGCCGACCGTGTTATGCAGCGCCTCGTAGGCGAACAGGTTCAGATAGGCCAGCGGCGTGTACATGACCGGCAGCCCGCGCGCGCCTTCGCCCGCGCGTAGAAACAGCAACCCGCTGAGCGCCAACACAGCGACAACGGGCGCCGCGACCCGCAACACGTTGGGGAGGGCCAGCGCTCGCCGCGGCTTGAGCCCGATGCCAAACAGCAACAGCAAGCCATTGAGCACGGCGTGCAGGATCGCGCCCCGGTACTGGTACGCCGCTTCCTGGATAAAACCACCGGAATAGACCAGCGAGACAAAATCGCTGTACCTCAGGTAATCCGCGGTGACCCGTGTATAAACATCAAAGAAAACCGCCGAGGCAAACAGGGTTAATGCGAATGCATGTCGAACGAGCGCCTGTCGTATATAGGCAGTCAGGTAGAGCGCGCCGATAAGCGCCAAAAACATCGCGCCAAAAAAAAGCACATTAAAACTCCACCCGATAGCATTTAACCGATCCATGTAATAGTCGGAATAAAGCAACAGATAGATAACTAAAAGCAGTTCCTTGGCATATCTGAACATGTCGATACCGGCGGTGCGAAAAGGCGGGAAGCCAAAGGTTTGTCAGTCAGAAGCTGACACTAGCACCCGGCCATTAAATCGCAAGAATTGACTGATAGCCGGATAAACCGTCAAAAAAACCATGACTCAAAAATGACACACCCGCCGCGCTGAAAGCCTTCAATTACGCGGCTTTCGACCGTTTGTCGCTTAGATGAAATCTGAACAAATCTGCAAAAAAACAACAAACTCAATCGCAGCAATGACTTGATAGCCAATCGCCAAAAAACGCTTAAGTGTTATACCGGTGCAACATGTCATTTTGCTGACATGCTTTTCAAACCCTGCGCTATACCCCTTTAACAATCTCATTCCGCAGTTAACTTTTCTGGCTTTATTGAGGTGCGCAGATGGACGTGAGCGTATTTGGCACAGGCTATGTCGGACTTATACAAGCCGCCGCACTTGCCGATGTCGGCCATCGGGTTTTATGCATTGATATTGATCCGAACAAAATCAAACAACTGCAACAAGCAGTGCCGCCTATCAGTGAGCCGGGGCTGTCGGCAACGCTTGAAGAAAACATCAAGGCCGGACGCCTGTTGTTCAGTACCCAGGCCAGCGATGCAGTCGCCCACGCCGAGCTGATTTTCATCGCCGTCGGCACCCCGGCGGACGAAGATGGCTCTGCCGACCTCAGCCATGTGCTCAACGTGGCCCGGCAGATTGCCGGCCTGATGGAGGCCGATCGCACGCTGATCATCAAATCCACCGTGCCGGTGGGTACTGCCGACCAAGTCCTGGCCGCCGCCAACAGCGAATTGCTGCAACGCGGCAAAACCGGGCTGCAGGTGCGCGTCGTCTCGAACCCGGAATTTCTCAAGGAAGGCAGCGCCCTTGCCGACTGCATGCGCCCGGACCGGATCATTATCGGTACCCGTGACGATGAAGCCCGCGAGCAGCTGAGCGAGCTGTACGCGCCGTTCTGCCGCAACCGCGAAAAACTGATGTTCATGGACAACCGCAGCGCCGAGCTGACCAAGTACGCCGCCAACGCGATGCTCGCCACCCGCATCAGCTTCATGAACGAGCTGGCCAACCTCACCGAACTGCTGGGCGCCGACATCGAAGCGGTGCGCAAAGGCATCGGCTCCGACCCGCGCATCGGCTATCACTTCATCTATCCGGGCTGTGGCTTCGGTGGCTCGTGCTTTCCCAAGGATCTGCGCGCGCTGCTGCACACCGCCGAACACAACGGCATGCCGCTGAAACTGCTGCGCAGCGTCACCGACGTCAATGACCGTCAGCGGCACATTCTCTTCAGCAAGCTGCAAGCGCAGTTCCCGCAAGGCCTGGCCGGCAAATCCATCGCGGTCTGGGGCCTGGCCTTCAAACCCAACACCGATGACATGCGCGAAGCCCCCAGCCGGTATCTGATGGATGCGTTGTGGGCCGAAGGTGCCAGCGTGCAAGCCTACGATCCGGAAGCGATGTCCGAATGCCGGCGCCTCTATGGCTATCGCAACGACTTGCATCTGTGCGCGACCCGCGATGACACCCTCGAAGATGCCGACGCGCTGGTGATCTGCACCGAATGGAAGAACTTTCGCGTGGTGGATTTCGCACTGCTCGCCGAGAAGCTCCGTTCCAAGGTGATCATCGACGGTCGCAACCTCTACAACCCGGAACAAGTGGCGGCCGCCGGTCTGCACTACAGCGGCATCGGCCTGCGTCACATCGCTCCAGAAGGAGTGCGGCCATGAAGATTCTGGTGACCGGTGCAGCCGGTTTTATTGGCGCCCATTGCGTCCTGCGCTTGCTACGCGACGGGCATTCAGTGGTCGGCCTGGATAATTTCAACCACTACTACGACCCGCAGCTCAAGCACGACCGGGTGCAATGGGTGCGCGAACAGGTGGGCGACTTCCAGCTCGCCACGGTTGATCTCGCCCACGCTACAGCCATCGACGCACTGTTTGCCCGCGAACAACCACAAGTGGTGATCCATCTGGCCGCGCAGGCCGGGGTGCGTTATTCGCTGGACAATCCACGGGCGTATCTGGACAGCAACCTCAACGGTTTTCTGAACATCCTAGAGAGCTGCCGGCATCACCCGGTCGAACACCTGATCTACGCCTCGTCGAGTTCGGTGTACGGCGCCAACCAACACACGCCCTACTCGGTAAAGGATGGCGTCAACCATCCGCTGTCGCTGTACGCCGCGACCAAGAAAGCCAATGAGCTGATGGCGCACAGCTACAGCTATCTTTTCGGCATTCCCTGCACCGGCCTGCGCTTCTTCACCGTTTACGGGCCATGGGGCCGGCCCGACATGTCGCCAATCCAGTTCGCCCGGGCGATCAGCGAAGGCGAGCCGCTGAAGCTGTTCAATTACGGCGAGCACCAGCGCGATTTCACCTACATCGACGACATCATCGAAAGCATCGCGCGCCTCATCGATCAGCCACCGCAAGCCAATCCGCAATGGGATCGCGAGCAGCCCGACCCGGCCAGCAGCATGGCGCCGTGGCGCCTGTTCAACATTGGCGGACAGCAGCCGGTCGCGCTGAAAACCTACCTCGCGCTGATGGAAAAACATCTCGCTCAGAAAGCCATTGTCGAGCTGCTGCCGCTGCAACCGGGCGACGTGCTCAACACCTGCGCCGAGGCCAGCGACCTGGCCCAGGCCACCGGATTCCAGCCCCGGATTGAACTGGATGAGGGGCTGGGTCGTTTCATCGCCTGGTTCCGCGACTACTACCCCACTGCCCGCGCGCCGCTTGCGGCTGAATGAATGCGGAGGACGCCATGACTGGACATGAGAAAGGTGTACCGATCCAAGAGATGCGCCGCGACAAGCGAGTCGACCCCGAACATCGCATGCGCCTCGACGCAGCGATTCATCGCCAGGGTCGCGGCTGGTTAAGCGGCCGCGATGGCGGCCGCCCATGGCAACTGTCGCGGACCAATCGGGTGGTGGCCTGCCTCGGCGCGCTGGTGATTCTGCTGCTGTCCTCGCCGCTGCTGCTGGGCCTGGCATTGATCATCAAGCACACCAGCCCGGGCCCCGTGCTGTTCGTGCAGAAACGCACCGGCTATCGCGGCCGCAAGTTCGGCATGTTCAAGTTCCGCACCATGGTCTGCAACGCCGAAGAACTCAAGGAATCGCTGCGCCACCTGAATAAACACGGGGCGGACGCCATCGATTTCAAGATCGACAAGGACCCGCGCATCACCGGCATCGGCCATTTTCTACGGCGCACCAGCCTCGATGAGCTGCCCAACCTGATCAACGTGGTGACCGGTGACATGCGTCTGGTCGGCCCTCGCCCGACCTCGTTCAACGCCTACCGCTACAAGGACAATCACCTCGCGCGTCTGGCGATCTACCCCGGCATGACAGGCCTGTGGCAGATCTCCGGGCGCAGCAACATCGACTTCGACCAGCGCGTTGAGTTGGACCTCAGCTACATCGCCGAGCAGAGCCTTCTGCTTGATCTGAAGATTCTGTTGAAAACCCCCTTCAAAGTATTCAGCGGCCACGGAGCAAGCTAATGGACGGTTCAACCAATAACAGCCTGAGCATCGCCAGCCCCAGCGAATCGAACCTGACCTCGACCGTGCTGGACCTCGATCTGCGGATCCTGTTCCTGACCGCTGCCAATCCCGGCGCGGGCACCACCACCAGCGCCCTGGCCCTGGCCAGTCAACTGGCACAAATGAGCAGCGGCCAGGTGCTGCTGGTCGACGCCAGCCAGTCGGCCAACAACCTCACCCAGCAGATGAACCTTGGCAAGGAGCGCGGCCTGCGCGACCTGTTGTTCAACCCGGACAACCCGCCGCTGTTGCAGGACTGCGTGGTGCAGGTGTCGAGCCTGCCCTTCCACGTGCTGCCCAACGGCCGGCCGATCCGCACCCTGGAGCACCTGACTGCCGAACGCCTGAGCCCGTTGCTCGACCAATTGGGCAGCCGCTACCGCTTCGTGGTGATCGACGGCGACGCGGTGTACTCCGCCGCCGACACGCTGGTCATCAGCACTCAGGTCGACGGCGTGGTGTTTGTCGTGCGCGCCGAAGATACCCGCTGGGAAGTCGCCCAGGCCGCCGTGCAACGCCTGACTCAGGCCGGCGCAAAAGTGGTCGGCAGCGTGTTCAACCGGCGCAAGTACTACATGCCCAAATGGCTTTACAAAAACCTGTAAGCAAACGCAAAGGATGACGCCATGAACGCCAGAATGCTTGTCCTGCTGTTGCTGCCGCTTGCAGGCTGCTCCAGCACTTCCGAGACCCGCAACATGCCGGTGAATATCCTCACCGCCGCACCGGCCAACGCCCAGGCGACTGACATGCCGAAGGTCGAACAGACCCTGCGCCCGAAAGACGTGCTGGATGTGATTTTCCATATCAGCACCAGCGGCTCGGACGCTTACCGCGTGCAGTCGGGCGACCAGATCGGCCTGAATTTCACCGCCGCCAGCCAGCTCAATGGCACGCAACTGGTGCTGCCCGACGGCACCATCGAACTGCCGGGTGCCAACACCTCAGTGAAAATCGCCGGCCTGACCAGCGAAGAGGCCCGTCAGGAAATCCAGCGCGCCTATCAGCGCAAGCAGCTGTTCCAGCCCAATCGCAATCAGCTCTCGGTGCAGATCCTCAGCCCGCTGAGCAACGAGCAGAACCTCAAAAGCGCGTTGAACCACCCGGCCACCGGCATGAGCCGCGAAATCACTGTCGGCACCGACGGCTACGCGAGTTTTCCGGAAATCGGCGCCGTGCCGCTGCAAGGCATGACCGTCAATCAACTGGAAACCTTCCTCAATCAGCGATACGCGCAACTGCCGGGACGGATGACCGTGGACGTGCTGCTCAAGTCCACCGCCGGCAACGAGATCTACGTGCTCGGCGAAGTCGCTCAACCAGGCTCGTACCCGATCCGCCGGCCAGTGTCGGTGCTTGAGGCGCTGACGCTGGCGCGCGGCACCAACGTCAAGGCGCGCCTCGATTCGGTGGTGATCATGCGGCGCAACGGCAATCAGGTGCAGGCAATGAACTACGACGTCGAAAAAGCCTTGTCTGGCGAGGCGCCACAGATCGCCTATCTGCAGCCGGACGACATGCTCTACGTACCAAAAACCAAACTTGCCAGCGCCGGCGAACTCGCCCGGCAACTGGCCGATGTGGTGCTGTTCCAGGGCGTCGGTTTCAGCTTCGGCTACCGCGTCGACAACAAAGGCAGTGACAACTGACTCTCAGGTGAACGACATGAACCCAAAAGAAAATTACCTGCACGAGTTCTTCAGGATTTTCTTCGCCAACAAGCAAACGGTGAAGCGCATCTTCCTGACCTTTGCAGTGATCGCCCTGCTCCTGCCATTGCTGCTCAAACAGAGCTTCGATATCACTGCGCAGGTGATCGTGCAGTCGAAAAAACTCTCTCAGGGCGATGCGACGACCTCGCTGACCCAGGACAACGCCACGTTCATTCCGCCATCGCTGGCGGACATGGAAACCGAAAGCAATATCCTCCGTTCGCCGGCGCTGATTCGCCAGACCGTCAGCGAACTGCGCGACAACGGTCAGTACAACCCGCCACCGGGGTTGCTCAGCAAGCTGACCGGCGAACCGTTCAAGCGTTACGTCAGCACGCCACTGCGCGAATATGTGATCAATCCGCTGCGTGACGCGCTGGGCATGGAAACCGATCCGGTGCGCGACACGGCACTGGACGGCTTGACCCAGGACGCCATCGATAATCTGAAGATCGAAACCCTGCCGGGTTCCAATGTCATCTCGATCGTCTACAGCTTCCCTGATCCTGTTCAAGGCACGGCGTTTGTCGCCGCATTGCTGCAAAACTATCTGGTCGATCGTCAGGCGTTGCAATCGATCGAGCTGCCGCAGTCGTTCTACGAGACCAAGAAGCATCAATATCAGGTGCGACTCGATGGTCTGGAGGGCGCGCGGCTGAGCCTGTTGGAAAAGGTCGGTTCGTCCGATCCGAAAGAGGAAATCACCTTTCGCCTCAATGCGATCAACACCGAAGAGCAGGCACTCAATCTGTATCGTGATCGCTTGCTGCAAAGCCAGCGCTGGCTCGATTACCTGAAATCCAGCCTGGCCGCCGCCAACACCAACAAACTCAATGACTACACCTTTCCATTTACCTTCACGACTACGGTGGACAACATCGCGTTCGAGGACCGCGAGATCCGCCAGATGGGCGAGCAACTGACCACGCAGGTCAGCCGCTACATGAACGACCTGGCGGTATTCCAGCCCGGCAGCGAACCGATGTTGCTGGCCCGCGAGCAAATCGCGCGCACACGCCAGCAGTTCCTCAAGGTGGTCAATAACCGCATCCAGGAACGCACGATCGACCTGTCGGTGGTCAGCCAGGTCATCGAGCAGAAAACCGCGCGCATTGCCGAGTTCAAGAATCGCATCCATCAATTGCAGCAAACCCAGAGCAAGCTGCGCCAGATGGACACCGAAATCGGCGCGTTACACGCAGCGTTTTCGACCTATGCACAACGCTTCGCTGAAAGCAGCACGACGCGCGCGCTGGACAATGACTTGTCCAATGCCCGCGTACTGAGTCCACCGTTTGAACCAACTGCGGCGGCTTTTCCCAAACCGCTGCTGATCATTCCGTTCGGGCTGTTCACTGGACTGTTGCTGGCAATTGCCTTCGTTTATGTGCGTGAGTTCTTCGATCACCGCTTCAAGCATCCGGCGCAAATCAGCCATGAACTGGGCCTGCCGGTACTGTTGGTGCTCAACGAAGAAACGCCGCAGATTGGCAATCCGCATAAACACTGGACCATGCCACGCCTGGTTCACTGGGTGCGCAATTGAACGCGGCGTCCACCCCGTGCGCCGCGCTGCCGATCATTCATTTGCTCAGCAGCGGCGGCTTCTATGGGGCCGAGCGGATGTTGCTGGATCATTGCCAGGCGACGTCGGGGCAGCACCAAGTGCTGTTTCTCGACGCCCCGGCAGAATTGATCGAGCGCTTTCGCAACGCCGGGGTGGACGCTCGCGGCTGTGCCGGGCTCGGCCGGCTGCTGCGGCATTTGCATCAGCGCCGTGGTGATCGGCCGTTGCTCAACACACACAACTTCAAAGGGCTGTTGTTTGGCTGGATCGGCGCAACGCTGTTGCGCCTGCCGCTGGTAATCACCCAGCACGGTTTCACTCCGCGCAGTCGCAAGCAGAAGTTTTACACCTGGTTGAGCCTGCAACTGTGCCGCACGGCGTCAGTCAAGCGAGTGGTCTGCGTGGCGCAAAGCATTGCCACGCTGCACCTTAAGGCCAGCGTGCGGGCAGAGAAGTTGCAGGTCATTCCCAACGGTTTGCCAACAGCGTCGGCCCTCCAGCCGGCGACAGACCGGCAACGCTGGCTGGCCGGTTACGTCGGTCGGTTGAGCAGCGAAAAAGGCCCGGATCTGTTTCTCGATGCGCTGATTGCCCTGTGTCACCAGCACCCGCAACTGGACGCGGTGATGCTCGGTGACGGCCCGGAACGTGAGGCGTTGCAGGCGCGCATCGACGCTGCCGGTTTACAAGAGCGGATTCGCTTGCCCGGCTATCAGACCGCGATGCAAGGCTGGTGGCAGCAACTTGATGCGCTGGTGATCAGCTCGCGCACCGAGGGCACACCGATGATTTTGCTCGAAGCGATGCAGGCCGGCGTGCCGGTGGTGGCGTTCGCGGTCGGTGGCATTCCCGACGTCTTGCAGGACCGCCACAACGGCCTGCTCGCGGCGCCGAACGACACCACCGCCCTCGCCCGCCAACTCGACACCTTGCTGGCCGAACCGAAGCTGGCTGCGCAGTTGCGCGACAACGCCAGACGCACACAACAGGAGCGCTACGACCTCAAGGCTTTGGCCGAACGCTGGTCGCAGCTGTACATCCACACGGCACGGGAGGCACGCGCATGATTTTCCCGCTCTCGATCGTCAGTCTGCTGGCACTGGTCTGCCTGGCTTTACTGGTCAGTCCTTATCCGTTTCTGGCCCCGGGGGCGGTGCTGGGGCTGCTGGGTTTCACGGTGCTGTATCGCAAACCGTCGTGGGGCCTGTTGGGCATTGCCGCCCTGGTGCCGTTTGAAGGATTTTTCAAGGACACAGCGTTTTCCGGGAGCAAATTGATCGGTGTTTCGCTGGCCCTGATTCTGGCGTTGCAACTGGCACTGCATCAGCTTCCATCGCAGCGTCTGCGCAGCAACCTGTGGCGCTACCTGATCGGCTTCATGGCCCTGTACCTGCTGAGCCTGCTCGCCAGCGACAACCTGGGCATGTCGCAAACGCATCTGCGTGAACTGAGCGTGGGCCTGATCCTGTTCGTGATCACCTTGCTGGTCGGTCGTGAATTGAATCTGGATCTGTTCGCCCGACTGGTCACTCTCAGCGTCAGCGCGACCTGCGCGATGGCGATGTTTTCCAGCCGATTCCAGGACAAGGGCCGCGCCGCCGGCCTGCTCGAAGACCCCAACGCGTTTGCCCTGCTGATCGCCTTCGCCGTGCCGCTGGGCCTGCTGCTGGTGATTCGCAGCCCGAACCTGCTGCACCGTTTGTTTTGGGCGGCCTGCTGCCTGTTGTTGCTCGGCGGCATGACCAAAACCGAGTCGCGCTCAGGGCTGGTAGTACTGGCCTTGAGTCTGGCCATCGGTGTCTGGCATTACCGTCAGCAGCTCACCCACATCCGCCCCCGGCATTTCGGCTTCGCCATGCTCGGTGCGGCGATCATCCTTCCCCTGGCGATCTACGCAATGCCGGCCGGCTATCTGGCCCGCATTCAGTCGCTGAGTATCTTGAGCGCCGGCGCCAAGGCCCAGGACGCCTCCCTCGGCCGTCGCGCCTCGTACATTGTCGTCGGCAGCCAGATCATCCGCGAACATCCGCTGCTCGGCTCCGGCCCCGGCACCTTCCCTTTGCACTACGCAACCACCGGTTATGCCAAGGCGTTTTCGGCCAACCGCAAGATCGGCGATCTGTATCGCCGGGCCCATAACACCTATCTGGAGATTTTCAGCGAACTGGGTATTCCCGCCGGACTGCTGTTTGTTGGCCTGCTTGGACAGGGCTTCTTCAACCTGATCCGCGCACGAAGCGCGTGGTTGCAGCGGCGCGAATGGCAGCAGGCGGATTTGATCACCCATCTAGGAATGAGTTTTCTCTCATTGACGCTGTTCCTGATGTTCCTCAGCGCGCCGAACCTGAAATACCTGTGGATCATGCTTGCGTTGACCTGGGTGCTGCGCCTGAAAGCCGAGCAGGCAGCGCTGACGGAGGCCAGGGCATGAGCCAGATCAGCATTGTCATTCCGATGTACAACGAGGCGCGGCACATCGGCCGCACCCTGCTGGCCGCTCGCAAAGCCGCGAACGCCGCCGACATGGACTGCGAATTGATCGTCGTCGACAACGGGTCCACGGACGACGGACCACAGATTGCCCGCGCATTCGGCGCTCGGGTGCTGGTGCTGCCCGGCCTGCTGATCGGCGCTTTGCGCAATCGCGGCGCAGCGATTGCCAGCCACGAATGGCTGGCCTTCATCGATGCCGATATCGAAATGCCCGAGGACTGGCTGCTCGCTTTGTTCGCGCTTGAGAGGGAGGCTCTGGGCGATGTGTTCGGCCTCGACCTGCACACCCCGGCCGCCGCCCCGTGGTACGCCAGCGCCTGGCAGCGACGCAACCTGCGGCCATCGCGCAACGTCAGCCGTAGCGTGCAATGGCTGCCCAGCGCCAACCTGTTGATGCGCAGGCGCTGGTTCGACGAGGTCGGTGGTTTCAACGAAAGCCTGCGCACCGGTGAGGACAAGGAATACACCCTGCGTCTGCACAAACACGGCGCCCGCCTGCTGTCGGTCAACCGAAGCATCGCCCTGCACTGGGGTTATGAAATGACTTGGCGCGAATGGGTCGGCAAGGAACTGTGGCGTCAGGGCAGTCACCTGCAATTGCTGCGCACCCACGGTATGAGCCTGCGTCTGCTGCGTTTTCCGCTGCTGTCAGTGCTGGTGTGGTTGCTCGATGCGCTGGCCATCCTTGCGTTGCTCACGGGCTACGCCCATCAGGCGTTGATGCTGCTGATGCTGGGCCTGCTGCCGAGTCTGTTGCTCAGCGTGCGGCAAAGCATTCGCCAGCATAACGTCAGCCTGACGTTGCAACTCTGGGGCCTGCACTGGGTGCGTCTGCACCTGGCCAGCGCGGCATTGGTGCTCGGTCTGTGTCATTGGAACGCCAGGAGGCCTGCCCGTGGCTGAACTCATTTTTTGCCTGTGCCTGTTGCTGCCGATGTATGCCTACATCGGCTATCCGCTGCTGCTGACTTTGCTGGCCCCGCTGTTCCCGGCCTGGCGACATGACCCGGCGCCGCCGCTGAATGTCAGCATCGTCATCGCCGCGCACAACGAGGCACGACACATCGAGCACAAGTTGCGCACGCTGCTCGCCCAGGATTATCAAGCGGCCGCACTGCAAATCATTCTTGCCAGTGACGGTTCGACCGATGACACCGTGGCCTGCGCGCACAAGATCGTCGATTCGCGCATTACTGTGCTCGACCTGCCGCGCCAGGGCAAAGCCGCCACGCTGAATGCCGGCGTCGCTGTGAGCACCGCGGACATTCTGGTCTTCACCGATGCCGACAACCAATGGTCGCGCGACACCCTCGGCCACTTGCTCGCGCCGTTGAGCGATCCGCAGGTCGGGGCCTGCGCCGGGCACATGGTGATCCCGGTCACCGGTGGCGGCCTGAGCATCGGCGACAGCCTCTATCGGCATTACGAAGGCTGGTTGCGCCGGGTCGAGAATCGCACCGGCTGCATGGTCTCCGCCGATGGCGCCCTGCTCGCCTTGCGCCGCGAGTTGTTCCAGAACGTGCCGGCCGAGGTCAACGACGATTTCTTTATCAGTACCTGCGCGCCGGTGGCGCACAAACGCATCGTCTACGTGCCCCAGGCCCAGGTGATCGACCAGGGCGTCGACGAAGCGGACAAGCAGTGGCGTCGCCGCCAGCGGGTCACGGTCGGTGGCCTGCAGAGCCTGGCGCAACGCAGTGAACTGCTAAATCCATTCAAGCACGGCCTGTATTCGATCGCGTTGATCAGCCACAAACTGATCCGTCGACTGGCGCCGATACTCCTGCTGCCGCTGCTGTTGAGCAATTTCTGGCTGTGGAACGAGCACGGTTTTTATCGCTTGAGCCTTATCGGGCAATTGACCGGTTACTCGATTGCCATCGCCGGCCTGCTGGATTCGCAACACCGTTTGCCCAAACCGTTTCGCCTCGCGGCATTCCTGCTGGTGACACTGGCCGGCATGAGCGCGGGCCTGTGGCAGTTCCTGCGCGGGCAGCGGTACGCACAATGGAATCCCGACCAGAATCGTTGAGAGGACGCATGCCATGGCGATCAAACAGCTGATAAAACGCACCAGCGGTTGGCTCTATCTCAACTCATCCGTGGGGCGCAACCAGTTGCACGGCGCGGGCGTGATCCTGATGCTGCACCGCGTGCTGGCCAATGACCGCGCCGCCAACCTGCCGCACCGCAATGAGCTGTGCGTCGGCCCGCAGGCGTTCGAACACCTGCTGATGTGGCTGCGCAAGCATTTCGATTGCGTGCCGCTGATGGAACTGCTCCAGCCCAACGCCCTGCGCACCGAACGCCCGCAAGTGGCGCTGACCTTTGATGACGGCTGGCGGGACAACGCGGTGCACGCCTATCCGCTGCTGCAAAAACACCAAGTGCCGGCGAGCGTTTTTCTTTCTACTGATTTTATTGGCAGCCGGCAGCGCTTCTGGTGGGAAAGCGTTGGCGAAACGCTGTGGGGCAGTCATGGCGACAAGGCGCGGATGCACCTGATCGAATACCTGCGCATCACCGGTCACCCGCTGCCGGTGCTGCTCGACGATATCGACGTCGACCGGCGCAGCCTGGCGTTGCTGCATTATCTGCAAGGGTTAAAAAGCCTCGACCCGCAGGAACTTGAACGTCTGACCGATGAGTGTCCGCCGGAGTCGTTGCCGCAAGCGCTGGACTGGCATCAGGTGCGCGCCATGGAAGCCTCCGGTCTGGTGCGTTTCGGCCCACACGGCGCCAGTCATGCGATCCTCACCGGACTGGACGACGTGCGTCTGCACGAAGAAATCAGCCGTAGCCGCGATGCCTTGCACAACGGCTGCAATCGTCCCTTGCCGGTGTATTGCTACCCCAACGGCGATAACGATCAGCGGGTCCGCGAGCAGGTCGCCAACCACGATTATCCGTTTGCGCTTGGCACGGCCACCGGACTTTATCGCGGCGCCGGCGATCCTCTGAACCTGCCGCGCTTCGGCGTCAGCCAACGCACCGCGCGCAATCCGGAGCTGCTGTCGTTACGGATCTTTCGCGGGGCACGGCCATGAGTCGCGGCAGCTACCTCAGGCATCTGGCGCTGAGCATGGGCACCAAACTGGCAATGATCGCCCTGCGCCTGCTGCGCAATGTGTTGCTGGCGCGGATTCTCGGCCCCAGCGAACGCGGGTTGTTCGCCCTGCTCAGCACCCTGCCGGATCTGATCAGTGCGGCCACCAGCGGCGGCTTGAATTCGGCAGTCGGTTATCAAGCGGCCAACCAGCGGCCGATGGGTTTGTTGCTCGCTCAGGTGTTGGTGTTTGGCTGTCTGCTGGCCGGGCTGCTGACATTGCTGGTGGTCGCGCTGGCGCGAGAATTTGGCAGTGAACTCGATGTCACGATGCAGCTCGGTCTGCTGGCGTGGCTGTTGCTGCTGGCGGTACCGCTGACGGTTCTCAAAAGCGGCCTGCTGACCTTGCACAACGCGTCGGGCGGCGTGGTCGCGTTCAATGTCTTGCGTCTGATCGAATCGCTGGCGCCGCTGCTGCTGTTTGTTGCGCTGTTCTGGATGTGGAAAGAAGCGGCACTCGAAGCCGCACTGATCAGTTGGCTGGCCGGTATCAGTTTGGTGGTGCTGGTGGGCTGGATGTGGCTCAAACGCGCACAACCACTGCAACTGCAATGGGACCGTGCGAGCCAGAACGAGCTGCTGCGATTCAGTGCGCGCAGCCATCCGGACCTGCTGTTTCAACAGGTCATTCTGCGCTCCGACTATTTGTTTATCGGCGCCCTGTTGGGCAGCACTGCGCTCGGCCATTACGCCATGGCCAGTGCCGCCGCTGAACTGCTGCTGATCGTTCCGGAAGCGGTCACCACACCGCTGATGAAGCGCCTGCTGCAACAGGACAAAGGCATGGACAAGGTCACTCCGCTGGCGCTGCGCCTGACCGCCACAGTGATGCTCGGCGCCTGCGTCACCATGGCGCTGATCGGCGAATGGCTGATCGTGACCCTGTTCGGCGTCGCCTACCAACCGGCTTATCCAGCGCTGCTGGCATTGCTGCCGGGGCTGCTGGGCCTGTGCTACGCAAGCATTCTGCGCCTAGACCTGATCGGCAAGAATCGCCCGGCGACCGTCTCGCTGATGATGGGCGTGGGCGCGTTGCTCAATCTGGGGCTGAACCTGCTGCTCATCCCGAGCCACGGCATCGTCGGCGCAGCGGCGGCGTCTTCGATTGCTTATCTGGCAGTGACCCTGGCGATGCTGGTGCTTTATTGCAGACTGAGCGGCGTGCCGTTCTGGCACACGCTGTTCATCCTGCCCGGTGACATCGCTCCGATGTGGCTGATGCTACACCGCAGGAAAGCCGCATGAAGCGCCTGGCCCTGCTGCTCGGACTGGGCATGACGCTGCACGCCTTCGCGGCGCCCATGCAGTGGGGCGAGATCCGCGACGGCAGCCTGTATCTGCGAGCCGATCGCCCGGATACCGTCACCGTGCGCTGGGTTCCGGCGTGGCAGGCTGACGCCAATGAAGAGCATATCTATCTGCTCGACGGTCAGGGCCGTTTGCAGGGCGAACGGTCGATCAAAGCCAGTGAAACCCACGGTTCGCAGCGCTGGCCTTTGGTGCCGGGGGCTGCCAGTTATCGCCTGGAGATTCCCGGCTACAGTTTCCGCAGTTACCGCGTCGAGCATGACGATAAGACCGTGGCGCTGTTCAGTCCCGCCAAAGTGCATTTCAGTGTCGAAACCCGCAATGGCGATGAGCTGTTTTTCAAGGTGGCACCGGGCGAACACGCGGTGCTGAACGGCAAATACCATGGCGGCGTCAACGCACTGCAAGCACAGCGCGTGGACGATGGACAACAGCTGTCGCTGGCCCTCAAGCCCCACCGTGCCTATTGGCAATTCGATCAAGTGGCCTTGCCGGTCAGCGACCGCGAACAGACGTGGCGGTTGCGCCTGCTGGGCAGCGGCAAAGCGGCGTTCTGGCTCGACGGCACGGCCAACCTGTTTGCGCAGAATCCCGAGCACCTCCAGCCATTGCATGAAGAACCGGGCCAGACTCGCCTGACCCTGCACACCAAGGTGCTCGGACGCACGCCGGATCTGGGCATTGCCCTGCCCAATCTCATGCCGCCCGCGACCAGTCATGCTGCACTGGATGCCTTGAAACCGAGTGCGGCGAGTTATTACAGCTACGTTGACGTCACTTCGAAAAATGCCCGTTTCGAAGACCCGGTTCGCAAGCTCTATCAGACTCGCTTTGGCATCCGCCAGGACATCACCCTGCTCGCCGGCACCGGGCGTCGGGCCGATTTGCGCGCCGATGTGCAAAGCAGCAACGGCCTTGAAGCCTGGCTCGCCAGCACTCGCGCACTGGGTGGCCAAGGCACGCATTACATCGGCTTTGCCGACGAGCCGAACCTCAATTATTCGAGCTACGAAGATTATCGGGCGATTTTTGCCAGCATGGCCCGCCAGGTGCGCAGCGATCCGGCCAATGCCAAGGCCGGGGTGCGTATCGCCATGCCTGCCAGCTCACGCTTGGTCAACGGGCCGTTCACTCGCAACGCGGCGGGCAAACGCGGGATCGACTGGGCCCGGCAACTGCTCAACGAATCCGCCGATCAGGTCGACGCATTGGCCTGGCACGAATGGATGGTGCGCGACTTGCTCGCGACCCGGGTCTACCGCGACAGCGTGCGCCGTGCCGCCGAGCTGGTCGGTCTCGACAGTCAGGGTCAACCGCGCAAGGCCTTGCTGCTGGACCAGACCAACCTGTCCAGCGGCTCCAGCCTTAGCCCCTACGATCAGGAAACCCATTACGCCGCGCTGTGGTGGGCCTCGGTCGTCATCAATGCTTCTCAGGACGGCTTGTTGACCATGCTCAATTGGTTTCAGGCAGCCGATGAGCCGCCGTATGCCAAGGGCATGGTGCGGATTCTGGACAACGGCCGCGTCGAGCTGAAACCGGTGGGCCTTGCCCAGCAATTCATCGCTCGGCACTGGCTGCCGCACGTGCTGCAACTGGATAACGACGCTTTCGAAGTGGATGTGCTGGCGATGGCCAGCGGCGAGCAGCGCACGTTGCTCGGGGTGAACAAAGGCACACGCCTGCAACGCGTTGATCTGAGCGGCGCCCAGTGCCCGCTTAACCAAGGCGCCCTGCGTTTCTTCGGCGCCGACAATCGCAGCCGCGACGTACCGTTTGCCTGCGAAAACGGCCGCCTGCGTTTCCAATTGCCAGGGCAAACCCTGTTTGCCCTGGACTGGAGCGCTTCATGAACCGGCCTGCGCTGTTCTGCCCCGCGAACCGGTTGCTGTGCGTGGCACCCTCATCAGGAGAAAGAACCATGGAAGTTTTGCAAAAACTCCGCGGACATATCCGTCGAAAAGGTCTGCGAGCGACCTTGGCGAAGATCCGCAGAATGTACCTTTTTGCCCATCAGGAACTGCTGTGGATGCAGCGCGACCTGGTCAGCCCGGTACCGCCGCACAGCCTCAAACCTTACCCGCCACTGCGTGTGATGAAAATCACTGCAGACAACGCCAGCGCCTTTACTCGTTACTTCGGCGACCGCGTCGGCGTCATGGCCGAGCTGGCCGATGACGGGCACACCGGGCATATGCATGTCGACGAGCACGGTGATGCCGTGGCGTTTATCTGGGGCACGCCGCACGACTATTTTGATCGGCATTACTACGGCTGCCGGTTCCCGGTAAAACCCGGCGAGTTTTTCGAGTTCGGTGGCGAACTGGCCCGCGCCTACTGGGGCACAGAGTTGTCGGTGGACCTGCAATTGCAATTGTGGAAAGCCATGGCCACTCAGGGTTGCAGCACAGTGGTCGATGTCTGTGACTCGAGCAACATCCCGGCGCTCAAGCTGCACCTGCGCATGGGCTATACCGAACAACAGCGGATCATGAATATCTACACGCTGTTCGGCCGCTGGCGCTTCTATCGCGAAACCCGCTACAGCGGTTCACGCCTCGAAGCGCTGCGTAAACCCTCCCGTCCACCTGTCACAGCCACGGCGACCTGAACCTATGGCGATGCGATTCGAATGGCGCACGTCCCTGTGCACCGCCGACTTTCCGGCAACCGCGTACGAAGCGTTGCGCCTGCGCGTGACCGACCACACGCCGTTCAACAACCTTGGCTGGATGTGCGCGGCAGAGCAGGCCTTGGGCGAGGACCAGCGCCTGCAGATTCTGCTCGGTTGGGATGCAGAGGCATTACGCCTGTGCCTGCCACTGGTGTCCAGCCGCGAACGCTTCGCTGGCCTGCCCTTTCGCGTCTTGCATCACTTGGGTTATCCGCTGGCCGATCGCTTGGCCCTGCTGTCGCTGCTCGGCGGCGAGGACATGCGCGCTGCGCTGGTGCTGATCCGCCAGCGCCTGCCCCATGCGCTGCTGCAACTCAATGAACTGTCGGAACCTGCCGGTGAAGAAAGTGCCCTCACCGAATGGATGGCGCGTAGCTCCACTGCTGAGCGGCGCCTGAGTTGCCGAGTGCCGGTGCATCTGATCAGCGAAACCGACCATCAGGAAGTTTGCGGCGATCCGCGCTACAAACTGCGTCGGGCGCGCAAACGGATTGCCGCGTGCGGCGCCCAGGTACGGCGAATCACCCCCGATGCGCTTTCGATGCCGACGGTTCTACAGGCGCTGCAGGAAGTCGAGTCGGTCAGTTGGAAAGGTGACGAGGGCGTCGGGATTTTCGCCACCGAACGCAGCCGTCAGTGGATGGCGAGCGCTTTCACCGCCCTCGCCGCTCAAGGCCTGGTGCGGGTCGTGACGCTGGAGCTGGACGATCGCTGCATCAGCTATCGGCTGGGCCTGCTCGAGCAGGGTCGACTCTACGACTACAACCTTGCGTTCCTGCCGCAGCATGCCGATCTGGGCAGCGGTCGGGTGCTGCTGGAGGAGTGGATTCGCTGGGGCCTGGACGAGCAATGGCGCTGGATCGATGCGTCGCGGGTCAGCCTGGATAACTCCAGCCATCAACTGCACGAGCGCATGACCGGCCAGATCGAACAATGGCGCTGGAGCTTCTATTCATGGCGCCCCAGTGGCTTGCTGCTGGGCCTTGGGCTGCGTCTTTGGCACTACGTCAAACCGGTCCTGCAAAAAAGGCGCGCACAGCGTGCCGGCAACCCGGCGGCGGCACATACATCCGAAACTCAACCGGCAACATCATCCACCACACCTGGGCCAGCGCCTCGGAGAGCATCATGAACGTCATCGAAGAATTGCTTCTGCGCATCAAACAAAAAGGTCTGCGCCGCACCCTTGGCGCGCTGTGGAAACGCTACGTATTCGCTCACCGTGAATTGCTCTGGATGGAGCGCGATCTGGTCACGCCGATTGCCCCACACAATCTGCGCCCATGTGAAGGGTTACACCGAGTCGACATCACTGAGGAAAATACCGAGGCCTTCAGCAAGTATTTTGGTGACCGTGTGCGGACCATGGCCGAGCTGGCCGCTGAAGGGCATACCGGGCACATGTACCTGGACCAGGACGGTCACACGGTCGGGTTCGTCTGGGCCAGCGATCGCGACTATTTCGACCGCCACTTCTATCGCTGCACGTTCGCGGTCCAGCCCGGTGAATACTTCCAGTTCGGTGGCGAAATTGCCCGGCCCTATTTTGGCTGCAGCCTGACCGTCGATGCACAGACCGCACTGTGGCAAGTCATGGCTGGCCGAGGCTTCAAGAAAGTGGTGGATGTCTGCGACAGCGCCAATATCCAGGCCCTGAAGATGCATGTGCGCCTGGGCTATCAAGAGCAAGGGCGGATTACCCACGTTTACGACCTGTTCGGGCACTGGCGCTTCTTCCGCGAAACGCGCTACAACGAGTCAAGGCTGGAGGCGCTGCGCAAGCCGCAAAGACCGGTAGCGACGGCGGCGGCGCAGGCTTGATTCAGACTGGATATTTGAGGCGGTTTTGATACCGCCATCGCGAGCAGGCTCGCTCCCACACTGGATAGTCGCCTTACACCTATCCATTGTAGGAGTGAGCCTGCTCGCGATGAGGCCAGTAGCTGCACCGCAACTCTCACAATCGATTGGCTTCTTGCCTACAGCCACTGACGACACTTCCAACATCCAGTAAAGACTTGGCCGACTGTTTATCCGTATCTACTTGGATACAGTCGACTAATGACTTATCTTATCCAGCAAACTGCAACCTTCCAGGCTTGGCACCGCTCGATCCGAGACCTGCGAGCCAAAGTGGCCATCGCGCGTCGTATTGATCGAGCCTCAACAGGTAATCTCGGCGACGCCAAATCGGTCGGTGATGGAGTTTCTGAGATGCGTCTGGACGTAGGCGCGGGCTACCGAGTGTATTTCACCATCCGCAACGGTGCAGTAATTGTTCTGCTGGCCGGAGGCGATAAATCCTCACAAAGCGCAGACATCCGACGCGCACAAAAAATGGCAAAGGAGGTTTAACCATGAGCCAGACTTTGACGAATTTCGACATGGTCGCGCTGCTGGACAGTGACGAAGCCATCAGCGAATACCTGTCTCAGGTGCTAGCAGACGGAGACAGCGAAGAGTTCCTTCGCGCGATCGGTTACGTGCTCAGGGCCCGAGGCATGACGCAGATAGCCAAAAACTCAGGCATGGGCCGCGAGAGTTTGTACAAAGCATTCGCTCCCGGAGCGAAGCCGAGATTTGACACAGTGTTGAAGGTGATTCATGCGCTGGGCATCGATCTTTGTGCGCAGCCGGGGCATGGGATCAATCACTCCGTATCCTGAAATGGCTGCGGCGACCTGTAGGCCGCCTTCGCGAGCAGGCTCGCTCCCACACTGGATAGTCGCCTTACACCTATCCATTGTAGGAGTGAGCCTGCTCGCGATGAGGCCAGCAGCTGCACCGACAAACTTCAGGTCTTACTGGCAATCAGGGTAAAGCACATCGGCATCTGCGCCTCCCGATTCAGGTAGCGGTCATACACTTCTTCGCGATTCGAATGCGCATATTCCTGAAAATGCACAATGTTCAGCCCCGCGCCAATGGCGCCGCTGAAGATCGCCCCGAGCGTATGCACGAACCAATAGGACTTGGCCGCCGGCTGCTCAACCTTGCCGACATAGACAATCGGCTCTTGCTGCACAAACGGCTCGGCACGGAAGTACGAGCTGACGAGGCGGTAGGGATCTTCAGCCTGCGGGTCGACCATCTCCAGAAACGGATGGGTCTCGTAGATCACCAGCTTGCCGCCCGGCTTCAGCACTTGTGCGACATGGCGGAAAAATTCGCCGATGTCAGGCATCCAGTTCAGCACGCCGATGGTAATCAACGCGACGTCGAAGCGGCCATGCAATGAAGCAGGCAGATGATGGATATCGCTTTCGATGAATTCGGTGTTGTGCGGCGAGCGGCTGTTCAGCTCGCGGGCCTGTTCGAGAAACGCAGCGGATTGATCCACGCCGACGACACTGCGCGCACCGAGCGCGAACAGCGACAGGCTTTCACGGCCGTTGTTGCAGCCCAGTTGAATCACGTCCTTGCCGTCGACTTCCAGCAAGCCGCGCAACGTGTCGTCGAAGCAGGAAAAATCCGCCTGCGCAACGTCGCTGAGCAATACCTGCCAATCCGGTGAATCCTGATGATGGCGGGCGGAATCGTTCCACGCCTGTCGATTGCTGTCGATGGCGGTTTGGGGGTTGGGCACTTCCATGGCGCACTCCGGTGAGGCTCTTGATTGAGCGACGTGAGTCTAGAACGGATCCGGAGTTGCGGTTGTTGCGATGTTGTAAGCCCACCGCACGGAGCCCGCCAACGAGTCCTACAGAAAAAGAAAGGCATTTTGGCAACCGCGAATGTTTTCCTACATCTTCCGTCGGTTGGCCGTCGGACGCGCTCAGTCTAGGATTTGTCGGAACAACCAGATACCGATGGAGTTCGACAAACGTGCAATTCATCCAGACAACGACGACAGCAATCCCTGTACCGAATAGACTGCCAGGCATTGATCCCGGAGGCACTATGGACAGCAAAATCTTCCCCGCTGATTCAGAGTTTGAAAGCGAAGAGCAGGCTGCCAGTCATGATCGCTGGCTGCGAGCCAAAGTGCAGGCGTCAAGAGATGACCCACGTCCGAGCTTCGCGCATGACGAAGTGATGGCGCAAATGCATGCGTTGATCGAGTCCATGCGAAAAAAGGCCGATGCAGATTAAATGGCGGCCCGAAGCCAAGGCCGATCTATCGAACATCCTCAGATACATTGGCGAGAGAAACTTTACAGCCGCAGTGAGTCTCTCGAAATCCATTGAAGAATCCACAACCTCACTCTCTGTTCATCCCCGTCTCTACCGTAAAGGTCGTTCTCCCGGCACTCGGGAAATCGTTGTACATCCTAATTACGTGGTGATTTATGAAGTGACGGACCGAATCGAGATTCTGAGCGTTTTGCATACTCGACAGGAATATCCATAACGGCGTCGCTGGAAAAAACGGTGTGACGTTCGCTCGTTCGATAACACACCGCTTGCCTGAGAAGCCGCACGATCAAAGATTCACGTGACTCTGATTAAGCCGTTCACGCAGAAACTCCACCAGCGCCTGCACCGGCCTTGAGGCCTGACGATGCTGCGGATAAACCGCCGACAGGGTCAGCGGTTCCGGGCGTAGATCATCCAGCACCGGCACCAGCCGTCCGTCTTTCAGCGCCGCGCCGACGATAAACGTCGGCAGATAGGTAATCCCCATCCCTTGCACCGCCGCGTCCCGCAGCAATTCGCCGTTATTCACGCGCATGCGTCCGGTGACGTTGACCAGCACCGGTTTGCCCGGCCCTTCGTTAAAGCGCCATTGCACCGAGCGCCCATGGCCGTAAGGCAGGCAGTCGTGGCTGTGCAAGTCTTCAGGCTTGAGCGGTGTACCGCGTTCGGCGAGGTACGCCGGGCTGGCGCAATAGACCCGCTCGATGCTGGCGAGGCGCCGAGCGATCAGCGTCGAGTCTTCCAGCACTCCGATGCGCAGGGCCAGGTCGTAGCCCTCGCCAAGCAGGTCGACCGGTCGATCGCTCAGGTCCACCTCGACGGTGACCTCGCGATAACGCTGCAGAAACAGCGGCAACAGGCACCCCAGATGCGCGACGGCAAACGACAGCGGCGCGCTCAGGCGAATTGTCCCGCGTGGCTCGGCGGTCTCGCCGGCGATGCCCTGCTCGACCTGTTCCACCTCGCCAAGCAAACGCAGCGCCGATTCGTAATAGCTCTGCCCCAGCGGCGTGACGTCGAGGCGACGTGTCGAGCGATTCAATAAACGCACACCGAGGCGTTCTTCCAGTTGCATCAAGCGACGGCTGACGAATTGCTTGGACAGACCCAACTGGTCGGCAGCGGCGGTGAAACTGCCGGAGTCCATGACCTGGCAAAAAATACGCATGTCTTCGAACGGGTTCATTGTCGCTCTCTGGTGGACAGTTAAACGCTTTATAGCTGCTTTTTCGCTTTTCAGCAGCCCATTAATCTGTGCTCACGGTTTGAAAACAACCCTGCACAGGTAGGAGCTGCCGGAGGCTGCCATCTGATCGTTCCCACGCTCTGCGTCGACTCATCTGAACTGAGGCGACGCCCTGTGGCGAGGGAGCTTGCTCGCGCTTGAGGGCGCAGCACTCACAAAATCTTCGCGGCATGGATGATTTTGGGGCTGCTGCGCAACCCGGCGGGAGCAAGCTCCCTCGCCACAAATGCCCTTCGCCAATACTTATGTAACGCCGGAGATTGTCATGACCTTTTTCCTCACCCACCTGCTGTCCTGGAGCGCCGTCCTGCTCCTGCTTGACGCCGCACTCTGGCATTTCTCGCCCTTCACCCATCGCGCACCGCGAGTCGGCGTACGTCTGGCGCTGTTTCTGGCATTCAGCGCGCTGGTGATCAACGCCGGTGTCAGCCCGTTGCAGGCACCGCTGTTCGCCGATGATCGCGTGGCACAACTGGGCGCGACGGCGTTGGGGATTCTCTGGTGGTTGTACGCCGCAAGGGTGCTGACCGAAGTGATCGGCCTGGCGCTGATGCGCCGCATCGGTCACAGCGGTCGTCTGTTGCAGGACGTGATTGGCGCGTTGGTGTTTCTGGTCGCCATCGTCGCGGCGGCCGGCTACGTGCTGGAACTGCCGGTCAAAGGGTTGCTGGCAACGTCCGGTGTGGTCGCGATCGTTGTCGGTCTGGCGCTGCAAAGCACCTTGGCCGATGTGTTTTCCGGCATCGTCCTCAACACCACCAAGCCCTATCAGGTAGACGATCTGGTGATGATCGACGGCGTCGAAGGCAAGGTCTTCGATATCGACTGGCGCGCCACCCACCTGCTGACCAGCGCCGGGACCATGGCCGTGGTGCCGAACTCGGTTGCGGCCAAGGCGAAAATCGTAAATCTTAGCCGGCCGAGCAACATGCACGGCGTGTCGATCAGCATCCAGATGCCGAACCATATCCGTCCGCGTCGGGTGCTCGATGCGCTTGATCGGACCTTGCAGGGCAGCAGTTCGCTGTTGCTCAGTCCCGCGCCGAAAGCAGTGCTCAAAGAGGCCGGCGAAACCATGTCCGAGTACGTTGCCAGCGGTTTTATCGCCGAGCTGGGCAAGAAAAGCGAAGTGCGCAATCAGCTGTTCGACCTCGCCCACCGTCATCTCGAAGCGGCGGGGATTTCGCGACATCCCGACGGCGTCATCGAACCGTCGAGCCGCGCCCGCGCGTTGCTGGATGAAGTGAAGATTTTCCGTTCGTTGAGCAGCGAAGAACGCGACCGCCTCGCCGAGTCGATGGTTGCGCAGCAGTACACGGCGGGCCAGGTGGTGCTGGGTCTGGACGAGGTGCCGGACAGCCTGTTCGTGATTGCCACGGGTGTGGTCAGCGCGACGGTGCCGGACGGTAATGACCAGACCGAGGCCGGGCGCATGGGCCCGAGCGAAGTCATGGGTGAGCAAAGCATCCTCGCCGATACACCGTCCCAGGCGACGTTCACGGCGCTGACGTCGAGCATCATCTATCGCCTCGACAAACAGTTGACCCGTGAGTGCATGGACAAGCGCAGCGAAGTCGGCCGGGCCTTGAACAAACTGCAGGCGGTGCGTCAGCAGAACAGTCGCCTCGCGTTGATGGCCAAACCGGTGGCGGTGAAGAAAGGCGGTTTTTTGGGGTGGCTGCAAAAACGCTAACCCACCCCTTTGCAAACGCCAAAACCTGTGGTGAGGGAGCTTGCTCCCGCCGGGTTGCGCAGCAGCCCCAACATCGTCCATGCCGCGAAGATTTTGTGAGTGCTGCGCACTCAAGCGGGAGCAAGCTCCCTCGCCACAGGGGATCGTTGGCTGCCCCTCGTTCAGTTGCACTGAGAATGCCCGCAAACGAGCGGGCACTTTCAGTTCAACTTATTACTTGGCAGTGAACTTGGTATAGCTGTTGATCAGGTTGCGATAGTTCGGCAGACGCTCGGACAGCAGATGCGCCAGACCTTCCATGTCGTTGCGCCAGTCGCCCTGCAGCTCGCACGCCACGGCGAACCAGTTCATCAAATGTGCACCGGCAGCCGACATCCGCGCCCAAGCTGCTTGCTGCACGGTAGTGTTGAACGTGCCCGACGAGTCAGTCACCACAAACACTTCGAAGCCTTCAGCAATCGCCGACAGGGTCGGGAATGCCACGCAGACATCAGTCACTACGCCAGCGATGATCAGTTGCTTGCGGCCGGTGGCCTTGATTGCTTTGACGAAGTCTTCGTTGTCCCAGGCATTGATCTGGCCTGGACGCTGAATGAACGGTGCGTCCGGGAATTGCTCGAGCAGCTCAGGCACGATCGGGCCGTTGGGACCGGCATCGAAGCTGGTGGTCAGGATGGTTGGCAGCTTGAAGAACTTGGCGATGTCGCCCAGTGCCAGCACGTTGTTCTTGAACTCGTTCGGCGAGAAATCCTGCACCAGCGAGATCAGACCGGTCTGGTGATCGACCAGCAGTACGACGGCATCATCTTTGTTCAAACGCTTGTAAGGAACGCTCATGGCAAAACTCCTGGAGGGATGGTTGTTGCGGGAAGCGCCGGCCCCGCTGGCCGACGCTTTTTTCAAACTCAAAACGCGAAGCAGGAACAGCCGAACGCGCCCCAGAAACCAGCGAAGTCGCTGACCGGCGCGTTCGACATCCGCGCCTTTTCATGGCTGTGGGTATGCACGGCACACGGCCCGCTGCACTGGTGAACCTGCGCCTGTAGCGGCGAGTTCGGGCGCCAGTGGCCCGGGACCTTGACCACCGGCGACCAATCCGGCAGCACCGGAATCGAGCGCGGACCGAGGTCTTCGAAGTCACCCGCGGCGTAAACGATCTTGCCGCCCACCACAGTCATGACCGATTCGATCCACTTGATCGCTTCTTCCTCAACGCTGAAGAAGTCCGCGCTCAGCGCCGCCATATCTGCCAACTGGCCGACGCGGATCTGGCCCTTCTTGCCCTGCTCCGAGGAGAACCAGGCGCTGCCGTGGGTGAACAACTCCAGCGCGGTGGCGCGTGGCAAACCTTCCTCGTACAGGGCCAGACCGCCGACGGTGCGGCCGCTGACCATCCAGTACAGCGAAGTCCACGGGTTGTAGCTGGAGACGCGGGTGGCGTCGGTGCCGGCGCCGACCGGCACGCCTTCGGCAAGCATGCGCTTGATCGGCGGCGTGGCTTCGGCGGCTTGCTTGCCGTAACGATCGACGAAGTATTCGCCCTGGAACGCCATGCGGTCCTGAATCGCGATGCCGCCGCCCAGCGCTTTCACCCGCTCGATATTTTGCGGGGTGATGGTTTCAGCGTGGTCGAAGAACCATGGCAAGCCGTTGAACGGAATGTCACGGTTGACCTTCTCGAACACGTCGAGCATGCGGCTGATCGATTCGTTGTACGTGGCGTGCAGACGGAACGGCCAGCGTTGCTCGACCAGGTGGCGCACCACCGGCTCCAGCTCTTGTTCCATGGTCTGCGGCAGATCCGGGCGCGGTTCGAGGAAGTCTTCGAAGTCGGCGGCGGAGAACACCAGCATCTCGCCCGCGCCGTTGTGGCGCAGGAAGTCGTCGCCCTGGTGCAACTTGACGCTACCGGTCCAGTTCTGGAAATCGGTCAGCTCTTCTTTCGGCTTCTGGGTGAACAGGTTGTAGGCGATGCGTACGGTCAACTGGTCGTCTTTGGCCAGTTGCTCGATCACTTGGTAATCGTCCGGGTAGTTCTGGAAACCACCGCCGGCATCGATCGCACTGGTCAGGCCGAGGCGATTGAGTTCGCGCATGAACTGGCGGGTCGAGTTGACCTGGTATTCCAGCGGCAGCTTCGGCCCCTTGGCCAGGGTCGAGTAGAGGATCATCGCGTTCGGCCGCGCAACCAGCATGCCGGTCGGGTTGCCGTTACTGTCGCGAACGATCTCGCCGCCCGGCGGGTTCGGCGTGTCGCGGGTGTAGCCGGCCACGCGCAAAGCAGCGCGGTTGAGCAAGGCGCGGTCATACAGGTGCAGGATGAACACCGGGGTGTCCGGCGCGGCCTGGTTGATTTCCTCAAGGGTCGGCATGCGTTTTTCGGCGAACTGGAATTCGTTCCAGCCACCGACCACGCGCACCCACTGCGGCGTCGGTGTGCGATCGGCCTGATCCTTGAGCATGCGCAGTGCATCGGCCAGCGACGGCACGCCTTCCCAGCGCAGTTCGAGGTTGTAGTTCAAGCCGCCACGAATCAGGTGCAAGTGCGAGTCGTTGAGGCCGGGAATGACGCAGCGGCCTTTCATGTCGACCACCTGCGTGGCGCTGCCTTTAAGGGCCATGGCCTCGGCATCGTTACCGACGGCGACGAAGCGCCCGTCCTTGATCGCCACGGCGCTGGCCAGTGGTTTTTCGCGGTCTACGGTATGAAATTGGCCATTGAATAAAATCAGATCGGCGCTCATCGCAGTTCCTCAAGCAAAAGTAAAAAAGTCAGCAAACCTCACGCTCAACGCGGCGAGGTTTCTTGGGAATCGAGGTGTTCATGGGCCTGGCTGGCTTCCAGCCATGGGGTGAACAAACGCGTGACTGGCGGCATCACTACGTAGACCACCGAAAGCACGATGGTCAGGGTGATCAGGAACGTCGCGACCACGTAGTTGGACAGCAGCGGATGCAGCGCCAGCAACGGTCCCCAGATCAGCGGCACCAGCAAGGTATGCGGCAAAATCACCAGCAGGGTGACGACAGCCTGCTTCCAGCGCGGCGGTGGCGAGCCGGCTTCGGCCAGCGGGGTGAACCAGAATTCATTGACCGGCGCGACTTCGGTCTGATCACCATCCGCCAGCATCGGCGCGGCTTCGGCGACCAGTGCCTGACGCTCCGATGATTCCAGCCAGCCTTGCATCGCTTCGGTGGAGCTGAAGCGCAGCACGCAGGTGTAAAAATCCAGACGCCCGCGCTTGCCGCGCACCACGTCCACGCCCAGATGCCCTTCACGCTGCCCGGCGACGCGCACGATATTGCGCAGCCACGCTTCATAGGCCGACTCGAAACCGGCCTTGACCGAGTGTTTGATGATCAACGTGACAGTCTCATCGGCCCCCGGTGCTTGTTGATTCAGGACTTCAGGCATAACGCAGCACTCCGGGCAAACGAACAGGAATCGCCAGCCGTCCGGGCCCGGCGATCAATACAGTGGTGAAGAGGATCAACAGCAGCCAGCCGAACTGCCCTTCGGCCACACTCCATTGCGGATGCACAACCAGCAACGCAACCAGCAGCACAAAGAGAATAGGCAAGCAGGCCAGACGCGCCAGAACCCCGGCAACGATCAGCAGCGGACAGAGGACTTCGGCGAAGATCGCCAGAATCAGGGTGAGGTGCGCACCGAGGTGAAACGGGTCTTCGATCAGTTGCAGTTGCGCCGTGAAGTCCAGCAGCTTGGGCAAGCCGTGCACCCACAACAGAAACAACCCGCCGCTGACCCGCAGGAACAGCAACCCGACGTCGCGCGCCTGTTCATCCCTCGAAGCAATCATGACCCGACCCTTTGAATGTCATTGACGGGAATCATGCCAAGGCCGCGGCGCGAGAAATTGGATGGGTGTGCTTAGTTGATTGCAGGCCACCGACAGTCTGCAGATGGCCACAAAAACAGGTAGAAGCGGCAGGCCCCCAATCAGCAGACCGCCACAAAACAGTGTGGGAGCGGGCTTGCCCGCGAAGGCGTCAGGACAGGCAAATCCATCTTGACTGGCACACCGCTTTCGCGAGCAAGCTCGCTCCCACAGGGATTGGCGCTAGGCACTCGATTTGCGGACCCCACAAAACAGTGTGGGAGCGGGCTTGCTCGCGAAGGCGTCAGGTCAGGCACATCCACCTTGGCTGGCACACCACTTTCGCGAGCAAGCCCGCTCCCACAGGGATTGGCGTTGGACACTCATTTTTCAGACCGCCACAAAACAGTGTGGGAGCGGGCTTGCCCGCGAAGGCGTCAGGTCAGGCACATCCACCTTGGCTGGCACAGCGCTTTCGCGAGCAAGCCCGCTCCCACAGGGACTGGCGTTGGACACTCATTTTTCAGACCGCCACAAAACAGTGTGGGAGCGAGCTTGCTCGCGAAGGCGTCAGGTCAGGCAAATCCATCTTGACTGGCACACCGCTTTCGCGAGCAGGCTCACTCCTACAGGGGATCGATGTAGGGACTTAGATCGTCGGGATATCCAGCGGCGCGGCCATGAACTGGCTGATCCGCGAGCGTAGCCATTTTTCCGCCGGGTCGTTGTCGTGCACCCCGCTCCAGGCCATCGACAATTGCGCGGCATCGATCGGGAACGGTGGGTCTTCGGCGCGCAAGGCGCAGCCTTCAACCAGGGCACAAGCGGCGTAATCCGGCACGGTGGCAATCATTTCGGTGCCAGCGAGCAAGGCGCGCAAGCCGCTGAACTGCGGTACGCCCAGCACGACGCGGCGGCAGCGGCCGATCTTCGCCAGGTCCATGTCGATATTGCCGCTCAGGTCGCCTGAGAACGACACCATCGCATGCGGACGCTCGCAGTATTCGTCCAGCGTCAGCGGCCCCGGACAGTCGTCGCCGCGCAATACCTTGCAGGGAATATCGCGCAGCTTTTTGCGCTTGGCATTGGCCGGCAGATCCGTGGTGTAGCTGACGCCCACGGAGATTTCCCCCGAGGCCAACAGCGCCGGCATCAACAGATAGTTGGCGCGGCGCACCACCACGACAATTCCCGGCGCCTCCTGCTGAAGCTGACGCAACAACGGCGGAAACAGACCGAACTCGGCGTCATCCGACAAACCGATGCGGAACACGTCGCAACTGCTCGCCGGTTCGAATTCCTTGGCCCGGCTGACCGCACCGGAAATCACGTCCATCGCCGGTTGCAGCTCCTTGAGAATCGCCAGCGCCCGCGCAGTTGGCTCCATGCCGCGACCGTTGCGCAGCAGCAACGGATCATCGAACAGATCGCGTAACCGCCCCAGCGCCGCACTGACCGCAGGCTGGCCCATGAACAGTTTTTCAGCAACGCGGGTCAGGTTCTTTTCGAACATCAGCGCTTCGAAAATCACCAACAGGTTCATGTCGACGCGGCGCAGATCGTTACGGTTCATGGGCGTGGTTTCCTTGTCGGTGTCAGCGGTTTCAGGCAGGCGGGACGCTGTGCACTTTACTCGATCAACGGCACCTTGGCCGCGCGTTTGTAAGGGCCATATTCCACCGGCACCCATTGGAAGTGCTTGCCTTCGGCGGCGATGTGACCGATCCCCGGAAACGGCAAGTGCGCCGCCGTCACCCACGTCTTGCTCGCCGCGGCCGCGCTGAACACGGCCTGACGACTGTTGATCGCCTGCTGACTGTTGACGTCAAAACCGATCGACACCTCCGGATGGAGGAACTGCACGGCGAGGTTGTGCACCAGATCGCCCATGAACACGATGCTCTGCTGCTGCGAGGTAAAACGATAGGTCGTGCTGCCCGGCGTGTGTCCGGCCTCAAGCGTCGCCTCGACCAGCCCCGGTAGCGGCGACTGCCCCGCAGCGAACGTCTTGAAGCGCCCGGCGGCAACGTAGGGTGCCGTGGAGTCCTGGGCAATCTGGAAGAACGCTTTGGCACCCGCCGACGCCTTGGCCAACGCCGCCGCATCGAGCCAGTAATCGGCCTCGGCCTGGGCGGCGTACACCGTGGCGTTGGCAAACAGCGGCTGCTTTTTCGCATCGACCAGGCCGCAAACGTGATCGAGGTGCAGGTGCGTCAGCAGAATCGTGTCGACCTGCTCAGGCTTGTAACCGGCGGCCTGCATGTTGGCCGAAAGCTGCCCCGCCGTGGCGCCAATGCACTGCCCCGCACCGGTATCGACCAGAATCAGTTGCTTGCCGGTGTTGACCAGAAAGGCGTTGAACGCCGTTTGCACGCCCGACGTTTCAATCGAACGGCGCGCCAGCAGCGCGCGAATCTGGCTCTGGCTCATGCCCTGCAAGAGCTTTGGCGACAAGTCGTTATAGCCATCGAACAACGCGGTGACTTCGTAATCGCCCACGGCCAGGCGGAAATAGCCCGGCGCCTGGGTGCCGACCTGCGGCGCCTGTGCCATGGCGCTGGATGTAGCCAGAACGACCGCCAGGGCCGCCGCTGCGTTAAACATGCCTTTCATTGGATCTCCCCTTGATCTGGCCGACAGCGGCCACCCTTGCTGTGATCGTGCCGCAACTCGGCGGGCGCAGACTTGCAGGGATGTGCTGAGTTCAGGCCTCGGCGATGGAATTAACAACGATTAACTCGTCAGCCTTACGCCCTCACCCAACAATGAAGCCCTCTGCGCAGCGTTGCTTTTTTGACCTGAGGGAATGCGCCGACCGTGCTTTCCCCACCGACACGGACCTTGGCCATGGCTTATTTGCAGCAAACCGTCGCCCTCGCCCCTGCCTGCGAACCGCATAAAAGTGCGAGTGGCGGACTCAGTCCGCAGCGCGAACGCCACGTCAAACAACTGATCCTCGATCGCCTGGGCGAGAGCCTGGAAGTGGCGGAGCTGGCCCGCGCCTGCTCACTGTCACGCAGCCATTTCTCCCGCGCGTTCAAGTGCAGCACCGGCCTCTCGCCACAGGACTGGATTCGCACCCAGCGCCTGGCGCGGGCCAAGCTGTTGATCCAGCACACCGACCTGAGCCTGACCCAGATCAGCCTGGAGTGCGGCTTCTGCGATCAGGCGCATTTCTGCCATATGTTCACCCGTAGCGAAGGCATCAATCCGTTTGCCTGGCGCTGTCGGGTCATGGGCAAGCTGAAAAGCAACGCTGCGCAGCCTGCGGTGTTTTGACTGCTGCCGTTACGCCACCCGTTGCACTGATGCTCAAACCTGAGGATTATGCCCGGACACCCCGGATCAGACGGCCTGCGCTTGCGCCAGGCACTGGTTCGACCTGTCCGTCGCATCACCGCAGGAGCGCGCTGTTGAGTTTTCCCCCGAATCAGGCCATCGCTTTTGGCCCCTATCGGATACATCCCGGGCAACGATTGCTACTGGAAGGCCAACAGCCTTTGCGCCTGGGACGGCGGGCGATGGACATCCTCCTGATTTTGCTGGCGCATGCCGGCGAAGTGGTCAGCAAACAGCAATTGATGGCCGGGGTCTGGCCCGACAGTGTGGTCGAAGACATCAACCTGCGCGTGCACATGGCGGCGCTGCGCAAGGCCCTCGGCGACGGGCAGAACGGGCAGCGCTACATCGTCACCGTGGCGCAGCGCGGCTACAGCTTTGTCGCCCCGATTGTGCTCGACAACATCGAGCAAAAGCCTGCGGTTGCCGTCGCCAGACACAACCTGCCGCTGCGGCGTACGCGGATGATCGGCCGCCAAGCCGTGGTCGATCACTTGATTGCGCAGTTGCCGCGCCAACGCTGCATCACCCTGGTCGGCCCCGGCGGGATCGGCAAAACCACGGTGGCCCTGCGTGTGGCGGAACAATTGCTCGGGCATTATCGCGACGGCATCCGCCTGGTGGATTTGGCACCCATCGCCGATCCCGGGCTGATCGGCTCGCATCTGGCGACGCTGCTCGATCTGTCCGCACCGGACGGCGATGCGCAAGCTTGTCTGGTCGATGGCCTGCGGGAACGGCAAATGTTGCTGGTAATCGACAACTGCGAGCACCTGATCGATGCGGTCGCGTCGCTCAGCGAGGAGATTCTGCGCGGCGCGCCCAAGGTGCATATCCTCGCGACCAGCCGCGAGAGTCTGCGCGCTGAGGGCGAGTTCGTGCAGCGCCTGGAATCGCTCGATTGCCCATCCTTGTTGACCCCGATGGATCCGGCCCGGGCGCTGGGTTTTGCTGCGCTGCAATTGTTTGCCGAGCGAGCGACGGCAGCCCGGGAAAGCTTTCAACTGAGCCACGCCGAACTGCCGCAAGCGATCGAGATCTGCCAGCGCCTGGACGGTATACCGCTGGCCCTGGAACTTGCCGCCGCGCAGGTCAGCGAACTGGGCATGGACGGCCTGCTCAAGCAGTTGCGCGAAGGTTTGCCGCCGCTGTCGGCCGGACAACACAGTAGCGCCGAACGCCATTTGACCTTGCGCGCCACGATGGACTGGAGTTTCAACCTGCTCAACCCCTGCGAGCAAACCTGTTTGCGCCGACTGGGAATTTTCCGCGGCAGCTTCACCCTCGCCTCTGCAGCCGCGGTGGTGATTGGCCAACAGATCGATCCTGGCGCCGTGTTCACCGCTGTCACGCAGCTGGTGGCCAAATCTCTGCTTAGCGTAGAAGTGGGCGACGAAGATGTTTTCTATCGTTTGCTCGACACCACCCGACATTACGCCCTGGAAAAACTCGAACAGGCCGACGAGCTCAGCGCAACCCGCCAGCGCCACGCCGAACGCTGCCTGACCTTGATGCAGCAGGCACAAGCGGATTGGGACAACACCCCGACCGTGTTGTGGATGGAGCGCTATGCCCGGGGCCTGGAGGATTTACGCGCGGCGCTGGACTGGAGCCTCAACGGACCGGGGCCGGATGAGCTGGGTATTCAACTGGCAGCCGCTTCGGCACCGTTGTGGCAGGAGTTGTCATTGCTGCGCGATTACAGCCGTTATGTCCGCCGGGCGCTGAGTCTGCTCGAGGAAACAGCAGAGCCCTGCCCTCGCCTGCAAATCGCGTTGAAACTGGCGCTCGGCAGCGCCAGCTACCACACCTGGGGCGGTACGCCACAAACCATCGAGGCCTTCGTCGACGCCTGCCAGTTGGCCGAGACACACGGCGATCTCGCTGGGCAGCTGCGTGCAGTGTCAGGGCACATGGCGGTCAATCTGAGTTGCGGGCACTACCGCGCGGCATTGGCGCAAAGCGAGCAATTCGACCGCATTGGCGTGCACGGCGAACCGCTGCTATCACTGAGCACACATCGCTTGCGCGTGCTGGCCCTGCATTATGCCGGCGACCAGCCCCAGGCTCGTGTGCATGCCGAGCAAGTGCTGCAGCGCATGGCGCACAGCGGCCACCTCAATCGCTTCACCCATGGCTTTGGCGTGCAGTACGACCAGAGCGTCGCCTCGTTGACGGTGCTCGCGCGGGTGTTGTGGCTGCAAGGTTTGCCCGAGCAAGCGTGGCGCACCGCACGGCAGGCGCTGGACATTGCCGTGCAAATCAACCATGGCACCTCGATTTGCTACACCCTGGCGCTGGCCAGCTGTCTGATTGCGCATTACAACGGTGACCGGCAGAACGCCCAGGCCCTGTTGCAGTTGTTGCTGGAACAGTCGCAGAAGCATTCGGTGCTGTTGTTCAACACCTGGGGCCGGCACTATGCGCAGGTAATCGACCCCGATAACACTAAGCCTGTGTCAGCGCAAAGCAGCGGTTTGATCCGGGAAGTCATGGTTACGCTGGATGAGCGTTTTGTCGATGACGCACTGGTGGAACGGGCGCGCAACGGCGATGCGGGATGGAGCTCGGCAGAGATATTGCGGGCTCGGGCGGTTGCATTATTGAAGGGTTTCGAAAGGCCCCTTTGCGAGCAGGCTCGCTCCCACAAGGGTCTTATGTCGGGCGCAGATTCCGTCTGTGTGAGCGAGCCTGCTCGCGAAGAGTCCCTGACAGACACCGCCCAAACCCGCGAAGCCGAACAAACCCTGCAACACGCCCTGAGCATTGCCAGAATCCAGGGAGCACTGGCTTGGGAGTTACGCAGTGCCGCAGACCTCGCTCACTTATGGCGACGCCAGTCCCGCCATCGCGAAGCACTCGACTTATTGACCCCGATTTATCAGCGCTTCACCGAAGGCTATGCCACTCCCGACTTACGCAAGGTGCGCCTGCTACTCGACAGCCTCCACGACGAGCGCCCGGCCTGAAGCGCTGCGCGTACGGCTGAGATAGCGCGCATGGCGCTGCTCCAGATCGAGCTTCTCGTCGCTGCACTCAAACTGATCACGAGCGTAGCGGCGCACGGTATTGAGCATCCAATAGCGCACCGTTGCACGGATGGGTTGCTGAATAAGCAACGATTTGCGCGCCAGGCCTTCGATTATCGCGGTCAGCCTGGAGCCGGCCAGGTCCGCGCAACTGATCACACTCAGTGCGGCCTCCAACGTAAACCCCGTGTTGAACACTGAGAGACGCAGCAGCACACGCTGTTCCATTGCGGTCAGATACCGATAGCTCCAATCGATGGCAGCAGCCATCGATTGATGGCGCGGCACCGCGGTGCGCCGGCCTTGGCCAAGCAACTGCAGACCGTTTTCAACCTGTGCCTGTAACCCAATCAAGCCCAGCGCATCGATCTGCGACGCCGCAAGTTCGATCGCCAGCGGCAGGCCGTCCAGTTGACGGCAGATCTCGCGTACGCCGGGCAAATCCTGTTTACGCAAACTGAAGCCATGTTGCCGCGCCCGCGCACGGCTGACGAACAACTGCACCGCCGGATAGCCCATGGCTTCTTCAACGGTTTCCAGTGTCGAGCGCTTGGGAATCGCCAGCAGCGGCACGCAATGTACAGTCTCTGATTGAACGCCCAAGGCTTCCCGGCTGGTGATCAGGATGGCCAGACGAGGCGCAGCTTGCAGGAGGGTTTCGACCAGCGCCGCACAGGCACCGCGAACGTGGTCGCAGTTATCCAGCACCAGCAAGGCGTGGCGACCGTTCAGAGTGCAAAGGTCAGTCGCGAGACTGTGCAGCAGGTGGTCGAGCAGCGGCGCGCTCTCCTCGAGGTCGGCAAGGTCGACCCACCACACGCCATCGCGAAAGTACTGCAGCAGCAATTCCGCTACGCGCAATGCCACGGCAGTTTTTCCGACACCCGGCGCACCGGTAATCGTCATCAACCGGCACACAGGCATCTGACGAACCAGACTACCGATCAGTGCGTCGCGCCCGGTGACTGGCGTCAGTCGTGCCGGCAGATTGTGTTGATGAGTTGGCACGGCGACAGGTGTAAGCGGCGCTTCAGCTTCGTCCGACGTCACCGGGGCGATAAAGCTGTAACCGCGTTGCGGGACGTTGGCGATGTAGCGCTGCCCGTTGCCGCCGTCACCCAGTGCGCGCCGTAGCGCTGCGATGTGCACCCGCAGGTTGATCTCTTCGACCACGGAGGTTGGCCACACCCGCGCGATCAGTTGCTCTTTGCTGACCACCTGCCCGGCACGCTCGACCAGCACCTGCAAAATATCCAGCGCACGCCCGCCCATGCGCAACGGCCGGTCGCCCTGAAGAATCAGGCGCTGGCGCACATGAAAGGCATACGGGCCAAAACGCAGCACCGGCGCCGGGTTCAAATCGTTGTGAGTATTCATGGCAGTCATCTTGGCATGCTCCGATGACGCTACAACCACCACGCCGGGCGCAGCACGGACATCCCACTGCGCCAGACGGACACAACCGCTCTAGCTGAACTGTTCCCGGTACTGTGCCGGGGTCAGACCCAGCTTTTCGGCAAACAGTGAGCGCATGTGTCGAACACTGCCGAAACCACTTTTATAGGCCACGGTTTTCAGCGGCAGGTCACTCGTTTCCAGCAGGTTGCGCGCGCAGTCGACCCGGGCGTTCTGCAGAAACGCCATCGGTGTCATGTTGATGTCGCGGATAAACAGGCGGGCAAAGTGCCGTGCGCTCATGTTCGCCAGCCCTGCCATGCGCTCGACCGTGAAGGCTTCGTCCAGATGCTCCAAGACGTAGTTCTGCACTCGCGTGATCGCGGTTTCCTGCGGTGAAACGGCGGCCATCAAGGGGCTGAACTGTGCCTGCCCGCCTTGGCGTTTCATCACCACCAACAAGACTTTGGCCACGTCCTGGGCGATTTTCTTGCCATGATCGCGGGCGACCACGGCCAGCGCCAGATCAATCCCGGCAGTGACGCCGCCCGAGGTAATCAGGTTGCGGTCCTCGACGTAGATCTGATCGGTGGCCACCGTGGCTTGCGGAAAAGCCTTGATCAATCGCTCAGTGTAATTCCAGTGGGTAGTCACCCGATAACCGTCAATCAATCCGGCATGACCGAGGATAAAGGCACCGGTACAGATTGAACCAAACCGTTCGGCGCGCGGCACGGCGCCTTTCAGCCAGGCGAACAACGGCGGAAATCTTTGGTTGTAGGCACCGGGCCCGCCCGGAACGAGCAGCAGGTCATAACGTGCCGCGGCGTCGTCGATGTGCAGGTCGGCTTGCACCTGCACCCCGTTGGACGCTCGTAACGGCCCGCGCTCGGTGCCAAGGGTGGTCAGTTGATAATGCCATTCTGGCTTGAGGTAACGATTGGCAACCGAAAACACTTCCAGCGGCCCGGCCATGTCGAGCATGAGGAAATCAGGGAACAGCACCATTGCCACAGTTTTCATGGGAGGCATCACATTCGAAGGTCAATAAGCAGGCTGCAAACGCGCCATTATGGCCAACAGTGGCGTGATCAGCGCAAAAAAATGCGTGAACCATAGCGCAAAACTGTCAACCTGATCAGGACAGTCTTTCAATTTTCACCTACTTATTGCGCATTTCGATAAACAGTAACCTTCTCCTCACTCGGACGAATTCACGTCCCGCCAGGAGATTTCATCATGCTGACTCTTCGCAAAGCCTCCGACCGTGGTCTCGCCAATCATGGCTGGTTGAAATCGTTTCATACCTTTTCCTTCGCCAGTTATCGCAACCCGCGTGAGCAGGGTTTCTCCGACCTGCTGGTGATCAATGATGACCGCGTCGCCGCCGGCAAAGGTTTTGGGCAACACCCGCACCGGGACATGGAAATTTTTTCCTACGTGCTGGAAGGTGCGCTGGAACACAAGGACACCCTCGGCACCGGCTCGGTGATCCGCCCCGGCGATGTGCAATTGATGAGCGCCGGCAGCGGCGTGGCGCACAGCGAGTTCAACCACTCGGCCACCAAGCCGGTGCACTTTCTGCAAATCTGGATCGTACCGGACGTCAGTGGCGCCAAACCGCGCTACCAGCAGGAGCATTTCAGCGCGCAGAAAAAACGCGGTCGCCTGCAGTTGACCATTTCACCGGACGGCAGCCAAGGTTCCTTGAAAGTTCGTCAGGATGCGCGGGTCTATGCCGGGTTATTCGACGGCAAGGAAAGTACCACGCTGGAGCTGCCAGCCAACCGTTACGCCTACGTCCATGTGGCGCGCGGGAGCGTAGAGTTGAATGGCCAGTTATTGCAGGAAGGCGACGGTGTGCGGGTTCGTCAGGAACAATTGCTCACTTTGAGCAACGGTGTCGATGCCGAAGTGCTGGTGTTTGACCTGCGCCCTCAGGAGTTGCCGGAAATGCCATGAGGCAACGCTCTGTCGCCAGTAAAAACGGCTTTCCTTTGAAGGCCGTTTTTTATTGCGGTTGCACCGCCGACGGCCGCTCGACTGGTTTGGGTGTCGCGACCTCTTTGCCAATCTGAATCGCTGCCAGCGTTGTCTGTATGGTCGTCAAAACGGCCGCCTGGTTAGCGAAATGCGCGCCAACCAGCAAGGAGGCCACGCCGAGAAAGTGAACGGTGGTGGCTGCCCAATAGTTCGCCTTTACGGTCGATGCCTGCCGGATCGCTGCGCGCGATTCATCGGTACTTTTCTGAACATCCATCCATATCAAGTCGTAGCGCTTGTCTCGTTCCTCCTGGGTTTTATCCCGCTCCGCCTGAGCAGCCAGGAATCCGCGAATATCGGCGCGCATTTCTGCCACACGACCATCCATCCTCGTCTCGATGGTTTCTATCTTCGCATCGAATTCTTCACGACTTATAGCGCCCATGGTTTGCTTATCCCGACCTGTGCCCGACATGCCCCTGACTGCATATTGATTGACTTCCCTGATTTCCAATTCGACACCTTTCGCGGCTACCGAGACCTTCCTGGCTCATCATTTCAGTGCGGGTTCGAGGCCCTCACCGAACTGCAGTCACAATAGAATCCAACGTCACGGCCGACAAGCCGGCACATTCTGCCTCGTACGTAGGCCGTTTCGTCAGACGTTGTAGCCCCGAAAAAACGCTGAATCGACTATTGGTTTTCCAGCGCAAACGCCTCGACGATCTGTTCGATCACCGCGCGAACCCGTGCCGTATGGCGCAAATCCGCATGGGTGACCAGCCACACTTCATACGGCAACGGCCGGGTACGCTCCGGCCAGAGCCTGACCAGCCCGTCGCGCTCGCCCATGTACAGCGGAATTTCACCGATCCCCAAACCGGCTGCAATCGAGCGGCGAACCAGCAGACTGGAACTGAGGCTGGCGACGATACGCCCACGGTTAAAGGGTTCGGACACCAGCGTGAAGTCTTTTTTGCTCTGCAGATACGGTTGATAGACCACCAGATCATGGCCCTCGAACGCCGTGCCCGGTTGCGGTTCGCCGTGGCGGTCGACATAGGCCTGCGCAGCGAAAAGTCCTACAGGCCAACGCGCAATCCGTCGGGCGATAAGATCCGGGTTATCCGGTCGCGTGTTGCGCACGGCAATGTCCGCTTCGCGCTTGGCCAGGCTGAGAATCTGCGTGGAGGCATCCAGCTGCACCTGCACATTTGGGTGCAGCTCGTGCAGACGGGCGATCGCCGGAATCAGGAAGTCAATCGCCAGCGAGTCGGTGCTACTCACCCGCACGTTACCGGTCAGGCGGTCGTCCAGGCCGTGGATCTGGCGTTCCAGTTCAAGCGCCGAATGCTCCATTTTCTGCACGCTTTTGAGCGCCGCCTCACCCAGGGCGGTCAATGCGTAGCCGTCCGATGTGTGCAGAAACAACGTCGCGCTCAGGGACTTCTCCAGCGCGGTGATACGCCGGCCCACCGTCGCCTGATCCACGCCCAGAACCCGCGCCGCTCCGCGCAACGTCGACTCTCGGCAAACCGCGAGAAATACCCGCGCGTCATCCCAATTCATAGCGCCTCCAGACGATGCAATTTTGCATCGGTGCGCCGCTTAATCGCTGCGCAATCGCAGCAACGATAGCCGATATGCTGGACGCCATAAACCTTCCACGAGATCGCTAGCATGCGTACATCATCAACCCCCGGCATCTGGTTGCCGATCTTTGCCGGACTTTGTGCCAGCCTCGTCAGTATCGGTCTGGCGCGCTTCGCCTATACGCCCTTGATTCCTGCGCTGATTCAAGCGCAGTGGTTTTCTGCCGGCGACGTCGTGTATCTCGGTGCGGCGAATCTGGTCGGCTATCTGATTGGCGCCCTGCTCGGCCGACCGCTGGCCCAGCGCTGGGGTAACCGCACTGCCCTGCGCCTGATGATGCTGGCCGTTACGGCGGCGTTTCTCGCCTGTGCCTGGCCGTTGTCGGTGAGCTGGTTTTTCGGCTGGCGCTTGCTCTCGGGCATCGCTGGCGGCGCAATCATGGTGCTGGTTGCCGCGACCGTGCTGCCCCATGTGCCGGCGTCACGCAAAGGTCTGGCCAGTGGTGCAATATTTCTCGGCATCGGCCTGGGTATTGCCGGTTCGGGAACCATCGTGCCGCCGCTGCTGAGCCTGGGTTTGCAGGCGACCTGGCTGGGCCTGAGTGCTTTGGCGCTGCTACTGACTGCATTGAGCTGGTTCGGATGGCCTGCCGATAGCGCGACCCCGATGGCTGCGAACGCCGACTCGACCGCTGAGCCGACACCGCCAGGGGTTTATCTGCTGTTTGCCCAATACGCGTTCATGGCCGCCGGTCTGGTGCCCGCCATGGTGTTCCTCGTCGATTACGTCGCCCGCGGGTTGGGTGCGGGTGCTCATGTAGGCGCCATGGTCTGGGTGATGTACGGTCTGGGCGCCATCGTCGGGCCGGTGAGTTACGGATTTCTCGCCGATCAGCTTGGCGCACGCATCGGTATCCGCGTGGTGCTGGTGGTGCAGGCGATTACCCTCGGTCTGTTGTCGATCGCCGATTCCTTTCTGGCGCTGGCGTTGCTCGCCGTAATCCTCGGTTCGTTCCCGCCGGGAATCGTGCCGCTGGCCCTGGCCCGGGTGCACGAACTGGTGCCGACCCACCACCGCCAGCAGATTGCCTGGAGTCGCGCCACGGTATCGTTCGCGACATTCCAGGCGCTCGCCGGGTTCGCCTATTCGGCGCTGTTCAATGCCACCGGCGGCCATCACGCATTGCTGTTCGTGATCGCCGGCGGCGCCATCGTCGTCGCCCTGCTGCTGGAGCAAGCCCTGCGCTGGCTGCCCTCTTCCATCGAAACGCGCTGCGGTGCGAACTGAACGGAATCATTGCGTGTTGCTTGCGCTCCCATCTACACGACCTTAATCAGAGGAATCGACATGTCCCTGCCCAATGAAATGACCCGTATCGAAATCACCCAACCCGGCGGTCCCGAAGTTCTGCAAGCCAGGCGCGTGGCGCTGCCTGTCGCTGCTCAAGGGCAGGTGCTGATTCGCGTACACGCCGCCGGCATCAACCGTCCGGATGCCTTGCAGCGCGCCGGCCTATACCCGATGAAGCCTGGCATGGACCCGATTCCGGGCCTGGAGGTGGCTGGCGAGGTGGTTGCGCTGGGTGCCGATGTCAGTGGTTTCGCCGTCGGTGACCGGGTTTGCGCACTGACCAATGGCGGCGGTTATGCCGAATATTGCGCAGTGCCGGCGGGCCAGACCTTAGCGATCCCCGATGGGATGGACTGGGTACAGGCGGCGGCCATTCCGGAAACCTTCTTTACCGTCTGGGCCAATCTGTTCGGCCTCGGCGGTGCCAGCCGTGGCCAGCGCGCGCTGATTCATGGCGGCACCAGCGGCATCGGCACGACCGCACTGATGCTCTGCCGCGAATTCGGCATTGAGGCCTTCGCCACTGCCGGCAGCCCTGACAAATGTGCAGCGATCAGCCAGCTCGGAGGGCAGCCGATCAATTATCGCGAGGAGGATTTTGCCGCCGTGATTGCCGCAAAAACGGCGGATCAAGGTGTGAACGTGATTCTCGACATCATGGGTGGCTCCTACCTCAACGGCAACGTCAGCGCGCTGGCGATGGACGGACGCCTGGTGATGCTCGGGTTCCTCGGCGGCGCTCGGGCCAAGGACATTGATTTGCTGGCGATCCTTGGCAAACGCGCCGTGGTCACCGGTTCGCTGCTGCGCGCCCGCACCGCAGCGGAAAAAGCCGCGATCGCCGATCAACTGCGCGAGCAGGTCTGGCCGGTGCTGGCCGCCGGGCGCTGCCTGCCGATCATCGATAAGGTTTACCCTCTCGTTGACGCGGCTCAAGCCCATGCACGCATGGAGGCCGGCGACCATATCGGCAAGATCGTGCTGCAAGTGGCGTGATTGATTGCAGCATCTTGTAATCGTTGCGTGTGTACGGTGGTCGAAAATAATCACGCGCAGACCAAGGCATCTGGTAAAAAGCGTTCTTTGTCTGCGCCGTGGTGAAACGTTTAATGTTCCTGTCCTTCATGACTCATTTGAAACGTCGCCGCCTGGCGTTCGCCTTCATGGCCGCGCTGGTGATTGGCGTGCCGACGAGTTGTGCCGTGCTGGAACATACCGAACGCAAGCTGCTGTTTCGCATTGAGCCCGGTACCGCCGGCTGGTATCGCGGCTTGCCCGGCAGCGTTCAGGAACTCGATCTGCAACCCAAGAGTTTCAAGGCCGGCCAGAACATTCATGCCTGGTGGTGGCCGGCAGAACGCGCGAACGCCCCGGCGATCCTCTATCTGCACGGCGTACGCTGGAACCTCACCGGGCAATTGTTCCGTATCGAACAACTGCGTGCAGCGGGCTATTCGGTACTGGCCATCGACTATCGCGGCTTCGGCCAGAGCAAAGGCGATCTGCCGTCGGAAAGCAGCGTCTACGAAGATGCTCGCGTGGCCTGGGAACGCTTCAAACTGCTGCAGCCGGACCCGAACAAACGCCTGATTTACGGCCATTCCCTGGGCGGCGCGGTGGCGATCGATCTGGCGGCAGAGTTGGGGCAGAACGCCGTCCGCAGCCATACGCCTTTGCCGGTGCGCGGACTGGTCATCGAGTCGACCTTCACTTCCCTGGCCGATGTCGCCGCCGCCGTCGCCAACACCTCACTTCCCGTGCGCTGGCTGCTGTCGCAGAAATTCGACTCCATCGACAAGATCGCCGACATTCATATGCCATTGCTGGTGGTGCATGGCATGGCCGATGCGTTTGTGCCTTCGCGCTTCAGCGAACAATTGTTCAACGCCGCGCAACACCCCAAACGCCTGTTGTTGGTGCCGGGCGCCACGCACAACAACAGCATGGCGCTCGGCGGGCAGAATTACCGCAAGGCGCTTGATGCGCTGATGCAAAGCCAGCCGACGCCTCGCATCGCAGGGCCTGCGAAGCTGAAAAGCTCAAACGAGTCGTGACCGGGCATCGGCGTACTGCCACCCCGCTTCTTCACGAAAGGGCTGAGTGTGCCAACCCGCGTTAACGCTGGGCCAACTCATGGCGTACGCATTGCTCGTAATAGGTCTGCTTCACCGCTGCCGGTTTGAGTTTCGAGCTGCTGTTGTACGTCTGTTCAGTGATGCCCATCGCCGTCATGCGCATCCAGGGTTGCTGAAACTTGCGCACCTGCAACTGCTTGCGCGCACCGTACAGCGAGACTCCGGACAGCTTCGATCGCTGCGCACCGGCGGCGATATCCGAACCCCATGTGCAGGCAAATCGATGACTCTTGCTCAATTCTCTCGCCTGCACTCCCGAGGCAAGAATAGCCAGGGAAAGCGTCGCAACGGTGATGACAATCGTCCGCATATAGCCAACCTAACCTTCTGAAAAAAGGCGATTTTGCCGAGGAAGCGAAACGGCGGGGGCCAGCAGTTTGCCTCCTGCTTGCGCAGCCGCGTCGACAACGTCGTTCTCTACATTGCGCTAGCGGTCATCTGGATCGTTTCGCCTGTCATGCTGAGCCAAAGCTTTCTTGCGGCGCCTGCCGCGCGCGTGGGCGGCACCCTGGTATTCAATAAATGAAAAAGGCCAATGTCATCGACATTGGCCTTTCTGTTTCAGCTTCGAAGGGGCTGGTTGGTCATTGCTTGTTGCACTGAGCGCCCAGTCCCATTCCCATGGAACCCAAAGCAACCATCGGGCCGCTCGGCAGTTCGCACGAGTATTCCCCACCTTCGGTTTGAGCCGTATAGAAAGTTGTATTGAAGTCATTGCGGATGTTTGAAACCTTGATCACTGGTTTGCCAATGGTGGCCTGCGCGCGATTCTTGAGATCACTCTCTCCCGGCTTGACGGTCTGGCATCCAGAGACCGTGAGCGCCAATGTTGCGAATAAAGCGAGAACCGGGATAGTCCTTGATGAGTTCATTACAGATCGACCCTTTTTGATTTCATACCGGAAAAATTTTGGCAATAAGCTGCCAGGCGAAAGGACTTTACGGGCGAGCCGGGACAGGGGCAATTAGGTCGGATGTACTAATGGCTGAGGGCTAGCGTCGATTTGGCACGCCTGTCCGCAGCAAGCCGCGCCAATCAACACTTGCCCGACCTCAATCACGACCGTAGAAAAAATGAATTAGCCGCCTGATCCCTCGGTCAAGAATTATGAACTCAGTAAATCTGACGAGGTGACAGCAATGATAATCCAGGCAGAGACACTCGTAGAACTGACTGAAGCGCTTCGAGAGAGAGGCATGAAGATGGTTTCGGACGTACATTTCACTCGCGCGCCTTACCGATCCAACCATCGCTGGATTTGCATCGTAGAGTGAACGTGCTCACTACCGGTAGCTGGGTCACGCCCCACCGCAGGCGCCGCTCACCCCTTTGAAGGCGCTTGGCTCAAGCTCGGTTTACGATTTCCGCTCGCCCCCTGCTTCGCCGCTATATGCACGAGTGTTTTCGTTTGCAACGCATTATGGCAAGTTGATCGGAGTTCCCTTGGAAGCCGAAAAATGGCACTATCGCGACCTTATGCCCCGCGCTTGCTGCCGGCAACAATTTTGAGCCAAGTCAATGACCAACCCCAATATAAAATATAGAAGTGATATAGACGGCCTTCGCGCCTTGGCTGTTATTTCTGTTGTGATTTTTCACGCGTTCCCGACTCTGGTTCCTGGGGGATTCGTAGGCGTAGATATATTCTTTGTAATATCCGGTTTTTTAATCGGCACCATATTACTCAAGAGCATTGACCGAGGCACTTTTAGCTTTTCGGATTTCTACGCCCGAAGGATACGCCGAATCTTCCCAGCCTTGACGCTGGTTCTAATATCTTGCTGGGTTATTGGAAAGCTCGTCCTGTTACCGGATGAGATGACCGAACTATCCAGGCACATCGCAGCGGGCGCAGGATTCGTAGCAAACTTCGCACTCTGGTACGAGAGCGGGTATTTCGATACTGCAGCAGAGCTGAAACCATTGCTACATCTATGGTCACTAGCAATCGAAGAGCAATTCTATCTGCTATTCCCGATCATACTCTGGGCGGCATGGAAGATAAAATTTACGGCGATCAGACTAATTGCAGCTATTGGATTAGTCTCACTGATTTTGAATCTATATTTCATAGGTATCGATCCAAATGCCACCTTCTACCTACTGCCAACCCGCGCGTGGGAGCTGCTGGCGGGCACATGGCTGGCATGGGCTTGTTTGCAGCCGTGGTGGGTATCAAAAGTCGAAGGACAGCATTACAGACTTAAGGAAGTGCTAAGCGCAACCGGCCTCGCACTCATCTTTTTCGCACTCTTCAGCTTTAAGTCTAGCGATCAGTTTCCAGGATGGCGCGCGATCCTTCCTGTGCTTGGTTCCGTTCTCCTGATAGCCGCAGGTCCTTCATCGATTATTAACCGAAGAATCTTTTCAACACGGGTAGCTGTAGCAATAGGTTTAATCAGCTTTCCGCTGTACCTCTGGCACTGGCCATTGCTTGCATTCGCCCGCATCGTCCAAAGCGAAGTACCTGACGTCGAGATAAGATCGGCAGCAGTCGTAGCATCACTATTTCTGGCCTGGATTACTTATTCATTCATTGAAAAGCCGCTTCGCGCAGGAATACTCAAGCAGCCACGTCAAACACCTGCCTTTGTTGGATTGATGCTGGTCATCGTACTTGGCGGATTCGCATCCTATAAATACCCAGCCGCTACCCCCCTGGAAACTAAAAACGAAGTAGCCCGAGCCATCGAAAAAAATACTGCGACTTCGCTGGCGAACTGCGCAGCCAGATTTCCAGACTGGTCCAATATGACTGACAACCCATGCCTTATCCAGGACGGCTTGATTACCAGCGCAGTCATAGGCGACTCACATGCGGCGCACCTGTTTGCTGGCCTAAGCACCTATTCCACGGCCGAGCGAGGCTTGGCTGTTTTTCCGGCAAGTTGTGCTGCGCCATTTTACGATACGTCTACTGCGCAAAAGGATAAAGCCGCGACGAAGGTTCGTGCGAATGCCTACCGCCTTATTAATGAAGCATATGATTACGCCTCAAAAGACAGCGCCGTAGTTAACGTACTTCTTGCTCATAATCCACGGTGCTCTTATGACGACGCCGTTGATATTCAGAACCCTAGCGAGAAAGATTTCAGAAAAGCCTTGGAATCAGGCATGAGAAGATCCTTCAAAATGCTGTCTGACGCGAAGAAAAATATTTTGGTGGTCCTGGATAACCCCAACCTTCCCTTCGACCCATCGGCCTGTATCGCAAGACCTTTTAGAATTACCGAAAAGAATAGTGGCTGCTCGTTCCCGAGATCGGTCTACGATGAGGACAGTGTAAATTCCGCCTACAACGAAATCGTTAAACGCGTGGCGAAAGATTTTATTAACGTACATATAATCGACTTATCATCGCAGCTCTGCGATTCCGACAGTTGCTACGCTGCAAAGGGTGGAAAAGTCTTATACAACGATACGAACCATCTATCCATGTATGGCTCACAATACGTTGCTCCCTTCATTCTAAAGTCTCTTATCCACGACAAAAATGAGCGTACTACGCAACTTTAGTCTTGATAACAGAGAATCTGCCCTTCCCATGCCACAGTCATCCTGCGGCACGGGATCGGCCCGATTTAAGGTCTCGGAGCCGTATTGGCGAGACTCGTTGCTCTGCCACCCCTTCGACTCGAGACGGGCGAGCTCCAGCCCCGCCGAACCATAGACAGAGACGTTTTCGGCAACCCGCAAATCCCGATGGGCATTGAGCATCACCCGCGTGGACTCGATATGGTACTCATTGAGGCTGGTGGGAAATGCGGTCGATCCACTGCTGTCAGCTACGGCTATCGACCGCCGACGCACCGTTGGAAATGATCACTTCAACCCGACGATTCAATTGGCGCGACTGTGCCGTCGTGTCATCTGCCACCGGATAACGCTTGCCGTAGCCCTCGGTCGCCATGCGATTCATGCCGATGCCCAAGCGTTCCAGGGCAAAAGCCACACTTTCGGCGCGGCGCTCGGAGAGTGTCTGGTTGAACGCATCGCTGCCCACGCTGTCGGTGAAGCCTTCGATGCGCACTTTGCGCTCGGGGTTGTTGATGAGGAAATCCGCCAGGCGCTGGAGGTTGCGCTGATTGCCTGGTTTGAGGCTGGCCTTGCCGGTATCGAACAGCACATCGCCAAAGGTGATCACCTCGCCGCGCGACGTCTGTTTGGCGTTCATCGCTTGCAGGGCCTTGAGCTGCTGGGTACGGACGTCCAGGCGCACCTGGGTACGCTGCACATCAATCGTGCTCAGGCCCGCTTCGGCCTTGCGCCCGAGAATGGTCTGCTCGGCCAGGGCGATTTTCTGTCTGGCCAGATAAGCGAGCTGATCGATCTCGGGTGCACGACGGTCCTGAATCGATTTCTGCTCGGCCTTGCCCAGGGCGGTCAAGGCATCCTGGGTTTCCAGGGCGGCCAGGGTGCTCGACTCTGGTTTGCTCTGGAGGTCCGAGAAGCGCTGGCGGACCTCGACCAATTGCGGGTTTTCGGGGGTTGCCGCGCAGCCGGTCAATACCAGGGCGAATACGCAAGTGGCAGGAAACAGAATACGCATGGAACAGTCCTCAGTTGGAAAGCGTGGTGGCGGGTGTCAGACCAGCATTGGGAGCCTGGAGCATTTCCTGCTTGAGCACCTGGAGGCCGGCCTGGGCAGCCTGCAATTCCTTCTGCAATTTCGCCGTGCGCGCCATGCGCTCGGCCAGCGCCGCATCCACTTCGATCTGCTCGGCCAGACCTCTGGCCTGCCCGTAGTTCTTTTCGCCGAGCGCGCGTTCCATTTGCATGGTTTTGTCCTGCGCGGTCCGCATGGGCACCGGTGCGTACTGCGTTGCCCCTGCCGAAACCGCCCGGTTCAGGGCGTTTCTAGCCAGGGAAACCTGCTCGTCCGGTGCCGGTGCGCTAGCGCAAGCGCTGAGCAAGACCGTCCCCGCGAGCAAGAAAGACCAACGAAGGGCTCGCCGACGTACATGGTGGATACTCATCGAATTCTCCAGACTTCTGACCAGATATGTGCAAAAGAGGCAGTCATGAGTCCGTTGCAGGCATCGTCGGGGAAGACGACAGCGTGTTAGCCAAGACGGACACCGACCGCCGTGCTTGACGCGGTAAATGTCGTCTCAGTTTCAGCTTGAGCGGCACCTGAACACTATGAGACTTGTCTCGATTTTCAGGGCGCAGGGCCAACGTTCAGTCCGTTGCACGCAGGTGATTCAGGCGTCTGTTTGAGGCTCTCGCTCGGCCTGCTCCAGCAGGGCAACCAGCTCTGCTTCGACTGTCAGGATGGCGTTTTCCAGCGCTACCCGCCGCGCCTGAATGTCCGTGTCCGGTAACCCCAGCGAGCAAGCGTCCTCCAGCGCGTCGCACTGTTCCACCACCGTCCGGGCATTGACCACTTTGGCGCCGCCCTTGATTCTATGGGCCATCTCTGCCAGCAACGACAGGTCAGCGCTGAGGGCCAGCGCACGCAGGCTGTGAAGATCATCCTGATTGCTTTGAATCAGATCCTTGAGCAATTGCACCATCAGTTGCGGGTCATCGCCCGTCAGGTAGCGCAGCCGTTCGAGCCCCAAGGCTGCATCCTCCCGCTCGGTAATGGCTGCCGGCAGCCTGTCGGCGTAGCCCAGCAGACGCTGGTTCAGCCCGGCCAGGCTGATCGGTTTGAACAGGCAATCGTCCATACCGGCCGCCTTGCAGCGCTCACGCTCTTCCGGCTGGGCGTTGGCGGTAAACCCGAAGATCAGGCAGGGCGGCAACTGACGTTGCTGTTCCTGTTGGCGGATGGCCTGGCTCAGCTCGTAGCCGTTCATCAGCGGCATGTTGCAGTCGGTGATCACGACATCGAATCGATTGGTTTGCCACAGGCGCAATCCGCTGGCGCCCTCCTCTGCCTCGCGAACCTTATGTCCGAGGAACGTCAGTTGCTTACTCAGCAACAACAGGTTTGCCGGGTAATCGTCCACCACCAGAACCCGCAGTGAACGTGACGCAGAAGCCGGCAACTCTTCATCGTTGCGGACCGGCCTGACGATGTCGTCCAGTCGCGTCAGGCTGAGCAGGACGGTGACCGTCGTGCCCTGCCTCTGAGTACTGTGCAGTTCGAGTTGTCCGCCCATCATTTCGCACAAGGTGCGGCTGATCACCAGCCCCAGTCCGGTGCCCTGGCGAGCGGACTGGCCGCTATCGGCCTGAGCAAACGGCTTGAACAACCGCGGCAGGTCCTCGGCGCAGATGCCGATCCCGGTGTCCTCGACCCGCAAGCGAATTTTCAACTCGCGGGGTGTGTCGGACGGCTCACTCTGCAGGCTGATCAGCACGTGCCCTTGCTCGGTGAACTTGATGGCGTTGCTCACCAGGTTCGACAGGACCTGTTTGAACCGCAGAGGATCGATCAGCACATCGCCGGTAATGCCAGGATCGATCTGCATCTTGATCCGCAGGCCTTTCTGCCTGGCGACGCCATCGAATACACGGACGACGGATTCGACCAGCTCGCGCACATCGGCGCGCTCCGGGCTCAGGCTCATTTTTCCAGCCTCGATACGGGCGATATCGAGAATGTCGCCAATCAGCTCGAGCATGCTGTTGGCCGAGCTGAACGCCACCTCCAGGGCGAAACGATCGAGTTGCCCCTGGTCGGCCTTTTCCAGGGCCATTTCCAGCATGCCGATCACCGCGTTCATCGGTGTGCGGATTTCGTGGCTCATGGTTGCCAGGAAGGTCGTCTTGGCCTTGCTCGCCGCTTCTGCCTGCTCCTTGGCATTACGCAATTGCTCAAGCAAGTGCTTGCGCTCGCTGATGTCGATCCAGCCGCCGATGATGCCTTTGACGTCCTGTCTGGCGTCGCGATAAGGCAGGATCCAGTGGTGCAGGCTGTGCAATTGGCCGCTGGCGCCGATGTGCAACTGACTGTCCTGAATCAGGGCTTCACCGGTGCTCATGACCCTCAGGCACTGGGACTGGTAGGTGGCGATTTCTTGCGGATCAGGCAACAGGTTCGCCGTGACCGGCTGGCCCAGTACCGCCTCGCGGCTGACGCCAAATGCCTCCAGGTAGCTGTTGTTGCAAATCAGCAGTGCGCCCTGGCGATCTCTGACATAAATCGGATGGGGCGTGCCATCGATCAGCGTATGCATGAATGCCAACTGGTCTTCCAGTGCCTGCTCGGTACGCAGGCGCCGACGAATTTCCCGACGCTGATAAGTGATCCAGAACACAAAGGCCAGTGACAGCACCGCGGCGCCAATCAGCGTCTGGATGATCAGCGCCCGGTAGTTCTGCCAGTAGCCGTCGCTGATGACCGCGTTGGTACGCCAGCGGTTGGCCAGGCTCATCATTTCATTCGGCGGAATACTCAGCAGCGCTTTGTCCAGAATCGAGCGCAACTCCAACGCCCCGCGATCGGTGGCAAATGCCGTGGTGGCGGGTATCTCTCCGACGGTTGAGACCGTACGCAGCTGGTCTCGGAAAAAACGGCTGGTGAAATAATTCGCGCTGATCAGCGAATTGACCGCCGCATCGGCGCGTCCCTGGGCCACCAATTCCATGGCATTGAGCGCATTGTCGGCCCTGACCAAAGTGATCGCAGGAACGTGCGCCTTGAAATATTCAGACAGCGGCGTCTCGTCGATCAACGCCAGACGCTTGCCCGACAGTTCTTCGAGGGCGTTGGGGCTTCCCGCACGCAAGCTGCTGACCAGCACAAACGAGCTGGACAGGTAGGGCCGGGTGAAGCCCAGCACCCGCTCGCGGGAGTCGCTGCGGCTCAACGCACCGATCATGTCGGCGCGCCCCTGTCGTATGTCCTCGACCATCTCTTGCACCGAGTCGACGGCTTGCGTTTCGAACTTCAACCCAGTGAGCAAGCTGACTTGTTTCAGCACGTCAGCGGTGACCCCGCGAAAGCGCTTTTGCGAATCGAAAAAAGTCAGTGGCGCGTAGCTTTCATTGATCACCACCCGCACCACCGGATGCTCTGCGATCCAGCGTTGTTCGGCGGGCGTCAACTGCAGTCGGGTCTGCCGGAACAGTTCATTGACGCCACCGCCACTCCAGCGCTGGAGAATGCTCAACCGTTCGCTCTCCGGAATGCGCTCTATGCCGGAATCGATCACGCGCTGTAGCGTCTGATTGTCCTTGAGCATGGCGAAAGAAAAATGCTGCAACGCCATCCCGGAGAAACGCGAGAGCTGAAGGGTGTTGAGGAAGTTTTTGCCGACCAGATAGTCCGCACTGATGATGTCCCCCAGAAAGGCGTCCGCTTGACCGAATGCCACCGCCGCAATGGCACTCTGGATCGACGAGTAAAGGCGAATATCGGCCTGGGGATACAAGGCCCGGACGTCCTCTAGCGGCAGGTACTCGGCGTGCATCGCCAGGCGCTTGCCAGACAATGCCTCTTGCTCGGGGCCTGCCTCATTGATGCGCGTCACGATCACCGGCTGATCGTCCGTGTAGGGCGCGCTCATGCTGATCCCGGCAAGGGCTGCTTCATAGCGGCCGGAACTGCCCAGCAAATCTATTTGCCCCTCCAGCAGTGCCTGGATCGCCGCTTGCCGATTGGCGTATTGATAAACCTCGACGTCGACGCCCAGCGCCTTGGCGAGGATGCCCATGTAGTCGGCCGTGATGCCCTCGTACTCGCCCCCGATGGTGGTGATGTCGAAAGGCAAAAAGTCCGGGGCAGAAGTGCCTAACCTGAGCACCTTCGTGTCTCGCAGCCACTGCTGGTCTTCGCTGCGCAATGGCAGCGTCTGGTTGCCCAGACCGGCAAGACTGGAACGGCCAAGCAGCTTCAGCCGCTGTGGCTCAGGTTCTGCGGCCCAGACGGCCTGAAACAGAAACTGCGAACAGAACAACAGCAGACACACACACCAGCGACTCGACATAGGACCCCGCGGCAAAGATTGTGGTTGGACCATTCTTGAGGTCACTTGGGCGGAAAATACCAGGACAGGCCGTCCCGGCAGCATCATTCAGGGCGTCGTGATGAGCGCGTTGCGCTTGGCGAGATCGGCCAGTTCAACCACGCTGCGAACTCTCAGCTTGGCGAGGATATTGGTTTTATGGGTGCTGATGGTCTTGCTGCTGAGCATCATGGTTTCGCCGATAGTCTTGTTACTCAGCCCTTGAGCCAACTGCTGCAACACCGCCAGTTCCCGATCGGTAAGGCTGGCGACCCGGTCCGCTTCGGTGGCCTCGATGTCCGACTTGCGCACCGAATCGGCGCTGACGCTGGGGAAGTAGTTATAGCCCCTCATGACTGCCCGCACCGCGCTCAACAGATCATCGAGTTCCTCGGATTTGTACACGTAACCGGCAGCACCGGCGTGCATGCAGCGCTGGGAATAGAGATCCGGTTTTTGCGAGGTCAGCATGACGATTTTCAGGGAAGGCAGGTCGTTTCGCAGGCGCGTGATGACTTTGACCCCGTCCAGCCGCGGCATGCCGATATCGAGAATCAGCAGATCGGGCCTCAATTCCAGGGCCATTTGTATGGCATCCGCACCGTTTCCGGCCTCTGCGATCACCTTATGGCCGTCTCTGGTGAGCAAGGTCTTTACCGCCCAACGGACGATGGGATGATCATCGGCAATTAATACCCGATACATAAACGCTCCTGCTCCTGCTTCTTGTTGATCCTGAGCAGCGTCCAAAAACCGCAGCCTCGAACACGATTATAGAGCGAGGCTGCGCGCCCATCGCCCTGGCCGACAGGGATGTTTGCCGGGACACCGCGAACGCATCATAGCTGACTGCGCCAACGGCGGCGGCCCCGTTCTTTTCAACGAGCCCTGCCCTGCGCTGCGATCCGTTGCGCCGCCGTCATGGCTGCGAACCGCGCAGCCAGCCGGCCAGCACACCCGCTCCGGCGTATTGACGGAAGATCGCCTGGTAGCCATCGAAGCGATTGGTGATTTCGCTCACCTGATTACCGTAGTGATCGTTCTCGGCGATCAACACATCCAGCAAGGTGCGCTTGCCCAGGTGATACCACTGCTCGTAAAACGCCAGGCGAATCCGTTCCGACTCGACGGTGAGGTCACGATAGAGTTCGGCACGCTCAAGCAATGTGCGCGCGTCGTGGTCGGCGGTGCGCACGCGGTATTCCAGGTCCAGACGTTGTTGTTCGGTCTCCTGCCGACTGGCTTCGGCGCGTTGCAATGCCGCGCGCTCCGACGCCCGTGCCGAACCGCCACGGAAAGCGCCCCAAGTGACCGCCAACGAGGTTTGCCACGGTTGCTCCCGTCCCAGCGCGTCATCGGCGGTGGTCTTGCTGATCACCCAGTTCAGCTGTGGCAGCGAAGAGGAACGTACCACCTGTGCCTGCAGCTCCGCCGACTCGGTGCGTGCCTTGGCCTGATGGATCGTGGGGTGATCCTCGGTCCGCGCCAGCAGGTTATCGAGGTTGGCCAGGCGAATATTCCACTCTCTGGTTCGCGGAATCAGCAGCGGCCGTTCCCCCACCAGTTTGCGCAGGTTGATCTCGGCATCCCGGGCGCGGGTCTGGGCCGTATCGCGTGCCGCCTGAGCCTGGAGCAAACGCGCCTTGGCCTGGGTCAATTCACTGGCCCGGCCTTTGTCCACCGCGACAATGCCGGCGAGCATTCTGACCAGCTCGTCCATGCGATCGACGAACTGCTGGCTGATATCGATGATGATGCGCTGCTTACCCAACTCGACCATCGTGGTGGTGACGTCATACGCCGACGCTTCCAGTTCCGCTTCGATACCCGAACTGGCGGCCTTGGACAGGTGCCGGCGGCTCTCGATGGTTTTACTGATCCGGCCCCAGTCATAGATCGGGGTGGTCACATTCATGTTGATGCCGCTGCTGCTCGGCGACTCACCGTCGGCACCGGAACCGAACCTGGCTGCCTTCGACTGGGTTCCCAGATCGACCTGCGGCCAACGCTGCCCCTTGGCTTCGTCGACGTCGGCTTCGGCTGCCTCATGCTCGGCCAGTGCCCGTTGCACCTGCGGGCTGCGTTCGGCAGCGGCTTGTACCGCGCGGTAGAACATCTCGCGCAGTTCCTTTTCCGAGGGACCGGCGGCGGCCGCGGTCCTGGCGGCCAGGCGCGGTGGCAACGCCGCGGTGGCCAGGGCTGACACACCCGGCACCGCGTCCGTTGCGGTGCTGGCTCCGGTCGAGGTGAACGTCAGCGTGTCGGCATGCACCGGCATCGACCAGGCCTGAGCGAGTAGCCACACGATCACCAGCCACAGCGTGGGCAGACGAACAAAACGCGCAAAAGGTCCTGCTGCGGCGCGGCGTGAGCGCGCGCAGTACGGTTGAATCTGAGTCATGGTTATCGCTCCCGGAAGGCTTCGCGTGCCTTGAGCACGGGCTTGAGCAAGTAATCGAGAATGGTTTTTTCGCCGGTGCGGATTTCCACCGAGGCGACCATCCCGGGGATGATCGGCAAGGCTTTGCCGCCGGCATTCAGTTCGCTGCTGTCGGTCAGTACCAGCACCCGGTAATAGGTATCGTCGGGACGCCCGGCGGCGGCCTTTTGATCATCTTTCAGAGTGTCGGGACTGATGTGCTCGACCGTGCCTTTCAAGCCGCCATAAATGGCGTAGTCATAGGCTGTGATCTTCACCGTTGCCGGCAGACCGGGGTGCAGAAACGCAACATCCGAAGGCCTGATCTTGCCTTCCACCAGCAGTTGTTCTTCCAGCGGCACGATTTCCAGAATGTGCTCGCCGGGCTGGATCACCCCGCCGATGGTATTGACCCGCACGTTCTTCACCGTGCCGCGTACCGGTGCGGTGATGGTGGTGCGTTCGACGATGTCCGCCCGCCCGACCAGGTTCTCGCTGGTCTGCGACAGCTCAAGCTCAAGCTTGGCCAACTCGGAGTTGGCATCGGCCTGGAATTTGTTGGTGCGCTCGACCATCTGCGATTTGATCTCGTTGGCCTGGCGCTGAATGCGCAGCAGCTCCACTTCGGACATCAAGCCTTTGGCGGCCAACGGCTGGGCCAGGCGCACTTCGCGACTGGACAAGGCATAGCTGCGCTGCAACGCGTTGATGCTTTCATCCAGCGCCCGTTTACGGGCGTTGTAGGCGCGGGTTTCCTGGGCGACGACGGTCGGGTCCTGCCTGACCATTTCGTCGAATTCGAGCGGCTGCTGGTATGCCTCGGAGCGCAGCCGTGCAATCGAAGCCTTGAGGCCGATCACCTTCGACAGCGCCTCGCGGTAGCTGGACTGCGCACGGGTCGGGTCGATCTTGAGCAAGACCTCGCCCTTCTCGACGATCGCGCCTTCGCGCACGTTCATTTCCGCAAGAATGCCGCCCTCCAGGCTCTGAATCACTTGCTCGCGGCTCAGGGAAATAATCTTCGCCTCGCCCTGGGTGATTTCTTCCACCCGGGCGAAGGACGCCCAGACCAGGCCACCGACCAACACCGCGGCAATCAGATACAGCACCAGTTTGGAACCCGGCGTCGTCTGGGTCAGCAACGACTCTTGCACATCATTCATGAAGGCGGCATCGCCCGGCTTGAGGTCCGGAGCGCCTTTACCGCGCAGGAATTGACCGATCATTGTGCTGCCTCCCCTGGTACGGCAACCGGGCGCGGCGGCCCCACTCGAACTTTCTGTGTCCGTGCCGTCGGCTGGGCCGGCGCGGCGCTGTTGGCCGATTTGCCCGCGAGGCTGGCGAGAATCTTGTCCTTCGGTCCATCGGCGACCACCTTGCCGTCATCCACCACGACGATGCGCTCGACCAGGGCCAGCAATGACGGACGATGCGTCACCACCACCACGGCCTGGCCTTCAGTGGCGTGCTTGAGGTGCTCGAGAAATTGCGCTTCGCTTTGCGTGTCCATGGCGCTGGTCGGCTCATCGAGCAGCAGCAGTTTTGGCCGTGCCAGCAGGCTGCGCGCCAGCGACACCAACTGCCGCTGTCCGCCGGACAGGCCCTCGCCCATTTCGCCGATCGGCAGGTTGATGCCTTGGGGGTGACGGGCCGCCACCCGGTCCAGGCCGGTCAGGCGCAAGACTCGCAAAAACTCTTCGGCGGTCGATTCGGGGCGGCCGATCATCACGTTCTCGCGCAGCGAACCGTAAAACAGCCGCGCATCCTGACCGACGTATCCCACGGCTTTGCGCCAGTCGGCCGGGTCTATCTGATTGACGTCCAGACCATCGGTGAACATCTGCCCCTCAACCGGCGAATACAGACGCGCCATCACCCGCAACAGGGTCGACTTGCCACTGCCGATACGTCCGAGAATCGCTACTCGCTCGCCGGCCTGGATCGACAGATTGATGCCTTGCAGTACCGGCGGGTTGGGTTGCATCGGCGGCGCCGGATAGGCGAAGGCCACATTCTTGAGCGCGATCTGCCCCGACAGTGTTGGCTTGGCGAGATATTCGCGATCCGAATCCCGATCCACCGGCATGGCCATAAGCTTGTTGAGCGACTGCAAGGCCGCCTTGGCTTGCTGGAAACGCACCGCCAGGCCGATCACCTGACCCAATGGCGCGGTAGCACGTCCGGCGAGCATGACCGTGGCGATCAGCGCGCCCATGGTCAGATCTCCGGCATCGATCAGGTACACGCCGATGATGATCAACGCCACGGTCTGCAATTGCTGCAGGAACGCCACCACACCGGTCGCCAGGCTGGAGAGCTGGCGCGACTTCAACGACGTTGCCGCCGACAGCGCACTGAAGGTTTCCCAGCGCCGCTGCATGTACGCTTCGCCGCCGACGGCTTTGAGCGTTTCCAGGCCCTCAACCGACTCGACGAGTACACCCTGCTTGAGCGACGACTCGCGCAGATTCTCTTTCATGGTGCGCGCCAACGGCCATTGAATGATCACGCTGACCAACAGGATCAGCGGAATCAACAGCAACGGTACCCAGCCCAGCGGCCCGCCAATGGCAAAGATCACACCGACGAACATCAGCACGAACGGCAAATCGGAGATCGCCGCCAGAGTGGCTGACGTCGCGAAGTCGCGCACCGATTCGAACTCGCGCAACTGGTTGGCGAACGAGCCCGACGACGCTGGCTTGTGTTCCATCTGGATCGACAGCGCCTGGCGGAACAACATCGTGCCCAGCACCAGATCGGCTTTCTTGCCGGCGACATCGAGCAAATGTGCGCGCACATACCGCGCCACCGCCTCGAACACCATGGCCACGGCGACGCCGATGCCCAGCGACCACAGGGTGACGAACGCCTGATTGGGGACCACGCGGTCGTAAACGTTCATGGTGAAAAAGATGCTGGACAGCGCCAACACGTTGATCAGCACCGCGCCGATGGCCGCACTGCGGTAGTAGCGGCGATAGCGCCACAAGGTGCTGAGCAACCAGTGCCCGGCGGCCTGCGGGGCCTGCTCGCCGGCGCGGGTGTCGACCTTGGCGCGCGGCTTCACCAGCACGGCGAAACCGGTGTACATCTGGTCCATCTCCAGCTGACTGACCTCGACCGCTTCACCGCTGATTTCTGGCAGTACCACTTGATAGAGGAAGCTGCGCTTGTCGTCGGCCTGCGGATCACGTCGACGACCGAGCAGGATGCAGCCACCCTGCTCATGGCGCAGCAACACCATCGGCATCAGTTGGTTGGGCAGCGACTGGGCGTTGCGCTCGATCAATCCGGCAGACAGACCGGCATTGGACAGCGCCGCCAACGCCAGCGACGGCGACAGCAGGCCACCCTTGGGCAGGCCAGCCGTTAATGCCTCCGGGCTTTTGCCAAAGCCGTAGTGATCGCAGATCCACGACACGCTTTGCAGCAGCGTGTCCTGGATACGGGTTGGCGGCGCAGGCACAGCCTGATCCGCCATGCTTGAATGAACAGGCATGTCAGTAGCCATCAAAAGAGTCCTGGGTCGAGGTCGAGCGAATCGACAGACTTGAGGGTTTCAAGGCGCCCCATTCAGCGATGTGAACGTCCAGCCGATGCGGCGGGTGGCCTTGAAGCGATTAAGACAATTCTGACTCCCAGACCCTGTTGGCAAAACAAGACTTGTCCCAAAAACCGGCGGCCACGCATTGCACGGACCGGCGGCTTGACCCGCGTGCCAAGGTCCCCGTTGCCTGACACACCGCCATCGCGAGCAGGCTCACTCCTACACTGGGTTCTGCGCCGAACCATCAGTCTCAATCCAGCCAAAAATCCCCTGTGGGAGCGGGCTTGCTCGCGAAGAGGCCAGCACAGCCAACACCTGCCTCGCCTGACACACCGCCATCGCGAGCAGGCTCACTCCTACACTGGGTTCGGCGCCAAACCACCAATTTCAATCCAGCCAAAATCCCCTGTGGGAGCGAGCTTGCTCGCGAAGAGGCCAGCACAGCCAACACCTGCCTCGCCTGACACACCGCCATCGCGAGCAGGCTCACTCCTACACTGGGTTCGGCGCCGAACCACCAATTTCAATCCAGCCAAAATCCCCTGTGGGAGCGGGCTTGCTCGCGAAGGGGCCAGCACAATCAACATCTGCGTCGCCTGACACACTGCCTTCGCGAGCAAGCCCGCTCCCACACTGGGTTCGGCGCCGAGCCACTAATTTCAATCCAGCCAAAAATCCCTGTGGGAGCGAGCTTGCTCGCGAAGGCGCCAGCACAGCCAACATCCCCGCCGCCTGACACACCGCCATCGCGAGCAGGCTCGCTCCTACAGTGGATTCGGCGCCGAACCATCAATCTCAATCCAGCCAAAAATCCCCTGTGGGAGCGGGCTTGCTCGCGAAGAGGCCAGCACACTCAACATCTCTGCAGCCTGATCAATCGCCAGTCGGCTCACTGATAGGCATCCCTTCCTATGCCTCAACATTATTGATAAACACAAAAAAACCGCCGCCTCCAGGAATCAGAGGCGGCGGTTTGGTTTGGCGCGGTCGGGCCGGATCAGCCTTGCGCAGAACCTTCGACGCGCACCACTACGCGGCGATTCGGGGCGTTGCAGCGCACTTGCTCGCTTTTGCTACCCCGGCACACGTCGATCACCGGTTCCTGGCTGCCGGCGCTGCTGGCGCTGACCGCAGAAGCTGGCAGGCCGCCGTCGAGCAGGATCCGGCGTACGGTTTGCGCGCGCTTGAGGCCCAGCACCTGATTGCTCGCTTCGCTGCCGAGCGAATCGGTGTGACCGATCACCTGGATGCGCTTGGCCGCAGCGGCGTCGCCACGCAACTGGCTGGCCAGTTCACGGATGGTCGCCCGGCCTTGGGCGGTGATGTCCTGATAACCCGACTTGCCGAAGGCGAACAGCACGTCACCGGACAAGGTATGGTCCTGCTGCGCAACGCCCTGCTGATAGCGGCAGGCTTCGATCGTCGATGCGCGCGACAAGGCGTGGGCCTGCACGCGGCCAGTCGCCAGTTCGCGCTCTGCATCGGCCCGCGCGACCACTTGCGGCGCGCCGGTGCTGGTGCTGTTGACCCGCAAGAAGTAGGTCTTGCCGCCCTGGAACTCCGCCCGATAGGTGTCGCTGTTCTTGCCCTTGTACAGCGGCGCGTCGTTCAGGTAGGCACCCAGAGTGTGGTCGCCCGGCTTCACGCAGAATGCAGTGTAACCACCTGGCAGCAAACCTGTGTGGAAGCGGCGGTCGACATAAACGTGGGCCGCGCCCTTGTCGGCCTGCCCGGCTTCGGCCGCGCGGTAGTACACCACCTGAACCTGATCGTTGCCGACCGGGGCCACCGGCTGATAAGCCGCGCCAAAGGTCTTGGTTTCAGGCGCGGCCTGCGCCAGCAGCGGCAGGCCGGCGAACAGCAGTGCGCCGCACAGGACAAAAGGGGTCGCGTGGTTTCGTTTGAACATGGTCGTGACTCCACCACGGGTGCCGTTCAATCGGCACCCGGGTATTGAATGTATGGGAAAGTTGGCGAATAAACGGGTAACCCGCAGGGACGGAGCAAACGCCCCGCCCCGCTCGGCTTACACCAGGTTGGTGGTGACCCCGTCCTGAACCAACAACTCGGCACCCAGCGCGGAATGCTGATACACCTCGTAGTTCACACCAGCAACAGTCACTTGACCTTGGGACGTCCAACTGCCTGGTTCGGTATCACCCATTAGATTGGACAAATCAACCACGTCACCCGAATTGCCATTGATCATCATCTGTACGTTGTCACTGTCGTGAAACAGGTTGGATTCGCCGTGATTGAGGATATCTCCCAGCGACAGTTTCAAAGTGTTATCGCCCTCTCCGGTAATGTCGATTACTCTCGCACCGGTTTCCTTATTGGCAATAGAACTTAAATCAAAAACCTGCTCTGCCCCGGAGAACGTAAGCACCCCGAAAAGCTCTTCTCCCAGTGAGTTTAAGGCTTCCATGTTCTCCCCCGCCTCCGAAAGAGTTGACGGAGCGACTACTGGACCGCCAAATTCGTTTGGCGCGAAGGCAATATTATCCACCCAAAAATCATTACCACTCCAGGCTGAGACGCCATTAGTAATCGCTAGTTCTACTGTCGTAGTCGCCGTTGCAGTGAAACTTGCAGAAAAAAGGTGGGGAGCTCCAGGAGCTACAATAATAGTTCCACCCACCGCTACATCATCAACACTGAAGCCGAGCCTCGCATAATTCCCGTCTGTTACATGTCCAGCCATGAAACTAAAGTCATAAGTCTTGCCAGCAACCACAGCAATCTCAATAGTCATGACTTTTCCAGCCCAATTTGGGCCAGCAGGGGTCCAAGCACGAAAATTGTAACCCCCACTACCATCATCACCTATCATGCCGCCAGTACCAGCATACCCACCCTCAGCTGTCCAACCTTGAAATGTCGCGTCATTAAAATCCCAAGTGGTGCCTACTTTAAAATCAAAGCTGCTACTTGGCGTACCATGACTTCCATATTCATTAACAGCAACCGCAGTAATATTGTGGCCGCCGCTATTCAACTCAGGGAGTGCATATGACCAATCGCCAAGGCCATCAGCGACAGTTGAACCAATTTCTGTGCGACCATCATAGATTATGATCGTCTCATGAGCCCCAGCAGTCCCTCGAACTTCCGGCTGCACATCATCAGTCACTCCGCCAAAACTGATCGCTCCCGTTTCACCGCCAGCATCATCGATCACTTCGGTAATAGTGGGCGCCGCAGGTGGCGGACCGTTATCTACAACAAAGGTGAACGAATCGGAGATTGGACTGCTGTGGCCCGCGAGATCGACCGTTTGAACCGTAAGGCGATGCGTACCATTGGCCAACGCAACGCTCGGCTCGAAAGTCCAGTCTCCATCGGTATCGACGGGTACGCGACCGATTTCCACATCATTGTCATAAATAATGACGGTGCTGTTTGCCTCAGCCTTTCCGCTGATGGTTGGCCGAACGTCATCGGTAATAGCGCCCGGAATAAGATTGCCCGTCGATGCCCCCTCATCATCGAATACAGAGTCGATGGTTGGCTGGATGGGTGCTGTCAGGTCAACCCTAAAATTAAGAGAGTCGCTCGGATCACTCTCGTTACCAGCCGGATCGCGAACCACGATATCGATGCTATGTGCATCTTCGGACAGATCGTCTATCGGCGTCCAAGTCCAAGAACCGTCTGCCTGCACCGGCGCAGTCCCAATGATGAGGCCGTTATCGCGGATGACCACGGTGTCGCCCGGCGTCAGACCAACCCCTTTGAACTCCGGCTTTGCGTCATCAGTTGCACCGCCTGGACTAATTTCGCCGGTGATCGGCCCTTCATCATCCCACGCCCCTTCGAAGGCTTGGCCCGGCCCCACGCTGCCGTCGCCCGGCAGCACCGGAGCGGTCAGGTCGACTTCGAAGTCCAGCGAATCGCTCGGTACACTTTCATTTCCGACCGGGTCGCGAATGATGATGTCAACGCTGTGATCACCTTCGGCAAAGTCTACATCCGGGGTCCAGGACCAGGAGCCGTCTTCGCCGACGACGACCTCACCAATCACTTCCCCCTTATCTCGGATGACCACAGTGTCACCCGGTTTCAGACCAACGCCGCCGAACTCCGGCTTAGTGTCGTCGGTTTCACCGCCAGGATTAATCACGCCGGTAATCGGCCCTTGGTCATCCCACGCGCCTTCAAAGGCCTGCCCCGGCCCGACGCTACCGTCGCCCGGCATGACCGGTGCGTCGGTATCGACGATGATCAGATGCGGATCGGAAGGATCACTTTCGTTGCCGGCAGGGTCTTTGATGACGATCACCACTTCGTGGTTGCCGTCGCCCAGCTCAGGGTCCGGAGTGAACGACCAGTTGCCGTCTTCATCGACGATGGTCTCGCCGATCACTTCACCGTTGTCGATGATGACGACCGTATCGCCCGGCTCCTGACCGCCGCCGTTGAAGATCGGTTGCTTGTCGCCCGTGGCGCCGCCGTTGCCGATAGGATCGCCGGACTGGTCAACAACCTCGCCGATCACGCCTTTGCCCGGAGCAACGGTATCGATGACGATGGTGTACGGATCGGACGGCAGGCCAGCATTGCCAGCGGCGTCGACCGCCACGGTGGTGAGCACGTACTGACCATCGCCCCACGCGGTTTCCGGCGTATAGCTCCAGGTGCCATCGACGTTGACGATGGTTGACCCGTTTTTCACGCCATTGGCGTAGACGTCGATACGTGCGCCGGCTTCACCGGTGCCGGTCAGTGTCGGGCGGGTGTCGTCGGTATGGCCACCGTTCGCAACAGGGCCGGTGTCGTTGCCTTCATCGTCAATCACAGCAGAGATAGTCGATTTGCCGGGTGCGGTCACATCGACGATCAGCTCAAAGCCTTCGGACGGGATGCCCTCGTTGCCGGCGGGGTCTTTTTCAACCACGACGAGGTTGTGCGCACCTTCAGGCAGCGGCGTGGTGGGAGTGAATTCCCAGCTGCCGTCTTCGCCAACCACTACTTCGCCAATGACTACACCGTTGTCCCTGATGACAACCGTGTTGCCCGGGGTGCCGGTGCCGGTGAAGGTCGGGGTGCGGTCGTCGGTCGCGCCGCCGTGGCCGATCAGTCCCTGTTCATCACCGACATTGTCATAAACACCGGCGATGGGTGCGGTTGGCGGGATGCCAGGGGCGTGATCATTACCGCCATCGCTTTTGTTACTGACGGCATACGCCACACCACCCAGTGCCAGCGCGCCCAGACCGAGCATGGCCGGCATGAAGCCCATCCCGGCCATGCCCATCAGACCAGCGCCAGCGCCCGCGACCAGGCCAGTGCCAAAGCCCGGCAACTGATCCGAAGCCAGCACCTGGGCCGAAGAGTCGCCATCCATCAGGAACGCAGCTTCGTGCTCGGCGTCAGCGTCGGAAGCCACGTACTCGTGGTACTCGCCGTCTTCGGCCATGCCGACCAACTGGCTGTCGCTGCCGTAGAAGTCTTCGATGATCAGTTGCGGCTGATCCAGCCCGGCGCCTTCAAGGCTGACGTGCAGGTCTTTGCCGACACGCTTGACGGTGATGTTCTGTGGCGCGACACCTTTCTCGCCTTCGGCGAGGATATAGCTGCCGCCGCGCACGGCTTTGATTCGTACCGGTTCACCCGCCGCGGCGCTGCGAAGCTCTTGCGTCTGGGTAATCGTCTTGCCGTCTACTACGGCGATATTCACTGCACTTGGGTTCACGTGCTCTGCCCTTCAATTAGTCAGGTTGCTCATCACACCGGGAGTGCCCGGCACGCCTTCAATCAACCAAGGCATTCCGCTTTTTTGGGGGGCCTTAGAGGTATAAGAATTCTCTTGAAGGAGGCGGTCCGCCGATATGAGACCTGTCCCAAAAGCTCAGCCATTCGGGATTTGCGGCAGCCAGCCGCCGCGAACGGGCGGCTGATTAATCAACTGCGGTGGTCGGCCTGCTCCGGACCGTGGCTGTTGCGCAGAGCACTTTCCAGGCGCTGGACCGCGCCAACCGAGAGCGCCGACAGTCCGGGCGCGGACGCTTCCTGCTCGATGGCTCTGGCGAAGCCGGCAATGTCCGGCCTGCCAAGGCTCAGCGCGGCACCGACGATACGGTGCGCTGTGCGTGCAACCTGACGCCAATCCGCTGCACTGACGGCTTGCCGCAACTTCGCCAGGTCGGCTTCGCTGGTCAGCAAAAATTCTTCGTGGAGGCTGGTCGCGGTGGCGGGTTCGTCCATGACAGAGGGGGTCAGGGATTGCCCGGTGTCGCACCACATTTCGATGGTCGACCGCAGTTCGTTGAGGCGCAGGGGCTTGGATAGAACCCCATCGATACCCGCCGACAGGCTGGCGTCCAGATGTTCCGGCCCGACCATGGCCGAGATGGCAATGATCGGCACATGCCGCTCGCTGCCGAGTTCACTTTGGCGAATCCTCGACGCCACGGTATAGCCGTCGATGTCTGGCAGATTGCAGTCGAGCAAGACGATATCGAATGCCGTTTCAGCGATACTGTCGAGCGCCGCTTGCCCGGTTTCCACCAGCACCGCCGCATAGCCCAAGGCGTGCAACTGGCGCTCGATGACGAAGCGGTTCTGGGGATGGTCTTCCACCACCAGCACCGTCAAGGATGCGGGCTGGCAATCCTCGGGATACTGCTCGGCAGTCGCTTGCCGAGCGCTGTCATCGAGGCTTACCAACGGCGCGGCACTCTCGGCCTGACGACTGAGTGCTACCGGGATTTGCACCTCGACCACGGTGCCCTTTCCCGGCTGGCTGTGCAGTTGAATATCGCCTTGCATCAGCTCCACCAGGTCCTTGCAGATTCTCAGCCCCAGCCCCGTCCCGCCGAACTGGCGTGTGGTCGATTGATCGGCCTGGGCAAACGCTCGAAACAGACGACTCTGCGCACGCTTGGCAATGCCGATGCCGCTGTCCTCAACCTTGATCGACAACACGCCCAGCGCCGAATCCTCCTGAGCCATCGACAGGTCGAGGCTCACCTCGACCCGCCCCGCCGCAGTGAACTTGACGGCGTTGGAGATCAGGTTGTTCAGCACCTGGCGCACGCGCTGGGCATCGATGACCGGCCAGACGCCCTCCTCCAATCGCAGCTTGAGCATCAACGGCAGGCCTTTTTCCTGGGCGCGGATTTCGGCAATGCTGACGGCCTCCCGCGCCAGTGCGGCAATGTCGCTGGCCTTGCAATCGAGCGTGACCTTGTTGGCCTCCATCTTGGAAAAATCGAGGACATCATCGAGCAGTTCGAGCAAGCCATTGGCCCCGGATGCCGCCACTTTTGCCAGTCGCGCTTCTTCGGGCGCGAGCTTCGCGCGTTCGAGCAATTCGATGGAGGACAGGATGGCGCTCATGGGCGTGCGGATTTCGTGGCTCATCACCGCGAGGAACATGGCTTTGTCACGCTCACTGCGCTCCGCTCGCCGACGCGCCTTGAGCGCCCGATAGACCAGCACCGCAAACAGTGCGAACAAACACGTCGCCGCCAGTGCCTGCCAGCGGTAGTAATGCAGCACGATCGGCCAGGACGGCAGACCATAATCGGTGGGCACCACCCAGCGCTCGATCATCTGGTCGGTTTCCAGCGCGGTCAGGGAACCGATCGATTTGTTGATGATGGAGAGCAGCAACGGCTGGTCTCTGGAGACGCCCATGCTGACCACGGCCGGCATGTCGACGATCGTCCCGGCGATGTGCAGCGCGCCGAGATAACGGCGCTGCATGATTGGCAGCAATGCGGTATCGACATCGATTGCCGCCTCCGCCTCGCCGGTCGCCACCAGATCAAGGGCCTCGGAAGGTGTGACGACAGTCAGCAGTTGGATGCCGGGGTACTGCTCGCGAAGGCTGCGCTCGTATCCGCCACCGCCCTTGATCGCCACTTTTTTTCCGGATAACTGCCGTGGGTCGTACACCGTGGGGGAATTCGCCCGGGTCACGATAAGCGTCGAACCGGCAAAATAGGGTTGGCTGTAAGCTATTTTGTCGCGCAGTGCCGGCGTGGAAAACGCCTCGGAAACTGCTGGCAGCAGCTCGACCTGGCCTTTATTCAAAGCCTCCCGGGCCTCGCTCCAACTGGCGCCGGGCACCCAGCGGAACTGCAGGCCCGAGACCCGCGAAATAGCCTTCAGGTATTCGGCGCTCAGCCCTTTGTAGACGCCGTTTTCGACGTATTCCAAGGGACGCCAATCGGCACCGACCGCAACGTTGATCACCGGATGCGAAGCTATCCACTCCTGCTCCTGCTCGGTGAACCCTGGGTCTTGCGCGGCGCACAACGGTAGGTAACCGATGCCGAACAGCAGCATCAGCAGCGCTCTGAACAACCGAATCAAGCCAGGCTCAGCTCGCCGTGAATCTTGTGCAGCTCGGAATCGCAACTCACCCCGAGTTTGCGAAAGGCAGATTGCTTTTGCCCGCTGATGGTCTTGCGACTGCGGGTGAACTTGTGCGCAATCTGCGACACCGACATACCATCCAGGCAGCATCGCAGGACCTCCTGTTCCTTGGGGGAAAGCAACGGATGGCTGACAAGGGCAGAATCGGAGTCGACGCGAATCGACTTGCCGACTTCATCTTCCCCTTGCCGGGACGGCACATGCCCCAGCTCCAATGCCACTTCCTGTGCCAGATAGACACGCTCGTACGCCACCGTCCGGATCGCTCCGAGCAGATCGTCGACCTCTTGCGACTTGCCGACAAAACCGCTGGCTCCGGCACGCAGGGCCAACGAAATGGTCGCCAGACTTTCAGCCGAAGAAGACACCAGGATCCGGACCTCGGGATGGCGCACGCGCAGCAAACGAATCAGGTTCAAACCGTCCAATTCGTCCTGCTGCAGAGAATAGTCGAGGACCAGCACATCCACCGCTTCATTGCGCAAGCCGGCCAACAGCTCACGACTGCCTGCATACATGGCAACCAGCTTGAGATCGCGTTCCGATTCAATCCGCGAGCCGAAGCCCCGGCGAACCAACGGGTGATCGTCCAGGATGGCCACGCGCAGAGGTGAAAGATTCGACCATTTCATTTTCGCTTCTCCCGGAATCGGCAAAGTAAAAGATTCATGCTGTCGCGGCGCGGCGGGCCATCGGAAAATCAACTGACAAAGCAGCTTCCCAAGGCCTCGGCGCAATACAAACAAGTATCGGGATCGGGGGTAGCGAAGTGTCTAAGAAATTTCCGAGAGCACACTCGGAAACAGACGGTTCTGAGCTGCCGGATCCGGCATGCGCGAGTTTCGTCGGTCGGCGATACTGTCGTTGGACCTGCCAGGAACCTGATGGCAAGGCAGTTCAGGTCCCGCGTCGCGAGAGCCTTTTGAACAGCTCCATGTCGTTTTTCAATCCAAGTTTGCGGTAGGCCGTCAGCTTCTGCGCACTCACGGTTTTGACGCTGCGCTCGAACATGATTGCAATCTGGGTCACGGTCATTCCGCTGATGCACAACCGCAGCACTTCTCGCTCGCGCAGCGATAGCATCGGATGACCGAGTAGCTGCGTGCCAGGATGATCGGCCTGCGCGCCTGCGCCGGAAACCGACTGACACTGGCTAGCGTCGGCCATGGAGCCGGTGCAGCAATACGACTCACCGGCCGCTACCGCGCGGACCGCTTCGACATAAACACCCAGGGGCTGGGTCTTGCTGACCACGCCATGTCCGCCGGCCGTTAACAGAAGGCTCGCCACGGCGGTGTTGGGCTGTGCCATCAGGACGAGGACTTTCAAGGCCGGATAGTCTTTGTTCAGCGTCTTGATGAGCCCGATGCTGTCGCTGTGATTCAGCCTGTGGTCCATCAATAACAGGTCCAGCTCGCCTTGATCGGCAGCCTGCAAGGCATGCCCGGCGCTGCGATACGAACCCACCACGATCATGCCCGATTGACTGGCGAGGTGGTTGCACAGGCCGTAACGCACGACTTCCTGCTCATCGAGCACCCCAACCCTGATAGTGTTCAACACGGCTTGATTCCCTTTCCCGATAAGCAGCCTGTCCCTTGGCGTGGGGAAGGATGGGTCGTTTGACAAATGACAGAAATGGTTCGAAGCATCTTCGGAGTCTCTCGAAAGGCGCTCTCAAAAAAAGCGAATGCCGGCTGACCTGCATTCTGGTTGCTCGCAGACTATCGATTTCATTGCGGGCGATCCCTAGGATTTGTCTCAAATTACACAGCCGCCCATGCCCCCTCCGCAGAGGCAACGCCTGTCCTCAATACCCTGTTGAAGTCAGTCCATGAACGCGATTTTTTTGTGTCTGACCTCGCTTAACCTTGCGCCTTGAGCCGGTAATACTCGGCCATGAAATCGACAAACGCCCTGACTTTGGCGGGCAAATGTCGGGCATGGGGATACAACGCGTAGTAATGGCGCACGCCGAGGGTGTAGTCCGGAAGAATCCGCACCAGCCTCCCAGCGTGCAGATCGTCCTGCACTGTGGCTAACGTAAAAGCCGCGATGCCGCCGCCCGCCAGCGCGCAAGCATGCAGCGCGGCAATGGTGTCGGTGTGAAAGCTGCTCTCGGGCGTGACGGATATCGGCTCATCCCGGTCATTGATCAGTGACCATTGCGCCGTCCCGGCAAATGTCAGCAGCCGATGCTCGCTGAGTTCGGCGACGCTACGCGGCAAGCCGTGCCTGAATACATAGGCCGACGACGCGACCAGAACCATGGGCGAAACCGTGAGCAACCGCGCGACCAGACTGCTGTCGGCTAACGGGCCACAAATGCGAATGGCGACATCGAAGCCATCGGCCACCAGATCGACGAAAGGGTCCGAGCAGGACAGGTCGACTTGGATATCCGGGTAACGCTGCTGGAACGCAGGCAACCACTGCGCCAGCTCCAGCGTACCGACCACCAGAGGAGCACTGATGCGCAATAAGCCGGAAGGTCGTTCCTGCTCCAGAGTGACGGCCTGCGCCGCCGCATCGACGCGATCCAGAATGTCCACGCACGCTGCGTAATAACGCTCGCCGGCGGCGCTGAGGCTCATGCGCCGGGTATTGCGGTTGATCAGACGCACGCCGAGCGTGGACTCCAGATGCTGCAAGTGTCGCGACACCGAGGAATGAGTCGTGTCCAGCCGCTCGGCAGCGGCCGAAAAACCCTGGGCCTCGACAATGCAACGAAATACACGCATGGCGAACATCTGATTCATAGGTTTAGCGCACCGGTAATTTAACGATCTGGGCCGTGGTCAGCACATCGCCGAAGGTGTCCTCGACTTCGGCCAATGCGGCCTTGTGCAATGCATCTTTGTCGATCTTGTCACCGTTGACCCGGGTAATGTCGCGAGTGGCCGACGCATCGGAGGCGACGATGACGTTGTAGCCAAGGGGCGCAGCGTCACGGGCGGCGCCGGCAACACAAGCGTGGGTCATCAGACCGGAAATGATCAGGGTCTTGATGCCTGCACTCTTCAGGCGCTGATCCAGGTCGGTACTGGCGAACACGCTGACGCTGGTTTTCTGCACAACCGAATCCTTGGCCCGCGGCAGCATGTCCGGGTGGAACTTCACGCTTTCTCCATCAATGGCAAACACCGCGGAACCTGCCGGTGCAACGTGCTGGACGTGATAGACCGGCATCTTGTGGCTGTCGGCGAACTTGATCAGCTCACGCGTCTTGGCCAACGCCTCGGCGCCGTCGGGAATCGGCATGCGCCCCGTGAAATATTCGTTCTGGAAGTCGATCACCAGCAGTGCGGATTTGCCGGCAGGCAACTCGCTGACCGGTTTGGCGCCGGACATGGCGCGAATGGTCGGATGGCCTTCGGCCAAGGCACCCGCGCTGGCAACTATGCCAGAAAATGCACAGGCAGCAAGAAAACGACGAGTCAAACGTGGCATGGGGCATTTCCTTTTCGATTGATTTAGAAAGGGAATGCTAGGAAGGTACGCCTTGTTTGAACACATCACGTACAGCACAGATTCTGTGCCGTTTTTGCACAAACGAACCCGCTCTTCGTCTACAACTGACAACGCATCGAGTTTGGCGCCGTTCATTTTCTTCGCTGATGGCAATTCGCAACCAATTAAGTGAACGAATCAGCTCCGTCTAGAATCAATAGGGGGCAGCGCCCAGCGCGTATATCGCTGCCGGCCCATCATTTGATTATTGGAGAAAACTGCATGCCTCTTAGTGACACCATTCACAGAGCGTTGCTAAGCGCGGAAGAGCGTTCCTCTATCGCCGAAATTGAGGCAACTACCAACATTTTGCAGCTCGTCACACGCATGACAGGAACGCGCTTCGCGGCGATCGCAAAATTCACGGAAACGGAATGGATAGTCTGCTCCGCGTACGACCCAATCGAGTTGGGCATCCACACCGGCGATACGCTGGAACTGGAGACCACGCTCTGCAGTGAATTCCGAAGAGATCCCCAGGTGCTTTTCGTCCCGAAAATAAGTAAAGACGGCAGGTTCGCCACACGCCCGGTCGTGAAGCAATACATGATTGAAAGCTACGCCGGTGCACCTATTTTCCTGCCCGACGGACAACTCTGGGGTGCGCTGTGTGCTTTGGATTCCAGGGCGGTGATATTCGACGACCCGGATCTGGCCGACACTTTAGGCCTGTTCGCGAGACTTATCGGGTGCATCTTTTACTCGAATTTGACAGAGGCCGGGAGCGGTTACGGCAAGACGGGATCGGGTGTTACGGACTAGTGATAACTACCTCTACAACGATTCAACCAGCTCACCGATAGTCGAGTTTCAGATAGGCAAGTCCGACTGCCTCTGAAGCTCGTCCCCTGATCCCCGTTCCGGCTGACGAGTCGTGCAACTGAAGCCTTTCGTACTTTTGTGAGGCCATGTGCCCCCAAACAATGCAGGTCGCCATGCGTATGTACTGCTACAAGGGGCCGCGGTGATGGCCTCAGGCTTGTTTTTTACTCTCGGCCCATCCGCCCACCATCAAGGCCAAGCCCGGAATCCAGAAGGCCGGCGCCGTGATGGCGAAACCACAAACAGCCAACGGTAAGCCTGTCAAAAACAATGGATCTCGAAACGCCTTTTCCATAACAACCTTAAACCACAAGGCCTGCCGGTGTACGGCCCTGGAAAGGGTGTCGACTCAAAACCAACTCAGCAGGCGAAGTACCCTCGCAAATGCTCGTTCACTCGCAAAGCAGGTTAAAACCAACCCCGCTCCCATGACGGTGAATAGAACCCCGCCCACTCCTTTGATGGCGATTAAAAATAATCCCAGCGTCATGACCGCGACACCAAGTGCGCAAAGCGCTTTCCTGCTCGGCTTCTGCTCAGGATATCGATCAAACATTCATTGCCTCCAGGTCACTGCGCATCGGACAACTGTAGCCCACGTGCGCCTACCCCTTCCGCCGAATGCCGGTTGACCCCCCGGCCAGATCACAGCCCGATGCGAAAGGAGCTGCGGACTACTCCCTATTTTTTGCATCTCGGTAGTAGCTATCACATACAACCTCAAGTAAATCTTGGGTGGCCTCGGTCCGCATGCGCAGAACTGTATCCTCAAGTTCTGCTTTGTGTTTTGGCTGCGAGGAGAATTCCCTAATGTCGTTTGCTAATTGAGTCGACATGTGTGGATGTAGCGATATGTATTGCTCTAAAGAAAGCTCCTTTTCGGGACGCTTCTGTGCGCAGACTTGGTAGAGAGCTGCACCACCGACGGCCATCTCATGTTCGCTGGCAGCGTGTGCGGTCGACGCAAAAGTGCAGCCAATAAGCGCGGCGAATGCGCCTATACGCGATCTTTTCAACGGCATTTCTTACTCCAGATTTAATGCTTGGCATCGATGCCGACGCAGACCTATCGGCTGACGCCTAACATTTCTTTAAGTCCACCCCGCTACCAACACAACCCGAATGCACTCCCCTGAGCACCCAACGGCAACCAGCGGAGCAGATGACCGCCGACTGGCGGGAGGACATCCGACAGGGTGTCGCCGAGTGTTTCCGGGCGCTGGAACCCGATCAGCCGGTGCCGGGATGACATCGTCTCGCCTTACCTGATCCACCGCCGGCCGGATCGCAAAAGCAAAAGCAGGCGCAGACGAAAGACCACTGGACTCAGGTCGAAGAGAGATATTTGACGCGGGCCTTCAAAGAGGCCCGGTCAGCGGGGGGCTGTTACAAGGGATGGAAGGAAGAGGAAATGCCAGGCTTCCATGAAGTGCGCGCGCTGTCGCTGCACCTGTATCAGAATGCCGGAAAGGACGGTCAGAAGGTCGCCGGACACGCCAGCGAGACCATGACGAAGAACTACCAGAAGGATCATGCCGAGTTCGTATGGTCAGAGGCAATTTCTGATCTGAATATCAGCGAAATCACCGGATAGTTTTGCGCGGGTTTTGCGCAGGCACAAAAAAGCCGATCCATCTGATCGGCTTAAGTGTCTGATTTAATCAGGAATAATGGTCGGGACGGAGTGATTCGAACACTCGACCCCTAGCACCCCATCTCCTTTTTTATACTTCTTGAAAGACTCCAAAATTTTACTCTGGAATTTTCTAAGCTAGTATTTACCTGAGCTCCAGCGGTGTTCTGCTCTACGAGAGTCCAGTAACGTCCATCAAGAGCCGACGTTTTTGTGGGGGAAAAAGTAGGGGGAACCCATTTCATGGCCAAAATCACCATCAAAGAACTCGAGTCGCTGACCGCCAACGATGCCGGCCGGATCCTCAGGGAGGATGGCAATCTCGCCGGTCGAATTTCAGTCCGTAAGGACGGCGTGTCGGTCAGCTTTTTCTATCGGTATCGCTGGGGCGACCAAAACAAAGAGTACGCCTGCGGAACCTGGCCGCGCAAATCCCTGACGGACATCCGCAAGGCCCGCAACCAAGCCCGGGCGCTCATTGACGAACAGATCAATCCCAACGAACACAAGAAAGCCGCCAAGGCACAGGCATACGCCGCAGCTAACATAGAGGCCGAACAAGTAAAAACCGCGAAGGTGAAAACGCTGACCGTCCAAGATCTGGCCCAGGCCTGGCTATTGGATGGCGTCGCGCGAAAAGACGGCAATGCCGAGTTACAGCGTCGTTTTAACAAGGACCTTTTGCCAGCACTCGGCAAGACCGCAGTGAGCAGTGTCTCCGAACACGATGTTCGGGCGCTGATCCGGGCCGTGATCAACCGCGGCGCTCACCGGCAAGCTATCAGTTTCTTCGCCGACCTCACTCAGATGTTCGGTTGGGCCAGAAAGCGCCAACCTTGGCGGGCCTTATTGATCGAGGGTGATCCAACTGAGCTGGTTGACATCTCCCCCTTGATCCCGGCCGACTACGAAGCCGAAAGAAGCCGCATCCTTTCATCGGCTGAGCTGTTGGAACTGCACAACCGTTTCCAACAAATGACCGCCGATTACAACGCCCTCCCCGCCGGTCAGAAATACGACGGCATTCGACCGTTAAAAAAGGAAACCCAACTAGCGCTCTGGATTAGCCTAGGCACGCTGTGCCGGATTGGCGAGTTGCTGCAGGCCGAATGGAAAAATGTCGATCTGGAGCGGCAGACTTGGTTCCTCCCCAGTGAAAACGTCAAAGGCACCCGGGGCAAGAAGCAGGACCACCATGTCTTCCTCTCTCCCTTTGCCCTGCATTTTTTTCAGGAACTCAAGACCCTGACGGGGCATTCCCAGTGGTGCTTCCCCAACAAGCAGGATGATGGGCATGTGGACGTGAAAGTGGTGAGCAAACAGGTCGGCGATCGCCAGGCCCGATTCAAAAACCGCAAGGCCCTCTCACGACGGCGTCACGACGATACCCTGGTGCTCGCCGACGGCCAGAACGGCGACTGGACGCCACATGACCTGCGCCGTACCGGGGCGACCATGATGCAAGCCTTAGGCGTTAGTCTCGATGTCATCGATCGCTGTCAAAATCATGTCCTGGCCGGCTCTCGGGTGAGACGTCATTACTTACATCACGACTATGCCGAAGAGAAGAAAAACGCCTGGAACCTGTTGGGCGATCGGCTCAGTGCGGTGTTGTCCTCGAACTACGAGTACACGCCAAACGAGTCGATGTTGTCTTTTCCAGTGTACGCGGCGCCAGAGACGCGAACACCGTCATAGGCGGTTGCGCCCATAGCCTCCCGGAATTTAACATCCGCGACACCCCGTGTTATGGCCTTAAATTCGCGACGAGCAAAGGTGACAGACTGCATGTACACATTCGTGAGCTTCACCGTCGCGGAACTGTTCGAAAAAGTATGGCAAACACCCATGGTCAAACTGGCCCACGAAATTGGTGTTTCCGACGTCGCCGTCGCCAAGGCTTGTCGCAAAGCCGGCATCCCTCTCCCTGGGCGTGGCCACTGGGCCAAATCGGAAAAGCAGCGACAACGAAAACCCAAACCTCCTCAGGTCGAAGGCAATGTCCAATTCCAAGTGCTCGACCGTGACAGTTCGCTCGTCACGGCTGGCACTGATTTGAAGTCACCTATAGTCCGGCGAACGATTGAAGCCCCCTATCAATTAACCGAGCCTCACGCGCTAGTGAGTCAATGGCTAAAGAGCGCAAAAACATCGAAGGTCAAGGACGGCTACCTCGATTACGCAGGCAAGCGTGTCTTGAATGTGATGATTTCGTCGACATTGATAGAACGCTGCGCAATCCTTTTTGATGCATTGATCAAAGAGGGTGAGGCTGACGGTTGTTCATGGAAGATCAACGTTGAAGGAAAAACAGTCGTCACGGTCAACGATGAGCCTATAACCGTGCGACTCGTGGAGCGATTAGCCAAGCACCCTATCCCACCGCCACCTCCGCCAAAACGCCGCCCAGGCGCTCCATGGGAGCCTAATTTCATGTCCCTGCGAAGCCCACAGTTTGAATGGACCTCCACTGGCGAATTGACGTTTCAGATCGACGCGCGGATGGATTACGGAGAACGGAAAAACTGGAAGGACACCAAGACCGCGCCGCTCGAGAAAAAACTACCTAGCATCCTCGCGGGCTTAAGTTCCGCGTCAGTTTCTATCAAGGTCCTCAGAGAGAAAGAGGCGGCAAGAAATCGTGAATGGGCTGAAGATGAAAGACGACGCCTTGAACGAGCCCGTGCAACAGAGACTCAACGTCGCCTCAGACTAAGCGTCGTTAAACATACAGAGCGATGGGAACGTGCCGAGCGCTTACGAGCCTTCATAAAAGCGGTGGAAGATCGGCTAAAAATTGCCCCGATCGCAGATCGTGAAATGGCATATCCTTGGATCGACTGGGCTCGCAAGCAGGCTGATCTCTTGGATCCTTTGCAGGAGAATCTGGCATTAATTACGACTATGGACGTAGAGTTAGAAAGCTGGTTCTGCGGCTCACATTACGGACAGGCAGAGAAAGGTTGGTGGTCTGAGTAGTGGGACGATATAGATCTCAGCAAACACGCCTTTGAGTGGCTCTAATCGTAACGTGTAGACAATTGGTCACCTCCAATTTCCTGCTGCTACGCTGTCCTCACACGGAGGATAACCAATGACCAATTCAGACCTGCTCCCTTCCTTGCTTTTCAAGATCAATCAAAACCAACTCGCCCTCGAAGCTGCCATCATGGAGCTAACACTTTGGGTCGAGCATCGCGGATCTGCTGATGTCGCCGAGAATGTTCGCGGTGCGCTAGACACAATCAGCCGAAACGAAGAGTTCATCAAAATGACACTCGCGGTGCTGATGGCGCCGGAGTGACGTCGTCTGGGGAGGGCATGCCACGCGCCGCCTAATTCCTCTGCGGGCGAAGGTATCCAAACAATCCCGTTGGGTAGCTGCCTGAAAAATGCTTCTGCAACTCGAGCGTTGGCACCCTCCTTAGACTGCCTTTATCTGTTAACAACAAGCAACAATCGACCGGAAGCGGTCCAGTCGACTGCTCAAGTGAAGGTGGCTGGTTGTGGCGAAGTAATTTTTTTCAAAGCTAGGCAATGTAGATAACTCAATAGCAATGGCATCATGTGCTACCTAGCCTCAGCCTTAAGCTGGCGTAGAGATAGAGACTTGGAATGGTCAACCAGAATACTAAGGAGATAAAGTGGCACTTACGTTTGATCGTTGGGTAAAACCAGAGCAGACCAGTTGGGCTCTTTGGCAGTTTAGCGAGTACGAAGCTCAGCTGAACAACATGTACTGGTCCTCTGTAGCGCTTGAACAGTTCGCCATGCATCACGTCAGAAAATCGCCAGAAGAAAGCATCAAGAGCGTGTTAAAAGCTTCAGGCCCGAACGCAGCCAGATTTGATGCGGGTAGGAGCGTATTCCTAAAAAATGTAAAGGACATGGGGAACTGGAAGCGAGCAAGTTTTATTATGGCAGCTACCGGCGCAATGGAAAACTACTTCCAAAGAGCAGTTCTGGTCGCATTGAAATCTGATCCTGCACTCTTGCACGGAAAATCTAAAGCCATTGATGGCGTCCAATGGTTAAAAATTGGTATTGATGTCGACCATTCGGAAATTTTGACAGCTGTCACGAAGGGATCATGGGGGACGAGATATTCAAAATTAAAATCGCTCTTTGGTGAGCTTCCAGACATCCGAGACAACGTGGATGATCTGGATAAAATTAGGGTATTTAGAAATGGTGTAGGCCATGCATTTGGCAGGGAATTAGATGCAAAACCGCGATTGCTTCGGAGGGGGACAGACGAAATTACCCCACTAACAGAAGAAAAATTCAAAAAATGGTTAGGGCAAATCTCAGGAATAACGCGGGAATTTGACAGACATGTTGTTCAACATCACATTGGCGATTTCGAGTCCCTCTTATATCTCCATGAATATATTATCAAGGCGGACCGATCGAAATTTTCTCTTCGTCGTTTTTCAAAGGCATTCAAATCTAATATCGGCCAGGAGCAGGGCCACTCGAAAAGCATCCAGTATTACGAAGATATGATCACTTACTATGACTCAGTGGTTTGAGGACGTTCGACAAGCATAGAGTTGCTCCTATTTCATCACCGGCATCATGAGACAGAAAAATCATCGTACTTCCATTAAACCGCCCTCTAAGTTCGCCGTTAGCTACCGTTCGTGTTCGGTTGCTCTCGGCCAGTAGCGGATCTGCAGCCTAGCGGCAGATGGCAAAGATGGAGATATGAATCGCCTATGAAACGAGGGCCGATTCAGTTGGCACTTACGGACCCCACGCCCAATGGCTGCTCTTGCTTCCGGGCTATCTTTCCAAGGGAGATATTACCTGCAGCAGCCCGCTAAGAAGTCTCTAAGAAGCGCTTGAGCAGAATCAGACTTACCAGTATAAATACTAGGTAGCACACGCGAGTTAGAACACCAAGCTTAGACTTGGCAGACTCAGAGGACGATGACAGCTTCATACGAGAATCCTCAATCTTTTCCTGTATTTCTTCCACGCCAACAACGATATCATCATACTTTTTAGTGGAACGATTAAACTCTTCCGCGAGCAAATTTATGTGGCTAACAACATTGTTATTCAGGGAGATTATCATCCAGGTCGAAATTATCAAGCCGACAAGTATAATTAAGTAATCCCATGAAGTCGTGGCCGGCTTTAAGATGGCGCCAGCTGCCACAATACCACCTGGTACAGCAAACGCTTTGGTTTGCTGAGCCATGATAGCCTCTTGGACCTTGCCCAAAAAGCTAACGCAATCATTTTCGATTTCTGTCAGTATTTTGTTAACTGAAAACTTACTAACGTATACTTTATAGCGCTCGTTATATTTCTTGTAGAACTTTGAGACAGACTCCATAATCAATCGGAGGCTGCAGTCCTTTTCATCCTTCAAAAGATCCGTCAGCGTTTCGCGCATTACGTGACGGCGCTCTTCGCAATGAACATCTTCATCGGCCATAACCGCTGCATGCAGCTTTTGAGCGTCTTTTAAATCCTTTTCCCCCACGTCGATGGCCAGCAGCTCATCGCATTTCATTAGGTAGGAAATTTCCATCTTTGTAAGAAGCGATTCTTTCGAGTTGAAGAAAATGTATTTATGGGTTTGACTATCATCACCCTCGCTATGGCAAAGCGTTTTTAGCGCTTCTCTAAGTAGAAAGTACAAGTTTATCAGTCGCGAAATTGAGACCTGCTGATCTGCGTCCATGCCGATGATGTGGATATGCTCAGGCTTTTTGCTACGCGTCCGTACTGCATGCCACATAGCTTCGGTGCTGGCAAAAAAAGGCACGAAACAGGCGTCCCAGGCCGAAGGTAAAGAGAGGAAAAGATCAGTTCCAAACAGCTCCAATCTTTCAGGGCTATGACACCCATGCACTTTCAGAAACGCAAAAACCTCCCCCATATCGACCGACCGCGCGTCGAGTATGAGTTGGTCATCATCCAGAGAAATGCGTTCAAGCATCACCGGAACCCGAGGCCGGTCCGCCAGCGTTGATGCTTCTTAGCTGGTTTGATACCTCTATTGGCAGCTTGACCTTCAGATACACGAAATCCTTATCGACGCTAAGGTCCGCATCACTGTCGCCAACGGCCACGGCATCCAGTTTGAAGCGCCCATCAAACTCTCCAGAGGGGAGTTTGATGTTGGTAAAGGCCATGCTTTTGGCAGTTATCCCAGAGGGCTGAAACTCTTCGCTCACCTTGAAGCGTTCAGAGTTTTCTGAGATAAACTTGACGAGTCCGCCGTGATGAGGCGAGTCTTCTTTCAAACACTTGTTGATGACGTGCTGGATTTCTGAAAGGTGGACGCGTTCTCCCGCTTTGCTTTCAATATATTCAACGACGCGCTTGTGAATTGTGCGTCGTTCTGTCAGAGATAGGGTGCTAGCTTCCTCTTGGAGGTATGCACCTAGCGCGTTTTTGAGATTGTCGACGCAAACCTTTCCAGGAATGGAGTCTGAGCAGCCCAATGCGACAGTGAAGAACTCGCTTTTTGAGTTTCCTTTAATAAAGTAGAGGTAAGAGTCACCTGTATTTTTAGGGAAGCCTTTTTTAAATTCTGTCAAATCCATACAGGCAGCTTGACGAAAGTCCTGTAAGTTCAGGCTTTCCGTATCTTTCGGGTTGAGATTGTTGTCATTGTCGAAGTCATAACCAGCCTGCTTGCCAAGCATGACAATCAGCAGATGGTCCACCTGTCGGTGATCTTGGTAGTGCGAAAACACCACGTAGCCTTCATTCAGTGAGCGGCGGGCCGGGTCGTTTGCCTCGTCACAGAGTCGGTCCATCACGCCATTAACAAACGTGTCGAATTCAAGATCGCTGGCATACTTCGAAAAGTTAGCAGCAGCCGAAAGCATGTTCGGATCAACATATCCGTAAATTCTCCCGCTCTTGGAGAACTTTTTACCGATGCGATTTACAAAATCAACGCACACCGGGGAGCTGAGATCCCAGTTGTTACCCTTATTGCTATCGTAAAAAGTCAGACCACCAAGCGTTTTCTTGAAAAATTTCGCTGCACATGCATTTAAAACTACTAGCGGCTTCACCTCAGGTTTTGAAGCCTCTGCTTCATGGAGAGATTGAGGTGAAAATGATGCGCGATCATCCATGCTAGGTACGTCCGTGGTCACTTAAAATGCCGAACGCTTTAACGTCAGCTGCGAGCTAGAGATAGTAGCACAGTGCTGGCATTAGGGCTCCGGATCCTGCTTAGACGCATCCGAGCGTCTATGCCATGCTGTGGCGCACCTTGGATCAGCAAAATTCGGTTTTTTCGCCACTATCGCCTTCAACAAGCCTACGGTACTGATGACGTTCATCACCAGCTTCAGGTTGCACGCGAGCACCTTCAGGCTCATCTCCGCGCTCACCCCGTCAGTTCCATGGTGAGAGAGCGCGTCGCTCCCATCCATCGGTAGAGCGTCCCGAAGGGATACTCAGGAGTCCGTTTTCAAACCCGCATCACCTCTGGTGCTAGGCTCGACCCGCGTTGCATTCCCCCAACACAACTGCATGTTCCCAGCGCTTCACTCGACGATTTGTGCCTGGAGTACAATGGGTTTTCAGCGAGCAACTCTGGCATTTTGAATCGCCCTCTTTCCCAGATGCCCTCGATAGCCTGCTATTAGCCGATAACTGCCAGTTACAACTGACCGCGTTTGACCCATCCCAACCGTCAGAGGCCTCTACGAAGCCAGGGGCGGTTCAGTGCTTTTCACAGTCAAAAACGGATCGTATCTTAAACGTATATGGAACTCTCGATAAGCGGATGGCGAACACACCTACCGTACTCCAGCATTAAGGGCATGGGTCCGCCAATTTCGGCGGATACCATCGTCGTTACGTCTAGGATTGACAAGATAACCTTGCCGGAAGCTTACGGATTGACAACATCTGCCTCACGATAAGGCTCATCCAGCACCTGTCTGCTAGGACTCACTCGGCGCTATGACCAAGGCCCTGCTAAACAGATTGTTCAGATCCGGCGGAAAAACATCTTCATGGCAAGCCGCAAAGTTCTCCTGACGACCACCACCTAACTTCACATACCGCTTCGCGCTCCCGGTCAGTCCACAGGGCGCAGGTGCACTGCTCGGTACCTGTGTGCACCGTAAAGTAATGTTCGACCGCAAGCACATGCTCGCCATCAATAAGCGTCTGGCAGACACACCTTGCTGATAGCTAAACTCCGCCTTTCGTTTTTGGGTGATGGAGCCTACTTGCAGGAGGTAGGCACCACCCTTTTGATGTCCTACGATCCGACGACGCTATCAAGTAGCGTCGTCCCATAGGAGTTGTCCACTACGCATAGCCACTTTTCCGAGATATGTCGAAACACGTAGGTCGCCCTGCGCGAAATCTCAGTTTTCACACCGGCCTTATCCGTGGCCTGTAGTAAGGTCTCCATGATAACGAGAGCTACATCACCTCCTTGTATAACTTGGATCTCCCCCTGTGTGACAACGATGCTGTTATTGAAATGATCCGCAATGGCGACAAAAGCTCGGCGGATGCTCTCTTTGCCTGAGACGGTCAATCCTGGTTTGACCACGAGACTGGCGTCATCCGCATAAAATTTCATCAGTTCGTCGAAGTCTTCGGCTGTGATAGCGCGATCAGCGGCCTCGATTGTCTCTTTGAGAGTTCGGGTAAGTGCGTCCATTCCTTTGCTCCTGTGTGAGCCTCAGAAGCAGGAATGAAAAACCCCGCATTTGAGGCGGGGTTCGGCAGATCGTACGCAGCCCCACCACCTATGTGAAGGCGGTAATAATTGAACTTGCGCAACGGAAACTGTAACTTTTCATGGCATGAATCTGCCGCATAAAGCCAAGAAAATCAACTGATACAATCCTGTATGGACACACCGTTTGCCACTACACCGGTCTCCACTGATGCGGCAGCAGTCTCTTACCGCCAGATGCAAAAAGTCCAGCGCGGGGCTGGGCTTTTCCGAGGCCAGCTTTCGGCCAGTAGTGGACATTCAACTCAACTCGATAATACTCCGCCGACCGTGCATCATGATGCTCGCCACCCCTCTGCTGTGGCACAAGTGCCAGAGGTGCAGAGTCTGACTTCACGAGTCCGCTTTGTTCCCAGCCCGCTCCCAGCGAATGAGCCTGTTGAAATGGAAGTCACCTTATGTTCGAACGTAGCAAACTGGTTCCAGAATTAATGGTCACTGACCTGGCTAACAGCCTGTACTTTTGGGTTTCTTGCCTGGGACTCGAACTAGCTTATCAACGCCTAGAAGACGGATTCGCATATCTCGATTTGAATGGCGCTCAAGTAATGCTTGAGCAGGTTGATTCGGAAGCGGGTCAATGGCTGACTGCCCCCCTGTCTAAGCCGTTTGGAAGAGGAATTAACCTACAGATTGACGTTGTGGCTGTCGCACCCATCATCCAAAAACTTGATCAGGCTGGATTTCCACTCTATCGAGAATGCAAAGACACCTGGTATCGGGCTGACAAAATAGAAGTAGGCCAGCGCGAATTCATCGTCCAGGATCCCGATGGTTATCTCGTAAGGTTGGTAGAGCGGTTGGGTGAGAGACCGGCTTGCTCAATCTGAACCTAAGCCAAGCCGACCGTCAGCTATGGGTCGAAAGCTGTCCGTCGTGGAGTCAGCGCTGCAACTCTTCGGCAAATGGTGGTACAAACTGAGCATATGACGACATGGATAGAGGCGAAATGAATCAGCTGAGTCCCGATCTGCGTGAAGACCTCCTCGAAGTGCTGGATGAGGTCTCTACACTGATGTCCGCTGAATATGCGCAGCTTGGCCCCTTACCTGATGATCATCCACTGGCACAGTCAGGTCTTGAGAATGGGGCAGAGATCGTTCTGGACTACATCGCGCATGGCGAATCGGGTGTCGCACTCGATCATCTGTTCTACATGATCAAAGAGCCTCCTCTCGCTATCTCTGCCAGATCTGCCGAGAAGCTGGCTCGGCTTGCCAAAGTGTTCGAAATGCCCTTGAGCTGGAGGGCATGAGGTCTGATCGGAGAGTAGAACAGGACGCGCCATTGTCGGAGCGGAAGACGGCTACCGGCCAGGAGCGGACGATGGGCACAATAATGGCAAATGGACGGTGTCAAAGATGCTGCTTTCGTATCTAGAAAGCAGAAGGGCTTGCCGTCACACGCGTGGTGTTTCTCTCTGGGCGGTGTCGAGTTTGCCGTGACAACCTCTAACTAGAGAAGACGTTACAGGACAACAATGGCCATTCGACAACACCTGCATGCGGTCCAATAGGCTCAATATCGCCCAACAGACCTCATGTACCCTGAAATTTCAGAGCGAAACATCTACAAACTTATTCTCACCTTCTGGATACCGGACCTCGAACGAAGGCCAGTTAGATAGTATGTTCTGCCATTTCCCAGGCCAGCCCTGCGCATAGTTGAAAATGATCTCAGGCTCGTTACGGGGAGCGACCAACCGCTCGATCAAAGCATGATCCGGGTGTTTGTGAGTTTTCCCGCTCGTGCTGATCAGATACCTTTTGCACCTAAGGACGTCCACCAAAGACTTGTCCGTATTGCCTTTGCTGCCATGATGCGAAACCTTCAGCAGGTCAATCGGCTCTTGATTCGGCAGGTGAATCGCTAGCCCTCTCTTGATGACATCGCAGAAGGCATCCGCGGCGTATCCGTCCGGCCAAGTCATCTACCCAACCCCGCAAAGCCAAGACATGGTGTGCACTTAAATTTAAGTGGGCACCAGTTCTAGCCTTTTAAGCGGGTATTTCATGCAGCCAACACGCCGTTCCTATTCAAAATCCTTCAAGGCTCAGGTCATTCAAGAGTGCGCCCAGCCCGGCGCTTCGATTGCCAGCATCGCACTCAGCCATAACCTCAACGCAAACCTCGTTCACAAATGGATTCGGCTGCAAGCGCAGAAAAGCACAGCACTGGTATCCGTCCGGCCAAGTCATCTACCCAACCCCGCAAAGCCAAGACATGGTGTGCACTTAAATTTAAGTGGGCACCAGTTCTAGCCTTTTAAGCGGGTATTTCATGCAGCCAACACGCCGTTCCTATTCAAAATCCTTCAAGGCTCAGGTCATTCAAGAGTGCGCCCAGCCCGGCGCTTCGATTGCCAGCATCGCACTCAGCCATAACCTCAACGCAAACCTCGTTCACAAATGGATTCGGCTGCAAGCGCAGAAAAGCACAGCACTGCAACCTGCTTTCATTCCGTTGCCTATGCAGCTGGCCGTAGCAAATTCGCACGCAGCCTCATCGAATATCTGCGTTGAAATCCAGCACCCGCGTGGCACCGTCAAAGTGAACTGGCCAACCGAAAGTGCTGCTGCCTGCGCGACCTTTCTTCGAGACCTACTGCGATGATCCGCATTGACTCCATCTGGCTCGCCACCGAGCCGATGGACATGCGCGCTGGCACCGAGACTGCGTTGGCCAGAGTGATCGCGGTGTTCGGTGCGGCGAAGCCGCACTGTGCTTATCTGTTCGCCAACCGCCGCGCCACTTGTATGAAAGTTCTGGTGCATGACGGCTTCGGCATCTGGCTGGCTGCTCGCCGGTTGAACCAAGGTAAGTTCCACTGGCCAGGCATTCGCCACGGCTCTGAAATAGAGTTGGATACCGAGCAACTCCAGGCCCTGGTGTTGGGCCTGCCATGGCAGCGCGCGGGCTGCGGCGGTGCGATCACACTGCTTTAACGGCTGCCATTAGCCTATCGGTCTATCGCCGCGAATTGCCTGGTCTGGCAAAATCGGCACCATGACTTCGCTCCCCAATCTCGATCACCTTACCCCTGAACAACTGCGCGCTTTGGCGGCGCAGTTGATACAGCGTGTCGAGACACTCGACCAGCAAGTCGAGACGATGGGCAAGACGGTCGAGACCATGGGCAAGAAGATCAACCGCGACCAGACGATTATCGAGAAACTGACCCATGAGATCGCGCAACTCAAGCGCTTGAAGTTCGCCAAGCGCAGCGAGCAGTTGAATCCGCAGCAGGCCAGCTTGCTCGACGACTTGATCGATACCGATATCGCGGCGATTGAAGCTGAGCTTCAAGCCTTACAAACAGCTCCCACGCCGACCGAGAAAAAGCAAAAGCCCAAGCGCACCGCGTTGCCGGCAGAATTTCCACGCACATTGATCCATCACGAACCGGACAACACCCACTGCCAATGCGGCTGTGCACTCAAACGTATCGGTGAAGACATCAGCGAAAAGCTGGACTACGCGCCCGGTGTGTTTACCGTTGAACGCCATGTCCGTGGCAAGTGGGTATGCGATGACTGCGAAACGCTGATCCAGGCACCCGTTCCGGCGCAGGTCATCGACAAGGGCATCCCGACTGCCGGGCTACTTGCCCACGTCATGATCGCGAAGTTTGCTGACCATTTGCCTCTTTACCGTCAGGAATCGATTTTCGGTCGAGCGGGCTTGGCGATTCCACGTTCAACTTTGGCTCAATGGGTTGGCGTGACTGGTGTGCAGTTACAGCCTCTAGTCGATGCGTTGCGCGACGTAGTGCTCGGGCAGCAGGTCATTCATGCCGATGAAACGCCGGTGCAGATGCTCGCTCCGGGTTCGAAGAAAACCCACCGCTCTTTTGTCTGGGCCTACGCCACCAGCCAATTCTGCGAAACGACAGCGGTTGTTTACGACTTCAGCCCCAGTCGCGCCGGTGAGCATGCTCGCAACTTCCTGCAAGACTGGAGGGGCAAGCTGGTGTGTGATGATTTTGGCGGTTACAAGGCCAGCTTCGAACTCGGCGTGACCGAGATCGGCTGCATGGCCCATGCGCGGCGAAAGTTCTTCGAACTACACGCCACCAACAAGAGCATGCTCGCCGAGCAGGCCCTGCGCTATATCCAGTTGCTGTACGAAATCGAAAGTGAAATCCGCGACCTGGAGCCAGATATACGCCGCCAAATACGGCAAGAAAAAGCCGTAGCGGTGATGGATACGCTGCATGCCTGGATGATCGCCCAGCGTGAGCTGGTGCCCGAAGGTTCGGCGATCAGCAGAGCACTGGATTACAGCCTGAAACGCTGGGCAGCGCTATCGCGCTACCTGGATGACGGGGCCATACCCATTGACAATAATTGGTGCGAGAACCAGATCCGACCTTGGGCGTTGGGTCGCAAAAACTGGCTCTTCGCAGGGTCGCTACGCAGCGGCAAACGAGCGGCGGCGATCATGAGTTTGATCCAGTCTGCACGGCTGAATGGTCATGATCCATATGCTTACTTGAAGGACGTCCTCACGCGCCTGCCGACGCAGCGGGCGAGTGAAATCGATCAGTTGCTGCCGCATAAGTGGCAACCGGTTTAATTAAGCAAGATATGATGCTAGGACGCATGCCTAGAGGCGGCTATTTCGATTGATCAGCAAGCCGCCGTGAAAATCTCTTGTTTTTTGTGGAGCCCGATGTTGGCGGAATACTCGGTGCATACGAGCCCTTGGCTGAACGCTACATCGCTGACCAGCTGCCGGTTGGACAGGCTGTTGCAGGAGTCTGCCAGGTAGGCTTGCAGCGCTATCCATTTAGCTTCTTCGATCTCGGCGGTGTCCAGTACGTTGATACGCTGCGTCAAGGCCGTCATTCTGCAGATAAAGTGAATGTTCGATTTGCCAAATTGGTAGGGGTGTTTGGTGGTAAACGCCACGATGGATTCGCACTTCGATTCGATCCCAGTCTCCTCCAGCACCTCGCGCTCGATCGAATCCTGAATTCGCTCGGCGGCGTCTACATGGCCCCCCGGTAGCTTGAACCCGGTGGTACCTCGCTCCCTTATGACGAGGAGTTCCCCAGCGTCGTTAATGACGATGGCGCCCGCCCCTACGGTATGGGTGGGTATGAATGGGACGAATGCCTGCTCGAATGGGCGGCGCACTAGGGTCAGCTGATCTGTCAGACAGCTATGGAAGGAGAAACCGGCGGCGGTGAAGACCGGAATGCCTTGAGCGTTGCTGATCGGCAGTGTGACCCAGGCCAGAGCCAGGCGCTCGTGCTCGATGAGGGCGACTAACGCGTCGACGGCGCCACACAACGCTTGCGGGTCGTCCGGCAGCGAAGCGGCGTCGACAATGACGCCGTTGAATCTGTCCCGTTTGAATTCCACGGTTCACCTTTGGATTGGTCGATCTGCCGACATTGTAGTGAGGTGGGCGTTGCTTTGCGAATGATGGATGCCAGATGGACGCACCTCTCCTTGTGGTATTACCGAGCTTCCATTACTGCTGCGTAACCGTCTGGGCAGTACACCTTCCTAATGCCATCGCTTACTGCGATGGTGGGCACCTAAATTTGAATGCAAAGGATGTCTTTGTTCGCAGAGTGGCTAGATGACTTCGCCGGACGGATACTCCGCGGCTAGAAGCACGCGTTTCTTATCGAACGTCAGAAGCAATGCAATGCTGCTTCTGTTGGGTACCGATGTGTCAGACACAAAAGTCTCCCCACCATTAAAAAAGAACTTCTTCGGAGGCCATGTATCACCGCGCCCTAATAGGTCGCCAGGAGCAGATTCCGGCTCCGGTGGAGGTAATACAGGATTGGTCCAATGCCTCGCCAGAGCCGTCAATCCATCCTGGTCCGGCGACAGCACTCTTACATCAAGCCCTCCTCGCAACGAGACTGCATGTGAAGACTGAAGAATGGCACCACGGTCCTTGTCATTTTCCTGCTTGCGATAAACTGCATTCGACGCAAGCTTACGACTGCGAATCAACTTGGACAGAGCGTCGCCCTCACGCGGCCCCAAGAGGTCCGGAGGCGCAAGGTGATGATATCCGTTGAACCACACCTCACGGATTTGAAGCCATGGAGGGGGGTTATTGAGCAACTCAATCACACCTTGGATGTGGTCGAGATCATAGTGGGTCACGACCAGCGCCTCCAACCATAGCTGTGCGAAGACGACGGAAAACCATGAAGCAGCAGAATGGTCGGTTTATGAGGATTGCTAGCCTCCCGATAAAACATTTTGTTGCCAGCGACCATGATGAACCGGTAGTGAATATCAGCTGCCGTCGCATGCCCGCCCCACGCGAGCATCAGTCCGAGCGCCAAACATCTTGCACTTGCAATGAAACCGTGATAGCGCATGCGCGCTCCTCTCGTGGGCGTATTTACTGATGAGTATGTGGCCGCCTGATCAATGCCACGGAAGGTCCTGTGTTCCTCGTTCGCAAGAAAATCCAGGGGAATCGGCGAACCACTCTTAGAGGTTTGGAACCAGCACAATGACGCCTTGAACTTCCCTTCGCTCCAATAAGGCGTGCGCCAGGCCCGTTTCGCTCAAGGGTAACGTCGCGCCGATGACTGGTCTGATCACTCCGCCTGAAACGCCGTCAGCAAGGAATTGCAAAGCCTCGCGGATCAACGTAGGGCGCTGGAAGAACGTCGGCAGGTACATGCCGGTCAAGGTTTGCGCTTTGGCCATCAACCGACGAGGCGCCAATGCCTCGCCTGGCCCCCGCGTGGAGCCCACCACCACACAACGTCCCAGCATGGCGAGACACTCAAAATTCTGATCGAACACTTCGCCGCCGATGGTTTCGAGGATCACATCAACTCCACGCCCCTCGGTCAGTTCAAGCACCCGCTCCGGCCACTGGGGAGTGTCGTAGCTAATGGCATAGTCGGCTCCGAGGCTGCGCACGAATGCGCGTCGACTTTCAGTGCTGGCCGTACCGAAAACTGTCTGTGCGCCCATGGCTTTTGCAATCTGCACAGCCAGACTGCCAAGCCCCCCGGCGGCGCCTTGGATCAAAACGCTTTCACCTGACTGTAAATGCGCGCATGTGCGTAGAGCGAGGAACGCAGTCACCCCCTGACAAGGTAAACCCGCCATGGCGACGTCGTTTACCGACTCATCCAGCATTACCAGCATGTCAGCACGGGCAATAGCCTGCTGTGCGTATGCGCCCTTGGGCATCAAGGCCATGACCTTGCGCCCGACAACGGCACGGTCAACGCCCGCTCCTGTTTTTGAAACGCGTCCGACCACCTGAAGTCCGGCTACATGCGGCAGCGTGACACCACCAACGCGTGTTTCGGGCCGGTTATACATGCCTAACCGTTCACGAATATCCGGAAAATTCACCCCAATCGCGGAGGTTTCTATCAATACTTCTCCCGGCCCCGGCACGGGCGTTGGCAAGTCGACGTACTCGAGTACTTCGGGGCCGCCGAAGCTACGGAACTGAATCGCTTTCATAATCTGAGATCCTGGATTCTTCGCTCGTCAGATCTGTAGACGCAGGCCTGACTTGGAGCCTAATCGGTGGTGCGGCATGTACTGCCGACCAAATCGTCAGTGCATTGCTTCGATTACTTCACTCCATTGAGAAACAGCGTGGCGTGTTTCAAAAATAGATCCGGGTATTGATAGATCGCGCCATGGTTTGAATCCGGGTAGATAACCAACTGGGCGTTGGGCAAACTCTGCTGCAAGGTCACGTCATTAACTGTGTAGAAGACGATGTCATGGCTGCCAGCGACTACCATCGTCGGTTGCTTGATGCCTTTCAGGTAGTCGTTGGCGTTACCGGCTGGCGCTCCCCAACCAGCGATGGCGGCTGCTTGTGCGGGTGCAGTCTTGCTATCGACATCAACATCGCGATTGACCCTACGTGAGCGCAGACGGGTAAGGAATTCATGTCCGGCGGCCTGGCTTTCTATGGTCTGGGTAAAGAAAACGTCCAGCAGCAGTTCATCCGGTACCGCACGCTTTTTCGCCAGGTAGCCCTGAAATTCCGGCGTCAGCGAGTCCATACCAACTCCACCGCGAGGTGATGAACCGACCAGAATCAGACGACGCACGAGGTTCGGATGATCAAGCGTCACTTGCTGTGCGATCAGACTGCCCATGGAAAAGCCGAGCAAGTCAGCCTTTTTCACGTTCAGTGCCTGCAGCAGGCCGGAGGCATATTTGGCCATGCCTTCGATGGTGTTCGGTACTTCACCGCTGGAACTGGCGACGCCGGCATTGTCGAAAAGGATAATTTCACGATCACGGGCAAAACCGTCGATGACTTTGGGATCCCAGCTGTCTAGGTTGCCAACGAAATGCTGGAGAAATACCAGTGGCACGGCACTGGGTTTGCCGAAGCGACGATATGCCAGGCGCGCACCCTCGACTTCGATAAACTGGGTCGGAGCGGTTTGATGGGTGTAGCTATGTGCAGCTTTTTTTTCTGCTGGGGTGCTGCTGGCCTGAACAGTCAATGTCGAGCACGCAGTCGTCAGCGCGACGATGGCCAGGGTATGGCGCATCGCCCATCGGATGTTGAAAAGGGTCATATAGAGCCACCTTAAAAAAAACGAGTAGGTTTAGGTCCGCCCTGACTGTTTTCAGTTGGGGCAGAGCAAGGATCAGGCGGGATTTTTTACGCTTGGGCGTTGCTGCACTTTCGCCTGCCAGGCCAGGAGCGCGCTGCACTGATTGGGGATTGCAATACTGGCGAAACCGGCGAAGATCAGCCCGGCATACACCGTGATGTCGGCCATGGAAAATTGCTCACCGGCGATGTATGGCTGACTACGCAAGAGCTGATCGAAGTAGTGCATGCCGGCAACTGCTTTGTCGCGCTGACGGTTGCCCCACTCGATACGACCTTCCCATTCAGGACTCTTGTAGGGCTGCAGCGCGGCACCGAGCCCCGGCGTAGCGTGGTGGAAGTAATAGCCGACCGGATCCGCCAGCTCGGACTCCGCGCGCTTTTGCATCATGTGGATAATGGCCTTTTCCTTCGGCGTCTTGCCGGTGAGAATCGGGTTGCCGTCCAGATTGTCCAAGTATTCGGTGATTGCGGTACATTCGCTGATGTTGGTGCCGTCATCCAGCTGCAGAACTGGGACGGTACCCAGCGGGTTGATCTCCAGGAATGCGGGTTGCTTGTGTTCCGCTGCGAGCAGGTCGATCTTGCTGAACTCTATTTGCGAGCCCAGCCCTTTTTCGGCGAGAACAATACGAATGCGCAGCGGGTTAGGAAAACCAGGGATATCAAAAATCTTCATACGAGCTCCACAACTATCTATCTACCTATCGATAGGTATAAGCTACGGCAAGAACATTTTCACTGTCAACGTCTATCTATCGATAGGGAGATTTATTTGTGACGACGGATACACGAGAAACGATCATGTCGGCTGCCCGAAAGATGGTGCAGACCCGGGGCTACAACGGCTTAAGCTTTCGTGAGCTCGCCAAGGAAGTCGGCATCAAAAGCGCGAGCATCCACTACCACTTCCCTACCAAAGGCGACTTGGGCGCGGCTTTAGCCAAACGTTACACGGAGGATGGGCTTGAATACCTTGCTGGCTTACGGGCCGATTCCGACGAGCTGAATGTGTGGATCAAGGGCTACACCGACATCTTTCGCCTGGCGCTGGTCAACGACAATCGCATGTGCCTGTGCGGGATCATGTCTGCCGAATACGATGACTTGCCACCAGAGGTAAGGACAGAGGTCGACGGTTTCACCGAACTGAATGTGCGCTGGCTGACGGAAGTGTTGTCGGTTTGCCGGCCACAGCTGAGCCTTGAGGAACGACAGGAACAAGCGCTGGCGATCTATGCGGCTGTGGAGGGAGCTCAATTGATCGCTCGGGGGCGGGCTGACATCAGTGTCTTTGACAGAACAATCGCGACGTATCGCTCGGCAGGCCTATTACCTTAAGTTGCCGCAGTTCTCGACACGCCTTGCCTGTGGAGTCCAGACCAGCAGCGATGTGTGAGCAATCGCTGCTGGAATCATAATGACGAACGATCAGGCGAGGTAAACGCTGCACCTTCTCTGAATCGCTTCTGATATTGTGCCAAAGATTCCGCCAGGGGTTTCGACCGGTATATCAATAAACGCTCGCGACCCTGCCGTCACCGCTGTCCCAACCACCACCCAACGCTTTATAGATCGCGACGATGCCACGGTACTGATCGGTTTCACCCAGTGCCTGAGCATCTTCGGCGTTGAGCCGCTCGCGCTGCGCATCCAGCAGCACCAGATAATCCACGGTTCCTTCCTTGTACTGGATGGCCGCAAGGTCGGCAGCGGCGCGGCTCGATTCGCTTTGTTTGATCAACGACAACAAGCGTTGTTGGCGTTTGCCATAGTCGCTGAAGGCGTTTTCAGACTCTTCCAGCGCCAGCAGCACTTGCTGTTCGTAGGTCGCCAGCGCGCCTTCAGCATTGGCGTCGGCGCCGCGAATGCGCGCCCGCACGCTGCCCAAATCAAATGCTGCCCAGGTGATGCTCGGTCCCAGACTCCAGGCCTTGGCGGCACTGGAACCAATCTGCGAACCACGGCCGGCGGTGAAACCAAGGAAACCGCTCAGGCTCACGCGCGGGAACAAGTCGGCGGTGGCCACACCGATATCCGCAGTGGAGGAAGCCAGCCTGCGCTCGGCCGCGAGCACATCCGGGCGCCGACGTAGCAGCTCGGCGGGATCACCAATTGTCAGCGCTTTGGCGATGGCTGGCAACTCGGCGGGGGTCAACGACACGCTCAACGTATCCGGACGCTCACCAAGCAGCGTGGCGATGCGGTTTTTCTGCCGCACCTGCTCCGCTTGAAGTTGCGGCACCGTAGCCTCGACCGCCGCCAGACGTGCATCGGCGCGCACTACGTCGAGTTCATTACCCACACCCGCATCGCGCAGACTGACCGTCACGCTGCGCGAATCCTGCTGGTTCTTCAGGTTGGCCAGGGCGATCTTTTCCCGCAGTTGTGCGCCGCGCAATTGGCCATAGGCGTCCACCAACTCGGCAATCATCGTCACGCGCAGTTGATACAAGTCTGCGGCGGCAGCATCTTCCTGAGCGTCGCTGGATTCCAGTTGGCGCTGGATGCGACCGAACAGATCGACTTCCCAGGCCATGTCGAGGCCAAGATCATAGCGTTCCTGATTGACGCGGCTTTCGGTCTGACCGGGCACTTGGCCCTTTCCTTGTTGGCTGCTGACGCGGCTGGTAACCACCGGCAAATTGTCGTTGCTGACGTCGTCCCGAATCGCTCGGGCCGCTTTCCAGCGGGCGAACGCCACCCGCAGATCGCGGTTGCCTTCCAGGGATTTGCTCACCAACTGGTTGAGCGTGGGGTCATCGAATTGCTGCCACCACACCGTTTCAAACTGCGATTGATCGTAGTGCCCGCCCTGGATCGACACGATAGTGGCCGGCGCGGTGTCAGGCGTCTTGTAGTCGGGACCGACTGTACACGCGGCGAGCGCAACGACCAGAAGGCTGGGAAAAAAAAGCTTCAAGGTGTTCATCAGTGTGCCTCCGGATGCAATGCGGTTGTTGGGTGAACCTTGGCGACCTTGCGTGCGTTTTTGCGCTCAATGGAGCGACGAATCAGCACGAAGAACATCGGCGTCAGCAGCAAGCCGAAGAAAGTTACGCCGAGCATCCCGGAGAACACCGCAACCCCCATCGCCCGGCGCATTTCGGAGCCGGCACCGGTGGACGTCACCAGCGGAATCACACCCATGATGAAGGCGAACGAGGTCATCAGGATCGGCCGCAACCGCATGCGGCAAGCCTCCAGCACCGCATCCAGCGGCGACATGCCCTGCTCCTGTTTGTCCTTGGCGAACTCGACGATCAGGATCGCGTTCTTGCAGGCCAGACCAACCAGCACGATCAGGCCGATCTGGGTAAAGATGTTGTTGTCGCCCTTGGAAATGATCACCCCGGCAATCGCCGACAGCAGGGTCATCGGCACGATCAGGATCACCGCCAATGGCAAGCTCCAGCTTTCATACAGCGCCGCCAGCACCAGGAACGCCAACAACACGCAGAGCGGGAACACCAGCAACGCGGTGTTGCCGGACAGGATCTGTTGGTAGGTCAGGTCGGTCCATTCGTAGGTCATGCCATTCGGCAATTCTTCTTTCAGCAGTTTTTCAATCGCCGCCTGGGCCTGGCCGGAGCTGTAGCCTGGCGCAGCGCTGCCGTTGATTTCGGCGGTGACGAAACCGTTGTAGTGCGAGACGCGGTCAGGCCCCGAACTAGGGCTGATCTTGACGAAGGTGGCCAGCGGGATCATCTCGCCGCGGTCGTTGCGCACCTTCAATTGGCCGATCTGTTCCGGCTCCTGGCGGAACTGTTGTTCGGCCTGTACGTTGACCTGGTAGGTCCGCCCGAAACGGTTGAAGTCGTTGGCATACAGCGAGCCCAGGTACACCTGCAACGTGTCGAAAATGTCGTTGATCGCCACGCCGTGGGTCTTGGCTTTTTCGCGGTCAATGGCGGCTTCGATCTGCGGCACGTTGACCGTGTAACTGGTGAACAGGTTAGCCAGCTCCGGAACGCTGCGGCTCTTGTTGATGATGTTCATGGTTTCTTTGTACAGCTCGTCGTAACCCAGGTTGCCCCGGTCCTCGATCTGCAAACGGAACCCGCCGATGGTGCCCAAGCCTTGCACTGGCGGCGGCGGAAACACCGCGATGTAGGCGTCCTGGATGCTGCCGAACTTGGCGTTCAGCGAAGCGGAAATCGCCCCAGCTGACAGGCTCGGATCCTTGCGCTCATCGAACGGCCGCAAACCGATGAAGGCGATGCCGGCATTCGGACTGTTTGTGAAGCCGTTGATCGAAAGGCCCGGGAAGGCCACGGCGCTGTCGAAGCCCGGTTCGTTCATGGCGATGGTGCTCATGCGCCGGATCACGTTTTCGGTGCGATCCAGGCTGGCGGCGTCCGGCAATTGGGCGAAAGTCACCAGGTACTTCTTGTCCTGGGTCGGCACAAAACCGGTCGGCGTGGTGCTGAAGCCCATGTAGGTCAAGGCGATCAGACCTGCGTATATCAGCAACGCCACGCTGCTGCCGCGAATGATCTTGGCCACGGCAATCACATAGCCATGGCTGGCCTTATCGAAGAAGCGGTTGAAAGGTTTGAACAGCCAGCCACCAAGCAGGCGATCCAACACTTTGGAGAAACGGTCCTTCGGTGCGCCGTGTGCCTTGAGCAACACGGCGGCCAGGGCCGGTGACAAGGTCAAGGAGTTGAACGCAGAGATCACCGTAGAGATCGCAATCGTCAACGCAAACTGCTTGTAGAACTGCCCGGTCAAGCCGGAAATAAAGGCTGCGGGTACGAACACCGCACACAACACCAGCGCCGTGGCAATGATCGGACCGGTCACCTCGCCCATGGCTTTTTTGGTCGCCTCGACCGGTTCCAGCCCCGACTCGATGTTCCGTTCGACGTTCTCCACCACCACGATCGCATCGTCCACCACGATCCCGATCGCCAGCACGAGGCCGAACAGCGACAGCGCATTCAACGAGAAGCCGAACAGGTGCATCACGGCAAACGTACCGATCAGCGACACCGGCACCGCGACCAGCGGAATGATCGAGGCGCGCCAGGTTTGCAGGAACAGGATCACCACCAGTACCACGAGAATCAATGCTTCGAACAGGGTGTGAACCACTGCCTCGATCGAACTGCGTACGAAGATCGTCGGGTCATAGACAATTTCGTAGTCCATGCCTTCCGGGAAACTCTTCTTCAGTTCCGCCATCTTCGCCCGCACCTGGTTGGAGATGTCGATCGCATTCGAGCCCGGACGCTGGAAGATCGGCATCGCCACCGCTTCCTCGTTGTTGAGCAAGGCGCGCAAGGCGTATTGGTTGGAGCCCAACTCGACCCGGGCGATGTCTTTCAGACGCGTGATCTCGCCATCCGGACCGCTGCGGATAATGACGTTCTCGAACTCTTCTTCACTGACCAAACGCCCCTGGGAGTTGATCGACATCTGGAAGCTCGTGGCATTCGGTGCCGGCGGCGAACCCAGTTGTCCTGCAGCGACCTGACGGTTCTGCTCGCGCACCGCGTTAACTACGTCGGTTGCGGTCAGATTGCGCGAAGCGGTCTTGTTCGGATCGAGCCAGATACGCAGCGAGTAATCACCGATACCGAACATCTTCACATCGCCGATACCGTCGAGGCGCGACAGCTCATCCTTGACGTTGAGGATCGCGTAGTTCGACAGGTAGAGCATGTCGTAGCGCTTGTCCGGTGACACCAGATGCACCAGCAAGGTCAGCTCGGGAGAAGCCTTGTCGACGGTAATACCTATGCGCGTCACTTCCTCTGGCAGCTTGGGTTCGGTGCGGGTCACACGGTTCTGCACTTGGACCTGGGCGTTGTCCAGATCGGTGCCCAACGCGAATGTCACGGTCAGGGTCAGTCGGCCGTCAGCGGTGGATTGCGAGGACATGTACAACATGTTCTCGACGCCGGTGATCGCCTGCTCCAACGGCGCGGCCACGGTTTCACCGATGACTTTCGGGTTGGCGCCGGGGTAGTTGGCGTGGACCACCACGGTCGGTGGCACCACTTCCGGGTATTCGCTGATCGGTAACTGGAACAGCGAGATGGCTCCGGCGATCAGGATCAGCAGCGATAGCACTGCGGCGAAAATCGGCCGCGTGATAAAGAACTGGGAGAACTTCATGTCAGTGCTCCTTATCCGCGAGGTGCAGCGGCAGATTCAGCATTCACCAGCGCAGGCGATTTAGCTGAAGCCGGTTGATTGGCGGCTTCGATTGCCTGACGCTGGCGAGCCAGTGTGGCGACCGTTTCCGGGCTCGCCATCGGCGCGTCCTGCGGATCGATCAAAGCACCTGGGCGGACGCGCTGCAGGCCGTTGATGACGATGCGATCTTCTTTCTGCAAGCCGCTGCGCACGATGCGCAGGCCTTCCAGTTTCGGCCCCAGATCAACGCTGCGATAAACCGCTTTGTTGTCCTGGCCGACCACTAGCACGAATTTCTTGCCGAGGTCGGTGCCGACCGCTTCGTCTTTGATCAACAGACCGGGATACGCAGCGCTACCCACCAGTTTCAAGCGCGCATACAGACCAGGGGTGTATTGACCGCCAGCGTTATCAAAAACCGCACGGCCTCGGATGGTGCCGGTTTTCGGGTTTACCTGGTTGTCGACAAAATTCATCTGCCCAAGGTGCGTGTTGCCCTCCTCGTTCGAAAGCCCCATGTAGACCGGCGTGGTCTGGCCGCGCTGGCCCTGGCGGGAAAGCAGGCTGTACTTGAGGAACATGCGTTCGTCAGCATCGAAGTATGCGTAGACCTTGTCGGTGGAGACCACGCTGGTCAGCGCGGTCGTGTCGGCGGTGACAATGTTGCCGGCGGTGATTTCCGCGCGGCTGACACGACCGGTGATCGGCGCCGTGATGCGGGTGAAGCTGAGATTTAAACGCGCCAGATCCAGCTGCGCCTGAATCGCATCGACACCGGCCCGGGCTTCCTGCGCCCTGGTCGTGCGAGTGTCGGCGAGCTCGGCAGAGATCGCGTTGCTGCTTAACAGACGCTGTCCGCGTTGCGCTTCGTTGCTAGTGCGGATCAGCGTGGCGCGTGCCTGTTGCAACTGCGCCTCGATGCGATGCACTTCATGCTCGAACGGACGTGGATCAATCTGGAACAACAAATCGCCCTTCTTAACCAGCACACCATCGGTAAAAGCAACGCGTTCGATCTGGCCCGACACCCGTGGGCGAACCTCTACGGTTTCTGGTGCTTCCAGGCGAGCAGTGACTTCATCCCACTCGGTGATGGGTTGCTCAAGCACTTTCGCGACGGTAACGTGCGGCGCCCCGGGAACCTGAGCGGCATCGGGTGTGCGTTCACACGCGGCAAGCGCTACCAGCGCCAACGCGGCAAGGGGATAACGCAAAGGTTTGAGTGACTGTTCCATGGGTCGTGTCCGCCAGACGGTTTGGGAATTTGCGGATTCTCGGCCTCGCACGAGGTCACGACGAATCGAAGGGAGTGAAGTTGGCTATCACTAATAATGATAGTCATCATATTTAATGACAAAAAAAGGGATCAGCCCGGTTAAACCCTGGTGTCGGCGATCGCAGTACACACGCAATCCAACGCTGGCCCGAGCGTCTGTGCAGCACGCAATGCACGAGAGGTGGGCACCATTCGACGACCGATGCGCTCGAACAGAGGGTCGTTGAACAGCCTGCGCAAACGCACCAGCGCTGCGCTGACCGCTGGCTGACCAAGAGATAATTTTTCAGCGGCGCGGGTGAGGTTGCGCTCCTGAATAAGAGCTTCGAACACCACCAGCAGATTCAGATCGACACAGCGCAGATCATTACGTTTCATGGGGCCGGTCCACCGGGAAATTATTTGACTTGAGCTAAAGCCATGGGATCCGCGAGACTTCTACAGATGCCTAGACAGCCATTGCAGCAACTTTATATGACGAATATCATGAAAGCCAGCCCAGCAACATCGTTATGTCCAGGCGATGCCAACCTGGCCACAGGAGCAATTTCATGAAAGTGACGAAAGACCAGGCCGCCGCCAACAAAGAAGCCATCCTTACTGCAGCGTCACGGCTGTATCGGGAAAAAGGCATCGACGGAATTGGTATCGGCGAGCTCTCGCGCTCAGTTGGCCTGACCCATGGCGGGTTCTACGGACAGTTTCCGGGCGGCAAGGAACAGCTCGCGTCAGAAGCGGTCAGCCGTACATTTGAATCAAATATTCAGGATTGGCAAAATGCCAAATCTATTCCCGAGCTCGTCAAGACGTACCTGACACAAGCGCATCTGGATAACTGGACCGAGGGTTGCCCCATTCCTGCATTAGGTGCGGATGTCGCGCGTACCGGTGGCACGGTCAGCAGCTCTTTCACCAGAGGCGTCGAGCATTTGATCGATACCCTGATGGCGTTGGTCGAAGGCGCAAATCATGAAGAAAAGTACCAAGAGTCACTACGCATCCTTTCATCGATCACCGGGGCGATGCTCATTGCCAGAGCGCTGGATAGCCATGAACTGTCTGAGCAGTTTCTACAATCGGTCATTAATGCCTGGCCTGTCACTCCCACAAAAAAAGAGCGGGCTGCTAAGCGCCGCTCAAAGGATGAAGACTGACTTACTGTTAGCAAGGGCTTCGCTATTCCGAATATGTGTGGAACGCCCCCTTTCATTTCTACTCGACGATGGCAGGTCTTACGCTTGCTTTAATTGGGGCATGTACTTGGCAAGTTGAGCAGGATCAGTAATCGGTGGGTTAAGCCTCGTGTTGATGGCTGAACCACCTATGAACCGCTCGAAGACTTTCCAGCCGTGTTCAGTTCGACGCAAGCGATCCATCATTGGCGAGTAGAGCCAGATGGCAGGCAAATCATCGGGGCTATCGATGGCTTGGCCATCTCCCAGTATCGCGGCCGACTCTGGCGTCGCGTAGCGCACCAGCAGATTCTGATAGCGCACCACGACGCCGTCTTCATCCGCATCGACAATGTGGTTGGTGGCGTGTCGGCTGACGCCAGGAATCAGATACGGATAGTCCTTCTTGAAGAACTGGCGAATCTCATCGTGGCCACGAATGGTGCCATGGAAGTGGTACGCGACGGCGTCCGGTAGAAAAGCATCGACCATTGCCTCCACATCCCAAGTCTCGAACCACCAATTGAGCCTGTTCACGAAGTCGATCGCACTGATTCGCTCCGCTGGATCGACAGCGCTCTTGGACGGAACTCTTGGAAAAGCTTTCATGAGTACTTCCTCATTTCTGGGTAAGAATCATATGTGCAATTACACACCAAACACGCAAAAAAATTTATTCGCCACCGGCCTGCTGAAGAAGTGAGTTACGAATCAGAACTGCTGCGACCCCGCCGATTTGATCCTCACGCTCACGCTGCGCGGCTTTCCAATAGGGCTCGGCCTCCGCCAACTTCGCTCGTCCTTGCGCAGACAGCGAGAGCCTGATGGCAGAACGCGGCCCTTCGACATGGCTAGCGACATAACCTTCGTTCTGGAGTGGCTTCAGTGCTCGAACCAAGGTAGTTCGCTCCATGACCATTACCTCAGCCAATTCGGCGATCAGAATCCCGGGGTGCTCATTGATCAACGCAAGAGTAGAAAACTGCGAGGCAGTGAGACTCGCAGCAGACAGATGCCGATCGTAGAGGCGGGTCAGCAGACGCGCATGGCGTCTGGCGGCGAGGCAATGACAAAGGTCTGCGCCATGGGGGCTTTTCATGACGACCATCATATGTGTAAATACACACCAGTCAAGTACAAATTGAGGCAGTGAGGCTGTGCTCGGCGCCGCCGAAATTCTGAGAGGTCAGCGAAATTGCTGAAACCGTCATACATCGTCCTTCGTGGACGCATTCGCGTAGCCAATTTTACGAGGTTAGAATTTTATGTCTGAGATACGGGAGCTTTATGGCGCATCAACGGGGAACAGTGTGCGAGCTGCAATCGCCTTGACTGAGGCGGGCATAGAATTTACCCCGAGGTGCCTTGACCTTCTCTCTGGTGATCAGCGTACCCCAGAATATCTGGCGCTTAACCCATTAGGTAAGGCCCCGACATTTGTAGATCACAGCGTCTCACCTCCCCTTATAATCAATCAGTCAAATGCCATTATTCAATACGCTGACGAACACGCCCCTGGTCGGTTGTCACCCAGAGGGCCGAGCGCTCAACGGTATCGGGTCTATGACCGATTTTATTTCTTCGTCACGGATGTTATCGCCCCAAGCCACGCTGCTTTTTTTTTGCGTCAGATAGGGCAGCAAAATGCATCTGCACCATTAAGCCGACGAGCGTTGGAACATCTGATGGCGGCAGAGGCATTCCTCGAGAGCGAGTACATAGCCGGTGATGCCTTTTCAATGGCCGATATTTCTGCGTTTACCTTTACAAGATCGGTGCGCGACCAGATTCATTGGGAGAAGTGGCCCCGCATGGCACGCTGGCTGGCGTTGATAGCCGCCCGACCTGCAGTGAAGCTGGGCATGCAGGCATTTGAATCCAAGCCGTCATCGTGAGAATGATCCATCAACCCGCCGACTTTGTCTTCGGACCCTCGTTAGGCGTGCGGTGTACTCATTCCGGTGGTTGCCAGCCCTCTCGTTAGATTGCTGACGTCCTGTCCGTCCCCACCTACTTCACCTGCTCCCCTAAAACTTACGTTCTTAATTTCCTAGAGCTGAAGAATTCGTTGACAAACATGATACGCATCATATAACCATATTACAGCCATCATACCAACCATGGCCATTATGCAGTCGAAAACCAAAAGAGCGAGAAGATCAATGACTAGCCCCAACATACTCGTTACCGGCGCCAGTGGTTTTACCGGCCGGAGAACCGTTGAAATATTGCGCCAGAAAAAACACGCGGTACGTGCGCTCGTCCGCACGAACGATGATCGAGCGGCCAGCCTGCGCCAATTGGGCGCCGAGGTTGTAGTTGCGGACCTGCTGGACTTGAACGCTGTTCGAGCAGCGCTTGAAGGCATCAAGCGAGCTTATTTCGTTTACCCAATCGCACCTGGCTTGATTGAAGCGACTGCCCACTTCGCTCTCGCTGCGAAGGAAGCCGGGGTAGAGTCAGTTGTAAACATGTCTCAAATTTCGGCACGTCGCGTGGCCAAGAGTCACGCGGCCCTTAATCACTACACAGCCGAGCGAGTGTTTGACTGGTCGGGCTTGGATATGACGCACTTGCGACCGACTTACTTTGCGCAGTGGTTGATCTACCCGCACTGGCGTAAACATATTGTTGAACACAGCGAGATTCGCCTGCCGTTTGGTTCAGGGCGTCACGCCCCGATCGCAGCAGAGGATCAGGCTCGGCTGATCGCGGCCATCTTGGAAAACCCGCAGCCTCACAAAGGCAAGACGTATCCGCTTCACGGTCCGGTCGAAATGAACCAGCATGCCGTGGCTGACGAAATCGGTAAAGTATTGGATCGGGAGATCAAGTACGTCGCGATAACACTGGATCAGTACCGCCAGGAAATGCAAAGCGATGGCCTTCAACCTTTCCTCATCCAACATCTACTGGAAGTCGCCAAGGACTACCAGCATGGAGTGTTCGAAGGTGAAGATTCGATTATTGCCGAAGTCACCGGACAGCCACCGATGACAATCGGCGCATTCGTCACTTTGCACAAGGAACTGTTTACCAAATAAAGCTTTTTGACAGGTGGCTGCGGATGCCTGCTTGGTCTTAATGAAGCGGAAGTTCGTCGCCACCCGCATACGGTGAACAGCAGTACGTTTCGAAACGGGGCTTTCGGCCATAGGTAGCCGTTCGCAAATGGGCCCTACACCAGAGCTAGCAGGGAAGATAGTCAAAACGGCCAGCAGTGAAGTTGGCGCCTAACGTGTTGGCTATTTGCTCTAGGAATGCGCCACCGTCTGTTAGGATCTCAGCTTATTGACGGAACAGGGGTGCGGTGCGTGAGCAAGTATAGTGCAAGCGTCGACAGCGTTCCCAAGGGCATATTGCTAATCAGCGCTGCTGTCTTCCTCCTTTCTCTGGCCGATGCAGCGATCAAATATTTCAGCGCCAGACTACCGCTCTGGCAGTTGTTCCTCATCGTGTCCTGCCTGTCGGTTCCGACCCTTGGAGCCTGGCTCGGCAAAGACATCAAATCAGGTCGACACGCTATTGCTTCGGTGTTTTGGGTAACAACCAGGAGCATTCTGCTGTTGTTAATGTGGGTAACGTACTACTCGGCATTACCGTTGATCCCGTTATCAGTGGCTGCTGTGGCGATCTACACGACTCCTCTTTTCATAGCTCTTTTCTCCACCCTTTATGGAGATGAGCCGTTATCGCTGCGTGGGTGGGTTGCTATGGGGATAGGCTTCGCGGGTGTCGCCACAGTGTTACGCCCAGGATCAGATATTTTCGTTCTTGCAACCCTGCTCCCTGTCATTGCGGCTGTTTTCTATGCGCTCGCGATGGTTGTGACACGCCGACATTGTCGCAAGGAACATCCACTGATATTGGCGCTGGGGTTGAATATCGCTTTTCTTGTCGCCGCCGTCATCGGAGGTATCCATCGCATCGCTAATGGTCAGTGAGTCCACTGTCACTGGTGCCGCGTTTTTACTCTCTCCATGGCAGACGCCTGGTTGGCAGGAGATGCTTTTTATCTTCTGTTACGCGTGCACTCTGATTTTCATAAATACCGCTACCGCCAAAGCCTACCAAGTTGCGCCTCCAGCACTTATCGGAACTTTCGACTATGCCTACCTGGTTTTTGCCTGCCTTTGGGGTTATTTACTGTTCCAGGAGGTGCCAGAAATTTTTACATGGGCCGGAATTTTTTTGATTGTCATTGCCGGTTTGCTGATTTTGCGTGCCCAAAAATGTAATCCATAGGCGGTTATTGGCCCAGAGACGTCGTTCGTGAGCGGTAGCTTTCGGCCAGAAGTGGAGGTTCGATCGAATGACCCTCAGTTGTAAACGCGCTTGGTTCAGCGACTTTCGGTGGCGCTTTGGAGATACGGAGACGGCTGACCTACCCTCTCAGCGCGCACTGTCATACGAAGTGCTTACGTGTTTCCGTGAAACGAGCCGTTCCGTAGCTGATGGTCGGTAATACTCCCGCAGACCTCGCGTAGGCGTTCAGATATCTCATTGCCCGCACGTCAAGCGTCTTGCCTACGTTCTCTTGCATGAATCGCCTGCTGATGAAATACCGGCCACAGGCGTTACATTCAATACTTACCCAGTCCCCGGCAATAGATCGACACTCTGCATTTTCCCAACATATCCAGCACATATACTTCATAAAATTGCCCCTCCGTGACCAGTGGATTGCGCTAGAAAAAAGCAGGTTCAATGCAGAGGGGCGACTGGAATAACCGCCTGTCGGTTTGTATTCGCAGTTGAGGGACCACCGCTAAGGCCGAAAGCGGTCAGTCCAGAATGTCAGCACGCTTGATTGCAAGAGATGGCTCCTTCACTTTTGCAAAAATTGTAGAACGTACAACCACGCACCACGGCCTGTCTCCATACTGCGCAAGAAGTTGCGCGGCATGTCGTAATATTTCAGGGGAAATCCTCTGCAGCCCGCGTGCTTAAAGGCCTATAGCCAACTTCTTGCGCACTTTTGCCCAAACCACGGCCAAACATCCTACGTTTAGCGGTCGACCTCAGCTCAACCCCCGCCTCACGGGCGCCTCACCAAACCCGGCACGCTCGTTGATAACCGTTCAGCCACCCACCGGGCGATTTCGCCTCCGGGGCCTTAACTTTATTCCGCAAGGAGAGCACCCCATGGCAACACCAGCGTACATGTCGGTTACCGGCGAAAAACAAGGCCTGATCACTGCCGGCGCCTTCACCGCCGACTCCGTTGGCAACACCCACCAGGAAGGTCACGAAGACCAGGTCATGGTTCAGGCGTTCACCCACGACGTGATCATCCCGCGTGACCCGCAATCCGGTCAGCCAACCGGTCAGCGCGTACACAAGCCAGTTGTGATCACCAAGGTCTACGACAAGGCTTCGCCTCTGCTGCAAGCCGCACTGACTTCCGGCGAGCGCATGAGCGAGATCGTTATCCAGTGGTACCGCACTTCGGCGCAAGGCACCCACGAGCACTACTACACCACCAAACTGGAAGACGCGATCATCGTCGCCATCAAACAAAATGCACAACTGCCAGGATCCAGGCAACGCGCACTTCACCCACCTGGAAAAAGTACAGTTCACTTACCGCAAAATCACTTGGACCCACGAAATATCCGGTACTTCGGTTCCGATGACTGGCGTGCTCCAGTCGTTTAATTACGGCTGGAGAATCATCTTCTCCCAGCACCACCCCTACCCTTGCAGACTTCAGCGTGAAGACTGGAGAAGTCACCCCTCTGGCGGTCGTCGAGTCGAAGCTAGATTTTTATGTTGGACCGTCCGGACCGGACTCGACCTTACCTTCGATGGCATATCGATACATGAGCTACAAGAACGCTGACGGAACCGGAAATACTCATGCGCAGAACACGATCAATACCGGCGACGCACGACTGTCGTATTTCGGATCCAGGAAATGTGAGACGGAAAAAGCTGCAATGGAAGCTTTTCAGGTGCGAGCGCCGAACCATGTTACTCCAGCTGACCCGGATCCCGTGTGGAGTGATGGTCGTCTTCGCTTGAAGTTTGACACGCTCCAACTCTACAAAGATGGCGTACCCAACGCTACAGTATCTTACGAGCCCGGTGGGAAAGGTCCAAACCTGGAACCGTTCACCAAAGCGTGCCCTGAGTACGGTTCGGGTGGTGCGCAGCAACTCATCCCAACCGGGTACCACCACTATCATCAAAGCAGATGAAGTCACGATTTTGCCGGAGAAGTAACGATGCTTACCGATCTAGAGGCGCGCGTAGCGCTCAAAAAACTGATTGAAAAATACCTCAAGGGAAGAGACCCGGATTACGACCGCCTGATCGAAATTATCCAGGACTCTTCGCGGCAAGTTCCGATTAGAGGTGTGTTTGAGGACATTAGGCGGTACAACAAAGTCCAGTACACGCAGCAGGAGCTGGAGCTAACCGACGACCTTCTGTACATGTATGGCTGAGACGAAACGTACTAGTAGCGGGAGTACGGTTGATAATGAGCGCCTTCGATCTGCGCCCATACAAGCTTAGCTAGCGCAGCGCAAGCCTGTTGGCTCATTGTGCCCCCAATAGGCAGCTCATCGCTATCTGCGGCCTCAACGGCGTCCCGTCAACGCGCGCGTAACATGACAGCGGCGCGAACGCGCTGAACGCCAAACACCGTCATCCGCAGGAACTCCTCATGGCTCACTGGCAAGTGCTGACAGTCCAGACTGCGTTTCAGCTTGCTGTGATCGACATCTGGATCATGCAGATAAACCAAGTCCTCGTCGCAACCGGTGATGATGACCCAGTGAGGCGCTTTCAAACGGGTGAATCGGTAGCTACTGATCAACACCACAGGTTTGTAGCCCGCCTTCAGCGCAGCGGCAATGTCCAGAGTTGACGCCAGAACCTGGTCAACTGTCGTTGTGGCCAAGTCCTGCGCGAAGCCGTCCTCGACCAGCTGCATGATCGCTTTTTTTTCTGCGCTGCGTACGCCATGCAAGAAAAGCGAGCCCTCATGACTGACCTCCAGACGCACATCGAAACCGCGCCGCCAGGCCGCCAACGCCAAACCTCGAGGACTGCAGCCACCGTGCCCTCCTGTCATGAAAACGGTGGTCGCCTCGCGCCAGAGTTGTATCTCCTCCGAGCGACTCATGGTACGGCTCGCGTCGATCGCTGCCATGGCCATTAGCAGACACGCAGCGCCGCAGGTGAAATCGGTGGTCTGCGGGTAATAGGGCACCTGGCGTGCGGGGGTTGGAGCATCACACAGGATGCGTTTCTCGTAGCGCAACGCCTCAGCGTGATCTTCGTAGTAGTTCTCGACGATTGCGAATCGATGGAACCCATTTGCTTCGTAGAGCCGAATGGCGGCGGGGTTATCAGCGCGCACCTCCAGCCGCAGCCATGCGCAATTGCGCGCTAACGCGCAGGCCTGGGCTTCATCCAGCAGACGCTGGCCAAGGTTATGCCCTCGCCATGCGGGGCTGACGGCAATGGAATACAAGCGTCCAAGCGAAGTGCCTCGGTGAAAAAGCACCAAGGCATATCCGGCCAGTTTTTCGCCCGAGGTGGCGACGATCAGAGATGCATTGGCTCGACTGAGCATCCAGCTGAAGTTGCGCTGATTCAATCGGTCAAGCGTAAAACATTCCTGCTCCAATTCGACCAGATCGTCGATATCGTCCATCGATGCAAAGCGAAAATCAAAAGACATGGCAACACCGTAATTTTTGAGTAACGAACCGGGACAGGCCGAGGAGCCCGTGATTTATTGAAGCGGCGTCTTCTTCAACAGGGATCCATTACTCATGTCAGCGGTGCAAGCCAACGTGAACGAAGTATTAGACAAAACCGAGCATTCGACAATCTCCCTCAGCGAGGAACCTCCCAGTCTCAAACACTCAGGGAGTCGACTGCTGATCCTCGTGGAGCGGAAGGACGACTGGGCCGATTACTTACCCAGCGAGAGCCTGATGCTCGCTCAGGACTACCTTGAACACAGTGATGATTTTCCTCACCGTACCCAAGTCATCAACCTCTGCCGCAATTACAAATACCTCGGCCAGGGTTACTACTGCTCATTGCTGGCCGAGGCCCGCGGGCAGAAGGTTTTCCCCTCGGTACGCACCGTCAGCGAGTTGGCACGCAAAGCGCTTTACGGCGTCGGGCTGAATGATCTTGAGCGTACCCTGGAGGGAGCGCTGGCAAACCATCCCTACGGCGAAACCGAAGCCTTCACGCTCTCGTTGTACTTCGGCAAGGCGTCGATTGAACCGCTGCAAGAGATCGGTCGCCAACTGTTCGAGGCCTTCCCCTGCCCCATTCTGCTGGTGGAATTTCGCAGGGGTGAGACGTGGCAGATCGCAGGTATCAAAGCCGGGGCGCTGCACAAGCTTCGGGACGAACAACAGCATGTCTTCGCTGACGCGCTGGATGCCTTCAACCGCAGGACTTGGCGACAGCCTGCATCCAAACGCGTTGCCCGATACGACCTGGCCATCCTGCATGATCCTGCTGAGGCGCTACCACCTTCCAATCCGATGGCATTGGAGCGCTTCATCGACGCCGGCAAACAACTGGGTATCGATGTCGAGCTGATCGAGAAAAAGGATTATGCGCGCCTCGCTGAATTCGACGCGCTGTTCATTCGCGAAACGACACGAGTGGATGATCACACCTATCGGTTTGCGAAAAAGGCTGAAAGCGAAGGACTCGTGGTCATTGACGATCCGTCGTCAATTCTGCGATGCACCAACAAGGTTTACCTGGCCGACTTGCTGAAGCGTCGAGGTCTGGGCATGCCGGCAACGGAGATACTCTACAAGGATCGTCCCCAGGAGCTTGAGAATGTCGGGCGTCGTCTGGGTTTCCCTTTGGTGCTGAAGATTCCCGATGGTTGTTTCTCACGAGGCGTCATCAAAGTCATCGACGCGCAAGCATTGGCCACTGCTGCCCAGGAGTTGTTCGAGCACTCCGTGCTGCTGCTTGCCCAGAAGTATTGCTACACCGAATACGATTGGCGCGTCGGTGTGCTCAACGGCGAGGCGCTTTACGCGTGTAGATACTTCATGTCCAAAGGGCATTGGCAGATTTACAACCACAAGGCGGCTTCTGGGGAAATCAACGGGATGTGCGAGGCGGTGCCCGTGGATCAAGCCCCGCCCGAAGTCGTACTGCTTGCCGTACAAACGGCCCGCCTCATCGGGGATGGGCTCTACGGCGTCGACCTCAAGCAGGCAGGTGATCGGGTACTGGTAATCGAAGTGAACGACAACCCTAACCTGGACGCCGGCATCGAGGACGCAGTGCTTGGAAACGAACTCTATCTGCGTGTACTCCATGCCTTCACGCAAAGGCTGGAACTGAAACACCGTGGCCAGGCGTGGTGACCGATGATTGAAGGTTACTCTATCCAGTCTGGCTCCCTGCGCTGCGCATCAAAAGAGGGTGCGAGCATTTGGCTGTCTGTCGCCCCGGACGCAGCCGAACAATCCGAGTTACAGAGATGCGTGGGCATTGGCGCTCAAGCGATCGAATCGTCCCTGGATCCTGATGAGGTGGCCCGAATCGAAATCAAACCAGATCAACTGTTCCTGATCTGGAAGCGCCCGGAAAGCTTTGATGGGCGAGCATTCAACGTCTCTTCGTTCGGCGTGGTGTTGAGTGAAAAGCGGCTGGTGGTGATTTGTGCGAGCAACTCGCTGCTCTCCAGCCTTGAGCACGATCGGCAAATGACTGGGCCGCTGGACGTGCTGATGGCGTTGCTCGCTGAAAGCGTTCATCACTACCTGGGTCATTTGCGCGTGGTCAAACAGATTGCCCGGGAGATTCAACATCCGTTCACCCGGGCAATGGACAACCAGCAGCTGGCGCAGATGTACAACCTGAGCGAAAGCCTCGTGTACTACGTGAATGCGATTCAGAGTAACGGAGCCGTTCTGACCCTGCTGAGAAACCACGGCCAGCGACAAGGCTTCAGTGACAGCCAACTGGATTCGTTAAACGACCTGATTGTGGAAAACGAACAAAGCTATCAGCTGGCCAAAATTCACGCGAAGGTGTTCGCCAACCTGATCGAGTCGCACGGCAACCTTGCGAACAACAGCATGAATCGGGCCTTGCGCAAGCTCACGCTCATCAATGTCGTGTTTCTTCCGTTGAACCTCATCGCCGGCATTGGTGGGATGTCGGAATTCAGCATGGCGACGTCCGGTATTCCATGGTGGGTCTCTTTTCCCGCGCTGATCGCATGCATGGGAGTCGTGGGTGCGGGAATGGTTTTCGCATTACGGCGAATGGCCTAACGAGGCCGCTATTTATAAATGTGCATTCGCTCAGGAGCAACCGATGCAATCTTCGGATATCGGTATGTTAATGCTGGTTGTAATCGCGGTTGTGGGTAGTCTGATCAGTATTCTCGACCATCGATCACAGTTCAAAGCCGACAAGCCCAAGCTACCTGTGAAAGACAAGGCCATCCGTATCAGCCCCCGGGAGCACTAAGGATTAACAATCAGGCCCGACGAAGCCGATGCTATCGCTCCCTCAGACTTTAAAAACCATAACCGGCTAGGAAGTAACTCAGGCCTCGGGTTCACCACAAGTTCTGCCTTATTCCTCTCCGTCTGAGAACGAGGATATCTGGGGGAAATTGACCGTAAACGTGGTGCCTCCTTCAGCAGTCGAGTGCACGGAGATATCGCCGCCGTGGGCCATAGCGATTTCCCGGACGATAAAGAGACCAAGTCCCACGCTACGGTGCTGACCATCCTGGTCTGAACCACGGGTCATCGGTTCGAAAAGCTTGGGCCGAGCAGACTCAGGAATCGCTGGGCCGAAGTTGTGAACCGAAATGCTCGCGCGGTTAACATCAAGGCTGGAGAGGACAGTGATCGGTTTTGTCAGGTCGCCGTAAGCCGCACTGTTGGCGACCAAGTTGCCAATGATCTGTTGTATGCGGTCAGAGTCGAGTTCGACACCTCCCCGCCCAACCGATTGATGCTTAAGATCGGCATCCGGAAAGGCCACCTGTAGCTCTGCGATGCTCTGAGCCACCACTGAATGCAAGGCAATGGCTGAACGCGAAACGGATATACCTCGTCCGACTCTGGCCAAGGCAAAATCCAGAAGATCAGCGATCATTCGATGCGCCCGATCGGTTGAGCTGCTGATATGGCTCAACATCAGCTTTTCTTTGCCGTCAGGCATTTTCCGACCGAGAATCTCTGCCGCCATTTTGATAGCCGTCAGCGGGTTCTTGAGGTCATGGCTGACGATCGCGACCATTTGCTCAGCGAATACCGCGCGACGCTGAGCTTTTTCATAAGCTTTGTTCAATTGCGTCTGCGCTTGCGACAATGCTGCTTCAGCAGCTACTTTATTCGCGAGAAGACCTTCTGCGAGTTGCCGAGCTTTCAATAGCTCACGTTCGTACTTATCCCGGTCGGTGGTGCAGAACAACGCCAACTGATAAACAACGCCGGACTCGAGCTGCTGACGAACGCCATTGAGGAGCATGGAAATTGTGGTCTTGTCTCGGTGAACTAGATCCAGTTTCACCTCGGCCACCGAACCTTGCATTTGGATCAGCGGCGACCAATGAGTTTGGTGAAAAATTCGTCCGCCGATCGTAAGCAGGTCTTGAAAGCGCCGGCCCTCCAGATCGGTCTTTTCCCAACCGATCCAGGTACAAAAAGTTTTATTGGCACGCAGGATGCTGCCGTCTTCCCGAGTCACGATCTGGCCGCACGGCGCATCGTCAAACAGCGACTGTTGATCGGGAATCAGGGACGTTTCACCGGCCATCGTCGCCTTCCGTCCAACGCGAAAGGAAACTGTCCATAGCTTCGGAGCATGCGCTTGGGACACTCATATGAGGACAGTGACCGACATTGGCAACTAGACAGAGGGTGCTATTGGGCAGGATCTGATGCAGGTACTCACCTACGGCGACAGGAGCGATGATGTCATCCGTGGACTGCAATATTAGTGTCGGAGTTTCTAAACCGATTACGTCATCCCGGTTATCCGACATGAACGTCACTCGGGCAAATTGCTTTGCGATCTCCGGATCAGTACGGCAAAAGCTATTCGTCAGCGTCTCACCAAGAGCTGGTTGCCCGGGAGCGCCCATGATGACGGGTGCCATGGTGCTCGACCAGCCGAGATAATTGCTGTCGAGGGTATCCAGCAACGAGCGGATGTCCTCGAGCTTAAATCCTCCGACGTAATCCCCGGAGTCGACATAGCAAGGTGAGGGCCCAATCATCACGTGAGCATTGATGCGGCCCCTATGAGCTCTATCTGTCAATGCGCCGATCATGGCACTGACGGAGTGACCGACCACTATGACTGGGCCGATAGCGAACTCATCGATGATTTCAGCCAGATCTTGCGCGTACCCGTCTAGTGAACTGTATTTTTCCGGGTCATAAGCCGTGAGATCAGACTGTCCCGCACCAACAAGATCATAAAGGACGACCCTGAAGCGATTGGTAAAATGGTCGACGAGGTAACACCACATGGTTTGATCGCAGCCAAACCCGTGGGAAAAGACCAACGTAGCCGAGCCATCGCCTACTACTTTTACGTTATTGCGATACTGGACAGACATGCGGGACGCTCCGAATGACCCGAAGGACTTTCAGGCGCAGCGCGCAGTGTAGACGGCTGCGCACTGCGCGTCACCGCGTAGGGCTCTCTCAACACGAAAGTTCAGATTCGAACCTAACGGCTACGGGCCCTCAACAGATCGACTACATCTCCACTTGAGTACCCAGCTCGATGACCCTGTTGAGGGGTAACTTGAAGTATTTAAGGTTACTGTTCGCGTTCTTTAGCAAGAACGCAAAAAGGCTTTCCCGCCAACGCGCCATGCCGATTCGTTTGGTAGGAATAACGGTCTCTCGGCTCAAAAAATACGTTGTGCGCATTGGCCTGAAATCAAGGTCAGCCAGGTGGCAAAGACTCAATGCCAGAGGAACGTCAGCTTCCTCCATAAAACCGAAGTGAAGACTCACTCGGAAAAAACCTTCACCATAAGCCTCTACCTCGAACCTATGCTCAGGACGGACGCGCGGGCTGTCTTCAGACACGACGGTTAGGAGTACCACTTGCTCATGCAAGACCTGGTTATGCAGCAAATTGTGCAGCAGCGCGTGAGGTACGGCATCGGCCCTGGCTGTGAGAAAGACTGCTGTTCCTTGCACTCGATGTGGAGGCTGCGAGCGAATGCTGCTGATGAACAAGGGCAAAGGAAGCGCGGTTTCATCCAGCCGCTCAACAATGATTTTTCGACCCCGCTTCCAAGTGGTCATCAGAATGAAAAGAGCAACACCGGCAATGACCGGGAATGCACCGCCCTGAAAAATTTTCGGAGCGTTGGCCGCAAAGTACAAGCTGTCGACGAGCAAGAAGCCAAGCAGCATCGGGATTGCCAGCCAGCGCGGCGTTTTCCATAGCAGCAGGACGACAGCCGAAGACAGGATCGTTGTGATCAACATGGTGCCTGTCACCGCGACTCCATAAGCGGCAGCCAAGGCGCTGGATGACTCGAACCCGATCACCAGCAGTACAACACCGACCATCAAGGCCCAGTTAACCGTGCCGATGTAGATCTGCCCCTGTTCCTGGCTGGAGGTGTGCTGGACAAACATTCGAGGCACGTACCCGAGCTGGATAGCCTGACGCGTCAGTGAGAAGGCGCCGGATATCACGGCTTGAGAAGCAATGATCGTGGCCAGCGTCGAAAGCCCGACCATAGGCAGCAGCGCCCAATTCGGCGCAAGCAAATAGAACGGATTACGTACCGCCTCAGGATTCTCAAGAATCAAAGCACCCTGGCCGAAATAATTCAGAACCAGTCCTGGGAGCACCAGGATGAACCAGGCCCGGGAAATGGGTTTTCGACCGAAATGCCCCATGTCGGCATACAGCGCTTCGGCACCAGTGAGCGCCAGAACAACAGCGCCCAATATTGCCACACCTATTCCCGGATGACTGACAAAGAACTGCAGCGCCCATGCGGGATTGAGCGCTTGCAGCACCTCCGGGCGCTGCAAAATTCCGTAGATTCCGAGCGCACCCAACACGACAAACCACAGCACCATGACCGGGCCAAACAGGATGCCGATACGAGCCGTGCCATGCTTCTGAATTAGGAACAGACCCACCAGCACGATGACCGAGATCGGCACGACCCAATGCTCGATCCCATCAAATGCCAGTTGCAACCCTTCTACCGCAGACAGCACAGAAATAGCTGGGGTGATCATGCTGTCACCGTAGAAAAGCGCTGCACCGAACAAACCGAGCAGTACGAGCACCTTACTCATATGCGGATAAGGCGTAGCCGCACGGCGGGCCAATGCAGTCAACGCCATGATGCCGCCTTCGCCCTGGTTGTTCGCCCGAAGGATGAACAGCACGTACTTGATCGAGACCACCCAGATAAGTGACCAAAAGATCAACGACAGAATGCCCAGCACGCCATCGTGGTTAGCCTGGACACCGTAGTGACCGGCAAACACTTCCTTAAGCGTGTAGAGGGGGCTGGTGCCAATATCTCCATACACCACCCCGACCGCAGCGACGAGCAAGCCCACTCCTGATGTCTTGCGATGGGCATCTTCAATTGCATGGGTCGCTGTTTCGCTCACTTTCTACGTCTCGAATATTGAGGGCCGAAAACGCATTCCGTGAGGTTTCAAGGCCGTGTGGACTTCACCGAAACTGCCATCAGATTCAAATGAGTAATAAAGGCTGTAGTCCTTGCACAGCTAAGTGATCACTCTTTCTGAACGGCCTGCGAACGACCTGCACCATCTCTGCCCCCTTAATGCAGCATCGATCAAACCGAGAAGTTCAGGGGGTTTAACCGAAAAAGGTAAGGGTTGCGAGGCACAAAATCACTGTCAATTTTGCCGACCAGTATCGTTGTGAGTAACGGAATTCACCGTAAAGAAAACGTAAAATTCTTCACGGCTTTGCACATAAAAAGTCCGCCAAGTAATGCATGAACTCCTACGAATACAGTGACGATTCCACCGAGAGCCAGTCGATTTGTAGGCGTAAAAAGAACTAAAAATAAAAAGGGGTCGCGAGATAAAATCTCGCAACCCCTTGAATTATATGGTCGGGACGGAGTGATTCGAACACTCGACCCCTAGCACCCCATGCTAGTGCGCTACCGGACTGCGCTACGCCCCGACTGATGTTGCATGTGTTCTTCAGCTTCGAAGAACGCTCAAGAATATATCGCAAGCGTTTGAAAACTGGAAGTATTCAAACGCAGCTTTTTACTTCTTGAGCACTACCAGTACGTCTTCCAGCTCGGCAATCATCTGCCGAATCATTTGTTTGTACTGGGTGGTGTCGTCTTTGGCTTCGTCGCCGGACAAGCGCAGACGTGCGCCGCCGATGGTGAAACCCTGATCGTAAAGGAGCGCGCGGATCTGCCGGATCATCAGCACGTCCTGGCGCTGATAATACCGGCGGTTTCCGCGGCGTTTGACGGGGTTTAGCTGAGGAAACTCCTGCTCCCAGTAGCGCAGCACGTGTGGCTTTACGGCACACAGCTCGCTGACTTCACCGATGGTGAAGTAGCGTTTGCCCGGGATGACGGGTAGTTCGTCGTTATGACTTGGTTCCAGCATAAGCCTCAACTCGGGCCTTCAACTTCTGCCCTGGACGAAAGGTGACCACACGGCGAGCCGTGATCGGAATTTCTTCCCCCGTTTTCGGGTTGCGGCCAGGCCGCTGGCGTTTGTCCCGAAGGTCGAAATTGCCGAAACCGGACAATTTGACCTGCTCGTTGTCTTCAAGAGCGTGCCTGATTTCCTCGAAAAACAGTTCGACCAATTCCTTGGCTTCCCGCTTGTTCAGGCCCAGCTCTTCATACAGACGTTCCGCCATCTCAGCTTTCGTCAAAGCCCCCATACGTCACTTCCTTAACGTGGCGTTCAACCTTTGTTCGAGCGAGGTGAGGATATTTTGCGTCGTCGAATTCACCTCATCGTCATTAAGAGTGCGCGATGGATGCTGCCAGGTCAAGCCAACTGCAAGGCTTTTTCTATCAGGATCAATGCCTTTACCCTGATACACGTCAAACAGCCTGAGATCTGTGAGCCATTCGCCTGCATTTTCACGGATTACGTCCAGTACCGCCGCGGACGCGACCTCTTTGTGCGCAATCAGTGCAAGGTCACGACGCACTTCAGGAAAGCGCGACAACTCGTGGAATTTCGGCATTTTACCGAGTGCCACTTCCGCCAGAACCAGCTCGAAAACGAACACAGGACGGTCCAGACCCAACGCTTTCGACAGCTCAGGGTGAATGGCGCCAATGAAACCCACTTCGCGACCTTCGCGTTCGATGCGCGCGGTTTGACCCGGGTGCAGCGCCGGATGTTTGCCCGGTGCGAAGGTGAACGAATCCAGTGCGCCTGCGAAGCCCAGCACCGCTTCCACGTCGGCTTTGACGTCGAAGAAATCAACGGTGTCGCGACCTTGCGCCCAGCCTTCCGGCAGACGGCTACCGCAGACAACACCGGAGAGCATCGGCTCTTGCTTCAAACCTTCGAGCTGACCGACAAAGCGCAGACCGCTCTCGAACAGACGCACGCGATCCTGTTGACGGTTGAGGTTGTGCTGCAATGCCTTGACCAGACCCGGCCACAGCGACGAGCGCATGGCGGCCATGTCATTGGAGATCGGATTGGCCAGCAGCAGCGGCTCGACGCCCGGGTTGAACAGTTCGAACTGCTTCGGATCGATGAAGCTGTAGGTGATCGCTTCCTGATAACCACGTGCTACCAACAGGCGACGCAGCTCAGGCAGATCGCTACGCGCTTCAGCCTTGGCTTGTGGCGCCAGACGCGCTTGCGGGTAACGAACCGGCAGGCGGTTGTAGCCGTACAGACGGGCCAGCTCTTCGATCAGGTCGACTTCCAGGCTGATATCGAAGCGATGGCTTGGCACTTCTACGCGCCACTGCCCTGCCCCCTCGGCACTGATGGTCAGACCCAGCGCGCCGAGCAGACGCTCGACCTGCGCCGAATCCATCTCCATGCCGAGCATCTGCGTGATGCGCTGGGCACGCAAAGTGATCGGTGCGATCGACGGCAGATGCGCCTCGCTGACGGTTTCGATGATCGGGCCAGCTTCGCCACCGGTGATGTCCAGCAGCAGGCCAGTGGCGCGCTCCATGGCTTCACGGGCCAGTTGCCAGTCGACGCCACGCTCGTAGCGGTGCGACGCGTCGGTGTGCAGGCCATAGGAACGGGCCTTGCCCGCCACAGCGATCTGATCGAAGAACGCCGATTCAAGGAATACGTCGCGCGTGGTCGCAGACACACCGCTGTGCTCGCCGCCCATGACACCGGCAATCGCCAGCGCGCGGGTGTGGTCGGCGATGACCAGCGTATCGCTGCGCAGGCTGACTTCCTGACCGTCGAGCAGTACCAGCTTCTCGCCGTCTTCGGCCATGCGCACACGGATGCCGCCATTGATCTCGGCAAGATCGAAGGCGTGCAACGGCTGACCCAGCTCAAGCATCACGTAGTTAGTGATGTCAACGGCCGCATCGATGCTGCGCACGTCGGCGCGACGCAGACGCTCAACCATCCACAGCGGCGTTGGTTTGGACAGGTCAACATTGCGGATCACGCGCCCCAGGTAACGCGGGCATGCGGCAGGCGCCAGCACTTCGACCGGACGCACTTCGTCGTGTGCGGCCGGGACGGCATTTACGACCGGACGAGTCACCGGGGCGTCATACAGCGCGCCGACTTCGCGGGCCAGACCAGCGAGGGACAGGCAGTCGCCACGGTTCGGGGTCAGGTCGACCTCGATGCTGGCGTCTTCCAGGTCCAGATACACGCGGATGTCTTCGCCCACCGGCGCATCGGCCGGCAGCTCCATCAGACCATCGTTGCCTTCGCCAATCTGCAACTCGGCTTGCGAGCACAGCATGCCGTTCGACTCAACGCCACGCAGCTTGGCCTTCTTGATCTTGAAATCGCCTGGCAGCTCGGCACCGATCATGGCGAACGGAATCTTCAGGCCCGGGCGCACGTTTGGCGCACCGCACACGACCTGGAAGGTTTCCGCGCCATTGCTGACCTGGCACACGCGCAACTTGTCGGCATCCGGGTGTTGCTCGGTGCTCAGCACCTCGCCCACCACCACGCCACTGAATACACCGGCGGCCGGAGTGACGCTATCGACCTCAAGACCGGCCATCGACAGACGGGCAACCAGCTCGTCGCGATTTACCTGCGGGCTAACCCAGCCACGCAGCCATTGTTCACTGAATTTCATCCTGCTCTCCTAAGAATTCGTTACGACTAGCGAAATTGCGCGAGGAACCGCAAGTCGTTGTCGAAGAACAGACGCAAGTCGTTCACGCCGTAACGGAGCATGGCCAGACGCTCGACGCCCATGCCGAAAGCAAAGCCGGAAAATTCTTCCGGATCGATGCCAGACATGCGCAGCACGTTCGGGTGAACCATGCCGCAGCCCATCACTTCCAGCCAGCCGGTCTGCTTGCAGACGCGGCAGCCTTTACCGCTGCACATCACGCACTCCATATCGACTTCAGCGGAAGGTTCGGTGAACGGGAAGTACGAAGGACGGAAACGCACGGCCAGTTCTTTCTCGAAGAACACCCGCAGGAACTCTTCGATGGTGCCTTTGAGATCGGCAAAATTGATGTCGCGATCGACCAGCAGGCCTTCAACCTGATGGAACATCGGCGAATGGGTGATATCGGAGTCGCTGCGGTACACACGGCCTGGGCAGACGATGCGGATCGGCGGCTGTTTCGATTCCATGGTGCGGACCTGGACCGGCGAGGTATGGGTGCGCAGCAACATGTTGGCATTGAAATAGAAGGTGTCATGCATCGACCGGGCCGGGTGATGGCCTGGGATGTTGAGCGCTTCAAAGTTGTGATAATCGTCTTCGACCTCAGGGCCTTCGGCGATGCCGTAGCCGATGCGGGTGAAGAACTGTTCGATACGTTCCAGAGTCCGGGTGACCGGATGCAGACCACCGGAGGTCTGGCCACGGCCCGGCAATGTCACGTCGATGGATTCGGCGGACAGTTTGGCAGCCAGTTCGGCTTCTTCAAACAGCGCCATGCGCGCATTGAGAACGCCTGTAACACGCTCCTTGGCAACGTTGATCAGGGCGCCGACTTGCGGACGCTCTTCTGCTGGCAAATTCCCCAGGGTCTTCATCACCTGAGTCAATTCGCCCTTCTTGCCAAGGTATTGAACCCGGATTTGCTCCAGGGCATTGATGTCTTCAGCGCTTTGCACAGCCTCTAGTGCTTGAGAGACCAGCGCATCCAGGTTTTCCATGTACAGACTCCAGATACAAAATAGGGGAAGAGCTTGAAGGCTCTTCCCCTATTTATGACGTTTAACACCTGACCCCACAGAGGTGAGGCCGGGTGACTGTCGGGGGTACTTAAGCCAAGGTGGCTTTAGCTTTCTCGACAATCGCAGCAAACGCCGCTTTTTCGTTCACTGCCAGATCAGCCAGAACCTTACGGTCGATCTCGATGGACGCTTTTTTCAGGCCAGCGATGAAACGGCTGTAGGACAGACCGTTAACACGAGCACCAGCGTTGATACGAGCGATCCACAGAGCGCGGAACTGACGTTTTTTCTGACGACGGTCACGGTAGGCGTATTGGCCTGCCTTGATTACCGCTTGCTTGGCAACACGGAATACGCGGGAGCGTGCGCCGTAGTAGCCTTTAGCAAGTTTCAGAATTTTTTTGTGACGCTTACGGGCAATGACGCCACGCTTTACACGAGCCATGAGTTACTTCCTCTATTCTTGACTAAATTAACGAAGGCGCAGCATGCGCTCGACTTTTGCCACGTCAGACGGATGCAGCAAGCTGCTACCGCGCAGTTGACGCTTACGCTTGGTCGACATTTTAGTCAGGATGTGGCTCTTGAAAGCGTGCTTGTGCTTGATGCCGTTAGCAGTTTTCAGAAACCGCTTGGCAGCACCACTTTTGGTTTTCATTTTTGGCATGTTCGGATACTCCGCATTCAGTTGATAAACATAATCAGAAGGCCTGCCGTGCCCTGTTGATTACTTCTTCTTTTTCGGGGCGATGACCATGATCAGCTGGCGTCCTTCCATCTTAGGATGCTGTTCGACCGAACCGTACTCGAGCAGGTCTTGTTCAACCCGCTTGAGGAGTTCCATCCCCAGCTCCTGGTGGGCCATCTCACGGCCGCGGAATCGCAAGGATACCTTGGCCCTGTCCCCGTCACTCAGGAAACGTACCAGGTTGCGCAGTTTTACCTGGTAATCCCCTTCCTCCGTCCCTGGACGAAACTTGATTTCTTTAACCTGAATCTGCTTCTGGTTCTTCTTCGCTGCAGCAATCTGCTTCTTCTTTTCGAAGATCGACTTGCCGTAGTCCATCACCCGGCAAACAGGCGGGACTGCGTCTGCGGAAATTTCCACCAGATCAAGCTTTGCTTCTTCAGCGATACGAAGCGCTTCATCAATCGAGACGATGCCAATCTGCTCGCCATCAGCGCCAATTAACCGAACCTCGCGTGCCGAGATATTCTCGTTGATCGGGGCTTTCGGTGCAGCTCGTTTATCTTGTCTCATTTCACGCTTAATAATAATTACTCCGAATCTGGGCGACCACGCCGGGAAACCGCTTGCGCGAGAAACTCAGCGAATTCGGCGACGGGCATCGAGCCCAGGTCAGCACCTTCACGAGTACGCACAGCGACAGTCTGCATCTCGACTTCCTTATCTCCGATAACCAAAAGATAGGGAACCTTGAGCAAAGTATGCTCGCGGATTTTAAAGCCGATCTTTTCATTTCTCAAGTCGGACTTGGCACGAAATCCGCTTTCGTTGAGAGTTTTTTCGACTTCTGCAACAAAATCTGCCTGTTTATCAGTGATATTCATGATCACCGCCTGGGTTGGCGCCAGCCAGGCCGGGAAAGCACCTTCGTAGTGCTCGATCAGAATCCCGACGAAACGCTCGAAGGAACCGAGGATCGCACGGTGCAGCATCACAGGGTGTTTGCGGCTGTTGTCTTCGGAGACGTATTCAGCGCCCAAACGGACAGGCAGGTTAAAATCGAGCTGCAAGGTACCACATTGCCAGACGCGACCGAGGCAATCTTTCAGCGAGAACTCGATCTTCGGACCGTAGAAAGCGCCCTCGCCCGGCTGCAGATCGTACGGCAAGCCCGCAGAATCAAGGGCTGCGGCCAATGCGGCTTCAGCGCGATCCCACAGCTCGTCGGAACCGACGCGTTTTTCCGGACGAGTGGACAGTTTCATCTCGACCTCGGTGAAGCCGAAATCGCGATAAACGTCCATGGTCAGCTTGATGAACGCGGCGGATTCGGCCTGCATCTGCTCTTCGGTGCAGAAGATGTGGGCATCGTCCTGAGTAAACGCACGTACACGCATGATGCCGTGCAACGCACCTGACGGCTCGTTACGGTGGCAGGCACCGAATTCGGCCAGACGCATCGGCAGCTCGCGGTAGCTCTTCAGGCCTTGATTGAACACCTGCACGTGGCACGGGCAGTTCATCGGCTTGATGGCGTAATCGCGGTTTTCCGACTGAGTGGTGAACATGTTGTCGGCGTAGTTGGCCCAGTGCCCGGATTTCTCCCACAGGCTGCGGTCAACGACTTGCGGCGTCTTGATCTCGAGATAGCCGTTGTCGCGCTGGATCTTGCGCATGTACTGCTCGAGCACCTGGTACAACGTCCAGCCGTTCGGGTGCCAGAACACCATGCCCGGGGATTCTTCCTGGGTGTGGAACAGGCCCAGGCGCTTGCCGATCTTGCGATGATCGCGTTTTTCGGCTTCTTCGATGCGCTGGATGTACGCTGCCAGTTGCTTCTTGTCGGCCCACGCGGTGCCGTAAACGCGCTGCAATTGCTCGTTTTTGGCATCGCCGCGCCAGTAGGCGCCGGACAGCTTGGTCAGTTTGAAGGATTTCAGGAAACGCGTGTTCGGCACGTGCGGACCGCGGCACATGTCGACGTATTCTTCGTGGTAGTACAGACCCATGGCCTGCTCGTTCGGCATGTCTTCGACCAGACGCAGCTTGTAGTCTTCGCCGCGGGCCTTGAACACCTCGATCACTTCGGCGCGCGGAGTGACTTTCTTGATAACGTCGTAATCTTTCTCGATCAGCTGCTGCATGCGCTGCTCGATGGCCGCCATGTCTTCCGGCGTGAACGGACGCTCGTAGGCGATATCGTAATAGAAGCCTTCGTCGATGACCGGACCGATGACCATCTTCGCGGTCGGGTACAGTTGCTTGACTGCGTGGCCGACCAGGTGAGCGCAAGAGTGGCGAATGATCTCCAGCCCCTCTTCATCCTTTGGCGTAATGATTTGCAGGGTCGCATCGCTGCTGATGATGTCGCTGGCGTCGACCAGTTGGCCATTGACCTTGCCGGCGAGCGTTGCCTTGGCCAGGCCTGCACCGATGGATGCGGCGACCTCGGCTACGGAAACCGGGTGATCGAATGAACGTTGACTGCCGTCGGGAAGAGTAATAGTTGGCATGGCGCCTCCTCTCCTAGTGGTGACCCCTACCAAAGGTCACGTGGGTTGGGATGAGCCAGTACAAGATCCGATCCAGGCCATTCAATGACGAACGCCTGCCTTACAGCGGCAGGAGCCTTGCGGCCAACCGGAAAACCGAACCAGAGTGACTGGGATTCAAATCGGGAAATAATTCGCACGCCGACCGCACCGGGACTGAAGGTCATCCGCTGCCTGAGAACGCTTGAGCCCGGCATGCTAGCACAGATGAGCGGTCGCTTACGCCCTGATTTAGCAGAAGGCGGATTGTCCGTTTTTATGCCAGAGTGCTGAACTTGAAAGGCCCTTGCACCCTCAGATAACAAGACATTGACCCACAAGGAGCATCCTCGCATGCGTCTGAAAAGCTTATTCGCCGTCGTCGCCCCCGTCGTTCTGCTGCTGCCACTGAGCGCCCATGCCGACTGGCCGAAGGGCGAGCGCGAGAAGTACATGGCCCAGTGCACCCAGGCGGCCACCCAACAAATCGGCGCTGCCGCCGCGAAATCTCACTGCGCTTGCGGTGCTGATGCCATCAAGTCCTATCCGGCCAGCGATATCCAGGCGCTGATGGACAACAAGGCCACCCCTGAGCTGCAACAGAAAGCCCTTGGCCAGATCGCCAAATGCAAGGCAAATCCCCCAGCGAAAAAGTAAGAAAACGGAGCTTCCTGATCGGCTAAAAGCTGAAAAAAAATGCTGGAAATGAAGGTATTCAGACGATTTATGCAGGTTTTACAGGTTTTTTTATCGCCTTTACGTTTCGCTGCAGGCCTTTCAAACCGGGGCTTTCAGCAGAAACAGGCGGTAAAGAAAACACGACTGATTGGCAAACAGCACGTCCGGGGGGCTACCAAAGCGAACATTTCGACTATGATACCCGGGTGTGCCCAGTTGGCCTGAGCAGCACAGCACTACTGAAAATATATGTTTCTTGGAGATACACCATGTCTAATCGCCAAACCGGCACCGTTAAATGGTTCAACGATGAAAAAGGCTTCGGCTTCATCACTCCTACAGGTGGCGGTGACGACCTGTTCGTACACTTCAAAGCTATCGAAAGCGACGGTTTCAAAAGCCTGAAAGAAGGCCAGACCGTTTCCTTCGTGGCTGAGAAAGGCCAAAAGGGTATGCAAGCTGCACAGGTTCGCCCAGAGTAATTTCTCGGCGCACTAAAAAAACCCCGTCCATGTGACGGGGTTTTTTATGCCTGCAACGAAAGCGGTCTACGATCAGCCGCAGTTGACGCGAGTCACCACCAGATTGTTGTCGGTGTTGAGATTCAGCCGATCGGAACGATATTCCAGGGTGATCATATCGGTTGGCTTGAGGAAGCGTGCGTTCTGTGCGCCGGCCTTGGCCCGCGCCTCCTCCAGCAGTTGCGGCGATGCCTTTTTACCAATGGTGAACTCTGCCGCCGTCGCTTCACAGCGGCTGTGACCGGATTCGGATGCCACTGGATCCTTGGCTGACTCGCTGGAGGTCGTGGAACAACCCGCCAACATGGCAGCAGCCATCAATGCACCCAGTATCGCGAACTTCAAAGGCATGAAGCCTCCTTGTTTTAAATGGTTAAGCTGAGATCGTGCGACCGCCAATCCGGCGTTTGGTTTCCCGGCGAGTGCCATCACCCTGCCCCACGATCGAAAAACGCCGAGTGTGCCTGAGCCTTGCCCGACTCTTTATCAAACAATCGTGACTGAATATTAACGACGCTCAATAAACGTCGATATAGTCAAACGGTGGATGCGGCCAGTTGTCTTTGAGCGCGTTGTAAATCTGCATCACCCAGACTTCATCGCTGGCAGCGACCTTGCCCACATAGCCCGAGCCCTTCGCCCACGTTTCGAGGCGAAACAGCAGACCGTCGATCTCTTGTCCACCGGTCACGGTGGACAAATAGGCGATGCCACCTTTGGTCACGCGCAACTGGGTGTGCTCGTCATCGCTGGCTGAGGCCAGTAGCTGGCGTACAGCAGCGATTGTCAGGCCATCGGGATCATTCAGATCGATTTGCACAACAGGGTCCTCGGAAAACCGGAAAAGACCAAGTGTCGCATAGCGCTCCGTTCATGCCTAAGTCGCAGTGCCAAATGTCGCGCAAAATGGTTAACTCGAAAACAGACCTCCTGACCTTTCGAGCCTCTCATGACCAGCCTCCACATCGACGCCGCCATTAACGCCAAATGGGCGGACGGACACAGTTCTTACAGCCCCGGCACGACGGAAGAGCTGGCGCTGATCGGTATCGATTTATTGGTCAAGGAGCTGGGAGTAAAGGCAGCGCAGCAATTTATCAATCAGGCATTTGAACGATACACGACCGTACAGGCCGAACAGACGCAGTAAAAACCCGCAAGCAAACGCCTGCGGGTATCAGCTTATTTCAGACGCTTCAGACGCTCGGTCAGCAGATCAAAGAATCCCTGGGCGTCGCCATTCTCGACCCAGAACGCATTCTTCGGCGCTTTCAAACCGTCGTACCAGTCAACGATCGTTTGACCGAATGTCGGCCCTTCCCGGCTGTCCACGACGACATTGACCGATCGCCCGGTGAACAACTCAGGCTTGAGCAGATAAGCCACGACCGTCGCGTCATGCACCGGGCCACCTGGAATACCGTAGTGCTCCATATCGCCCTTGATGTATTCATTGAGGATGCCACCGACAATCTTGCTCGCATTGTTGTTCAGCGCGGCAATCTGCTTCAGGCGCGCGTCACTGGTGAGGATCTTGTGCGTCACGTCCAGCGGCAGATACGTCAGCTTCACGCCACTCTTGAGCACCACCTCAGCCGCCTGCGGATCAGCAAACAGGTTGAATTCAGCCACGGGGGTGATGTTGCCACCGTTGAAATGCGCCCCGCCCATGATTACCACTTCCTTGATGCCCTGGACGATCTCGGGCTCCTGGATCAGCGCCAGTGCCAGGTTGGTTTGCGGGCCGAGCATGGCAATAGTGATGCTGTGTGGTTTGGCGCTTTTGAGCGTATCGATCAGATAGTTGACCGCACTGCCTTGCGCGAGGCCTTTTTTCGGTTCGTGAACCGTGACACCCGACAAACCTTCCTTGCCATGAATGTTCTCGGCATAGATCGGCGTGCGCATCAGCGGCTTCGGCGCGCCAGCGTAAACCGGCACGTCTTCGCGCCCCGCCCACTCCCGCGCCAGGCGCGCGTTGCGCGAAGTCTTGTCGAGGCGCACGTTGCCAGCCACGGTGGTCAAGGCACGAATATTCAGCTCGTCGGGCGAGGCCAGAGCGAACAGCAAGGCGACCACGTCGTCAGCGCCCGGATCGGTATCGATGATCAAATCGATTTTTTCCGCCGCCTGAGCGCCGGTCGCGGTTATCACGGACAAAAGCAGCAGGCTCCGGATCAGGTGATGGATTTTTTCAGCATAGCGTTGCATGGCGCATTCCTTGTGCAGTTGAAAATCGAAATCAGAATGTAACCCCGGCGACCAGGACGATGTTGCAGTACGGCTGACATTCGCCTGTACGAATAATCGCCCGTGCCTGTCGGCTGAGCACTTTGATCTGCTCGTGAGTGAGCATATCGCGACGTCCCAGTGCGCCTTCGGCATTCAATGCCTCCAGCGTAGTCAGCGCCGTCGGCTGCTTGTCGAAGATCTCCTTGGCCAGCGCATGGCTCTCGACCTGCATCTCGCTGAGCACGACCTTCAGCGTGCTGACGAAATCCGGGACACCGTGCGTCAGGGCCAGATCGATCAATTCGACTCCCGGCGGCACCGGCAGCCCGGCGTCGCCGATGACCACCCTGTCGCCATGACCCAAAGAGGCGATCAGGCGCGATAGCGCGATGTTCAGCAGAGGTGTTTTTTTCATGCGGGTTTAAACCCCTGAACGTCGGATAAGCATGGAATGGACGGCTGCGCACCTGCGCGAGTGACCGACAGCGCAGCGGCGATTTGTCCGTAGCGGATAGCCTCGGCCTCGGAACTGCCAGCTGCGAGCGCAGCAGCAAAACCACCAACAAAGGTGTCGCCAGCCGCCGTGGTATCGACCGCCTTCACTTTCGGCGCAGGGAAATGTTCGAAGCCCTTGCCGTTGGCGAACAGCGAGCCCTCTGCACCGAGGGTGACGATAACCTTGCTCGCGCCCATGGCGAGCAGGTGGCTGGCAGCCTTTTCGGCCGTTTGCAACGAGTCGACCGGCAGGCCGCTCAATGCGGCCGCTTCACTCTCGTTGGGAATCAGATAATCGATGGCGGCAAACCAGTCTGCCGGCAGTGGTCGGCTCGCCGGTGCCGGATTGAGAATCACCGTCTTGCCAAGTGCACGTGCGCGCTTGAGCGCGTGCCCCACCGTGGCATCCGGGATTTCCAACTGGCAGATCACCACATCGGCGTCCTGCAACATCGCATCGAACCGGTCAATCACCGCTGGCGTCATCGCTGCGTTGGCGCCGGCAACAATCACGATAGCGTTCTGACTGTTGTCATCGACCACGATCAGCGCCACGCCACTGGAACCCTCGACAACGCTAACGGCCTGGCAATCGATCTGCTCGGCCAGCAGCGCATCACGCAACTGCACACCGTAATCGTCAGAGCCGACGCAACCGACCATCGCCACTTGCGCCCCGAGGCGCGCCGCGGCCACGGCCTGGTTGGCGCCCTTGCCACCGGACACGGTGGTGAAAGAGTGACCGATCAGCGTTTCACCGCCTGTCGGCAGCCGTGGCGCCCGGGTGACCAGGTCCATGTTCAAGCTGCCTATTACCACTACATTTGCTGGCATACATCACTACTCGTCAATTCGGTTTCAGCGGTATTCGGTGAACACGCCGGACTGCGGCGCAGTGGATTCGCGCAAGACAATACTCGGGGTCACGATCCGCTGATCAGTGCCCAGATTCGGCGTAGCAATCCTTCGTAACAAGACTTCAGCTGCCATTTCTCCCAGTTGCAGGATCGACTGGCCAACTGTGGTCAGCGCCGGATAAACGTAGCGGCTCATCTGGATGTCGTCGAAGCCGATCACTGACAGCTCGGCCGGTACCCGCACGTTACGTTCGGCCGCTGCGCGCAACACGCCGATGCCGATCATGTCGTTACCGGCAAAAATCGCACTGGGCGGATTGCTTTCAAGCAGCCGGGCCGCGGCGTTGTAACCGCCGGTGCTGGTAAAGTCGCTCTCCAGCATGCGCTCCGCGCGCGCCTCGATGCCTGCCTCTTTCAGCGCTCGGCAGTATCCGGCCTGACGCATTTGCGCCACGCTGGTACTCGCCGGACCACCAATAGTGGCGATGTCGCGGTGGCCTAACTCGAGCAGGTGACGTGTCGCCAGATAAGCGCCGTACTCGTGGTCGATGCGCACCAGATCGGCATTCACACCTTCCAGGCCACGGTCGACAATCACCATCGGTGTTTTCACGCCCGCCAGCCCCTCCGCCAGGCTACTGTCACCGCCGGCGGAGGCAACGATCAGGCCGTCGATGCGTTTTTCCAGCAACACGCGCAAATAGCTGCGCTGTTTTTCCGGGTTGTCGTCGGAGTTGCAAAGGATCACGCAGTAGCCGTTTCGCTCGCAATAATCCTCGATACCCCGGGCCAGTTCGGCGAAGTACGGGTTGAGACTGTTGGGCACCAGTAAGCCGATGGTGGCCGTGGTCTTGGCTTTCAGCGAACGGGCCACCGCGCTGGGCACATAATCGAGACTCTTGATCGCGGCCTCGACTTTCAAACGCACCTCCTGACTGACCGGCCGGGTGTTGTTCACCACGTGGGACACGGTCGTGTAGGAAATGCCTGCGAGTGCCGCTACATCCTTGATCGTTGCCATCGTTATCTCAGCTCCGTCGACTGGCGCGTTGACTGCGGTAAGTGTCGAGCACTACCGCGATCACTATCACCGCACCCGTGATGATGCGCTTGGTCGGTTCGGTCGCACCGATCTGGGCAAGCCCCGCCGCCAGCACGGAAATAATCAACACGCCGAAGAACGTACTGATCACCGAGCCACGCCCGCCCATCAGGCTCGTGCCGCCGATTACCACGGCAGCAATCACTTGCAGTTCCAGGCCCGAACCGGCATTCGGGTCGGCCGCTTCCAGACGGGAAATCTGAAACAGCGCAGCGATCCCGGCCAGCAGACCCATCAGGCTGAACACCAGAATTTTGTAGGGTTTCGGATTGATCCCGGCCAGGCGTACCGCCTCTTCGTTGGTGCCGATGCCGATCAGGTAGCGGCCGAACACCGTGCGGGTCAAAACGGCCTGGGCGATGAAAATCACCAGCAAGGCAATGATGAATGACGGCGAGATGCCGAAAGCGATCGGGTTCGACAGCCAGGCAAATGCATCGCCAATGTAGGCAGTCCGCGACCCGGTCATCTGATAGGCCACGCCCCGGGCCATTTCCAGCACACCCAGGGACACGATGAACGATGGAATCCGCCAGGCCACGGTGATCGAGCCAGTGATCGTGCCGGCCAGCGCCGCAACCGCCATGCCGAGCAACGCAGCTGGCAATACGGCCCAGCCCCAACCGAGAATGGCAACGCTGACCGTCGACGCCGCCAGTGCCAGCACCGAACCCACCGACAGGTCGATACCGCCAATGATCAGCACGAAAGTCATACCGACCGCCAGCACCATCAAATCGGGAATCTGATTGGCCAGCGTGCTGAACGTGTTATAGGACAAAAAGTGGCTGCTCAACATCGAGAACAGCGCGACCATTGCCAGCAAGGCACCGGCCAGGCCGAGATAAGTGCCCAGGCCGTAGAAATTGCCACTACGTTTGCCGGCAGGAGATGCAGTTTTCATGGGAGATCCCTAGGCGCCGCTTCGTTGAGCAACGCATCACGTTTTTGGTAGCCGGCGAACGCGGCGGCAAGCAAATCATCCTGGGTCCAGCTATCGCGCTCGAAAGTGTCGATCAGGCGCCCTGCCGACAGCACGCCGATCCGGTCGCAGATCAACATCAGCTCACGCAAGTCACTGGAAACCACCACCAGCGCTTTGCCCTGGCGAGTCAATTCACCGAGCAAGGCATAAATGTCGAACTTGGCGCCGACGTCGATGCCGCGGGTAGGCTCATCGAACAGCAGCACCGAACAATCGCGCTCCAGCCAGCGACCAATCACCACTTTCTGTTGATTACCGCCCGACAGCTCCGACACCAGTTGTGTCGGGCTGGAACTGCGGATACGCATGGCATCAATCTGACGCTGGGCCAAAGAGATTTCGTCGCCGTTATTGACGAACCCACCACTGGAAATTTCCGGCATGTTGCCCAGCGCGATATTGGCGCTGATCGACTGGCTGAGCAGCAAGCCCTCGCCCTTGCGATCCTCGGTGATCAAGGCAATGCCGTGGCGCACCGCGTCGACCGGTGACCGCACACTGACCACCTGAGCCGGCGAACCGAGTGCGATGCTGCCGCTATCGGCAGTATCAGCGCCGAAGATCAACCGCAGCAGCTCGGTACGCCCTGCCCCGATCAGTCCGGAAATACCGAAGATTTCTCCGGCACGCACTTCAAAGGACACATCGCGCACCTTGTCCGAGCGGGTCAGGCCCTTGACCGTCAGCGCCGCAGCGCCAATCTTGCGCGGCCCCATGTCGATGTGCTCGCCCAGTTCGCGACCGACCATCAGCGTGACCAGTTGCTCGCTGTTGTAATTGGCCATCGGCTCGACGCAGACCAGATTGCCGTCGCGCAACACGGCAATCCGCTGAGCTACGCGGGCCAGCTCTTCGAGGCGATGGGAAATATAAATGATGGAAACACCGCGAGCCTGCAGACGAGTGATCTGTTCGAAGAGCATTTCGACTTCGCGCGCGGTGAGCATCGCGGTCGGCTCGTCGAGGATCAGCACATGGCAGTCACCGATCAGGTTGCGCGCAATTTCGACCATCTGCTGATGACCGATGCCCAACTCGCCGACCAGCGTATCGGGATCGATCGCGTCGAGACCGACCTGCGCCATGGCTTCGATAGCGGCCTTGCGCAGTTGCTTGCGACTGATCCAGCCGCCGTGACTCGGCAGGTTATCGAGAAACAGGTTCTCCGCCACCGACAACGTCGGCAACAGATTGAGTTCCTGCATGACCATGCGCACGCCGAGGTCTTCGGCCTGGGTACGGCTGCCAGGGCAGTATTCTTTGCCCTGGAATTCCATGCGGCCGGTGGTCGGGGTGACCAGGCCACCGATGATCTTCGAGAGGGTGCTTTTGCCAGCGCCATTCTCGCCGGTCAGCGCCAACACTTCACCACGCATCAGCGTCAGATCGATGCCGCTGAGCACCGGTTGCGCATAAGTCTTACCGATACCGCTGACCGAGAGGACAGCGTTCGGGGCGGAAACTGACATAAAAAACTCTCCATGCGCTCGCCCGGACGGACGAGCGCCGTTGTGTCGCCAGAAGACTTATTGGGTAACCAGTTCGACCGGCGTTTCGATCACGCCATTGGCAGCGCCGTCGACTTTCTCGCCCTTGATGATTTTCAGCGCGGTCTCGATGCCGAATACAGCTTGTCTGGCGGCGAACTGATCAGCCGTCGCCAACACGCGACCGTCCTTCAACATCGGTTTGATGGCGTTGATGTTGTCGTAGCCGACCACTTTCACCTGACCGGCCTTGCCAGCGGCACGCACCGCGGAAACGGCACCGACCGCCATGCTGTCATTGCCAGCCAGCAGCGCCTTGATCTGCGGGTATTCGCTGAGCATGGAAGAGGCGACCTGATTGCCCTTGTTGATTTCCCAGTCACCAGACTGCAGCGACACCACCTTGATCTGCGCCGCGTCCATCGCGTCCTTGAAGCCGGCCGTGCGTGCTTGAGCATTGGTCGTGGTGGAGACACCTTCGATGATGCCGACCTCGTCGCCCGCCTTCAGTTGCTTGGCAAGGTATTCGCCGACCAGACGTGCACCCTTGCGGTTGTCCGGCCCTACGAATGGGACGCTGATGTTCTTGCTTTTGACGATGGCAGGATCGAGCTGGTTGTCGATGTTGATGACCGTGATGCCGGCATCAACGGCTTTCTTGATGACAGGCACCATGGCCTTGGAGTCGGCGGGCGCGATGACCAGCGCATCGACTTTCGAGACGATCATCTGCTCGACGATACGGATCTGGTTCGCGGTGTCGGTTTCGTCCTTGATGCCGTTGGAAATCAGGTCGAAATCGGCAGCGTGTTCTTTCTGGTAAGCCTTGGCGCCGTCTTCCATGGTCAGGAAGAATTCGTTGGCCAGAGACTTCATGACCAGCGCGACCTTGGGTTTTTCAGGGGATTCGGCGAATGCCGACGAGACGGGTAGTGCGGCGGCTGTGGCAGCCAGCATAGCGACAGCAAGAAGACGTCCAGCGAATGGCAGCTTCATGGGTTCACTCCGATCTTATGATTATTGTGAGCAACGCTCGCGCTGGCGTAAGCTTCATCGCTTCTCCCGGCCTTACCGCGCCGCATGAGTCGCGCAAACGTTTGCGTAGACCGAACTATGCGAATCCCGCCGACATTTGTCAACAATCACAAATCGTCATTTATTGTAGGGCGAATCGTCCGACCCGCCCTTTCGCTGCTTACACCGTGGTGCTGACAAAATTACCGCTGGTAGTGCTCTTGGACATTTCCTTTACCAGCGAACCGGCCACTTCCGCCAGCGCTGCGCTGGTCTGTGCGATCTGCCCCTGAATGGCCATGAGCGCCTGCGACTTTGCCTCCGGCGTCGGATAGCTGCGGGCCTGAGCGGCCGCCAGTTGCTGCTGCTGTTCCTGCAACTGCTTTTGCAGTTCCTGCATCCGCTTTAGCAGCATCTTGACGGTGACGCCCAGGTTATCGCCGCTTTCAGCCTTGCTGTCTGCTGGTGCAGCAGGACCACCACCGGTTCTGACCTGCGTGACGTCAGCCTTCTCGGTGCTAGACGCCTCGGCAGAAGCATCCGCTTGCTCCTGATTCATTGTGTTGATCGTTGCCGCGGTCTTGCCGCCGATCGTGACAGCGCCAGGATTTGTAAAACCGACCGTCAGTGACATGGGAACTCCCTACGTTTTAGTTTCCTTGAACACCCATCGGCCCGAACGAATGTTTCTTTAGCAGAAAGACGCAAATCGGCAATCCGCATAACCGGACAGAACCGGTAGTCCCTTTCGGAGAGCCGAACAGGAAGACGCGCAGTGTTCGGAAACCCGGATAACCGACTCACTCCGCAATTTGAAGATTTATAAAATATTGATGCAAATCATCGAGTTAAACATTTTTACGGCGCAAAGTACGAGTGGTACAGATCCTGCTCCGTTCATTGCACCCCAGCCTCCAGATCGGCTCGGGGCGCATCTAGATGAACCTGCATCAGCACCGTCTCACTACTAGAGAGAAAAATAATGAAATCTGCTTTCAACACTTTGGTTCCGGGCGCTTTGGCCCTCCTCCTGCTCCTGCCCACCGCCCTTCAGGCAAAAGAAGTCGAAACCCAGACCAAGCTCGCTAACGTCGTGGTACTTGCCACTGGCGGCACCATCGCCGGTGCCGGTGCGAGCGCCGCCAACAGCGCCACCTATCAAGCCGCCAAGGTCGGCGTTGAACAACTGATCGCCGGCATTCCCGAGCTGAGCAAGCTGGCCAATGTACGTGGCGAACAAGTCATGCAGATTGCCTCCGAAAGCATCACCAACGAAAACCTGCTGCAGCTGGGTCGTCGCGTGGCCGAACTGGCCGACAGCAAAGATGTCGACGGCATCGTCATCACCCACGGCACCGACACCCTGGAAGAAACCGCTTACTTCCTGAACCTGGTAGAGAAAACCGACAAGCCGATCATCGTGGTCGGCTCGATGCGTCCGGGTACCGCCATGTCTGCCGACGGCATGCTCAACCTGTACAACGCCGTGGCCGTGGCCAGCAGCAAAGAAGCTCGCGGCAAAGGCGTGCTGGTGACCATGAACGATGAGATCCAGTCCGGTCGCGACGTCAGCAAAACGATCAACATCAAGACCGAAGCGTTCAAAAGCGCGTGGGGCCCGATGGGCATGGTCGTTGAAGGCAAATCCTACTGGTTCCGCTTGCCAGCCAAGCGCCATACCATGGATTCGGAATTCGACATCAAAACCATCAAAAGCCTGCCGGACGTAGAAATCGCCTACTCCTATGGCAACGTCAGCGATACCGCCTACAAGGCCCTCGCGCAATCCGGCGCCAAGGCGATCATCCATGCCGGCACCGGCAACGGCTCGGTGTCTTCCCGCGTTGTCCCGGCCCTGCAAGCGCTGCGCAAGGATGGCGTGCAAATCATTCGCTCATCCCACGTCAATGCTGGCGGCTTTGTCCTGCGTAACGCCGAACAACCGGATGACAAGTATGACTGGGTGGTCGCGCACGACCTGAACCCGCAAAAAGCCCGCATCCTGGCGATGGTCGCACTGACCAAAACCAACGACAGCAAAGAGCTGCAACGGATGTTCTGGGAATACTGATTGACCCTCGCCCGATCCAGTCTGGACCGGGCATTCGATTCATCACTCGCCTGATCGGCGGGTGATGCCCCGTCCAGCATCTTTCCTACAAAAAACTCGACGCGCCTTACACCAAAATCTGAAAACCGCTGTCAGAGGATTTTCTTGAAATTTAAGCAGTTGCGAAAATGCTTACAGTTAAATACTGTATGCACGTACAGCTTAATAAGGATAACCTCGTGACCACCTCTCCTGATGCTCCTGACGCTTACGAACGCATGGGCATGCGCGTTCAGAAAATCATCAACTCCCCCACCGCACAGAAAGCCAAAGCCGCACTGATCTTCCGCCTGCCAGACGAGCCGATGGACCAGTGGGAGCGTCTGCTTGAGGAAATCGACGAGAACGACAACGTCACCCTCGCCTACCGCGACGACGGTGGCGTGCAGATTTTTTGGGTTGTGCCGAAGGAAGATTGATTCAATGATTGTCCGCTGTTTTGCTCTACTGCTGCTGTTCGTCACCGTGGGTGCCTATGCTGGCGCTCCCCGCACATTCACTGAAGCCAAGAAGGTCGCCTGGACACTGTACGCACCGCAGTCCACCGAGTTTTACTGCGGCTGCAAATACACCGGCAACAGGGTCGACTTGAAGGCGTGTGGTTACGTTCCGCGCAAGAACGCCAAACGCGCGTCTCGTATCGAATGGGAGCACATCGTGCCGGCCTGGCAAATCGGCCATCAGCGCCAATGCTGGCAAGAAGGCGGGCGTAAAAACTGCACACGCTACGACCCGATCTATCAGAAAGCCGAAGCGGATTTGCACAACCTGGTACCGAGCATCGGCGAGGTCAACGGTGACCGCAGCAACTTCAGCTTCGGCTGGCTGCCAGTGCAGTCCGGCCAGTACGGCTCATGCCTGACCCAAGTCGACTTCAAGGCAAAGAAGGTCATGCCCCGCCCGTCGATTCGCGGAATGATCGCGCGCACCTATTTCTACATGAGCAAGCAATACGGCTTGCGCCTGTCGAAACAGGATCGGCGCTTGTACGAAGCATGGGACAAGACCTACCCGGTGCAGGACTGGGAGCGTCAGCGCAATCAAAGCGTGGCGTGCGTGATGGGACGAGGCAACGAGTTCGTCGGCCCGGTTAATCTGAAAGCTTGCGGCTGATCAATCGCGACAAAAAAAAGGGCCTCGAACAGAAATGTTCGAGGCCCTTTTTTACGCCTGAACACCAGGCTTGGTGTCGCGCCAATAGCCCATCAGGTTGAGCGCTTCGCGGGGAATGCCGCACTCCTTGATCAAGTACCTGCGCAGGCTCATGACCGCGGCACTTTCTCCGGCGATCCAGCCATAGAAACCTTCACTGGCCGTCTCGGCAACTTCCCAGAGAATGTCTTTATCGATATCGACCTCAGCCAACTCTACCGCCTGCCCCGCAGCTGGCTGCACGGGCAGGATTGCATGACGCACTGCCTCCACCATCAGAGCACCGGCAACCACCGCGTCGGCTTGATCGCGAATCAGCCATTGCACCGCGAGCCCCGGCCAGTCCGGCACGGCGAGCATGTCTTGCGCGCTGTCGACTTCGAAGAATGCCTGCGTTTGCGGTGGCTTCGCGAGGGTCGCCAACTCATCGAGAATCCCCATGGCCGCCGGCAATGCCGTCGCATCCGCGACAATCAGCAACTGCGTGAGCGTTTTTGGGGGCTTCCATTCAAACCCACCGGTTTCTTTCGCTGAAAACTGCTTGTCAGGCGCAAGAATCTGCATCGAGTCCCCTGGCTGCGCTCGCAACGCCCAACGCGATGCCGGACCGGTTTCCCCATGCAATACAAAATCGATATCCACCTCGCCCTGTTCGGCACGCAGATGCCGGATGGTATAAGTGCGCATTGCGGGACGACGATCCGCAAGCATCGACTTGAATCGAGCGTACCAACCTTCTTCCCGGACAAGCTTTGAGTGCGTGCCGTCAGCGGCAGGAAAAAACAGCTTTACTCGTTGGTCCGGTGCCCACGTTGCCATTTCGGTGACTGGCGGCCCCGTCAGCGTGAGCCGCATCATGTGTGGACTCAATTGCGTTTTGCGGTGCAAGGTAACATCGAACAGCCTGTAGGGATTGGCGGAAGCCATCGGGCGCTCCTTGTGGAAATCATCAGCGATTCCCTTGAAAACGAATCGCGCCGGATCGCCTTTAGGCAACTCCGCCGAATGGCATGCTTACGGCGCGATCGGATGTTCGACCAACACCGATTCAATGTTCTGCTTTTTGGCTTTCACCAAAGCCGCATCAACCTGCACCTTGCGCGCTTCAGCTTCAGCCCGGGAATTGAACGGTCCGATGAGAATCCGCGTCTTGCCGCTGCTGTCCTTGATAACGGTCGGAACGAAAGCATGCTCGATCAACCAGCCACTCAGATCGCTGACGGCCTGAGGGGTTTCGCCACGCACCTCGAGATCCCACTGCGGCGCCGATGCCACCGCCGGCGCAACCGCCGCTTTGGGTTTTTGCTCCTCTACAGGCTTGCCTTCACCACACCCTGCCAATGCCAGTGCCACGACCAACCAAACCAATTTGCGCACAACGCTTTCCTCGGAATTCTCAAAGCGGCGATCTTAACATTCATAAATACTTCGCGAGCCCCGCAAAATGGGCACAAAACAACGAGATTGATGATTGCAGCCTCTGTATAGTTACGCCCTGGGAATTAATGCCGCTTCTGCGCGTCAGAAAGAGGCACCCAAACCGTGAGACTTCGCACTAATCTATACGTACCACCGACTTCTGCACTGTCTGAATCAGGTGCCCTACAAAGCAATCAAGGAGAAGACCATGCTGATACTCACCCGCAAAGTCGGTGAAAGCATAAACATCGGTGATGACATCACCATCACCATTCTGGGCGTCAGCGGCCAACAGGTCCGCATCGGTATCAACGCTCCGAAAAATGTTGCCGTGCACCGCGAAGAAATCTATCAGCGCATCCAGGCTGGCCTGACCGCCCCAGACAAGCCACAGACACCCTGAGCCACCCGCAGTCAGTAGCCAGTTCGTGTGCCTGCGCGCAATGACTGGCTAAAGATTCACGCGCCGTTTTGCCATCCGCTCCCCACTCCACTGGGTACGGCGCTTGAAACACCGGAACACTTCGTTACGCCTCCCCTTCCCTCTTGCCGCACGATACTACCTGCCATTCCTGTCACTGACTGTCGGACGTTTCCGATAGCGCACGGGGAATTCGCGCTCCTACCCCAAAGAGATGCCCCGCGCCATACCCGTCGCCGCGATGACCATGAGCGCCAGCAGCAGCGCTTCGACGTGACTGAGACGCGCAAACAACCTTGCTCGCCCGGTATCAGACACCACTCCCCGCGCCTTGCCGATCCGCCATTTAATCAATGTGATCATCGGTGCAAGCTCGACTAGCAAAATCAGTACAAACAGCGTCATCTTCAGATGAAACAGCGGTTGATGAAGGTAATAGTCAGCACCTTTTTCGTAGCCACCAAAGGCTCGCATTCCACCGGTGATGAGCAAGATCAGCGCCGACACTCCCCAGAGATTATCGGCCAGCAAAACCCGCCCGACCTCTCCCGTACCGGCCGCCAGACGACTGAACGCCGCACCACGCGTCAGCACGGCCCAGAAGCCCAAGGCAAAAGCCAGAAGATGCACAGCGGCGAGGAACCAGTGACTCAGCATCGCTACCCCCAATCGGCAATCGTTAGAAAATCGGCCAGTCAGTAGTAGTCGAAAAAACCGCAACGTGCCGCGGCGTATCGCGGGTGTCGCGAGACAGCGAAGAAAAAACGAGGGGGCGGGAGAAGCCAAATCGCAGGCAAAAAAAATCCCAAGCAGCTGATGGAAGCTTGGGATTTAAAAATGCATAAACCGTGGTGGTGAACGCGGGACGGATGTTACTTAAATTCACAACCCTCAACAAGGCTTTTTGGATAACCGGTCGGTTAAAAAAACTCGTAACCTGTTAAATATCCGACAGATTTACGCTTCGTCCGGCATCAACCTCTTTCCCGGAACGTCCAGACTGAATCATGCATTCTCGAGCGGCCACAATCGTGGGGGCAAGCATGGCGGCAAGGCAGAGGTTGTTTAAGTCGGCATGTCTAAAAGTACAGGAATGGGGCCTCTGCAAAAGTTTTGCAAATCGCAGACAACAAAAAAGGGCCCACCTTTCGGTGGGCCCTTCCAGACCGCCCAGCAGAGCGGATTTTGTTTGGTAGGCGCGATTGGACTCGAACCAACGACCCCCACCATGTCAAGGTCTGCTAGAAGCATGCTCCTAGCCCTGCTGCTCTTGGACTTCACAGAACGCCCATTCACATCTATGAGGCGTCAACAATGGCAAATTTCCGCTTACTTCCGTCCGGCAACTGGAATGCTCAGGTACGGGTTAAAGGCAAATCTCCCCAGTCGAAAACCTTCAGCACCAAGGCCGAAGCAGAGTCATGGGCGAAACAAATCGAAGCCGTGACGTTGGATCGCAAGCGCCACACCATCTATACGCTCGGGATGATTTACTGCGAAACCATGCTCAAGAGTAAAGGAAGCTACAACCACGCCCTAAAGATCGTTGAGCACCTAGGCAAGCATTTCACGCAGCCTATTCATGAAATCACGCCGCAGATGATCAATGACTTCAAGATCATGCGATTGAAGAAGGTCAAGCCGTCCACGTGCAGAACGCAGCTCGCATTCATGTCACGCTTCTATCGATTCGCTAAACGTGGGTTACTGATAGACATTCACAACCCCGTGAGTGATATCGCACTCCCAAAGCCTGATCGATCCTCTGACAAGGTGGTACGTGCAAGCGAGCTTGAGCGATTACTGGCGAAGCTTTCTCCAACAATGAAGCTCATCGTTGAACTGGCATATGAGACTGCCATGCGGCGCTCTGAAATCCTGAAACTGAACAAAGACTGCCTGCACCTCAATGAGCGTATTGCCGACGTGATCGACGGAAAGAACGGAACGAGGTCTGTCCCCCTCACCCATCGTGCTGTTGAAATCCTTCAACTCGCCGAACTCTGGGCCACCGTAGATCGCCATCCGCATGGCTTGATCTTCACTGTCACACCCCACGCAGTCTCTCAGGCTGTCCGTCTGGCACGCGTAAAGGCTGGACTTGATAGCAGCGTCAGGTTGCACCAGCTCAGGCACACCAGAATCACCAATGTGGCGAAGAAAGGATTCAACAACGCCCAAATCATGATCGTCTCAGGACACAGAGATACTCGATCCGTAGCGCGGTACTCTCACTTGAACGTCAGAGATGTGCTGCACCTTATTGATTGACCAACCCAATGGGCTGCCAGCCTCGATTAACTGGAGGGTTGGCGGCCTCGGAAACTCGCTCAAACCATCGATAAACCCCAGCAGAACCTTCATTGATTTCTTCCTACTCCAATCACCCAGCTCCATTCCGCCCAGTATTTACGGGGTGAACTGATCGTCTGGGCTAAGCAAAGAGCGGTCTCCACTTCGAAAATTAGTTTCTGATTAAATTTCCCATGTCAACCTTTGATCTTGACCACTCATCGAAATCGTGTATAATTCTCAGCCTACCCAGTAGGTAGACAGACAATGTTGAAGCCTCCGCCGCGACCACCGAACAGGTGTCTTGCAAGGGGGCTTTTTCACGCCTGTGATTTACCAAACCAAGCCGGCACAACCCGAGAGGAATGCCTATGCAAATGAACTGACAAAGGAGAACGACAATGGAATTCGACTGCCCAGCTTTTACCGCAACACCCCTCATTCACGCTGACGGATTGCTCATCAAACCAACTACTGGCGAAATCGTTGGCTACGACGACAAACCTTCTGTCTTCAGTGAACGCCCTGACTACCAGCCAGAACTCAGCAAATGCCGAAGTGCTGACGATCTGAACGAGGTCCTGTCACACGTAGACCGCCGCAAGCTGCCTTCACATACTCTGCGCTCCCTGACTGACGCTCAGGACCAAGCCCATGGGGTATGGCGCCGGACAGGCATGGACTGTCGTATCACTGTCCCAATGATGCACACTCTCCACAAACTGCATGGGCTGGTTCAGTACCGGAACATCATCATCATGTCTCAGGCTGATCTGGCGAAGGCGCTGGGTACGTCAGAATCGAATCTGTTGAAGAAACTGGGCACGTTGATCAGCAGCAATATGGTCAGAGTCAGCACCTCACGACATGGCGGCATTCGCACAGGCGAGATCAAGCTGACGGTAAATCCTCGCCTTATCTTCCGTGGCGACGACCATGCACGGGAGGAATACGTGAAGCACTGGTATCTGGACCCAGCAGACGACAGGTCGATTCCTGCCGAGGCCGCACCGAAAGTCGCGGCATAGCTCACATCACTTTTTCAAAAAAGCTACGCAGGAATCTTGCCGCAAACCACGAGCTTCAAGGGGTTGGGGAAAGTCCTATTATATACAAGGATTTTCTCGCACCAGACCGACAGGTCTAAGCTCGATACACCTCGACCGGAGGTCGTAGCTCAATTACCTAAAGTGTTACTGGGGAATAATATTGATGACAATCAATTCCCCTAAAAGAAAGGTATAACCGTGTGTCGCCGCGACACGGTGTCATCCTTTCAACTCCGTTGATTATCTCTTCACCATACCATCAAGAACGGCAGTTCTTCTGGAAGTTGTGGTTATGTGTTTATTTATCTGGATGATAATCCAAGTGGTGTCGCAGTTGAGTTGAGGTGCGGAGAAATTGGGCGTTCGCCCGAGGGATGTCCTTCTTTGAACATCCGTTCAGGATGCCGCCAGCTAACGTAGGTGCGAACGGTCCAGTGACGCTGGTAACGCACTCGCTCTATGGTTTAATGCTCTGCTTACCACTTGGACTCCTGTCCGCTCTCAATCCACGTTTCATTTCTACGTTTACCACTGGCCCCTAGAATCTGCCTAATCTGTTTGTCAATCTTCCTGTTGTGCCAGTCATTGCTCCGCATGGTGATGCCCCAGACGAAGAGCCAAATCCCACACGTAGGGATGCACATCAGCAGGTGCAGGATGTGATTGGTCTTTCTCTTCTGACTGGTCAGATAGTAAATCTGATCGTTCATGTTCGTCCTTGTTCGACTGAAGGTTGGTCCTAAGTAATTGGTTCACGTCAGTTCTCGAGCAGAATCAACGCAACCAGCCATTGGCTGTCATGGCTGTTTTACCGCTGGGAAGCTGAATAAGTGCTGACTTATCGCCGTCCTTGGGACCTTCTATGAAATTCACCTTGGTAGCAGTAGAGATCGTTCGGCACTTGCCTGAACTGATCAAGCGTTCGGCCTCATCTTCATCCTGATCAAGCGACGCCTCCACCATCTTTGTCCAGTCCCCTGCTTTGTAACAAACCACCGAACCAGCTACCAGCGTTCGCTTTGGGTAGGTGTCTGCCACAGCGGCAGCAGATGCGATTAGTGGTAGCAGACACAGCAAGCGAGAAACGTTCTTCATCAAGCGATCCTTCGAAAAAGCAATGAGTAGGATCAGCATAATGCCACTACCAAATGAAAATGTAACGATTGGTGTGTCACGCTTTGGTGTGTTCACGATTAGACAGCATCCCACCATCATCCACGGATGCATACAAACCAGACACTCAGAACAGCTTTCGGCCAAAGAATCCGCGACCTTCGCAAACAGCAGGGCATCAGCCAAGAAGCCTTTGCGGACAAATGTGGATTCATGCGGACCTATATGTCACGTATAGAAACAGGCACTGCCAACCCAAGCCTTGAAGCAGCCAAGGTGCTCGCGGACGGCTTGGGAATGACACTATCCGACTTGCTCCGCGATCTTTGAAGAGCTAGTCCCCATCTCGCACCAAGCCACTCCAGTCCCCGATTGTTCACAGAGCCTCAAGCAGCAAGCATTGTTGTGGCGGAGCAGCCGCTTTACATCGGTCCTACGATCTCTGACGAAGGATGCTCACGAAATAGAGGCCGTCCAAACTAGTCATGGACGGCCAAACACTCCTATCTCAAATCTAACTAGCTCTGTTGCACCGGATGAACCAATAGTTGCCACAAGATTCTAGCCCCAACTGAATGTTGACGATGGTTCTGTGGTGGAAGGGTGTGCCCTCCTGCTATTGCGATTTCATCCCCACATCCAGTGCACTTGTAGATACCTGCATATGGAGCCGAGGTGCCCGGAGTGTGGGTTTGATCGAACGCCGCATCCTCACTGTGGGTCAGGGCCTTTCCATTCTTATAGAGTGCCATCTTCAATCCTTCGTTAATGCCATCCCATCGTGGCGGCTTAACTATAGCCTTAAGCCATGATGCTTGCAGTTGTCCTGATGCAGCATCATAAAACGACCGTTAAACGATACCTTCCGGACGGGCGGCATTACGCACCATAAAAATAGTCTTCGTACATTGATGATACCTTGGCATACTGATGCCACGTTAAATGATACGGAGCCTTCACCATGTCACGCACATTCCTGTACTGCCGCGTTTCCACTGCTGGGCAATTCACCTCCAACCAAGTGCAGGAAGTTAAAGCTGCTGGCTTCGATGTGCAATCGAGCCGCGTAGTCGAGGAAACCATTTCAGGCAGCATCGCCGCCAACGAACGCCCCGGCTTTCAGAAGCTGATGGATCGTATGGAATCTGGTGACGTGCTGATCGTTACCAAGTTGGACCGCTTAGGTCGCAACGCCATGGATGTGCGTCAGACAGTCGAGCACCTTGCAACCACAAGAATCCGTGTTCACTGCCTCGCCCTAGGTGGCGTAGACCTCACCAGTGCAGCGGGTAAGATGACCATGCAAGTGTTAGGGGCTGTCGCTGAATTTGAACGTGATTTGCTGATCGAGCGTACTCAACAGGGCCTGACCCGTGCCAAGGCTGAAGGTAAGAAGCTAGGACGCCCAGAAGCAACCGACACGACAGCATCAGTGCAGCGCCTGAAGGCCAAAGACATGACACAGGCACAGGCAGCAGCCGAACTCGGTATTGGCATTGCCACAGTCAAGCGTCATTGGAATAAAGCCTGACGCCCAAAAGATTCGCCCCGGCCCCATTTAGGTAGGTGTATACCGGAATGAAGATTGAAGTGTAATACCTCCACAGGCCACGCTCTGTAAGGGTTTCAGCTCACACCGTCATGCACACCAGTGTCCGAAGTTACACAGCAGCCACAACGACCAACAACGTAAGCACGAACACACAGCCCGCTCTGTCGCGGGCTTTTTCATGTCCTCAATTCAGGCAGTCACAACGCTGTATCACCAAGCGTCTGACAGCACCTACGAGCAACGCCATTACAACTCAATACAGCCCAACACTTGCCCCTGATTGACTCCCCAGAAGCCTTGTGAGCAGCCACAGAGGATAAGCCGTGCGTAGGGTTTCCATCACTTATTTTAGAATCACTCAGCTTTCAAAACAGCGTGGCCGTGTTCGCGTTAAGAGGGTGTCTCTTTAACCCCCGCTTTCAAAACGCAACACACCACACAGCCCATTCATTATTTTTGCCAGTTAGATTTGAAGCAGTTCCAACAATGCAAAGTCTTTCCGGGTGGCGGCGGGGATTTATACCGTAAAAGATCATTCGTCTGGTGAAGGCTCTGAAGTCATGAATTCACTCTCAAAGAACATGAAACCCTCTACAGCTCTTGAAGAGAAAAGCACCCCCATTCTACTCATCTTTTCGCTATACCCAAGATCACGAACGCTCATGATGAGTTCAATCTGATACTTAACCTTCTCCGAGAGCAATGACAGCAAATAGGAGATAAACTCCCGAACGACAGAGTAGTTAGCCTCAATATATTCAAGCTTGACACTTTCGATTCTAACGCCAAGCGTGTCCTGCCATAGATCACCATACTCGTACTTCACTGGCACGCTACCATTAAAGTACACCTCACCGATTTTTAGCTTGTTGACGTTAAAGTTTCCGTGCAGCAAATCGTTCCTGTCATTCATGAGCTGATAGAAGCTTCTACAAGAGACGTGTGAATGATCAACCGGTCGCTCAAGTCCCATGCAGTTAATATGCAGTAGTTGTAGTCTATTTGATATCGTGTCTGAAACAAAGTTCCTGTACTTGAGGTCGTCTTCCCTCATCTCGCTTTTGGCTAGTGCGAAGATTAAAAGATTGATGAAGGTTTCTGCCAGCACAGGAAGCATGCACCTCAAGCCGAATGCGAGTCCGGTGCCGAAGGTGTATCTTTCAGCCATCTCCGAAAATCTTTCTTGATAGGTTTGCATTTCCTCTGCGGAGGTGGGGGTATGCACTCTGTCTACTGCTGGTGACAAGTTAAGCTCTCTCAGCTTGTTGAGCTGAGTCTCAATCGTTGATTCTATGCTGTAGTAAGGATTCACAAACTCAGTCCACTTTTCAAGCTGCATACGAATGGCCGTCATCTGCTTGCCATAAGCACCAAGGTCTGCCCTGATTTGCGATACAAGATTAGCTTTGGTAATTTCTGGCCGGTTAAAACTTCCTAAAAACTGAACTTCGGTACGGTAGTTATGACCTTGAAACATGACCATGCCGTCATCATTCATTAGGGTCCATTCCCAATGTATTAAGTTATCGGAAGAATCATTCCTCAGAAAATTCATGAAACCATTAGGTGGGCCATACTTGGCGTAGAGGTAACAGTAGATGCTTATTGGTCTGATTTCGTTTTTTAGAATCCAACCCGAAAAGCCTTTTGGCTGACGCTTTTCTATTAGAATCTTGACCAGTAACTTAGGCGGGATCACTTCCAGTTTTAGAAAGTAGTCCTGGCGATCTTTGTCCAAGGTTCGCTCCTTATTTAAGAAAAGGCGTTAGCTCGCCTTGGCTCTTCGTACTCCCGTCGACATTACGGATATCTCGGCCAAGCTCCGCCAAGCGATTCAAGACCTCAATACAAATCGTAGCTCAGCTCAACACTACCAAGCACGGAATTAAACGCCGAATTAGACCGCAAATAACTGGTTGACGCAAAATCCAAAAACTGAGCACTCATCATAATCAAACGCAACAACGAAAAATCAGTGAAGTTTATTATTGTTAAGTAGTGGGACCTTCTATCCTCTTCACAAAAACCATTGGAATCGCTCAACTTTTCATCAACAATCCTGACCATGTTGTAAAAAGTTCTTGTGAGCCCATATATCTGATCTGTCGAGTCAGCGCGCTCCAAATACTCAACCACAAGCCCAACGTCGGCCCCTGAACGCCGAAGCTGCTCAACGTCATCCTCAATCTTTATAACGGCCTCGCCACCCGAAAACCTTGCTAAGGTGCCATCTACATCAATGCTTAACCGAAAAGAATCAAAGTAACTTTTTTGCGAGTCAAGCATATTAAAAAGCTGCATTTCGAATGAGCGGAGCCTTTCTGTTTTCCTTGAGGCCTCCACCTCTGCTTTCAATTCCTTATTAGCTTCCACCTGTATAGACAAAGATCGAATAAGCAAAACTATAGAGACAAAACTTAGCAAAGGGTTTAGAATACCACCAATATAATCCCCAAGCTGCCCCCACTGCTCGGGATCGTCAGAAACAGGATAATGAAGATTTAGGTAGAATTGTGCAAAATAGGAAAACAGCACTAGGAACGCTAGGACTGCAGATATGACCACGTACTTATTAAGCATCGATGAAGCCAACTACTAGATACTTAACCACACGCCCATCCAGAAGGCGTATAGGATTTGCAACCAGTTCAAGATAATCCCATCTCTCGACTTCAATACCGTTATTTTTATCAAGGTTTTCAGAGAATTTCTTTTTCATGGCGAAGTCAACGTCCCTGTAGTTTACCCGAAATCCGAACGCTACAGTTTCCTCCTCCCCTTCTAGCTGAAGCCTTCCGTTACCTGTATTCGTGTTGAAGCGCCTAATACTAGCCATCAGATTAAGCCTTTCGTCGGTTTTTGTAGCTTGAACAGCGTGAACTGTGTCTTTGGTAAACCTCGCTAGTGGAATTCTCTCCTCGAAACTCTTTCGGTACTTAACTGACACATCATAATCAAACTTGATAGCAACCTCATGAACGTTCTTCATTACAGAAAGCCGAAGCTGTTTGATTAAATCTTCAGCATTATCACCGAGCTTATCTAATACTTTTTGAGCCTTATCAGAGGGATCATGCGTTTCGATGTATAGCGCCTCCTTCATGAAGTACCCCATGAGCTCCGTGAATACGGAGTTACCTATTCTCCGCAACTCTTTCCGAGGCTCTTCATCCAGCACATCCAACCTAAAAGAAAGGCCATACGAACCTTTGAATGTCTTCTTTAGTGTAGTTCGTATACTACTCTTAGCTGTGATTCTTTCAGGAACCTTCCCGAGTAATAGTGTCTCACCAATCATTCGTGTGGCGTCAGATATTCCCTGCATCGTATCTAACCCGGATTTCATATCAACTTCGTATTCTGCGGTATCGATAACGATGTCCAGATTGACTGGCATAATGCTCCTTGACGGGGAAATGGTATCCCCAAATTTTAGTCCTCAATCCCTAGGGCTTCCATCTTCATTAGATGCCGCCAACCGGGCTGATATGGCTGTTAGCCATCAATCGCTTTATACCTCACGCGTCGGCACTTTGCACTACGTTTCAGGCTCGTCGCAAGGCGGACATATCTGAAGACAAGCCCCCTCCAATCACAGGCAGACTGGAACGGCCGTGAACGGTTCGGAAAAGACGTGGAGTGTGCATCATCCGAGTCTGTTGGCGATGAGAAATAAGAAAGGCATTATTGACACGCAAGTGCACCACTTAGGTGTACCTAAACGCTGTCACACTTCGAGAGTTTCGAGAAATAAATCCTTGAGAATTCAAGAATTTGGATGGTATGGGTGACAACTCCGCTAGCCACACCCCGACATACAATTTCACCGTCGCGGCTAGCAACCATCACGTCACACGCTCACTAAGACCCCTCCACAGCACAACGCGCCACTCCCCTCCTGCGACATACAGAAGAATCACAGCTAAGGACAGACCTTGTAGGCGTTCACATTGCCCAGTGTGAACGAACCCGATATTTTGTGAACGTTCTGCATGAAATCCGAAGCACAAAAAAGGGCTCACCTTTCGGTGAGCCCTTCCAGACCGCCCAGCAGAGCGGATTTTGTTTGGTAGGCGCGATTGGACTCGAACCAACGACCCCCACCATGTCAAGGTGGTGCTCTAACCAACTGAGCTACGTGCCTGCTGTGAGGCGGCATTCTACGGAATTCCGTAGGGGTGTCAACACCTTTTTTTCACCTAACCCTATGAATATGCAAAATATTTAATTTCAGCGTGCCGACAGAGATTTTCAGTGGCTGGCGGAGGTTTTTCAACTCGGGTAGGATCGGCGCACTCGTAAAATATATTAAACAGAGGCTGCAGGATGGCGAACACCCCTTACCCAGAGTCTTATTATGCGGCGTCGGCCAATCCCGCACCGCCACGCCCTGTCCTGCAGGACGATGTAGAGACGGATGTCTGCGTGATCGGCGCCGGGTATACCGGGCTGTCCTCTGCCCTCTTCCTGCTGGAGAGCGGTTTTCGCGTGACGGTACTGGAAGCGGCCAGGGTCGGTTTCGGTGCCTCGGGGCGCAATGGCGGGCAGATCGTTAATAGCTATAGCCGTGATATTGATGTGATCGAGCGCAGCGTTGGCCCTCGGCAGGCGCAGATGCTTGGGCAGATGGCTTTCGAAGGCGGCCGGATCATTCGTGAACGCGTGTCCACGTACAACATCCAGTGCGATTTGAAGGACGGCGGCGTGTTCGCCGCCCTGACGGCGAAGCAGATGGGCCATCTGGAATCGCAAAAGCGCCTTTGGGAGCGTTTCGGCCATAGCCAACTCGAACTGCTCGATCAGCACCGGATCCGCGAAGTCGTGGCTTGCGATCAGTACGTGGGCGGCATGCTCGACATGAGCGGCGGACATATTCATCCGCTGAACCTGGCGCTCGGCGAAGCGGCTGCTGTCGAATCCCTCGGTGGCACTATTTATGAGCAGTCGCCTGCGGTGCGCATTGAGCGCGGCGCCAATCCGGTCGTGCACACCCCGCAAGGCAAGGTCAGGGCGAAATTCATCATCGTTGCCGGCAACGCCTACCTCGGCAATCTGGTGCCGGAACTGGCCGCCAAATCGATGCCCTGCGGCACGCAGGTGATCGCCACGCAACCGCTGGGCGATGAGCTGGCAAACACCCTGTTGCCGCAGGATTACTGCGTCGAAGACTGCAATTACTTGCTCGATTACTACCGCCTGACGGCTGACAAACGCCTGATCTTCGGCGGCGGCGTGGTGTACGGCGCGCGGGACCCGGCGAATATCGAAGCGATCATTCGCCCGAAAATGCTCAAGGCCTTTCCGCAACTCAAGGATGTAAAAATTGATTACGCCTGGACGGGCAACTTCCTGCTGACCTTGTCGCGCCTGCCGCAGGTTGGGCGTCTGGGTGACAACATTTATTACTCGCAGGGCTGCAGCGGCCACGGCGTGACTTATACGCACCTCGCCGGCAAGGTGCTGGCCGAGGCGTTGCGTGGGCAGGCTGAGCGTTTCGATGCGTTCGCTGATCTGCCGCATTACCCGTTCCCGGGCGGGCAATTGCTGCGTACGCCGTTTGCGGCGATGGGGGCCTGGTATTACGGGTTGCGGGATAAGTACGGCCTATAAACACCATTGTGGCGAGGGGATTTATCCCCGTTGGGGTGCGCAGCGCCCCCTCTTGAGCAGGAGGGGACTGCTGCGCAGCCCAACGGGGATAAATCCCCTCGCCACAGTAGATTCAGCAAGGCTTTGGATCAGAGCTGGTCGCGGGCAATCCCTCTGCGAATCCGCAGGATATCCGCCAGCACCGCCAAGGCAATTTCTGCCGGTGTCTTGCTGCCAAGATTAAGACCGATCGGCGCATGAATCCGCGCCAGTTCCGCCTCACTCAAACCACCAATGCGCCGCAAGCGCTCGAAACGCTTTTGCGATGTCTGCAGCGATCCCATCACGCCGATGTAGAAAGCGTCAGTGCGCACCGCTTCCATCATCGCCAGATCGTCGATGCGCGGATCGTGAGTCAGTGCCACCACCGCCGTGTCGCGATGACAACCGCCATCGGCAATAAACATCGATGGCAATTGCCGACGGATTTCCACGCCGTCGAGCAGCACACCTTCAAGCACCTCGTCGCGCGGATCGCAGAGAATCACTTCAAACCCGAGCCCAAGCGCAAACTCGGCGCACGCCTGCGCCACACTGGAATAGCCGGCGAGCAACAAGCGCTGCGCCGCGCCAACACGAATGCGTACCCGATCGTTTTCGCGCGCAATCCGCGCACCCTGCTCGCCATCAGCGAACAGACTGCGCGCACCACTGACCAGATCGATCTCGCGAATCAAGCGACGCTGCCCCAACAGCGCCGATTGCAATTCTCGCAAGTGCATCAGCACCGCGCAGTCGGCATCTAGTTTCTCGACCAGCACATCGAGAATGCCGCCACACGGCAGACTGACCCGCGAGCGCGGGTCCTCGCCGGCGCCGTAACGCACGATGCTGACCGGATCGAAAAACGCACCTTCGGCGACGCGCTCGAGGAAATCCTCTTCGACGCAGCCACCAGACAGCGAACCGATCCACTGTCCACCATCGTTCACCGCCAGCAGCGATCCTGGCGCACGCGGTGCCGAACCGTAAGTCGTCAGCACCGTGCACAACCAAATGCGCCGCCCCGCTGCCGACCACTCCAGCGCCCGCCGCACCACTTGCAGATCAAGATGCTGCATGTCAGTGCGCCTTGTGCTCGATCGACGGCGCATCCGCTTGCAGCTTCTGCACTTCGCTCACCGCCAGTTCAGCGGGCTGCCCGCCCCAGCCTTGGCGCAGATAATTGAGCAGATCGGTCAATTGCTCCGGGCTGAGTTTGTCGGCGAAGCCAGGCATCGGCTGCATGTGTTCAAAGCCGGAGAACTTCTGCTCGCCGATACCATCTTCGATGACGCGCAACAGATTGCGTGGGTCGTCCAGACGCAACGTGGTGTTGCCACGCATGGCCACCGCGATATGCGGTTTGCCTTCGCCACCGACCGCGTGGCATCCGGCGCAGACGTTCAAATATTCCTGACGACCGCGCTGGGCACTGACGCCAAGCTTCTCTGCCGGTACCTCAACAAGCGCTTGGGCCACTGGAGGTTTGTCGCCGAGCAAGAACGTCGCCATCGCCGCCAGATCGGCATCGTCGAGGCCTTGCGTGCTGTTGTGGAACACCGGGAACATCTCGTTGAACATCGTCCCTTGCGCGCTCATGCCGTGTTTAAGGAAGGTGCTCAGATCCTCCTGGTTCCAGCCACGAGCCGCCAAGTCGGTGGCCAGCAGACTCGGCGCCAGATAACCATTGAGAATGCCGCCGGTCATGCGCTTGTCCAGTTGCATCGCGCCGGGCAGGCCGCGCGGGGTGTGGCATTCACCGCAGTGGCCGAGCACATCCACCATGTACTGGCCACGCTTCCACGCTTCGCTTTTACCTTCGGCTGGCTCCAGCTTGAGGTCTTTGCCGTACAGCATGTTCCAGCCGGTCAGGCCCAGACGGACGTTGAATGGAAAGCTGAGGCTGGTCACCGGTGCTGCACGGTCGATCGGCTCGATAGTTTTCAGGTAAGCGTGAATTGCATCGGAATCGGCGCGCGGCATCAGGTGATACGAGGTATACGGCATCGCCGGATACAGGTTCGCACCATCCCGCCGCTTGCCCTCGGTCAGCGCCGCAAAGAACTCGTCGTCGTTATACAAACCGATGCCATGTTCCTTGCTTGGCGTGATGTTGGTGCCGTAGATCGTGCCGAACGGCGACACGATCGGCAGGCCGCCCGCATAAGGCGCACCACCCGGCGCGGTGTGGCAGGCCATGCAGTCAGCGGCGCGGGCGAGGTACTCGCCGCGCTTGACCTGATCGTCGGCATGTGCAAACAGCAGCGGCGCAGCCAGCCCGAGCGCCAGGGTCAGGCGGGTCAGTAACAGCTTCATGCTCAACCCTCCTTGACCAAACCGAGATCAGTCAGCACGTTGCGGGTAGCGTTGTAGTAACGCACGTACCCTGTACAACGGCAGACGTGATGACCGAGGCTTTCCTCGATGACCTGTTCGAGCCGGCTTTTGACGATTGGCTGGCGTTGCAGCTTTTCAACCAGCACCGTCGCGGCGTTGACGAAGCCTGGCGCGCAGTAACTGCACTGAAAGGCGAACTCATCGACAAAGCGCTGCTGGATCGGGTTCAGCGCGGTGACCTGACCCTGCTCGTCGCGGGTCGCATGGCCTTCAATCGTGCGAACCTTCTTGCCCTCGAAGTAATGCGCGCCGGTGATGCAGGTGCGCACTTCTTCGCTGGTGCCGTCGGGGTTATCGACGATCACCACACAGGCATGACAGATGCCTTGGCCGCAGCCCAGGCGCGAACCGGTGAGGTTTTTGTATTCGTGCAGATAGTCGATCATCGGCAGGTCATCAGGGATGTCCACCGGGCCGACGGATTGACCGTTGAGAGTCAGTTGAAGCGGACGGTTAGCCATTGAGGGCCTCCTTGATGCGCGCAGCAGTGATGGGCAGATCGCGAACACGTTTACCGATGGCATGGGCCACGGCGTTACCGATGGCACCGACAATCGGGATCATCACCACCTCGGCGATGCCTTTGGACGGATCGCTTGGCGACAGCGGCGGCAGAATTTCCGCGGTCTGTTTCCACACCGCAACGTGGCGCGCCATCGGCAAACGGTAACGGTTGAAGTTCCAGTCACCCTCCCCCGGCCCGCCTTCGTACAACGGCATTTCTTCCATCAGCGCGTGACCAATTCCCATGGCGATACCGCCTTCGAGCTGGCCCTTGACCAGCTCTTCAACCAACACACGCCCGCACTCGACCCATGAATGGTGGTTGAGTACTTCAACTTGCGCCGAGCCTTTGTTGACTTTGAGTTCGACCAGCGTGGCGACCGGGCTGTAGTAAGTCACTGCTGCGTTGTTCAGTTGAACCACCGGGTAGTTGACGTTCTGGCGATCGAGCAAGTGGAAACCGGCACTGTTCATCTGCGCCTTTTTCGCTTGTGGCGCACCCTCACCGTACTTCACCGCAAGACCGTCCAGCGGCAGCCGCTCGCGCACGCCGTCGATGCTGTATTCAGCCTCGGCCCAGCTCCAGCGGTTGAAACCGTGCACTGTGGCACCGGTCACCAGACCGCGTTCGTGGGCACGCTTGGCCAGCTCCTCGAAACTCAGTGGCTGCATACCGTTGGCGGTCAGCTTGCCGTCAACCCAATGCGCATCTTCGCGACGCACCACGTAAGGGTTGGCCTGGCCGCCATACGGGCCCTGACGCCAGATCTCCAGCGCTGCCGGCCACAGGCCGTGGTTGAACAGTACGCGCGCGGCTTCACGGGTGGCGTGACTGAAGTAGTAAGCCGAGTTGGTCGCCGACGACGCCGACGCCAATTTGCCGACCCAGCGCGGGTTGCGCAGCAGCGTGTCTTGCTCGGCCTGACTCATGATGTAAGGGTTGCCGCTGGTGATCAGCTGCATCTCCTTCCATTCGGTTTCACCGGTCTTCACTTCGTGCGCCGGGCTGCCGAGGAAATCTGCCACGACCAAGGCTTGCGAGGTGGACATTCCGGTGCCGATCTCGATACCGATGTGGCGCAAGGTGATGCGCCCGTCGGCGGTGAACTCGATGCTCGCCATCGGCGCTTCGGAACCGGTGCCGAAGTCTTTCTGGCAGATGGCGAAACCGACGCCATACCAGTTGTCCGGGTCAGCCGCTTCGCGCTGCTGCTTGATTGCGTCGCGATTTTTCCAGACGTCGTGGACTGCGGCCTTGTCGAGAATCTCGTGCAGGCGCAGCGCACCGGCCGGGATCGCGCCTTGAGTGTTTTTCATCCCCGAACGCAGGGCGTTCTTGCGGCGTAAATCGATCGCGTCGACACCCAGGCGATCGGCAATTTCGTCAACCATCATCTCGGTCGAGGCCATGCTCTGCAGAGTGCCGTAGCCGCGCATCGAACCCGCTTCTACCGCCCGCGAGTGATACGCGGTGACCTGCAGATCATTCTGCGGCATGTAATAGATCGACTGCGCCGCGGTGGCGCCAACCGCGGCCACCGACGGGCTGTAGTTGATCCGGCCACCGCCGTCGACGCTCATCTCGGCGCGGAAGATCTTGAAGGTGTAGTCATTCTTGTCCACGGCCAATTGGTAGCGGATGTCGAACGGGTGGCGCTTGATGCCGCTCTGGAACTGCTCGTAGCGATCATTGGCCAGACGCACCGGCACACCGGCGCCATACAGCGCAGCGAGGGCTGCGTAGTAGACAAAAATGTTGTGGTCCTTGGAGCCGTAACCGACGGTGTAACCTGGGTGGAGGTTCAGATTGGCGAGGCCGAAGCGCGACGGCGCGATCATTTTCGCGGTATCGGTCGCCACTTCCAGCGGGCACTGAGTCGCCACCACGAAATGCAGGGTCTTGGTTTTCGGGTCGTACCAGCCGTTGCCGTTGTCCGGCTCCAGTGCAGCCGGCTCGATCGATGGCGTCTTGTAGCGCTCATCGAACACCAGCCAGTTGTCTGGCGGGGTATCAATCTGTTTCTTCATCCGTTCGGCGTAGAACAGACCACGCTCGGTCAGGTTGCCGTGCAGGTTCGGTTGGGAATTCCACACCGGACGGCGGTTTTTCAACATCGGGAACAGGATCGAGTCCTTGAGGCTGGCGAACTCGTCTTCGTCTGCCGAGGTCGGGCCGCCGACGCGCACATAGCGGAAGCTGCCGTAGGGGTCGCCTTCGTAGAACGGCACTTTGGCGCCGTAACGAATCGCCTTGTCGTTGAACTTGAGTTGGTTCTTGGCCTGACGAAAGCGCTCGAAATCATTCCAGATCAGGATCGCCACCGGGTGACCGATGAACATCGGCACCTTGCCTTGCGGCAGCAACGGATCGGGGGCGTGCTCTTCGGGGAAGACGATACCGTCCTTGTCCAGGTCGGCGGCGGTGACGATGCGGTCCGGCTGCAGATCGGCGCCGAGCCACGACAAGTCGTAGCCGTCATAGATGCGGTCGGCCTTGATGGTTTTCAGCAGCATGGCGTGACCTTGCTGCTGCGGCCAGCCCGGCATGTCCTTGGCACGGATGTCGCGGGCAAATACTTTGGCCCCGCAGACCTTGGACAGGGCATCGTTACGTTGCCGCGCCTTGCCGTTGTTGCCGAGCCACTGCTCGGAGGGCACGGTCACACTGGTTTCCATCAAGGCAGCCAGCGCCTGACTGCTGAGCGGTGTAAGCGTGACGCTCACACCCGCCACCAGCCCGCTCTGAAGGAACGAGCGCCGGGATATATCACGGTTAGACATGGATCATCCTCTGGGCGGTTATGGGTCCGCCCTTTTGGTTATGTACTGGGAATCTCGAGTCGTGCAGAAGCCCTTTCTGGCGAAGCAAAGAGCTGTGTTGACAGTGCAAAGCTGACCGAAAGGTTAACTTTAAAGGTTTCTGAGGCCGCAGCAAACAACCAGTTACAAAAACCTGACTAAATAATCAAAAAATCAATGCGACGTGGCATCGCACCATGTGATTTGAAATCAGATCCCTGTAGGAGTGAGCCTGCTCGCGATAGCAGTATTCCAGTCGCCGATGCTCGTGACTGACAAACCGCTATCGCGAGCAGGCTCACTCCTACAGGACTTGTGCAGAAGTTTCGAGAAAGGAAGAGGAAAGGACAAATTTCAGACACAAAAAACCCCGGTCTTTCGACCAGGGTCTTTGCTATCGATTCCGACTCAACCAATGGCTGACTTCGGTGTTTCAAGGCGTTCAGTGGTCCTTGAAACAGATATGGCGCAGCGGACGGGACTCGAACCCGCGACCCCCGGCGTGACAGGCCGGTATTCTAACCGACTGAACTACCGCTGCGTATCGCTTTGAGCTTGCGCTCAAGTAACTCGTTTTGATTGAAAGCTTCGGTGCTTTGCAATCGCGAACCAGACATGTCTGACTCGTAAAATATGGCGCAGCGGACGGGACTCGAACCCGCGACCCCCGGCGTGACAGGCCGGTATTCTAACCGACTGAACTACCGCTGCGCGTCGGTGCAGGCACTTTCAGCCTACTCTCTTGCTTGCGCAAGCTTCTCGGGAGTGGTGGGTGATGACGGGATCGAACCGCCGACATTCTGCTTGTAAGGCAGACGCTCTCCCAGCTGAGCTAATCACCCGTTTGCATCTCCGAGGCCGCGAAATTTACGCAGGTGGCGAAGCTAAGTCAATAGCGGGATTGAAGTTTTTCTGAAAAAGACGAAATTGCTTCCATCCTGCAAGACCGCCTTCGCGAGCAAGCTCGCTCCCACAGGGGATTGCATTCCAAATGTGGGAGCGAGCTTGCTCGCGAAGGCGTCAGTTGATTCAACGCAAAGTCAGGCGAAAAAGGCGACCTTACTCGCTGTAGATCATCTTTTTCGTCATGCCGCCATCGACGACGAATTCCTGGCCAGTCACAAACCCGGCATTCCTCGACAATAGCCATGCAACCATTGCCGCCACGTCCTCGACCGTGCCTACCCTGCCCGCCGGATGCTGGGCGTGATCGGCATCAGCCAGAGGCTCGGCCCGCCGCACCGAGGGATCACGAGTATCGATCCAGCCCGGGCTGACGGCGTTCACGCGGATTTCCGGCCCAAGGCTGATTGCCAGCGCGTGGGTCAGCGCCAGCAAGCCGCCCTTGCTCGCCGCATACGCCTCAGAGTCCGCCTCGGACTGTCGCGCACGGGTCGATGCCAGGTTGACGATCGAACCGTTGTGCGCACGCAGATACGGTGCACAGTGCTTGGCCAGTAACATCGGCCCGCTGAGATTCACTGCAAGCACCCGATTCCAATAAGCCAGATCAAGGCTTTCCAGAGTGATGTTGTGCGGGTCGGCCACCGCCGCGTTGCAGACGAGTGCATCGAGCCGGCCAAACTGCCCCAACACTTCGGCAACACCTAGCGCGACCTGATTTTCGTCAGCTACGTCCATGGCGATGAACCAGGCGTTTTCGCCGAGCACCTTCGCCACTTTCGAACCGCGCGCCCGATCGAGATCGGTCAGCACCACTTGCCAGCCTTCGCTGATCAGCCACGCCGCAATGCCCAGCCCGATGCCGCGCGCGGCACCGGTGACCAACGCAACGCGGCCATGGGTATTGGCCGACGGTGTGGACAACTCGATCACAACGCCGCCAGACCGCGTGCCAGGTCGGCCTGCAGATCTGCCACGTCTTCCAGCCCGACCGCAACGCGGATAAGACTGTCACGAATGCCTGCTGCCTCACGCTCCGCCGGCGCCAAGCGACCATGGGAGGTCGTGCTTGGGTGTGTAATCGTGGTTTTGCTGTCGCCGAGGTTGGCGGTGATCGAAATCAGCCGCGTCGCATCAATGAAACGCCATGCGCCCTCTTTGCCGCCCCTGACCTCAAAGCTGACCACGGCACCGAAGCCCTTCTGCTGACGCTGGGCCAGCGCGTGCTGCGGATGACTCTTGAGACCGGCGTAATGGACTTTTTCGATACCGTCCTGCTGCTCCAGCCATTCGGCCAATGCCTGCGCGTTGGCGCAATGCGCCTTCATCCGCAGATTCAGGGTTTCCAGACCTTTGAGGAAGATCCATGCGTTGAACGGGCTCAGGGTCGGCCCGGCCGTACGCAAGAAGCCGACGACTTCCTTCATCTGCTCACTGCGACCGGCGACGACACCGCCCATGCAACGACCCTGGCCGTCGATGAACTTGGTCGCCGAGTGCACGACGATATCCGCGCCCAGCTTCAGCGGCTGCTGCAACGCAGGCGTGCAGAAGCAGTTGTCGACCACCAGCATCGCGCCTTTGGCGTGCGCGATTTCTGCCAGCGCGGCGATGTCGACCAGCTCGGCCAGAGGATTGGACGGCGACTCGACAAACAACAATTTGGTATGGGTCTGGATCGCCGCTTCCCAGGCCGAGAGATTAGCCAGCGGCACGTAATCGACTTCAACGCCGAAGCGCTTGAAGTATTTCTCGAACAGGCTGATGGTCGAACCGAACACACTGCGCGACACCAGCACATGATCGCCAGCGCTGCACAGGCTCATCACCACCGCCATGATCGCAGCCATGCCGGTTGCCGTCGCGACGGCCTGCTCGGCGCTTTCCAGTGCGGCGATGCGCTCTTCGAACGCACGCACGGTCGGGTTGGTGTAGCGCGAGTAAACGTTACCCGGCACTTCCCCGGCAAACCGCGCGGCAGCATCGGCAGCGGTGCGAAACACATAGCTGGAGGTGAAGAACATCGGATCACCATGTTCGCCTTCCGGCGTACGGTGCTGACCGGCACGGACGGCCAGGGTATCGAACGCTACGCCTTCAAGGTCGCTGTCCAGCCGACCGGCATCCCATTCCTGACTCATGCTGTCACTCCTTGCTGTGTTCTCGAAAAATAAAAGTCAGATACAAAACCGGCCCCTCAGGGCCGGTTGAAACTCAGTTGTTGTACAGATCGATGATCGCACTGACCGCCTGGGTCTTGACCTTCGAGGCATCGTTGCGCGCCTGTTCGATCTTGTTCAGGTAAGCCTCGTCGACGTCACCGGTCACGTACTTACCGTCGAACACGGCGCAATCGAAGTTCTCGATCTTGATCTTGCCGCCACCGACCGCTTCGATCAAGTCAGGCAGGTCCTGATAAATCAGCCAGTCGGCGCCGATCAGGTCAGCGACGTCCTGCGTCGAGCGGTTGTGTGCGATCAGTTCGTGAGCGCTTGGCATGTCGATGCCGTACACGTTCGGGAAGCGAACCGCCGGTGCCGCCGAACAGAAGTAGACGTTTTTCGCGCCGGCTTCGCGGGCCATCTGGATGATCTGCTTGCAGGTGGTGCCGCGCACGATCGAGTCGTCGACCAGCATCACGTTCTTGCCGCGGAACTCCAGCTCGATGGCGTTGAGCTTCTGGCGTACCGACTTCTTGCGCGCTGCCTGGCCCGGCATGATGAAGGTGCGGCCGATGTAACGGTTCTTGACGAAACCTTCGCGGAATTTCACGCCCAAATGGTTGGCCAGTTCCAACGCCGCTGTACGGCTGGTGTCCGGAATCGGGATGACCACGTCGATATCGTGTTCCGGACGCTCGCGCAGGATCTTCTCGGCGAGCTTCTCGCCCATGCGCAGACGTGCCTTGTAAACCGACACGCCGTCGATAATCGAATCCGGACGCGCCAGATAAACGTGTTCGAAGATGCACGGAGTCAGCGATGGATTGGTCGCGCACTGACGGGTGTGCAGCTTGCCGTCTTCGGTGATGTACACCGCTTCGCCCGGCGCCAGGTCGCGGATCAGGGTGAAACCGAGCACGTCCAGCGAAACGCTTTCGGAGGCGATCATGTACTCGACGCCTTCGTCGGTATGACGCTGGCCAAACACGATCGGACGGATGCCATGCGGGTCGCGGAAACCGACGATGCCGTAGCCGGTCACCATCGCCACCACCGCGTAACCGCCAACGCAACGGTTATGCACGTCGGTCACAGCGGCGAACACGTCCTCTTCGGTCGGTTGCAGCTTGCCGCGTTGCGCCAGTTCGTGAGCGAACACGTTGAGCAACACTTCCGAGTCGGAACTGGTGTTGACGTGACGCAGGTCGGATTCATAGATCTCTTTGGCCAACTGTTCAACGTTGGTCAGGTTGCCGTTGTGCGCCAGGGTGATGCCGTAAGGCGAGTTGACGTAGAACGGCTGGGCTTCGGCCGACGTCGAGCTGCCGGCGGTCGGGTAACGGACGTGACCGATACCCATGTGACCGACCAGACGCTGCATGTGACGCTGCTGGAACACGTCACGCACCAGGCCATTGTCCTTGCGCAGGAACAACCGGCCATCATGGCTGGTCACGATACCGGCAGCGTCCTGGCCGCGGTGCTGGAGCACGGTTAGCGCGTCATACAGCGCCTGATTGACGTTCGACTTACCGACGATACCGACGATGCCACACATGCGACGCAACCCCTACTTAATGGATCTGAACTGAACAACACTCACTGTGGCGTTTTCGCCGACGGCAAGAGTTGCTCCTTGAACGGAATATCAGCGGGTACGCTGATTCCGCTGGCAAGCCACTGACTGCTCCACCCGAGAATCAGGTTTTTGGACCAGTCGGCGACCAATAGAAACTTTGGCACGAGCTGTGATTCTTTCCACCACCCGTCCTGCTGTACCGGCCCCAGGCTCAACAGCCCGACCGCCACGACCACCAGCAGCACGCCACGCGCAGCGCCGAAAGCCATGCCGAGGAATCGATCGGTCCCGGACAACCCGGTGACGCGAACCAACTCGCCGATAAGATAATTGATCATTGCGCCCACGATCAGTGTGGCGACAAACATGATGGCACAGCCCGCAATCACGCGAGCCGATGGGGTTTCGATGTATCCGGCGAGGTACTCGGACAATGAGCCACCGAACATCCAGGCAACCGCTCCTGCGATGATCCAGGTCACCAGCGATAATGCTTCTTTGACGAAGCCGCGGCTCAAACTGATCAAAGCGGAGATGGCGACGATTGCAACGATCGCCCAGTCAACCCAGGTAAATGGCACAGTGCAGCCTACAGACGGATAAGGCGGCGCATTTTAGCAGAGCGCATGCCACTCGGTAAGCTGCGATTGTCAGTGCTTTTCAATCGGAGTGATAGATTTCAGCCACGTTCAGGCTGGAAACGGACAACGAAGCCCTTGAGGTTCTGCTGACGACTCAACAAGTCACGCAGACGGTCGGCTTCGGCACGCTCGATCAGTGGACCTACGAACACCCGGTTTTTGCCATCCGCAGAGCGAATGTAGGCGTTGTAGCCCTGACTGCGCAGGGTTTTCTGCAGGCTCTCGGCACTGGCGCGACTCGACAGACTGGCCAATTGCACCGACCAGCTTACCGACAGGCCGTTGGCATCGACGCGGCTTTGCGTGGTGTCAGGCTTGCTCGTTGCGGACACGATCGGCTGGGCCGGCGCCGGAATCGGCTTGGCCACCGCCGGCGGCGCAGCCGGTTTGGCGATAGCGATGGGGGCGACTGGCGCAGGCGCGGGCGCCACCGGGGCGGCAGGCGCGATATCCTGCGTGACTTCCTCGTCAGTCGGTACCGGCTCTTGCGGCAAGGCTTGCGGCTCCGGCACCGCCACGGTTTCCATTTGCACTTGCGGCACGACCGGCGCTTGCGGAGCCGCCGGCGCCTCGACAGTCACCTGACGCTGCTCATCCTGACGGGAAAACAGCATTGGCAGGAAAATCACCGCCAGCGCCACCAGCACCAAAGCACCGACCATGCGCTGCTTGTACGCTTTATCCAGCAAAGCCATTTGCCGCGTCCTCCGTGGAGCGCCGGGCCAACCATTCAAGGGCCTCGGCGACACAATAAAATGATCCGAACAACAGAATCTCGTCGTCGCCGGTCGCTACAGCGCACTGCCCTTCCAGAGCGGCCGCCACGCTATCGTACGACGCGACCGAAGCACCCAGGTTCTGCAAGGCAGCGTGCAATTGGGCCACCGGGCGGGCGCGCGGCGAATCCAACGGTGCAACGGCCCAATGCGCGACACTAGCATTCAATTCGCCAACAACACCATCGAGATCCTTGTCCGCCAGCAGACCGAACACGGCGAGACGTTTGCCCGCCGGCGGGCGCGCAGCCAGCCGACGAGCGAGATATTCAGCGGCATGCGGATTGTGACCGACATCCAGCAACAAATTCAGGCGCTTGCCCTGCCACTCGAACACGCGACGATCCAGACGCCCGACCACGCGCGTCGCCTGCAACGCCGCCACAATTTGCCCCGCCTCCCACGGCAAGCCGAGCAGCAGATAGGCCTGCAACGCCAGTGCGGCGTTTTCCATCGGCAGATCAAGCAACGGCAAGTCGTGCAATTCGACTGCCTGCCCCTGCGCATCGGTACCACGCCACTGCCAGTGCTGATCGGTAACACCGAGGTCGAAATCGCGCCCGCGCAGAAAGAACGGGCAAGCCAGTTCGCGCGCCTTGTCGAGCAGCGGTTGCGGAGGATTCAGATCGCCACACAAGGCAGGCTTGCCCTGACGGAAAATACCGGCCTTCTCAAAGGCTACGGATTCGCGGGTATCGCCCAGATAATCGGCGTGATCGACGCCAATACTGGTGACCAGAGCGATGTCGGCATCGACCACGTTGACCGTGTCCAGACGCCCGCCCAGACCGACTTCCAGAACCACCGCATCAAGGCCGGCCTGCTGAAACAGCCAGAACGCCGCCAGAGTGCCCATTTCGAAGTACGTCAGGGAAGTGTCGCCACGCCCGGCCTCGACCGCCGCGAAGGCTTCGCACAACTGCGCGTCAGTGGCTTCGACGCCATTGAGCTGCACCCGCTCGTTATAACGCAGCAGATGCGGGGAATTGTAGACACCTACGCTCAGGCCCTGCGCGCGCAGCAACGAAGCCACGAACGCGCAGGTCGATCCCTTGCCGTTGGTGCCGGTGACCGTAATCACCCGAGGCGCCGGCTGGCCCAGCCCCATACGGGACGCTACCTGTTGCGAACGCTCCAGCCCCATGTCGATGGCGGACGGATGCAACTGCTCAAGGTAGGCGAGCCATTCGCCAAGGGTGCGCTCGGTCATACGTTGGCAGGCACCGGCGGGACCACGATCGGCTCGACGGGCGCAGCAACGAATTTCGGCGTCGGCTTGCCGGTCATTTGTGCCAGCAGGTTACCCAGGCGCGGACGCAACTCCTGACGATGAATAATCATGTCGATCGCGCCGTGCTCCAGCAGGAACTCGCTGCGCTGGAAACCTTCCGGCAGTTTTTCGCGCACGGTTTGCTCGATCACCCGCGGACCGGCAAAACCGATCAGCGCCTTCGGCTCGCCGACAATCACGTCGCCCAACATTGCCAGACTGGCGGAAACACCACCGTAGACCGGGTCGGTCAGCACGGAGATGAAGGGAATGCCCTCTTCGCGCAGACGCGCCAGCACGGCGGAAGTCTTGGCCATCTGCATCAGCGAGATCAGGGCTTCCTGCATGCGCGCACCGCCGGAAGCGGCGAAGCAGATCATCGGGCAACGGTTTTCCAGGGCGTAGTTGGCGGCGCGTACAAAGCGCTCACCGACGATGGCGCCCATGGAACCGCCCATGAAGTTGAACTCGAACGCCGAAACCACCACCGGCATGCCGAGCAAGGTGCCGCTGACGGAGATCAACGCGTCCTTTTCACCGGTCTGCTTCTGGGCCGCGGTCAGACGGTCCTTGTATTTTTTGCCGTCGCGAAATTTCAGACGGTCAACCGGCTCCAGATCGGCGCCCAGTTCGTTGCGGCCCCCGGCATCGAGGAAGATGTCGATGCGCGCGCGTGCGCCGATGCGCATGTGATGGTTGCACTTGGGGCAAACGTCCAGGGTCTTTTCCAGCTCCGGACGATACAGCACAGCCTCGCAAGACGGGCATTTGTGCCACAGACCTTCAGGCACCGAGCTCTTCTTGACCTCGGAACGCATGATCGAAGGGATCAGTTTGTCTACTAACCAGTTGCTCATGCTTTCTTTTCTCCAGTACCGGCGGCCCGAACGCTCTGGTTCGCAGCCCCGCGTATGCCCTTGAGCTAAATTCATGTGTGTGGCGATGGTTGGTGAACAGCCGCGGTCAGCGCGAAACATGACCTGCGTGCGATCCAGAAACCCTCAGCCGCGCCTGCTGTGTGCAAGTGCATTGATGGACGGCGGCAGACTGCCAGCCGTCACATCGGCGATGTATTGCCGCGCACCGCGTTGATGAATGCGCGAATCTTGTGGTGATCCTTGATGCCCTTGCTCGCCTCTACCCCGCCGCTGACATCCACCGCGTACGGCTTGACCCGCGCCACAGCGTCAGCAACGTTTTGCGGCGTCAAGCCACCCGCGAGAATCAGCGGCTTGCTCAAGCGCTGCGGAATCAGTGACCAGTCAAACGCCTCGCCAGTTCCGCCAGGCACCCCTTCGACATACGTGTCGAGCAGCACACCGCTGGCGCCGGGATAGGCATCGCAGGCGGCGGCAATGTCATCGCCGGCCTTGACCCGCAGCGCCTTGATGTACGGACGATGCCAGCCTTCGCAGGCCTCGGCGCTTTCGTCGCCATGGAACTGCAGCAAGTCCAGTGGCACCGCGTCGAGGATCTCGCCCAGCTCGCAGCGGCTGGCGTTGACGAACAGACCCACGGTGGTCACGAACGGCGGCAGTGCACTGATGATCGCCCGCGCCTGTTGCACGTTCACCGCACGCGGGCTCCTGGCGTAAAACACCAGGCCGATCGCATCCGCGCCGGCCTCAACCGCAGCCAAAGCGTCTTCTATACGGGTGATGCCGCAAATCTTGCTGCGAACGGCGGACATGTCGGTGAAAACCCTCAAGCAAAATCCGGGAAAGTTCCGGATGGTAACAAAAGCGCTGAAGGGCGTCAGCCGTCAAGTTCGGAGAAACCCGTAAGGAAATGTGGCCCGATAAAGCGCTCCGGCAGCGGGAACTCGTCGTGATACTCAACTTGCACCAGATACAGCCCGTAAGGATGCGCTGTTACACCACCGGAGCGGCGCTCACGACTTTCCAGCACTTCTTTCATCCACTCCACGGGGCGCTCGCCGGCACCGATGGTCATCAGCACCCCGGCAATATTGCGCACCATGTGATGCAGAAAGGCGTTGGCGCGAATGTCGAGCACAATCATTTTGCCGTGCCGGGTCACGCGTAGATGGTGCATCTTCTTGATCGGCGACTTAGCCTGGCACTGACCGGCGCGAAAGGCACTGAAATCATGGGTACCGATCAGGTATTGCGCGGCCTCGGCCATGCGCTCGACATCAAGCGGGCGGTGATTCCAGGTGATTTCTTCGTTCAGATGCGCCGGGCGGATCTGATCGTTGTAGATCACGTAGCGATAACGCCGCGCGATCGCCTTGAAGCGCGCGTGAAAATGCGCCGGCATGACCTTGGCCCAACTGACGCTGATGTCGTGGGGCAGATTGATATTGGCGCCCATCACCCAGGCTTTCAGCGAACGATCAACCTGAGTGTCGAAATGCACCACTTGTCCGCAGGCATGCACGCCAGCGTCGGTGCGCCCGGCGCACTGCAGGGAAACTGGCGAGTTGGCGACTTTCGACAAAGCTTTTTCAAGCTCTTCCTGCACCGTCGCCACGCCGGTCAGCTGACGCTGCCAGCCGCTGTAGCGCGAGCCTTTGTACTCAACGCCCAGCGCAACGCGGTAAAAGCCGTCGGGAGCCATTTCGGCGACCGGGTTATCTATGTTTGCCAAGGTGGGACAGCCTGCTGATTTTGCAAAGGCGGGCATTATAAGGCGGTGGGCTGGGGATGCCAGAGTTCTCTATCGGCGAATCGGGCCCCATCGCGAGCAGGCTCACTCCTACAAGGGGTATGCATTTCAACTGTAGGAGTGAGCCTGCTCGCGATAGCAATCTTTCGAACGCGACTGAAAAGGGCAAAAACAAAAACGGCAGCCTCACCGGGCTGCCGCTTCTGTTTAGCGCTGAACTTATGCCAGGTTGGACAGCATTTCCTTGGCCTCGCCACGCTGTTTCTCGTCACCCTCGGTCAACACTTCGTTGAGGATGTCGCGTGCGCCGTCGGCGTCACCCATGTCGATGTAGGCCTGGGCCAGATCGAGCTTGGTGGCGGCTTCGTCGGTGCCGGCAAGGAAGTCGAAATCATCTTCACCCAAATCATCGCCCAGCGCCGCGTCCGCTTCGGTAAAGGTCGGCTCGGCAATGCTTTGCGACAGACGATCCAGCTCAGCGTTGACGTCATCCAGTTCAGCCGCAAAGGCATCCGGCTCGGCGGCTGGATGGCTGTCCATTTCGTCCGCCAGCGACAAATCAAAATCATCCGGCAACTCCAGATCGTCCTGCGGTACGTCAGCGACGACCGGCGCCTCGACGGGTGGCAGATCTTTCACGCCCTCGTCCAGATCCAGCAGGAAGTCATCTTCCGCCAGGGTGGACGGCGATGGCTCTGCACCAAGGTCCAGATCCAGGTCGAAATCCGACAGATCGTCCAGATTGTCCTTCACCTCGGTTTGCTGTTGCAGCACCGATTCGAAGCTCAGATCGTCTTCGGCCGGAAACGCATCCAGCTCGACCGGCGCTTCTGGTTCAATCACCGGAGCAGGAACTACCGGCGTGATGTTGTCGAGATCGTCCAGGCTCAGATCAAAAGCGGTGTCGAGGCCGTCAGCGGCAGCCTCGGGCGCCTCTGGCTCGTCCTGCAGAAGATCCTTGACGTATTGCGCGTCCAGCTCGGCGGCGACGGCAGCCGCAGCCAGCCCACCGGCAGCAACCACGGCCATGGCCGGGAAGCGGCTTTTCAGCGCTTCGACCTTGGCGAAGTTGTCGCCATTGGCTACCAACTGACGCTCCTGGCCGACGAACGCATCGCGATCGCCCTGCTGACCATAGACTTCCATCAGCTTCAGGCGCAGATCGCTGCGCTGCGGCTCCAGGCTGACGCCCTCTTCCAGCAGTGCGGCAGCCTGATTCAAACGACCGGCGTTGATATGCGACTGAGCCTTGTCGAGTACGTCATCGGAACGCTCGGCGGCCGGCGCCACCAGCGGCGCGGCGATCGGTTCGGCCATGACCACCGGCGTTACGACCGGAGCAGGTGTTGGCGCTGGCGCCGGGGTATTGAGCTTGACGCTCGCAGCCGGGGTTTCCAGGCCTTCGAAACTGCTCTCAGGCAGATCCTGCTCGGCAGAGAACGTCTGCTCTTCTGCCAGCGCGCGGGCCATACGCAGATGTTTTTCGGCTTCTTGCTGGGCTTTGCGGCGACGCGCCAGCAGCAACAGCAAGAGCAGCAGAACGACGGCACCGCCACCGATCAGCCCCAGCAGGATCGGATTGGTCAGCAGTTCGTTGAAGGTTTTCTCTTCATCGACAGGCGGTTTCGGTTCAGCAGCCGGCTCAACCGGCGTATCGACGGGGGGTGCAATCGCCGATTCCGGTGTCGGTGCCGCTTCTGCTGGCGTTGCCGGTGGCGTGGCGGCCAATTCGGCGGTGATCGCCGGAACCGCTGGCACTGCGGCAGCGTCGCCTGGTGCAGCACCTGCCCCTTGCGCCTGCATCTTCGCCAATTGATTGTTCTTCAGCTCGATCAGCTTTTGCAGCTTGTCCAACTGGCTCTGCAGATCGGCCATGCGGCTTTTCAGTTCCTCGTTGTCACGACGGGTCGTGTCGAGGTTTTCCTGAGTGATCGCCAGTTTGTTGCTCAGCGCCTTGGCATCGCCCGCCGGACCTTTTGCGCCCGGCTTGGCACTTTCGGCCGACACCAGGCTCAGGTTGTCCTGCGTGTTGGGCGCCGCGCCGGCATTGCCACGGCCGCGATTGGTTGCATCAAGCTGCTGCTGACCGGTACCAGGCTTGGCCACGTAACGACGACCCTGACGCCAGGCCTCGTTCTGAGCCGCCACTTCAGCGATGGCGGCCGACTGTGGCAGCGCCGTGCTTTGCACCGGGTCCGGCAGGCGCAGCACCTGCCCGGTTTTCAGACGGTTGATGTTGCCGTCGATAAACGCATTCGGATTGAGCGCCTGAATCGCCAGCATGGTCTGCTGCACCGAACCGCCGTTGCGCGCCTTCGCCGCGATTTCCCACAGGGTGTCGCGCGGCGTGGTGGTGTATTGATTGCGATGGGTGGCGCCCGTGGTCGGCGCGGCGATGGTCGACGACGGCGCCGGTTGCGCGGCGGCGTCAGCGGCCTGCGGCGAGAACTTCGACGGGTCCAGCAGCACGCTGTAATCACGCAGCAGACGGCCATTCGGCCACATCACCTGCACGAGAAATTTCACCATCGGTTCCGACAGCGGCTGACTCGAGGTCACGCGCAGCACGCTTTTGCCGCCGGTGTTGAGCACCGGAGTGAACGTCAGGTCATTGAGGAAAGCCTGACGATCAACGCCGGCCTTGGCGAAATCTTCAGGTGAAGCCAGGCTCGGCACCACTTCGGCAGCGGTGAGATCCTTGACATCGAGCAGCTCGATTTCAGCCACCAGCGGCTGGTTCAGGGTCGACTTCAGGGTCAGCTCCCCGAGCCCGAGGGCATGCGCCATACCGGAGGACAGCGCCGAGGCGGCCGCTATTGCTAACACCAGTTTGCGAACTTGAACCATAGCCTCATCCTTTGTTTGAACGTTCCTCGGCCAGCGAGAAGATGTTGAATACCGCTGCCGTAAGGCATTGCGCGCAACGACGACAGCCGTCGCGCGCGATCATTTCTTTGATGCCCCGGAAAGTCCCGGAGAGTGACACGTTATCAAGTGCTTCGGGCAAGCATAGCGCTCACCTAGAATCAGTCGACAAATTGTTGCCAAGTATCTTTTACAGCAGGTCTTTTATCAACAACTCAGCCACCTGCACCGCGTTGAGCGCGGCGCCCTTGCGTACGTTATCTGACGTCAGCCACAGATTTAGTTCCGCCGGGTCGTCGACACCACTGCGCACGCGGCCGACGTAGACCACGTCCTGCCCCACCGCATCGCCAACGGCGGTCGGGTAATCGCCAGCGTCGACCAGTTCGATGCCGGGCGCGGCTTCCAGCGCAGCATTGATTTTTTGCAGGTCAACAGCCGTTGTTGACTGCAAGGTCACGCTAAAGCTATCGCCAAAAAACACCGGGGCTTGAACACAAGTTGCGGAAATCTTCAATAAAGGCAATGCCAGCACCTGACGCAACTCGCGCACCAGACGTTTTTCCAGCAGCGTATGGCCTTGAGCGTCGGGCGTGCCGACCTGAGCCAGCAGGTTGAACGCCATCTGCCGGTCGAAGAAAGTCGGCTCCAGCGGACGCATGTTCAGCAGCTCGGCGGTTTGCCGCGCCAGTTCGGCAACAGCTTCGCGCCCTTGGGCGGAAACGGCCAGGTTGGCGGTGACGTTGACGTATTGCAGGTCGATCAGGGCGAGCAACGGCGCCAGTACCACGGCGAGCGAAGTGGCCGACGGGCTCGGGCTGCTGACCTGGAACGGCGCTGTCAGGCCGGCGAGCACGCTGGCGTTGGCTTCCGGCACCACTTGCGGCGCCTGATCGGCCGGCAAGGCGCCAGACAAATCGATCAACGAACAACCGGCAGCATGGACGCGAGGCGCATAGCTCAGGGTGATGGCCGGGCCGGCGGCGAAAAACACCAGTTTGACCTTGGCAAAATCGAACTCGTCGACTTCGCGCACGCGCACGTTTTTGTTGCGGAACAGCACCGAACTGCCGGCGGACTCGCTGCTGGCCAGCAAATGCAGGTTGCCCACCGGGAAATTGCGCTCTTCGAGAATCTGTACGAGGGTTTCGCCGACAGTACCGGTGGCGCCGACAACGGCGATATCGAAAGTCTGGGTCATGAAGCTACCTCTGGCAAAACGGGGGGAGCGGCACTTTACCGGGTGGTTGGCGTGCAGGCAATTTCCGCGATATTTGCGGCGTACCGATCGTTCCCACGCTCTGCGTGGGAATGCCTCAACGGACGCTCCGCGTTCGGCTTTGGAAGGGACGCAGAGCGTCCCGGGATGCATTCCCACGCGGAGCATGGGAACGATCATTGCGCAAAAAAAACCCGCACCTCTCACAAGGCACGGGCTCTTTCATTGCTTCAAGCGATCAACGCTCCAGCAGGATCCGCAGCATGCGGCGCAGCGGTTCGGCCGCGCCCCACAGCAGCTGGTCGCCAACGGTGAAGGCACCGACGAATTGCGAACCCATGTTCAGCTTGCGCAAACGACCGACCGGTACATTCAGGGTGCCGGTGACCTTGGTCGGGCTCAGCTCCTGCATGCTGATGTCGCGGTTGTTCGGCACCAGTTTGACCCACGGGTTGTGCTGGCTGATCAGCCCTTCGATATCGGCGATCGGTACGTCTTTGTTCAGCTTGATGGTCAGCGCCTGGCTGTGGCAACGCATGGCGCCGATGCGCACGCAGATGCCGTCGACCGGGATCGGGCTCTTGAAGCGACCGAGGATCTTGTTGGTCTCGGCCTGGGCCTTCCACTCTTCGCGGCTCTGGCCGTTCGGCAGTTCCTTGTCGATCCACGGGATCAGGCTGCCGGCCAGCGGCACACCGAAGTTCTCGGTCGGGTACGCGTCGCTGCGCATGGCCTCGGCTACACGACGGTCGATGTCGAGGATCGCGCTGGCCGGGTCGGCCAGTTGATCGGCGACAGCGGCGTGGGTCGCGCCCATCTGCTTGATCAGTTCACGCATGTTCTGCGCGCCGGCACCGGAGGCCGCCTGATAAGTCATGGCGCTCATCCACTCGACCAGACCGGCTTCGAACAGACCGCCCAGGCCCATCAGCATCAGGCTGACGGTGCAGTTGCCGCCGATGTAGTTCCTGGTGCCTGCATCGAGTTGCTGATCGATGACCTTGCGGTTGACCGGATCGAGAATGATCACCGCGTCATCGTTCATGCGCAGGCTCGACGCCGCGTCGATCCAGTAACCTTGCCAGCCGGCTTCGCGCAGTTTCGGGAACACTTCGCTGGTGTAGTCGCCGCCCTGGCAGGTCAGGATCACGTCGAGGGTCTTCAGCTCGTCAATGCTGTAAGCGTCCTTGAGCGGAGCAATGTCCTTGCCCACGGACGGGCCTTGGCCACCGACATTGGACGTGGTGAAAAACACCGGCTCGATAAGATCGAAATCCTGCTCTTCCAGCATCCGCTGCATGAGCACGGAACCGACCATCCCGCGCCAACCGATCAGACCTACACGTTTCATCGCAACTACACCTTCTTGAAAAGTGGGCCGCTGCTTTGTATTGAATTTCGCAGCGGGCCCGAGAGATTACAGATTCCGCAGCGCGGCGACTACTGCGTCGCCCATTTCCTGCGTACCGACTTTGGTGCAACCGGGCGAATAAATGTCGCCCGTGCGCAGCCCTTGATCGAGCACCACGCTGACGGCTTTTTCGATGGCATCGGCCGCGTCGTGCAGATTGAAGCTGTAACGCAGCATCATCGACACCGACAGGATCGTCGCCAACGGGTTGGCGATACCTTGGCCGGCGATGTCTGGCGCCGAACCGTGGCACGGCTCGTACATGCCCTTGTTGTTGGCATCCAGCGAAGCCGACGGCAGCATGCCGATGGAACCGGTGAGCATCGACGCTTCGTCGGACAGAATGTCGCCGAACAGGTTGTCGGTGACGATCACGTCGAACTGCTTCGGCGCGCGCACCAGTTGCATGGCGGCGTTGTCGACGTACATGTGGCTCAGTTCGACTTGCGGGTAATCCTTGGCGACCTGCTCGACCACTTCACGCCACAACTGGCTGGACGCCAGCACGTTGGCCTTGTCCACCGAGCAGAGCTTTTTGCCGCGGACCATGGCCATGTCGAAACCGACGCGGGCGATGCGACGGATCTCGCTCTCGCTGTACGGCAGAGTGTCGTAGGACTGACGCTCGCCGTTGTCCAGGGTACGGGTGCCACGCGGTGCGCCGAAGTAGATACCACCGGTCAGTTCACGCACGATGAGGATATCCAGACCGGCAACGATTTCCGCCTTCAGGCTCGATGCCTCAGCCAGTTGCGGGTACAGAATCGCCGGGCGCAGGTTGCCGAACAGGCCCAGTTGCGCACGGATCTTCAGCAGGCCGCGTTCAGGGCGGATGTCACGCTCGATGGTGTCCCATTTCGGACCGCCGACCGCGCCCAGCAGCACGGCATCGGCAGCGCGGGCACGATCGAGGGTTTCGTCGGCCAGCGGCACGCCGTGCTTGTCGATGGCGGCGCCACCGATCACGTCGTGGCTCAGTTCGAAGCCCAGGCTGTACTTGTCGTTGGCCAGCTCCAGCACCTTGACCGCTTCGGCCATGATTTCCGGGCCAATACCGTCACCTGGGAGAATCATAATCTGCTTGCTCATGCTTTCCTCATGTCTTCAGTCGGTGCGCCCATCACGACGCGCCCGGAAAAATGCTTATCGTTCGGCCATCAGTACCAGCACATCGGTGCTGAACGAACCATCGGCCGCAATCTCGAAATATTCGCGTACTTCATTGCCCATCGATTGCTGCAACTGGCGGATCGCCGCGCGCATCACCTCTGGGGTGCGCATGCGCTCGACCCAACTGCTGTATTCCAGATGCAGGCGTTGGCGCGAAGTGCTGCGCACATGCAGGCCCGCTTCGCTGACCTGGCGCAGCCATTCGGCGCCGGAGTAATTGCGCACATGACTGGTGTCACGCAGCACTTCGACGCTTTGCAGGTAAGTGTCGAGCAATGGACTGCCCGGTGACAACACGTCGACGAACGCCGCCACGCCGCCCGGTTTCAATACACGGCGCACTTCGCGCAGGGCCAGGCCGAGATCGCTCCAGTGATGCGCCGAATAACGGCTGAACACAAAATCGAACTCGCCGTCGGCGAACGGCAAGCGCTCCGCGGCGCCGTGGACCGTGACGATGTTATCCAGGCCGCGATCAACCGCAGCAGCGGCGACCACGTCGAGCATCTGCTGCGACAGGTCATACGCCACCACTTCCCTGACCAGCGACGCCACATGAAAACTCACATGACCGGCGCCGCAACCCAGGTCCAGTACCCGCGCCTCGCCCTGCCCGGCCAGCTCAGCCTGTAGCAGTGCGAGTTCGCGGCCTTGGGCGTGAACGGCGCTGCTCAGGTAAGCGGCGGCCTGTTCGCCGAATTGCTTCTGGACGACCTGGGTGTGCTGGGCGGTGCTGGTCATGGGTCACATCCTTTTCAATTTTTTGTTGCGTTGGAGGGCCTCATCGCGAGCAGGCTCACTCCTACAGGGGGAACGCATTTCAAATGTAGGCCTTCGCCTGCTCGCGATGGCGTCATTCGCCATAAGCAAATCAAGCGTCGCGAAACAACCACGGCTGACTAACCCGATGTTTGGCCTCGAACGTCGCAATCGCATCGCCGTCCTGCAAGGTCAGGCCGATATCGTCCAGACCGTTGAGCAGGCAATGCTTGCGAAACGCATCGATCTCGAAGCTGTACACCTTGCCATCCGGGCGGATCACGGTCTGCGCTTGCAGGTCGATCTGCAATTGATAACCCGGCTCGGCCTCAACCTGTTTAAACAGTTCATCAACTTCTGCGTCGCTGAGGATGATCGGCAGCAAGCCGTTCTTGAAACTGTTGTTGAAGAAGATGTCGGCATAGCTCGGCGCGATGATGCTGCGGAAACCGTACTCTTCCAGCGCCCACGGCGCGTGTTCACGGCTGGAGCCGCAGCCGAAGTTCTCGCGGGCCAGCAACACGCTGGCGCCTTGATAACGCTCGGCGTTGAGGACGAAATCCTTGTTCAGCGGACGTTTGGAGTTGTCCTGATACGGCTGGCCGACATCCAGGTATCGCCATTCATCGAACAGGTTCGGACCGAAACCGGTGCGCTTGATCGACTTCAAAAACTGCTTTGGAATGATCTGGTCGGTGTCGACGTTGGCACGATCCAGAGGCGCGACGAGACCAGTGTGCTGGGTAAAAGCTTTCATGCTGCGCTCCTTCAGATCAATTCACGAACGTCGATGAAACGACCGTTCACTGCGGCCGCCGCGGCCATGGCCGGGCTGACGAGGTGGGTACGGCCACCGGCACCCTGACGGCCTTCGAAGTTACGGTTGGACGTCGAGGCGCAATGCTCGCCGGACTCCAGGCGGTCCGGGTTCATCGCCAGACACATCGAGCACCCTGGCTCACGCCATTCGAAACCGGCTTCGAGGAAAATCTTGTCCAGACCTTCGGCTTCAGCCTGGGCCTTCACCAGGCCCGAGCCCGGCACGACGATGGCCTGCTTGATGGTCGCGGCAACCTTGCGGCCCTTGGCGATCACCGCAGCGGCGCGCAGATCTTCGATCCGCGAGTTGGTGCAAGAGCCGATAAACACGCGATCGAGCTGGATGTCGGTGATCGCCTGATTGGCGGTCAACCCCATGTATTTCAGGGCGCGGACGATCGAGTCGCGCTTGACCAGATCCATCTCCTTGGCCGGATCCGGCACGTTCTGATCAACGGCCAAGACCATCTCCGGGGAAGTGCCCCAACTGACTTGTGGCTTGATTTGCGCCGCGTCCAGCTCAACCACCGTGTCGAATTTGGCATCGGCGTCGGAGACCAGATCTTTCCAGGCTTCGACGGCCATGTCCCACTGCTCGCCTTTTGGCGCGAACGGGCGGCCCTTGACGTAGTCGATGGTCTTTTGGTCCGCCGCCACCAGGCCTACGCGGGCGCCGGCCTCAATGGACATGTTGCAGATGGTCATGCGGCCTTCGACGGACAAATCGCGAATCGCGCTGCCGGCAAATTCGATGGCGTGGCCGTTACCACCGGCGGTGCCGATCTTGCCGATCACCGCGAGGACGATGTCCTTGGCGGTCACGCCGAACGGCAATTGGCCTTCGACGCGCACCAGCATGTTTTTCATTTTCTTGGCGACCAGGCACTGGGTGGCGAGGACGTGTTCGACCTCGGAAGTGCCGATACCGTGGGCCAGCGCACCGAATGCGCCGTGGGTCGAGGTGTGCGAGTCGCCGCAGACCACGGTCATGCCTGGCAAGGTCGCGCCCTGCTCCGGGCTGATGACGTGGACGATGCCCTGGCGCACGTCGTTCATCTTGAACTCGACGATGCCGTACTCATCGCAGTTGTCATCGAGGGTCTGCACCTGCAAACGCGAAACCTGATCGGCAATGGCCTCGATGCCGCCCTTGCGCTCCGGCGTGGTCGGTACGTTGTGGTCCGGGGTCGCGATGTTGGCATCGATGCGCCAAGGCTTGCGCCCGGCCAGACGCAGGCCTTCGAAGGCCTGCGGCGAGGTCACTTCGTGGATGATGTGACGATCGATGTAGATCAGCGCAGAGCCATCGTCGCGCTGCTTGACCAAATGCGAATCCCAGAGCTTGTCGTAGAGCGTTTTGCCGGCCATCAGACGGTTCCTCATCAGCTTGTTTCTATGCCCTGGGCTTATCAATAACCCTTTGGCTTGTGAGGCCGATCCTATGGGGTTAGATTAAATAACTCAAATTCATATTTTTCATGCTTTGGATAACCAACTGGAATGCGACATGGACTTGGCTAACCTCAACGCTTTCATCGCCATCGCCGAGACCGGTAGCTTCTCCGGTGCCGGCGAACGCCTGCACCTGACGCAACCGGCGATCAGCAAACGCATCGCCGGTCTCGAGCAGCAATTGAAGGTGCGCCTGTTCGACCGGCTGGGCCGGGAAGTCGGCCTGACCGAGGCCGGTCGCGCCCTGCTACCGCGGGCTTATCAGATTCTGAATGTGCTGGACGACACGCGTCGTGCCCTGACCAATCTGACCGGCGAAGTCGGCGGCCGCCTGACGCTCGCCACCAGTCACCACATAGGCCTGCACCGCCTGCCCCCTCTATTAAGGGAATTCACCCGGCGTTATCCGAAAGTGGCGCTGGATATTCAGTTCCTCGATTCGGAAGTGGCCTACGAGGAAATTCTTCACGGCCGCGCCGAACTGGCGGTCATCACCCTCGCGCCCGAGCCACACGCGCTGGTGCATGCGATGCCGGTGTGGGACGACCCGCTGGATTTCGTGGTCGCCCCGGAACATTCCCTGATCAATAACGGCGCCGTCAGCCTGGCCGATATTGCCGGGCATCCGGCGGTGTTCCCCGGCGGCAACACCTTTACCCACCATATTGTGCAGCGTCTGTTCGAAGCCCAGGGCCTGACGCCGAACATCGCCATGAGCACCAACTACCTGGAAACCATCAAGATGATGGTCTCTATCGGCCTGGCCTGGAGCGTGCTGCCGCGCACCATGCTCGACGATCAGGTCGCAAGTATCGCTTTGCCGGGCATACAGCTCACTCGCCAGCTAGGCTATATCCTGCACACCGAACGGACGCTGTCGAATGCGGCAAAAGCCTTCATGGCCTTGCTGGATGCGCAAATCGATCGGCCAGGGACTCCGGGCTGACTTGTGCCACGCCGGGAAACCACCGTTTTTGTGCCTAACGCCCCACATCAGCTCAAGGCCCGTGATCAATGCCGAAATCTGTTGACCGAATTCCGCCGATGCCGCGCATCCAGGCCATCGACCCGCGTCATTCCGAGCAGAGCTGGGAGAGCGCGCCGCAATTGCTCGCCGCGCTCAATGGCGCCCGGCTCGGCGCCTGGTATTGGGACATCGAGCGCGGGCAGATCAGCTGGTCGCGCGGCACGCAGGCATTGTTCGGCTTCGATCCGCGGCAACCGTTGCCGCAGGATCTGGAATACCTCGACCTGCTGCCGCCGGAAGACCGTGCGAAGACCGTTCGCGCCTTTCACGCGGTGATTGCCGGCGCGCCGCTGGAACAAGCGATGCATCATCGCATTCGCTGGCCCGACGGCAGTCTGCACTGGCTGGAGGTCAGCGGCAGCCTGCTGCCGGACAAACACGGGCGCCCGCGGATGATCGGGGTGATTCGCGAGATCACCCAACAGCGTCAACGCGAGCAAGCCCTGAGCAGTTCGGAGAAACGTTTCGCGACACTTTTTCACCTGTGCCCGAATATGGTGCTGCTGACCCGTCAGGAAGACGGCCTGATCAGCGAGGCCAATCAGTATTTCGAAAGCCTGTTCGGCTGGCCAGTGCAAAGCGCGATTGGCCGCACCACGCTGGAACTGGGCCTGTGGGTGCACCCCGAGCAACGCGGTGAACTGGTGAAAAAAACCAAGGCCAAGGGCGATCTGGTCAGCATGGAAGTGCAGTTTCGTGCCAGCAACGGCCAGGTTCACGACGGCATCCTCAGCGCTCAGAAAGTCGAACTTGAAGGCCAGCCGTACCTGCTGAGCACGTTCCTCGACACTACCGAGCGCAAAGCCGCCGAACTCGCGCTCAAAGACAGCCAGGAACGCCTCGATCTGGCGCTGGACTCGGCACAACTCGGCACTTGGGACTGGCACATCCCCAGCGGCATGCTCTATGGCTCGGCGCGGGCGGCGCAATTGCACGGGCTGGAGCCGATTCCGTTTCACGAATCCTTCGAAGCGTTCTTCGAGGGCGTACCGGGCGAGGAACGCGACAGCATGCGCGATGCCTACCGCAGCCTGCGAGAAGGCCCGGCAGGCAATTACCAGCTGACGTATCGCGTGCAACTGCCGGACGGCAGCTCGCGTTATCTGGAAAGCCGCGCCCGCCTCTATCGCGATGACAAGGGCGCGCCGTTGCGCATGGCCGGCACGCTGCTGGACATCACCGATCAGGTCGAGCGCGAACAGCGCCTGGTGGCCTCGGAAGAAAAATTCGCCACGCTGTTTCAGGTCAGCCCCGATCCGATCTGCGTCACGCGCCAGGAAACCGGCGAGTTCATCGAGATCAATTCCAGTTTTACCCAGACCTTCGGCTGGAGCGCCGCCGACGTCATCGGCCATACCGCCGAGGAAATCGGCCTGTGGGACGCTTCTGCAAAAAGTCTGCAACGCATCGAGCGGGTGATCCGCGAGCAAGGCCTGAGCAATGTCGCGATCATCGTCCAGCACAAGGACGGACAGTCGCTGACCTGCGTCATTTCCAGCCGACAGATCAGCGTCGGGGATCTGCCCTGCATCGTTACCACCCTGCGCGACATCACCCAGCAGCAACGCTCGGAAGCCGCGCTCAAGGCCAGCGAAGAGAAATTCGCCAAGGCCTTTCACTCCAGCCCCGACGCAATCACCATCACCGAACGCGACACTGGCCGCTACCTGGAGGTCAACGACGGGTTCTGCCGCCTCACCGGTTATCGCGCCGATGAAGTGCTGGGCAAAACCGTCTATCAGGTCGGCATCTGGGCCGAAGAAAAACAGCGCTCGGCCTTGCTCGCCGAATTGCAGATCAAGGGCCGCGTGCACCATCAGGAAATGCTCGGACGCAACAAGCGTGGCGAACGGCTGACGGTGGAGGTCTCGGTCGAGCCGATCACGCTCAATGAAACCGCGTGCCTGTTGCTGACGGCACGGGACGTCAGCCTGCTGAAAAACGCCGAAGCGCAGATTCGCCACCTCGCCTATCACGACCCGTTGACCAACCTGCCCAACCGCGCGCTGCTGATGGATCGCCTGAGCCAGCAGATTGCCTTGCTCAAGCGCCACAATTTGCGCGGGGCCTTGCTGTTCCTCGACCTCGACCATTTCAAGCACATCAACGACTCGCTCGGCCACCCGGTGGGCGACACGGTGCTGAAGATCATCACCGCGCGACTCGAAGCCAGCGTGCGCATGGAAGACACCGTGGCGCGCCTGGGCGGTGACGAATTCGTCGTTTTGCTCAGTGGCCTGGAGGGCTCGCGCCATGAAGTCAGCACGCAGGTCCGTGCGCTGGCCGACACCCTGCGCGAGCTGCTCTCAGAGCCGATGTTCCTCGACGGCCAGCGCCTGCAAGTGACGCCAAGCATCGGCGTGGCGCTGATCCCCGACCACGGCTCAACCCCGACTGACTTGCTCAAGCGCGCCGACATTGCCCTGTACCGGGCCAAGGATTCCGGGCGCAACACCACGCAGATGTATCACAACACCATGCAGAAAGCGGCCAGCGAAAGGCTGCGCATGGAGACCGATCTGCGCCTGGCGTTGTCGCGCGGTGAATTCAATGTGCACTTCCAGCCGCAGGTCGACGCTCGGGATAACCGCATCATCGGCGCCGAAGCACTGGTGCGCTGGAACCACCCGGAACTCGGCGCACAGTCGCCCACGGAATTCATCAAGGTGCTGGAGGACAGCGGCCTGATTCTGGAGGTCGGCACGTGGATTCTCGATGAAGCCTGCGAGGCGTTCAAACAGCTGATCACGCTGCAATTGGTCGATCCATTGAATTTCAGTCTGTGCGTGAATATCAGCCCGCGGCAGTTCCGCCAGAACGATTTCGTCGAGCGTATCGAACACAGCATGAGCAGCCACGGCCTGCCCTGCTCGCTGCTGAAACTGGAGATCACCGAAGGCATCGTCATTCAGAATCTGGACGACACCATCGGCAAAATGCGCCGCTTGAAGAAACTCGGCGTCAGCTTCGCCATGGATGATTTCGGCACCGGCTATTCGTCGTTGACTTATCTGAAGCGCTTACCGGTGGACACGTTGAAAATCGACCAGTCGTTTATTCGCGACGCGACCACCGACTCCAATGTTGCGGAGATCATTCGCGCAATCGTCGCGATGGCCCGCAGCCTTGAGCTAGAGGTGATTGCCGAGGGCGTGGAAACCCCGGAGCAGTTGGCGTTCTTGCAGGGGCTGGACTGCCATTTGTATCAGGGCTATTTGCATAGCCGGCCGGTGGCGCTGGAGGACTTAAAGACGTTGCTCAAATAACGACCACAAAAAAGGGCGCCATTACTGGCGCCCTTCTTCTTGCCCGGCGTTATTGCAGAACCGCCTGCTGCGCTCCATTGATCGGGATGCGCTTGGCTTTCGCTTCTTCCGGAACCACTCGCAACAGGTCGATGCTCAGCAGACCGTTGCGCAGGTCGGCGGCCTTGATCTCGATGTGATCGGCCAGACGGAAAGACAGCTTGAAGGCTCGCTGCGCGATGCCCTGATGCAGGAACGTGACGTTCTCGTCAGTGTCACGCTTGCCACCACTGATGGTCAGCACACCTTTCTCGACTTGCAGGTCCAGGTCATCTTCCTGGAAGCCGGCGGCCGCGACGACGATACGGTATTGGTCATCACCGTGTTTCTCGACGTTGTAAGGAGGATAGCTGCTGCCTGGCTCGTTGCGCAGGGCGGTTTCGAACAGGTCGTTGAAACGGTCGAAACCTACCGAGGAACGGAACAGTGGCGCGAGAGAAAATGCAGTACTCATGATTCAAATCTCCTGAAAACAATCAGCAAGGTTTTGTGTCTCCGCGACCCGAATTCGGCATCGCGTAACCCTTAGATAGGGACCGCTGTTTTGATTTCAAGAGATTTTTTTCAGATTTCTCAGGCGGCGTCGACGAGCGGCAATCCAAGTAAACGCGAGACGTGATCAGGCTCGGTTTCGCGGCGCAGAACACTGAAAAGCTCGGTGGCTTCGGGATAATTGCGCGTCAGCATGGCCAGCCATTGCTTGAGGCGACCGGGCGATTGACGCGCGGTCATCTGCGCTTTGGCCTGCAACCAGAAATCCTGAATCAAAGGCATCAGTTCGGCCCAGGTCATCTCGACGACCTCTTCTCCGGCGCGAGCAGCAGCGATCTGGCGGGCCAGATCGGGGCGCGAGACCAGGCCACGACCGAGCATGATGTCTTCCACGCCGCTGATCTCGCGGCAACGACGCCAGTCCTCGACACTCCAGATATCGCCGTTGGCGAACACCGGCACCTTGACCACGTCCTGCACACGCGGGATCCACTCCCAATGAGCGGGTGGTTTGTAGCCGTCCACTTTGGTCCGCGCATGGACCACGATGTGCTCGGCGCCACCTTCGGCCAGGGCCGTGGCGCAGACCAGCGAGCCGTCCGGACTGTCGAAACCCAAGCGCATTTTCGCGGTGACAGGTATGTGCGCAGGCACGGCGCGACGGACGTGCTCGACGATCTGGTTGAGCAGCTCCGGCTCTTTGAGCAGCACCGCACCGCCGCGGGACTTGTTGACGGTCTTGGCCGGGCAGCCGAAATTCAGGTCGATGACTTCCGAGCCCAGTTCGCAGGCCAGCGCAGCGTTTTCCGCCAGACACACCGGATCGGACCCCAGCAATTGCACGCGCAATGGCACACCGGACGCGGTGCGGGCGCCATTGAGCAGCTCCGGGCCGAACTTGTGGAAATACGCCGGTGTGAGTAACTGATCGTTGACCCGAATAAATTCGGTCACGCACCAGTCAATGCCGCCAACGCGGGTCAGCACGTCGCGAAGGATGTCGTCGACCAACCCTTCCATGGGCGCCAGAGCAATTTGCATGGGAAAACACTACTTGAAGAAAAACGTGCGGCAGTTTACTGGATATCGCAGTAACCCGCAGATCCCTTGTAGGAGTGAGCCTGCTCGCGATCGCGGTGTATCTGCCACATATGCAACGACTGACACACCGCGATCGCGAGCAGGCTCACTCCTACCATTTAAATTTGAGCTGTATCCGGGAGCTGTATCGCCGGACCATAGCCTTCGATGAACTCCGCCGGCATACGCTTGGGCTTGCCGGTCGAGAGTTCGATGCAGACGAAAGTGGTCTGGGCACGCAGCAGCGTGGCGTTGTCGCTCGGACGCTTGAGCTGGAAATGCCGGGTCATTTTCAGGCGCTGATCCCAGTCGACGATCCAGGTCGCCAATTGCAGCTCGTCGCCTTCGTAGGCCGCGGCCAGATAATCGATTTCATGACGCACCACGGCCATCGCCCGATCCAGTCGCCGATACTCGACCAGATCCAGCCCCAAACGCTGCGAATGGCGCCACGCGCAGCGTTCAAGCCAGGTCACGTAGACCGCGTTGTTCGCATGGCCCAGCCCGTCGATATCCTCGGCGCCCACTTGCAGATCAATGGTAAACGGCGTTGCCCGATCCCAGCCCATGCCCCACTCCCGGTCATTTGATTCAACCGGGGCAGTGTAACGGAGCTCACGCCGATTGGCGCGCCTGAAGGCTGCGACCGGCCAGCAGTGATAACACGCCATCAATCACTCGCGGGTCGGCAAGTACGCGCTGATGACCGCCGCCCTCGAGGCGCAGCAAGCGGCTGTCGAACCAGGCTTCATGAATCAATTGCGACTCCTTGACCGAGACGAAATTGTCGTCCTCGGCATGGACAATCAGGCCGGGCATGTCGAGCTGATAATGCGCGACATCCAATGTGGCCGCGCGCATTCCGACATCCTGCTCGACCTGTCGAATGAAGGCGGAACGGGCTCTGGGCGGCATGCCGACGTGACGGGCGAAACCGCGCAGCACGCCAAGGATTCGCGACGGCGCGGCGATACTGACGAGGGTTTCGGTGCGCAGGCCCAACTGCACGGCGAGCATCGCGCTGGCACCGCCCATGGAGTGGCCGATGACGGCTTGCAGGGGTGGCAATTCGGCAGCCGCTTCGAGCATGGCGCGGGCGAACAGCACCACATTGGCTTCTCGCCCGGGCGAACGACCGTGAGCCGGGCCATCGAGCGCGACGACGGTATAGCCGGCGTCGACCAGAGCGTTGATCAGCGAAGCGAATTGCGTCGGCCGCCCTTCCCAGCCGTGCATCAGCAACACCGTGGGGCCTTGACCCCAGCGCAGCGCCGACAGGCCAAAACGCAAAGTGATGCGCTCGGAACTGGCCAGCAATGGCAGCTCCCAGTCACGCAGCGGCAGCGCACGCGGCGTCATGAACGCCAGACGCATTTTGCTTGCTACCAGTTTCGGTGCAAACCAGCCCAAGGTGCCGTTAACGCCACGAATCCACTTCAACGTGTTCATCGCTCTCTCCTCAGGCGTGCTGCCTTCAGGTCAACGCACCGCCGACTTGGCGGCGCGCAGCAATCGATCGGATAACTCGCCCGGGCCCAACGCTCTTGCCAGCGCCAGACCACCTACCATCAGCGCGACATCGGCCAGCGCCTTGTCGGTGTCTTCAGGACTGGCCGCCAGTTGCGCCACCATCAACTCCATATGCTCGTTCAGCGCCAGACGGAACGACTCCGGCAAACGCCCCAGCTCACCGATCGAAGCCGGAATCGGGCAAGCCGCCTCGCTGGAGTCTCGGTGTTTGCGCGACAGGTAGAAGGCAGCGACCAGGGCGCGACGCTCTTCACCGGTCAGATCGGCATCCATGTCGGCAATCAGGTCGCGGCGCCGGCCCAGCAGTTGTTTGAACGCTTCGAGCATCATCGCGTCCTTGCTTTCGAAGTGCGCATAAAAGCCTCCCACCGTGAGGCCGGCTGCGCCCATCACTTCGCCCACGCTCGGGTCTGCCGGGCCACGCTGGATCAGGGCGGCGCTGGCAGCCTTGAGGATGCGTTCGCGGGTTTGAGCTTTTTTATCGTTCATCGTTGCCTCCGAATATTACGACTAGAATATTATTCGCATAATAATATTCCGCAAGTCAAGAATATGACCGCTGGTCTGAAGCACAGTGTAAGGAGAAAGGAGAATTGGCCAAACGCCAGACAAACAAAAGGGCCATTCAATAATTGAATGACCCTTATAAATCCCGCAGAGCGGGTAATCGTGGCGTCCCCTAGGGGACTCGAACCCCTGTTACCGCCGTGAAAGGGCGGTGTCCTAGGCCACTAGACGAAGGGGACACAAACCCTTCTATACAACTGATCAGTGCTGAGAGCTGATCGATTCAAGGCCGGTGTGGCCAGACCTTGAACTGTAAAATTGGTGGAGCTAAGCGGGATCGAACCGCTGACCTCCTGCATGCCATGCAGGCGCTCTCCCAGCTGAGCTATAGCCCCGGATTTTTCGCCTCGCGGCGGAGTGAAGTCTTGCAACATCACTTCTGTAAAACTGGCGTCCCCTAGGGGACTCGAACCCCTGTTACCGCCGTGAAAGGGCGGTGTCCTAGGCCACTAGACGAAGGGGACGCAAACCCTTCTATACAACTGATCAACGCTGAGTGTTGATCGCTTCAAGGCCGGTGTGGCCAGGCCTTGAAGTGTAAATTGGTGGAGCTAGACGGGATCGAACCGTCGACCTCTTGCATGCCATGCAAGCGCTCTCCCAGCTGAGCTATAGCCCCTCATCGTTGATGTCATCGCTGAGGACGGGGCGAATCTTAAGGGCGTATCGAAAGCCTGTCAAACTTATTTTTGAAAAATTTCAAAGTTTTTTGTCGGGATTACAATCACTTACCGCCCTCCCCCGTAAATTCGGGAGAAACGCCGAACGCAGGATCAAAAGATCGCAGCCTTCGGCAGCCCCTACAGAGACACAAAAGCCATCAGGCGATAGCGCCCAAGAGTTTTTCCCATTCCTTGTTTTCTTTCTTCGACACGCCGCCCAGCAGGTCAATCGCCTGACGCAAGCGGAAACGGGTGAGATCCGGGCCGAGGATTTCCATCGCGTCGAGCACCGACACCGAGCTTGCCTGGCCGGTGATCGCGGCGAACATCAGCGGCATCGCATCGCGCAGTTTCAGCTCCAGGGATTCGACCACCGCCTGAATCGTCGCGGTGATGCTGTCCTTTTCCCACTGACGCAGGCTTTCCAGCTTCCACAGGATCAACTGCATCAACTGACGAACCTGATCGCCCGAGAGCTTTTTCGATTCAAACAGCTTGGCGTCCGGGTTGACGCCACCGGCAAAGAAGAACCCGGCCAACGGCGCGATCTGGCTGAACGTCTCGACGCGGCCCTGTACGTGCGGGGCGATTTTCATCATGTAGTCGGCATTGAATGCCCATTTCTGCACGCGTGCGGCAAACTCTTCGACCGGCAGATCGCGCAGCCACTGGCCGTTGAGCCACGACAGCTTCTCGATGTCGAAAATCGGCCCGCCGAGGGAGACACGCTTGAGGTCGAAGTTGTCGACCATTTCCTGCAGCGAGAACTTCTCACGCTCGTCCGGCATCGACCAGCCCATGCGCCCCAGGTAGTTGAGCATCGCTTCGGGCATGAAACCCATACGCTCGTAAAACGTCACCGAGGTCGGGTTCTTGCGCTTGGACAGCTTGCTCTTGTCCGGGTTACGCAGCAGAGGCATGTAGCACAGCTCCGGCTGTTCCCAGCCGAAGTATTCGTACAAAAGAATCAGTTTCGGCGCCGATGGCAGCCATTCTTCGCCGCGCAGGACATGGGTGATGCCCATCAGGTGGTCGTCGACCACGTTGGCGAGGAAGTACGTCGGCAGGCCGTCGGTCTTCATCAGCACTTGCATGTCCATGCGATCCCACGGGATCTCGACATCGCCACGCAGCATGTCCGGCACCACGCAAACGCCCTCGCTTGGCACTTTCATGCGGATCACGTGGGGTTCGCCGGCAGCCAGACGGGCAGCGACTTCTTCCTTCGACAGCAGCAGCGCGCGGCCGTCGTAGCGCGGGGTTTCGCCGCGAGCCATTTGCTCGGCGCGCATCTGATCGAGTTCTTCAGCAGTGCAGAAGCAGGGGAACGCGTGGCCCATGTCGACCAGTTGCTGGCAGTATTTCTGGTAGATGTCGCCGCGTTCGCTCTGCCGGTACGGGCCGTGCGGGCCGCCGACGTCCGGGCCTTCGCTCCAGTCGATGCCAAGCCAGCGCAAGGCGTCGAAGATCTGCTGTTCGGACTCGCGGGTCGAACGCAACTGGTCGGTGTCTTCGATGCGCAGGATGAACTCACCGCCATGCTGCTTGGCAAAGCAGTAGTTGAACAATGCGATGTAAGCGGTACCTACGTGGGGGTCCCCGGTAGGCGATGGCGCGATGCGAGTGCGGACGGTGGTCATGGCATGTCTCGAAAAAATGAAGAGCAGAACAATCAAGCGGCGAATGGTAACAGGCGAGACCTGCCCGGCTCCAGCGGGCAGGGTATTTAGCTTAAGCCCTGGAATGTTGTTCAGCCCATGATCGTTCCCATGCTCTGCGTGGGAATGCATCCTGTGACGCTCTGCGTCACGCATGCGATGGGACGCGGAGCGTCCCGGGCGCATTCCCACGCAGAGCGTGGGAACGATCCTTTTTACACCGTGAGCAATCGTTCGCGCAGTTTGGCAATCTCATCACGCATTTGCGCCGCTGCCTCAAATTCCAGATCGCGCGCCAGCTGATACATTTTTTCTTCCAGAGCACGAATACGTTTGGCGATTTCGCTCGGCGAACGCAGCTCGGCTTCGTACTTGGCGTTTTCTTCGGCAGCCTTGGCCATGCCTTTACGCTTCTTGCTGCGCGACCCCGGCACGGTGGCGCCTTCCATGATATCGGCGACGTCCTTGAACACGCCTTTCGGGGTGATGCCGTGTTCGAGGTTAAAGGCGATTTGCTTCTCGCGACGGCGCTCGGTCTCGCCAATCGCGCGCTCCATCGAGCCGGTCATGCGATCGGCATACAGAATCGCCCGACCATTGAGGTTACGCGCGGCACGGCCGATGGTCTGAATCAATGAACGCTCGGAACGCAGAAACCCTTCTTTATCGGCATCGAGAATCGCCACCAGCGACACTTCCGGCATGTCCAGGCCTTCACGCAGCAAGTTGATCCCCACCAGTACGTCGAACGTGCCGAGGCGCAGATCGCGGATGATCTCGACGCGCTCGACCGTGTCGATGTCCGAGTGCAGATAACGTACGCGCACGCCGTGGTCGGCGAGATAATCGGTGAGGTCTTCGGCCATGCGCTTGGTCAGCGTGGTCACCAGCACGCGCTCTTCGATCGCCACCCGCTTGGTGATTTCCGAGAGCAAATCGTCGACCTGAGTCAGCGCTGGCCGCACCTCGATCTGCGGGTCGACCAGCCCGGTCGGCCGCACCACTTGCTCGACCACGCGCCCGGCGTGTTCAGCTTCATAGTTGCCCGGCGTCGCCGAGACGAAAATGGTCTGTGGGCTGACCCCTTCCCACTCGTCGAAACGCATGGGCCGGTTGTCCAGCGCCGACGGCAAGCGGAAGCCGTATTCGACCAGCGTCTCCTTGCGCGACCGGTCGCCCTTATACATGGCGCCAACCTGCGGCACGCTGACGTGGGATTCGTCGATGACCAGCAAGGCGTCCGCCGGCAGGTAATCGTAAAGGGTTGGCGGCGCAGCGCCGGACGGGCGCCCGGACAGATAACGCGAGTAGTTTTCGATGCCATTGCAGTAGCCCAGTTCGAGGATCATCTCCAGATCGAAACGGGTGCGTTGCTCCAGGCGCTGGGCCTCCACTAGTTTATTGTTGCTGCGCAGGTATTCGAGACGCTCCTGCAACTCGACCTTGATCCCTTCGATGGCGTCGAGCAGGGTTTCCCGCGGCGTCACATAGTGGCTCTTCGGATAGAAGGTGAAGCGCGGCATTTTGCGGATGACTTCGCCGGTCAGCGGGTCAAACGCGGAAATGCTCTCTACCTCGTCATCGAACAACTCGATGCGGATCGCTTCGAGGTCGGATTCCGCCGGGTAGATGTCGATCACATCGCCACGTACGCGGAAGGTCGCACGGGCAAAGTCCATGTCGTTACGGGTGTATTGCAGGTCAGCCAGCCGGCGCAACAGCGCACGCTGATCGAGCTTGTCGCCGCGATCGACGTGCAACACCATCTTCAAATAGGTTTCCGGACTGCCCAGACCGTAGATGCACGACACCGTGGTGACGATGATCGCGTCTTTACGCTCCAGCAACGCCTTGGTCGCGGACAGACGCATCTGCTCGATGTGGTCGTTGATCGACGCATCCTTCTCGATGAAGGTGTCGGATGACGGCACATAAGCTTCGGGCTGGTAATAGTCGTAATAGGAAACGAAGTATTCGACGGCGTTGTTGGGGAAGAATGCCTTGAACTCGCCGTACAACTGCGCGGCGAGAGTCTTGTTCGGCGCCAACACCAGCGTCGGACGCTGTACCTGCGAGATGACGTTGGCGATGCTGAAGGTCTTGCCCGAACCGGTCACACCAAGCAGCGTCTGGTGCGCCAGCCCGGCTTCAATGCCTTCGACCAACTGGCGAATGGCTTCCGGCTGATCGCCGGCGGGATCGAAGCGGGTGACTAGCTGGAATTCCGACATACACACCTCTGGAATCGCGGCGTTCCGCCTCAGACGGAGCACCACGAGGACGACCGCAAACGACCGATGTCGCGCAAGAAAAAACCTGGATTGTGCTTAATGTGGTGGCGATTGCCCGGCCTTTCAAGGCAAACGTCCTACATCCGGTAAAGACTCTGACAAAGACAATCGACTAACGGTCAAGAAATAATCGGAAAAACTTACCGTAAAAGCCGATTCGCCTGTCGCCATTGCGCCGTGATGGCCTCTATACTAGCTCCCCGTTTGTGCACCGCTCTAGTGCATTCGGCTGGAGCGCGACACGTCCCTCCACTCTCCATTCAGAGCCGCCGTAATAATGAGCCTGTTCTCCGCTGTCGAAATGGCACCCCGCGATCCAATCCTGGGCCTCAACGAAGCATTCAACGCCGATACCCGGACCACCAAGGTCAATCTGGGCGTGGGTGTTTACTGCAACGAAGAGGGGCGAATTCCACTGCTGCGCGCGGTGATCGAAGCTGAGGCGATTCGCGTCGCTCAACACGCTTCGCGCGGCTACCTGCCGATCGACGGCATCGCCGCCTACGATCAGGCCGTGCAAAAGCTGCTGTTTGGCAACGACTCGCCGCTGATCAGCGCCGGTCGGGTCATCACCACTCAGGCAGTCGGCGGGACCGGCGCACTGAAAATCGGTGCCGACTTCCTCAAGCAGCTGCTGCCCGACGCCGTGGTCGCGATCAGTGACCCGAGCTGGGAAAACCATCGCGCACTGTTCGAAACCGCTGGTTTCCCGGTGCAGAACTACCGCTACTACGACGCGGCCACCCACGACGTCAACCGTGCCGGCATGCTCGACGACCTCAACGCCCTGCCGAACGGCTCGGTCGTTGTTCTGCACGCTTGCTGCCACAACCCGACTGGCGTCGACCTGACCCCGGCGGACTGGAACAAGGTGCTGGAAGTGGTCAAGACCAAAGGTCACGTGCCGTTCCTCGACATGGCTTATCAGGGCTTTGGCGACGGCATCGACGAAGACGCTGCGGCCGTGCGCCTGTTCGCGGAATCCGGCCTGACTTTCTTCGTCTCGAGTTCGTTCTCCAAATCGTTCTCGCTGTACGGCGAGCGTGTGGGCGCGCTGTCGATCATCAGCGAGTCGAAAGAAGAAAGCGCACGCGTGCTGTCGCAGGTCAAACGCGTGATCCGCACCAACTACTCCAACCCGCCGACCCACGGCGCCAGCATCGTTGCCGCCGTGCTGAACAGCCCGGAACTGCGCGCACAGTGGGAAGCGGAACTGGCCGAGATGCGCCTGCGCATTCGTGGCATGCGCACGCAGATGGTCGATCTGCTGGCGGAGAAAGCGCCGGGCCGCGACTTCAGCTTCGTCGGTCGCCAGCGTGGCATGTTCTCCTACTCCGGCCTGACCACTGAACAGGTGCATCGCCTGCGCAACGAGTTCGGCATCTATGCCCTGGACACCGGCCGCATCTGCGTGGCGGCGCTGAACCAGAGCAACATCAAGGCCGTGACGGATGCGATTGTTCAGGTCATCTGATTTCGCGGCGTGATGAAAAACGGGAAGCCCGCAAGGCTTCCCGTTTTTATTTGCCAGAAAACATATTGCACTCCTCTAAACTGCACACAGATTTCATTGTGGGAGCGGGCTTGCTCGCGAATGCGGTCTGTCAGCCAACCCATTTTTGGCTGACAGACCGCTTTCGCGAGCAAGCCCGCTCCCACAATTGGTTTTGTGTACGCCCGAGATTCTTGAAGAGAACCCACATGAAAAACGACAACCTGCGTGCCGACCGTGACGAACTGGATGATTTCATTCCCCGTGTGTCGGCCAAACGGGAAAAAAGCCTGGTCCTGCAAATCGCCACCGGGGTTTTCCTCGGCGGCCTGGCCCTGTGGCTGGTGCAACTGGTGGCCACGGCCGCTTACGCCAGGCTGATGCTCGGCACGATTACCTTTGGCGGTTAAGCCAACTCGGTCGCGCGCTGACTCGCGGCATCGTCATAGGCGACATACAGCGATTCGGCAATCTGGCTCTTGATGGCTTTGGTGCTCTCAAGACCGAGCACGAAACCTTCGGCCTTGCCGCCGGCGCGGTTCAATTCTTCGGCGGTGCTTGCCTGAGTGATCGCGTCGAAGAGTTTTTCGGCGTGTGGGCCGACGCCTTTTGGCAGGCTGATCTGCGTGATGCTCATACGGATACCTCGGTGTTACAAATGAACTGACTCATGGCGCGTACCTTTTCGGCGAATGGCCGGCAGCGCGTGTGACCACTTCCGGGTGGCCATGGTAGACCTCCGGTGCCGCTCTGGTAAGCGCCAATCGCTGACAAAACGCCGTCCGTCCCGACGAATCGCAAAAGGTGTTATTCGGAGCTTGACTTCTCTTTTTGAATCAGTAACATACGCACCAATTCCGCAATAGCTCAGTTGGTAGAGCAAATGACTGTTAATCATTGGGTCCCTGGTTCGAGTCCAGGTTGTGGAGCCAAATAGCAAAGCCCCTGAATTGAAAGATTCAGGGGCTTTTTTGTGGGCGCTCCAAAAGATCAAAACATCGACAATAAAAAGGGCCGATCAGTACTTAACAGATCGGCCCTTTTTTCAGACGCCGCGGTCAGACATGTTCGCTGCTTTTCGCCTGCGCTTTCGGTGCGCCATGCCCATGATCGTGCTCCGAATCCACCTCGATCACCGGCACTTCCTTGCCGTCGCAGTCATGCAGCTTGCCGTCGCTGAAGTAGTCGCCTTCACGCAGCGCAGCCAGATCGCGATAACGCAGGGTTCGCTCTTCCGCCGCGGCAAACACAGACTGCTGATCCGAGTTGCCAGCGGTAAAGTGGTTGAACGCCAGGTTGAGCAGGATCGCCATGATCGCCGACGAGCTGATGCCGGAGTGGAAAATCGTCGCGAACCAGCTCGGGAACTGGTCGTAGAAGTTCGGCGCAGCAATCGGAATCATGCCGAAACCGATCGACGTGGCGACGATGATCAGGTTGACGTTATTGCGGTAGTCAACCTTCGACAGCGTACGAATGCCGCTTGCTGCTACGGTACCGAACAACACGATACCGGCGCCGCCGAGAACCGACGTCGGCACAGCAGCAATCACCCTTCCCATGAATGGCAACAGGCCAAGGACCACCAGAAACAGACCGCCGGTGGCGACCACGAAACGGCTCTTGATCCCGGTCACCGCCACCAGCCCGACGTTCTGGGCGAAAGCGCTCTGGGTGAAGGAACCGAAGATCGGCGCAAACATGCTCGACAACATGTCGGCGCGCAGGCCATTGCCCAGACGTTTTGAATCAACCTTGGTTTCGATGATTTCGCCGACCGCCAGAATGTCCGCCGAGGTTTCCACCAGCGTCACCATGACCACAATGCACATCGACAGAATCGCGGCGAAGTGGAAGGTGGGCATGCCGAAGTGGAACGGCGTCGGGAAGCCGAACATGGGACCTGTGGTGACGCTGGAGAAATCCGCCATGCCGAGGAACACCGCCAGCACCGTGCCGATCACCATCGCCAACAGGATCGACAAGCGCGAAATGGTTGCACTGCCGACCTTGCTCAGCAGCAACACCAGCACCAGCGTGACCGCCGCCAGACCGATGTTCTGCATGCTGCCAAAATCCGGCGCATGGCTGTTACCGCCCATGGCCCAGCGGGCGGCCACCGGCATCAACGTCAGGCCGATGGTGGTGATGACAATGCCAGTGACCAACGGCGGAAAGAACTTGGTGATGCGTGAGAATACCGGCGTGATCAGCAAGCCGATCAACGAAGCGGCAATCACCGCGCCCAGCACCGACTGGAAGCCGCCCTCCCCGCCACTGCTGACGATCGCGACCATGGTCGCCACGCCGGAGAACGACACGCCCTGTACCAGCGGCAACTGACAACCAAAAAACGGCAGGCCCAGGGTTTGCAGCAGCGTCGCCAGCCCCCCCGCAAACAATGAAGCAGCTATCAACAAGCCGATGTCCGCCGGCGACAAACCGGCCGCCTGGCCAATGATCAGTGGCACCGCAACGATACCGCCGTACATCGTCAGAACATGTTGCAGGCCGTAAGCCATATTCGCGCCGACCCCGAGATTTTCATCCTCGGGCCGTTGGTGTGAAACATGGGGCGTTTTCATGGTGGGGGGTTCCCTGGTTTTTGTTATGCGCACACTGTATTCAATACTCGGGACAAATGTCCATAGAGTTGTATACAACTTATCGGTCACATAATGGTTAGCTAGCCACCCAACTTTCCAGGCTGCGGTTTGCGCCCGCACAAATCCGGCAACACATCCCCGACTGCGCCAGCGCACCCGCCCACTAGGCTGAAGTGTTCACGGCGACCGACGGCGCGGTCTCGCCCTTCTCTATACATATAAAGTATGCATAATGAAGTCATTCGAAATTCAGTACGACAAAAGCAAGAACGCAGCCAACAAACTCAAGCACAAAGGCATCAGCCTCGCCGAAGCCGAACCGGTCTTCTACGACGAACGCGCGATCACCCTTGAGGACAGCGACCATGACGAACAACGCTGGATCACCGTTGGCCTCGATGGCAAAGGACGCTTGCTGGTCGTTGCATACAGCTATCGCGCAGCCAATGTGGTTCGAATCATTTCTGCACGTGCCGCCAGTCCGAGCGAACGGCGCGCGTATTTTCCGGAGGCTTGACCGATGAACGATGAATATGACTTTTCCCAGGGCAAACGCGGTGCCGTGGCGTCCAGCAAAGGTAAAACGCGCATTACCATCATGCTTGACGATGCGGTGATCGAGGCGGCGCGCGCAGTCGCCGAAAACGAAGGTTTTGGCTATCAGACAGTGATCAACAACACGCTGCGCCATGCCCTGCTGGAGAACCCTCGCCAGCAGACCAACGCGGAGAATGGCGAGGTGTCCGGGCAGTTTAAAAAAGGCATAACGGCCGCTGACCTCAAGAGCCTCGAGAGAAAACTGTCGGCGGCCATCGGCGAAATCCGCCGCGTGCTGGAACCAGACGTGAAGCCCTAGGCAGACACTGGCGCGATCACCTGCGCCAGCGATTGCCGCATTGACGGCGAATCAACCACCTGCAGGCCAAACTCGCGCGCCAGCAATTCAATCAACTCATCGACCTGCGTCACGTCGCGCCGCTCACTCTCATCACCGATGCGATGAAGGGCGAAGCTGCCGTTGTTCAGCGTCTTGCGCCAGCCCTCCCCGGTGCGCGCGACCATCAATCGCTGGGCAAACGGTGAGTCAGGGTGCGTCGAGACGTACCAGTTGCCGACGGTGTAATCGATGTCTTCCTGGCGTTGCAGGTCGAACAGATACATCGGCCGCCACTCGCCCGCGACGTTGGCATGCAACATATAGCCGTCGGCCTGTTTTTCGATGCGATAAGGTTCGTGAGGGGTGGGTTGCACGGCTTCGGTGTCGAGCATCAGCGGTGCGGTCGGCACCATGCCGCCGAAGCCGACGTCAGTGATATAGCGAACACCGTCGAGGGTGACCAGGCTCAAGCGGTGAGTCCGCGCCGTCCAGCTGCCTTCAGGCTGATTCATCACCACGCGCCCGCTGATCGCGCGAACGTCGAAGCCCAGTTCAAGCAACAGGGTGAAAAACAGCTTGTTGAGCTCGTAGCAGTAACCGCCGCGACCACCCAGCAGGATTTTTTCTTCAATTGACGGCAAATCGATCAACACCGGCGCGCCAGTGACCGTGGCCAGGTTTTCGAAAACAAACACAGCGGTGTGGCGCAACTGTAACTGGCGCAGGGTAGCCAGCGTCGGCGGTGGAGGCGCATCAAAACCCAGGCGTTGCAGGTACAGCTTCAGATGGGTCAGGCGTGGCTCGCTCATTGCTCGGTCCTTATGCAGGGGCGTTGATAGACACCCTGTATACGGATCAAGCGGGGTTTTCGACAATTGATTTCGCCAATCAACCGCTCAGCGTTTTTTACGCGAGCCGATACGAATCCACGTCGGCGCATGATCACTGGCGTGCGGTTCGTTGCGCACCCAGGCATCGACTCCCGCCTCGTGCAAATACGGACTCAGCGCCGGGTTCAGCAAAAGATGGTCGATGCGCAGGCCGGAGTTGGTTTGCCAGTGCTGGCGGAAATAATCCCAGAAGGTGTAGAGGCGTTCCTCGGGATACAAATGCCGCAGGGAATCGGTCCAGCCTTGATCCAGCAGACGTTGGTAGCACTCGCGGCTTTGCGGTTGCAGCAAGGCGTCCTTGAGCCAGGAACGGGTATTGTAAATGTCCATGTCAGTGGGCACGACGTTGTAGTCACCGGCCAGCACCACCGGGTGATCGCTGCTTTGCAGGTCTTTCGCGTAGCTGATCAAACGATCGAACCAGGCCAGTTTGTACTCGAATTTCGGCCCCGGCTGCGGATTGCCATTGGGCAGGTACAGGCAACCGACCAGCACCCCGTGCACCGCCGCTTCGATATAGCGGCTCTGGGCGTCGTCTGGATCGCCGGGCAGCCCGCGCCGGCTCTCCAGCGGTTGTGCATCCCGCGCCAGAATCGCCACACCGTTCCACGACGCCTGGCCTTGCCAGATCGCGCCGTAACCGGCCGCTTCCAGCTCGGCTGCAGGAAACGCGCTGTCCACCGATTTCAGTTCTTGCAGGCAGGCGATGTCCGGTTGCTCACGCTCCAGCCACGCCAGCAGATTCGGCAGCCGCGCGCGCAGGCCGTTGACGTTGAACGTGGCAATGCGCAGGTTTTTCATCGTTCGCCGCTCCTGTCAGGGGGATTGCACTTGTGACCCCCGAACCGTTGCGCAGGTTGCATTCAATCAGCACGCTCAGCCCTCAGGCGCGATTGCGCAGCCACTGCAAAAAACCTCTTTTCGGCGCAACGGCTGGCGCTTCTTCGGTGAGCGATTGCGCCTTGTGCAGACGAAAATCGAGCAACGCCTGCATGGCATCGTGGATGTCATGGCGGGCATCCAGGCACGGCTTCATGTATGACTTTTCGATGCGATACAAGGTGCAAAACGTCTTCGCCGTAAAGTCGGCAGGCAGCGCCGTGTCGCTGAGAATCCCCGCCTCCCCGATCACTTCGCCCGGCCCCATGCGCCCGGACTCCAGCGCTGTGCCGTGCCGCTTCAACGTCACCGAGACCACGCCGGACTCGATAATGAACAAATGATCGCTGACCTCCCCGCCCGCCAGAAGGGTCTCGCCGGCGCGGAACGTCTGCAAAGTCATGTTCTGGCTGAAGGTGTCTTTTTCTTCCTCACGCAGCGTGGAAAAAATAGGCGAACTGTCGAGCAATGCCCGTGGCCGCGAGAGCGTGGACGCAGTGCTGGTTTCATTGCTCGACAGCAGATTGACCCCGGACGCCTGCAAGTGGCGGTAAGCCAGATCGAACAACTGATTGCGCACTGCGCGCTTCTCGCCCATCGAGGCGACGAAACCACTGATCTCGTATTCCGCGCCGCTGCTGCCAGAGCTTTTCAGCGCGACACTCGGCGCCGGACTGTCGAGCAACTGGCGGCAGCCCTGCATCGCCCGCTCCAGCGCCTCGATCACCGAGCTGGGCCGCGCATGCGGGCTGACTTGCACGCCGACCGCGACGCCAAACATGTTGCTCGGCCGACTGAAGTTGATGATCTTGGCCTTGGCCGCCAGCGAATTGGGAATCACCGCCATGCTGCCCTGACTGGTTTGCAGACGTGTGGCGCGCCAATCGATATCGGTGACCCGGCCTTCGGTGCCGTCGATGGAAATCCAGTCATCGAGCTGATAGGGCTTGGTGGTGTTGAGAACGATGCCGGAAAACACATCGCTCAAGGTGCTCTGCAAGGCCAGGCCGACAATGATCGCCAGCGCGCCCGACGTCGCCAGCACGCCTTTGACCGGCAGGTCCAGCACATAGGCCAGCGCGGCGATGATCGCGATGAGGAAAATCACGGCGCCAAGCAAATCCTGCAACAGCCGTCCGGTGTGGCCGACCCGCTGCATCATCACCGCGCCGATCAACACCGTCAGGGTCCGCGCGCCGAACAGCCACCAGCCGATCTGCAACGCCGTCGCCGCCAGGTGCAGCGGCACGTTGTTGGCCCACGGTGCCGGCTCCATCGGATTCAGGCCTTCGTTGAACAGGACAATGCTGAACAGGGTAAAAATCAGCACCCGCACCAACAGCTTCCACTCGCTGCCTCGGGAACTGATCAGACGCCAGAATCCAAGGTCGAGGAGGATCAGGACAAATGCGCAAAACAGCGGATGTTCGGTCAGCAAAGACAACATCAAACCACTCCGACGAAGGCCAATCGCGAGAAGATCGCACAGATTGAGCCAGTGTAGGAGCAATTGATTTCAGCGGATGAACACCCGCACAAAAACACTGCAAAACAACTGTGGGAGCGGGCTTGCTCGCGAAGGCGTCGTGTCAGTCGATGTGTCTGTGACTGTCCCACCGCATTCGCGAGCAAGCTAGCTCCCACATTGGGTTTTGGGGTGTGTCAGGTGACTGCCCCTGGCTGTGGCGTCAGGCCTGCATCCGGCCGAAGCGGCCCGACTGGAAGTCGGCGAAGGCCTGGTGGATTTCCTGCTCGGTGTTCATCACGAACGGGCCATGGCCGACGATCGGTTCGTCGATCGGCTCGCCGCTGAGCAACAGCACCACCGCTTGCTGGCTGGCCTGGAGGGTCAACCGATCGCCATCACGCTCGAAGAGCACCAACTGCCCTTCCCCCACCGATTCCGCACCGTTGACCTGCACCGAACCTTTCAAAACCACCAGCGCGGTGTTGCGCCCATCGTGCAGATCCAGCGTCAGCAACTTGCCGGCGTTCAGGCGCAAGTCCCAGACGTCGATGGGCGTAAACGTGCGCGACGGACCTTTATGGCCTTCGAACTCACCGGCGATCAGACGCAGGCTGCCAGCGTTGTCCTTGAGCGCAATGCGCGGGATATCGCTGTCCAGAATGGTCTGGTAGCCCGGCGCGACCATTTTGTCTTTGGCCGGCAGGTTGACCCACAGTTGCACCATTTCCATACGGCCGCCGGTTTTGGCGAAATCGTCGGAGTGGAACTCCTCGTGGAGAATTCCTGACGCGGCTGTCATCCATTGCACGTCGCCCGGGCCGATAGTGCCGCCGCTGCCGGTGGAGTCGCGGTGCTGCACTTCGCCGTCGTACACGATCGTCACGGTTTCAAAGCCACGGTGCGGGTGCTGACCCACGCCGCGCCGCTCGGTGGTCGGGGTGAATTCGGCCGGACCGGCGTGATCGAGCAGCAGGAACGGGCTGATGTGTTTGCCCAGGTTGTCGTAGGAAAACAGCGTACGAACCGGAAAACCATCGCCGACCCAATGGCCGCGCGGGCTGGTGTAGATACCGAGAATGTTTTTCATGGGCTCTCCAATGGGTAAATGCCTTGGATTAAGCCTAAAGGGAGATCGAGTTTCGCACTAGTTCGCTAAAATCGGCTTGAGTGTTCTATATGCAGAACGATGGATTGGCGGTGCGCCCTTCGCGAGCAGGCTCGCTCCCACAGGATTCTGGGTGGACCCATGATTTGTGCATAACCACAACTTCTGTGAGAGCGAGCTTGCTCGCGAAGGGGGCAGGCCGGACAACCCGGATCTCGAAAATGATTCATGACTTCTGCTCAACATTGCTTTGTCCCACCAGCGGTTTTTCTCATTGATCCGGACGCGGATACTGCGGCCATTCCCACTGCATTCCAGGAGTCATTCCATGTCTGTTCCCGCTTTCGGTCTTGGTACGTTTCGCCTGCAAGGCCAGGTGGTCATTGATTCAGTGAGCACGGCCCTTGAACTCGGCTACCGCGCCATCGACACCGCGCAGATTTACGAAAACGAAACCGAGGTGGGTCAGGCGATCGCTGCCAGTGGAATCGCGCGCGACGCGCTGTTCATTACCAGCAAGATCTGGGTGGCCAACTTCGCCGCAGATCGCCTGATCGCCAGTCTCAAGGAAAGCCTGCACAAATTGCAGACCGACTACCTCGACCTGACGCTGATCCATTGGCCCTCGCCCAACCACGAGGTCCCTGTCGAGGAGTTCATGGGCGCGCTGCTGGAGGCAAAACGCCTGGGCCTGACGCGACAGATCGGCGTGTCCAACTTCACCATCGACCTGATGAAACAGGCCATCGCCGCCGTCGGTGCCGAGCACATTGCGACCAATCAGATCGAACTGCACCCGTACCTGCAAAACCGTAAAGTCGTCGAGTTCGCCCACAGCCAAGGCATTCACATCACCTCGTACATGACCCTCGCCTACGGCGAAGTGTTGCAGGATCCGCTGATCCAGAAGATTGCCGAGCGCCTGCACGCCACCCCGGCGCAGGTCACGCTGGCCTGGGCAATGCAGTCGGGTTTTGCGGTGATTCCGTCCTCGACCCGACGCGCCAACCTGCACAGCAACCTCGGTGCGACCGCGCTGACACTGAGCGATGCCGACATGGCGCTGATCGCCAGCCTGGACCGCGGCCATCGCCTGACCAGCCCGAAAGGCCTCGCCCCTGCCTGGGACTGATCAGGCCTGAAGACGTTGCGCGAGGTTATGCATGGCTTCGCGCAGCGTCTTGATTGCCGGCAGAACCGCCACCGCATCGGCCTGCTGGCAAGCCTGTTCGAGTTCGACACACGCGGCCACCAGGCGCGCCGCGCCGACCATTTGCGCACCGCCCTTGATGTGATGGGCCAGTTCGCGCAAGCCACTGTGGTCATCCCCGCCCTGCAAACTCGCCAGACGCTGCAGGTCCTGGTCCAGGCTGCGCGAGACTTCGGCGCGCAGGCGTTCGATCAACGAGTGGTCATTGCCGGCCATTTGCTCCAGCGCGCTGAGGTCGATTTCCGTCAATGCAGGGGCTGAGACTGGCTCCATCTCTCGCCGGCAATGAGCGATACCCTTCAAGGCCTGCGCCAGGTCGCTCAAGCGGATCGGTTTGAACAGGCAATCGTCCATACCCGCCTCGAAACAGCGCACCCGCTCCTGGACTTGGGCGTTGGCGGTAAATCCAATGATCCGGCACGGTGTGCGTGCGCTGTGCGTTTCCTCATCGCGGATTGCCCGTGCCAGCTCATAGCCGTTGCGGTGCGGCATGTTGCAGTCCGTGATAACGACATCGAACACCTGAGCGCGCCAGCGTTCCAGGCCCTGCTCGCCATTCTCGGTGTCGACGGTGCGATGCCCGAGGTCGCTGAGTTGCCAACACAGCAGCAATCGATTGACCGGATGGTCGTCGACCACCAGCACGTCGAGTGATCGCAGCGCGCGCGGCGCCTCTTGCGTACTTGGCGGAACCGCTGCGAGTGCAGTCAGGCGCGGCAGTTCAAAGCGCAGCTCGACCCGCGTGCCGAGCCCCGGTTCGCTGTCGAGCTGCAAGGTGCCGCCCATCAGCTCGCAGAGGCTGCGGCTGATCACCAGCCCCGGTCCGGAACCACTGCGTACTGCACCCGGATGGTTGCCGACCTGGACAAACGGGCTGAACAACCGCTGCCGATCAACGGCACTGATACCCAGCCCGCTGTCCTCGATGATCACGGTCAGTGCCAGTTTTTCTGCCGATTTCAGTTTAAGTTCGAGCGACAGACTGACTTCCCCCTGCTCAGTGAACTTGATGGCGTTGCTCAGCAGGTTCGACAGCACTTGCTTGAAACGTGTCGGATCGATCAGCACATCGACGTCACTGTGTTCGTCCAGGTCGATGCGCCACAACAGCCGTTTTTGCCGCGCCAGCCCTTCGAAGACACGGCTCACCGACGTCACCAGATCGCGCAGGTTGGCGCGTTCCGGTGCCACTGAAAGGTGCCCGGACTCGATCCTGGCAATGTCGAGAATGTCGCCGATCAACGCCAGCAGTTGCTGCCCGGCGTTGGCCGCAACCTGAATTGCCAGCCGATCGGTTTCGCCCTCGTCCGCCCGCTTCAGCGCCAGCTCGAGCATGCCGATCAAGGCGTTCATCGGCGTACGGATTTCATGGCTCATGGTCGCCAGAAACGTGGTTTTCGCCCGGTTGGCGTCGTCGGCCGTCTGCTTGGCTTGCTGCAGTTGTTGCAACCACTGCTGACGCTGGCGAAGCTGCCGGCGCTGAAAACCGATCCACAGCAGCGCCAGCACCAGCAGCACGGCCGCAGCGGCGAAGCCCAGCAAAATCGACTGGCGGTGACGCAACCAGTAGCTGGCGTCCACGACGACGTCATGGCTCCAGCGCTCGACCAATTCATCCATATGCTGCGGCGAAATACTCAGCAGCGCCTTGTTCAGAATCGAGTGCAGCGCGGTCGCCTGCGGTGCGGTGGCCAAGGCAATCCGCGCCGGCTGGTCGCCGACCGTACCGATGATACGCAAGCGATCGCGGTAATGACGGGTCAGCAAAAAACGCGCAACCAGCAACGAACTGACCGTGGCGTCCACCTGTCCCTTGGCGATCAGCTCCATGCCCTCGGCGGGGCTTTGGACTTCGACCAGACGTACGCCGGGAATGCGTCCCGACAGGTAGTCGCGCAGCGGGTGGCCGCGATAGATGGCCACCCGCTTGCCGGTCAGGTCATCGAGGCGACGCGGGCTCTGCGCGGCTGTCGAAGCGACCAGGACAAACGGATTGTTCAGGTAGGCGCGGGTGAAGGCCAGTTCGGCTTCGCGTTCATTGCTCGGCGTTACCACCGGCAGCAGATCGAGTTCGCCAGTCTTGAGCTGCTCGATCTGACGGTCGAGGGAAACCCCGCGCACCCGTTCGAACTGCAAACCGCTGCGCTGACTGATCAAAGTCAGCAACTGCGCGCCTAGCCCGCTGAAACGGCCGTCGGCGTCGAAAAAAGTCAGCGGGGCGAAATCATCAATGACACCGACCCGCACCACCGGATGTCGATTCAGCCAATCCTGCTCCATCACACTGAGTTGCACCTGTGACTGTTCCGCCATCTCCGCATGACCGACACTCCAACGCTGCTCGATGAGCTGGCGGCGCTCCATGGGCACGGCCTCAAGCGCCTTGTCGACGAGGCGCTTGAGGCGCACGTCGGTGCGCAACAGGGCAAAGCCGAACGGGTTGGCGTCCAGCCCGGACGGCCCGGCCAGTTGCAGATCGTTGCGGTAATTGGTGTTGATCAGGTAGTTGGAGCTGATGAAGTCTCCCAGGTAGACATCATCCGCACCGAAAGCCACCGCACCGAGGGCATCCATGGCCGACGGGTAGCGTTGCACCTGAGCGTCGGGATAGAACGCTTGTACGCTTGCCAGCGGCAGATAGTCCTCGACCATGGCGATACGCTTGCCGGCAAGATCGGCCGACAGGGTGTCGTCGTGGCGGATCACCAGCATCGGCTGGTCTTCGGCGTACGCGCGCGACAGCACAAAATCGGGGTCGGCGATTTCAAAGCGGTTGGAGGTGCCCAGCAAGTCCAGTTCGCCACGCTTGAGCGCCGCCATCAAGGCCGGCCGGTCAGCGAAGCGCCGAACATCGATCCGGACGCCGAGCAGTTGCCCCAGCAGATCAGCGTAATCGGCGGTGAGCCCTTCCAGTTCATGTTGATGTCGGGTGATTTCGAACGGCGGGTAATCCGGCCCGGAAATGCCCATGCGCAATACCGGGTGCTCGCGCAACCACTGGCGATCCTGCGCGTCGAGGCGAACCTCGGCATGCGCCGCCCCGGCACGCGTCACCAGTTCCAGCCGCTGCGATGTTTCATCCGCCCAAGCGCTGGTCAGGCAGCTCAGCCACAGCCCGAAAAGCCGATATCCCAGTGCCATGTCCGTGCGTTCAGATCAAATGATTGCGTATGGCGAATTCGCGCGAATGCACGACCGAATTCAGCCCGAGCTTTTGCATCAGCCGTTTCTTATACGTGCTCACTGTTTTATGGCTGAGGTGCATGCCCTCGGCAATTGCCTTGTTGGTCTTGCCTTGGCTCAGTTGCAGGAAAATGCTCAGTTCGCGATCGGAAAGCCGGTCGATCAGGTCTTCTTCCGAGCGCTGCACAATGCTCGACGCGTGGCCGTCCGGCAAAGAAGAGAAAAATGTATAGCCCGACATCACCGCGCGAATGGCTTCGTGCAGTTGTTGCAGCTGATTGGTTTTGGTCACGTAGGCCATGGCCCCGGCGCGCTGGCAGCGCTCCTGGTAAAACAACGGATCATAGGAACTGAACACCACGATGCGACAGTCAAGCCCGCTGGCTTTGATCCGCGCCATGACATCCAGTCCGTCGAATACCGGCAGATGCAAGTCAAGGATCACCAGTTGCGGCGCGTGCTCGCGGATCAGCGACACCACCTCGTTGCCATTGCTGGCCTCGTAGATCACCTTGAAGCCTTCAGCTTGCAGCACAATCCGGACGGCAGCGCACACCACTGGATGGTCGTCGACGATCAGCGCTGACTTCATGGACACTCCCGAGACAAAACTGGCAATGCAGTCGACCACTGGACTGTTCCAGACACGGTGGCTGCACAGCGACTGTTACACGGGATGAAAATCGAAACACCTGTCAAGTCTGACAGGTGCGCAAACCAATAGAATGTGTTAGGCCCGACGTTGCAGCGCTGCTTGCGGTGCCCAGCCTGACGCGTCCGGTTGCTGCTCTGGCGCATCGACGAACGCCATCAATTGCCGGATCAACGCCGATGAGGGCAATGCGACAGGGCTGATCTGGACATTTTCCTGGGCAAAACCGGCCGCCATCTGCAGGGGTGCGCTGGGTTCGTTGTAGATCAGGGCATGGCGCACCTGTGCATTGCCCAGGAAAAACCCCAGCAAATCGAGCTTGCCAGCGGCCAGCTCGGCGTTGATGACCACCACATCGAAGGGTTCACAGCCGTAGTCGACCAGGGTCAACAACTCGGCGAGGTCCTGCACCGGGGCAACGCGGTAGTAATCGAGGTGGTTGAACAGGCGCTCGATCTTCATCCGGTGAAAATGCTGCGGGTCGGCGATCAGGATTCGCAGGGCTTTGTTGATCATGGTCAATCTCCCGAGGGTGAAATTTTCTTGGGACAAGGCTACGCAGGACACCTGGAAGACTCTGTAAGACTTTTCCTAAAAAACCGGTTATTCATCCGAGGTCCGCCGAGCTGCGCTGCCGCAACCAGACGAGAAGATCCGCTCCGGCCATGGGCTTCGCGTACCAGTAGCCCTGACCTTGCGTGCAGCCCAGCGCAAGAAGTTCGCGGCGTTGGGCATCGGTCTCGATGCCCTCGATCACCACGCTCATGCCCAATGTTTCACCCAGCGCCAGCGTGCTGCTGATCGCCGCCCGGCAGCGCGGCTCATCGGCGAGGTTGCGAACGAAGTCGGCGTCGAGCTTGATCTCGTTGAACGGCAACTGACACAAACGCTGCAAGGAGGAGAACCCGGCACCGAAGTCATCGATCGACAAGCGGCAGCCCATCATCCGCAGACGCACCAGGGTTTCCAGACTGGTGGCCGGCGCTTCCAGCAAGCCGCTTTCCGTCAGTTCGAAAGTCAGGCTGGCGCCGCACGCGCCGTGGCGCCTGAGCAAAGCCTTGAGACTGGCGGCCAGCTCAGCGTTGGCCAGTTGCACCGTTTGCAGATTGAACGCCATGTTTAAGACGAAACCGTTGGCCCGGGCGCTGCGTTGCACCGTCAGGGCCTGTTCCATCTGAGAAAACAACAACGCGTCGAGCAATCCGCACTGTTCCAGCACGGGCATGAACATTGCCGGGGCAATGGCGCCCTGAAGCGGATGCAACCAGCGGCACAACACTTCGACGCCACAGACTTCACCGGTATGCAGGTTGAACTTGGGCTGGTACCAGGCGCGCAACTGCTGTTCAGCCAAGGCCTGGCGCACCGCCGCTGCGCTGGCCAGCTTCACGGTGGCTGCCGGCAGGCAGGTCACGCGCGGCCTGTCGACGGCTTTTTTCAACAGGTCTGCCAGCCCCTGTACGTGCAGCGGCTTGCCAACATCGCCGAGCAGTTCCAGACCGAGTAACGTCACCATCTGATGCACAGCCCGGCGTAAATCCACCGACAGCGAACTGCTGATGATCACCGACTTGACCTGGCCTGACTCGCCGACCCGTTGCAGGAATTCCAATCCATCCATGCCTTCCATCTGCAAGTCGCACAGGGCCACGTCGACCACGCCTGCCCGGTCCAGCAAAGCCAGCGCCTGGGCACCGTCACTCGCCTCAAGCACCTCGCGACAGCCCAGGGTGCGCAAGATATTCACCGCAACCGAACGTTGAAAAGGATGGTCCTCCAGTACTAAAACCCGTAGCGGCAGATCGGACATGGGGGCGGACTCACGGTTGAATGGCGTGAGTCAGTCTGGGTCATTCAAGGAGGCGAATCTTCAGGAAACGTCTCAAAATTCGTGAGAAATTTCCTAAACATCGAATGCTGCAACAATGGCTCCAGGGCCAGGATCAGCCGACGTGGTTTGCGCGCACTGGGCCTGCGAAGGCGTTTCGTCAGTCAACGCATCTGCGGCTGACACTGCGCTTTCGCGAGCAAGCCCGCTCCCACATCGTTTTTTAGTGTTGCCGTTATCGCGAACACACCGCCGAAACCTGTGGGAGCGGGCTTGCTCGCGAAGGGGTCAGGCCAGTCAACGCACCTGCAACTGACACTGAGCTTTCGCGAGCAAGCCCGCTCCCGCATCGTTTTTTAGTGCTGCCACTATCGCGAACACACCGCCGAAAACTGTGGGAGCGGGCCTGCCCGCGAAGGCGTCAGGCCGGTCAACGCATCTGCGACTGACACTGCGCTTTCGCGAGCAAGCCCGCTCCCACATCGTTTTTTAGTGTTGCCACTATCGCGAACACACCGCCGAAACCTGTGGGAGCGGGCTTGCCCGCGAAGGCGTTTCGTCAGTCAACGCACCTGCAATTGACACTGCGCTTTCGCGAGCAAGCCCGCTCCCGCATCGTTTTTTAGTGCTGCCACTATCGCGAACACACCGCCGAAACCTGTGGGAGCGGGCTTGCCCGCGAAGGCGTTTCGTCAGTAAACGCACCTGCAACTGACACTGAGCTTTCGCGAGCAAGCCCGCTCCCGCATCGTTTTTTAGTGCTGCCACTATCGCGAACACACCGCCGAAACCTGTGGGAGCGGGCCTGCCCGCGAAGGCGTTTCGTCAGTAAACGCACCTGCAACTGACACTGCGCTTTCGCGAGCAAGCTCACTCCCACATCGTTTTTTAGTGTTGCCACTATCGCGAACACACCGCCGAAACCTGTGGGAGCGGGCTTGCCCGCGAAGGGGTCAGGCCAGTCAACGCACCTGCAACTGACACTGCGCTTTCGCGAGCAAGCTCAGTCCCACACTGGCTTTCCAGTGTTGCCGCTATCGCGAACACACCGCCGAAACCTGTGGGAGCGGGCTTGCCCGCGAAGGCGTTTCGTCAGTAAACGCACCTGCAACTGACACTGCGCTTTCGCGAGCAAGCTCACTCCCACATCGTTTTTTAGTGTTGCCGCTATCGCGAACACACCGCCGAAACCTGTGGGAGCGGGCCTGCCCGCGAAGGCGTTTCGTCAGTCAACGCATCTGCGACTGACACTGCGCTTTCGCGAGCAAGCCCGCTCCCACATCGTTTTTTAGTGTTGCCACTATCGCGAACACACCGCCGAAACCTGTGGGAGCGGGCTTGCCCGCGAAGGCGTTTCGTCAGTCAACGCACCTGCAATTGACACTGCGCTTTCGCGAGCAAGCCCGCTCCCATATCGTTTTTTAGTGTTGCCACTATCGCGAACACACCGCCGAAACCTGTGGGAGCGGGCCTGCCCGCGAAGGCGTTTCGTCAGTCAACGCATCTGCGACTGACACTGCGCTTTCGCGAGCAAGCTCGCTCCCACACTGGCTTTCCAGTGTTGCCGTTATCGCGAACACACCGCCGAAACCTGTGGGAGCGGGCTTGCCCGCGAAGGCGTTTCGTCAGTAAACGCACCTGCAACTGACACTGCGCTTTCGCGAGCAAGCTCACTCCCACACTGGCTTTCCAGTGTTGCCGCTATCGCGAACACACCGCCGAAACCTGTGGGAGCGGGCCTGCCCGCGAAGGCGTTTCGTCAGTCAACGCATCTGCGGCTGACACAGCGCTTTCGCGAGCAGGCTCGCTCCCACACTGGCTTTCCAGTGTTGCCACTATCGCGAACACACCGCCGAAACCTGTGGGAGCGGGCTTGCCCGCGAAGACGTCAGGCCGGTCAACGCATCTGCGACTGACACTGCGCTTTCGCGAGCAAGCTCACTCCCACATCGTTTTTTGGTGTTGCCACTATCGCGAACACACCGCCGAAACCTGTGGGAGCGGGCCTGCTCGCGAAGGGGTCAGGCCAGTCAACGCACCTGCAACTGACACTGAGCTTTCGCGAGCAAGCCCGCTCCCGCATCGTTTTTTAGTGCTGCCACTATCGCGAACACACCGCCGAAACCTGTGGGAGCGGGCTTGCCCGCGAAGACGTCAGGCCGGTCAACGCATCTACGGCTGACACTGCGCTTTCACGAGCAGGCTCGCTCCCACCAGGGAGTAAACAGTGAGGCCGTGGTGTTATTGCCAGCCAAACCGGCGAATGTAGAACCCTTTCACCGCCTGGGTCAGCGCCATGTACGCCAGCAGAATCACCGGCAGGAACACGAAGTACAGCGACGGCAGCGCCTGCAGTTTGAAGTAGTGCGCCAGCGGTCCCATCGGCAGAAAGATACCGACCGCCATGATGATCCCGGTCATCACCAGCAACGGCATTGCGGCACGGCTCTGCAGGAACGGAATCTTAGGCGTGCGGATCATGTGCACGATCAGCGTCTGGGTCAGCAACCCGACCACGAACCAGCCAGACTGAAACAGGGTCTGCTGCTCCGGCGTGTTGGCGGCGAACACGTACCACATCAAGGCAAAGGTGGTGATGTCGAAAATCGAACTGATCGGGCCGAAGAACAGCATGAAGCGTCCGACGTCGCCCGGCTGCCAGCGCTGTGGTTTTTTCAGCATGTCCTCGTCGACGTTATCGAACGGAATGGCGATCTGCGAAATGTCATAGAGCAGGTTCTGCACCAGCAGGTGCATCGGCAACATCGGCAGAAACGGAATGAACGCACTGGCGACCAGCACCGAGAACACGTTGCCGAAGTTGGAACTGGCGGTCATTTTGATGTACTTGAGCATGTTGGCGAAGGTACGCCGCCCTTCGAGCACGCCCTCCTCCAGCACCATCAAGCTCTTTTCCAAGAGGATGATGTCGGCCGCTTCCTTGGCAATGTCTACCGCGCTGTCCACGGAAATACCGATGTCGGCGGTGCGCAATGCCGGCGCATCGTTGATGCCGTCACCCATGAACCCGACCACATGGCCATTGCCCTTTAGCAGACGCACGATGCGCTCTTTGTGCGATGGCGTCAGGCGGGCGAAAACGTTGGTGGTTTCCACGGCCACGGCCAGTTCGGCATCGCTCATGCGCTCGACGTCATTGCCCAGCAGCAATCCCTGTTGCGCGAGGCCCACTTCGCGGCAGATCTTGGCGGTGACCAACTCGTTGTCGCCGGTCAGCACCTTCACCGCCACGCCATGTTCGGCCAAGGCCTTGAGCGCCGGCGCGGTGCTTTCCTTGGGTGGGTCGAGGAACGCCACGTAGCCGATCAGCGTCAGTTGCTGCTCATCGGCCAGGCTGTAAGTGTCGCGCCCTTGGGGCATCGAGCGCGCGGCCACTGCAACGACGCGCAAGCCTTCGGCATTGAAGGTTGCGGTGACCTGACGAATCCGCGTCAGCAATTCTTCACTGAGGGCTTCATCGGCCTCGCCGTGACGCACTCGGCTGCACACCGCCAGCACTTCTTCCACCGCGCCTTTGCAGATCAATTGATGCGGCTGGCCGCGCCCTTCAACCACCACCGACATGCGCCGCCGATTGAAGTCGAACGGGATCTCGTCGACTTTGCGAAACGCCGTGCCGACTTTCAATTCGCGGTGGACTTCCACGTGTTCCAGCACGGCGACATCCAGCAGGTTTTTCAGGCCGGTCTGGTAGTAGCTGTTCAAGTAGGCCATTTCCAGCACGTCGTCGCAGTCCCCACCCCAGACGTCGACGTGGCGCGCCAGAAAAATCTTGTCCTGAGTCAGCGTGCCGGTCTTGTCGGTGCACAGCACGTCCATCGCGCCGAAGTTCTGGATCGCGTCGAGGCGCTTGACGATGACTTTCTTGCGCGACAGGAATACCGCACCCTTGGCCAGGGTTGAGGTGACGATCATCGGCAGCATTTCCGGGGTCAGGCCGACGGCAATCGACAGGGCGAACAGCAGCGCTTCGGTCCAGTCGCCCTTGGTGAACCCGTTGATGAACAGCACCAGCGGCGCCATCACGAACATGAACCGGATCAATAGCCAACTGACTTTGTTCACGCCCATCTGGAAGGACGTCACCGCTCGGTCGGTCGCTCCGACGCGCTGCGCCAGCGCACCGAAATAGGTGCGGTTGCCGGTGGTCAGGACCACCGCCACCGCGGTGCCGGAGACCACGTTGGTGCCCATGAACACAATGTTGTCCAGCTCCAGTGGATTGCGCGTGTCGCGTTGCGCCTGATGGGCGAATTTCTCCACCGGCATCGATTCCCCCGTCATCGCGGCCTGACTGACAAACAGATCCTTGGCACTGAGCACCCGGCAATCGGCGGGAATCATGTCGCCGGCCGAGAGTGCAATGAGATCGCCCGGCACCAGTTGCTTGATCGGCAATTCGCGGCGCGGCGCATCACGGCGCAGCACCGTAGCGGTATTGCTGACCATGGCATTGAGCGCATCGGCGGCCTGGTTGGATTTGCTTTCCTGCCAGAAGCGCAGCAGCGTCGACAGCACCACCATGGAAAAAATCACCACGGCGGCCTTGAGGTCTTCAGTCAGCCACGAGATCACCGCGAGCAAAGTCAGCAGCAGGTTGAACGGGTTTTTGTAGCAGTGCCACAGGTGCACCCACCACGGCAGCGGCTGCTCGTGTTCGACTTCATTGAGTCCGTATTGCACACGCAGCGCGGCAGCCTCGACATCATTGAGGCCATCGCCGTGCGTACCCAGTGCGGACAACACGGCGGCGCTGTCGCCTTGGGCGGCATCGACCAGGGTATTGGCCAGGGTTGGCGGCACTTCACGGCTGACCGTGCTGTCGTTGATCGATTCCAGCAGCGCCAGGCGACGGAAGTGCCGGGCGATGTGGCGAGTACGCAGGAAACCTGCGAAAAACTCCTTGAGCGTCAGTTTCATGGCTGTGGCCCCTATGGTCAGCCGGGAAACCGTCAAGCAGGTACGGCCGCGCCGCTGCCACCCGGAAAGCCGGCACGGCAAGGCGTGGCGCGCCGGTCAAAGAGACCGGCGTGTCGATAGCGTGCGATCACGACAGCAAGTCGCAATCACGCATCGTTCAGCGTCGATGAGAAGGACGTCGAGACATGCCCCGGGACGGGCCATGCACGGGATGCCGCTGCTCGCTTTTTTCGGCGAGACAACGGCAGGGAAAGGCTGCGCGTTATCTTGCCGAGAATCTGCCGGTTACCGAGACCGGCCGACAACTGTCACTCGAACAAGTACCCACTGTGGGTCTCCGCTTTGGTTGAAAACGCGCGAAGCTTACGCCCCGATGTCTGGGGAGTAAACCGGCACGAGGGGGGAATATGGAGGGCGTTCAGGAGGGGTTCAGATTCAGCATTTTCGCTGCGTTCAACGGCCCCTTCGCGAGCAGGCTCGCTCCCACACTTTGTCCTGCGTACACAGAATCATTGTGGGAGCGAGCCTGCTCGCGAAGGCGGTGTGTCGGGCGATGCAGAACTCAGCTGGCGGTGGCCAGCAACAGGTCTGCCACCGAACGGCTGTGCCCGCGATGCTTGCCATGCTCGTACAACGAGCCGGCAATTTCATCGGCACGGATCGGCAGCACCGACAGCAGTGTATCGCTCAGACCATGACTGGCCTGACAGAAACCCTGCATGTAGATACCGGCCTTGCAGCGCTCGTCAGTGATCAGTTTGTAGTTGCGATCGACCTCGAAGTCGCCCAGGTATTCTTCCAGCGGCGCCAGCAACTGGCGGTGCATCTGGCGTTCGTAACCGGTGGCCAGGACCACGGCATCGTAATGACGCACCGTGACCTCACCCGTGGCGTTGTTGCGCACGGCCAGTTCGACACCGTTTTCGGTCGCCGTGGCTTTCTCGACGGTGGTCAAAGTGCGGAAGGCGTGACGGGCGACACCGGAGACCTTCTGGCGATAGAAGATGCCGTAGATGCGCTCGATCAGGTCGATGTCGACCACCGAATAGTTGGTGTTGTGGTACTCGTTGACCAGGCGCTCGCGCTCGGCGCTGTTCTGCTGGAATACCAGGTCGGTGAACTCCGGCGAGAACACTTCGTTGACGAACGGGCTGTCGTCCGCCGGTTTCAGCGCCGAGCCGCGCAAAATCATGTCGACCTGCACCGACGGGAACGAATCGTTCAGGTCAATGAACGCTTCTGCCGCGCTCTGCCCGCCGCCGATGATCGCGATGCTCATCGGCTGATTGTTTACACACGGCTGTTTGGCCATTTGTGACAGGTATTGCGAATGGTGGAACACCCGGCGATCGCCTTTCAGCGCCTTGAACGCCTCGGGAATACGCGGCGTGCCGCCGGCGCTGACCACCACTGAACGCGTGGTGCGCACGAACTGCTGGCCGTCGCTGCCACGGGAAATCACCCGCAACGCCTCAACCTGATGGTTGTGCAGTACCGGCTCGATGGTCAGCACTTCTTCGCCATACCGGCTCTGCGCGGTGAACTGCCCGGCCACCCAGCGCAGGTAGTCGTTGTATTCCATGCGGCACGGATAAAAGGTGCCGAGGTTGATGAAATCGACCAGACGCCCGTGGTGCTTGAGGTAGTTGACGAACGAATACGGGCTGGTCGGATTGCGCAAGGTCACCAGATCCTTGAGGAAGGAAATCTGCAACTCGCTTTGCGTCGACAGGGTGTTGCCGTGCCAGCTGTAGTCGGCCTGCTTGTCGAGGAACAGCACATCCAGCTCGCCGTGGCTCGGACCGCGCTCTTGCAGAGCGATGGCCAGCGCCAGGTTCGAAGGGCCGAAACCGACGCCGATCAGGTCGTGAACGATGGGCGATGCAATTGCCTGAGTCATTTCCAGTGTCCTCTGGATGAACCCCTCAACAAGGGGCAAGGAGAGCCTAAGTAACCCGTCTGGCCTTGTGCAGGACAGCAGGTCGTCTGTTGAGTAGGAACGAGGACAGTGAAATAAAATTTAACGCCGACAGCTCAATGGGCATCCCATTGTTTGATGCGCAGGCGGCAATGTTTCATGGCGTTGACGATGTGCTTCTCGACCAGCGCTTTGGAAATGCCAAGCTGTTCGGCAATTTCAGCGTGCGACAGGCCCTCGATCTTGCGCAGCAGAAAACTCTCGCGGCACGCTGGCGACAGTTCTGCCAATGCACGCTGAAGCATGTCCAGGCGTTGACCATGGTCCAGAGGACACTGCGGAGATTGAGCGAAATAGCGCTCTTCGTTATCGAGTACTTCCAGCGGCTCGACCTGACGCAGCGCATTGCGCCGATGGTCATCGATGACCAGATTCAGCGCCGTGCGATAAAGAAACGCCCGGGGTTGCTCGATCGGCGTGTCGCTGGAACGCTCCAGCACACGCAGATAAGCGTCATGCACCACATCTTCGGCGACCTGACGGTTGCCGAGCTTGGCGTTCAGGAAACACACCAGCTCTCGATAGTAGTTTTCCAACAAGACTCCCGGCCGCAAACCTGCGGGTTCTGTGCTAGGCACACTGATCCACGAGCGCGTCAGACGCAGTAGCAAGATAGTGGCAGCTTGAGCCGCGTAATTTATAGTAATTCTCATATAGATTTAAAGTGGTGTTTGTCATTGCCTGATAAAAAATCCTCGTCTATAGCTGTTACTTCGTGTGTCTGCGCTTAAATTCCCTCGCCTGTCTATCGTTTACAGGACAGCTCCCCGTATCTGTCGCGCCCCTGCGACAGCGTTCATGCTGCCCGAATCTGTCTGCCAGCCGAACGACGGGCCGATTTTCACTGGCCGGAACCCTGCATGAAACGTCCCCGCCCTGCCCGACGCGCGCTGCTCGCAATCCTATGTCTGATCCCGGTTGTCGCTTATGCCGCGTGGCAATTCCTGCCGCCAGGCCGGGATAAATTCACCACCGTGCAAGTCACCCGGGGTGATATAGAAAGTAGCGTCACCGCGCTGGGCACCTTGCAACCGCGGCGTTACGTGGACGTCGGTGCGCAGGCCTCGGGCCAGATCCAGAAGATCCACGTGGAAGTCGGTGACGTGGTCAAGGAAGGCCAATTGTTGGTGGAAATCGATCCGTCGACACAAAAAGCCAAACTCGACGCCGGGCAGTTCTCCATCGAGAATCTCAAGGCGCAACTGCAGGAACAACGCGCCCAGCACGAACTGGCGCAACAGAAATTCCAGCGTCAGCAGAACCTCGCCGCCGGTGGCGCGACCCGTGAAGAAGACGTGCAGACCGCCCGCGCCGAATTGAAAGCCACCCAGGCGCGCATCGACATGTTCCAGGCGCAGATTCGCCAGGCCCAGGCGAGCCTGCGCAGCGATCAGGCCGAGCTGGGCTACACGCGCATTTATGCGCCGATGTCGGGCACGGTGGTCAATATCGATGCCCGCGAAGGCCAGACCCTCAACGCACAGCAGCAGACACCCTTGATCCTGCGGATCGCCAAGCTGTCGCCGATGACCGTGTGGGCGGAGGTTTCCGAGGCCGACATTGGCCACGTCAAACCCGGCATGAGCGCTTACTTCACCACCCTGAGCGGCGGCAACCGGCGCTGGAGCAGCACCGTGCGGCAGATCCTGCCGGTGCCGCCGAAACCGCTGGACCAGACCAGCCAGGGCAGCGGCAGCCCCAATAGCACGAACAAAAGCGGCAGCGGTCGTGTGGTGCTCTATACGGTGTTGCTCGATGTCGAAAACGGCGACAACGCGCTGATGGCCGAGATGACCACCCAGGTGTTCTTCGTCGCCGGCGCCGCCAAAGGCGTGCTGACTGCCCCGGTCGCCGCCCTGCACAGCGACGGCCTGCAAGCCGGCAGCCAGACCGCGCGCGTCGTGGCGAAGAACGGCGACATCGAGCACCGTCAGGTCCGTACCGGACTCAGCGACCGCTTGCAGGTGCAGATCCTCGACGGCCTGCAAGAAGGCGATTACCTGTTGATCGGCCCGGCCGAAGGCAGCGGAAGCTAAATGCCAACGCCGCTGATCGACCTCAAAGACATCCGCAAATCCTACGGCGGTCAGGACACGCCGCAAGTCGACGTGCTGCGCGGAATCGACCTGTCGATTCATGCCGGCGAGTTCGTGGCGATCGTCGGCGCTTCCGGCTCCGGCAAGTCGACGCTGATGAATATCCTTGGCTGCCTCGACCGGCCGACCTCGGGCGAGTATCTGTTCGCCGGGGAAAACGTCGCCCATCTGAGCAGCGATGAACTGGCCTGGTTGCGCCGCGAAGCCTTTGGCTTTGTGTTTCAGGGCTATCACCTGATTCCGTCGAGCTCCGCGCAGGAAAACGTCGAGATGCCGGCCATTTATGCCGGCACGCCTGCCGCCGAGCGCCACGCCCGGGCGGCGGCCCTGCTGCAGCGCCTGGGTCTGGCTGAACGCACAGGCAACCGCCCGCATCAATTATCCGGCGGTCAGCAGCAGCGGGTTTCGATTGCCCGGGCCTTGATGAACGGTGGCCATATCATCCTTGCCGACGAACCGACCGGTGCGCTCGACAGCCACAGCGGCAAAGAGGTCATGGCGCTGCTCGACGAGCTGGCGAGCCAGGGCCACGTGGTGATTCTGATCACGCACGATCGCGAAGTCGCCGCCCGCGCCAAGCGCATCATCGAGATTCGCGACGGGCTGATCATCAGTGACAGCGCCGAGGAAACGCCTCACGCACAAACCTCGGCCAATCCCGGCGCCTTGCAGGCCGTGGACTTGCGCAAACGCCTCAGCGAAGGCGCCGAAGCCACGGGCGCCTGGAAAGGCGAACTGGTCGATGCCGTGCAAGCGGCGTGGCGAGTCATGTGGATCAACCGCTTTCGCACCGCGCTGACCCTGCTCGGCATCGTCATTGGCGTCGCCTCGGTGGTGGTCATGCTTGCGGTCGGCGAAGGCAGCAAGCGCCAGGTCATGGCGCAAATGGGCGCATTCGGTTCGAACCTTTTGTACCTGGGTGGCGCCTCGCCCAATCCGCGCACGCCGCAGGGCATCATCACCCTGGATGACGTGGCGGCGCTGAAAACCCTGCCACAAGTCAAACGCATCATGCCGGTGGCCGGCGCCGAAGTGGTGGTGCGTTTCGGCAACCTCGACCAGAGCGCTTATGTCGGCGGCAACGACACCAACTTCCCGAGCATTTTCAACTGGCCGGTGATCCAGGGCAGCTACTTCACCGACGCCGACGAACGCAACGCAGCGCCGGTGGCGGTGATCGGCACGAAGATTCGCGACAAACTGCTCAAAGGCGTCGCCGACCCGATCGGCCAGTACATCCTCATCGAAAACGTGCCGTTCCAGGTGGTCGGCGTGCTTGCCGAAAAGGGTGCAAGCTCCGGCGACCAGGACAGCGACAACCGGATCGCGGTGCCCTACTCCGCCGCGGCCATTCGCCTGCTCGGCGGGCACACGCCGGAATATGTAGTGATTGCCGCCAGTGATGCACGCAAGGTCAAAGAAGCCGAGCTGGCCATCGACGACCTGATGCGACGCCTGCACGGCAAACACGATTACGAACTGACCAACAACGCGGCGATGATTCAGGCCGAGGCCCGCACGCAAAACACCCTGTCGCTGATGCTCGGCTCGATTGCCGCGATCTCGCTGCTGGTGGGCGGCATCGGCGTGATGAACATCATGCTCATGACCGTGCGCGAGCGCACCCGCGAGATCGGTATCCGCATGGCGACCGGCGCGCGCCAACGCGACATTCTGCGGCAGTTCCTCACCGAGGCGGTGATGCTTTCGGTGGTCGGCGGACTGGCCGGCATCGTCCTCGCGCTGCTGGTCGGCGGGGTCCTGCTGATCAGCGAAGTCGCCGTCGCCTTTTCCTTGCTGGCGGTACTCGGCGCGTTTGGCTGCGCCCTGGTCACCGGCGTCGTCTTCGGCTTCATGCCCGCTCGCAAAGCTGCCCGGCTCGACCCGGTCACGGCCCTTACCAGTGAATGATCGATCTATGAAACCGTGTCTCAGTCTCTTGACCGTGTGCCTGTTGCTCAGCGCTTGCGGCAGCCCCGCCCAGCGTCCGCAGAGCGGCATCCAGCCGCCCGCCGCGTGGCAGATGGCGCACAACGACCGCCTCGTGCGCAACGACGCACAATGGTGGACGCAGTTCGGCAGCCGCGAACTTGACGGCTTGATCAGCCAGGCCCGGGCCGGCAGTTTCGACCTGGCCGCTGCTGTCGCGCGCGTGCAGCAGGCCCGTGCCACCACCGTGATCGCCGGCGGCTCGTTACTGCCAGAGGTCAAGGCAGGCATGAACGCCAATCGACAAAAGCTGCTGCGCGGCAACGGCTACAGCCAACTGGACGCCGACAGCAGCAACAAGGCGGTGGATTACTTTGATGCCAATCTCAACGCCAGCTATGAAATCGACTTCTGGGGCGGCCAACGCGCCAGCCGCGACAGCGCACAATTGAACCTGCGCGCCAGCGAATTCGATCAGGCCACGGTTGAGCTGACCCTGCTCGGCAGCGTCGCCGACAGCTACGCGCAAACCTTGTCGTTGAACGAGCAAAGCCGTATCGCCGAGCTCAATCTGAACAACGCCCTGAGCGTACTCAAGCTGGTCCAGACGCGTTTCGACTCAGGCTCGGCCACGGCCCTTGAACTGGCTCAGCAAAAAAGTCTGGTAGCGGCGCAACAAAGGCAATTACCGCGAGTACAACAACAGGCGCAAGAAGCCAGAATCACCCTCGCCGCCCTCCTCGGCCGCCCGGTCCAGGAACTGCCGGCCAGCGAGGAAAACTTTGATCAATTGCAATGGCCGGTCATCGGTGCCGGCGTACCGAGCGAACTGCTCAATCGCCGTCCGGACATCGCCCGTGCCGAAGCGCAGTTGGCCGCCGCCCGTGCCGACGTCACGGTGGCTCGGGCGAAGATGCTGCCCAGCGTGACCCTCAGCGCCGAACTGGGTTCGGGCTCCGATCGCTTCAGCGACATGCTGCGCAGTCCTTTCTACAACCTGACCGCCGGACTGGTGGCGCCGATCTTCAACAACGGCCGTCTCAGTGCCGAACGCGACAAGGCCAGCGCCCGCCAGGAAGAGCTGTTGCAAAACTATCGCGGCGCAATCATTAACGGCTTTGCCGACGTCGAAAAAGCCCTCAACAGCATCCGCGGGCTGGACGAACAACGGCAGTGGCAAAGCGAGGAACTGAACCAGGCCCAGGTTGCCTTCAACATCGCTCAGAGCCGCTATCAGGCCGGCGCCGAAGACTTGCTGACCGTGCTGGAAACCCAGCGCACGCTGTACGCGGCGCAGGATCAGAACGTGCAATTGCGACTGTCGCGGTTGCAGGCAAGCATTGCCTTGTACAAGGCGCTGGGCGGGGGGTGGCAGGCGCAGTAATCCGGCGCCGGCGAAACTGTCTTCGCGAGCAGGCTCGCTCCCACATTTTGTCCTGCGAATACAGAATCATTGTGGGAGCGAGCCTGCTCGCGAAGGCGGTGGCGGTGGCGGTGGCGGGTCCAGACAAAATATCTGCTGAACCCGCATGACAGACGTCAAACCTCTTTTTGCTTGACCTTCAAATGGCGCGCATACCACGGCCGCTTCGGCACGCGACGGAACAAACCGGAGAGGATTTTCTCGTCTTCGCTGAAGGTAATGCGCAGCGCCAGCTTCATGGTTTCCGGGTCCATTTCCATCGACTTGCCGACCTGCAGACCCGGCGTCGTGCTGCAGCCATGGGTGACCGGGCCTAGCCACGGATCATCGATCTCGACCCAGCGTCCCGGCGCGAACCAGTCCACGCCATTGACCTGCTGACGACGGACTTCGCCCGGATGAAAACGCTCGTGCGCCCTGAACCAGTCTTCGAGGCGATCGTCGATCCAGCCGTGAAAATGCCAGAACACCGGATTCACATGGGAGGAAAACGGATCGCCCAGAAAGTCGTTTTCAGCGGCGTACCAGCGCGCGGAGAAATCCGCCGGATCGCGGGCGAACGGCACTGGCTGACCGTTGGACGGATCACGCGGTACCGAGGCCCAGCGCATGTGCAGCCAGTCATGCAGACCCAGCTCCATCTCTGAACCCAACTGCCCCAGGGTGAGCTTCGACAGATAACGCGGGTCGCGGTACTGCGACTCCCAGACCTGAAAGTTGCTGTGATAGGTCTCGGCCGTTTTGATGTCGCTGACCCACTGGGTGTAGTCAGCGTCATCGCTGGCAATCCAGGTCGGGGGCAAGGCGTAGCCGTCATGGTTATCGAAATAACGGGCAAATCCCTGGCGATCGCGTTCAAGCTCCGGCTGCGGCATCGGGAAGGCCGGCCACGACGGCAAGTCCTGCATCGAGCGCGCCGTACCAAGCATGTGCCGGTGCATGAAAAAAAAGTCGATGCCCGAGCCATTGCGATCTTTGCGCGGCCCGCGCGCATCCCGTTCCTTGCCGCGCGGCCCCGGCTGCCAGCCGATACCGCGCAACGCTTCACGCTTGTCCTCGGGCAAGGTGTGCCACTTGTCACGCGATGCATGCCAGAGCTGATGGAACAGACGATGTTCGGGAGAAATCAGCCAGGCCAGCAAGGTCGGGTTGAGACCGATGCGCTGGCGTGCCTCGGGAAACAGCAGTTTGTGCGCGACAAAACGGTTGTCCTGCTCGGGCAGACCCAGCGGTCGATCCAGGCGCACAATGCGCCCACTGATCGTTCCACTGCCGGCATTGCCGAAATCCGCCCAGACCTCATCCAGCACCACGGCCAGTTCATAAGTCGGCGCGCCGTCCGCCGCCCGTGAATCAATCAGACGCCAGTACAACTCGGCAGGTTTGCCCTGCGCCAGATCGCCAATGATCCGGTAACGCGGCTCCTCGTCACCGCGCAGGCGTTGCGCGCTATCCAGATAGCCGCGCAAACCGCGGCCGCGCTGGGCAACATCAAGAAACAGTTCCAGTCCGTGCAGCGGCAAGTCATCGAAGCCGATCCGCGCGCCGTCGAAACGAATGCTCCAGACCCCGCGCAATGCGTTCGCCAATTGTTGACCGGCCGTGTCCGCCAGATCGACCGTAGCTTCGCCGGGCGTGATCGTCGGATCAGGCTTCGTCCATTGGCGATGCCCGTAAAACGCGGCAGGCACGGCAGCGCCGGTCAGCGCCAGGCCTGCCATGAACCATCGTCGAGAAATCTTCATTGCCCTACCTGTGTCAGCCATGAAGCAGGCTTTATCCAAGCTAGAACGTTTGCTGAGCGGGCAAATTTACGCGAGCGCTGCGATCTTTTCGGGCCAGCTAAATTTCCTGCCCAATCGCTCGTTCTTTCCAGATAGCAAAGGCACCTGCGCCTGCACCTCGACGGCGAACTGACTGAGATGGCAATGACAAAACCACGTTCGAAAAAGGCTCTATACATCGGCCTGCCGCTGGCTCTGGCGATCAGCGCCGGTGCAGGCTTTGCCGCCTGGGATCACTGGTTCAAGGACAACCCTGGCTACCCGGCCAAGGTGCTCAAACAGGCCGATGAACTGCAGGATCGCTTGCTCTCGTTCGACAGCCACATCACCGTGCCGCTGGATTTCGGTACTGCCGGCAATGAGGTCGACAAGGACGGCAGTGGCCAGTTCGACCTGGTCAAGGCCAGTCGCGGACGGCTGTCCGGTGCAGCACTGACGATTTTTGGCTGGCCGGAAATGTGGAACGGCCCAAACGCGCCCCACAAGCCCACCGACGGTTTTGTCGAGGAGGCGCGCAACCAGCAGGAGGTGCGCTACAAAATCATCTCCGGCATGGTTCGCGACTTTCCCAATCAGGTCGCCATCGCCTACACCCCGGATGACTTCCGCCGTCTGCACGGCGAAGGCAAGTTTGCCATCTTCATCAGCATGCTTAACGCCTATCCGCTGGGCAACGATCTGGACCTGCTGGACACCTGGGCTGCGCGCGGCATGCGCATGTTCGGCTTCAGCTACATCGGCAACAACCAGTGGAGCGATTCGTCGCGACCGCTGCCGTTTTTCAATGATTCGCCGGACGCCCTCAACGGCCTTTCGGAGGTCGGCAAGCAAGCCGTGCACCGCCTCAACGACCTGGGCGTGATCATCGACGTTTCGCAGATGTCGACCAAGGCCCTGGAGCAAGTCGCACAACTGAGCCGCACGCCCATGGTCGCCTCGCATTCGGCGCCGCGTGCCTCGGTGGATATCCCGCGCAACCTCAGCGACAAGGAGATGCAACTGATCAAGCAAAGCGGTGGCGTGGTGCAAGTGGTCGGTTTCTCGGCCTACCTGCGACCGCTGACCCAAGGCACCCAGGACAAACTCAACGCCCTGCGCGCACGCTTTGATCTGCCACCGCTGCCGAATCTGGCGATGGCGCTGATGCCGGGCGATCCGATCATTGCCGCGTGGCCGGAACAGAAGTTTGGCCAGTACGCCGGCCAGCTGTACGCAATCCTCGAAGAAGAGCCGAAAGCCACGCTCAAGGATCTCGGCGATGCGATCGATTACACCGTGCGCAAAATCGGCATCGACCACGTCGGCATCGCCTCGGACTTCAATGAGGGCGGCGGCGTAAAAGGCTGGGAAAACGTCGGCGAGATCCGCAACGTCACCGCCGAACTGTTGCAGCGCGGCTATTCCGAAGCCGACATCGCCAAGCTCTGGGGCGGCAACTTCCTGCGCGTCTGGGACCAGGTGCAAAAATCCGCGAAACCCGTGGCCAGCCGATGAATTCTTCTTTGCGAGCAGAAGCGAACCGTCCCCATGACTGACCGTCGTACCTTTCTCAAACAGGCCGGCATCCTTGCCGCCAGCCTGCCGCTGGGCGCTGCCGTTCACGCCTCGGCGCCAGGCGCCGCAGCGATTGCGACAGCCGTGCCGAAGGACAAGTGGGCGCAACTGCGCCAACTGTTCAGTCAGGATCCCGCCTACCTGCACTTCTCCAACTTCCTCATCACTTCGCACCCGCGCCCGGTGCAGGAAGCCATCGACCGGCACCGCGCAACCCTCGACCGCAACCCGGGCTTGATGATGGATTGGGACCTCGAGGAAACCTGGAAGCACGAGGCCGAGGTGCGCGAATGGGCCGGGCGTTATCTGCAAGCCAGACCGGCGCAGATTGCCCTGACGGGCAGTACCACCGAAGGTCTCGCCGCGATCTACGGCGGTATTCATGTGCGTGCGGATCAGGAGATTCTCACTACCGTTCACGAGCATTATTCGACCGAGTTCAGCCTCGACTTCCGGGTGAAGAAGCAAGGCACGCAGGTTCGCAAGATCAAACTGTTCGAAGACGCCCATCGGGTCTCGACAGAGGAAGTGCTGAGCGCGATTCGCCGGGCGATTCGCCCCAACACTCGGGTGTTGGGCATGACGTGGGTGCAATCGGGCAGCGGCGTGAAACTGCCCATCGGCGAGATTGGCCAACTGGTCGATGAGGTCAACCGCACGCGCGCCGACGCCGACCGGATTCTCTATGTGGTCGATGGCGTTCACGGCTTTGGTGTGGAAGACCTCAGCTTCCCGGACATGCACTGCGATTTCTTCATTGCCGGCACCCATAAATGGATGTTCGGCCCGCGCGGCACCGGGATCATCTGTGCCCGTTCCGAGCAGCTCAAGGACGTCACGCCAAGCGTGCCGACGTTCTCTCAAGACACCGATTTCGCCACCAGCATGTCACCCGGCGGCTATCACGCCTTCGAACATCGCTGGGCGTTGAGCGAAGCGTTCAAGTTGCATCTGCAACTGGGCAAGGCCGAGGTGCAGGCACGCATCCATGAACTCAACACGTATCTCAAGCGACGCCTGCAAGAACATCCGCAGATCGAACTGGTGACGCCGCTGAGCCCGGCCCTGTCGGCCGGGTTCACCTTCTTCCGGGTCAAGGACCGCGACTGCGACAAGATCGCCGCCTACCTGATGAAAAACCGCGTGGTGGTCGATGCCGTGGAACGCGACGTCGGGCCGGTGGTGCGCACCGCGCCGGGCCTGCTCAACACCGAAGCGGAAATTGATCGATTCATGACGCTGCTGGTCACGCAGCTATGACCTTCACGACTGTTGCCTTCCCTTGCTCGAGACCCCACATGAACAGTGACATGCTTATCCCAACGCGACACGTCCCGACCTTGAAACTGCTGGCGGGGCTGGCGCTGAGCGCATCGCTCGCCGGCCTGTTGCCGGGCACCGCCGCGGCCGCCGAACCGCTGCCGGCGGGCAAGGTGTTCAAGGACTGCAAAAATTGCCCGGAAATGGTCGTGTTGCCCGCAGGCAAATTCACCATGGGCACCCCGGAAACCGAAGTCGGCCGCGAGCCCGACGAAGGCCCGATGCATGAAGTGACGTTTGCCAAGGCATTCGCCATGAGCCGCTTCCAGATCACCGCCGGTGAATGGGACAGCTACGTCAAGGAAACCGGGGTGAAGATCGCCAACGGCGATACGCGCCCGGGTCGCGAATGCGTGGCAAGCAAGCCACGCTATAAACAGGAACCGCGACAACCCGCGGTGTGCATGGACTTTGCCGACGTGCAGGCGTATGTCGCCTGGCTGTCGAAAAAGACCGGCCAGAACTACCGCATGGTCAGCGAAGCCCAACGCGAATACGCCGCGCGCGCCGGCTCGACCGGGCCCTTCCCGTTCCCGTTCGACGCAGAGGGCGAATACAGCATCGCCAAGCATGCCAACACCTACGGCCCGACCGATGGCTACAGCTTCAGCTCGCCGGTGGGTAGCTATCCGCCGAACGCCTTTGGCGTGTACGACATGCATGGCAATGTCTACGAATGGATCGCCGACTGCGAACATCCCAACTATGTTGGCGCGCCAACCGATGGCAGCGCCTGGGTCGAACCCGGTTGCGAGTCGTACAACATCCGCGGCAACGACTGGGGCGAAGCGCCGGTATTCTCGCGCTCTGGCAACCGCAACAATATCTACCCCTCCACCCGGGGCGACTGGATCGGCTTTCGCGTAGTGCGCGATCTCTGAAACGCGCCGCAACGACAAGATCCGGGTGGGAACGAGCTTGCTCGCGAAAGCGCACTGTCAGCTACAGATGCGTCGCCTGACCTGACGCCTTCGCGAGCAAGCCCGCTCCCACAGGTTTTTGTGCCGAACCCGGTCAGAACCATCACCATAAGCCTGTGTGGGAGCGAGCTTGCTCGCGAAAGCGGTGGGTCAGGTGGCGAAAATGTTGGCTGTGCTGGCCTCTTCGCGGGCAAGCCCGCTCCCACAGGTTCTTGTGCCGAACCCGGTCAGGGACACCATCACAAGCCAGTGTGGGAGCGGGCTTGCTCGCGAAAGCGGTGGGTCAGGCGGCAGAGATGTTGACTGTGCTGGCCTCTTCGCGGGCAAGCCCGCTCCCACAGGTTTTCGTGCCGGACCCCGGTCAGGAGCATCACCACAAGCCAGTGTGGGAGCGAGCCTGCTCGCGAAAGCGGTGGGTCAGGCGGTGGAGATGTTGACTGTGCTGGCCTCTTCGCGGGCAAGCCGCTCCCACAGGTTCTTGTGCCGAACCCCGGCCAGGGACATCACCACAAGCCTGTGTGGGAGCGAGCTTGCTCGCGAAAGCGGTGGGTCAAGCGGTGGAGATGTTGACTGTGCTGGCCTCTTCGCGGTCATTCTCGCTCCCACAGGTTGTTGTGCCGAACCCGGTCAGGAACATCACCGAAAACCACTGTGGGAACAAGCTTGCCGACTCCCACAGCCTTGACGACCTGCGGGCCACCGTCAGTCGCTGAACGTCTAAATTAAGCGCGTTACCAGACGTTCTATTGGGTATCTGTCTCCACGACCCAAGGAACTGTTCCCCCATGTCCCAGCCCCCACGCGGTGCCATCCACGAATTGCTCACGCTTCTCAGGCCCTTCAGGCTCGTCGTCATTGTGTCGATCCTGCTGGGCATGGTCGGCGGCCTCAGCGTGACGGTGCTGCTGGCGACGATCAATTCGGCGCTGCATTCCGAAGCCGGCCTGACCCAGGGTGTCGTCGCCCTGTTTGCCGGGCTCTGCCTGCTGGCGCTGCTCAGTTCGATCTGCTCGGACATCGGCACCAACTTCGTCGGCCAACACATCATCGCCACCTTGCGCAAACAGCTGGGCGAGAAAGTCCTGTCGGCACCGATCGAGCAAATCGAGCGCTATCGCAGCCATCGCCTGATCCCGGTGCTGACGCACGACGTCGACACCATCAGCGACTTTGCCTTCGCCTTCGCTCCGCTGGCGATTTCCCTGACTGTGACGCTCGGTTGCATGGGTTATCTGGCGATGCTGTCGTGGCCGATGTTCCTGATCATGGTGGTCGCGATCATCATCGGCACTGGCATTCAGTATTTCGCTCAGGGCCGAGGTATCCAGGGCTTCATGGCCGCGCGTGACGCCGAAGACGAACTGCAAAAACACTACAACGCCATTGCCGAAGGCGCCAAGGAACTGCGCATCCACCGGCCGCGCCGTCAGCGCATGTTCGTTGCCGGCATCAAAACCACGGCCGAGTTCATCTGCCGCACGCAGATCCGCTCGATCAACACGTTCGTGATCGCCAAGACGTTCGGCTCGATGCTGTTCTTCGTGGTGATCGGCCTGGCGCTTGCCTTGCAGACCTACTGGCCGAGCGCCGACAAAACCGTCATGAGCGGTTTCGTCCTGGTGTTGCTGTACATGAAAGGCCCGCTGGAACATCTGGTCGGGACCCTGCCGATCGTCAGTCGCGCGCAAATCGCGTTCCGCCGTATCGCCGAGTTGTCGGAACAGTTTTCCTCGCCCGAACCGCACCTGTTGCTCGACGACCACGGCCAGAAAGCCCCGGCCGTTACCCGCCTCGAACTCAAGGACGTCAGTTATGCCTTCCCTGCCGTGCCGGGCAGCGAGGCGTTCCGTCTGGGCCCGGTCAATCTGACGATCGAACAGGGCGAGATCATTTTCATCGTCGGTGAAAACGGCTGCGGCAAGACCACCCTGATCAAGTTGCTGCTGGGCCTGTACCCGCCGCAACACGGTGAAATCCGCCTCAACGGGCAGCCCGTAAACGCCGAGAACCGCGACGATTACCGCCAGTTGTTCACCACGATTTTTGCCGACTACTACTTGTTCGACGACGTGGTGCAAGGCGATACGCACATCCCCGATGACGCCAACAAGTACCTGCAACGCCTGGAAATCGCCCACAAAGTCAGCGTGCAGGACGGCAGTTTCACCACCACTGACCTGTCCACCGGGCAACGCAAGCGTCTGGCGCTGGTCAATGCCTGGCTCGAAGAACGGCCGGTGCTGGTATTCGATGAATGGGCGGCGGACCAGGACCCGACCTTCCGGCGGATTTTCTACACCGAGCTGCTGCCGGACCTCAAGCGGCTGGGCAAAACCATCATCGTGATCTCCCACGATGACCGTTATTTCGACGTCGCCGACCAATTGGTGCGCATGGAAGCGGGTCGCGTGATGACGGAGCTGGCGCCGGCCTGACCGCGAAACAGTGCGTGCGGACAATCCCGTCGCTGGCGATAGACGATTTTTTCGCAGTGTGCGGGATTTATTTTTCCGGTTTCATCGGGTTGTTGCGTCTAATTATCATTAACTACAAAACTGCACACGCCTTTCAGGAGCATTTGAAGTAATGCACAGCCCATCCTTGTCCCGCGCACCACTGGCCACGGCGATCCAGCGTCAGACTCGGCGCCAGGTGATCCTGCCCCGCGCCCTGCTGACTACCCTGCTTCTGCTGGGTGCCGGTGAGGTCCTTGCGGCGCCGACCAGCATCAACGTTGCGGCCCAACCGCTGTCCAGTGCCTTGCAGCAACTCGGGCAACAGTCCAACTTGCAGATCATCTACGACCCGCAGCTGCTGCAAGGGCTGAAAGCCAACGCGGTGTCCGGCACTCTGGAGCCGGAAGAGGCCTTGCACCGTCTGCTGCTGGGGAGCGGCCTGACGTACCAGATTACCGGTAACACGGTGTCGTTGATTCCGGTCAGCGGCGCTGCCGGCGATGCCATGCAGTTGGGCGCGATCTCGATTTCCGGCAAGGCACCGGGCTCGCAGACCGAAGGCACCGGGCTGTACACCACCTACTCGTCGAGTAGCTCGACGCGTCTGAACCTGACGCCGCGGGAAACGCCGCAGTCGGTCACCGTGTTGACCCGCCAGCGTCTGGATGACCAGAAGCTGACCAACCTGACCGACGTGCTCGACGCCACCGCCGGCATCACCGTGACCCGCAATGGCATGGGCACCGAGAACGACACTTACTGGTCGCGCGGCTCGCAGATCCAGAACTTTGAAGTAGACGGCGTACCGACCTCGACGCGTCTGGACAACTACACCCAAAGCACCGCCATGTACGACCGCGTGGAAGTCGTCCGAGGCGCGACAGGCCTGATCAGCGGCCTGGGCAACCCGTCGGCAACCATCAACCTGATCCGCAAGCGTCCGACCGCTGAAGCACAGGCCAGCGTTACGGGCGAGGCCGGCAACTGGGATCGCTACGGCACCGGTATGGACGTTTCCGGCCCGCTGACCGAATCCGGCAACGTGCGCGGGCGGCTGGTCGTCGATTACAAGACCCAGGGCTCGTGGGTTGATCGCTTCAAGCAGGATTCGCAACTGGTCTACGGCATCACCGAGTTCGACCTCAGCGAGGCGACACTGCTGACCGTCGGCTTCAGCTACCAGAAAACCCAGGTCGACTCGCCGATGCGCGGCGGCTACCCGTCGTATTTCACCAACGGCGAAAAATCCCACGTTCACCGCTCGCTGAATACCTCGCCGGACTGGTCTTATAACGACCACGATCAAACCAACTTCTTCACCTCCGTCGAGCATCAGTTCGATAACGGCTGGAGCGGCAAGATCGAATACGGCCACACCGAGAACAAATTCGACCAGCTCTATGCCGTGGCCACCGGCACCCTCGACCAGGCCACCGGCTCCGGCACGGGTCTGCTGCCGGTCCGCTGGTCCGGTACGCCGCGCCAGGACAATATTGACGCCTACTTCACCGGCCCGTTCTCGCTGTTCGGTCGCGAGCATGAGTTGATCCTCGGCGTAACCGCGACCAACTACAAGGAATCCACGCCGAGCTATGGCGACTGGCTGCGTGACTACAGCTTCAACGTTCCGGACATCAGCCACTGGGACGGCAACTCGCCAAAACCGGCCACGCCTGTCGTCAGCAAGGGCCATATGGAAGAGAAGCAACTGGGTACTTATCTGACCTCACGCTTCCACGTCACCGACGACCTGACCGTCATCCTCGGCGGCCGTCTGACGGATTGGAAACGTGACACCGACACCCAGCCATACGGCGGTGAAGCGAGTACGGTGAAAGAACGTGAGACCGGTATCTTCACGCCGTACACCGGTGTGGTGTACGACCTGGATGACAACTGGTCGCTGTACGCCAGTTACACCAAGATCTTCAACCCACAGGCGTCCTACGTTCGCGACATCAACAACAAATCGCTCGCACCGACCGAAGGCAAAGGCTACGAAGTGGGCGTCAAGGGCACGTTCTTCGACGAGAAACTCAACACCAGCCTGGCCCTGTTCAAACTGGAGCAGGACAACCTCGCGGTGTGGATGTCTGACACCCAGGCTTATCGGCTGGAGCAAAGCACCGAGACCAAGGGCGTTGAACTGGAGCTGAACGGCGAACTGGCTGAAGGCTGGCAAGCCTCTGCGGGCTACGCCTACAGCGTCACCACCAACGCCGACGACGCGCGCATCGTCACCAACGCGCCGCGCCACATGCTCAAGACCTTCACCTCGTATCGCCTGCCCGGCGCGCTGGACAAGGTCACCGTCGGCGGTGGCGTGAACTGGCAATCGAAGATCGGCGAAGACCTGCGCTACTACGAGCAAGGCAGCTACGCGGTCACCAACCTGATGGCGCGTTACGACATCACCAAGAACCTCAGCGCCTCGCTCAACGTCAACAACCTGTTCGATCGCGAGTACTACTCGATGGTCTACTACGACGGCATGTACGGCGCTCCGCGCAACTTCATGACCAGCTTCAAGTACAGCTTCTGATCCCGGGCCACGGCCTGAACAAACGCACCGTCTGACGGTGCGTTTTTTTATGCCCGCCTTTCATCGGCAACAAAAAAGGCCGGAGGGGTTGCCCCGCTCCGGCCTTGGTGTGTGTGACAGGTCAGTCTTATGGGTAGAGCGCCTTGCGCAACACCTCGGTCAGCTCCTGATACACGCTTTCGATTTCACCAGTGACCATCGGCATGCGCAGGAAGTCGTGCACCAGTGCGGAGTATTCCTTGCACTGCACTGCCACACCGCTCGCCTGCAGACGTTGCGCATACGCATGGCCTTCATCGATCAACGGATCGAAGCCGGCGAGCGCCAGGTGAACCGGTGCGACACCGCGCAGGTTCGGCGCCAGCAACGGCGAGAAACGCCAGTCGGCGCGATCTTCTGCTGTGCGCGCGTAATGATCGTAGAACCACTCCAGCGTCGGACTTTCCAGCAGATAACCTTCGCTGAACAGTTCCCGCGATTCCGTGCTGCGCGACGCGTCGGTCACTGGATAACACAGCAGTTGCAGACACGGTTGCAGCGCCTGCGCACTGGCCGCCGCCTCAATCGCCAGCACCGTCGCCAGGGTAGCGCCGACGCTGTCACCGGCCAATGCCAGCCGTGAGCTATCGAGGTTCAGCGCGCCAGCCTGCTGCGCCAGCCAGGTCAGCGCGTCGGCGGCATCGTGCAACGCCGTGGGGAACTTGAATTCCGGCGCACGACGATATTCCACCGCTACCACGGCACATGGCGTGCGGTGACAGAACTCGCGGCAAATACCGTCGTGGGAATCAAGACTGCCTACTACAAAACCACCGCCGTGGAGGAACACCGTCACTGGCAGCGCCTGCTTGCTGTCGGTGACTGGCGTATAGATCCGCACCGCCAGCGAGTCACCGTCACGGGTCGGGTAACTCAGGTCGCGCGACAGCACCTGCGGTACTTGCCAGCGCATGCGCGCCGAAGATTGTTCGAACGCTTGCCGCGCCTGTGCTGGCATCTGCTGATGAAAAGCCTGCGTAGCGTCTGTCTGGTTGGCCTCGACCAAGTCGAGAAACGCAGCGATTTCCGGATTCAAAGACATTAAGGACATCCTGGTGCGGCCCGCAGGCCGCCCCTCTATCGAAGGTTTAAAAAGGCTCACGCCGACTGCGCCAGGCAGTGTTCGATCAGCGCTTGCAACTCGCGCTGGTAATCGGCCATGAGGCGCTCGACGGTGCTGGTCCGGTAACGCCGTGTGCTGTAAATGCAGCGGAACGCCAAACGGCCGTTGTACACCTGCCCCACCAGTTCCAGCCAGTTGGCCATGCCCGCGTCCATGTCATAGCTGTCGCCGATGTTGTCATCGGCCGGCACCAGCAAGGCCTGCTCGTCAAAGCTTTGATCGAACTGCCCCAGATAGTTGAAAGTCACGCGCGCCTGCGGCAGTGCCGCCAGACGCTGCGCCAGCGGCGCGCCCGCCATGTGTCGCAACGCGCCGTAGCCGACCCCCTTGTTGGGCAGACTCTGCAGTTGATCGCGCACCGTGATGATCGCCTCGCCGATATCGGTGTCGTGCCCGGGCGCCAGACGCACCGGGAACATGGTGGTGAACCAGCCCAGGGTGCGGCTCAGGTCGAGGTCCTCGAAAAGGTCTTCGCGACCATGCCCCTCAAGTTGCACCAGCACCGACGTCTCATCGTTCCAGCGGCACAGCACGCGACCCAGCGCGGTCAACAACAGGTCGTTGATCTGCGTCTGGTAAACCGCCGGTGCCTGTTTGAGCAGACTGGCGGTCAACGTTTCATCGAGGTTCATCACCGCCTCGGCGCGATGGCGCACCAGATTCTTGCCACGCGGGTTGTCACAACGCAGCTCTTTGCCGGGCTGGTCGAGGGTTTGCAGCCAGTAATCCAGCTCCTCGTCAATCAGCGTGCGGGTGTGCGCGCTGAGGTGTTCGGCCCAATCGCGAAAGCTGCTGGTGCGCACCGGCAGTTCGGGTTCGGCGCCCAGGCAATAGGCGTCGTATGCGGTTTGCAGATCCTGCAACAGAACCCGCCACGACACGCCGTCGATCACCAAGTGATGGATGACCAGCAACAGCCGCGCCTCGCCGTCCGGCAGCGTCGCCAGCAAGCCACGCACCAGAGGTCCCTCGCCCAGCTTCAGGCTGCGCTGCGCCTGATTGGCGAGCACTTCCAGTTCATCCTTGTCGGCCACTTGATGCACCCACAGCAACGGCGTCTGCCGGGCCTGTTGCCGGCACGCTTCGAGGCTCTGGTAATGCTGGGTCCAGACGCCGCCCTCGCGGACGAAGCGCAGGCGCAGCGCATCGTGCTGCTCCAGCATGGCCATCAGGCTTTTCTCCAGCGCCAGCGCATCGAGCGCCTGACGCGACCGCAGGATCAGCGCCTGGTTGAAGTGGTGCGGCGCAGCCATTTCCTCGTCGAAGAACCACTGCTGGATCGGGATCAGCGGGAACGCGCCCTCGCGCACCGCCCGAGTCTCCTCGGCGCTGGCACGGTGAACCGCTTGCTGGTCGAACAGATTACCGATGGTCTGGAACCGCATCAGGTCGCGCAGTTTCAGATCGAGTTTGAGCTGCGGATGGTTACGCGCCCGGGAGATCACTTGCAGGCTCAGAATCGAGTCGCCACCGAGTTCGAAGAAATTGTCGCTCAAGCCCACCTGCTCAACCTGCAGCACTTCTGCCCAGATTTGCGCGAGCAAGGCTTCTTCCTCGGTGCGCGGTGCCACGTACTGTTCAAGCTGCACCTGCGGCTCTGGCAAGGCTTTGCGATCGAGTTTGCCGTTGGGCGAAACCGGCAGCCGCGTCAGGCACATGATCTGCGCCGGCACCATGTAATCCGGCAAGCGTGCACGCAGTTCGCTCTTGAGCCGCTCGACAGTGCGCGCCTCATCATCGCTGTCACACACCACATAACCGAGCAGTTGCTTGCCGGACACACCGTCACGGGCAATCACCACGGCGTCGGTGACACCGTCCCGCAAGCGCAGGCAGGCTTCGATTTCGCCGAGTTCGATACGGAAACCGCGCACCTTGACCTGATGGTCGGCGCGCCCGACGTAATCCATCATGCCGTCATCCCGCAGGCGTACCAGATCGCCGCTGCGATACAGGCGACTGCCCGGCGCACCGAACGGGTCCGGCACGAAACGTTCGGCGGTGATCGAAGCTCGCCCGTGATAACCCCGGGCGACCCCGTACCCGCCGATGTGCAGTTGCCCGGACAGACCGGCCGGCAACGGATTCAGATCATCGTCCAGAATCCACAGCGAGCGCTGACCGACAACGCGCCCGATCGGCGCATACGCTGCGGCGCAAGGCTCGTCGTGGGCGGCTTTCCAGAGCATCGGGGTGACCACGGTTTCGGTCGGCCCGTAGCCGTTGGTGATGTATTGCGGACGCAGGACGTTGCGCACCTCTTGCAGGGTCTGCTCCGGCACCGCGTCACCCCCCAGGCAATAGATGCGGACCTTGGGCGCGCTCGAACCACTGGCCTGCACGTATTCGGCGACTTGCTTGAGATAGGCCGGCGGAAAACAGGCAATGTCGATCGACAGGGTCCGCAACGCGTGGCTGGTCTGCTCCGGCGTCCACAGTTCATTGTCGCGCAGCACCAGCGTGCCGCCGAACGCCAGCGTAGTCAGCCAACGTTCATGGGCACCGTCAAACGCGAACGACATGAAATGCAGTTCGCGGGTGGTGTGGTCCATTTCATACAGCTCGCGGATCGCCTGGCAGTGCATGCTCAGCGGGCCGTGGGTGACCGCCACGCCCTTGGGCAAACCAGTGGAACCGGAGGTGTAGATCAAATACGCCAGGGTGTCTTCGCACACCGCCACCGGTGGCGCCGTGTCTGGGTAAACGCTGCCGTCGAAACCATCGAGGTCAACCCGTGGCAACCCGTGCGGCAACGGCAGACGCGCCGACAATTGGCCACGACTGATCATCAGCGCCATGCCGGAATCTTCGATCATGAAGGCCAGGCGATCACGCGGATAGTCGATGTCCAGCGGCACATAGGCCGCGCCGCTCCTGAACACCGCGAGCAACGCCACGAGCATGTCCAGCGAGCGCTCCAGCGCCACGCCGATCAACACTTCCGGCCCCGCACCGTGGGCAATCAGGTGATGGGCGAGGCGGTTGGCCTGGCGGTCCAGTTCGGCGTAGCTCAGCACCTGCCCGGCACACTCTACGGCGTGGGCCAGCGGGCGATGGCGGGCATGCTCGGCGATCATCAGCGGCAGCCATTCGCGCTGCTCGCGTGGCGCCGGCTCACGACCCCAGGCTTGCAAGGCCTGCCATTGCTGCGGCGCCAGACGTTGCAGGTTGCCGAGGTATTCGTGCGGCGTGTCGAGCATCGCTTGCAGGGTGACTTCCAGGGTCTGGCGGATACGCTGCACCGCTTCGACACTGAAGCAGTCGCGCAAAAACAGGTACTCGATGGACAGCTCTTCGTTCAGATGCACCGCCAGGTCCATCGGGAAATTGGTCACGTCGTGGTTGGCCGAAGCGCCGAACCGCAAACCGCCCTTGGCTTCTTCCAGACGACGGTCGATCGGGTAGTTCTCGAACACAATAATGCTGTCGAACAACATCTGCCCGCCGTGCCCCGACCAGCGCTGAATATCCGCCAGTGGCGCGTGGGCGTGGTCACGCAGATCAAGGTTGTAGGCTTGCAGTTGCGCCAGCCAGTCACTGAGGCGTTGCGCCGGTTGCAGGGTCTGGATCACCGGCAGGGTGTTGATGAACAGGCCCAGCATGCTGTCTGCATTGGCCAGCCCTTCCGGACGCCCCGCGACCGTCGCACCGAAGGCCACGCTGCTTTGCCCGGTGTAGCGTTGCAGCACCAGCAACCACGCCCCCTGAATCAGCGTGTTGGCGGTGATGCCGTGCGCCCGGCAGTGCTGCTGCAGTCGGCGGGTCTGTTGCTCATCCCATTTGGTGTACAGCGCTTCGTGGCCGACTGCGGTGTCGACGTGACGCGGATGCATGGCCTGGCTCAGCGCCGTCGGCTCGGCCAGGGTTTGCAGATGACCGCGCCAGAACTGTTCGAGGCGTCCCTGATCCTGGCTTTGCAGCCATTCGATGAAATCACGGTAACGACCGCTGTCCCCCACCACTTCGCCGCTGGCGTAGTGCTGCAACACCTCACCGAACAACTGCGAACTGCTCCAGCCGTCCATGAGAATGTGGTGGCTGGTCCAGATCAGTTGGTGACTGTCTTCATCCGTGCGGATCAACAGCAAACGCTGCAACGGCACCCGGTGCAACTCGAAACCACGCGCACGTTCCTCACGGGCACGCCCGGCCAGACGCTGCTCGCCAATGTCCTGGCCGCGCCAGTCAAGCACTTGCAGATCGACCTCGGCGTGGTGCTGCACGACCTGGATCGGCGACGTCTGTCCGCCCTGCCAGTGGAACGACGTGCGCAGAATCGCGTGGCGCCCGATCACATGCTGCCAGGCACGACGGAAGCGCTCCGGATCCATGCCTTCGACCGGCAGGTTGATCTGGTTGATGTACAGGTCATCGCCGTCGTCGGACAGCGTGTGGAACAACATGCCCTGCTGCATCGGCGACAGCGGATAAATGTCTTCGATGTCCGCCACGGCGAGCGGCAAGGCGTCGAGTTGCGCCTGGGTCAGTGCCGCCAGCGGGAAGTCAGACGGGGTGATGCCGCGATTGCCCGGCGCGCAGCAATGCTCGATCAACGCTGCCAGCTCAAGCGCGTAGTCATCGGCCAGACGCTGGATGGTCGCTTCGTTGAACATCTCGCGACTGAAGGTCCAGCTCAACTTGAGTTCGGCGCCATACACCTGACCGCTGACTTCCAGCCAGTTGCTCAGCGGCGCCAGCGGACTTTGCTCGCGGCCGGCGCTTTCTGCCGCCGGGACAAACAGTGCAGCTTCATCGAACTGACTGTCGAACTGGCCGAGGTAGTTGAAGGTAATCCGCGCATCGGGCAGATCCGCCAGCGCGGCGCGTGCAGCCTCGTCGCCCAGGTACCGCAAGGCACCAAACCCCAGGCCTTTGTTGGGGATCGCGCGCAGTTGTTCCTTGACCTGTTTGATCGAACCGGCCAGTGGCGTCTGCGGTGTCAGGCGCACCGGGTAGAGGCTGGTGAACCAGCCCACGGTGCGGCTCAGGTCGATGCCCTCGATCAGCTCTTCGCGGCCATGACCTTCGAGCTGAATCAAGGTCGAGGCTTCGCCGGTCCAGCGGCAGATGACCCGTGCCAACGCCGTCAGCAGCAAGTCGTTGACCTGGGTGCGATACGCCGCCGGAGCCTGTTGCAGCAGTTTGCGCGTCAGCTGTTTATCCAGCTGAGTACGCACGCTCGATGCCAAATGGTTGTGAAGCCGCCCGTCGCGGTTGTCGCGCGGCAAATCCTGCGGTGCATCGAGCAACTGCCCGCGCCAGAAAGCCAGTTCGCCGGCCAGATTAACCGTGTGCGCCTGCAAGGCTTCGGCCCAGTGCTTGAACGCGCTGGTCTTGGCGGGCAGTTTCAGCGTTTGCCCGGCCTGCACTTGGCGATAAGCGTCTTGCAGATCTTCAAGCAACACGCGCCACGACACACCGTCGACGGCCAGGTGATGGACCACCAGCAACAGGCGCTGGCTGCCATCGGCCAGGCTCAGCAACATGGCGCGCAACAGCGGACCGTTTGCCAGATCAAGGCTGCGCTGCGCTTCGTCGCAAGCCGCTTCGACTTCATCGGCATGGTTCAGCGCGGTCTGCCACAACAGCGGCTGCCGGTCATCGACGGCCCGGTGTGCGGCAGTCCAGCCGTGTTGGTTTGGCGTGAAGGTCAGGCGCAAGGCATCGTGGTGACGAACCAAGGCGTGCAGCGCCTGCTCCAGCGTTTCCCCGTGCAAGGCTTGCGCAGGCTTGAGCAGCAACGACTGGTTCCAGTGATGACGCTCGGGGATGTCGGTGGCAAAAAACAGCTGTTGGAACGGTAACAGCGGCGTGCTGCCAGTCACCGGGCCCTGATCGATTTGTACAGCACCTTCGCCCAGCGAGGCGACGGTCGCCAGGCTGCGGACGGTCTGATGCTGGAACAAATCTTTGGGGGTGAAATGCACACCGGCCTGACGGGCGCGGCTGACCACCTGGATCGAAATGATCGAGTCGCCACCGAGGGCGAAAAAGTTATCGCTGACGCCGACCTGCGCAAGGCCCAGCACCGACTGCCAGATGTCCGCCAGTTGTTGCTCCATGGCGTTGGCGGGCGCCTGGTATTGCGGCTGGGCGGTACTCGCATCGGGTTTCGGCAAGGCCTTGCGGTCGAGCTTGCCGTTGGGGCTCAACGGCATCTGCTCGAGCGCCAGCCATTGGGTCGGCACCATGTATTCCGGCAGTTGCTGCTGCACGTGCGCGGCCAGCGCTTCGCGCCAATCAGTGTTCTCTTCGGCCAGCACGACGTACGCCACCAACTGCTTGCCATCGATGACCAGCACCACCGCTTCGCGCACCGCTGGATGTTCGAGCAGGCGCGCTTCGATCTCGCCCATTTCGATGCGCAAGCCGCGCAGCTTGACCTGATGGTCGATGCGTCCGGCGTATTCGATCACCCCGTTGTCGCGGTAGCGGGCCAGATCACCGGTGCGATAAATCCGCTCGCCCTTGCCATAAGGGCTGACGGCGAAACGCTCGGCGGTCAGCGCCGGACGCTGGTGATAACCACGGGCCAGGCCCTCGCCTGCCAGGTACAGCTCGCCGAGGACGCCGACCGGCACCGGTTGCAGTTGTTCATCGAGGATGTAGCAAGCGAGATTGGCGATCGGCTCACCGATCGGCACGCTGTCGCGCCCCTCATCGACACACGTCCAGTGGGTCACGTCGATGGCCGCTTCGGTCGGGCCATAGAGGTTGAACAGCCCGGCCTGCGGCAGCTTGGCGAACACCTGCTGCTGGGCGTCGGCCGGCAGCGCTTCGCCCGAGCAGACGATGCGCTTGAGGCTGGTACACGTCGCCACCTCGCCATCCTGCAGGAACGCCTGCAACATCGACGGCACAAAGTGCAGCGTGGTGATCTGTTCGCGATTGATCAGGGCCACCAGCGCCGCCGGGTCACGGTGATCGCCCGGGGCCGCGACAACCAGCCGCGCGCCGGTCATCAGCGGCCAGAAAAACTCCCAGACCGACACGTCGAAACTGAACGGAGTCTTTTGCAACACGCTGTCGCCGGCGCCCAACCGATAGGCCTGTTGCATCCAGCACAGACGGTTGGTCAGCGCCGAATGACGGTTGCCGGCGCCCTTGGGTTTGCCCGTGGAGCCGGAGGTGTAAATCACGTAGGCGAGATTTTCGCCATCGACCGTCACCGGCGGATCGCTCGCGGGATACCCTTGCAACTCGCCGACCGTGTCCAGCGCCAGGGTTTGTACGGTATCGGTCAGCGGCAAGCTGTCGAGCAACGCCGCCTGGGTCAGCAGCAACCGCACGCCGCTGTCTTCGATCATGTAGCGCAGGCGTTCCTGCGGATAATCCGGGTCGAGCGGGACGTAAGCGCCACCGGCCTTGAGCACCGCGAGCAGGCCGACGACCATTTCGACCGAACGCTCCAGCGCGATGCCCACCAGCGACTCCGGGCCAACGCCCATGTCGATCAGGCGATGCGCCAGGCGATTGGCCCGGGCATTGAGTTGCGCGTAGCTCAGACGCGTCTCGCCAAAGGCCAGCGCCGGGGCGTCAGGGGTTTGCGCGACTTGCGCTTCAATCAGTTGCTGGATGCTGGTGGTCAGCGGGTAGCTCGTCGCCGTGTCGTTCCAGCCTTGCAGGATCGCTTGGCGCTCCTGCGCGGTGAGCATCGGCAAGTCACCGAGCGCTTGTTGCGGTTGCGCGACAAGCGCCTGCAACAATGCCAACAGATGCTGGCCCATACGCTCGATGGTCGCGGCATCGAACAGATCGGTGGCGTAGATCAGCGAAGCACCGAGGCCCTGCGCCGATTCGTGGGTTTCCAGCGTCAGGTCGAGTTGCGCCTGATGCGTATCCCAGCTCATCGGTTCGACATGCAATTGTTCAAGCGACGCGTTCGCCCCTTGCGCGCCACTGGCCGTTTGATGGTTGAACATCACCTGGAACAACGGACTGCGACTGAGGCTGCGCTCCGGCGCCAGTGCCTCGACCAATTGTTCGAACGGCAACTCCTGATGCGCCTGCGCGCCCAGCGCCGCTTGCTTGACCTGTTGCAGCAAGGCACTGAATGACAGACGCGAATCGAGCTGCGCGCGCAGCACCTGGGTGTTGACGAAGTAGCCGATCAGGCCTTCGGTTTCCGTACGGTTACGGTTGGCGTTAGGCACGCCGACGCGGATATCGCCCTGCCCGCTGTAGCGATGCAGGAAAGTCTGAAACGCTGCCAGCAGGACCATAAACAGCGTCACGCCTTCACGGCGGGCGATGGCTTGCAGGCCATGGTTCAACTCAGGATCGATTTGCAGGTCCAGACGCGCACCGCGGTAACTCTGCACCGCCGGCCGTGGCCGGTCCTGCGGCAATTCCAGCACCGGTTGCTCACCGCCCAGTTGCTCGACCCAGTAGGCCAGTTGCCGTTCGCGCTCACCGGCTTCCATCCAGCTGCGTTGCCACAGCGCGTAGTCGGCGTACTGGATCGGCAAGGCCTTCAGCGTCACAGGCCGGCCGCTGCTGTAGCCGGCATACAGGTTGATCAGTTCATCGACCATCACGCGCATCGACCAGCCATCGGAGACGATGTGGTGCTGGACCAGAATCAACACATGATCCTCGGTCCCCAGCTGCAGCAGTTTTACCCGCAGCAACGGCCCATCGGCCAGATTGAACGGCTGCTGGATTTCGGCTTCGATGAGCCGTTGCAAATCGGCATCGCCGGTATCGGCGGGCAGATTCTGCCGGACGATGCTCAGCAAGGCGTCCTCGGCAATCACTTGCCGCGGGCGTTGGCCGTCGTCGACGAACACCGTGCGCAAGGTCTGATGGCGTTCGATCAGGCTGTCGAAGGCGCTTTGCAGCGCCATGACGTCAAGCATGCCACGCAGGCGCAGCGCCATCGGAATGTGATACGCGGCGCTGGTCGGCTCCAGTTGCCAGAGAAACCACTGACGTTCCTGCGCATAACTGAGGCCCAGGGTGTCGAACGCCGACTGCACTTCGGGAATCGGCAGGTTGGCCGGCGACACGCCCTCGGCAAGCATCTTGGCCAGGTATTCCTTGCGCTTTTCCAGCGGCAGGGTAATGAAACGGCGGGCAATCCGCGTGGCGACGTTAACGTCCATTCACGCGTCCTCCATTTCATCGAGCAGGTCTTCGAGCAGGCTCAGTTTCGATGCCGTGACCTGTTCGCCGTGGCCTTGCAGTTGCGCCACCAGATCGCCGAGTACCGGGTACTGGAAAATGGTTTGCGGGAGCAGCTTCATACCGAGTTCAAGTTGGATGCGCGACACAATGTTTATCACCAGCAGGGAGTGACCTCCCAGTTCAAAGAAATGGTCGGTCAGACCGACCCGATCGAGTTTCAGCACGTCACTCCAGATTGCCGCGACTTGTTGCTCCAGCTCACTGACCGGGGCGACATAGGCGCGCTGCGACTGGCTGGCATCGACCGTCGGCAGGGCCTTGCGATCGAGTTTGCCGTTGGCGGTCAGCGGCAGTTGCTCAAGCAGCAACAGGTGCGCCGGGACCATGTAGTCCGGCAGATCCTGACGCAGGCGCAGGCGCACCTGTTCGCGCCAGGCGCCCTGCTCCAGCGGATCGAGCGCTGACGCGGCGACGATATACGCCACCAACTGCACGCCGCCGGCCCCCGGTTGATCGAGCACCACCGCTTGGCGCACGTCTGGCAAGGCCAGCAAACGCGCTTCGATTTCGCCCAACTCGATGCGGAAACCGCGGATCTTCACTTGATGGTCGATGCGCCCCCGGTACTCAATGCGTCCGTCTGCGCAGTACCGCGCCAGGTCGCCGGTGCGGTACAACCGCTGCCCTGACGTGCCGAACGGGTTCGGCACAAAACGCAATGCACTGAGGTCGGTGCGGTTCAGATAACCGCGCGCCAGGCCGGCGCCCGCCACGTGCAGTTCACCGATGCAACCCCGGGCGACCGGATTGAGATCGGCATCCAGCACGTACCACGACAGGTCGGCAATCGGCGCCCCCAACGGGCTGCCGACGGCAGTCTCAAGGTCGGCCAGCGACAATGGTCGATAGCTGACGTGCACAGTGGTTTCGGTGATGCCATACATGTTGACCAGTTGTGGCGCGCGGTCGCCGAAACGTTCGAACCACGGCCGCAGGCTCTTGACCTCCAGCGCCTCGCCGCCGAACACCACATAGCGCAGCGACGGCTGCAACCCGGGCGCCGATTCGCAGGCGACCTGCATCAGCTGCTTGAACGCCGACGGCGTCTGGTTCAGCACCGTCACCTGCTCGCGACAGAGCAAGGCATAGAAGTCCTGCGGTGAACGACTGATGTCCTGCGGCACGACCACCAGACGCCCGCCATGCAGCAATGCACCGAAAATTTCCCAGACCGAAAAGTCGAACGCGTACGAGTGAAACAGCGTCCAGCAATCCTCAGGGCCGAACTTGAACCCGTCTTGCGTGGCCTCGAACAGACGCAGCGCATTGGCGTGGCTGAGCAAGGTGCCCTTGGGCTTGCCGGTGGAACCGGAGGTGTAAATCACATAGGCCAGGTTGGCGCAGTCGATGCTGATTTGGGGATCATGGTCCGGCTGGCCTTCGCCGCCATCGTCCAGTGACAAACGCATCACTTGCGGGCCGGTCGCGACGTGGTCGAGAACACCGTGACCACTCAACAACAGCCCGATGCCGCTGTCCTCGATCATGTAGTGCAGGCGCTCGGCCGGGTATTGCGGGTCCAGCGGCAGGTAGGCGCCGCCAGCCTTGAGGATCGCCAGCAAGCCGACAATCATCTCCACAGAGCGCTCGGCTGCGAGACCGACCAGCACGTCAGCGCCGACGCCGCGCGCCATCAGCGCATGGGCCAGACGATTGGCCCGGCGGTTGAGTTCGGCATAACTCAGTTGCCGTGCGTCAAGGCTCACGGCAATCGCGCTCGGCGCCTTGCGTGCTTGCGCTTCGAACAAACGGTGCAATGGCTGCTGCGGGTTCCAGTGCTGCGGCGCCGGGTTCCAGTCGCGCAGAGTCTGCTCGATCGTCGCCTGTTCAAGCATCGGCAACTCGCCGATCAATTGTTGCGGCTGCTGGCAAATGCCGCGCAGCAACGCCTGCCAATCCATGGCCATGCGCGCGACGGTGGTGGCGTCAAAGAGGTCGGCGGCATACACCATCGAGGCGTAGAGACCCTCAGCCGACTCTTCGGTATTGAGGGTCAGATCGAACTGGGCCATCAAGCTGTCCCAGTTCACTTCGCTGATCTGCAGGCTGTGCAGTTGCGCCAAGGCGCTGGTGCGACGGGCCTTGGCCTGATGGTTGAACATCACCTGAAACAGTGGGCTGCGACTGAGGCTGCGCTCCGGTTGCAGCACTTCAACCAGTTGCTCGAAAGGCAAATCCTGATGGTCCTGTGCGCCGAGCGCCGCTTGCCGGACTTGTTGCAGCAAATCGCTGAAACGCACCCCGCCGCTGACGTCGGCGCGCATGACCTGAGTGTTGACGAAGAAGCCGATCAGGCCTTCGGTTTCGACTCGGTTGCGGTTGGCGACGGGCACACCAACACGGATATCGTTCTGGCCACTGTAGCGGTGCAGCAAGGTCTGGAACGATGCCAGCAAGAGCATGAACAGCGTCACGCCTTCGCGGCGGGCCACTTCGTTCAACGCGTCACTCAATGCGCCATCCAGCGCCAGTTCAAAACGTCCACCGCGCAGACTTTGCGTGGCCGGGCGGGGACGATCCAGCGGCAGTTCCAGCAGCGGTTGCTCGCCGCCCAATCGGGCCAGCCAGTAATCGAGTTGACGCTCGCGTTCGCCGGCCTCCATCCATTGGCGCTGCCACAGCGCATAGTCGGCGTACTGGATCGCCAGCGCCGGCAATTGAGGCGTGTCGCCACGGCTGTAAGCGGCGTACAGCGCAATCAGCTCATCGACCATCAACTGCATCGACCAGCCATCGGAGACGATGTGGTGCTGGACCAGCACCAGCACATGGTCGTCAACGCTCAGTTGCAGCAATGTGGCGCGCAGCAACGGGCCTTGTTGCAGGTCGAACGGCCGGCTGATCTCGGCTTCGACCCGTGCCTTGAGGGCGGCGGCGTCGCTGTTGGCGGCCAGGCTGTGGGTTTCGATCGCCAGGCTGAACGGCGCCAGAATCGATTGGCGAGTGCCGTCGGCGTCTTGCAGGAACTGCGTGCGCAGGCTTTCGTGACGCTCGATCAGTGTGTCGAAACTGCGTTGCAGCGCGGGTTGGTCCAGCGGCCCGCGCAGACGCAGCGCGGTCGGAATGTGATAGGCAGAACTGTCGCGGTCCATGTGCCACAGGAACCATTGGCGTTCCTGGGCGTACGACAACGGCAACGGTGCGCCGCGTTGCACCGCCACCAGCGGCGGTTGCTGCGCTGCCTTTTGCGCCTCGCTCAGATACGCGCAAAAGGCGCCGAGGGTGTTGTGTTCGAACAGCGCCTTGAGCGGCACGTCGCGCTGCAAGGTCTGGCGCACCCGTGACAGCACCTGAGTGACCAACAGCGAATGGCCACCAAGCTCAAAAAAGTTGTCGCTCATCCCTACACGTTCAAGCTTGAGTACCTCGGCCCAGATCCGCGCGGTGTGCTGCTCCAGTTCGCTGACCGGCGCAACGTAACGTTGCTGCATCAGACTGGCGTCGGGCTTGGGCAGACCTTTGCGGTCGACCTTGCCGTTCGGCGTCAGGGGAATCTGCTCGAGCACCAGCAAGTACGCCGGAACCATGTAATCGGGCAGGCTGCGCTTGAGGCTGGTGCGAATCTGCTCACGCCAGGCACTTTCCTGCGCGGCGTCAACGGTTTGCGCGGCGACGACGTAACCAACCAGTTGCGCGCCGTTCGGGCCGTCCTGCGCCAGTACCACCGCCTCGCGCACCGAATCGAGCGCCATCAGCCGCGCTTCGATCTCGCCCAGCTCGATGCGGAAACCGCGCACCTTGACCTGATTGTCGACCCGCCCCTGATAATCGAATACGCCATCGGCCCGCAGACGCACCTGATCGCCACTGCGGTACAGGCGCGCGCCCGGTTCGCCGAACGGGTCCGGCACGAACCGCTCGGCAGTCAGCGCCGCACGGTCCAGATAACCACGGGCGACGCCATAGCCGCCCAGGTACAACTCGCCGGCCACGCCTTGCGGCACCGGGTTGAGTTCGGCGCTGAGCACCCAGGTGCTGCGCTCGCCGACGCGCTGGCCGATGGACGCATACGCCGCGCCGCAGGCGGTATCGCGATCGGCTTTCCACAGCAGCGGCGTGACCACGGTTTCGGTCGGGCCGTAACCGTTGATGATGTGTTGCGGCGCCAGGGCGCGACGCACGCGCTCGAAGCTGTCGTTCGGCACCGCGTCGCCGCCGAAACAATAGATGCGCACCTTCGGCGGATGGCCTTCGCTCTCGGCGAACTCCGCCAACTGCTGCAAATAAGCCGGAGGGAACGCGACAACGGTGACACCGTGACGCTGCATCGCGCGGTAAGTCTGCTCGGCAGTCCACAGGCTGTCGTCACGCAACAACAGGCTTGAACCGTGGGTCAGTGGTGTTATCCAGCGCTCATGCGCGCCGTCGAACGCGAACGACATGAAATGCAGTTCGCAATCGTCCGGGGTCATCGCATAGCGCTGACCGATCGCCTGGCAATGCATGGCCAGCGGACCATGGGCCACGCAGACACCTTTGGGCTGACCGGTCGAACCCGAGGTGTAAATCACGTACGCCAGGCTGTGTTCGTGCACCTCGACCGCCGGCACCGTATCGGGAAATTCGCCGGTGTCCAGGGTATCGAGGCAAAGGTTCGGCAAACCCGCCGGCAACGGCAACTGAGTGATCAGGCTGGAGTCGGTGAGCAACAGCGCCATTCCCGAGTCGTCAATCAAATAGGCCAGACGCTCGCGCGGGTAACTGGCATCCAGCGGCACGTAGGCCGCACCGGCCTTGAGCACCGCCAGCATTGCCACGAACATCTGCGCACTGCGCGGCAACGCAATGCCGATGCGCACTTCCGGCCCCGCGCCGGCGATTTGCAGACGCCATGCCAGGCGATTGGCTGCCGCGTCCAGTTCGGCAAAACTCATTTGCTGCTCGCCACAACGCACCGCCACAGCGTGCGATTGGCTCGCGGCGATGCGGGCAAAGCGTTGGTGCACCGCCAGCCGCTCCATCGGCAGCAACGCGTTGCTCTGTTGCAGTTGCGCAAACTCGTCGCGGCCGAGCATCGGCAACTCGCCAATGCGCTGGCCACTGTCGACCACGATTCCGGCCAGCAGGTTCTGCCAGTGCTCGGCCATGCGCGCAATGGTAGTGGCTTCGAACAAGTCAGTGGCAAACACCAAAGAGGCGCTGAGGCCTGCGGCGGATTCATACGTGTCGAGGGTCAGGTCGAACGGCGCGGTGTGGCTGTCCCAACGCACCGGCTCGACGTTCAACCCCGGCATTTGCAGCGGTTTGTGCGTGGCCGGCGCTGCAGTCTGGTGGTTGAACATCACCTGGAACAACGAACTGCGGCTGAGGCTGCGGGTCGGCGCCAGCGCTTCGACCAATTGCTCGAACGGCAAATCCTGATGCGCCTGGGCGCCGAGCGCGTGCTGCTTGACCTGCTGCAACAGCTCGCGGAACGGCAGCTGTTCGTCGAGCTCGGCACGCAACACCTGGGTGTTGACGAAGAAGCCGATCAGACCGGCAGTTTCGCTGCGATTGCGGTTGGCAATCGGCACGCCGACGCGAATGTCGCCCTGGCCGCTGTAGCGATGCAACAGGGTCTGGAACGACGCCAGCAACAACATGAACAAGGTCACGCCTTCGCGCCGGGCAATCTCCTGAAGACCTTTGCTCAAGGCCGGTGGCAAGTCAAAGTCGAGGCTGCCACCGCGCAAACTCTGGCTCGCCGGACGCGGATGGTCCAGCGGCAGCTCCAGCACCGACGCCTCGCCAGCGAGGCGCTCGGTCCAATACGCCAATTGCCGCGCGCGCTCGCCCGCCTCCATCCAGCTGCGCTGCCACAGCGCATAGTCGGCGTACTGGATCGGCAGCGGCGCCAACGTCACCGCGTGGCCGCGACTGAGCCCGGCATACAACTGGATCAGCTCATCGACCATGATTTGCATCGACACGCCGTCGGAAACGATGTGGTGCTGCACAGCGACCAACACATGTTCCGCGGGTGCCACGCGCAACACGCGAATCCGTAGCAGTGGCCCTTGCAGCAGATCGAACGGCTTAGCAATTTCCGCCTGAATCAGCGCCTTCAACGCAGCGTCGTCAATGCCCTGCACATCCTGCACCGGCAATGCCAGTTCAAACGGCGCCTGAATGCTTTGCAGCACCCGGCCCTGTTCGTCGAGAACGAAGCCGGTACGCAGGCTTTCGTGACGCTCGATCAGCGCCGCGAAGCTTGCCTGCAATGCCGGCAGGTCCAGCGCCCCGCGCAGACGCAGGGCGGTGGGAATGTGATAAGCGGCGCTGTGCGGCTCCATCTGCCAGAGGAACCACTGCCGCTCCTGGGCATAGGAAAGCAACAGGGGCTCGTCGGCACCACGCCGGAAAACCGGGGCGATGCCGTAGAGGTTGACTCCCTGTTTGCCCAGTAGAATCGCCAGCGCCTTGCGTTTCTCGGGAGAAAGCGCGCCTACCGATTCAATCAACTCCTGCATGCCGTGGTCCTCGTTAGGAAATCAGTTTTTCAAGTTCATCTGCTGATAAACGATTGAGAGCCTCCAAGGATTTAGCCAAAACATCATGAACGGGCTGCGAATCGGGTTGCAGGGCTTGTACCGCCTCGCTGAAAGCCGCCAGATCGGCACTGCCGAACAGGCTCGCCAGCGGGATTTCGACACCCAGCACCTCGCGCAGACGCAGCACCACCTGAGTCGCCAGCAGCGAATGGCCGCCCAGCTCGAAGAAGTTGTCGCTGAGACTGACCCGCTCAAGTTTCAGCACCTCGCCCCAGACTTCAGCGATTTGCTGCTGGAGTGGACTGACGGGCGCCACGTAGGCGTTCTGCAACAGTTGCGCGTCGGGTGGCGGCAGGGCACGGCGATCCAGTTTGCCGTTCGCGGTCAGCGGCAGGCTGTCGAGCAACAGCAGGTGCGCAGGCACCATGTAGTCCGGCAGATTGCCCTTGAGTGCCAGACGCACGCGCTCACGCCAGGCGCCCTGCTCTGCCGGCTCGACCGGTTGCGCCGTGACGAGGTACGCCACCAGTTGCACGCCGCCAGCGCCCGGCTGATCAAGGACCACAGCCTGACGAATGCCCGGCACGGCAAGCAGTTGCGCCTCGATTTCACCCAGCTCGATACGGAAGCCGCGAATCTTGACCTGATGGTCGATGCGGCCGCTGTATTCGATCCGTCCATCGGCGCAATAGCGCGCCAGGTCGCCGGTGCGATACAAGCGCTCGCCATCCTCGCTGAACGGGTTCGGCACGAAACGCAGGGCGCTGAGGTCGGCGCGGTTCAGATACCCCCGCGCCAGACCGGCACCGCTGACGTGCAATTCACCGATGCAACCCTTGGCGACCGGATTGAGATCGGCATCCAGCACGTACCAGGACAAGTCCGCAATCGGCTCACCCAACGGACTGCCCGCCTCGTTGTGCAAGTCCGCCAGCGACAGCGGCCGGTAAGTGACGTGCACGGTGGTTTCGGTGATGCCGTACATGTTGATCAGTTGCGGCGCGCTGTCACCGAAACGCTCGAACCATGGACGCAGGCTCTTGACCTCCAGCGCTTCGCCGCCGAACACGACATAGCGCAGCGCCAGTTCTGCGCTCTGCCGGGAGTCGGTCGCCACCTGCATCAGTTGCTTGAATGCCGAAGGCGTCTGGTTGAGGACGGTGATTTGCTCGCGGCAGAGCAAGTCGTAGAACGCCTGAGGCGAGCGGCTCACCGCGTGCGGCACGATCACCAGACGCCCGCCGTGCAGCAGCGCGCCGAAGATTTCCCAGACCGAGAAGTCGAACGCGTAGGAGTGGAACAGCGTCCAGCGGTCTTCGGCGCCGAAGTTGAACCCGCGCTCGGTGGCCGCAAACAGGCGCAATACCTGTTGGTGCGCGAGCAGCGTGCCTTTCGGTTTGCCCGTGGAACCGGAGGTGTAAATCACATAAGCTAGGTTGTCACTGTCGACCGCCACCTGCGGATCGCTTGCCGGGTAACCGTTGCCCGCCTCGCCCAACAGCAAGGTCTGGACGTTGTCCGGCAAGGCCAGATGCGCCAGCACGCCCGGCTGCATCAATAGCAGGCTGATGCCGCTGTCCTCGACCATGTATTGCAACCGTTCCGCCGGGTATTGCGGATCCAGCGGCAGGTAAGCGCCGCCAGCCTTGAGGATCGCCAACACGCCGACGATCATCTCGATCGAGCGCTCGGCCGCCAGGCCCACCAGCACGTCCGGGCCGACACCGCGCTCGATCAGCGCATGGGCCAGACGGTTGGCGCGGCGGTTCAGTTCGGCGTACGTCAGTTGCTGTTCGTCGAGGCTCAGTGCAATGGCGTCGGGCGCGCGCTGCGCCTGTGCGCTGATCATCTGATGCAGGCTGGCGGTCTGCGGGAACGTCGCGCTATTGCGGTTCCAATCACGCAGCACTGCGTGCTGCTGCGCGGCATCCAGCAGGTGCACGTCGCTGACCCGCTCTGCTGCCGATGCGCAACTCAATTGCAGCAACAACTGCTGCATGTGCCCGGCCATCTGCTCAACGACCGCCGCGCTGAAATGCCGCTGTGCGTAGGCAAATTCCAGCGACAGCGTGTCGCCCAGATCGACCAGCACGGTCAGCGGCAGGTTGGTCTGTTCATGGCTCGACACCTGACCGAAGCGCATGCCTGGCGGCGCGCCTTTATCCAGTGCCGCAGACACCGGGTAGTTCTCGAACACCAGCAGGCTGTCGAACAACCCTTCGCCGCCCTGACCGGCCCAGCGCTGGATATCGAACAATGGCGTGTGTTCGTATTCGCGCAACGCCAGGTTTTGCGACTGCAAGGCCTGCAGCCACGCGCCCAGCGCTTGTTCCGGACGCGGCGCGGCGATCACCGGCAAGGTGTTGATGAACAACCCGACCTGATGCTCGACACCCGGCAAATCGGCCGGGCGCCCCGACACGGTTGCGCCGAACGCCACGGCCGACTGACCGGTGTAGCGCTGCAACAGCAACAGCCACGCGCCTTGCACGACGGTGTTGAGCGTGACTTTGTGGTGGCGGGCGAACTCGCTCAGGCGACGTGTCTGCTGAGCGTCGAGCAGTTGCGTGTGACGACCCTGGCCGCTGTCCTGCGCCGACGCGCCGTCAGCCCAGACGCGAGCGAGCAAGGTCGGCTCATCAAGCAGGCTCAGTTGGGTTTTCCAGAAGGTTTGCGCGGCCTGCGCATCCTGGCGTTGCAGCCAGCCGATGTAGTCACGGTAACGGCCGACGCGGTTCGGCAACGCCTGACCGCTGTAGCGTTGCAGCACTTCGCCGAGCAACTGCGAATTGCTCCAGCCGTCCATCAGGATGTGGTGGCTGGTGTAGATCAGTTCATGGCAATCGTCGGCCGTGCGCACCAGCAGCAGACGCAGCAGCGGCGCCACGCTCAGATCGAAGCCGTGCGCGCGCTCGGCGCTGGCCAGATCCTCGAGTGCTTGCGCCTGACCGGCCTGACCGCGCCAGTCCTGCACGCTGAACGGCAACAGCGCCTGACGCTGCACCACTTGCACCGGTTGTGCTTGCTCGCCGGTCCAGATGAAACCGCTGCGCAGCACCTCGTGGGCCTGCACCGTGGCTTGCCAGGCGTCACGGAAACGCTCGACATCAAGGCCGTGCACGCTGACGCGCATCTGGTTGATGTAGTCGCCGCTGCCTTCGGCGAACAGGCTGTGGAACAGCATGCCCTGCTGCATCGGCGACAGTGGATAGAGGTCTTCGACGTCGCGGGCGACCAGCGCCAACCCGTCCAGTTGCGCCTGTTGCAGCGGCGCCAGCGGGAAGTCCGACGGCGTGAAGCCGCCGTTTACAGGGTTCACGCAATGCGCAATCAGCAGGCTCAACTCGGTGGCGTAGTCGTCGGCCAGACGCTGGACGGTGGCTTCGTCGAACATCTCGCGACTGAAGCTCCAGTCCAGGCTCAGTTCGCCGCCATACACCTGACCGTTGAGCGACAGCCAGTTGCTCAGCGGTGCGCTGGCGCTTTGCTCGGCGCCGGCCTTTTCGGCGCTCGGCACAAACAACGCGCGCTCGTCGAACTGACTGTCGAACTGGCCGAGGTAGTTGAAGGTGATCCGCGGCATCGCCAGCTCGGCCAGCGCGGCCCGCGCCGGGGCATCGCCCAAGTGACGCAAGACGCCGAACCCCAGGCCTTTGTTCGGCACGTTGCGCAGTTGCTCCTTGATTGCCTTGATCGAGTCGTCGAGACGCTCCTGCGGGGTCAGGCGCAGGGGGAACAGGCTGGTGAACCAGCCGACGGTACGGGTCAGGTCGATGTCATCGAACAGTTCTTCGCGGCCATGGCCTTCGAGCTGGATCGAGGTCGCCGGTTGCCCGGTCCAGCGGCAGATCACGCGCGCCAGCGCGGTCAGCAGCAGGTCGTTGACTTGCGTGCGATAAGCGCTCGGCGCGTCTTGCAGCAGTTGCCGGGTCAGCCCCGCATCAAGGCGACTCTGCACGACCACGGCATGGCGGTTTTCCAGGCTGCCGGCCGGGTTGTCACACGGCAGTTCGGCCAATGCGCCTTGCGCCTGCCAGTAAGCGAGTTCGGCCTGCAACGGCGCGGTCTCGGCGTACTGTTGCAGGCGCTCGGCGAACGCCTTGAAGGCGCTGGTCTTGAGCGGCAGTTGCACCGTTTGCCCGGCCAGATGCTGGCCGTACGCAGTCTGCAAATCTTCCAGCAGGATGCGCCACGACACACCGTCGACCGCCAAGTGGTGAATGACCAGCAGCAAACGCTGTGAACCGTCGGCCATCCGTGCCAGCACCGCCCGCAACAAGGGCCCGCGCTCGATGTCCAGTGAGCGCTGGGCTTTGTCGCCCAAGGCGTCGAGCGCCGTTGCGTCGGCGACATCCGCCTGCCACAGCACGCTATCCTGCCAGTCCGCCGGCAAATGCAGCGCGTCCCAGCCGTGCGCGGCCTGTTCGAAACTCAAGCGCAACGCATCGTGATGCTCCAGCAACGCCAGCAAGGCGCGCTCCAGCGCCGGGGCATCCAGCGCTTGCGCCGGACGCAACAGCAATGACTGATTCCAGTGCGAACGCTGGGCAATCGCCTGGGCAAAGAAATCATGCTGAATCGGCAGCAACGGCGTTGCGCCGCGCACCGGCCCCTGATCGATCAGCGCCACGGCCTCGGACTGCTGCGCCACGCGCGCCAGACCTTGTACGGTCTGATGCTGGAACAACGCCTTGGCACTGAAGTGAATCCCCGCCGCACGCGCCCGGCTGACCACTTGAATCGACACGATCGAGTCGCCGCCGAGTTCGAAGAAGTTATCGGTGATGCCCACTTGCGCCAGCTTGAGCACGTCTTGCCAGATCGTGACCAGCGCCTGTTCCAGCGCATTGCGCGGCGCCACATAGGTGGCTGGCACGGTGCTGAAATCCGGCGCCGGCAAGGCTTTGCGGTCGAGCTTGCCGTTCGGCGTCAGCGGCAGTTGCTCAAGGAACATCAACTGCGCCGGCAGCATGTAGTCCGGCAGGGTTTCCTTGAGCCAGTCACGCAACGTCTGATCCAGTGACGCTGCCTGCGGATCCGCCTTGCTCACCACATAACCGACCAGTTGCGTGCCGGTGTTGCCTTCACGCGCAACGACCACCGCTTCGTGAACATCGGCGTGGGCCAGCAGGCGTTTTTCGATTTCGCCAAGCTCGATACGGAAACCGCGGACTTTGATCTGGTGATCGACGCGACCGAGGTATTCGATCTGCCCGTCAGCCTGATAACGCACCAGGTCCCCGGTGCGATACATGCGCTCGCCCGTGCGGCTGAACGGATTCGGCAGATAACGTTCGGCCGTCAGGTCTGGGCGCAGCAAGTAACCGCGGGAAAGACCTGCGCCGGCTAGGAACAATTCGCCGACGACCCCCAATGGCACTGGCTGCAGACGGGCATCAAGCACGAAACTGTCGGTGCCGGCCAACGGCCGACCGATGCTCGGCTGGCCACCGGCTTCGCGCCGCACATAGGTCGAGTACGTGGTGTCTTCCGACGGGCCATACAAGTCGTAGACGTGTTGCAGCGTCGGCTGGCTGTACAAGGCATCGACCAGCGATTGTTTCAGCGGCTCGCCCGCAAGGTTGATGATGCGCACGCTCGGCGGGATCTGCCCGGCCTGATGCAGCGCAGCAATCGCCGACGGCACGGTGTTGATCAGGCTGACCCGATCACGTGCCGGCAGGTCCGGCAGTTCCAGCGCGTTTTGCGCGAGGACGAAGAAGCCGCCACCGGCGAGGGTCACAAACAGTTCCCACACTGACAGGTCGAAGCAGATCGACGTCGAGGCCAGAACCCCTTGCAGATCCTCCCGAGTGTAGACGCCGTGGGCCCACTGAATCAGCGCCGCCGCATTGCGATGGGTGATCGCCACGCCTTTGGGCTTGCCCGTGGAACCGGAAGTGTAAATCACGTAGGCAAGGTTATCCGGGCTGCTGAGCGCCGGCAGATTGTTGACGGGCGACACATCATCGGCCTCGGCAGTCACCGCCAACACACGCAGGCCCGGCGCCGCGAGCGCAGCCAACGGCGCGTCGGCGCCCACCAACAACAGCACCGCCCGGCTGTCTTCGAGCATGTAGCTCAGGCGTTCGGTCGGGTAGCTCGGGTCGAGCGGCACATAGGTACCGCCGGCCTTGAGCACGGCCAGCAGCGCAACAATCATCTCCACCGAGCGCGGCAAGGCCACGCCAACCCTCACTTCGGCGGCGACGCCCAGCTCGCGCAATTGCACGGCCAGACGATTGGCGCGGTTATTCAACTGTGCATAGCTCAGTTGCTGTTCACCGAAAATCATCGCCAATGCCTGTGGCGTCGCCGCCACTTGCGCCTCGACCAGCGCTGGCAAGGTGAAATCGGTCGGCTGCGGCAGCTCCAGGCTGTTCCAGTCAGCCAGGATCAGTTGCTGTTCGGCAGCGTCGAGCAACGGCAAATCGCCAATCGCCCGCGACGCGTCCTGACTCACGGCGCGCAGCACATTGAGCCAGTGCCGCGCCAGTTGCTCGATCGTCTGGTGCTTGAACAGGTCGGTGGCGTACGTCAGCGATGCCGCCACACCGCCCTGCACCTCGGCGGTGTCCAGTGTCAGGTCGAACTGTGCCGCGGCGCTGTCCCAGGCAACCCCTTCCATCTGCAAACCGGCCAGGCCGACGGGCTGATGCTGAAGGTTCTGGTGATTGAACAGCACCTGGAACAACGGGCTGTGGCTCAGGCTGCGCTGCGGTTGCAGCGCATCCACCAGTTGCTCGAACGGCAAGTCCTGATACGCCTGGGCCTCCAGCACCGAATGCCGAACCTGTTGCAGCAACTGCTCGAAACCGTGGTCTGGCGCGATCTCGGCGCGCTGCACCTGGGTGTTGACGAAGAAACCGATCAGGCCCTCGGTCTCCAGGCGATTACGGTTGGCCACCGGCACGCCGACACGAATGTCGCGCTGGCCGCTGTAGCGGTGCAGCAAAGTCTGGAACGAGGCCAGCAGAAGCATGAACAGCGTCACGCCTTCGCGCTGTGCCAGGGCGTCAAGCGCGGACACCAGATCGGCCGGCAGTGCGAAGTCAAAACGTGCACCACGGAAACTCTGCTGCGCCGGACGCGGGAAGTCGAACGGCAGCTCCAGCACCGGTTGCTCGCCACCCAGGCGATCACGCCAGTAGGCCAGTTGCCGAGCGCTTTCGCCGTCATTCATCCATTGACGCTGCCACGCCGCGTAGTCGGCGTACTGCAAGGTCAGTGGCGCCAACTGCACATCGCGCGCCTCGCTGAAACCGGCGTACAGACGCACCAGTTCATCGACCATGACTTGCATCGACCAGCCATCGGAAATGATGTGGTGGGCGGTGATGACCAGGACGTGGTGCTCGCTGGACAACTCCAGCAACAGCACGCGCAATAACGGCCCCTGGAGCAGATCGAACGGCCGCTGGATTTCGGCCTCGACCCGCGCCTTCAGCGCTGCAGAACTGCTCTGAGAATCAAAAACCGCGCGCTCGATGATTAACCGTTCGGTCGGGCGAATGACTTGCAGGGTCTGCGTCGGTTGCTCGACAAACACCGTGCGCAGCGATTCGTGGCGCGCCACCAGCGCCTGAAAAGCCTGTTCCAGCGCGGCAACATTCAGGTGCCCGCGCAGATGCAACGCGGTCGGCACGTGGTACGCCGCGCTGTCCGGCTCCAGTTGCCAGAGGAACCACTGACGTTCCTGGGCAAACGACAAGGGCAGCGGCTGGCCACGCTCCAGCGCGACCATCGGCAGCACATGGCTGGTTTGCAGCGCTGCGCAGGCCCGTGCAAAAGCGCCGAGGCTCGGCTGCTCGAACAACACCCGCAACGGCACGTCAAGTTCCAGTTCATGGCGCACCCGGGAAATCACTTGGGTCGCCAGCAAGGAATGACCGCCGCGCTCGAAGAAGTGATCGTCCAGCCCCACCGGCGCGAGGTGCAGCACCGCCTCCCAGATCGCCGCCAACTGTTGTTGCAGTGCGGTTTTCGGCGCTACGTAAGCGTATTGGCTTTGACTCAGGTCGACCTTCGGCAACGCTTTGCGATCGAGTTTGCCGTTGTTGTTCAACGGCAACGCCGCCAGCAGTACCAGATGCGCCGGCACCATGTATTCCGGCAAGGATTGACGCAGCGTGGTTTTCAAGTGGTCGAGCCATGCCGTTTGTGCCAGCGGGTCGTCCGCCAGCCGAGCCGGCTCGGTCGCGACGACATAGGCCAGCAGTTGCGCGCCGCCGACGCCGTCCTGAGCCACCACAGCCGCTTCGCGCACCTGATCAAGCGCTTGCAGGCAGGCTTCGATTTCGCCCATTTCGATGCGGAAACCGCGAATCTTCACTTGATGGTCGATGCGCCCGACGTATTCCAGTGCACCGGCATCGTTGTAGCGCGCCAGATCGCCGCTGCGATACAGGCGCGAACCCGGCTCGCCGCCGAACGGGTCCGGCAGGAAACGCTCGGCGGTCAGCGCCGGGCGGTCGAAATAGCACTGCGCCAGACACGCTTGCGCGCCGATGTACAGTTCGCCGACGCCTTCGGCCGCAAGCAACTCGCCCGCCGCATCCAGCACATACAACGCGCGTCCCGCCGTGGCCTGACCAATCGGAATACCGAAGGTGTCGCTGGCATCTTGCAGACGGCATTCATGCACGCTGGACACCACCGTCGCCTCGGTCGGACCGTAGGTATTGAGCAGCCGCACATGGCCCAGACCCGCGGCGTGCCACAGGCGCAAGCCCTCGACGGACATCGCCTCGCCACCGACGTGAACCTGACGCAGCTGGCCCAGCCCCGCCACGCGGCCGTTGGCGCATTCGCGCGCCAGCAAATACCAGTACGCCGCCGGCAAGTCGGCGAGTGTCACCTGGTGCGCAACGATGGCAGCGGCCATCTGGCCGACATCCCACGGCTCGTCGCCGCGCATGACCAGCGCCGCGCCGACACACAGCGGCGGGTAGCACTGCTCGACGAAACCGTCGAAGCTGAAGGTCGCGAATTGCAGCACGCGATCTTCGGCGGTCAGTTGCGAATACTCGGCAGCGGTCTGACAGAACTCGCGCAGCGCGCCATGATCGATCGCCACGCCTTTGGGTTGCCCGGTCGAGCCGGAGGTGTAGATGACGTACGCGAGGTCCGCCGCGACTGCCTGGTTGTCTGGATCGGTGTCGGCATAAGCGGCCAGCTCAGCCTGCAGATCGCCAAGGCTCAGACGCGTCAGCGTGGTCGGCAGCGGCAGGTCAGCCAGCAAATCGGACTCGCACAGCAACAGATCGAGACGGCTGTCACCGATCATGTAGGCGAGGCGTTCAGACGGGTATTGCGGATCGAGCGGCACGTACGCCGCAGCGCTTTTCAGTACCGCCAGCAGGCTGACGATCAACTGCGGCCCGCGATGCATCGCCAGGCCAATGCGCTGGCCGGGCGCGACGCCAAGCGCCAGCAAGCGATGGGCCAGGCGGTTGGCCTGCGCGTTCAATTCGCCGTAGCTCAGCTGTTGCTCGCCGACTTGCAACGCCAACGCGTGGGGCGTCGCAGCCGCCTGGGCGGCAAAGCGTTGGTGCACCAGCGCTTCGCTGCGCAGTTGCAGCGGCAGCGGTTGACTGGCGGCCAGCACCTGCGCGCGCCCCGCATCGTCCAGCAACTGCAACGCGCCGAGACGGATGTCAGGGGTCGCAACCATTTGCGCCAGCAGGTGCTGCAGATTGGCGCTCAACTGCGCCACTTGCGCGGCACTGAAACGCGCGGTGTCGTAGCTGAATTCCAGGCTCAGGCCGGCGGCCAGTTCGATGCCCAGGGTCAGCGGGTAGTGGGTGCGTTCGTGGTTGTGCAGGTCGCCGAAAGACAACCCGGCCGGCGCGCCGCGCTTGAGCGCTTCGGCCACCGGGAAGTTTTCGAATACCAACAGGCTGTCGAACAGCGCCGTGCCTTGGTGCCCGGCCCAACCCTGAATATCGTAGAGCGGCACATGCTCAAACTCGCGCATGCTCAGGTTCTGCGCCTGCAACTCGCCGAGCCACTGGCCCAGTGGTTGGTCCGGCGCTGCGCCGCAGACCATCGGCAGCGTATTGATGAACAGCCCCAGCTGTTGCTCGATGCCCGGCAATGCCGCCGAACGACCGGCAACCGTGGCGCCAAACGCCACGTAATCCTGACCGGTATAGCGTTGCAGCAACAGCGCCCACGCCGCTTGCATCACGGTGTTCAGGGTGACTTTGTGCTGGCGGGCGAAATCCGCCAGCTCGCGAGTGGCGGCCTCATCGAGCGCAACGATCAGCTCTTCACTGCCCTGCCCGGCAACCGGTGGGCGCAAGGCTTCGGCGAGCAGCGTCGGCGTGTGCAATGGCGCCAGCGCGGCCGTCCAGAACTGCTCACCGGCGCTGGTCGATTGTTGCTGCAACCAGCCGAGGTAATCGCGGTATTGGCCCAGCGGTTTGCCCGGCGCTTGCCCGGCGTAGTGCTGGATCACTTCGGCGAGCAATTGGGCGTTGCTCCAGCCGTCCATAAGGATGTGATGACTGGTGTAGATCAGGTGCCAGGCGTGCGCACCGCTACGCACCAATTGCAGACGCAACAGCGGCGCGGCGCTCAACTCGAAACCCCGCTCGCGCTCGGCATCGGCCAAGGCATCGAGGTCGGCATCGGTCTGCTCGATCACCTGCAATGGCAGCTCGACCTGCCGATGAATCGCCTGATGCGCGCTGTGCAGGCCCTGCCAGTGAAAACTGCTGCGCAGGATGTCATGACGCGCCAGCGCCGCTTGCCAGGCTGCGCTGAAACGCACCAGGTCGAGGCCGTTGATGTCCAGGCGCAACTGGTTGATGTAAGCGCCAACCTGCGGCTCGTACAGGGTGTGGAACAGCATGCCCTGCTGCATCGGCGACAGCGGATACAGGTCTTCGATCTCCGGCAGCGTCAGCGGCAACTCGTCGAGTTGCTGCTGTGTCACGCTGGCCAGCGGGAAGTCAGACGGTGTCGCCTGGCCGGCCGGGGTCTGGCAGCAATGGTCGATCAGCACCTTGAGTTCGTCGGCATAAGCGCTGGCCAATGTCTCGATGGTCGCGGCATCGAACATCTGCTCGCTGAAACCCCATTGCAGGGCGAGCTCGCCGCCATACACCTGGCCTTCGACGGTCAGCCAGTTGGCCAGCGGCGCCTGCTCGTCCTGCGCCGTACCGCTGCGTTCGCGGGCCGGTTCCCACAGCGCAGCCTCGTCGAACTGGCGATCAAACTGGCCGAGGTAATTGAAGGTGATGCGCGGCGGCGCCAGCGCGGCGAGCGACTGCTGCACCGCTGGCTCACCGAGGTAACGCAGCACACCATAACCCAGGCCTTTGCCGGGCACCGCACGCAGTTGCTCCTTGATCGACTTGATTGAGGCCGACAGGCTATCGAGCGGTTGCAGGCTGACCGGAAACAGGCTGGTGAACCAACCCACGGTGCGGGTCAGGTCGAGCTCATCGAACAGGTCTTCGCGGCCATGCCCTTCCAGCTGAATCAGTGCCGAGGGCTGACCGCTCCAGCGGCAAATCACCCGCGCCAGAGCGGTCAGCAACAGGTCATTGACCTGGGTGCGATAAGCCGCCGGCGCGGTTTGCAGCAATTGCCGGGTGAGGTCGCTGTCCAGGCGCACTTCGATTTTCTGCCCGAAACGGTTTTCCAGGCTGCCGTCGGCACGGTCGCACGGCAACTCGGCCGCCGCCGTTTGTTGCTGCCAGTACGGCACCTGCGAACGCAGTTGCGGCAGGTAATCATGCAGGTGTTCAGCCCATGCCTGATAAGCGCTGGTCCGCGCTGGCAGCACCACGCCGCCGCCACTTTCCAGTTGCGTGTAGGCCTGCTGCAAATCTTCCAGCAGCACGCGCCAGGAAACACCGTCGACCGCCAGGTGATGGATCACCAGCAACAGGCGTTGTGTGTTGTCGGCCATTTGCATCAGCAGCGGCCGCAGCAACGGACCGGCGTGCAGATCAAGGCTGCGTTGCGCTTCATCGCACAATGTGGCGAGTGTGGCGGCGCTGTCCGCCTGGCGCTGCCACAAGCCGGATTCGCTGACGGTCTCGGCGTAGGCCTGCTGCCAGCCTTGCGCGGTTTCAGTGAAACGCAGACGCAATGCGTCGTGCTGGTTGAGCAGTTGCGTCAGCGCGCGCTCCAGCACATCGGCCCGCAGGGTTTGCCGTGGAGTCAGCAACAGCGACTGGTTCCAGTGTCCACGCACCGCCATCGGTTGATCGAAAAAATGATGCTGCACTGGCGTCAGCTGCACCGCGCCAGTGGCGGGAGCCTGCTCTTGAGTGGTTTGCTGGTCGAACGTGGCGACCAGCGCCAGACTGCGCACGGTCTGGTACTGGAACACATCACGCGGGCTCAGGCGAATGCCGGCCTGGCGGGCGCGGCTGACCACCTGGATCGAAATGATCGAGTCACCACCGAGCTCGAAAAAGTTGTCGTCCAGGCCGATTCGTTCAGCGCCCAACACCTGCTGCCAAATCGCCGCGAGGGCTTTTTGCAGGTCGTCCTCAGGTTCGACAAATGCCTGCTGAACGGTCGCTTCCGGCTCCGGCAAGGCACGGCGATCGAGCTTGCCGTTGGCGGTTACCGGCAGTTTCAGCAGCGGCATGAAATACGTCGGCACCATGAATTCCGGCAGGCCGGCGAGCAGCCACGCCTTCAGGGTTGGCTGCCATTGCGCGTCCGGCTCGGCGTCAGCGAGCACCAGATACGCGACCAGATGCTTGCCGCCCTGCACCAACACCACCGCCTCGCGCACCGAGGGATGTTGCATCAGCCGGGTTTCGATTTCGCCCAGTTCAATGCGCAAACCGCGCAGCTTGACCTGATGGTCGAGACGGCCCAGGTATTCGATGACGCCATCGGCGCGTTGGCGCACGCGGTCACCGGTACGGTACAACCGCGCGCCGACATGGAACGGGCACGGCACAAAACGCTCGGCGGTGAGCGCCGGACGCCGATGGTAACTGCGTGCGAGACCCGCACCACCCAGGTACAACTCGCCGGCCACGCCCGCCGGCACCGGGGACAACTGCGCATCCAGCACATGGGTGCGCAGGTTGGCGATCGGCTCGCCAATCGGCACGCTGTCGGCGCCCTCGTCGACGCAGGTCCAGTGAGTCACGTCGATTGCCGCCTCGGTCGGGCCGTAAAGGTTGTACAGCCTGGCTTGCGGCAGCTTGGCGAACACTTGCAACTGCGCGTCCAGCGGCAGCGCTTCACCGCTGCAAACGATGCGTTTGAGACTGCTGCACGCCACGACGCCCGGCTCGTGAATAAACGCCTGGAGCATCGACGGGACGAAGTGCAGCGTGGTGATGTGATGTCGGCCGATGGTCTCGATCAGCCGCGCCGGCTCACGGTGCTCGCCCGGCGCCGCCACCACCAGACGCGCGCCGCTCATCAATGGCCAGAAGAATTCCCAGACCGAAACGTCGAAACTGAACGGGGTCTTTTGCAACACTGCGTCGCGCTGATCCAGCGCATAGGCTTGCTGCATCCAGCACAAGCGGTTGACCAGCGCGGCGTGACTGTTGCCGGCCCCCTTCGGTTTACCGGTGGAGCCGGAGGTGTAAATCACATAGGCCAGGTTCAGGCTGTGCATCGGCACCTGCACCCGCGTATCGCTGTAGCGCGCCAGCCAGTCGTCGTTCCGATCAAGGGCGATCACCGTCACCCCTTCGGCCGGCAAGCGTTGCAGCAGGCTGCTTTGGCTCAACAGCAGCGTAATCGCGCTGTCCTCGATCATGTAGGCCAGGCGTTCCTGCGGGTACTCAGGATCCAGCGGCACGTAGGCGCCGCCGGCCTTGTGGATCGCCAGCAGGCCGACGACCATTTCAATCGAACGCTCCATCGCGACGCCCACCAGCCCATCCGGACCGACGCCCTGCTCACGCAGCAGATGGGCCAATTGGTTGGCACGGGCATCCAGCTGCGCATAGCTCAGCTCGGTGTCGCCGAACGCCAGCGCCGTGGCGTGCGGGGTGCGATCGACCTGGGCCTCGATCAGTTGGTGCATGCACTGTTCGGTCGGATAGCGTTGTGCGGTGTCGTTCCAGTCGTGAACCAGCACGTGCAGTTCATCTGCGTCGAGCAGCGGCAGCTCGCCGATACGCTGCTCGGCATCACCGACCATCGCCTGCAACAGACGCGTCCAGTGCCGTGCCATACGTTCGATGGTGGAGGCTTCGAACAGATCGCTGGCATAGGTCAGCGCCGCGCGCAGCTTGCCGCCCTGCTCATAGGTGTCCAGGGTCAGGTCGAATTGGGTCGTGCGGCTCTGCCAGTCGAGCGCGCTCAGTTGCAGCCCCGACGCCGTGGTCAGCGCCGCCAGATCGGCGACCTGCGGCTGGTGGTTGTACATCACCTGGAACAGCGGCGTATGGCTCAGGCTGCGCTCCAGTTTCAGCGCTTCGACCAGTCGCTCGAACGGCAGATCCTGATGCGCCTGGGCGCCCAGCGCGGTGTCCTTGATGTTGCGCAGCAGATCGGCGATGCGGGTCTGGCCATCCAGCTCGGTGCGCAGCACCTGGGTGTTGACGAAGAAGCCGATCAGGCCTTCGACTTCGGCGCGGTTACGGTTGGCGATCGGCACGCCGATGCGGATGTCGTTCTGCCCGGTATAGCGATGCAGCAGCACATTGAAAGCGCCCAGCAACAGCATGAACAAGGTGATGTTGTGCTTGCGCGCCGTGCTGCGCAGTTGTTGCGCCAGTTCGCTGTCGAGGGTGAATTCATGGCGGGTGCCGCGATAGCTCGGCACGGCCGGACGCGAGTGATCGGTCGGCAGTTCCAGCACCGGGTGTTCATCACCCAGGCGCGCCTGCCAGTACGCCAGTTGCCGTGCCTGCTCGCCCGCCTCCAGCCAGCGCCGCTGCCACAACGCGTAGTCGCTGTACTGGATCGGCAACGCCGGCAGTTGCGGTTCGGCGCCCGCATCATGGGCGTCGTAGCAACGGGTGAATTCGTCGATCAGGACATTCATCGACCAGCCGTCGGAGACGATGTGGTGCAGGGTCAGCAGCAACACATGCTCATGCTCGGCCAGGCGCAGCAGTTTCACCCGCAGCAAGGGTCCGCACGCCAGATCGAACGGCTGCAGCGATTGCGCTTCGACCTCGCGCAGTACCGCTTGCTCACGCGCCTGCGCCGGCAACTCGCGCAGATCGACCTGCTCGACGCGCAACGGCGCACTGCCCGGCACCTGCTGCAAACGGTCATCGGCCTGACGCTCGAACACCGTGCGCAAGGTTTCATGACGCGCCACCAGACTGGCGAACGCCTGCTCCACCGCTACGGTGTTGAGAGACCCCTTGAGCCGCACCGCACCGGGCAGATTGTAGGCGCCACTGTGCTGATCCAGTTGCCAGAGAAACCACATGCGCTGCTGGGCGTAGGACAACGCGTGACGATCCTCGGCCTCGACACCGGCGGGAATCGGGAATTGCGCGAAATCCACACCTTCCTTGTTCAGCGCAGCCAGGAACATCTGGCGCTTTTCCAGGGGCAACCCGATAAACCGGCGAGCGAGTTTCAAGGAGTCTTCAGCATTCATTTCTAAGCATCCGGATCAGTAGGCAGGAAGCACAAAGGCACGTCGTCCCTATAAAACGAATGCAGACCGGAAAAATTAGCGAATGAGAACAACTGTCAGGCGGGGGGCAAAGCGCAGGTTTGCGGATATGAAAAACCCCCTATAGGCGTGAGCCTGCTCGCGATAGCGGTATTCCAGACAATGATGAGTTGACTGATACACCGCTATCGCGAGCAGGCTCACTCCTACAGGTTTCGAGCCGATTTCGGGAGTGATTACACAGCAGCCAGCGCACCCAGCCGCCGATGATGAACGTCCAGATGCCCCTTTATCAGGCGCAGCACTTTGGCTTCGTGTTCATGGATGAAAAAGTGCCCGCCAGCAAACATGTCCACGGAGAAACTGCCGGAGGTCTCCCGGCTCCAGCCGATCAACTGTTCGGTGGTCGCACGGTCGGTGCTGCCGCCGAGCACGTGGACCGGGCAATCGAGCAGTGGCCGCTCGACCGGGCGATGGCTGCCGCACAACAGGAAGTCGGCACGCAGGATCGGCAGGGTCAGGCTCATCAATTCCTGGTTTTCCAGGGCCTCGGCGCTGGTGCCCTGCAGCGAGCGTAATTGCTCCAGCAACTCGGCATCGGTTTTGGGGCGCGCCAGGTCACGATCGTATTCGTCGCGCAGACTCGGTGCGGCGGTACCCGAGGCAAACAGCGCCACCGGCGGCGGACAACCCAGGGCGCGCAAGGCGTGCGCCAGTTCAATGGCGAGCAGCGCCCCCAGACTGTGACCGAACAGGGCATAAGGCGCTTGCAGCGAACCGCGCAGCTCACGGGCCAATTGCTGCACCAGCGCCGGCATGTCAGTCTGCAACGCCTCATCGAAACGCATGCCGCGCCCCGGTAATTCCACAGGCTGTAACTTCAGCCACTCGGGCAGTTTGCGCCGCCAGCGGCTGTACACCATCGCGCTGGCCCCCGAATACGGCAGGCACAGCAGTGTCAACTGAGTCACCGCGCTCACCTCCAAAAAAAACCATATTGCTAACAGAACGCACGAGCGCGGCTGAAAGTTAACCAGCGCGGTAAATTTCCCCGCACATGGCACGTCTCCTGTTCACGCCAAAACCAACAAGAGGCATCGCCGTGGACCTGCAGACGATTCTGAGTTTACTGTTCGCCAATGCCAGCGCCGTCGGGATTGAAGGGGTCTTTCAATTCGTGTTTGCCCCGCATCAGGCCTTCTGGTCGGAAATTCGCCAGACCACACGCACCGAAGCCGGACGCCATGCAAGCCCGGACGTGACCATCGAAGTGGCGGAAAAAGATTTCATGGGCATCATGGCCGGCACCGCCAACGTCGAGGAGCTGTTCGCCAGCGGTCGCCTGAAGATTGGCGGCAACATGGGCCTTGCAACGATGCTGCCGCAGATCATCGACCATGCGCGCAGCGGTGCCGCCGCCGTGGAAAAGGTCGATATGAACAAGCGCTACCCGACGCCGCCGCGGGTCAGCGAACGACTGACCGCGCGCCTGCCGGTGCAGACCGTGGTCGAACGCATCGCGCGCAGCGAACTGTCGGTCGAACAGTTCAAGCGCGATTACCTGCCCAACGGCGTTCCGGTGGTCATCAGCAATGCCCTGCACGACTGGCCACTGTTCAAGCTCAGCCGCGAAGAATCGCTGGTGCATTTTGCCCAATTGCAAGGCATCACCCGCCACGGCGATTACGTGAAAAAGACCTTTTCCACCGAGCGTGATTTTCGCTCCACGTCGATGGCCGAATTCATCGCCTCGCTGGACAGCCCGGCCGTCAAAGGCACAGACGGCGAGCCGCCGGCGTACATGGGCAACAACATTTTGCCGGCGCAGTTGCTGGAGCAGATCCAGTACCCGCCCTACTTCGACACCTCGCTGTTTATCCCGCCGCGCATCTGGATCGGCCCCAAGGGCACGCTGACGCCGCTGCACCGCGATGACACCGACAACCTGTTCGCGCAGGTCTGGGGCCAGAAAAAATTCACCCTCGCCGCCCCGCATCACCGCGCGGCGCTCGGTACGTGGTCGACCGCACCACAGGGTGGCCTGGACGGCTGCGATTTCAACCCGGACGCGCCGGACTATGAACGCTTCCCGGCGGCGCGTGAGGTGACATTTCTGCGGGTGACGCTGGAGGCTGGGGATTTGCTGTTTTTGCCGGAGGGCTGGTTCCATCAGGTGGAATCGGTGTCGACGTCGTTATCGGTCAACTTCTGGGTCAACTCCGGCCGGGGCTGGTAACCCGATCCCCTGTAGGAGTGAGCCTGCTCGCGAAGCGGTGGGTCAGTCAGCACATCACCATCTGACCCACCGCCTTCGGGAGCAAGCCCCCTCCCACAATGGAGTTTCATTTCAAGTGGCGGAAACTTTGAAACGCTGAAACCAACACCACCGCCCCCGCCGCAATCGCCAGCCAAAACCCGCTGCGCGCGCCAAACGCATCCACCAACGCGCCCGATCCGGCGGCGCCGATCGCCACGCCAATACTCAACCCCGTCACCAGCCAGGTCAGGCCCTCGGTCAGTTTGGCCGGCGGCACGATGCGTTCGATCAGGGCCATCGCCACGATCAGCGTCGGCGAAAAAAACAGCCCGGCCACGAACACCGCCAGCGACAAGCCGACAATATTGCTCGCCCACAGCAGCGGTAACGTGGTCACTGCCGTCGCCACACCGCCATAGAGAAACAGTCGCGGCAACGGCAGCTTCGAGCGCATTGCGCCGAAGGCGATGCCGGCCAGGCACGAGCCGATGGCGTAGACCGACAAGACAATGCTCGCCGCCGCTGGCTGGCCCTGCTGCTGGGCGAAAGCGACGCTGACCACATCGATCACCCCGACGATGACGCCCATGGCGAGCATCAAGGCCAGCAGCCACTGGACATCCGTCGAACGAATGATCGAGCGCTGATGCTCAGACTCATGCGGATGCACCGGCGGCTCGGTGCTGCGTTGGGCGACGAACACCGTCACGCCGATCGCCAGCGCCAACAACGCCGCCAACGGCCCGGCCTCGGGAAACACCGCGACGGACAAACCCACCGACAGCGGCGGCCCGACGATAAAGCAGACCTCGTCGAGCACCGACTCCAGCGCATAGGCCGTCTGCAATTGCGGCTGGCCACGGTAGATCTCAGTCCAGCGCGCCCGCACCATCGCCGACATGCTCGGCATGCAGCCGGCCAGCGCGGCGCAGACAAACAATGTCCAGTTCGGCGCCTGCATTCGCGTGCACAACAGCAGCATCAGCAACCCACCACCGCCGACCAGTGCTGCTACCGGCAGAACCCGCCCCTGCCCGTAGCGGTCGACCAGCCGCGACACCTGCGGCGCGCAAAATGCCGTCGCCAGGGCAAACGTCGCCGCCACCGCGCCGGCCAGCGCATAGCCGCCGGTCAATTGCGCGAGCATGGTGATCACGCCGATGCCGGTCATGGAAATCGGCATGCGCGCGAGCATCCCGGCCAGCACAAACGCACGGGCGCCGGGGGCGGTGAACAGTTCGCGGTACGGGTTTGCCATGGGGACTGCCTCATCAAGGGCAGCCAACTTGCCATAGGGTTCAAGCGCGTGGAAGCGGCGAATTGTTAGTGGAATGTGAAGCACTCTTCGCGAGCAGGCTCGCTCCCACCAGTGGATTTGCGGCGCACACAGATCCTGTGGGAGCGAGCCTGCTCGCGAAGGGGCCAGCGCAATCACCGCATCCACCCAATGAACTCTCAGCGCCTACCATCAGTCAGCTACTTAAGTCTCTTGAATCAAGGCGTAAATCGTCATGCAGATTTCCCTCGCTCATCAGGTAGCGCTGGTCACCGGCGCCAGCTCCGGCATCGGCCACGCCGCCGCCCAGGCACTGGCCGCCGCCGGTGCCGCCGTCGTCATCAACTACAACAGCAGCGCCAAACCCGCTGAAGAGCTGGCTGCGAAAATCAACGCCGAGGGCGGCAAAGCGCTCGCCATCGGTGCCGATGTCTCGAAAGAAGACGAGGTCGAGCGGCTGTTTGCCGAGACCGTCGACGCCTTCGGTTCGCTGGACATTCTGGTGGCCAACTCCGGCCTGCAGAAAGACGCCGCAGCCGTGGACATGACGCTGGACGACTGGAACACGGTGATCGGCGTCAACCTCACCGGGCAGTTTCTCTGCGCCCGCGCGGCGTTGCGGATTTTTCAGCGTCAGGGCGTGCGCGAAGGCGTGTCCCGGGCCGCCGGCAAGATCATTCACATGAGTTCGGTGCACCAGCGCATTCCCTGGGCCGGGCACGTCAACTATGCGGCGTCCAAGGGTGGCGTCGATCAATTGATGCAGAGCTTGGCCCAGGAGGTCAGTCACCAGCGCATCCGCATCAACAGCATTGCCCCGGGAGCGATTCGCACGGCGATCAACCGTGACGCCACTGAAGGTGCGGCGGGACAGAAACTGCTCGAACTGATTCCCTACGGCCGCATCGGCGACGTCGAAGATGTCGCCAACGCGGTGGTCTTTCTCGCCTCCGACCTGTCTGACTATATCGTCGGCACCACGCTATTCATCGATGGCGGCATGAGCCTCTATCCGGGGTTTCGCGGCAATGGCTGATCATCATCCGGAACGCCAAAGCGCCATCGATGCCCACGGCATCATTGGCGACATGCGCAGTGCGGCGCTGGTCAACGACAGGGGCAGTGTGGATTTTTTCTGCTGGCCGGAGTTCGATAGCCCGTCGATTTTCTGTTCGTTGCTGGACACGCCTGAAGCAGGGATTTTCCAGCTCGCACCGGACTTGCCCGGCGCCCGGCGCGAGCAGATTTATCTGCCCGACACCAACGTCTTGCAGACTCGCTGGTTGAGTGAACAAGCGGTGGTCGAGATCACTGATCTGTTGCCCATCGGTGACCATGACGATGCCCTGCCGTTGCTGATGCGCCGTGTGCGTGTGGTCAGCGGCTCGGCGACGTTCCACCTGCGCTGCGCGGTGCGCCATGATTACGGCCGCGCCGATACTCAGGCGCAGTGGCACGATAAGGACGTGACGTTCAGCGCCGCCGGCCAGCCGTCACTGCGCCTGGCCTCGGATCAGCGGTTAACGCTAGACGCCAACGCGGCGGTGGCGCAGTTCACCCTCAAGCAAAACGAAACCGCCGCGTTCATGCTCGGCGCCAGCGACGACCCGCGCTTCGCCGCAGGGGCCGCTGAATTGTGCATACAGCGCACCTTGCTGTTCTGGCGCGGCTGGATCGGCCAGTCCAACTACCGCGGACGCTGGCGAGAAATGGTCAACCGCTCGGCCCTGGCCCTGAAACTGCTGACCTCGCGCAAGCACGGCGCGATCCTCGCCGCCGCCACCTTCGGTCTGCCGGAAACCCCCGGCGGCGAACGCAACTGGGATTACCGCTACACGTGGATCCGCGATGCGTCGTTCACGGTGTATGCGTTCATGCGTTTGGGTTTTGTCGATGAAGCCAACCACTACATGCAATGGCTGCGTGGACGGGTCAGCGATTGCTGCGGCAAACCGATGAAGTTGAACATTCTCTACGCCATCGACGGCCGCCAGGAGCTGCCGGAGAGCGAACTGACGCACCTGTCCGGCCACGGCGGCGCAACACCGGTGCGCATCGGCAACGGCGCCTTTGAGCAAATCCAGCTGGACATTTTTGGCGAGCTGATGGACGCGGTTTATCTGGTCAACAAATACGGCGACGCGATTTCCCATGAAGGCTGGAAGCACGTCTGCGAAGTGGTCGATCAGGTCTGTGAAACCTGGCAGACCGAGGATGTCGGCATCTGGGAAATGCGCGGCGAGCAGCATCACTTTCTGCACTCACGCTTGATGTGCTGGGTGGCCCTGGACCGCGCCATCCGTCTGGCCTCGAAACGCTCGCTGCCGGCACCGTTCGCCCGTTGGGATCAGACCCGGCAAGCGATTTATGCCGACATCTGGGACAACTTCTGGAATGAGGAACGCGGACATTTCGTCCAGTACAAGGGTGGCACCGCGCTGGATGGCTCGATGCTGTTGATGCCGCTGGTACGTTTCGTCAGTGCCAAGGACCCGCGCTGGCTGTCGACGCTCGCAGCGATCGAAAGAAATCTGGTGCGCGACGGCATGGTTTATCGCTACCGCAACGACGACGGCAATATCGATGGCCTCAGCGGTACCGAAGGCGCATTCGCCGCATGCTCGTTCTGGTACGTCGAATGCCTGGCCCGCGCCGGACAAGTGGAAAAAGCGCATTTGGAGTTTGAACAGTTGCTCAGGTATGCCAATCCGCTGGGGCTGTATGCCGAAGAGTTCGACAGCCATGGGCGGCACTTGGGCAACACGCCGCAAGCGCTGACGCATCTGGCGTTGATCAGTGCGGCGAGTTTTCTGGATCGCAAGTTGAGTGGGGAAAAGAGTTCCTGGCAGCCGTAAATCTCGCCACTGTCTGTAGGACATATTCCACAAAACTGTGCTTTACCAGGCCAAGTCCTACGCAGCCATCAGCAGAATAATTCCCTTTGTGGCGAGGGAGCTTGCTCCCGCTGGTTCGCGAAGCGGCCCCAAACCCTGCGTCTCCATCCGTCCAGAGGGACCGCATTGCCTGGCTTTGCGCCTGCTGCGCAGCCGAGCGGGAGCAAGCTCCCTCGCCACAAAACGCGCGTCTCATGGGGATTACACCGCCTCAACATCCCTTGGACTATTCTCCCCCCTGCAACTTGCAGTCACACCCGGAAATACCCTGTTGCCAGCGGTTACATCCGCACCTACCATCCAACGCAACGGGCACAGCGGAGCTGTCCAACCACCCCCGAATTCAAGGAACCGGAATGCCTCACCACGTCCAGCGCAGCATCGACTCCCCTCTTCGCACCGGGCTGACCCGCACCCAGCTCTGGGAAGCCGCCGATCAAGGCCTGATCAAATGCTGGGAAATCGGCCGCCAGCGTGCCGAGCGCTTTCCCGATCTCGCTCAACGATGCCTTGCAGGCGAATTGCCGGTGCTCGGCTGGAAAGGTGGCGTCAGTCGCAGCCTGAAGAAAAACGAGAAATACGGCTCGCTGAAATATCTCGCGCAGTGGCAGGGCTTACGTGGTGAAGATCTGGATATAGATTTGGCTGAGGAACGTTCGCTGACATGCTCGCGGACGAAAATGAAAGTGACGTTTACCCCGGATCGGACCAAGTATTTCAATCAGGTGGCGGAAGTTGAGGCTTAAGGAGAGGCAGGGATGGTCGACTTACATCAGGAATTTCAAAACAGCCGCTTCTTCCACGAAGCGCGGATTGACAGGCGTTCAGCAGACGCACTCGCAGGTATCGCAGTCGGGCTTGCGGCGGACGGCAAAATTAATCAGCAAGAAGCCGAGTTCCTCAAGAATTGGATTGAAACGCACTTGATCCATCTGGAAGATCCGGTGGTAAACATTCTCTATAGACGTCTGGCCAGCATGCTTAACGATGGGGTACTGGATGCCGACGAGTCTGTGGAACTGTTGGGACTGCTCCATCAATTCACTGGTTTGCCCGTCGGCGCCGCAACAATGTCATATGCGCCGACGAGCCTTCCTTTCGATACTCCCGCCCCAGAACTAAGTTTGCCTAATCGAGTGTTCTTGTTCACCGGCGTAATGTCGTATGGACCACGCAAGGAATGTGAATCCTTGATTGTCGAGCGAGGTGGACTGATCGGTAGTTCCGTCAGTAAGAAGGTTCACTATCTCGTCGTCGGCAACATCGGCAACGAACAATGGCTCCACAGTAGCTACGGCCTCAAGATTAAAAAAGCCGTTGAGCTGAGAGAAAACGGTATACCGATCGCTATTATTGGCGAAGATCACTGGTCGAAAGTGTTGTTCGGATAAGTCGATTTCAAGATGCTGCGTGATCCGCAGCGCTGACTGAAAACCGCTCGCGATAGGCCTGTGGCGTGACGCCAATAGCACGGAGAAAACTGCGCCGCAGTGTTTCTTCACTGCCAAACCCGCAATTGGCTGCGATGCGTTTGACCGGCAGCCCGGTGTCGCTTAGCAAGCGTCTTGCGGTTTCCACGCGAATCAACTCGATCGCGCGCGCCGGGGTCTGGCCGGTGTCGGCGCGGTAGTGGCGGATGAAGCTGCGTTCGCTCATGCCGGCCTGTTCGGCCAGCGTGGGAATGCCGAGGTCGCACATAAGGTTCTCGGCGATCCAGGCGTGCAGTTCATCGAAACGGTTGCCCTGATGTTGCAGTGACAGCGTGACGCTGAACTGTGACTGCCCACCGGGTCGTTTGAGGAACACCACCAAGTGCCGGGCGACGTCCAGAGCGATGTCGCGACCGAGGTCCTCTTCGACCATCGCCAGCGCCAGATCAATGCCGGCCGTGACCCCGGCCGAGGTCCACACCGGGCCGTCATTGATGAAAATCGGATTGGCTTCGACGCGCAGCCTGGGATGTTGCTGCGCCAGTTGTTCGCAACGCGTCCAGTGCGTTACCACGCGGCGGCCGTCGAGCCAGCCACTGGCCGCCAGCAGAAAAGCGCCGGTGCATACCGAGGCCACGCGGCGGCAGCCAGCGGCATGTTCGCGCACCCAATGTACCAATGGCGCATCTTCAGCCGCCGGATAAATACCCCAGCCACCGGCGATGATCAACGTGTCGCTGGGCGCCGTCGGCAACGGTTCAGCCAGCACCGCCAGACCCGCCGACGACATCACCGCCCCGCCCTCGCTGGCAATCACGCTTGGCGCATAAGGCGTCGGCAAGCCGCGCTGACGGGCAAGATCGTTGGCCGAAGCGAACACTTGCAATGGCCCGGTGACATCGAGGATCTGCATGTTGGCGAACGCGAGAACGTGAATGGCTTTGGGCATTTGGCGTAATTCGTGGGGTGATTGGCGTATGCGCCAGAACCTACGCGACTACAGTCAAGCCGTCCACCCCCTCAATGGAGAAAAACACCATGACGTTGCAGATCGGTTTTCTGTTGTTTCCGCAGGTCCAGCAACTCGACCTGACCGGCCCGTACGACGTGCTGGCCTCGCTGCCGGGCGTGCAGGTGCATCTGGTCTGGAAGGACCTGATGCCGGTCACCGCCAGCACCGGCCTGCTGCTCAAACCGACGACAACGTTTGAAGACTGCCCTTGCCTGGACGTGATCTGCGTGCCCGGCGGTGGCGGTGTCGGGCCGCTGATGGAGGATGAACAAACGCTGAACTTCATCAAACGTCAGGCCGCACAGGCCTGTTATGTGACCTCGGTGTGCACCGGCTCTCTGGTGCTTGGCGCGGCCGGCCTGCTGAAGGGCAAACGCGCGACCACGCATTGGGCGTATCACGACCTGCTGCCGACGCTGGGGGCGATTGCGGTGAAGGATCGGGTGGTTCGCGACGGCAATCTGTTTACCGGTGGCGGGATTACCGCCGGGATCGATTTCGCCCTGGTGCTGGCGGCGGAACTGGTCGATGCCGACACGGCGCAACTGGTGCAATTGCAGCTGGAATATGCCCCGGCGCCGCCGTTCAATTCGGGTAGCCCCGAGGTCGCGCCGAGTGCGATTGTCGATGAAGCGCGGTTGCGCGCGGCGCCTTCGTTGAAGTTGCGCACGGAGATTACCGAGCGCGCGGCTGCCAGACTCAACCTGCGCTGATCCCGAACGCCCACCGATTTCTGATTGAAATAATCAGCCAATGTGGGAGTGGGCTTGCTCGCGAATGCGGTGTCATAGATACAGATAGGCTGACTGACACACCGCTTTCGCGAGCAAGCCCGCTCCCACAATGGGTTTTGTGTCGAACCGTCAGATTTGCGACGCTCCCCATCCCCGCCACACCTTCACTTGTCCCCAACCCCTCGCCCGTGTAGAAAGCCCCTTCCAGAATTTCGCACAAGGACTTTCGATGAAGGCGTTGCCATGGCTCTATCTCGGGCTTCTCGGCCTCGGTTACGGATTGGCCCTGAGCTACGGCCAGCTCGGCTGGCTGGCACTGATCTCTGTCGGGCTTTTGTTATTCGCCGCGTTCGCTGTGCGCCAGCAACAGGTGCCGGTTGCGCGTTGGCTCGGCCATGGCCTGTTTATCGTGCTGGCTCTCGCGCTGGCGATGCACTGGCTGCCAGGTTTCGCCAACGGTCGCGCCATCGACCCGCAACGTTTCACGGACGATGCTGTGCCATTCGCGATGTACCTCAACCTCGACAAACCGCTGATTGGCTTCTGGCTGTTGCTGGTCTGCCCCTGGATTGTCGCGCGACGTTCGTTGCGCCTGAGCGTCTATGCCACCGCCCTCGCCCTGACCCTGAGCGCGGTCCTCGCCCTCGGCGGCGCATTGTTGCTCGGCGTGATCACTTGGGCGCCGAAGTGGCCTGATCAGGCCTGGCTGTGGGTGCTGAACAATCTGCTGCTGGTGACGCTGGTCGAGGAGGCGCTGTTTCGCGGCTATCTACAGGGCGGACTCAGTCGTCGCCTCAAACACCTGCCCTACGGCGACAACCTCGCGCTGCTGTCGGCTTCGCTGTTGTTTGGTTTGGTGCACGCCGGCGCTGGCTGGACCTGGGTGTTGCTGGCGGGACTGGCCGGGGTCGGCTATGGTCTGGCCTACCGTTTCGGCGGACTGGGCGCGGCGATCGCCACGCATTTCGGCCTGAATCTGCTGCACTTCGGTCTTTTCACCTATCCGATGCTGGCCAGTTGATGCAAGCGCCGTTTTGCGACGGCCTACTTAAATCTGAAAAAAAACTTCAATAAAAACCTGTCAGCGCCGACAACCTTTCAAAGCCTTGCGGATTGAAAAACCATGCGTAACAACCAGCCCATTACACAACGCGAGCGGACCTTTCCAGCTCAGCAACGGTTGATCTCCACCACCGATGCCAAGGGCGTGATCACCTACTGCAACGACGCGTTCGTTGAAATCAGCGGGTTTTCGCGGGAGGAACTGATCCGCGCGCCGCACAATCTGGTCCGTCACCCTGACGTGCCGTCGGCGGTGTTTTCGCACATGTGGGGCACACTGAAACAAGGCTTGCCATGGATGGGCATTGTCAAGAATCGCTGCAAATCCGGTGACCACTATTGGGTTAACGCCTATGTCACACCGGTGTTTGATGGCAGCCAGGTGATCGGTTACGAGTCGGTGCGCGTCAAGCCCACCGCCGAACAGATCCGCCGCGCCGAAGCGCTCTACCAACGCATCAATCAGGGCAAGTCGGCGATTCCTTCGACGGACAAATGGCTGCCGATCCTGCAGGACTGGCTGCCGTTCATTCTGGTCAGCCAGTTGAGCTTCATGATCGGCGCGACGCTGAACTCGCAGTGGGGCTTCGCCCTCGCCGCCGCTCTGTCGGTGCCGCTGGGCCTGATGGGCCTGCAATGGCAGCAACGCGGACTCAAGCGTCTGCTGCGCCTGGCCGAGCAGACCACCTCTGACCCGCTGATCGCGCAGATGTACACCGACAGCCGTGGCGCGCAGGCGCGTCTGGAAATGTCGATCCTCAGCCAGGAAGCCCGCCTGAAAACCTGCCTGACCCGTCTGCAGGACACCGCCGAACACTTGACCGATCAGGCCAAGCAGTCCGATGCCCTGGCACACAACAGCTCGACCGGCCTGGAACGCCAGCGCGTGGAAACCGAACAGGTCGCTACCGCCGTCAACCAGATGGCCGCCACCACCCAGGAAGTCGCCAGCCACGTGCAACGCACCGCTGACGCCACCCAGGAAGCCAATCGCCTGACCGGCCGCGGCCGCGACATCGCTGGCGAAACCCGCGAAGCCATTCAGCGCCTGTCCGTGGTCGTCGGCGAAACCGGCCTGACCGTGACACAACTGGCCAAGGACAGCGACGAAATCGGCGGCGTGGTCGACGTGATCAAAGGCATCGCCGACCAGACCAACCTGCTCGCCCTCAACGCCGCCATCGAAGCGGCGCGTGCTGGCGAGATGGGTCGCGGCTTCGCGGTTGTGGCTGACGAAGTCCGCCAACTGGCGCAACGCACCAGCGAATCCACCGGGCAGATCCATGCGCTGATCGCCAAGCTGCAACAGACCGCGTCTAGCGCCGTGCAAACCATGGAAGCCGGGCATCGCCAGGCCGAAGAAGGCGTGGCGCGGGTGCTGGAAGCGGATCAGGCACTGGTCGGCATCAGCGAAGCGGTCGCCAACATCACCGACATGACCACCCAGATCGCCGCGGCGACCGAAGAACAAAGTGCGGTGGCTGAAGAAATCAGCCGCAACATCAGCAATATTTCGGAGTTGGCGGATCAGACCTCGGAACAGGCGCATAACTCGGCGTTGCTGAGTGAAGAACTGACCAAGACTGCGAATACACAGTATTCGTTGGTGGCGCGGTTTAACCGCTGACGGTTCTGGCGGCAACAAAAAACCCGGAGGGCGGGAGCTTCCGGGTTTTTTGTTGCCTGCTGAAATTGACGGTGTCCGATAGAGCGCTTTCGCGAGCAGGCGAAGGCCTACACTGGATTCGCGGCGGCCACAGATTGTGTGCCTGATCACGATCCCCTGTAGGAGTGAGCCTGCTCGCGAATAGGCCATAACAGCCAGCGAAATTATTGAGGCAACTTCAGCTTATCCAACAGTCGATTGACCAACAGTTCGTTCAGCATGATCACCTGTTGCAGCGCCAGCAGTGGTTTGCGTTCCGGGCCGCCTATTGAATTGGCGATGTTACCGGCCATGGCATGCGCGTATGAAAGCGACTCGCAGGCCTCGATCAACAGGATCTCGTCATCCAGCGAAGGATCGACAACATAGACGGGGCGATATTTTGGCGAACCTGGCGGTGCTGCCAGGTCTTCGGGCCTGAGGTAGTAATCGAGGGCGCGGTCGGTGGCTTCTTTGACTTTTTGCGGATCGAGCGCGCGGTCGTGGGGGATTGGCGGGTTGGGGGTTACTTTGAACATGGGCGTGCTCCAGTTTCGGATATCGGGAGCCAGCACCCTCGCTACCAAACGAAGGGTGGTGGCCATACGCAGGTTGGTAGACCGGTCGAAACGGGAAACCCGGCGCTCGCAAAGGAGCCCCACGCATGCCCACCATAAAAGCCGAGTCCCGAATCGGGACTGCATACGGTGACGCTATACAACGGTTTCGACGCGGGCTACCAAACCCCATCACTGTTTTTCAGTGACAGACAAACGATATAGCCCACCGCCTAACCGCGTAAGCCGGCGGATTCTGGCGTACGCGTAGGCAACGGCGCAAGGAGTTGTAGCCGTTGTGGCGTAACGGCTGGTGTCTTGTAAACGGGTTTGCGGGGTTATGTTTAAGCGGCGCGTTTGTGGGGATCAGGATTGGGGGCATATCCGTTGCTGCGGTAACGGTTCCTTATGGTTTCGCTCTTACAGCGAGTCCCTTTTTCAAACGCCAAAAAGGAACCAAAAGGCTTTGCCCCCGGCGTACGGCCCGCTCGCTGGGGCTCGGGGTACCCTCGCTACGGTGTCCATCAGGGGGCATCGTCTCCGGTTGGCTTCGCTGCACCTCCTCCCGATGTATGCGGCTTCGCCGCATGGCGCTACGCGCCTAACCCCCTGATGAACACCTACGCTCGGCCTGCCGAAGGGGCAGGAGATCAAAAGCCAGAGCCAGAGCCAGAGCCAGATCAAAAGATCGCAGCCTTCGGCAGCTCACATTTGGATCGAGTGTCTATGATAGAAATCTGTCGGCCGGCAGGCGCCTTCGCGAGCAGGCTCACTCCTACAAGGGGGGCGGTGTACATCAGGAAGAATCAGGTCGGCTGCCAGGCCGCCTTCGCGAGCAGGCTCGCTCCCACAAAGACAAAAGCAAAGCAGCGCAGCTGCCCGCGGCGAAGCCGCCCCACTCAACAATGAGCGTTAGCTCGAGTACCGCTCTTGATCTTGATCCACGGGCGACTTCGGAAGGCTGAGCGCAGGGATTGATCCGGGCGTGGGAGCGCAGCGACCGTACGACGCAGTCGTACACAGCGGAAGGAGGTGCAGCGAAGCAAACCGGAAACGCTGCGCCCGGATCGATCCCGGAGCGAAGGAACCCCGAGCCCCAGCGAGCGGGCCGAACGTAGGAGCAAGCCTTTTTGGTTACTTTTTCGGCGTCTGGAAAAAGTGACCCGCCGTAAGGGCGGAACCCTAAGTGGCCCTTACCGCAGCAACGGATATACACCCGAAAAATCAACGAAAAAAACAAGCCACCGCCTGCGCGGCGCTAGCCAAATGCTGTTCATGGGTAAACCCGGAAACCTTCAACGGCTTCAAATCATGATCCCCCGCCACCAGCCAAAACACCTCAATCCCCGACGCTAACAAATACCCCTCAACCGCCTCACGATTACCCAGCGCATCCCGCTCCCCCTGCACAATCAACGCCCGCGTACGCAACGAAGCCAAATGCTCAACCCGCGGCTTCTCCGGTTTCCCCGCCGCATAAAACGGATACCCCAGACACACCAGCGCATCCACCCCCAACTCATCCGCCACCAGACTCGCCATCCGCCCGCCCATCGACTTGCCGCCAATCGCCAAAACCCCAGCGACATGACGCCGCACTTCGCCATACACCTCCCGCCAGCACTCCTGCAATTTCGGCGCAGGATTCGGCGGACGCTTGACACCATCCACCCGCCGCTGCGCCATATACGGAAACTCAAAGCGCAATACGTTGATACCCAGCGCAGCAAGACGCCCAGCCATATCCGACATCCAGTCACTGTCCATCGGCGCCCCCGCCCCGTGCGCCAGAATCAGAGTCGCCGAAGCCTTACCCGTGGCGGCATCCCAAAGCCACCCATGATCACGCACACACTGCGCCCATTGATCCCCGTCAATACTGGCCTTGTGCTGTTTGTCCATGCTTGCCTCGCTTTTAGTCTGCCTATAACTCCAGACGAAGGATTCGCGCCGTTCGCGCGCTCACTTCGGCTGAACCGTGGATGGGGAACCATGAACACTTCTATCAGTACCGCCTACAACTACAAGGTGGTCCGCCAATTCGCCATTATGACGGTGGTGTGGGGCATCGTCGGCATGGGCCTCGGGGTTTTTCTCGCGGCGCAATTGGTCTGGCCCGAACTCAACTTCAATTTGCCCTGGACCAGTTTCGGCCGTCTGCGCCCGCTGCACACCAACGCGGTGATCTTCGCCTTCGGTGGCTGCGCGCTGTTCGCCAGCTCTTTCTACTCGGTACAACGCACCTGCCAGACGCAATTGTTTGCACCAAAAATCGCCGCGTTCTGCTTCTGGGGCTGGCAACTGGTGATTCTGCTGGCGGCGATCAGCCTGCCGCTGGGTTACACCAGTTCCAAGGAATACGCCGAGCTGGAATGGCCGATCGACATCCTGATCACTATCGTCTGGGTCGCCTACGCGATTGTGTTTTTCGGCACGATCATGCAGCGCAAGACCAAGCACATCTACGTGGGCAACTGGTTTTTCGGCGGGTTCATCATCACCGTGGCGATTCTGCACATCGTCAACAACCTTGAGTTGCCGGTGAGTCTCACTAAATCCTACTCACTGTACGCCGGCGCCACCGACGCCATGGTGCAGTGGTGGTACGGCCACAACGCCGTGGGCTTTTTCCTCACCGCCGGCTTCCTCGGCATGATGTATTACTTCGTGCCGAAACAGGCCGAGCGGCCGGTGTATTCGTATCGCCTCTCAATCGTGCACTTCTGGGCGCTGATCACCCTGTACATCTGGGCCGGTCCGCACCACTTGCACTACACCGCGCTGCCGGACTGGGCGCAGTCGCTGGGCATGGTGATGTCGCTGATTCTGCTGGCGCCGAGCTGGGGCGGCATGATCAACGGCATGATGACCCTCTCGGGCGCCTGGCATAAATTGCGCAGCGACCCGATCCTGCGCTTCCTCGTGGTGTCGCTGGCGTTCTACGGCATGTCGACCTTCGAAGGGCCGATGATGGCCATCAAGACTGTGAACGCCCTCTCCCACTACACCGACTGGACCATCGGCCACGTACACGCCGGCGCCCTCGGCTGGGTGGCGATGATTTCCATCGGCGCGCTGTACCACATGATCCCGAAAATCTTCGGCCGAGCGCAGATGCACAGCATCGGTCTGATCAACGCGCATTTCTGGCTGGCGACCATCGGCACCGTGCTCTACATCGCCTCGATGTGGGTCAACGGCATCGCCCAGGGCCTGATGTGGCGCGCGGTCAACGAGGACGGCACGCTGACGTACTCCTTCGTTGAAACCCTGGTGGCCAGCCATCCGGGCTTTGTTGTGCGACTGGTCGGCGGGGCGATTTTCTTGAGTGGCATGTTGCTGATGGCTTACAACACCTGGCGCACCGTGCGGGCCTCGCAGCCTGCTGACGTCGTTGCTGCCGCGCAGATGGCCTGAGGAGTCCGCCATGAAACACGAAACGATTGAAAAGAACGTCGGCCTGCTGATGCTGCTGATGGTGTTCGCCGTGAGCATCGGCGGCCTGACCCAGATCGTCCCGCTGTTTTTCCAGGACGTCACCAACAAACCGGTGGAAGGCATGAAGCCCTACACCGCGCTGCAACTGGAAGGTCGCGACATCTATATCCGCGAAGGCTGCGTCGGTTGCCACTCGCAGATGATCCGCCCGTTCCGCGCCGAAACCGAGCGCTACGGGCACTATTCGGTGGCCGGCGAAAGCGTCTGGGATCACCCGTTCCTGTGGGGTTCGAAACGCACCGGGCCGGACCTTGCCCGCGTGGGCGCGCGCTACTCGGATGACTGGCACCGCGCGCACTTGTACAACCCGCGCAACGTGGTGCCGGAATCGAAGATGCCGGCCTACCCGTGGCTGGTCACGCAGGCGGTCGACAGCAGCCACACCGAAACCAAGCTGAAAACCATGCGCACCCTCGGCGTGCCGTACACCGACGACGACATCAGCGGCGCGGTCGCCAGCCTCAAGGGCAAGACTGAAATGGACGCGCTCGTCTCCTACCTGCAAGTGCTCGGCACTGCGATCAAGAGCAAGAGGTGAGCACGATGATCATTGAAATGAGTGCAGGCCTGATCCGCGGCCTCGGCACGGTCGTGGTGTTTGTCGCGTTTGTCGGTTTGACCCTGTGGGTGTTCAACCGCAAGCGCACCCCGGAATTCGCCGAAGCGCGCCTGCTGCCGTTTGCCGACGAACCGCAACCCGAAACAATTTCCACCCCTGAAACAAGGAGTACCCGGCCATGACCACCTTCTGGAGTACGTGGATCTGCGTACTGACCATTGGCAGCCTGATCGGCCTGACCTGGCTGCTGATCGGCACGCGCCGGGGCGAGACCAAGGGCAGCGTCGACCAGACCATGGGCCACAGCTTCGACGGCATCGAGGAGTACGACAACCCGCTGCCGCAGTGGTGGTTCATGCTGTTCGCCGGCACGCTGGTGTTCTCGGTGGGCTATCTGATTCTGTATCCGGGCCTGGGCAACTGGAAAGGTATCCTGCCGGGTTACGAGGACGGCTGGACCGGCGTTCACGAGTGGGAAAAGGAAATGAACAAGGCCGACGCCAAATTCGGCCCGATCTTCGCCAAATTCGCGGCGATGCCGTTGGAAGAAGTGGCCAAGGATCCGCAGGCGCTGAAAATGGGCGGTCGCCTGTTCGCTTCCAACTGCTCGGTGTGCCACGGCTCGGATGCCAAGGGCGCGTTCGGTTTCCCTAACCTCGCCGACAGCGACTGGCGCTGGGGCGGCGACGCCGAGACGATCAAGACCACGATCATGGGCGGGCGGATGGCGGCAATGCCGGCCTGGGGCGAAGTACTCGGCGAGGCCGGGGTGAAAAACGTTGCCGCGTATGTGCGCCATGAACTGGCCGGCCTGCCGCTGCCCGCCGACAGCAAGGCGGACCTGCAAGCCGGGCAACAGGCGTTCAGCATCACTTGCGTAGCTTGTCATGGCGCCACCGGCCAGGGCACGCCCGCCATGGGCGCGCCAAACCTGACCCATCCGGCGGGCTTCATTTATGGCACCAGTCTGACCCAACTGGAACAGACCATTCGCCATGGTCGCCAGGGCCACATGCCAGCGCAGAATGAATTGCTGGGCAACGATAAAGTGCAATTGCTTGCCGCTTATGTCTACAGTTTAAGCCATGGATTGAATACAGAAAAACTAATAACTGAAGACAGCAAAAAATAGTAATTGCGCACATCGCTGCCGCAGCTTTCTCGCTGCGGCAGTTTCCCACCCCTTTGCGACGCATTGTCGCACCCCTGGCAACCTCTCCTTTCGAATCCCCGGAATCGGGTCTACGCTTCATCGAAGCGGACCGGCCAGCGTCGGTTTTCAGATCAATCCCGAGCGATGCGTTCGATGAACCGGCTGACAGATTCGCCGCAAACGCTGATGGATAACGGCTGTTGCGCCGATTGCCCTTCATCCCCCGATCACGACGCATGAAGATGCGCCGTCGACCGCGATCCGCAGCGCTGGTTTTTTTCGCTCGGTGCGACATTTTGTCAGCGGTCATTTTTGACCCTACGCGGCGCATGGAAAGGCCGCAGAATCAGCGTTGGAAAGCATTGACCCAGGTCATGGCGCGTTGCAATGACCCCCTGCTCTCTGCATACTTGCGGCCGATTTTAATCCTAATAAAACACCCAAACCGTGGAACCTTAGAATGAGCACAGCAATCAGTCCGACTGCTTATAACTATAAGGTAGTCCGCCAGTTCGCCATCATGACGGTGGTCTGGGGGATCCTTGGCATGGGGCTCGGTGTCTTCATTGCCTCGCAACTGGTCTGGCCGGAATTGAACTTCGGTCTGCCGTGGACGAGCTTTGGACGCTTGCGCCCGTTGCACACAAACCTGGTGATTTTTGCCTTCGGTGGTTGTGCACTGTTCGCCACTTCCTACTATGTCGTGCAGCGAACCTGCCAGACGCGACTGATCTCCGACAGCCTCGCGGCCTTCACGTTCTGGGGCTGGCAAGCGGTCATCGTCGGCGCCATCATTACCTTGCCGCTGGGTTACACCACCACCAAGGAATACGCCGAACTGGAATGGCCGCTGGCCATTTTGCTGGCGATTGTCTGGGTCACCTACGGTCTGGTGTTCTTCGGCACCATCACCAAGCGCAAAACCAAGCACATCTATGTCGGCAACTGGTTCTACGGCGCGTTCATCGTCGTGACCGCGATGCTGCACATCGTCAACCACATGTCGCTGCCGGTCAGCCTGTTCAAGTCGTACTCGGCTTATTCGGGCGCCACCGACGCAATGATTCAGTGGTGGTACGGCCATAACGCGGTGGGCTTCTTCCTCACCACCGGTTTCCTCGGGATGATGTACTACTTCGTGCCGAAACAGGCCGAACGTCCGATCTATTCCTATCGCCTGTCGATCGTGCACTTCTGGGCGCTGATCACCCTGTACATCTGGGCCGGCCCGCACCACCTGCACTACACCGCCCTGCCGGACTGGGCACAATCGCTGGGCATGGCGATGTCGATCATTTTGCTGGCGCCAAGCTGGGGCGGCATGATCAACGGCATGATGACCCTCTCGGGCGCCTGGCATAAGCTGCGCACCGACCCGATCCTGCGTTTCCTCGTGGTGTCGCTGGCGTTCTACGGCATGTCGACCTTTGAAGGTCCGATGATGGCCATCAAGACCGTCAATTCGCTCTCGCACTACACCGACTGGACCATCGGCCACGTACACGCCGGCGCGCTCGGCTGGGTAGCGATGATCTCGATCGGCGCGATCTACCACATGATCCCGAAACTGTTCGGCCGTGCGCAGATGCACAGCACCGGGCTGATCAACGCGCACTTCTGGCTCGCCACCATCGGCACCGTGCTCTACATCGCCTCGATGTGGGTCAACGGCATCACTCAGGGCCTGATGTGGCGCGCCATCAACGATGACGGCACCCTCACGTATTCGTTCGTCGAAGCGCTGCAGGCCAGCCACCCGGGCTTCATTGTCCGTGCGCTGGGCGGTGCGTTCTTCGCCAGCGGCATGCTGCTTATGGCGTACAACGTGTACCGCACCGTACGTGCGTCGGACCCGGTTGAAGCCGAAGCCGCCGCCAAGATTGCCGTCGTTGGAGCTCACTGATGAAGCATGAAGCTGTCGAGAAGAATATTGGCCTGCTGGCCTTCTTCATGGTGATCGCCGTCAGCGTCGGTGGTCTGACCCAAATTGTTCCGCTGTTCTTCCAGGACGTCACCAATAAGCCGGTCGAGGGCATGAAGCCACGCTCGGCGCTGGAACTGGAAGGCCGCGACGTCTACATCGCCAACGGTTGTGTCGGCTGCCACTCGCAGATGATCCGTCCGTTCCGCGCTGAAACCGAACGCTATGGCCACTATTCGGTTGCCGGTGAAAGTGTCTGGGACCACCCATTCCTGTGGGGTTCCAAACGTACCGGCCCGGACCTGGCCCGTGTGGGCGGTCGTTACTCCGATGACTGGCAGCGTGCGCACTTGTACAACCCGCGCAACGTGGTGCCTGAGTCGAAAATGCCGGCTTACCCGTTCCTCGTGGAAAACAAGCTCGACGGCAAGGAAACCGCGAAAAAAATGGAAGTCTTGCGCACCCTCGGCGTGCCTTACACCGACGAAGACATCGCCGGTGCACAGGATGCCGTGAAGGGCAAAACCGAAATGGACGCGCTGGTGGCCTATCTGCAAGGCCTGGGCACCATCATCAAAAGCAAACGGTGAATCTGATGGATATCGGGATGATTCGAGGCCTGGGCACCGTTGTCGTGATGGTGGCCTTTATCGGTCTGGCGTTGTGGGTGTTCAGCCCCAAGCGCAAGTCGGAGTTTGAAGACGCGACCTTGCTGCCTTTTGCGGATGATCCCGAAGCCATCAAGCACGTCGAGCAAGCTTCTAGGAGTAACAAAGAATGACTACATTCTGGAGTCTGTACGTCACAGTCCTCAGTCTCGGTACGATCTTCGCCCTGACCTGGCTGCTGCTGTCGACCCGCAAGGGCCAGCGCAGCGAACAGACGGACGAGACGGTCGGCCACTCCTTCGACGGGATCGAGGAGTACGACAACCCGCTGCCGAAATGGTGGTTCATGCTGTTCGTCGGCACCATCATTTTTGCCTTGGGTTACCTGGTGCTGTATCCAGGCCTGGGCAACTGGAAGGGCCTGCTGCCGGGCTACAACTATCTCGATACGGAAAAGCAGACCGCGTTCGCCAACGGCCAGACCGGCTGGACCGGCGTGCACGAATGGGAAAAGGAAATGGCGCGTTCGGACGCCAGGTTCGGTCCGATCTTCGCCAAGTTCGCCGCCATGCCGATCGAAGAAGTCGCCAAGGATCCGCAAGCACTGAAAATGGGCGGTCGTCTGTTCGCCTCCAACTGCTCCGTGTGCCACGGTTCCGACGCCAAGGGCGCCTACGGTTTCCCCAACCTGACCGACGCCGACTGGCGCTGGGGCGGTGAGCCGGAAACCATCAAGACCACCATCATGGGCGGCCGTCACGCGGTGATGCCGGCATGGGCGGAGGTGATCGGTGAGCAAGGCGTGGCTGATGTCGCGGCTTATGTAGTGACCAACCTGGATGGCCGCAAACTGCCGGAAGACGCCAAGGCCGATCCGGCCAACGGCCAGAAACTGTTCGCCGCCAACTGCGTGGCTTGCCACGGCCCGGCCGGCAAAGGCACGCCAGCGATGGGCGCACCTGACCTGACCCATCCGGGCGCGTTCATTTACGGATCGAGCTTCGCGCAACTGCAGCAGACCATCCGCTACGGCCGTCAGGGCCAGATGCCTGCGCAGGAACAACTGCAGGGTAACGACAAGGTGCACTTGTTGGCGGCGTATGTGTATAGCCTTTCCCACGGCGAAAAAGCACCGGAGGCGGAGGCCGAGTAAAGCCTGCGCCTGAAGCAATACGAGACGGCCCCGCCAATGGGAATTGGCGGGGCCGTTTTGTTTGAGCAGAAGCATCAAGCGGTTTGCGCGTAAAGGCGATACTGGATACCTTCAATCCCGCAATAATTCAGAGGAGATCAATCATGGATAACCGATCAGAACAAATGCCGGCACAAAGGAAGCGGAACACAAAAACCGATGAGAAAGGGTTAGGCGCCGAACTCTCTGAACAGGTGCCCGTGCCTTGCACACCAGTGCAAATAGCAAATATCGCCGACTTGTTACGCATGCCAGAGAACGACATCGATTTCTTTGTTGAGCGTGGATTAATCTTCACCAGGCAAGCGTTTGACTGAACCGCTTGTCCCAAAAGTTCGACCATACTTCATAAGTCAATTGATCCAAGTCACTACACCATCAATTGGTTTTCCCCAACGCGACCAAAGGTCGCACCCTTGAGCCAGAGCTGCAGGCGTATCATTGCGCCACTGCAACAGCCCTTTTTGACCTTGGTTGGCACGTATCGACCGAGGCATTTTTCCACTGCCGTGGGATGCAATGATGAGCAATCAGATTCCGGTACACGACGTCACGCCGCCGAGTAAAAACCCGAGCAACAGCGTCGATCTTTACGCCTCACGAGAAAAAATCTACACCCGCGCCTTCACCGGCCTGTTCCGCAATCTGCGGATGCTTGGCGGTGCGGCGTTGTTTCTGTTGTATTTCGGCACGGTGTGGCTGAACTGGGGCGGCCATCAGGCGGTGTGGTGGAACCTGCCGGAGCGTAAGTTCTTCATCTTCGGCGCTACGTTCTGGCCGCAGGATTTCATCCTGCTCTCGGGCCTGTTGATCATTGCCGCGTTCGGCCTGTTCTTCATCACCGTGTATGCCGGTCGCGTCTGGTGCGGCTACACCTGCCCGCAAAGCGTGTGGACTTGGATTTTCATGTGGTGCGAGAAAGTCACCGAGGGCGACCGCAACCAGCGCATCAAGCTCGACAAGGCGCCGATGAGCGCAAATAAATTCATGCGCAAACTGGCCAAGCACTCGCTGTGGCTGCTGATCGGTTTTGTCACCGGCATGACCTTCGTCGGTTACTTCTCGCCGATCCGCGAGCTGGTCATCGAGTTCTTCACCGGCCAGGCCGATGGCTGGTCGTATTTCTGGGTCGGTTTTTTCACCCTCGCCACGTACGGCAATGCCGGTTGGTTGCGTGAGCAGGTGTGCATCTACATGTGTCCTTACGCGCGTTTTCAGAGCGTGATGTTCGACAAGGACACGCTGATCGTTTCCTACGACCCGCGCCGGGGCGAAAGCCGTGGCCCGCGCAAGAAAGGCGTCGACTACAAGGCCCTGGGTCTGGGCGATTGCATTGACTGCACGATGTGCGTGCAGGTCTGCCCGACCGGCATCGACATCCGCGACGGCCTGCAAATCGAGTGCATTGGCTGCGCGGCGTGCATCGATGCCTGCGACAGCATCATGGACAAGATGGACTACCCGCGCGGATTGATCAGCTACACCACCGAACACAACCTGTCCGGGCAGAAAACCCATAAACTGCGGCCACGCCTGATCGGCTATGCGCTGGTGTTGCTGGCGATGATCAGTCTGTTGGTCGCCGCGTTCTTCATGCGCTCGCTGGTCGGTTTCGACGTCAGCAAAGACCGCGTGCTGTACCGCGAAAACGCCGAAGGCCGGATCGAAAACGTCTACAGCCTGAAGATCATGAACAAGGATCAGCACGATCATACCTATGTGCTGGAAGCTGAAGGCCTGCCGGACCTGCGCCTGCAAGGCAAGCGCGAGATCAAGGTCGCCGCCGGGGATATCGTCAGCATGCCGGTCGAGTTGTCGAGCGCACCGGAGCAACTGCCATCGAGCACCAACGAGGTGAAATTCATCCTCAGGGACGCCGATGACGACAGCGTTCACGTTGAAGCCAAGAGCCGATTCATCGGCCCACAAATCCGTTGAGAGAACTGCACATGCCCGCTGCAAACGCTGCAAGTCCCTGGTACAAGCACCTCTGGCCATGGATCATCATCGCGATTCTGGCCTGCTCGGTGACCCTGACCCTGTCCATGGTGACGATTGCGGTCAACAACCCGGACAATCTGGTCAACGACAACTATTACGAAGCAGGCAAAGGCATCAACCGTTCGCTGGACCGTGAGTTACTGGCGCAGAACCTGAAGATGCGCGCCAACGTGCATCTGGACGGCGTCACCGGCGAAGTCGACCTGCGCCTGAGCGGTGACAGCCAGCCGCAAACCCTGGAGTTGAATCTGATATCGCCAACCCAGCCGGAGAAGGACCGCAAGATCGTCCTGACCCGCAGCGACAGTGAAACCGGGCGCTACATCGGCCAACTCGGTGATAAGGTCGAGGGACGTCGGTTTGTCGAACTGCTCGGCAGTCAGGATGACCACGTGTGGCGTATGTTTGAAGAAGAACTGGTCAGTCATGACAAGGATCTGCTGCTGGGCGATGAGCCATTGCAGGGCGCAGAAGACCTGAAAAAATAAGCCTTACTCTGATCGTTCCAACGCTCCGCGTGGGAACGCAGCCAGGGACGCTCCGCGTCCCAGCCGAAGCGGACGCGGAGCGTCCGGGGAGGCATTCCCACGCGGAGCGTGGGAACGATCGGAACGACATGATGACCACCCCACTTCCCTGCTACCACTGCGCCCTGCCCGTCCCGTCCGGCAGCCGCTTCACCGCCGTCGTACTCGGGCAGTCCCGCGAATTCTGCTGCCCGGGCTGTCAGGCCGTGGCCGAAGCCATCGTCGCCGGCGGTCTGGAAAGCTACTACCAGCATCGCAGCGAAGCCTCGGCCAATCCCGAGGCTCTGCTGGTGCAACTGAGCGATGAACTGGCGCTGTACGACCGCGCCGACGTGCAACAACCCTTCGTCCGCCACGAAGGCGATCTGGCCGAAACCACTCTGTTGATGGAAGGCATCAGTTGCGCCGCCTGTGGCTGGCTGATCGAGAAACACCTGCGCACGCTGCCGGCGGTCGCCGAGGCGCGACTGAACCTGTCCAACCATCGTCTGCACGTCAGCTGGGCCGACGCGCAATTGCCGCTGAGCCAGTTGCTCGCCGAACTGCGCCATATCGGCTACGCCGCCCATCCCTACCAAGCCGACCGCGCCAGCGAACAACTGGCCAGCGAGAATCGCCTGGCCCTGCGCCAGCTCGGCGTCGCCGGGTTGCTGTGGTTCCAGGCAATGATGGCGACCATGGCCACCTGGCCGGAATTCAACATTGATCTCAGCCCGGAGCTGCACACGATCCTGCGCTGGGTCGCGCTGTTTCTGACCACGCCGATCGTGTTCTACAGCTGCGCACCGTTCTTCAAAGGCGCGATGCGCGATTTGCGCACCCGTCACCTGACCATGGATGTGTCCGTTTCCCTGGCGATCGGCAGCGCTTATATCGCTGGGATCTGGACGTCGATCACCGGGGTTGGCGAGCTGTACTTCGATGCGGTCGGCATGTTCGCGCTGTTTCTTTTGGCCGGGCGTTATCTGGAACGCCGCGCCCGCGAACGCACCGCCGCCGCCACCGCGCAACTGGTAAATCTGTTGCCGGCCTCGTGCCTGCGTCTTGATGCGAACGGCCAGAGCGAACGCATCCTGCTCAGCGAGCTGCGCCTGGGCGAGCGGATTCTGGTGCAGCCCGGCTCGATTCTGCCGGCTGACGGCAAAATCATCGACGGCCAGTCCAGCATCGACGAATCGCTGCTGACCGGCGAATACCTGCCGCAAGCACGAACCGTGGGCGATGCGGTGACTGCCGGCACGCTCAACGTCGAAGGCGCATTGACGGTCGAAGTGCAGGCGTTGGGACAGGACACGCGCCTGTCCGCAATTGTCCGCCTGCTCGACCGCGCCCAGGCGGAAAAACCACGCCTGGCAGAAATCGCCGACCGCGCCGCGCAATGGTTTCTGTTGCTGTCGCTGATTGCAGCGGCGGCCATCGGCCTGTTGTGGTGGCAGCTGGATGCTTCGCGGGCGTTCTGGATCGTCCTCGCCATGCTGGTCGCGACCTGCCCCTGCGCGCTGTCGCTGGCGACGCCAACCGCACTCACCGCCGCCACCGGCACGCTGCACAAACTCGGCCTGCTGTTGACCCGCGGTCATGTGCTTGAAGGCCTCAATCAAATCGATACGGTGATTTTCGACAAGACCGGCACCCTGACCGAAGGCCGTCTGGTCCTGCGCTCGATTCGCCCTCTCGGTGGCCTCGACAGCGATCAATGCCTGAGCCTTGCCGCCGCCCTGGAAAACCGTTCGGAACACCCCATTGCCCGAGCGTTCGGCCGCGCCCCGCTGGCCGCTGAAGAAGTCCACAGCACGCCGGGGCTGGGTCTGGAAGGCGTGGTGGACGGCCAGCGTTTGCGCATCGGCCAGGCAGCATTTGCCTGCGCCCCGAGCGGCGCGCCGGTACCGTTGATGCCCGATGAAGCCGGGCAATGGTTGCTGCTCGCGGACACTGACGGCCCGCTGGCCTGGTTCGTCCTCGATGATCGCTTGCGCGACGACGCCCCCGCCCTACTTGCGGCGTGCAAGGCACGTGGCTGGCGCACACTGCTGTTGTCCGGGGACAGCTCGCCGATGGTCGCCAGCGTCGCCGCCGAACTGGGTATTGATGAGGCCCGCGGCGGCTTGCGCCCGGATGACAAACTGCAAGTGCTGCAGCAACTGCACCAGCAGGGTCGCAAAGTGCTGATGCTCGGCGACGGCGTCAACGATGTGCCGGTGCTCGCCGCTGCGGACATCAGCGTGGCGATGGGTTCGGCCACCGATCTGGCGAAAACCAGCGCCGACGCGGTGCTGCTGTCCAACCGCCTCGACGCCTTGGTGCAAGCCTTCAGCCTGGCGCGACGTACCCGCCGGGTGATCATCGAGAACCTGTTGTGGGCTGCGCTGTACAATGGCCTCATGTTGCCGTTCGCCGCCCTCGGCTGGATCACTCCGGTTTGGGCCGCCGTCGGCATGTCGATCAGTTCGCTGACCGTGGTGCTCAACGCCCTGCGCCTGACTCGCGTGCCGGGCGCGCCAGCCGCGCACACCTCGTCAGAAACCCGCCCATTGCCGGCCTGAGCCGCACGGGCCTGGAGTACAGATGCCAGCTCTCTACGTGATGATCCCCGCGGCCCTGCTGATCGTAGCCATCGCCGTGTACATCTTCTTCTGGGCGGTGGACAGCGGCCAGTACGACGACCTCGACGGCCCCGCCCACAGCATCCTCTTCGATGATCAGGACCCGAACCACACCGCTGCGGTGGACGAAGCCAACGCCGGCAAACCGGACGACAAGGCGCCACCCCATGCTTGAACTGGCGCCGCTACTGGTCTCGGCGCTGATCCTCGGCCTGCTCGGCGGCGGACATTGCCTGGGCATGTGCGGTGGCTTGATGGGCGCCTTGACCCTGGCGATTCCCAAGGAACAGCGCAGCCGACGCTTTCGCTTGTTGCTGGCCTACAACCTGGGGCGGATTCTCAGTTATGCCACGGCAGGGTTGTTGATCGGGCTGGCCGGCTGGGCGCTGGCAAACAGCCCGGCGGCGTTGTTCATGCGGGTAGTGGCCGGGTTGCTGCTGATCGCGATGGGCTTGTATCTCGCGGGTTGGTGGAGCGGCCTCACGCGCATCGAATCCCTCGGGCGGGGGTTGTGGCGCTATATCCAGCCCGTGGCGAATCGCTTGCTGCCGGTGTCGAGTGTGCCGCGTGCCCTGCTGCTCGGCGCGTTGTGGGGCTGGCTGCCGTGCGGGCTGGTTTACAGCACGTTGTTGTGGAGCGCGAGTCAGGGCAATGCGCTGGACAGTGCGTTGCTGATGCTCGCGTTTGGTCTCGGCACCTGGCCGGTGCTGCTGGCCACCGGGCTGGCGGCCGAACGGGTCACGGCGATCCTGCGCAAACGCAGCGTACGCATGGCTGGCGGCTTGCTGGTCATCCTTTTTGGCCTCTGGACCCTGCCTGGACCGCATCAGCATTGGTTGATGGGCCACTGATTATTCTGTGGCGAGGGGATTCATCCCCGTTCGGCTGCGCAGCAGTCGTAAATCGGTCTACAAAGTATGACTGGAGAAAAGAAGGGGGCGCTTCGCGCCCCAACGGGGATGAATCCCCTCGCCACAGGGACACTTCCGAGCACTGTTGATGCAAATCAACAGCCCCATCGCCGCACCCCGATAGACTCGCCACACTGCCAGCCTATCCGGGGGGAATGCCCGCATGCTCGACGCCATTCGTTGGGACACCGATTTGATCCGCCGCTATGACCTGGCGGGGCCGCGCTACACCTCGTATCCCACGGCCGTGCAATTTCACGGTCAGGTCGGCACCTTCGACCTGTTCCACGCCCTGCGCGACAGCCGCAAAGCCCTGCGGCCGTTGTCGCTTTATGTGCATGTGCCGTTCTGCGCAAACATCTGCTACTACTGCGCCTGCAACAAAGTCATCACCAAGGATCGCGGCCGTGCACAGCCGTATCTGCAACGGCTGGAGCAGGAAATCCAGCTGGTCGCCTGCCACCTCGACCCCGCGCAGACAGTCGAGCAGCTGCATTTCGGCGGCGGTACCCCGACTTTTCTCAGCCACGACGAACTGCGCCAATTGATGGCACACTTGCGCAAGCACTTTAACCTGCTGGAGGACGACTCTGGCGATTACGGCATCGAGATCGACCCGCGTGAAGCCGACTGGTCGACCATGGGCCTGTTGCGTGAACTGGGTTTCAACCGCGTCAGCATCGGCCTGCAAGACCTCGACCCGGCGGTGCAGCGTGCGGTCAATCGCCTGCAAAGCCTGGAAGAAACCCGCGCGGTGATCGACGCTGCGCGCACATTGCAATTTCGCTCGATCAACATTGATTTGATCTACGGCTTGCCGAAGCAGACCCCGGACAACTTCGCCCGCACTGTCGACGAAGTGATCAGCCTGCAACCGGACCGGCTCTCGGTGTTCAACTATGCGCATCTGCCGGAGCGCTTCATGCCGCAGCGGCGCATCAACAGCAGCGAGTTGCCGAGCCCGGCGCAAAAACTGGAGATGTTCCAGCGCACCATTGAACAGCTCACGACCGCCGGCTATCGCTACATCGGCATGGACCACTTCGCCCTGCCCGACGACGAACTGGCGATCGCCCAGGAAGAAGCCACCCTGCAACGCAACTTCCAGGGCTACACCACTCACGGTCATTGCGACCTGATTGGCCTGGGGGTTTCGGCGATCAGCCAGATCGGCGATCTGTACTGCCAGAACAGCAGCGATCTCAACGCCTATCAAAACACCCTCGCCAGCGCGCAACTGGCCACCAGTCGCGGCCTGGTGTGCAACGCCGACGATCGCCTGCGCCGCGCGGTGATCCAGCAACTGATCTGTAACTTCAGGCTGGAATTCGCCACCATCGAGCAGCAATTCAATGTCGATTTTCAGGGCTATTTCGGCGCGCTATGGCCGCAACTGCAGAGTATGGCCGAGGATGGCCTGATCAGACTCGAACGCGAATGCATCGAGGTGTTGCCGGCCGGACGCCTGCTGGTGCGCTCGGTGTGCATGGTGTTCGATGCCTACCTTGAGCAGCAGAACCGCCAGCGCTTCTCGCGGGTAATCTAAGGCTTGGTCAGGAGCGAGCCGACCTTGAAGTTTTGATCCGGGGTCAACGCCGACTGATTCATCACCTTGGACAGGGCAAGGTTGGCGGTGATCAGGCCACTGCTCAAGGCTGCGATGGCACCACGCAGCGCGGCGAGCTTGTTGGTTTTTTCTTCATTGGACAGGGTCTTGTCGGACATCACAGCCGCCATGCGGGCTTTCTTCTCGACAATCTCTTTTTGTATTTTGCGGATCATTTTCAGTAACTGCTGGATGTTCTCCGGCAAGCCGCTGTTGTCGATGTCGCTGTTTTCGCCGCCGACCGCGGCGGATTTTGCAATGGCAGCACCGGACAGCGACACTTTGACGCCCTCGACCAAGGTCGGGGTTGCCTGTGTTGAAGAATCGGCGTCGCGGTCAACGGCGGAGTCATTATTCAGACCCTCCGGCAACGCTGCAACGCCATGATTACCGGGGTTCAGCGTGCCAATGGCGCTCATCGAATCCTTCCTTCCGTGCGTTCTGATACCGGTTTATCGGCCGCCGGGGCTGCGGCTTTATGCCTGTAGGACAACGTCGTTGCACGCTGGCCTGAATGTCCTCCCGTGAGTTACCCTTACGGCTTATGTGTGTTTTCCCACAAGGATTTAAGAAATGTCCGAGCCAGTTAAACTGCGCGCTCACAACCAGGCCCATTGCAAGGATTGCAGCCTGGCCCCTCTCTGCCTGCCACTTTCTTTGAATCTGGAAGACATGGATGCGCTGGACGAAATCGTTAAACGCGGCCGCCCGTTGAAAAAGGGCGAGTTCCTGTTCCGTCAGGGCGACACGTTCGATTCCGTTTATGCAGTACGCTCCGGCGCCCTGAAGACCTTCAGCCTCAGCGACGGCGGCGAGGAGCAACTGACGGGTTTCCACTTGCCGAGCGAACTGGTCGGACTGTCCGGTATGGACACAGAGAAACACCCGGTGTCGGCTCAAGCGCTGGAGACGACCTCGGTCTGCGAAATCCCCTTCGAACGTCTTGATGAACTGGCCTTGCAACTGCCGCAACTGCGCCGTCAGTTGATGCGCGTGATGAGCCGTGAGATCCGCGACGACCAGCAAATGATGTTGCTGCTGTCGAAGAAAACCGCCGACGAGCGCATCGCCACCTTCCTCGTCAACCTGTCGGCGCGCTTCCGTGCCCGCGGCTTCTCGGCCAATCAGTTCCGCCTGAGCATGTCGCGCAATGAAATCGGCAACTACCTGGGCCTGGCGGTGGAAACCGTGTCGCGGGTGTTCACGCGCTTCCAGCAGAACGAGCTGATCGCCGCCGAGGGCAAAGAGATCCACATCCTCGACCCGATTCAGCTGTGCGCCCTGGCCGGTGGCTCGATCGACGGCTGATCACGACCCGCGGTTGAGCGAATCGTTTCAGCCGCGGGTATACTGCGCCGTTTGCAGCCCTGCCAGGACACCCCGATGGTCTTCGACTCCTTCGACATCAAATCCCTGATCCGCCCCGTGATCGACTTCCCGAAACCGGGTGTGATCTTTCGCGACATTACCCCACTGTTCCAGTCGCCAACGGCCCTGCGCCTGGTGATGGACAGCTTCGCCCACCGCTATGTCGAAGCCGACTTCACCCACATCGGTGCGATGGATGCCCGTGGTTTTCTGATCGGTTCGGTATTGGCCTATCAGTTGAACAAGCCGCTGGTGCTGTTCCGCAAACAGGGCAAACTGCCGGCCGACGTGCTGGCCGAAGGTTACGCGACCGAATACGGCGAAGCGTTTCTGGAAGTCCACGCCGACAGCCTGTGCGAAGGCGATTCGGTGGTGATGTTCGATGATTTGATCGCCACCGGCGGCACGCTGATCGCAGCGGCCAATCTGATTCGCCGCATGGGTGCGCGCGTGCATGAAGCGGCGGCGATTATCGACTTGCCAGAGTTGCAAGGTTCGCAGCGACTTGAGGATATGGGCATTCCTACCTTCTGCCTGACGCAGTTCGCGTTGACCGACAAATAAGCAGCGCCCTTCTAGCCGCCATCGCGAGCAGGCTCACTCCTACAAGTTGGAACGCATTCCCCTGTAGGAGTGAGCCTGCTCGCGATGGGGCCGGCAGCTACACCGCAAAACTTAAAGCCCCATCTGCTTGCTGATGATTTCGTTCATCACCTCACGCGTCCCGCCGCCAATCGACAGGATGCGGTTATCCCGATACAGCCGCTCCACCAGGCTTTCGCGCATGTAACCCAGCCCGCCAAGAATCTGCACCGCCTCCGTGGTGATGCGGTCCGAGGTGTCGGTGGCGAAGTTCTTAGCCATGGAAATTTCCTTGATCACACTCTGCCCCGCCGCCATCTTCGCCGCTTGCCGATAAGTGAACTCCCGCGACACTTCCAGCGCCGTGGCCATCTCGGCGAGGCGATGCTTGATCACCTGAAATTTGCTGATCGGCTTGCCAAACGCCTCGCGCTCGCGCGCCCATTTCAGGCTCTGTTCCAGCGCCAGTTGCGAAGTCATGTTTGCCATCAGCGCCAGCGCCAGACGTTCGCTCTGGAAATTGCCCATGATGCAAGCGAAGCCCATGTTCTCGGCGCCGATCAGATTGCCTACAGGCACGCGGCAGTCATCAAAGAATAATTCAGCGGTGTCCGACGCCCACCAGCCCATTTTCTTCAACTGCCGGCCGACGGTGAAACCTGGCGTGCCCTTCTCAATCAGCAACAGGCTGATGCCGCCGAACCCCGGCGCGCCGGTACGCACCGCAACGGTGTAGAAATCGGCGCGCACGCCACTGGTAATAAAGGTTTTGCTGCCGCTGACCCGGTAGAAATCGCCGTCACGCACGGCGCGGGTTTGCAGATTCGCGACGTCGGAGCCGCCACCCGGTTCGGTGACTGCCAGGGCGCTGATTTTTTCGCCGCTGAGCACTGGCGGCACGACCCGCTCGCGAACCTCGGGCTGCGCCCATTTGACGATCGGCGGCAGGCCGATGTCCAGCGAGCCCAGACCGGCCACGAGGCCACCGGAGCCGCAGCGCATCAGTTCTTCACTGGCGGCGATCTTGGCGAACAGATCGCCTTCATGGCTGCCGCCCAGGGCTTCTGGGTAGCCGATGCCGAGGATGCCCGCAGCGCCCGCCTTCAGGTACAGCTCGCGGGGAAAACTTTCGGCTTCTTCCCACTGATCAATGTCCGGCAGGATCTCGCGCTCGACGAAACGTCTGACGCTGGCGCGGACCAATTGGTGGCTGGGGTCGAAGTATTCCTGAAAGGCAGGCATGGGCGAGCTCCACGGAAGGGTTCGCCGACGTTAACCGAGCGCTTGCTTGGTTTTCAATGAAATTGTTTTTCGAGTCTCGGGGACCGAGTCGCGGCTATCGCGAGCAGGCTCACTCCTACAGGGGAACGCATTTCAATTGTAGGAGTGAGCCTGCTCGCGATAGGGCCAGAACAGGCGATAGAGATTTACAAGGCGATAGGCTTGCGCCCGGCAAACGAATGCGCCAGCGTCCCGCCGTCGACCAGCTCCAGCTCTCCGCCCAACGGCACGCCATGGGCAATGCGCGAAGCGATCAAGCCTTTGTTGCTGAGCAACTGCGCGATGTAGTGCGCTGTCGCCTCGCCTTCCACGGTCGGGTTGGTCGCGAGGATGACCTCGGTAAACGTCCCTGCCTCTTCAATCCGCGCCATCAGTTGCGGAATGCCGATTGCTTCGGGCCCCAATCCATCAAGCGGCGACAAATGCCCCTTGAGCACAAAATAACGGCCACGGAACCCGGTCTGCTCGACCGCGTAAACATCCATCGGCCCTTCGACCACGCACAGCAGCGTGTCGTCGCGCCGGCTGTCGGCGCATTGCGGGCAGAGGTCGTCTTCGGTCAGCGTGCGGCACTGGCGGCAGTGGCCGACCCCTTCCATCGCCTGGCTCAGGGCCTGGGCCAGGCGCGTGCCGCCGCTGCGGTCGCGTTCGAGCAACTGCAACGCCATGCGCTGGGCGGTTTTCTGACCCACGCCCGGCAAGGTGCGCAGGGCGTCGATCAGTTGGCGAATCAAAGGGCTGAAGCTCATGGTTAAACAGTCCGACTAAACAACGAGACGCGGTTTATACCCGCGCCTCCGGCCAGCGTCAAATCCTCAGTTCTGGGCGACCCGGACCACCAGTTTGCCGAAGTTGCGTCCCTCCAGCAGACCGATAAACGCTTCAGGCGCCTGCTCCAGGCCTTCGACCACGTCCTCGCGGAATTTGACCTTGCCATCGCGCACCCACGGCACCATGTGGCTGATGAATTCCGGCTGGCGATCGCCGTAGTCATCGAACACGATAAAGCCCTGGATGCGCACCCGCTTGGTCAACAGCGTGCGTTGCAGCAACGGCAGGCGATCCGGGCCTTTGGGAGTTTCCGAGGCGTTGTAACCGGCAATCAGACCGCACAGCGGAACGCGCGCCTTGGGATTGAGCAGCGGCACGACAGCGTCGAAGACATGACCACCGACATTTTCGAAATAGATGTCGATGCCCTCGGGGCAGGCCTTGGCCAGTTGTTCGGCAAAGTCTGCCGCCTTGTGGTCGATGCACGCGTCGAAACCCAGCTCTTCAACCACGTATCTGCATTTCTCGGCACCGCCGGCCACACCGACGACGCGCAAGCCCTTGATCTTCGCCACCTGACCGACCACCGAGCCGACAGCACCGGACGCTGCGGCCACCACCAGCGTTTCGCCTTCTTTTGGCTGGCCGATGTCCATCAGGCCCATGTAGGCGGTCATGCCTGGCATACCCAGCACGCCGAGGGCCATCGACGGGCTCGGCAGGCCGGCCGGGATCGGCATGATGTTGCGTCCGTCGCTGATGCTGTGGCTTTGCCAGCCGGTCGCGCCAACCACCAGGTCACCGGCATGGAATTTCGGATGATTGGAGCGTTCCACCCGGCTGACCGCTCCACCGGTCATGACTTCGCCGATTTGCACCGGAGCCGCGTAGGACGGTGCATCGCTCATGCGCCCGCGCATGTACGGATCGAGCGACAGGTACAGGGTTTTCAGCAGCACCTGACCGTCCTGCAGGTCCGGCAAAGCTTCGCGCTCCAGGCGAAAGTTTTCCGGCGTCGGCGCGCCGGTCGGGCGCGAGGCGAGGACGAAGCGTTGATTGAGGGTGAGAGGGTCGGACATGTCAGCGTCTCCTGTAATGGGAATTGGGCGGTATAGGGAGCAGACCTTTGCAGCGGTGCTGTGTTCGATGTTTCTGCAGTTGTGACCGAGGCGCCCCCCTTCGCGAGCAGGCTCGCCCCCACTGATCGTTCCCGCGCTCTGCGTGGGAATGCCTCAAGGGACGCTCCGCGTTCCAGCTTGCGATTGGGACGGGGAGCGTCCCGGGCTGCATTCCCACGCAGAGCATGGGAACGATCAGCGTCGCGCAGAAACAAAAATGCCAGGCGCAAGGCCTGGCATTTTGTGTAGCTCATCTGTCGCCGGATGGCGAATCAGAACGGCAGTTTCATCCCCGCGGGCAGGTTCATGCCGGCGGTCATGCTGCCCATTTTTTCCTGGCTATTGGCTTCGATCTTGCGCACGGCGTCATTGACGGCGGCGGCGACCACAGCTTCTAGCATCTCTTTGTCGTCTTCGCTCAGGCCTTCGACCAGGCTTGGGTCGATGCTGACACTTTTGACGTCGTGACGCCCGGTCATCACCACGGTGACCATATCGCCGCCGGCCTTGCCGGTGACTTCGGCGTTGGCCAGTTCTTCCTGCATCTTGGCCATTTTTTCCTGCATCTGCTGCGCCTGCTTCATCAGGCCGGCCATGCCACCTTTCATCATGGGAATCACCTCAAAAAGTACTTGGATCAAAACAGCGCCCGGCCAGCAAAGCCGAACGCCTTCAGTTATTAGCCCTGAGTCACCAGGGCGTCGACAGGTTCAATAGTATCGTGTCGCACCACTGCACCGAACTGCTGGACCATTTGCTGGATGAACGGATCACCGTGGATCGATTCTTCCGCCTCGCGCTGTCGGTTGGCGCGTCGGCGGGACGCGGCCTGGGCGGGGGTTTCCTGCTCGGGCTTGATCAGCTCGATGGTCAGGGTCAGCGTGCGCTCGTGGAACTGGTTCAATGCATCATTCAGCCGGCGCTGTTGCGTGGCGTTGAATAACGCGCTGTGAGCCGGATCGAGGTGCATCAGCCAATGATCGCCATCGACCGCGATCAAGGTGCAGTTGGCGGCGATGCTGCCGGTCATGCCGGAAATCGGCAGTTTCGGGAACATTTCCAGCCATTGCAGGGCCAGACCGGTGGCCGGCGCGGCGGCCGGTTCCGGCTCGGGTTCCGGTGTCGGCTCGGCGGCGTGTTCGCTGGCCAATTCGTCGAGATAGCTGTAGGCCGAATCCATGTCCGGCTCGATGTAGTCTTCGTCCAGCGGCGGTTCGTCGTCCATGTCCATGCCCGGTGTGGCAGCATCGACGTCGGCGACCGACGGCTCGGGAATCGGCGCGGCAGCCCACTCCGGCGCATCCGGGACGACGCTGTCCGGGGTCGGCAGCGGCATCGGCGGCAACTCGGGTTGCTCGGCGGCGGTTTCCAGCACCGGTTCGACGGCCGGTTGCTGCACCGGCGCCGGCTCAGGCTCGGCTTCTACCGGGTCGTTCCACGGCAGATCGACGGCAGCTTCGACAGCAACCGGCTCGGGCTCAGGTTCCGGTACAGGTTCAGCAACCGGCGCAACCGCTACTGGCTGAGGCGTCGGCGCGGTTATCGGTGCAGCCGGCGTCACGGGCGCAGGTGCCGGCGCAACCGCCGCAGCGACGACCGGGGCAGGCTTGGGCGCGGCAGCCACTGCGTTCGCGGAATCAACTGTGGCCTGGCTGATCCCCACTGGCTTTAGCGGTTGCCTAGGGGCGTCCGCGGTATCTGCCGGTCGGAACGCCAGCATCCGCAGCAAGACCATCTCGAAGCCACCGCGCGGGTCCGGCGCCAGCGGCAAGTCGCGGCGGCCGATCAGGCCCATCTGGTAATAGAACTGCACATCTTCGGCGGGCAACGCCTGGGCCAAGGCCAACACACGATCACGGTCACCGTGACCATTGTCAACACCTTCCGGCAAGGCCTGGGCAATCGCCACGCGGTGCAGCACATTGAGAATTTCCGAGAGCACGCCATTCCAGTCCGGCCCCTGCTCGGCCAGATGCCGCACCGCTTCGAGCAGTGCCTTGGCATCACCTTCGATCAGCGAATGCAGAACGTCAAAGACCTGGCCGTGATCCAGCGTGCCGAGCATCGCCCGCACGTCGGCGGCCAGCACTTTGCCCTCACCGAAGGCGATCGCCTGATCGGTCAGGCTCATGGCGTCACGCATCGAGCCATCGGCGGCGCGACCGAGCAGCCACAGAGCATCGTCTTCGAACGGCACGTTCTCGGCGCTGAGCACGTGGGTCAAATGCTCAACCACACGTTCCGGCGTCATGTTCTTCAGTGAAAACTGCAAGCAGCGCGAAAGAATCGTTGCCGGAAGTTTCTGCGGATCGGTAGTCGCCAGGATGAACTTGACGTAGGGCGGTGGCTCTTCGAGGGTTTTCAACAGCGCATTGAATGAATGGCTGGACAGCATGTGCACTTCGTCGATCAGGTAGACCTTGAAGCGCCCACGGCTTGGCGCGTACTGCACGTTGTCGAGCAGTTCACGGGTGTCTTCGACCTTGGTGCGGCTCGCGGCGTCGATCTCGATCAGGTCGACGAAACGGCCCTCGTCGATCTCGCGGCACACCGAACATTCGCCACAGGGGCTGGAAGTGATACCTGTCTCACAGTTCAGGCATTTGGCAATGATCCGCGCAATCGTGGTCTTACCCACCCCGCGCGTACCGGTAAACAGGTACGCGTGGTGCAGCCGCTGGCTGTCCAAGGCATTGATCAGAGCCTTGAGCACATGGGTCTGGCCGACCATTTCGCGGAACGAGCGCGGACGCCATTTACGTGCAAGAACCTGATAACTCATCGAAAACCGTCGCAACGAAGGAAGCTGAAGCGGCTAATGCTAGCGGAGCAAGGGCAAAATTGCATCCGGTGTCCTCGTCTAATGTGGCTAAGCTGCATGGACAAAGGCTTTTATCGGCTCGGGACGGGCAATGACCAGAGCGTTAATGCGGTGGACGTCAGGGGCATTGCTGGGAATCAGCCTGAACGTTACGGCAGCACCACCCCCCTTGCGCTTCGCCATGCCCGACAGCTGGGCCATGCCAATGGTGCAGTTCGAAGGCGGCCGGCCGACCCAGGGCATTCTCCACGACATCATGCTCAGCCTGGCGACGCAGGTCGGCGTACCGGCGCAATTCATCGTACTGCCGCGCGCTCGGATACAGATCGCCATGGAACACGGCGAAATCGACGTGCGCTGCTATGCAGCGCAGTCGTGGCTGCCAAACCAGTCCGGCGACTACCTCTGGAGCGTACCGCTGTTTTTCCAACGCGATCTGTTGATCAGTCGCAAGAACCAACCTGCAACCACCGATCCCGCCACCCTGCCCCGCCAAGCCATCGGCACCGTCCTCGGTTACAGCTACCCCACCCTGCAACCGCTGTTTGACGCTGACCAACTGCAACGCGAAGACGCGCGCAATCAGGAGCAGGTGCTGGAAAAACTCCTGGCCGGGCGTTATCGCTATGCGGTGAGCAATCAATGGACGCTGGACTGGGTCAACCAGCGTCTGATGCCGGAGCAGCAGTTGCAAGGCGTCGCGGTGCTGCAGGAGCAAGAAGTCGGTTGCTATGTGAGGAACGATTCGCAAGTGCCGGTACAGCGCATCTTGCGCACGTTGTTGCGGATGAAGATGTCCGGGGAGATTGATCAGATTATCCGGTTGTATACCGGCAATTCCGGAAACACCCCATAACCCCTGTAGGAGTGAGCCTGCTCGCGATGGCGGTCTGTCTGCCCACTAATAAGTTGACTGATACTCCGCTATCGCGAGCAGGCTCACTCCTTGTATGTTGCCCACACACCAGCATGAAATGAGATCTAAGCTCGCTGGTGCGACATACGAAGATGTGTTTCTGGGGGAGACCGATCACTCCTGAAGGCAGGACTTGCTCCTGACCTTGTCTGTAGAGAGGTCCCCCCGCCTCATTGCCCACCACGAAGAGTATCGAGAAGCCGACAAGTCGGACTTCGCATTACAAGGTTGCAGTGGCATGAAGTTCGAGGTCAGGGGAACCAGGAAGCATTTTTAACCCAGTTCTCTTGGAGTTGAAAGCATGAACATGCACGTCGGTTTGGATGTGGGATCTCGCACTACAGCGATGGGCTGGCGCAATGGCGGCCGTTTTGCAGGTCAGTGCAATATCGAGCAGACGCCGGCGGGTCGTAAGGCCGCTGTCAGCAAGTTGCTTGAACTCAAGCCTCTATCAGTGGTGATGGAAGCCACCGGCATCTACTACCTGGACTTGGCCATGGAGCTCGCTGCGGCGGGTTTGCCAGTCTCGGTTATCAATCCGAAGAGTTTTCACAACTTTGCAAAGCTGATGCTGAAAAACAGCAAAACGGACGCGATCGATGCCCAGTTATTAGCTGAATACGGCGAACGAATGAGCCCAAGGTTGTGGACGCCGCCCACTTCAATACAGCTTGAGCTGCGCGCTATTGGCCGACACATCAATCGTTTGACGTGTCATCGCACCCGCGCCAAGAACGAGCTGCATGCGCTCAAAGCCACTCAAACAACTCTTCTGATGCTGATTGAAGACGAAGAGGAAGCCATCAAGGCCTTTGACAAAAGAATCGAGCGTTTCCGACTTGCGGGTCGGGCATTGATCGACAACTGCCCAACCTTGAGCGCCCAGTTCGGGCACATGATCGCCGCCCCGGGAATGGGTGAGATTTCTGTATTTGCGGCGCTGGCTGAGCTGACTACTTTACCGGTGACGCTCAAGTCAGCGCAGGTCAGCCGCCACGCGGGGCTCGATGTCCGGCTTACGCAATCAGGAACCAGCATTGATAAGCCCGGCCGGATAAGTAAGGGCGGCAATGCCTATTTGCGCTCAGCAATGTACATGCCTGCGCTGACCGCCATACGTTGCGACCCGAACGTGAAAGCGTTTTACGAAGCGTTAGTGGCTCGAGGAAAGAGAAAGATGCAGGCTATCGTCGCAGTCATGCGCAAATATCTGACCGGACTCTGGGCCTGCATGCAGGCTGGCGAAGACTTCGATACGACCAAGCTTTTTAGCGGTAAACACCTCCAAAAAGCTTGACCGTAAACAGAGTATCGCCGCCCCGGGAATGGGTGAGATTTCTGTATTTGCGGCGCTGGCTGAGCTGACTACTTTACCGGTGACGCTCAAGTCAGCGCAGGTCAGCCGCCACGCGGGGCTCGATGTCCGGCTTACGCAATCAGGAACCAGCATTGATAAGCCCGGCCGGATAAGTAAGGGCGGCAATGCCTATTTGCGCTCAGCAATGTACATGCCTGCGCTGACCGCCATACGTTGCGACCCGAACGTGAAAGCGTTTTACGAAGCGTTAGTGGCTCGAGGAAAGAGAAAGATGCAGGCTATCGTCGCAGTCATGCGCAAATATCTGACCGGACTCTGGGCCTGCATGCAGGCTGGCGAAGACTTCGATACGACCAAGCTTTTTAGCGGTAAACACCTCCAAAAAGCTTGACCGTAAACAGAGTATCTACAGGGGGATTTACGTCAATCCGGCAAATCGCAGACACAAAAAAACCGCAATGGGCGAAACCCATGCAGTTCTGATTGAAGCATTCAGTTGTTCGTTAAGGTGGTGCCCCCACCAGCCACACCCCGGCACACAATGTTCCCGCTGTGGCTGCTTCCTTCCGGATCTGACCAGGTTCACGGGTAATCGTTGCGGGGGGACCGATGGGGTCACCATAACGACGCTTGCCTGTCGGCGAGCCGCGCCATTGTACCTATCTGAGGTGAAGTTACAACCGTTGGTTGCAGATAAAAAACCTGAACGGCTTCAAGGACATAAACATCGCGGCTACAGCGCCAGCACCTCGTCCGCCCTGCCGCCGGCCTGCTGGATCACCAGATGGATAAAGTGCAGCTTGGCAATCGCCGGCGCCGGCAGGACGAACGGGTAGAAATCTGGTTGGCCCATGCTGCGCGACAACTCGTTGAGCATACCTGCCAGTTCGATCCAGGCGTTGACGAATGACAGGAATGCTTCACCGCCGGGATGCTGCGGGTCGTACAGGGTGCTAGTCGGAAACGGCTGGTAGTCGAAGTCCATTTCCCGCGCACTCATGCCGAAGCCCAGCGCGGTGTCCACCGCGTCCATCATGTGCAGGTAATGCGCCCAGGTTTCCGCCCAGTCTTCCCACGGGTGCATGGTCGCGTAGGCGCTCACGTACTGTTGCGGCCAGTCCAGTGGCGCGCCCTTCTGATAATGACGATCAAGCGCCTCGGCGTAACTGGCACGTTCGTCGCCGAACAGGTGGCGGAACGCATCGAGCCACGGGCCGTTGGCGATCAGTCGATCCCAATAATAGTGACCGACTTCATGGCGAAAATGCCCAAGCAGTGTGCGATAAGGCTCGTGCATCTGCGCCCTCACCCGCTCTCGGTGGGCGTCGTCGGCTTCCTTGATATCGAGGGTGATCAGGCCGTTGGCGTGGCCGGTCATGGGCGCGTTGCCTTCGAGGTCGACGCCGATGAAATCAAAAGCCAGCCCGGTCTCGTCGTCCACGGTTTTCGCAATGACCGGCAGGCCAAGCGTGATCAATTGCGCGACCAGACGACGCTTGGCGATTTCGACCTTGCGCCAGCGCTCGGGGTTTTCCGGGACCGACAGGTCCGGGATGGTGCGATTGAGGTTGCAGGCGACACACAGACTGTCGTGGTCGTTGGCCGGCAGCAGCCAGTTGCACGCGGCGGGCGTGTCGAGATTGGCGCAGCGGCGAAACAGACCGGCAGCGGGATCGACGTCGAGCGTCCAGGTGCCTTCCTGTGGTCCTGGCTGCAATGAGGTCAGGCGACTTTCTTCCGGCTGGTAGCCGAGTAACGCGTTGCAGGCCAGGCACTGACTGTTGCGAAAGAACAGCGACTGCCCGCAACGGCACGGCCAGACTTTGCTGTTGCGTGACGATCCGCCCGAGAACGGCGCGATGATGCGGGAACTGAGCTGCTCGAAAAAGCGGTGCATGGCGATCTCTCCCTGGGACTGGCCAAGACTAGATCATCCTGAAGACAACATCGTTCCCGAATACAGCCTGTTCCTGCGTGACACCACTATTGTGGCGAGGGGATTTATCCCCGCTCGACTGCGCAGCAGTCGCAAAAACCCGACAGAGGCGAACTGATCTGTCACAGGGTTTTGGGGTCGCTGCGCAACCCAACGGGGATAAATCCCCTCGCCACAGGTGTCCATCCTGTCAGACAGCGATGCCATGGGTTTTAAGGAAAGCGATAAACGCCTCTTCATCCATGACCTTCACGCCCAGTTCGTTGGCCTTGGTCAATTTCGACCCGGCACCTGGACCGGCGACCACACAATGGGTTTTCGCCGAGACTGAACCGGCGACCTTGGCGCCAAGGCTTTCGAGGTGATCTTTAGCCACATCCCGGCTCATCAACTCGACCTTGCCGGTCAGCACCCAGGTTTCCCCGGCTAACGGCAGGCCTTCGACGACCTTCTTCTCGCTCTGCCAGTGCATGCCAAAATCGCGCAGCTGTTGCTCGGCTTGCTCGGCCAGTTGGCGATGCTCGGGCACGGCAAAAAAGTCGCGCACCGAGTTGGCCTGTTTCTCCGGCAGCGCCTGACGCATGTCCAGCCAGTCAGCGTTCATCACCGCTTCGAGCGAACCGAACTTGTCTGCCAGTTTTTGCGCACCACCGGGGCCGACGAAAGGAATATGCAGCTTGTCGAGCAAGCCGCCCAGCGTGGTGCTGGCGGCAAACTCGGCGCCCAGTTCGCCCTGATCCTGAATCTGCAGGCCGTGGCCCAGCAATTGCGTAATCACCTGCTGGTTGTGCGCGTCTTCGAAGAAGCTGTGAATCTCATGCGCCACTTCCAGGCCGACGTCCGGCAGGTAGGTCAGCACGTGCGGCAAGGCCTGTTGCACGCGTTCCAGCGAACCCAGCGAGCGCGCTAGCACCTTGGCCGTTTCTTCGCCGACATCGGGAATCCCGAGGGCGTAGATGAAGCGTGCCAGCCCCGGTTGCTTGCTGTCTTCAATGGCCTTCAAAAGCTTGTTGCTGGAGACCTCGGCGAAGCCTTCCAGATCGACGATGTCATCGAATTTCAGCGCATACAGATCGGCCGGCGAGTTGACCAGACCTTCATCGACCAGTTGCTCGACGCTCTTGTCGCCCAGCCCTTCGATGTCCATCGCCCGGCGCGAGACGAAGTGAATGATCGCCTGCTTCAGTTGCGCGCCACAGGCCAGCCGCCCAACGCAGCGATATACCGCGCCCTCGCTGACGGTTTCCTTGCCCTTGCTGCGTTTGATCAGTTGCGTGCGCTCGACATGGGAGCCGCACACCGGGCAGCTTTCAGGAATGGCGACCGGGCGCGCGTCATCGGGGCGACGCTCGGTGACTACCTGCACCACTTGCGGAATCACATCACCGGCGCGGCGGATAATCACCGTATCGCCAATCATCAGGCCCAGACGCGCCACTTCGTCCATGTTGTGCAGCGTGGCGTTGGCCACAGTGACGCCGGCGACTTTCACCGGTTTCAGACGTGCTACCGGGGTCACGGCGCCGGTGCGACCGACCTGGAATTCCACATCGAGCAGTTCGGTGAGTTCTTCCATTGCCGGGAATTTGTGAGCGATCGCCCAGCGCGGTTCGCGGGCGCGAAAGCCCAGCTCACGCTGGTCGGCAATGCTGTTGACCTTGAACACCACGCCATCGATTTCATAGGCCAGCGCATTGCGCCGGGCACCGATGTCGCGGTAGTACTCGAGGCATTCGTCGATGCCTTTGGCCAGTTTCAGCTCGTGACTGATCGGCATGCCCCACTTCTGCAATTGCTTGAGATTGCCAATGTGGGTGTCGGAAATATCGTGGGAGACCTGGCCGATGCCATAGCAGCAAAATTCCAGCGGCCGGTTGGCGGTGATCTTCGAATCCAGCTGACGCAGGCTGCCCGCCGCCGCGTTGCGTGGGTTGGCGAAGGTCTTGCCGCCAATCTCCAATTGCGAAGCGTTGAGGCGTTCGAAACCTGCCTTGGACATGAACACTTCACCGCGCACTTCCAGGGTCGCCGGCCAGCCCTCGCCGTGCAGCTTCAGAGGAATGTTGCGCACGGTGCGCACGTTGACGCTGATGTCCTCGCCGGTGGTGCCATCGCCACGCGTAGCGCCGCGCACCAGCAGACCATCCTGATACAGCAGGCTGACCGCCAGGCCATCGAGCTTCGGCTCGCAGCTGTACTCCACCGCCGCGCCGCCACCGAAGAGATCGCCAGCGGGGATATCCAGACCTTCGGTCACGCGGCGATCAAACTCGCGCATGTCGGATTCTTCGAAGGCGTTGCCGAGGCTGAGCATCGGGATTTCGTGACGCACCTGAGTGAACGCGGTCAGCGCCATGCTGCCGACACGCTGGGTCGGCGAGTCGCTGGTGATCAGTTCCGGGTTGGCCGCTTCCAGTGCCTTAAGCTCGTGAAACAACCGGTCGTACTCGGCATCCGGAATGCTCGGCTCATCGAGGACGTGGTAACGGTAGTTGTGCTGATCCAGCTCAGCGCGCAGCTCTAGAATGCGGGTTTTGGCGGCGGTCATGGGTGTTCTCTCATAAAGCAAAAGAGCAGCCGAGGCTGCTCAATTTCTAATCAAATCGCTCAAGGCTGTAGACCCTGTGGCGAGGGAGCTTGCTCCCGCTCGGTGGCGAAGCCGCCGCAAATTCGGGGTCGCTTCGCAACCCGGCGGGAGCAAGCTCCCTCGCCACAGCCTTAGCGCTTCTGGGTCAGGGCGCGGCGTTCGAATTCGACGATCCGCTGACGGTAATGCTCGATGGTCTGCGCGGTCAGGACGCTGCGCTGATCATCTTTCAGTTCGCCGTTCAGTTCCTGGGACAGCTTGCGCGCTGCCGCGACCATCACGTCGAAAGCCTGCTTCGGATGACGCGGGCCGGGCAGGCCGAGGAAGAAGCTCACCGCCGGGGTGCTGAAATGGTCAATGTCGTCCAGATCGAAAATGCCCGGCTTGACCGCGTTGGCCATGGAGAACAGCACTTCACCGTTGCCCGCCATGCTTTCGTGGCGGTGAAAGATATCCATTTCGCCGAAACGCAGACCGCTTTCGAGGATGTTCTGCAACAACGCCGGGCCTTTGAAGCCGGCCGGGTCACGGCAGATCACGCTGATGACCAGGACTTCTTCGGCTTGCGGCTGATCTTTTTCCGCCACGGCCGCTGCAGGTTTGCTGTCGTCGGCAAAATCGTCGTCCCGGCTGCTGAAGCTCGGGCCGCCGTCCAGATCCAGGTCGAGGTTCAGGTCGCCCTGGGCCGGACCGTTGCTGCCGCGCTTGCCACGCTTGGAGCCGGATTCGCGCGGCTCGCGGGCTTCGCGGTTGGGCATGCTCACCGACGGCAGATCGTGCTCGTCCAGTTGCGGTTCCTTGTGTGTGTCCAGTACACGGGCCGGGCCCAACAGCTCGGCGCTGGTGTCCTCGTCGGGCAAGTTGGACAGACTTCGGTCAAGACGGAATTTCAGTTTTCCCTTGCCGCCGCGCATACGGCGCCAGCCATCGAAAAGAATACCGGCTATGACAATGATGCCGATGACGATCAGCCACTCGCGCAGACCGATTTCCATGTAATCCCGTGCCTCTATAAAAAATGCTGAAAAATAAGGGGTTTACACTGCGTAAACCGCTTTAAAACGTGGCGCCAACTCTATGTTCTGACAGGCGTTTTGCCCACGTATACGAAAAATTGACATTAAACTAGCACGACCAAAGGCAACTTTACACCGTCTGTCTCATTTGGCTTGCGCGAATATGTCGATTGGCCATCCAGCCGATGTCAGTAAAAGGTCCTACAGACCTCCAAAACTATTCCGACATCACGCCGATTCAGGCGTCCACCATCGCCATCGCCTCCTCGACATCCACCGCCACCAGCCGTGAGCAACCCGGTTCATGCATCGTCACGCCCATCAACTGTTCGGCCATTTCCATGGCGATCTTGTTGTGGGTGATGTAGATGAACTGCACGGTCTGGGACATTTCTTTGACCAGGCGCGCGTAGCGTCCAACGTTAGCGTCATCCAGCGGCGCGTCAACCTCATCGAGCATGCAGAACGGCGCCGGGTTCAGCTTGAAGATGGCAAAAACCAATGCCAGCGCGGTCAGGGCTTTTTCCCCGCCGGAGAGCAAATGGATGGTGCTGTTCTTCTTCCCGGGCGGCTGCGCCATGATCGTCACCCCTGTATCGAGTAGATCTTCGCCCGTCAGTTCCAAATACGCGCGCCCGCCACCGAAAACTTTTGGGAAAAGCGCCTGTAAACCGCCATTGATCTGATCAAAGGTATCCTTGAATCGGTTACGGGTTTCCTTGTCGATCTTGCGGATGACGTTTTCCAGGGTGTCCAGGGCTTCGACCAGATCGGCGTCCTGTGCGTCCAGATAACGTTTACGCTCCGATTGTTGCGTGTATTCGTCGATGGCCGCGAGGTTGATCGCGCCCAGGCGCTGAATCCGCGCGTTGATGCGTTCGAGTTCTTCTTCGGCTTCGCGTTCACTGGCTTGCGCCGTCAAGGTCGCGAGGACGCCGTTGAGGTCGTAGCCATCTTCGAGCAGTTGATCCTGCAAGGCCTTGCGGCGCACGGTCAGGGCTTGCCATTCCATGCGCTGTTGTTCGAGCTGGCCGCGAATCAACTGCGATTGCTGCTCGGCCTGGGTGCGGCGTTTTTCCGCGTCGCGCAGTTCGCGGTCGGCGTCTTCCAGGGCGATCTGCGCGGTCTTGAGCTCTTCATCGACGGTCATGCGCTTGTCGAGCAGTTCTTCGAGTTTCAGGCGCAGCTCTTCCAGCGGCGCCTCGCCCTCCTCCAGATTCAGGCTCAACTGCTCGCGCTTTTCGGTGAGGCGCTCGGCCTGCATTTCCAGACGCTCCAGCGCCTGACGCGTGGAGTCGTGCTGGGCGCGCAACGAGCCAAGACGCACGGCCAGTTGATGGGCGTGATCCTTGTGCTGCCGCGCTTCCTGACGCACGCGGTCGAGGCGTTCGCGCAGGCTGTCGCGCTGGGCCAGCAGCAACTCGCGCTGCTCGGTGTCCAGCGCCATGGCATCCAGCGCTTCCTGCAATTGCATGCGTGCTTCGCCGACTTGTTCGTGCTCAAGCTCGCGCTGCTCGCCAAGCTCGACCAGCTCTTCATCGAGACGAGTGCGGCGCAAGGTGAGCTGTTCAGCCTTGGCTTTGCCGGCCGACAATTGCGCTTTCAGTTCACCTTGCTGACGCGCTTCGTCTTGCAGTAAACGGCGCAGATGTTCGCGACCGTTTTCCTGCTGACGCTGTTGTGCGCGCAGGGTTTGCAGACGGGTTTCCATGGCCTCGACCGTGGCTTCGCGCTCTTCGCGCTCCAGCTGAAGATCTTCGATTTCCTGGCCCCGGGCGAGCATGCCGCTTTCCGCTTCGCTCGCGCGACGTACGCGTAAAAAGTGCCGACCAACCCAATAGCCGTCGCGACTGATCAGGCTTTGCCCGGCATTCAACTGACCGCGCAAGGCCAGCGCCTGCTCCAGACTGTCGACCGGCTTGACCTGACCAAGCCACGGCGACAGATCGATCTGCGCCTCGACTTTATCCAGCAGACTGCCCGCCACGCGCACGCCATCGCTGGCCGGGCTGAGCAGGCGCAGATCGCCCTGAGTGAAACCGGACAAATCGAAGCCGCTGAAATCATCGACCAGCACCGCTTGCAGGTCGGCGCCGAGTACCGTTTCAACCGCCAGTTCCCAACCGGCCTCGACCTTCAAGCCCTCGGCCAGACGCGGACGCTCGGCGAGGTTGTGTTCCTTCAGCCATTCAGCGGTGCCGGTGCCCGGATCGAGTGCGGCCTGCTGCAAGGCTTCCAGCGACGCCAGACGTCCGTTAAGCCGCTGCAAATCACCCTGCGCCTGTTGCTGCGCGGTCAACGCCTGCTGCAACTCCTGACGCAATTGTTCAAGTTTTTCGACCTGCGCTTCTTCACTGGTCTGCAAATCTTCCAGGGTTGCTTCGGACTCGGCGAGCTGTTCGTTGAGCGCCATGATCGCCGCGTCTTCCGGGTCGGCAGAGAGCAACGCGCGCTCCTCAGCGAGGCGCTTCTGCCGATCGGCCAGACGCTCCATGCTGCTTTCCAGTTGCTGAATGCGCGACTGCTGCACTTCGGCCTGGCGACGCGGTTCGGCGGCGGTCAGGTTGAACGTGTCCCACTGCTCCTGCCAGCCGTGCATGGTGCTTTCGGCTTCTTCGAGGGCAGCGGCGGCTTCCTCGGCGGCGGCGCTGGTGACTTCCTGCTCGGGGGTGAGCATGTCCAGCTCTTCGCCGAGGGTCAGCAACAGCGTGCGGTCGTGGCCCAGGTGCGATTCGGTTTCCAGTCGCGCGCGTTCGGCTTCTTTCAGATCGTCCTGCAACTGGCGCAGACGCTGCTGCCCGTGCTGAATGCTCTGCTCGACCCGGGCGATGTCGCCGCCGACCGAATAGAAGCGTCCCTGCACCAGATTGAAGCGCTCGGACAGCTCGTGATGGCCGTCGCGCAGGCGTTCGATGGCCGCGTCGGCATTACGCTGCTCGGCGACCAATGCTTCGAAGCTGACTTCCTGGTTGCCGATGATCGACTCGCGCTGGCCGACCTGCTCGTTGAGATCCTGCCAGCGCAGGGCCGACAGTTGCGCCTTGAGCTGACGCTCTTCGGCTTTGAGTTCCTGATATTTCTTCGCGGCCTCGGCCTGGCGGTGCAAGCGCTCAAGTTGACGCTCAAGCTCTTCGCGCAGGTCGGTCAGGCGAGCGAGGTTTTCGTGGGTGCGACGAATGCGGTTTTCGGTCTCGCGCCGGCGTTCCTTGTACTTGGAAATACCGGCAGCTTCTTCGATGAAATTGCGCAGGTCTTCCGGCTTGGATTCGATCAGCTTGGAGATCATCCCCTGTTCGATGATCGAGTAGCTGCGCGGGCCGAGGCCGGTGCCGAGAAAGATATCGGTGATGTCGCGCCGACGGCACTTGGTGCCGTTGAGGTAATAGGTGGTCTGGCTGTCGCGGGTAACTTTACGGCGGATGGAAATTTCCGCATAGGCGGCGTATTCGCCAAGCAGCGTGCCGTCGGAGTTGTCGAACACCAGTTCGATGCTCGCCTGGCTTACCGGTTTGCGGCTGGTCGAACCGTTGAAGATGACGTCGGTCATCGACTCGCCACGGAGGTTCTTCGCCGAACTTTCGCCCATCACCCAGCGTACGGCGTCGATGATGTTCGACTTGCCGCAACCGTTCGGCCCGACGACCGCCGCCATGTTACTGGGGAAGTTCACCGTGGTCGGGTCGACGAAGGATTTGAACCCCGCCAGTTTGATGCACTTTAGCCGCACGCTTAAGCAACCGTCAGCGCAGACACCACCAGATCACAACTGCGCTGGGCGTACGCCGTCAGCACGATGCGGATCTGCGGCAAATCACGGGCGAGCACGGCGGCGAGCAAGCGTTCGAACAGTTCGAGGAATTCGCTCATTTCCGCCTTGCGCTGTTCGAGCGCGAGGAAATACGCGCGGCTCATCGCCGGCTGGAGGTTCTCGACGGTTTCTTGCAGGTACGGATTGTTGGCAAACGGATAGGCGGCGCGCATCACCGCGAAGCTGTCGTCGACGAAGCTGCGGATATCGCCGCGTTCGTAGCTGGCGGTCAGGCGCTGCTGAATCTGTACGAACGGCGCCATGTCCGACTGCACTTGCCAGCCGTTGGCGACCGCATTGCCGAGCAGGATGTACAGCTCGCTCATCAGCGTGCACAGGCTCTGCACCTTGTGCGGCGTCAGCTCGGTGACGTGGGCGCCACGACGCGGCAGGATCGCGATCAGGTGACGGCGCTCGAGGATCAGCAAGGCTTCGCGCACGGAACCGCGACTGACGTTGAGCGCCAGCGTGACCTTCTGTTCCTGGATGCGCTCTCCCGGCTTCATTTCGCCACGAATGATGCGTTCGGCGAGGTGGTGAGCGATTTGCTCGGCGAGGCTGTCCGGCGCCTTGAACGTCATGGTTGTCCTTCAAACTCTATCGATCTGCACAAGCGGCGCAGTGTAGCGCAAATGCACGGTCATGGCGGAGTGCCCACTCAGCGGTTTTTGGCACGAATCCCGCAAAAAAGCGCAGTGACCGATGAAGGTCAATACTGAATAGACACGCTGTTGATCGACGAAACGGATTTTCCTGACCTTTAAGTCAGAAAACCATTGACCGAAAAGTCAGACCTGCTAAATTCGGTTCACGTCGGTTAACAACAATAATGAGTCTGCGAGGCCTTCCGTGATCCAGTTTTTACTAAACCAGGAACTCCGTAGCGAGCACGCCCTGGACCCGAATCTGACCGTGCTCAATTACCTGCGCGAACACGTGGGCAAGCCCGGCACCAAAGAAGGTTGCGCCAGCGGTGACTGCGGCGCCTGCACCGTGGTGGTTGGCGAGCTGCAGATAGATGACGCGGGTCGTGAACACATTCGCTATCGCAGCCTCAATTCGTGCCTGACCTTCGTGTCGTCGCTGCACGGCAAACAACTGATCAGCGTTGAAGACCTCAAGCACAAGGGCGAACTGCACAGCGTGCAAAAGGCTATGGTCGAGTGCCACGGCTCGCAATGCGGTTTCTGCACCCCCGGTTTCGTCATGTCGCTGTTCGCCCTGCAAAAGAATAGCGATGCGCCGGACCCGGCCAAGGCCCACGAAGCGTTGGCCGGCAACCTCTGTCGCTGCACCGGCTACCGGCCGATTCTGGCGGCTGCCGAACAATCCTGCTGCGGCAAACCAGCGGATCAGTTCGACGCCCGCGAAGCCGAGACCATCGCCCGCCTCAAAGCCATCGCGCCGACCGATATCGGCGAACTCAACAGCGGCGACAAGCGCTGCCTGGTGCCGCTGACCGTGGCCGATCTGGCCGATCTCTACGACGCTTATCCACAGGCGCGGCTGCTCGCTGGCGGCACCGATCTGGCGCTGGAAGTCACCCAGTTCCACCGCACCCTGCCGGTGATGATCTACGTCGGCAACGTCGCCGAAATGAAGCGCATCGAAACCTTCGAAGACCGCATCGAAATCGGCGCCGCCACCGCCCTCTCCGACTGCTATGAAGCGTTGAACGCCGAGTACCCGGACTTCGGCGAACTGCTGCACCGCTTCGCCTCGTTGCAGATCCGCAATCAGGGCACCCTCGGCGGCAACATCGGCAACGCCTCGCCGATCGGTGACTCGCCACCGCTGCTGATCGCGCTCGGCGCGCAGCTCGTGCTGTGCAAGGGCGAAACCCGTCGCACCCTGAACCTGGAAGATTACTTCATCGACTACAAAGTCACCGCGCGCCAGGAAAGCGAGTTCATCGAAAAAATCATCGTCCCGCGTGCCCGCGCCGAACAACTGTTCCGCGCCTATAAAGTCTCCAAGCGTCTCGACGATGACATTTCCGCCGTGTGCGCCGCGTTCAATCTGCGCGTGGAAAACGGCGTGATCAGCGATGCCCGGGTGGCCTTCGGCGGCATGGCGGCCATTCCAAAACGCGCCGCGCATTGCGAAGCCGTGCTCAATGGCGCGCCCTTCAACAACGCCGTGATCGAACGCGCCTGCGCCGCCCTGGCCGAAGATTTCACGCCGCTCTCGGACTTCCGCGCCAGCAAGGAATACCGCCTGCTCAGCGCGCAGAACCTGCTGCGCAAATACTTCATCGAACTGCAAACACCGCACATCGAGACCCGGGTGACCGCTTATGTCTAACCATCACGCCGTAGAGAAAACTCAGGCTGAATTGGCCGAACTGTTCGCCAAGGATCTGACCACCGGTGTCGGTCGCAGCGTCAAGCACGACAGCGCCGCCAAGCACGTGTCCGGTGAAGCGCAGTACATCGATGATCGCCTGGAATTTCCCAATCAACTGCACCTGTACGCGCGTCTGTCGGACCGCGCCCACGCGAAAATCATCAGCATCGACACGCAGCCGTGCTACGCCTTCGAAGGCGTGCGCATCGTCATTACCCACGAAGACGTGCCGGGCCTGAAAGACATCGGCCCGCTGATGCCGGGCGACCCGCTGCTGGCGATCGATGACGTGCAGTTCGTCGGCCAACCGGTGCTGGCCGTGGCCGCGAAAGATCTGGAAACCGCACGCAAAGCGGCGATGGCGGCGATCATCGAATACGAAGATCTCGAACCGGTGCTCGACGTCGTCGAAGCCCTGCGCAAACGCCACTTCGTGCTCGACAGCCACACCCATCAGCGTGGCGATTCGGCTTCGGCGCTGGCCACGGCTGAACACCGCATTCAGGGCACGCTGCACATCGGCGGCCAGGAGCACTTCTATCTGGAGACGCAAATCTCTTCGGTGATGCCCACCGAAGACGGCGGCATGATCGTCTACTGCTCGACGCAGAATCCGACTGAAGTGCAGAAACTGGTCGCCGAAGTGCTCGACGTGTCGATGAACAAAATCGTCGTCGACATGCGGCGCATGGGCGGTGGTTTCGGTGGCAAGGAAACCCAGGCCGCCAGCCCGGCGTGCCTGTGCGCGGTGGTCGCGCACCTCACTGGTCAGCCAACCAAGATGCGCCTGCCGCGCGTTGAAGACATGCTGATGACCGGCAAGCGTCACCCCTTCTACGTCGAGTACGACGTCGGCTTCGACAGCAGTGGGCGCCTGCACGGCATCAACATGGACCTGGCCGGCAACTGCGGTTGTTCGCCGGACTTGTCCGCGTCGATCGTCGACCGGGCGATGTTCCACTCGGACAATTCGTACTACCTCGGCGATGCGACCATCAACGGTCATCGCTGCAAGACCAACACCGCGTCGAACACCGCTTATCGTGGCTTCGGTGGCCCGCAGGGTATGGTCGCGATCGAGGAAGTGATGGACGCGATTGCCCGTCACTTGCAGCTTGATCCGCTGGCGGTGCGCAAAGCCAACTACTACGGCAAGACCGAGCGCAACGTCACGCACTACTACCAGACCGTCGAGCACAACATGCTCGAAGAGATGACCGCCGAACTGGAAGAAAGCAGCCAGTACGCCGAACGCCGCGAAGCGATCCGCCGCTACAACGCCAACAGTCCGATTCTGAAGAAAGGCCTGGCGCTGACCCCGGTGAAGTTCGGCATTTCCTTCACCGCCAGTTTCCTCAATCAGGCCGGTGCGCTGATCCACATCTACACCGACGGCAGCATCCACCTGAACCACGGCGGCACCGAAATGGGTCAAGGCCTGAACACCAAAGTCGCCCAGGTCGTGGCTGAGGTATTTCAGGTGGAAATCGATCGCGTGCAGATCACCGCGACCAACACCGACAAGGTGCCGAACACCTCGCCGACGGCGGCGTCCAGCGGTGCGGATTTGAATGGCAAGGCCGCGCAGAACGCGGCGCAAACCATCAAGCAACGCTTAGTCGAGTTCGCCGCGCGCCATTACAAGGTCAGCGAAGAAGACGTCGAATTCCGCAACGGTCATGTGCGCGTGCGCGAGCAGATCATGACCTTTGAAGCGCTGGTCCAGCAGGCGTATTTCAATCAGGTGTCGCTGTCGAGCACCGGGTTCTACAAGACCCCGAAAATCTATTACGACCGCAGCCAGGCGCGCGGCCGTCCGTTCTATTACTTCGCCTTCGGCGCGGCGTGCTGCGAAGTGATCGTCGACACCCTGACCGGCGAGTACAAGATGCTGCGTACTGACATTCTGCATGACGTCGGCGCCTCGTTGAACCCGTCGATCGACATCGGTCAGGTCGAAGGCGGTTTCGTCCAGGGCATGGGCTGGCTGACCATGGAAGAACTGGTCTGGAACAACAAGGGCAAGCTGATGACCAACGGCCCGGCCAGCTACAAGATCCCGGCGGTGGCGGACATGCCGCTCGACCTGCGGGTGAAACTGGTGGAAAACCGCAAGAACCCGGAAGACACGGTGTTCCATTCCAAAGCCGTCGGTGAACCGCCGTTCATGCTCGGGATTGCCGCATGGTGCGCGATCAAGGATGCGGTGGCGAGCCTCGGTGATTATCAGCATCAGCCGAAAATCGATGCGCCGGCGACGCCTGAGCGGGTGTTGTGGGGGTGTGAGCAGATGCGCCAGCTAAAGGCTGTGAAAGCGGCCGAAGCTGAAACCGCGGTTGTTTGATGATCGTCCCCACGCTCTGCGTGGGAATGCAGCCCGCGACGCTCTGCGTCGCATCCTGAACAGCGGACGCGGAGCGTCCAGTGATGCATTCCCACGCAGAGCGTGGGAACGATCTGAGAGGTGTGTATGTACAACTGGATCGACGCCCTCGCCGACCTGCAAAACCAGGGCGAGCCCTGTGTGCTGGTGACGATCATCGAAGAACTCGGCTCGACGCCACGCAATGCCGGCTCGAAAATGGTCGTGAGTACCAACCGGACGTTCGACACCATCGGGGGCGGCCATCTGGAATTCAAAGCCATGCAGATCGCCCGCGAGATGCTCGCCAGCGGCAAGCAGGACACCCATCTGGAGCGCTTCAGCCTCGGCGCCAGCCTCGGCCAGTGCTGCGGCGGCGCCACAGTGTTGCTGTTCGAACCGATGGGCCAGGTGCAGGCGCAAATTGCCGTGTTCGGTGCCGGCCATGTTGGTCGCGCCCTGGTGCCGTTGCTCGCCAGCCTGCCCTGCCGGGTGCGCTGGATCGACTCGCGCGAGGCCGAGTTTCCCGAATACATCCCCCACGGCGTGCGTAAAATCGTCAGCGAAGAGCCGGTGGATGAAATCGATGACCTGCCCGTCGGCAGCTACTGCATCGTCATGACCCACAACCATCAGCTCGATCTGGAGCTGACAGCCGCGCTGCTCAAGCGCAACGACTTCACCTGGTTCGGCCTGATCGGCTCGAAAACCAAACGCGCCAAATTCGAGCACCGACTGCGTGATCGCGGCTTCGACGCCAGCGTCGTGCAACGCATGCGTTGCCCGATGGGCATCGCTGAAGTCAAAGGCAAATTGCCTGTGGAAATCGCCATTTCCATCGCCGGCGAAATCATCGCCACCTACAACGCCAGTTTCGGCCAGCACAGCGCCCGCGCCGAACCGATTGCCCGACTGCTGCCCGCCTCGCGCCGCAATCAGGCCGCCAAACTCAAAGCCTCAAACTGATTAGAGAACCCTCATGCCTCTGACTCGCAAAGCCTACCGTGCCGCCATCCTGCACAGCATCGCCGACCCCGCCGAGGTCGGCATCGAAGCTTCCTACGAATATTTCGAGGATGGCCTGCTGGTGGTCGATGACGGCAAAATCAGCGCCCTCGGCCACGCCAGCGACCTGCTGCCGACCCTGCCGGCGGATATCGAGATCAACCATTATCAGGATGCGCTGATCACTCCGGGCTTCATCGACACCCACATCCACCTGCCGCAAACCGGCATGGTCGGTGCCTACGGCGAGCAACTGCTCGACTGGCTCAATACCTACACTTTCCCGTGCGAAAGCCAGTTCGGCGACAAGGCGCATGCCGACGAAGTGGCGGACATTTTCATCAAGGAACTGCTGCGCAACGGCACCACCACCGCGCTGGTATTCGGCAGCGTGCATCCGCAGTCGGTGAATTCGTTTTTCGAAGCGGCCGAAAAGCTTGACCTGCGGATGATCGCCGGCAAGGTGATGATGGACCGCAACGCCCCGGACTATCTGGTCGACACTGCCGAATCCAGTTACGTCGAGAGCAAGGCGCTGATCGAGCGCTGGCACGGCAAGGGTCGTTTGCACTATGCGGTGACGCCGCGTTTCGCACCGACCAGCACCCCGGAACAACTGACCCTCGCCGGGCAGTTGCTGACCGAATACCCGGATCTGTACATGCAGACCCACATCAGCGAAAACCTCAAGGAAATCGAATGGGTCAAAGAGCTGTTCCCGGAGCGCAAGGGCTACCTCGACGTTTACGATCACTACCAACTGCTCGGTGAACGCTCGGTGTTCGCCCACGGCGTTCATCTGTGCGATGAAGAATGCGCGCGGCTGGCGCAAACCGGTTCGGCGGTCTCGTTCTGCCCGACTTCGAACCTGTTCCTCGGCAGCGGTCTGTTCAACCTGCCGATGGCCGAGAAGCACAAGCTCAATGTCGGCCTGGGCACTGACGTTGGCGGTGGCACCAGTTTCTCGCTGCTGCAGACCTTGAACGAAGCCTACAAAGTGATGCAGTTGCAAGGCGCACGCTTGAGTCCGTTCAAGTCACTGTACCTGGCGACCCTGGGCGGCGCGCGGGCGCTGCGGCTGGAGGACCGGATCGGCAACCTGCAACCGGGCAGTGATGCCGACTTCCTGATGCTGGATTACAACGCCACGCCGTTGCTCAGCTATCGCTTGAAGCAGGCCAATAACATTGCCGAGACGTTGTTTGTGTTGATGACGCTGGGGGATGACCGGACAGTGGCGCAGACATATGCGGCGGGGGCGCTGGTGCATCAGCGCTAAACCTCTTCGCACTGATCGTTCCCACGCTCTGCGTGGGAAGCAGCCCGTGACGCTCCGCGTCACTGGACGCGGAGCGTCCCAAGAGGCGTTCCCACGCAGAGCGTGGGAACGATCATGCCCCCGGGGGATTTTTATTGCCTGTCAGGACGTCTTCGCGAGCAAGCCCGCTCCCACATTTGAGATGCATTCCCCTGTGGAAACGCGGTCGAATGTGGGAGCGGGCTTGCTCGCGAAGGGAGCGACTCGGTTTCAGGTCAGAGCTTGGCGCTCGACCGTCCCGGCTTCTTGGTCTGCAACAAATGCGAAAACACCGCATGCAAGTCATCCGACGCGCCTTCCTCGTCGAGGTTAAGCTTGCTGTCGATGTGATCCATGTGGTGCATCATCAGATTCACCGCCAGCTCAGCGTCGCGCTTCTCGATCGCGTCGATCAACTGGGTGTGCTCGTCATACGAACAGTGCGAACGATTGCCGCTTTCATACTGGGCAATGATCAGCGAGGTCTGCGAGACCAGGCTCCGCTGGAAGCTCACCAACGGTGCATTTTTTGCCGCTTCGGCCAGTTTCAGGTGGAATTCGCCCGACAGACGAATGCCGGCGCCGCGATCACCACGGGAGAAACTGTCGCGCTCGTCATTGACCATCTGCCGCAGTTCGGCGATTTGCTCGGTGGTGGCGTGTTGCACCGCCAGTTCGGTGATCGCGCGCTCGACCAGACGACGGGCCATGAACACCTGACGCGCTTCTTCAACGCTCGGGCTGGCAACCACCGCGCCACGGTTGGGCCGCAACAGCACGACGCCTTCATGGGCCAGACGCGACAGCGCGCGGCGAATGATGGTGCGGCTGACCCCGAAGATTTCCCCCAGCGCTTCTTCGCTCAATTTGGTGCCGGGCGCCAGGCGCTGTTCGAGGATCGCCTCGAAGATATGCGCGTAGACAATATCGTCCTGGGTTCCGCTGCGGCCGGCTTTGCCTGCTCGCGGTTGTTTCTTGAGGGGTTGCAACTGTTCGTTCATGGGCACTCGAGTCGGGAAAACTGCGGCGAATAGACCGTGACTGTAATACGGCACAGTAGGTCGCTGGCAAGTATCGCGTAAAAAACAGCGCGATTGTACACAATGAATGGTGGCAACACGACTGTACGGCTATTTGCGACTTCGGCTGTATTGCAACGGTTTGTCAGGTTTGAGTTTAGGCTTGATCGCAGAATCCGCCTTCTATGCACAATCCCTGTAGGAGTGAGCCTGCTCGCGATGGCGGTGTGTCAGTCGAATTATTGCTGAATGACACACCGCCATCGCGAGCAGGCTCACTCCTACAGAAGATTGCGTCAAAGGGGAGATCTTCACTGGTATAAGGAACACCGCCGTCATGACCGAAGCCACCCACACCCGACTGCGCCCGCTCGCCGACACTTCCCCCTCCGCCATCGTCGCCGGCTTCATCGCGATGATGACCGGCTACACCAGTTCCCTGGTGCTGATGTTCCAGGCCGGGCAAGCGGCCGGCCTGACCAGCGGGCAGATTTCCTCTTGGATCTGGGCGATTTCGATTGGCATGGCGGTGTGCTCGATCGGCCTGTCGCTGCGCTATCGCACGCCGATCACCATCGCCTGGTCAACGCCCGGCGCGGCCCTGCTGATCACCAGTCTGGGCGGCGTGAGTTATGGCGAGGCCATCGGCGCCTATATCACCTGCGCGGTGCTGGTGACGATCTGCGGGCTGACCGGCAGCTTCGAACGGCTGGTGAAAAAGATTCCGGCCTCGCTGGCGGCGGCGTTGCTCGCAGGGATCCTGTTCAAGATCGGCAGCGAAATCTTCGTCGCCGCGCAACACCGCACCGGGCTGGTGCTGGGGATGTTCTTTACCTATTTAATAATCAAGCGCCTGTCGCCGCGCTATGCAGTACTCGCCGCACTGCTGATCGGCACCGCGTTGTCAGGCTTCATGGGCCTGCTGGATTTCAGTGGTTTTCATCTGGAAATCGCGACACCGGTATGGACCACGCCACATTTTTCCCTGGCCGCAACCATCAGCATCGGCATCCCGTTGTTCGTCGTGGCAATGACATCACAGAATATGCCGGGTATCGCCGTATTACGTGCCGACGGCTACACCGTGCCCGCCTCGCCGCTGATCACCACCACCGGCATCGCTTCGCTGCTGCTGGCGCCGTTCGGCTCCCACGGCATCAACCTCGCGGCCATCAGCGCGGCGATCTGCACCGGCCCGCATGCCCACGAAGATCGCAACAAGCGCTACACCGCGGCGGTGTGGTGCGGGGTTTTCTACGGGATTGCCGGTGTCTTCGGCGCGACGCTGGCGGCGTTGTTTGCCGCGTTACCCAAAGAACTGGTGCTGTCGATTGCCGCGCTGGCGCTGTTCGGCTCGATCATCAACGGCTTGAGCATTGCCATGAGCGAGGCGAAGGAACGGGAAGCGGCGTTGATCACCTTTATGGTAACGGCATCGGGGCTGACGCTGTTTTCCATTGGTTCGGCATTTTGGGGGATTGTTGCGGGGGTGTTGACCTTGCTCATCCTGAACTGTCGCAACGATTGATCGTTCCCACGCTCCGCGTGGGAACAATCCAAGCCGAACGCCCAAACCACAGACGAAAAAAAACGGCGACCCTCAGGTCGCCGTTTTTTTCAGTATCACTTCGCCGCGTTGATCGGCTTTTCCGGATACCAAACGTCCAGCAACGGGCTGACTTCGTACTTGGTCAGCTCGGAGCGGTTTTTCAGCCAGGCTTCAACGGCAGCGCGCTGCTCTTCGTTGACCGAGCCACGCTTCTGCAGGCACACCAGACCGAAGTCGTCGCCGCCAACATAACCCAGACCGTTGGCTTCCATGGCTTCTTTGATGAATGCTTCGAGGAAAGCGTCAATGGCTTCTTCGGACAAGTCTTCTTTGAAGTCCAGGTTCAGTTCGAAACCCAGCTCTTGAAATTCATCAACGCACAGTTTTTTGCGCAGACGCTGGGAACGGTTAGTCGCCATTGGAACAATCCTCTTAAGTAATAACGGCCGGCACTTTACCAGTTTAAGCCAGCGATTGCCCGACTCTCTGGCCGCTGTGGCCGACCGCCTGTAAAAAAATAACGTATTGGCCGCCCCTGACACGGCACAAGCTGTAACAGCTTGGGGCATAATGCCGACACTTTCATGACCACTGAGGACCTTTTCATCCATGTCCTCGTCTTTTTCCCCCTCTTCAGCAGGGTTTTATTTCATATGATCAAATCGTTGCGTCCACTGCTTCTCGCCGGCCTTCTTCTGCCCCTGGCCTTACCCGTTTGCGCTGCCACCATCAACACCTCTCTCACTCCGAACGTCGAAAAAGCCCTCAAGGCCAGCAAGCTGCAACCCAGCGCACTGTCATTGGTCATGGTGCCGCTCGACGGTCCGGGCACGCCGACCGTGTTCAACGCCGATGTGTCGGTCAACCCGGCCTCGACCATGAAACTGGTCACCACCTATGCGGCGCTGGAAATGCTCGGCCCCAACCATCAGTGGAAAACCGAGTTCTACACCGACGGCGACCTGAGCGGCGGCATTCTCAACGGTAACCTCTACCTCAAGGGTGGCGGCGATCCGAAGCTGAACATGGAGAAACTCTGGCTGCTGATGCGCGACCTGCGTGCCAATGGCGTGACCCAGATCACCGGGGACCTGATCCTTGACCGCAACTTCTTCGTGCAGCCGCAACTGCCGGAGTTCAACGATGACGGCAACGACGACAACAAGCCGTTTCTGGTCAAGCCCGACTCGCTGCTGGTCAACCTCAAGGCCCTGCGCTTCGTTGCGCGCAACGACGGTGGCCGCGTATTGATTTCGGTAGAGCCGCCGATCGCCAGCATCCGCATCGAGAACACCGTCAAGGCCCTGCCGTCCAAACAATGCACCGGCGGCGTACGCTACAACCCGGTGGCGCAGGCCGATGGCAGCGTGACCGTGACCGTTGGCGGTCAGTTGGGCGAAGGCTGCAGCTCGCAGACTTACCTGTCGCTGCTCGACCACGCGACTTACACCGCCGGCGCCGTTCGCGCGATCTGGAAAGAACTGGGTGGCAGCATCCAGGGCAAGGATCGTCTGGCGCCGACACCGAGCAGCGCCAAGCTGCTCGCCCGCGCCTACTCGCCGGACCTGGCGGAGATCATCCGCGACATCAACAAATACAGTAACAACACCATGGCCCAGCAGCTGTTCCTCAGCCTCGGCCAGCGTTTCCGCAACGAAGCCGACGGTGATGACGCCAGGGCAGCGCAGCGCGTGGTGCGTCAGTGGCTGGCGAAGAAAGGCATCACCGCACCGCATCTGGTGATGGAAAACGGCTCCGGTCTGTCGCGCGCCGAGCGGGTCAGCGCACGCGAGATGGCGAACATGCTGCAAGCCGCCTGGCACAGCCCGTACGCCGCCGAATACATCAGCTCGCTGCCAATCGCCGGTACCGACGGCACGATGCGCAAACGCCTGAAAACCACGGCGATGCGCGGTGAAGCGCACGTCAAGACCGGCACCCTGAACACCGTGCGGGCGATTGCCGGTTTCAGCCGTGATGTGAACGGCAACACCTGGGCGGTGGTGGCGATCCTCAACGACAAGGCACCGTTTGGCGCCTCGTCGGTGCTCGATCAGGTCCTGCTGGATTTGTATAAACAGCCGAAACTGCCACAGACCGCTTCGGCCCTGTAATTACCGAATCATCAAAAGGATTTTGTGGCGAGGGAGCTTGCTCCCGCTGGGCTGCGCAGCGGCCCCAACATCTCGTGAGCGCTGCGCACTCAAGCGGGAGCAAGCTCCCTCACCACAATGACCAGTTTCTACAAGGGATCGGCGTGACGGCTTAGTTCATCGGCCGCTCAACCCGGTCGCGGCCATTCTGCTTCGCTGCGTATACCCCCGAGTCCGCACGCAGTAACAAGGCGTCCGCGCCCTCTCCCGGGTGCCAACTGGCGATGCCGAAGCTGGCGGTGACTACGCCGACGACATCTACCGGTGCACTGCGCAAGCCCTCCCACAGTTCCATCGCGAGCATGTAAGCGTGCTCGGCGTCGATGTCCGGGCACAGCACCATGAATTCTTCACCGCCCAACCGGCAGAACACGTCAGTGCGGCGCAGGCGATGGCCGATGCGTTCGCACACCGCTTGCAGCACCCGGTCTCCGACCGCGTGGCCGTAGTGGTCGTTGATGCGCTTGAAATGGTCGATGTCGAGCATGATCACCGATAACTCGCCGCCGCCACGCTCGACCCGGGCCATCTCGGTGGTCAGGCGCTCCTGGAAATAGCGACGGTTGTAAATGCCGGTCAATGAGTCGGTCACCGACAACGCGCGCAACTCTTCCTCCACGCGCTTGAGGTCGGAAATATCCGAAATGTAGCCATGCCAGAGGACGCCACCGCCCGGCAGCTCTTCCGGCGTTGCCTCGCCGCGTACCCAGCGCAGGCCTCGCTCGGGTAATTGCACACGGTACTCCTCGCGCCACGGACTGAGACTCTCCGCCGAAGTGCGGATGGAGGTGCGCACGCGCGTGACGTCCTGTGGATGGATCCGTGTGAAAATCGCCTCAGCGTCGAACAACAGCACGTCGGGCTCCAGCTCGTAAATCTCGCGGATGCCATCGCTGGCATAGTTCACGCTGAAACGCCCGTCGAATTCCATTTTGAATTGATAGATGCCACCGGGTACATGGGCACTCAGCTTCTTGAGCAGTACATCCCGCGCGGCCAGGACTTCGTGCACGCGTTTGCGCTCGGTGATGTCGATGCAAATCGCCAGATGCCCGACCCACAAGCCCTGTTCATCCAGCACCGGCGTGGCGAGCATGTTCACCGGCAAATGGCTGCCATCGCTGCGCACCAGCGTCCATTCACGGGCTTCGTGACCGCCGACTTCGCCACCCTCGACCAACATCGCGTGGCAGGTGGGGATGTTTTTGCCGTAACGCACACTCAACTCCGCGGCCCGCGCCGACAGCTCGCGGGGCAGGTGCAGGTTTTCCAGGGTCATGTGCCCGACCACATCGGCACTGCTGTAACCGAGCATCTGTTCGGCGCCGGGGTTGAACGTGCTGATCACGCCACGCAGATCGGTAGCGATGATTGCAACCTGGGTGGCGGCATTCAATACTCCGCGTAACTGACCGTGGGTGCCGCGCAGTTCCTGCTCACGCGCGTGCAGCTCCTGGGTGCGCAACTGGACCAGACGCAATGCGCGCTGACGCTGACTGACCAGCACATACAACAAGGCGCTGAGCAACACACTAAGCAACCCGCCGAGAACGATCACGCTGCCAACCGACGAATGGTTGGCCTGCATAAAGGCGTAGCTGGGCAGGATATCGACCTGATAATCATGATCGGCCATGCGCACCAGCCGGGTCGCCGACAAATCACCGGGTATCGCCTCATTGGTCGACTCGAACAATACTTCGTGCTGATCATGGGTCGACAGGTCGAGGATGCGCACCGAGAGGTAATCGTGCAACGCATCGGGCAAGCCGTCTGCCAGCAACTGGCGCATGCTGATCACCGCCATGACGTAGCCAAACGGCCGTGACTGACCCGCACGGCTCACCGGCGCCAGCAGCAGCACACCGCGTGCGTAAGACGGCTCGATACCCACCAGATGCATAGGTTGCGACACTACCAGGCTGCCGAGTCTGTCAGCCCGATCGAGGGCGTCACGACGCAGCGGTTGCGCCAGCAGATCGTATCCGAACGGTGCAGGGAGACGGCTCTGCGTCTGGCTGTACAACACCGCCACGTACTCGTCGCGACGTGCCGCCAGTTCCAGTTCACCGTGTTCGTTGAGTTCGCGAACAGTGAACGCGCTCAGGCCTTCCTCGCGCGCACGCTGCTCAAACGCCGATCGTTCGGCGTCACTGACCCGTAGCGCGAACGAGTAGGCCTGGGTGCGTAGCAACAAAGGTTGGGCGTAACCGTCGAATTCAGCGCGGGTCACCGATTCGGAATTGGCGAAGAAGCGGCGCAGGCTGTCCAGACGCTGTTCCTGGTCCTGGAAACGCTCTTCGATGCGGCTGTAACGTTCATTGGCCAGCAGTTGAAAGCGCTGACGCGATTGTTGCTCAAACTGGTTGAAGGTGCCCCACGCGAGCAGCCCCGTGAGTATCCCGCCGGCAAGCAATACCAGCAGCGCGACCAGCCAGGCCGAGACGTCTTCGCTGATAAAACCCAGGATTTTGGGGCGCACGGGGTGTAACGACATAAAGACAACTCACTACGCCAGCATTCATGGGAAAAACCCCATTGACCGTGTGTGAGTTATAGCTATTAGCCACTAATTTAGCTAGCGCCGGCGGATCCACGGAGCCTTTAAAAATCAAGGCTCTGTGAATCCAGCCAGCGGCAGCGTCAACGGGCCGTGATGTTCCAGGCGCGGTGGATCTTGGTGTTACGGGCAAAATCCGGATCAATGGTCTGCGCGCTGATTTCCTCGACCGCGTATCGCTCGGCGAGGTTGTCCTCCAACTGGAACTTGCGGAAGTTGTTGGAGAAGTACAGCACGCCGCCCGGTGCCAGACGCGCCATGGCCAGGTCGATCAACTGCACCTGATCGCGCTGCACGTCGAAAATGCCTTCCATGCGCTTGGAGTTGGAGAACGTCGGCGGATCGATAAAGATCAGGTCGTACTCGTCACGGCAGCTTTCCAGCCACGCCATCACGTCGCCCTGCTCCAGACGGTTCTTGTCCGAAAAGCCGTTCAGCGACAGGTTGCGACGTGCCCAGTCCAGATAGGTTTTCGACAGGTCGACGCTGGTGGTACTGCGCGCCCCGCCCTTGGCCGCGTGCACGCTGGCGGTCGCGGTGTAGCAGAACAGATTGAGGAAGCGCTTGCCGGCGGCCTCTTTCTGAATGCGCATGCGCATCGGCCGGTGATCGAGGAACAGGCCGGTGTCGAGGTAATCGGTGAGGTTGACCAGCAACTTCACACCGCCTTCATTCACCTCGACGAACTTGCCCTGCGCAGCCTGACGCTCGTACTGCTTGGTGCCGCTCTGGCGCTCGCGGCGCTTGACCACTACGCGGTTCTTGTCGACGTTCAGTGCCTGCGGGATCGCGGCCAGGGCGTCGAACATCCGTGCCGAGGCTTTTTCCGGGTCGATGGATTTTGGCGCGGCGTATTCCTGGACGTGCACCCAATCGTGGTACAGGTCGATCGCCATCGCGTATTCCGGCATGTCGGCATCATAAACGCGGTAGCAATCGATGCCTTCGCGCTTGACCCACTTGCCTATCGCCTTGAGGTTCTTTTGCAGGCGGTTGGCAAACATCTGCCCGCCTTCGCTCAAGCGCGGTTGCTCGATCACCGGTGCCGGCGCGGGTGTCGGTTTGATCGGGTTGCCGTTCTTGTTGAACTTGCGTTCTTGCGGCTCGTCCGGGGTCTGATCGTAGGCCGCTTGCTCGCGCTCGGCCTGACGCTGTTCCGGAGTGCGGCGCTCGCCAGTGACGAACTGATCCGGCAACACCTTGATCAACAGCAGCTTGCACGGCAACGCGCCATTCCAGAACGAATACTGTTTGTGGCTGCGGATGCCCATGCGCTTGCCCAGATCAGGCGCGCCGGTAAACACCGCGGCCTCCCAGTTCAGGCAGGCCTGGCGCAGGCGCTCGCCGAGGTTCTGGTAGAGGTACAACAGGCTCGCTTCATCGCCGAGACGCTCGCCGTACGGCGGGTTGCAGATCACCAGACCTTTCTGGTTCTGGTCCGGACGCGGCTCGAAGGTCGCGACTTCGCCCTGATAGATCTTGATCCACTCGCTCAGACCGGCGCGCTCGACGTTGTTACGGCCCGGTTGAATAAGGCGTGGGTCGGCTTCGTAACCGCGAATCCACAGCGGTGGCTTGGCCAGGCCGGCCGCAGCACGTTCGACGGCCTCTTCGTGAAGTTTTTTCCACAGCGCCGGTACGTGACCGAGCCAGGCAGTAAAACCCCACTGCTCGCGACGCAAGTTCGGCGCCATGTCGGCGGCGATCATCCCCGCTTCAACGAGGAAGGTGCCGACACCGCACATCGGGTCCGCCAGTGCGCCGCCTTCGGCGGCAATGCGCGGCCAGCCGGAACGGATCAGGATCGCTGCCGCGAGGTTTTCCTTCAGCGGCGCGGCGCCCTGCTGCAAGCGATAACCGCGCTGGTGCAGGCTGTGGCCGGAGAGATCAAGGGAGAGGATCGCTTCGCCGCGATCCAGACGCAGGTGAATGCGCAGGTCCGGGTTGAGCTTGTCGATCGACGGACGGTCGCCTTGCGGGGTGCGCAGTTTGTCGACGATGGCGTCTTTGACTTTGAGGGCGCCGAAGTGCGTGTTATCGATGCCCGAGCCGTGACCGCTGAACTCAACGGCCAGGGTGCCGTCGCTGAGCATGTGGTCCTGCCAGTCGATGTCGAGAACGCCGTGGTACAGGTTTTCGGCGTCTTTCATCGGGAAACGTTTGAGTACCAGCAACACGCGGTTGGCCAGACGTGACCAGAGGCACAGGCGATACGCGGTTTCCATGGTTGCCATGCCACGCACGGCGGAGGTGTGCTCGCGCGCGTCTTCAAGGCCAAGCCCGACGGCTTCCTCGATGAGCAGGCCTTCGAGGCCTTTGGGGCAAGTGAGGAAGAGTTCGAAACGGTCGGACATGGTATTTCCAGAGCCTTTGGCTAGTGAATCGGCAACGCATTGCCGACCCGGTTTTCAATCAGGCGCTTTTCTAAAAGAACGCCCGCGTGGCACGAAGGTGTGCCGTTCCGTCCCCGCTGCTCGGGTTAAAAGAGCTTAGATGCCAGGACAGATAAAAAAGTTGGCGAAATAAAAAGTCTTAAAGCGACCCTTCGTCGCTTAGTACCCCAGCGCGAACGTAGGTCATTCTCACTTAAGCATTAACCCCATCATCCAGCGCAGCGCCGATCATACCGGGGTTTGCCGAAAAAACGTCGATGAAACACATCTTTACTTATGGCTGTAGCACTACTTTCGTTACGTGCTTATGACAAAACGATCATTCCCTCGGTGTGACTCATTGGTTAGAACTGAGCACAGGTTGACGTCGCAACGGCGTCAACACCTTGGCTCGCCACGCCGGCAGCGAGCCGCATCATGGCAGGTTTCTTTCTGCCAGGCCTCGGTTGAGGTCGACGCGACACAAACAGTCAACAAGTGAGGGAAACACCCTATGAGAAGACTTAAGCGTGATCCGTTGGAAAGAGCATTTTTGCGCGGATATCAATATGGCGTTGGTGGCAAATCCCGTGAGCTTTGCCCATTTACTCTACCGTCGGTACGCCAAGCCTGGATCAACGGCTGGCGAGAAGGACGCGGCGACAACTGGGACGGTATGACCGGCACTGCGGGAATCCACAGACTCAACGAACTTCACGCCGTCGGCTGACACAGGGCATTTATTCCGACACGACAATCTGACTAGCAACGAATTAACCACGCACGTCCTTCCCGGACGGCGGGCTACGGCCCAGGGGCTCCTTTGAGGAGCCCTTTTTTATGCCCGGAAACAAGGTTTACAGAGATCCCTGTGGCGAGGGGATTTATCCCCGCTCGGCTGCGCAGCAGTCGCGACGTCTGAATCTTCAACTTACCCGGCACATCGCGTTTGAAGGATTTGGGGCTGCTGCGCAACCCAACGGGGATAAATCCCCTCGCCACAAAGGCTCCCCACAAGTTTTCAGTAAGACTTAGCGCAGCGCGGCGATGGCATCCACCGATTCGCGAATCAGCGCCGGGCCTTTATAGATGAAGCCCGAATAGATCTGCACCAGGCTCGCACCCGCTTCGATCTTCTCTGCCGCATGCTTGCCCTCGGTAATCCCGCCTGCGGCGATGATTGGCAAGCGTCCCGCCAGCTCGGCGGCCAGCACCTTCACGGTGTTCGTGCTCTTGTCGCGCACCGGCGCACCGGACAGGCCGCCCGCCTCGTCGCCATGTTCCATGCCTTCAACCCCGACACGGCTGAGGGTGGTGTTGGTGGCAATCACCGCGTCCATGCCGGTTTCGATCAGTGCCTGTGCGACCTGAGCGGTTTCTTCGTCGGTCATGTCCGGCGCGATCTTGATCGCCAGGGGCACGTGCTTGCCGTGGCGCAAGGCCAGTTCGGCGCGACGGGTGGCCAGGTCGGCGAGCAGTTGCTTGAGCGAGTCACCGAACTGCAGGCTGCGCAGGCCCGGGGTATTTGGCGAACTGACGTTGACTGTCACATAGCTGGCGTGGGCGTAGACCTTGTCCAGGCAAATCAGGTAATCGTCGACTGCACGCTCGACCGGGGTGTCGAAGTTCTTGCCGATATTGATACCCAGCACGCCCTTGTATTTCGCCGCGGCCACTCGCGCCAGCAGGTTATCCACGCCAAGGTTATTGAAACCCATGCGGTTGATGATCGCCTCGGCTTCCGGCAGGCGGAAGATTCGCGGCTTCGGATTGCCCGGCTGCGGACGCGGCGTCACGGTGCCGATTTCGACAAACCCGAAGCCCAGTTGGGCAAAGCCATCGATGGCCGCGCCGTTCTTGTCCAGACCGGCGGCCAGACCCACCGGGTTGGGAAATTCCAGACCCATGACCGTCACCGGCACTTTTGCCGGCGCCTTGCACAGCAAGCCGTTAAGGCCCAAACGCCCGCCCGCGCCGATCAGGTCCAGCGACAGATCGTGGGAGGTTTCCGGGGAAAGTTTGAACAACAGCTGACGGGCCAGGGTGTACATGGGCGGCGATGACTCGGGCGGCGAAAAGAGGCGGCGATTATAGCCGGGCATCGCCCCACCGCGCGAGGCGCACGGACAAATCGCTGGCACTGGCATATGCCTTGCACCGATGCAGTATCAGCGCGCAGACCAATGGCGGCAGGCGGGTAAGGACAATGGCGTCGTTTCCGGGGTTGCAGCGCAACATCCGGGACGGCGTTTTTTTTGAGGTGGGTTGTATGAATGAACTTTCGCCAGGGCCGCTGGCCTGGGTCAATGGCAGCGATGCCCCGGAAAAAACCGCGATCAACCTTGGCTTCATGGCCCTGAGCGATTGCGCCTCGGTGGTCGTCGCCGCGACACAGGGTTTCGCCCAGCCTTACGGCCTGACGTTGAATCTCAAGCGCCAGGCCTCATGGGCGAACCTGCGCGACAACCTGGTCAGCGGCGAACTCGATGCCGCGCACAGCTTGTACGGCTTGATTTACGCGGTGCACCTGGGCATCGGCGGTGTCGCTGCGACCGACATGGCGGTGCTGATGGGCCTGAACCAGAACGGGCAGAGCCTCAACCTTTCGCACGGCCTGCAAACCCTCGGTGTGACCAGTCCTGAAGCGCTGGATCGGCACGTGCACCAAAGCCGCGCAAAACTGACCTTCGCCCAGACCTTCCCCACCGGCACTCACGCAATGTGGTTGTATTACTGGCTGGCAAGCCAGGGCATCCATCCATTGCAGGATGTCGACAGCGTGGTCGTGCCGCCGCCGCAAATGGTCGCGCACCTGCAAGCCGGCCGCATTGACGGTTTCTGCGTCGGCGAACCGTGGGCCGCCAGCGCTGTGCAGCAGGATCTGGGCTTCACCCTCGCCACCAGCCAGACCATCTGGCCCGACCACCCGGAAAAAGTCCTCGGCTGCACCCGCGAATTCGTCGAACAGTACCCGAACACCGCGCGAGCCCTGGTCATGGCGATTCTGGAAGCCAGCCGCTTCATCGAAGAAAGCGCGGAGAACCGGCGCAGCACGGCACAACTGCTCAGTGCCGCCGAATACCTCGACGCGCCCGCCGCCTGCATCGAGCCACGCTTTCTCGGAGACTACGCCGACGGCCTCGGCAATCGCTGGCAGGACCCGCATGCGCTGCGCTTTCACGCTCAGGGCGAGGTCAATCTGCCGTACCTCTCCGACGGCATGTGGTTCATGACGCAATTTCGCCGCTGGGGCCTGCTGCGCGAAGACCCGGATTACCTGGCCGTGGCGCGTCAGGTTCAACAGCTGGACGTTTATCGCGCCGCGGCCAGCGCCGTCGGGGTCACTGCCGGGAGCACCGACATGCGCAGCAGCCAGTTGCTCGACGGCAAAATCTGGGATGGCAGCGACCCGGCCGGCTATGCGCGCAGCTTTCGCTTGCACGCCCTGAGCGACGACGCTCCCCTTCTTGCCCGCCGCTGACAGGAGACCGCGAATATGTTGCGCATTCTGCTGATCAACGACACCGCGAAAAAGGTCGGCCGCCTGAAAGCCGCGCTGACCGAAGCCGGTTTCGAGGTGATCGACGAGTCCGGCCTGACCATCGACCTGCCCGCGCGCGTCGAAACGGTGCGCCCGGACGTGATCCTGATCGATACCGAGTCACCGAGCCGTGACGTCATGGAGCAAGTGGTGCTGGTCAGCCGCGACCAGCCACGGCCGATCGTGATGTTTACCGACGAGCATGATCCGGGGGTGATGCGTCAGGCGATCAAGTCCGGGGTCAGTGCCTACATTGTCGAAGGCATTCACGCACAGCGCTTGCAGCCGATTCTCGACGTGGCGATGGCCCGCTTCGAAAGCGATCAGGCCCTGCGCGCGCAGTTGCAGGCGCGCGACCAACAACTGGCCGAGCGCAAGCGCATCGAGCTGGCCAAGGGCTTGTTGATGAAAATGAAGGATTGCAACGAGGAAGAGGCCTACACCCTGATGCGCCGCCAGGCCATGAGCCGCCAGCAGAAGCTGATTCAGGTGGCGGAGCAGATCATTGCCATGAGTGAGTTGCTGGGCTGACCGATCGTTCCCACGCTCTGCGTGGGAATGCATCCCGTGACGCTCTGCGTCACTTCGCAAGAGCGGACGCGGAGCGTCCCTGGCGGCATTCCCACGCGGAGCATGGGAACGATCTGACCCTTCTGTAGGAGCTGACGAGTGCAACGAGGCTGCGATCTTTTCAAGCCTTGGCACAAATCTCGCTATGTAAACCGCACAGGTAACCAACGGCGGTTGCCCCACCTACGACAAAGACGTCGCTCACCCCGTTCGCCCCCCGGCGAATCAGGTAGCGGCGTTTTTGCGTTTTGGCCCCACAGACCGGGGCCGGTGGTGCGGCCGTGCGGCGCTCCACCTGCTGTACATGACTCCTTTCGAGACTCTTTTCAGCCGAGGTGCGCGATGAATTCAAGCTTCTGGAAATCCGGCCATACCCCGACCCTGTTCGCGGCCTTCCTGTATTTCGACCTGAGCTTCATGGTCTGGTACCTGCTCGGCCCGCTGGCGGTGCAGATTGCCGCCGATTTGCACCTGACCACGCAACAGCGCGGCCTCGTCGTCGCCACGCCGATCCTGGCCGGTGCGGTGTTGCGCTTCGCCATGGGCATGCTGGCCGATCGCTTGTCGCCGAAGACGGCCGGACTGATCGGCCAGGTCATCGTCATTTGCGCGCTGTTCGGCGCGTGGAAGCTCGGCATCCACAGTTATGAACAGGCGCTGATCCTCGGTCTGTTCCTCGGCATGGCCGGCGCCTCGTTCGCCGTAGCCCTGCCGCTGGCCTCGCAGTGGTATCCGCCAGAACATCAGGGCAAAGCCATGGGCATTGCCGGTGCGGGCAACTCCGGCACCGTGTTCGCCGCCCTGCTCGCCCCGGTGATTGCCGCCGCGTTCGGCTGGAGCAACGTGTTCGGTTTCGCTCTGATCCCGCTGATCCTGACCTTGGTGCTATTTGCGTGGCTGGCGAAAAACGCCCCACAGCGGCCAAAACCGAAAGCCATGGCCGACTACTTCAAGGCCCTTGGCGATCGCGACAGCTGGTGGTTCATGTTTTTCTACAGCGTAACCTTCGGCGGTTTCATCGGTCTGGCCAGCGCCCTGCCCGGCTACTTCAACGACCAATACGGCCTGAGCCCGGTGACCGCCGGCTACTACACCGCGGCCTGCGTGTTCGGCGGCAGCCTGATGCGGCCGCTGGGTGGCGCACTGGCGGATCGCTTCGGCGGCATTCGCACGCTGCTGGCGATGTACACCGTGGCGGCCATCTGCATCGCGGCCGTGGGCTTCAACCTGCCAAGTTCCTACGCGGCGCTGGCACTGTTCGTCTGCACCATGCTCGGTCTCGGCGCCGGTAATGGCGCGGTGTTCCAGTTGGTGCCCCAGCGCTTTCGTCTGGAAATCGGCGTGATGACCGGGCTGATCGGCATGGCCGGCGGGATCGGTGGTTTCGCCTTGGCCGCCGGCATGGGCGCGATCAAGCAAAGCACCGGCAGTTACCAGCTTGCCCTGTGGTTGTTCGCCAGCCTGGGCATCCTCGCCTGGTTTGGTCTGCACGGGGTGAAACGCCGCTGGAGAACCACCTGGGGTTCGGCGGCCGTCACGGCGGCACGGGTCTGAGGCTTCAATGGCCCTGCAATTGAGCTTTGCCGAAGCCAGCGCCACCGGCCCGCGTGCGGAAAACCAGGACGCTTTGCGTTCGGTGACACCGGCGCCGGCGCTGGCCGCGAGCAAGGGTTATCTGTTCGCCATTGCCGATGGCGTCAGTCAATGTGCCGATGGCGGCCTCGCCGCGCGCTCGACCTTGCAGGCCCTGGCACTGGACTATTACGCCACCCCGGAAACCTGGAGCGTGGCCCAGGCACTGGATCGCCTGTTGCTCGCGCAGAACCGCTGGCTGCAGGCCAATGGCGGTGGGCAGCCGCTGCTCACCACCGTCAGCGCGCTCGTCATGCGTGGCCGGCGGTTCACCCTCGCCCATGTCGGCGACTGCCGGGTCTATCGCTGGCACGCCGACAGCCTGCAACGGATCTCCGAGGATCACGTCTGGGAGCAACCGGGCATGCAGCATGTGCTCAAACGGGCGCTGGGGCTGGATCAACATCTGGTGCTGGACTTTCTCGACGGCGAGCTGCGTGACGGCGAGCGTTTTGTGCTGCTGAGCGACGGAGTGTGGTCGACCCTGGGCGATACCGCGATCGCCGCGATCTTGCGCGATCAGCCCGATCTGCACAGCGCCGCCCGCACCTTGATCAACGCCGCGCATCTGGCCGGAAGTCAGGACAATGCCAGTGCCTTGCTCGTTCGGGTCGATCATGTCGGCGAGGCGAACCTTGGCGATGCGCTGATTCATTTGCAGCAATGGCCCTTGCCGCCAGCGCTGAAACCCGGCCAGGCTTTTGAAGGCTGGCAAGTGCAGGGCATTGCCGCGCAGAGTCAGCAATCGCTGTTGTATCGGGTCACGGACGGACAGGGCCTGCCATGGCTGCTGAAAACCCTGCCCTCGCGTTCAAGCGCTGATGCTCAGGCCGGGCAAGCGCTGCTGTCTGAGGAATGGTTTCTCAAACGCGTGGCCGGCCGCCATTTTCCTGAAGTCCATGCCTGCCATCAGCGTCAGCATTTGTACTACGTGATGCGTGAATATTCCGGCATGACTCTGGCGCAGCGCTTCCAGCAGAGCGGCCCGTTGCCGATGGCGCAGTGGCAGGACATCGCCGAACGGCTGTTACGTGCGGTCGGGTTGCTGCATCGGCGGCAGATTTTTCATCGCGATATCAAACCGGAAAACCTGTTATTGGCCGATGACGGCGAGCTGCGGGTGCTGGATTTCGGCCTGGCGTATTGCCCGGGGTTGTCCGAAGACACGCCGTCAACGCTGCCGGGAACGCCAAGCTTTATCGCCCCGGAAGCGTTTCGCGGGGATCCGCCGAGTGCACAACAGGATTTGTATGCGGTCGGCATCACCCTCTATTACCTGCTGACCGGGCACTTTCCCTACGGTGAGATCGAAGCGTTCCAGCGCCCCCGATTTGGCGTGCCTGTCAGCGCCAGTCGCTATCGGCCGGACTTGCCGGAATGGCTGGCGCAGAGTCTTGAGCGCGGCGTGGCCGCTGACCCGCAACAACGGTTCGAAACGGCCGAAGAGTGGTTGCTGGAGCTGGAACAGGGCGAGCGGCGCAGTTTGAGTGTCAGGCCCCGGCCTTTATTGGAGCGGGAGCCGTTGAAGGTCTGGCGGACCATGGCGTTGGTGGCCTTGCTTGGGAATGTGCTGCTGCTCGTGTTGTTGTTTCACAGCTGAGACCGAAGTGCGGCTATCGCGAGCAGGCTCACTCCTACAATTTGAAATGCGTTCCCCTGTAGGAGTGAGCCTGCTCGCGATGAGGCCAGGCCTGACACCACAGATCTTCAGGAATTAACGCGCCACGAACGAGCAACACGCCTCGATTCGGTGCAAAAAAACCACCCACCCCATCCCCAATCCCCAATAAACCCGCCCCCATCCAAGTTGGCACAACCACTGCATTACTCTTCTCACCATACATAAAAGCCCAACCTTCAACGATGAAGGCTGCGCTTCCCGAGAGAACGGGACCAGGACAAAGGCGTCCTCGCTAGGCAACTAGCGGGACGCCTTTTTTTGTTGGCGCAAAATTTGTCGAGCAAGGCCCGACGGCCCACCAGAGGCCAGCCGCAGCTCCCCGGAGAACCTGATGAAAAAACTCAAACTGGTGATGATCGGCAATGGCATGGCCGGGGTCCGCACCCTGGAAGAATTGCTCAAGCTGAGCGACGAGCTCTATGACATCACGGTCTTCGGTGCCGAACCGCACACCAACTACAACCGCATCCTGCTATCGCCGGTGCTGGCCGGCGAGCAAACCTTCGAAGAGATCGTGCTCAACGACCTCGACTGGTACCTGGAAAACAACATCAAGTTGCTGCTCAACCGCAAAGTGGTGGAGATCGACCGGGTCAAGCGCCGGGTGATCGCCGAGGACGGCACCGAAGCCGAATACGACCGGCTGCTGATCGCCACTGGCTCGACGCCGTTCATCCTGCCGATCCCCGGCAACACCTTGCAGGGTGTAATCGGATACCGCGACATCGCCGACACCCAGGCAATGATCGACACCGCGAAAACCCATAAACATGCCGTGGTTATCGGCGGCGGCCTGCTCGGCCTTGAAGCGGCCAACGGCCTGATGCTGCGCGGCATGCACGTCACGGTCGTGCACCTCGGCGAGTGGCTGCTCGAGCGTCAGCTGGACAAAACCAGCGGCCAGTTGCTGCAAAGCGCACTCGAGTCCCGCGGCCTGCACTTTCGCCTGTGCGAACAGACCCAGGCCCTGCACGACGCCGGCAACGGCCGGGTCGGCTCGGTGCAATTCAAGAACGGCGACATCATTCCTGCCGACCTGGTGGTGATGGCGGCCGGTATCCGCCCCAACACCGAACTCGCGGAAAAGGCCGGCATCCCGTGCAATCGCGGCATTCTGGTCAACGACACCCTGCAAACCTACGACCCGCGCATCTACGCGATCGGCGAGTGCGCCAGCCATCGCGGCATCGCCTATGGCCTGGTCGCACCGCTGTTCGAACAGGCCAAGGTTTGCGCCAACCACCTCGCCCAGCTTGGCTTCGCCCGTTATCAGGGGTCGGTGACCTCGACCAAGCTGAAAGTCACCGGCATCGATCTGTTTTCTGCCGGCGATTTCATGGGCGGTGAAGGCACCGAGACCATCACCCTCTCCGACCCGATCGGCGGCGTGTACAAAAAACTGGTGATCAAGGATGACGTGCTGGTCGGCGCCTGTCTGTACGGCGATACGGCAGATGGCGGTTGGTATTTCCGCCAGATTCGTGAGAACCACGCCATCGGCGAGATCCGCGATCATTTGATGTTTGGTGAAAACGCCTTGGGTGACGTAGGACATCAGGGCCAGGACAAAGCCATGGTCATGGCCGACAGCGCCGAAGTCTGCGGCTGCAACGGCGTGTGCAAAGGCACCATCGTCAAAGCGATTCAGGAACACGGCCTGTTCAGCGTTGACGAAGTGAAAAAACACACCAAGGCCGCCAGCTCCTGCGGTTCCTGCGCCGGGCTGGTCGAGCAGATCCTGATCAACACCGTGGGCGGCGCGGCTGACGTCAAACCGAAAAGCGAAAAAGCCATCTGCGGTTGCAGCGACCTCAACCACGGGCAAATCCGCCAGGCCATCCGCGAACAGCACCTGCTGACCATCGCCGGCACCATGGGCTACCTCAACTGGCGCACGCCGAATGGCTGTGCGACGTGCCGCCCGGCTCTCAACTATTACCTGATTTCCACCTGGCCGGGCGAGGCCAAGGACGACCCGCAATCGCGCCTGATCAACGAACGCGCCCACGCCAACATCCAGAAGGACGGCACGTACTCGGTAGTGCCACGCATGTGGGGCGGCGTGACCAATCCATCGGAATTGCGCCGGATTGCCGACGTGGCGGACAAGTACAACGTGCCGATGGTCAAGGTCACCGGCGGGCAGCGCATCGATTTGCTGGGGATCAAAAAGCAAGACTTGCCGGGTGTCTGGAAAGACCTCGACATGCCGTCCGGCCACGCCTACGGCAAATCCATCCGCACGGTAAAAACCTGCGTTGGCAGCGAGTTCTGCCGCTTCGGCACGCAGAACTCGACGCAACTGGGCATCGACCTTGAGCATGACTTGTTCAACATGTGGTCGCCGCACAAAGTGAAGCTTGCAGTGTCCGGTTGCCCGCGCAACTGCTCGGAAGCGGGCATCAAGGATGTGGGAATTATCGGCGTCGACTCTGGCTGGGAGATGTACATCGGCGGTAACGGCGGGATTAAGACCGAAGTCGCCGAGTTCTTCGTCAAGCTGAAAACCGCCGAGGAGGTTCGCGAATACAACGGCGCTTTCCTGCAGCTGTACCGCGAAGAAGCCTTCTATCTGGAGCGCACCGTGCACTACCTGCAACGGGTTGGCATGGAGCACATCAAGAAGAACGTGCTGGAGGACGCCGAGCGGCGCAAAGCCTTGAACGAGCGCCTGCAATTCTCCCTGTCATTCGAGCAGGACCCGTGGAAAGAACGTCTGGCGCAGCCGCAACTGAAAAAAGAATTCGACGTGATCCCTGTGAAAAATCTGGAGGTGCCGGCATGAACTGGCTCGATATCTGTGCCCTGGAAGAGATCAATGCCCTCGGTTCGCGGATCATCGCCGGCCCCAAAGGCGACATCGCGATTTTTCGTACAAGCGACGACGAGGTTTTCGCCCTCGACGACCGCTGCCCACATAAGGGCGGGCCGCTGTCCCAAGGCCTGATCTACGGCAAGCGTGTGGCCTGCCCGCTGCACAATTGGCAGATCGACCTGGAGTCGGGCGAAGCCCAGGCGCCGGATGTCGGTTGCGCCCATCACCATCCGGCACGGGTTGAGAACGGCCGGGTGCAATTGGCCCTGCGGGACGCCATCTGATGAACCGCCAGACGACCGCCTCGACCTGCTGTTACTGCGGAGTCGGCTGCGGCGTGCTGATCGAGCATGACGGCGAGCGCATCCTCGGCGTCAGCGGCGATCCGGCGCACCCGGCCAACTTCGGCAAACTGTGCAGCAAAGGCTCGACGCTGCACTTGACCGGCGACCTCGCCGCCCGTGCCTTGTACCCGGAACTGCGTCTGGGCAAAGGCCTGGCGCGCAGCCGCACTGACTGGGACACCGCGCTGGAGCACACCGCCAATGTGTTCGCCGCGACCATCGCCGAACACGGCCCGGACAGCGTGGCGTTCTATATCTCCGGGCAATTGCTCACCGAGGACTACTACGCCTTCAACAAGCTTGCGCGGGCATTGGTTGGCACCAACAACATCGACAGCAACTCGCGGCTGTGCATGTCTTCAGCGGTGGTTGGCTACAAGCGCAGCCTCGGCGCCGATGCACCACCGTGCAGCTACGAGGATCTGGAACTCAGTGACTGCGTGATGATCGTCGGCAGTAACATGGCCTACGCCCACCCGGTACTCTTTCGCCGGCTGGAAGAAGCAAAATCCCGCCGTCCGCAGATGAAAGTCATCGTTATCGACCCTCGTCGTACCGACACCTGCGATCTGGCTGACCTGCATCTGGCGATTCTTCCGGGCACTGATGTCGCTTTGTTCCATGGGATTTTGCACCTGCTGCTGTGGGAAGACTGGGTCGATCGCGATTTCATCAGCGCGCATACCGAAGGCCTCGCCGCGCTGAAAACGCTGGTCCGCGATTACACCCCGCAGATGGTTTCGCAACTGTGCGGCATCAGCATCGAGCAGTTGCAGCAATGCGCGGAATGGGTCGGCACGTCGCCAAGCTTTCTGTCGCTGTGGTGCATGGGCCTGAACCAGTCCACGGCTGGCAGCGCGAAAAACAGCGCACTGATCAATCTGCATTTGGCTACCGGGCAAATCGGTCGTCCTGGTGCAGGACCTTTCTCGCTGACCGGTCAGCCGAACGCCATGGGTGGGCGGGAAACCGGTAGTTTGTCGAACTTGCTGCCCGGCCATCGTGACGCCGCAAACCCTGAGCACCGCGCCGAGGTGGCGGAGTATTGGGGCGTAGAAAGCTTGCCGGAAGCGCCTGGCCTGAGTGCCATCGAATTGTTCGAGCAGGTGCGCAGCGGCAAGATCAAGGCGCTGTGGATTGCCTGTACCAACCCCGCACAGTCAATGCCGGATCAAAGCGCAGTACGCACAGCGCTTGAAGCCTGCCCGTTTGTGGTGTTGCAGGAAGCTTTTCGCACCACCGAAACCGCTGCGTTTGCCGACCTGCTCTTGCCCGCCGCCAGTTGGGGCGAGAAGGAAGGCTCGGTGACCAATTCCGAGCGACGCATTTCCCACGTACGCAAAGCCGTTGTCGCTCCGGGCGAAGCACGGCCGGACTGGGCGATCACGGTAGATTTCGCACAGCGTCTGGAGAAACGTCTGCGGCCGCTGCACGCGAGCCTGTTCAGCTTCGATCAGCCTTCGCAGTTGTTCGATGAATTCAAACTGCTGACCCGCGGGCGTGATCTGGATTTGTCCGGGATCAGTCACGCACTGATCGACGAGATCGGGCCGCAGCAGTGGCCCTTCCCGGCTGGCGCCCGCCAGGGCACGGCGCGCTTGTACAGCGACGGAATTTTTCCTACGAGCAATGGCCGCGCGCAGTTCATTGCCGATCCCTACCGCGCCGCCAAAGAGCAGCGCGATGCGCGGTTCCCGCTGACCTTGCTCACCGGCCGCCTGCGTGACCAGTGGCACGGCATGAGCCGTACCGGCACCGCCGCGCAATTGTTCGGCCATGTCAGCGAAGCGGTCTTGAGCCTGCACCCGGACGAGATGCGCCGGCATCGCTTGCAATCCGGGGATCTGGTCAATTTGAAAAGCCGTCGCGGCGCGGTGATTGTCGCGGTTGGCAGCGATGACAGCGTGCGTCCGGGGCAAGCGTTTCTGCCGATGCACTGGGGCGATCGTTTCCTCAAGGGCGGCGTCAACAGCCTGACCTTGCCGGCCTTCGATCCGTTGTCCAAACAACCAGAACTCAAGCACAGCGGCGTCCGTCTGGAACCGGTGAGCCTGCCGTGGCAACTGTTTGCCTTGATCGAGGGCGATGTCCAACGGCACCTGGAGACTCTACGACCGCTCTGTGAGGCATTTTCCTACGTCAGTATCAGCCTTGTAGGACGTGAACGTCCGGCATTGCTGATACGCGCCGCCAGCACCGTCGCGCCGGATCCACAGCTGCTTGGCGAGATCGATCAGTGCCTGGCGCTGCTTGAGGGCCCGGTTCTGGCCTACGACGATCCGCGTCGTGCCATCGGTAAACGCGTGCGTATCGAAAACGGCCGAATCACAGCGATTCGCCTCGCCGGCGAAACCCTTGCGCAACATTGGCTGCAAAGCCTGTGGCTCGAAGGTCGTGCAGACGAACAACTGCGGCGCTGGCTGCTGGCCCCGATGAGCGCACCACCGGGCGGCGCCGGGGCCATCGCGACTGACAAGACGTTGTGCAATTGCGAAAACGTCAGCCTGAACGCAGTCTGCGCGGGCATTCGCCAGGGCATGGACTTGCAGGCCCTGAAAACCAATCTCCGATGCGGTACGCAATGCGGTTCCTGCGTGCCGGAAATCAAGCGTCTGCTGGCTGCCGAAACGCGGCCGGTCGCGGTCATTTAATGAGGACAACACCATGAATGCGAAAGTCTGGCTGGTGGGCGCTGGCCCTGGCGATCCCGAGCTGCTGACGCTCAAGGCCGTGCGCGCCCTGCGCGAGGCAGATGTGGTGATGATCGATGATCTGGTCAATGACGCAGTGCTGGAGCATTGCCCCACGGCGCGGGTGATCGCCGTGGGCAAGCGCGGTGGCTGCCGTTCGACGCCGCAGGCATTCATTCACCGGCTGATGTTGCGTTACGCCCGTCACGGCAAGTGCGTGGTGCGGCTCAAGGGCGGCGACCCGTGCATTTTCGGTCGCGGCGGTGAAGAAGCGCAGTGGCTGCGCGAGCGCGGGGTCGAGGTGGAGTTGGTTAACGGCATTACTGCCGGACTGGCCGGGGCAACGCAATGCGATATTCCGTTGACCCTGCGCGGTGTCGCCCGTGGCGTGACGCTGGTCACTGCCCACACGCAGGACGACAGCCAGCTGAATTGGCAGGCTCTGGCCCAAGGCGGGACGACGCTGGTGATTTACATGGGCGTGGCCAAGCTGGGCGAGATTCGCGATCAGCTGTTGGCCGGAGGGATGGCGGCGGATACGCCGGTGGCGATGATTGAAAACGCCTCGTTACCGCATCAGCGCGAATGTCGCAGTGATTTGACTGCGATGGCTGAGGATGCGTGTGCGTTTGAATTGAAGAGCCCGGCGATTCTGGTGATCGGTGCGGTGGCTGCTGTTGCAGAAAATCAAAAGATCGCAGCCTTCGGCAGCTCCTACACTGCGCAAGGCCTGCAAGCGCTTTAGATCCCAGAGCCAAATCGCAGACAAAGAAAAGCCCGGCCTAAGCCGGGCTTTTCTCAGAGCGGCAGCTAATTACTTAGCTTGAGCTTCAACCTGCGCTTCTACGCGACGGTTTACAGCGCGGCCAGCGTCAGTTTTGTTGTCAGCAACTGGGCGGGATTCGCCGTAGCCAACAGACTGAACGCGGGACGATTCAACACCGTACTGGTTGGTCAGAACTTGCTTAACGGCGTTTGCACGACGCTCGGACAGTTTCTGGTTGTAAGCGTCAGGACCGACGGAGTCAGTGTGACCTTCAACAGTAGTGGTGGTGGATGGGTACTGCTTCATGAAGTCAGCCAGGTTCTTGATGTCGCCGTAGCTGTTAGGCTTGACTACCGACTTGTCGAAGTCGAATTTCACGTCCAGCTCAACACGAACAACTTCAGCAACTGCTGGGCAGCCATCAGCGTCAACGGTTACGTTGGCTGGGGTGTCCGGGCACTTGTCAACGTTGTCGCAAACGCCATCGTTGTCGCTGTCGGAGCAGACTTCAGCTGGTGCTGGAACTGGAGCAGCAGCAGGCTTGGAGCCGCCACCGAAGTTCACACCGATACCGACGCTAGGAGCCCACTCGGTGTCGCCCTGGTCGATGTTGTATTGAGCTTCAACGCCAGCACGGGCGTAGAAGTTCTCGGTGAAGTACAGCTTGGCACCGCCGCCAACGTTGGCGAAGGTGGAACGGTTACGACCGTTCGAGCCGTTCTGGTCGATGCTCTGGTCGGAGAAACCGGCCGAGACGTATGGACGCAGCATGTCGCCTGGGTTGTTGAAGTGGTACAGAGCGTCCAGAGCGGTGTTAGCGCCTTTGACGTTCTTGCCATCGTCGGCACGTACGTTGTGAACTTCGTCGTAGCCCAGACGCAGTTCTACGTCGTCGGTCAGGAAGTAACCGATCGAACCGCCGAACAGGTTGCCGTTGTTCTTGAAGTTACGAGCGCTGTCGAATTGTTCTTTCTTAGCGAAGCCTTCGATTTCAACTGCGCCTTGGCCTTGTGCCAGAGCGCCGAACGAAGTGGCGGCAATCAGAGAACCAATGGCCAAGCCCAAGGTGTTTTTCAGTTTCATCCGTTAAATCCCCATCTGGTGATTGTGAAGCAGTCCCGCAAACCGGGGGACAACTCGGCGGCAAGTCTATCAGAACTTGCCTACACGTAAGAGATATTTGCGCTGAACTAAGTTTCAGCAATGCCTGCAAATTTCTCACGCAATTTATCTAGAGCACGTTTGTAACGCATTTTTGTCGCACTCAAACCCATGTGCATGATGTCTGCGATCTCCTGAAATTCCAGCTCTGCGACAAATCGTAGCACCAGAATTTCGCGGTCGATCGGATTCACATACACCAGCCAGCGATCAAGCCCACCCTTCTCCTCCGGCTTCGGCGCCTTTTCTTCAGACGCTTCTTCAAGAGGGTCCAGGCTGAGAGCGTCCATCAAGCGACGCTTACGCCGTTCCTTCCGATACTGCGTGATGCATTCGTTGTAAGTGATGCTGTACAGCCAGGTTTTGAACTTCGATTTCCCCTCGAAGTTCTTCAGGCCATACAGCACCTTCAGCATCACTTCCTGACAGACATCGTCTGCGTCGCGATCGTTCCCAAGATATCTCGCGCAGACGTTAAATAATGTTCGCTGGTAACGCCGCATCAACTCTTCATAGGCGCGCGTTACGTGAAACAGCTCGGTATGCGAGCGCGCGACCAACTCCTCATCAGAGAGCTCGCGGGGGTCGTAGCGCGTAGATAGCGGTTGGGCTTTATTCAAAACAAGTCGTGCCGACAGTCAGGTCAATGTCCGCCGCAACCAGCCTCAGCTGGCATTTTGCGGCGGCATACATTAGCAGGGTTTGCCGGATTAGCGGCTACTCACATGCTGTTCCAGCAGGATCCGATTGGAAAGAGAGACTAGCTCACCTTCATCGGTCAGCACGGTGGTTTTAACCGTACCGATTTCCTCGATCTGGCCTTCGACCTCGCCTACACGCACTTGTTGCCCAACCTGATACAGCTCACGCACATAGATTCCCGCAAGAATCTGACCGGCAATTTCCCGGCTTCCCAACCCCATGGCCAGCGCAACTGCCAGACCAACGGTAATCAATACAATGACAATCACATGGTTCAGCAGGTCAGTCTTGACTTCCAGCTGACTGATGGCGACCGAGATGCTGATGATGATTACCAGCCCCTGGGCAATCCGCCCCAGCCCGGAAGCGTAGTCCAGGCCTACGCCTTCTGCCGCCCCGCGCACCAGCCCGTTGGCCAGTTGCGCGAGCAAAACCCCTACCAGCAACACCAGCGCGGCGCCGAATACTTTCGGCAAATACAACGCCAGCATGTCCAGCGTAGCTGAAACTCGCTCAAGGCCAAGGGATTCTGCCGCAGAAACCAGGAAAATCAGCAGAACGAACCAATAAACGATTTTGCCGATCAGTGTCGAGATCGGCACTTGCAGCCCGGCGCGCGACATTAGCTTGGTCAGTCCGGTGCCGCCCATCAGGCGATCGAGGCCCAGTTTGGCGAGCAGTTTGGACAACAAGGTGTCGAGCAGTTTGGCCACGACGAAACCCAACAGCAGCACGACCAGTGCGCCGAACAGGTTCGGGATGAAATTAGCGACTTTGGTCCACAACGCAGTCATTGCAGTGACGAGGCTCTGGGTCCAGAGATCAAGTTCCATATTCAATCAGCCTTATCAGCAGTGCGAGCGGTAGGTTTACGCAGACGGGAAACCGGCGAGACATGAGCCGATCCGTTATTCAGGGCGATCATCAGCGCGGGCAGCCAGCGGCCCAGCAGGCTGAACAGATCACCGGCGCCGACCTGGCGGTTGGCGGTTTTAAGTACGCGGCCCAGGCAGGCATCGTCGTCGCGGCTGGACGGCGAAGCGTTGAGCATGTCGCGCAAAGACTGTTCAAACGGATCGTGCATACGCACCTCTCGTGATGTCTGTGAAAGACGCGGGCAAATTTGCTCGGGTCACATGCGCCATGTTCACACCCAGCGCAAACGGCGAAACAACCACCACTGGCCCAAGGCCAGGGCAAGCACCGTGGAGCAGGCGATCAGGAAACCGTAAGGGCTGCTGGCGAACGGAATACCGCCGACGTTGATACCCAGCAGACCGGTGATGAAACTCATCGGCAAAAAGATGCAGGTGATGATGCCGAAGCGGTACATCGTGCGATTCATACGCACGCTCAAGCGTCGGTCTTCGGCCTCAAGCACAAGCCCCACGCGCTCTCGGGTCAATTCCAGCTCTTCCAGATAACGGGTCAGGCTGTTGTTCAGTTCGTTCCAGTAGTCGGCATCGTCTTCAACAAACCAGGGCAGTTTTATCCGCGTCAGTTGTCCGAAAATATCCCGCTGCGGTGCAAGAAAACGTTTCAGTCCGGCGGCCCGGCGGCGGATGTGCAAAATGGCACCGTGCTCCGGAGTATACCGTTCGTCGGCATCGAGTTTTTCTTCCTCTTCATCGACCACTTCCGACAGGCAAGCGACCAGATCCTGAACCTTGTTGGTGAGAAACTGCGCCAGGTACAGCATCAATTCGGAAGAGGTTTTCGGGCCTTTGCCCTCACTCAGAATCGCCAGCAATTCATCGGTGGCGCGCAACGGACGCAAACGCAGGGAAATCACCCGTTGGGCGGACGCAAAAATCCGCACCGAGACCATGTCTTCCGGCTCGGCCCCCGGATTGAGGTTGACGCCGCGCAGAAACAGCAGCAATTCGGCGTCCGGCAACGGCAGCAGCCGCGGTCGAGTGTTTTCTTCCAGCAGCAAGTCGCAGGTAAATTCGTTGAGTCCGCTGGATTTACGCAGCCAGGTCTGGGTCTGCGGATGACTGCGATCCCAATGCAGCCACAGGCTTTCATGAGCCTGCAACTGCAAGTCGTCGAGTTCAGTCCGGGCTATCGAACGCGCACCGCCTTTACCGTCCAGCACCAGGGCATGCACCAGCCCCCACTGCGCGTTTTCTTCCTCGAACATCCGCATCCCTTTATCGAAAGCTTATTCAGGCATTTTCAGCGGGCTCGGCGAGACGATCACGCCGTTGTTGTCCGCATAAACGTAGTGGCCCGGGTGGAAGGTGACACCGGCGAACGTCACGGCAACGTTAAGGTCACCGATGCCGCGCTTGTCGGTCTTCATCGGGTGGCTGGCCAGCGCCTGCACGCCAAGATCGGTCTGGGCGATGACGTCGACGTCACGGATGCAGCCGTAGATCACCATCCCCTCCCAACCGTTTTTTGCAGCCTTCTCGGCAATCATGTCGCCGAGCAGCGCGCGGCGCAGGGAACCTCCGCCATCAACGACCAGCACCTTGCCTTTGCCGTTGAGCTCGGCCTGAGCCTTGACCAGCGAGTTGTCCTCGAAGCATTTGACGGTCACGATCTCGCCACCGAACGAGTCACGACCGCCGAAATTGCTGAACATCGGTTCCAGCACCTGCACCAGTTCCGGATAGGCGTCGCACAGGTCAGGCGTAAGGTAATGTTCCATCGAAAAACTCCTGTAGCAGGGGATCAAGGATGCCGCATTCTGATGAGACGAGTTCCGGCGGTCGCTGTTTACCTTAGTTCATGCCATGGTCGCTGAGCGAACCTGAACAAACGCTGAAACGTAATCGCTAAACAGTCACGAAATATGACCAGAACCGCACAACGCGTCATATCTTAGCCGCAACCCCCGCTGAACGGAACGCCCTTTTCAGCCCTGCCGGTTCATCCCGCAGCCGCCAGATCCGCCTTCCGCGCCAGCAACGGAGTCTGCTGATCGTTCAACCAGCGCGCCACCAGCGGCCACACTTCAGCCTGCGCCGCTTTGCTGACCAGCATCTCGACATGACCGAAATTATCCGAGAAGCCCTGCTCGCGGCCCAGGTTGATGAATTGCTTGTGCTCGGAACCTATCTGATCGAACAGCTTGCGGCAGGCCCAGACCGGGTCCTGGTGATCCCCCGCTGCGCTCACCGCAAGCACCGGGACCTGCACATCCGCCAGACCCGCCCACCAATCCTTGTCCTTGTCGCCAAACCGGCCGAACAAGCCGTACCAGCGCATGCTTTCGATGGCCAGGCCGATCGGCTCGTCTTCAGGACCGCGTTTGAGCCGGGAGCCGGACAACTGTGCAAAACGCTTGAGAATAAAGCGCCCGCCCCACTCCACCGGTGGAATTTTCAGCGGCCAGTACGTGCGGCTGACCTGGGTGCCGAAAAACGCCGCCGAGGCCACCGCCGGCTCGCCGAGATATTCACCGCCGAGCGCGGCTGCCAGGGTGATGCCGCCCAGAGAATGGCCGACCCAGTGCGGGATCTGTCCGCTTTGCTCACGGACGAACGCAGCGATCGCCGGCAAATCGTAACGGGCGTAATCGGCGACGCAGTTGTGCCGATAGTCCTCGTTGCGTTGCGACAAGCCATGGCCGCGCATTTCCGCAATCCAAACATCAAAGCCCAGCCGCGCCAGATGCGCACCCAGACCCAGGCCTTTAGGGGAAAACCAGAAGCGTCGATTGGAAAAACTGCCGTGCAACAAAATCACCGGCACGCCACGTGGCACCGCCTCATCGGCCATGCCCAGGCGGGTTACCGCGATCTCGACGGACCAGTCACGGCTGTTGCCGGGCTTCAATCGATAGACGTCTTCGCTCAGATCGCCGCGCCGCTCGGCGCTGATCAGGGCGACAGGAAACAGGTTGCTGCTGCTTTGCATAATGCTCTTGCACAAAAAAGGGCGGCATCCAATGGAGCCCGCCCTACTTCAATCTCAAGGCCCCTTCCCCCTGTAGGAGTGAGCCTGCTCGCGATGGCGGTGTGTCATTCGAATCAATGTTGACTGTCATGACGCTATCGCGAGCAGGCTCACTCCTACAGCAGGAAGCGGCCCGTTCACATGTTGATCAAGCCTGCGCCTGACCTTCGGCAAGGAAGAACCAGGTTTCCAGCACGGTGTCCGGGTTCAGCGACACGCTTTCGATGCCCTGCTCCATCAACCAACGGGCCAGATCCGGGTGATCGGAAGGGCCCTGACCGCAGATACCGATGTACTTGCCGGCCTTGTTGCACGCCTGAATCGCGTTCGACAGCAACTTCTTGACCGCTGGATTACGCTCGTCGAACAAGTGCGCGATGATCCCGGAATCGCGATCCAGACCCAGCGTCAGCTGAGTCAGGTCGTTGGAGCCGATCGAGAAACCGTCGAAGAATTCGAGAAATTCTTCGGCCAGAATCGCGTTGGATGGCAGTTCGCACATCATGATCACGCGCAGACCGTTGTCGCCACGGGCCAAGCCGTTTTCGGCAAGCAGATCGACCACCTGACTGGCTTCGCCCAGGGTACGGACGAACGGCACCATGATTTCGACGTTGGTCAGGCCCATCTCGTTGCGCACACGTTTCAGCGCACGGCATTCGAGTTCAAAGCAGTCGCGGAACGATTCGCTGATGTAACGCGAAGCGCCACGGAAGCCCAGCATCGGGTTTTCTTCTTCCGGCTCGTACAGCTTGCCGCCGATCAGGTTGGCGTATTCGTTGGACTTGAAGTCCGACAGACGCACGATGACCTTCTTCGGTGCGAACGCTGCAGCGAGGGTGCTGATGCCTTCGACCAGTTTCTCGACGTAGAAACCAACCGGATCGTCGTAACCGGCGATGCGCTTGTCGACGCTTTCCTTGATCTCCGGCGGCAGACCGTCGTAGTTCAACAGCGCCTTGGGGTGCACCCCGATCATGCGGTTGATGATGAACTCGAGACGGGCCAGGCCCACACCGGCGTTCGGCAGTTGTGCGAAGTCGAAGGCGCGGTCCGGGTTGCCGACGTTCATCATGATCTTGAACGGCAGCTCCGGCATGGCGTCGACCGAGTTTTTCTTGATGTCGAAGCCCAGTTCGCCTTCGAAGATGTAACCGGTGTCACCTTCGGCGCAGGACACGGTCACGCCCTGGCCGTCCTTGAGCAGTTGGGTGGCGTTGCCGCAACCGACCACCGCCGGAATGCCCAGCTCGCGAGCGATGATCGCCGCGTGGCAGGTACGCCCGCCACGGTTGGTAACGATGGCGCTGGCGCGCTTCATGACCGGTTCCCAATCCGGGTCGGTCATGTCGGAGACCAGTACGTCGCCCGGCTGGACTTTGTCCATCTCGGAGACGTCCTTGATGATGCGTACCTTGCCGGCGCCGATGCGCTGGCCAATCGCACGGCCTTCCACCAGCACGGTGCCGGTTTCTTTCAGCAGGTAACGTTCCATGACGTTGGCCTGGGTGCGGCTTTTTACGGTTTCCGGACGCGCCTGCACGATGTACAGCTTGCCGTCGTCACCATCCTTGGCCCACTCGATGTCCATCGGGCAGCCATAGTGCTTCTCGATGATCATCGCCTGTTTGGCCAGCTCGCTGACTTCGGCGTCGGTCAGGCAGAAACGCGCGCGTTCGGCCTTGTCGACCTCGACGGTCTTGACCGAACGACCGGCCTTGGCCTCGTCGCCGTAGATCATCTTGATCGCTTTGCTGCCCAGGTTGCGGCGCAGGATCGCCGGACGACCGGCTTCCAGCGTGCCTTTGTGGACGTAGAACTCATCCGGGTTGACCGCGCCTTGAACCACGGTTTCACCCAGGCCGTAAGCGCCGGTGATAAACACCACATCACGGAAACCCGATTCGGTATCGAGGGTGAACATGACGCCGGCGGTGCCGGTTTCCGAACGCACCATGCGCTGCACGCCGGCCGATAGGGCGACCAGTTTGTGGTCGAAGCCCTGGTGCACGCGGTAGGAAATGGCGCGGTCGTTGAACAGCGAGGCGAACACCTCTTTGGCGGCGCGGATCACGTTGTCCACACCACGGATATTCAGGAAGGTTTCCTGCTGACCGGCGAACGAAGCGTCCGGCAGGTCTTCGGCGGTGGCGGAGGAACGCACGGCCACGGCCACGTCAGGGTTGCCAGCCGACAGCGCGGCGAACGCGGTACGGATCTCGGCGTTGAGTTTTTCCGGGAATTCGGCGTCCATGATCCATTGACGGATCTGCGCGCCGGTCTTGGCCAGGGCATTGACGTCGTCGACGTCGAGCGCGTCGAGGGCCTTGTGGATCTGCTCGTTCAGGCCGCTCAGTTCGAGGAAATCACGATAGGCCTGAGCCGTCGTGGCGAAGCCGCCGGGGACCGAAACACCGGCGCCTGCCAGGTTACTGATCATCTCGCCCAGGGATGCGTTCTTGCCCCCCACATGCTCAACATCGTGTTTGCCGAGCTTATCGAGGGAAACTACGTACTCTACCAAGGTGATCTCTCCACTAACTGTGTTGGAAAAGCTCAGAAACCGGCGGCCCGGGGGAGCCTCGGCCGGTTGTATGGCCTGGACCTGGAAAATAAGTGAGAATGCGGGCCAATGGCGACCGGCAAATCGCGCCTATCATATCCAAGAGTGTCAATTAACTTAAGGCCCAAGGTGCAAATGAAACGATCTGCTTTCTTCATCTCCGATGGCACCGGCATTACCGCCGAAACCCTGGGTCAAAGCCTCTTGGCGCAGTTCGAAAACATTACCTTCAGCAAGTTCACGCGTCCGTACATCGACAGCGTGGAAAAAGCGCGAGCCATGGTACAACAAATCAACAAAGCCGCTGAAACCGACGGCTTTCGTCCGATCATCTTCGACACCATCGTCAATCAGGACATTCGTGAGATTCTCGCAACGTCCAATGGTTTCATGATCGACATTTTCTCGACCTTTCTCGCGCCGCTCGAACAGGAGCTGACCGAGCATTCGTCCTACACCGTCGGCAAGTCGCACTCCATCGGGCACAACTCCAATTACATGGAGCGCATCGAGGCGGTGAACTTCGCCCTCGACAACGATGACGGCGCACGCACCCACTATTACGACAAAGCCGATCTGATACTAGTAGGCGTGTCGCGATGCGGCAAAACCCCGACGTGTCTGTACATGGCGATGCAGTTCGGCATCCGCGCGGCCAACTATCCGCTGACCGAAGACGACATGGAACGCCTGACCCTGCCCACCGCCCTGCGCGCCCACCAGCACAAGCTGTTCGGCCTGACCATCGACCCGGACCGCCTCACCGCGATCCGCAACGAGCGCAAGCCCAACAGCCGTTATTCGAGCTACGCCCAGTGCGAATTCGAAGTGCGCGAAGTGGAAAACCTGTTCCGTCGCGAGAACATCCCGCACATCAACTCGACGCATTTCTCCGTGGAAGAGATCTCGGCGAAGATCCTTGTCGAGAAAGGGGTTGAGCGGCGGTTCAAGTAGTTACTCATAGCCTGATCTGGCGCCTTCGCGAGCAGGCTCGCTCCTACAGGGTTTTGTGGTGAATGCAAATTTTGCAGACACACCCGAAACCTGTGGCAGCGGGCTTGCTCGCGAAGAACGATCACACGGTTTCCGTCAATGCCTTGGCCAGGGCTTCGAAGCCTGCAAGCAACAACTGGTCATCCCCCACCGGGTTGCACACACTCACCCGAATGCATTGCGGCACCGCCCCATGCCCGACCGCAAACGCCTCGGCGGTGGCCACCAGATAGTTGTTCTCTTTCAGTTCCGCCGCAATCTGCGACGCGCGCCACAGCTCAGGCACTTGCACCCAGAAATGCGGACTGTAAGGGTGAGTGTTGTAATTCAACTCCTGCACGACTGGCGCCACCAAAGCCTTGCGCCGAGTGATTTCGCTGATCTGTTCATCCAGCAAGCGCTCGGCCATGCCGCTTTCGATCCATAGGCTCGCCACCTCCATCGAGAGCGGATTGGCCATCCAGCACGTGGCGCGAATGGCTGCGCTCAGCCGCCCGATCAGCGCCTGTGGCGCGTGCAGATAACCCACGCGCAACCCGGCCGACACCGCTTTGCTCAAGCTGCCGATCAGCACTGAGCGTTCCGCTGCGAAATCACTCAGCGGCAGCGGCCGCTGGCGGTCGAGCACGGCGTGCGCTTCGTCTTCGATGATCAGCAGATTGTGTTCGCGACAGAGCCCGGCGATCGCCTTACGCCGTGGGACCGACATCACGGCGGCCGTAGGATTCTGGATCGTCGGCGTGCAATACAGCGCGCTAACCCGGTGCTGACGGCAAATGTCCTCCAATGCCGAGGGCAGAAGTCCTTCGTCGTCCATCGCGACGCCGATAAGCTTTATCCCGAGCTGACGTGTGACGCTGATCAATCCGGGGTAGGACAAATGCTCGGTGACCAGCGTGTCGCCTGCCTTGAGTAAGCCCATCAACGCGCACAGCAAACCGTGCTGACCGCCGTTGACGCACAGCACCTGATCGGCGTGCGGCACAAAATCGCCATGACGCAACCAGACAGCGCCCGCCAACCGATGCCGTGCCAAACCACTTTCGGCGGTGTAGCCGGTCAATTGCCGCAAGACGTCCGGATCGGTAGCCAGATCCTTCAGCGACTGGCTCATGAACGCCGCTTCCTGACCCGGTATCGGTTGGTTCCGGCTCATGTCGAAATACGCCAGCGGCTCGTCGCTGACGTTGCGAAAGCCTTTGTCCTGGGGCCGTTCCATCCCGCGCTCACGCACATACGTGCCATCTCCTACACGGGCCACGACCAAACCGACACGCTCAAGCTCGCCATAAGCACGGCTGACCGTTCCGATGGTGACGCCGAGACTGTCGGCCAATAGCCGGTGCGGTGGCAGCTTGCTGCCGGCGTCGATAATGCCCTCCTCGATCGCCTGTGCGACGGCGTCGGCGAGGCGTTTGTATTTCACACCCGTGCGGTTGACAAGCCCGTCCCGCAGGATTGACACCATGGCAATACTTGCTTTGACAGTCATTAGCGCCCCGAATAGCGTGCTGAAAACAGGTTCAATCAGAGATAGACCCTTTCAACGAAGCGGTCAATCCGCACGCAGGGAGTACGCGCCATGTCGACCACTGTCAGCACACCGATCAGCATCAACAAGCCCTGGCTCGCCGGATTTATCACCAGCCTGCTGTTTCTCATCGTTTGTCTGAGCTGGGGCACCACATGGCTGGGGATCAAGATCGCGGTTGAGAGCGTGCCGCCACTCACTGCCGCAGGCCTGCGCTTTTTGATTGCCTTCCCGCTGTTCCTGAGTTTCGCGCTGTTGCGAAAGGAGCCTTTGCTGTTCCCTCGGCAAAGTCGCTGGTTCTTTGTGTTCGTCACGCTGTCGTATTTCAGCGTGCCCTACTACCTGCTCAACTACGGCGAAATCCACGTGTCATCGGGCCTGACGGCGCTGCTGTTCAGCTGCATGCCGGTGTTTATTCTGGTGTTCTCTGCGTTATTTCTGCGCGAGAAAATCTACCCTTCGCAGATGCTCGGCATTGCCATTGGTTTTGGCAGTCTGTTCATGATTATCCGCAGCCAGGGTTTGCATGTGGATAAAGCCGAATGGCTCGGCGTGCTGGCGATTCTCGGTGCAGCGGTACTGCACGCGCTGTGCTACGTGGTGACCAAAAAACACGGCAGCGCGATCAGCGTGATCACCTATAACACCTTGCCGATCGGCATCGCCGGGCTGCTGTTATTAATTGTCGGGCTGAGCTTCGAAGCGCCGCAATTTCAGAACGTGACCGCGCGCTCATGGGGCGCCCTGCTCTATCTCGGACTGGTGGCGTCGGTGGGTGGGTTCATCGTTTATTTTCTGCTGCTTAAACGCTTGAGCCCGATCATTCTGTCATTCGTGTTTATCATTTTTCCGGTGTTCGCCGTGATCATCGGCGCCTGGTATGAGGGCCAAGCGCTCTCGAAGGAGCTGATGATCTATTCGGCGATCCTGTTGAGCGGTTTTGCGATCACCAAGTTGCCGTTTGAAAAATGGTTCAGATAACCCACAGATCGACAAAGCGATTGACCGGCGTCGCCTCAAGCCGCGTCGGGTCCTTGCACAAATCGAATATTTCGCCGCTGCGCTGGGCGCTGAAGCGCGTCGCCAGATTCGCTTTGAACTTGTCCTCAAGCAGGGGGATGCCCTCTGCACGACGACGGCGGTGGCCGATCGGGTATTCCACAACGATGTTGTCGGTGCTGCTGCCGTCCTTGAAGAAAACCTGCACGGCGTTGGCAATCGAGCGCTTGTCAGCCTCCAGGTATTCACGGGTAAAACGCGGCTCTTCGACGATGAGCATCTTGTCGCGAAGCACATCAATGATCGGGTGCGCCTTGTGGAAATCATCTTCGTAATGCTCAGCAATCAGATTACCGAACGCCAGCGGTACCGCGGTCATGTATTGCAGGCAGTGGTCGCGGTCGGCGGCGTTGGCCAGCGGCCCGGCCTTGGAAATGATGCGGATCGCCGACTCGTGCGTGGTGATGACGATGCGGTCTATCTCATGCAGTCGATTGCGCACCTGAGGATGCAGCGTCACCGCTGCTTCGCAAGCCGTTTGCGCGTGAAACTCTGCGGGGAAGCTGATCTTGAACAGGACGTTTTCCATGACGTAGCTGCCGAACGGTCGCGAGAAACCGAAGGCGCGTTTGTCGTCCGGCTTCAGCGCCAGATCGTTGTTGGTGTGACTGAACGACACGTCATAGAAGCCCCACTGCCTGGCGCTCAGCACACCGGGAATGCCCATCTCGCCACACATCGCAATGTCGGCCAGACGCACTCCCCGACTGGTCGCATCGCCCGCCGCCCAGGATTTTCGCGAGCCGGCGTTTGGCGCGTGGCGATAGGTACGCAGTGCCTGCCCGTCGGCGAACGCGTGGGACAAGGCCGATAAAAGCTGCTCGCGATTGGCGCCCATCAGTTTGGCAGTGACGGCGGTCGAGGCGACTTTCACCAGAATGACGTGGTCGAGTCCTACGCGATTGAAGGAGTTTTCCAAGGCAATCACGCCCTGAATCTCGTGCGCCATGATCATCGCTTCCAGCACATCGCGCACTGTCAGCGGCGCTTCACCCTTGGCCAGGCGTTTTTGCGACAGGTGATCGGCCACCGCAAGAATTGCACCGAGGTTGTCCGAAGGATGCCCCCACTCGGCGGCGAGCCACGTGTCGTTGTAGTCGAGCCAGCGGACGATGCAGCCGATGTCCCATGCGGCCTTCACCGGATCCAGACGATACGGCGTGCCGGGAACCCGTGCGCCATGAGGCACCACGGTGCCTTCAACCATCGGGCCCAGCAGTTTGGTGCATTCTGGAAAACGCAGCGCCAGCAGGCCGCAGCCCAGCGTGTCCATCAGGCAGTGGCGGGCGGTGGTCAGCGCTTCGCTGGATTCGGGTTTAAAAGTCAGAACGTAGTCGGCGATGTCCTGCAGGACACGGTCGTAATCGGGGCGGTTGTTCAGGTCGACGTTGGCGCTCATGTTCGATTCACTCGTGAAGTGGTTCGTTGATGGGACCTCGGTTCAGGGCTATTTTTTTATGGTTGAAATGCAATCGACTGTAGGAGTGAGCCTGCTCGCGATGGCGGCGTGTCAGACAACACTGATGCTGAATGTCAGTCCGCTATCGCGAGCAGGCTCACTCCTACAGTTTGTTCGGTGTTGTATCAGAAACAATCGCCGGGGATGCGCACGAAGCCTTCCATCAGAACACGCGCGCTACGGCTCATGATGGCTTTTTTCACCACCCACTCGCCGTTCTCCAGCGTCGCTTCAGCGCCGACGCGCAACGTCCCGGACGGATGGCCGAAACGCACGGCATTGCGTTCAACGCCACCAGCCGCCAGGTTCACCAGGGTTCCGGAAATTGCCGCCGCCGTGCCGATCGCCACCGCCGCCGTGCCCATCATCGCGTGGTGCAGTTTGCCCATCGACAACGCGCGCACCAGCAGATCGACATCACCCGCGGCAATCGCTTTACCGCTCGACGCTACGTAATCCGCAGGCTTGGCCACGAACGCGACTTTCGGCGTGTGCTGGCGCTTCGCTGCTTCTTCCAGGTTAGAGATCAGGCCCATGCGCAACGCACCATAGGCGCGGATGGTCTCGAACATCAGCAGCGCTTTCGGATCGCCGTTGATCGCGCCTTGCAACTCGGTGCCGGTGTAACCGATGTCTTCGGCGTTGACGAAAATCGTCGGAATCCCGGCATTGATCATGGTCGCCTTGAACGTACCCACCCCCGGCACTTCCAGCTCATCGACCAGATTGCCGGTAGGGAACATCGAGCCACCGCCGCCCTCTTCTTCCGCCGCCGGGTCCATGAACTCAACCTGTACTTCGGCCGCCGGAAAAGTCACGCCGTCGAGTTCGAAATCACCGGTTTCCTGCACTTCGCCGTGGGTGATCGGCACGTGGGCAATGATCGTTTTGCCGATGTTGGCCTGCCACACGCGCACCACGGCGACACCGTTGTGCGGAATGCGGCTGGCATCGACCAGACCGTTGCTGATGGCAAACGAGCCGACCGCCGCCGAGAGGTTGCCGCAGTTGCCGCTCCAGTCGACGAACGGCTTGTCGATAGAGACCTGGCCGAACAGGTAATCGACGTCGTGATCGGCGCGGGTACTTTTCGACAGGATTACGGTTTTGCTGGTGCTCGATGTTGCGCCGCCCATGCCGTCGATCTGCTTGTCGTACGGGTCGGGACTGCCAATCACCCGCAGCAGCAGCGCGTCGCGGGCGGGGCCTGGAACCTGCGCCGCTTCGGGCAGATCTTTGAGGCTGAAGAACACACCTTTGCTGGTGCCGCCGCGCATGTAAGTGGCGGGAATTTTGATCTGCGGTGCGAAATTAGCTGCGTGAGCCATGATTGCTCCTTCAAAGCGGCCAGAGGACTCATCATCCCTTGGCCACTGAACCTATTTAAACAGCCACCGCCGAACCCTCGAGGAAGTCCTGGGCAAAGCGCTGCAACACGCCGCCGGCCTCGTAGATCGACACTTCTTCAGCGGTATCGAGACGGCAAGTCACCGGCACGTCTACCCGCTCGCCATTCTTGCGATGAATCACCAGCGTCAGGTCCGCGCGCGGCTCGCGCTCGCCCACCACGTCGTAGGTTTCGCTGCCATCGATGGCCAGCGTATGGCGGTCGGTGCCCGGTTTGAATTCCAGCGGCAACACGCCCATGCCCACCAGGTTGGTGCGGTGAATGCGCTCGAAGCCTTCGGCGGCAATCGCCTCGACACCGGCCAGGCGCACGCCCTTGGCCGCCCAGTCACGGGACGAACCCTGACCGTAGTCGGCGCCGGCAATGATGATCAGCGGCTGCTTGCGCTCCATGTAGGTTTCGATGGCTTCCCACATGCGCATGACCTTGCCTTCAGGCTCGACGCGGGCCAGCGAACCCTGCTTGACCTTGCCGTTTTCCACGACCATTTCGTTGAACAGTTTCGGGTTGGCGAACGTCGCGCGTTGTGCAGTCAGGTGGTCGCCACGGTGGGTGGCGTAGGAGTTGAAGTCTTCTTCCGGCAAGCCCATCTTCGCCAGGTATTCGCCGGCGGCGCTGTCGAGCATGATCGCGTTCGACGGCGACAGGTGGTCGGTGGTGATGTTGTCCGGCAGCACCGCCAGCGGACGCATGCCCTTGAGCGGACGCGCGCCGGCCAGCGCACCTTCCCAGTACGGCGGACGGCGAATATAAGTACTCATCTCGCGCCACTCATACAGCGGCGCGACTTTCGGGCCGGTGTCTTCGTGGACGGCGAACATCGGAATGTAGACCTGACGGAACTGCTCGGGCTTGACCGAGGACTTGACCACCGCATCGATTTCTTCGTCGCTCGGCCAGATGTCCTTCAGACGAATTTCCCGGCCATCGACCACGCCCAACACATCCTTCTCGATATCGAAACGGATGGTCCCGGCAATCGCGTAGGCGACCACCAGCGGCGGCGACGCGAGGAACGCCTGCTTGGCATACGGATGAATGCGGCCGTCGAAGTTGCGGTTGCCCGAGAGCACGGCGGTGGCGTACAGGTCGCGGTCGATGATTTCTTGCTGGATCACCGGGTCGAGTGCGCCGGACATGCCATTGCAGGTGGTGCAGGCAAACGCCACGACACCGAAACCGAGCTGTTCCAGTTCCGTGGTCAGCCCCGCTTCGTCAAGGTACAGCGCCACGGTTTTCGAGCCCGGTGCCAGCGAGGATTTCACCCACGGCTTGCGCGTCAGGCCGAGTTTGTTGGCATTGCGCGCCAGCAGGCCGGCGGCGATGACGTTGCGCGGGTTGCTGGTGTTGGTGCAACTGGTGATCGCCGCGATGATCACCGCACCGTCGGGCATTTGCCCTGGCACGTCATCCCACTGACCGGAGATGCCTTTGGCGGCCAGATCCGCGACCGCGACGCGCGCATGCGGGTTGCTCGGACCTGCCATGTTGCGCACCACCGAAGACAGGTCGAACGTCAGGCCGCGCTCGTATTGCGCGCCCTTCAGGCTGTCGGCCCATAGGCCGGTGAGCTTGGCGTATTGCTCGACCAGTTGAACCTGCTGATCTTCACGACCGGTGAGTTTCAGGTAATCGATGGTTTGCTGGTCGATGTAGAACATCGCCGCCGTGGCGCCGTATTCCGGGGCCATGTTGGAGATGGTCGCGCGATCGCCGAGGGTCAGCGCCGCCGCGCCTTCGCCGAAGAACTCCAGCCAGGCGCCGACGACTTTCTGTTTGCGCAGGTATTCGGTCAGCGCCAGCACCATGTCGGTGGCGGTGATGCCCGGTTGCAGCTTGCCGGTCAGCTCGACGCCAACGCTTTCTGGCAGACGCATCCACGAGGCGCGACCGAGCATCACGCTCTCGGCTTCAAGGCCGCCGACACCGATGGCAATGACGCCCAATGCATCGACATGCGGCGTGTGGCTGTCGGTGCCGACGCAGGTATCCGGGAAAGCCACACCGTCGCGCACCTGGATCACCGGCGACATTTTCTCCAGGTTGATCTGGTGCATGATGCCGTTGCCCGGCGGAATCACATCAACGTTCTTGAAGGCCTTTTTGGTCCAGTTGATGAAGTGGAAACGGTCTTCGTTGCGCCGATCTTCGATGGCGCGGTTTTTCTCGAACGCCTGGGCATCGAAACCGCCCGCCTCGACCGCCAGCGAATGGTCGACGATCAGTTGCGTCGGCACTACCGGATTGACCTGCGCCGGATCGCCGCCCTGCAAGGCAATGGCGTCACGCAGGCCGGCGAGGTCGACCAGCGCGGTCTGGCCGAGAATGTCGTGGCACACCACACGTGCCGGGAACCACGGGAAGTCGAGGTCGCGTTTGCGCTCGATCAATTGCTTGAGCGAATCGGTGAGCGTCGCCGGATCGCAGCGACGCACAAGATTTTCCGCCAACACGCGGGAGGTGTACGGCAGAGTGTCGTAGCTGCCCGGCCGGATCGCCTCGACCGCCGCGCGGGTGTCGAAGTAATCCAGCGGCGTACCGGGCAGGTTCTTGCGAAATTCTGTGTTCATCGGGTCAGGACTCGGGGCACGGTGATTTCAAAGGGTGAGCAAACACCAGACTCAGGATTCACACTGTCCCTTGTAGGAGTGAGCCTGCTCGCGATAGCGGTGTGTCAGTCAACATTGACATCAACTGAAAAGCCGTCATCGCGAGCAGGCTCACTCCTACAGGGATTTGCGGTGGTTTCAAGGATCGGGTCAGCTCACCATTCAGCGACGTTCGATTGGCACGAACTTGCGCTGGTCGACGCCGGTGTACTCGGCGCTTGGGCGGATGATGCGGTTGTTGGCGCGCTGTTCGAAAACGTGCGCGGCCCAGCCGGTCAGGCGCGAGCAGACGAAGATCGGCGTGAACAGCTTGGTCGGGATGCCCATGAAGTGGTACGCCGAGGCATGGTAGAAGTCGGCGTTGGGGAACAGTTTCTTTTGCTCCCACATGGTCTTGTCGATCGCTTCGGAAACTGCGAACAGCACCTTGTCACCGACCTCGTCGGCGAGTTTTTTCGACCAGCCCTTGATCACCTCGTTGCGCGGGTCGCTGTCCTTATAGATCGCGTGGCCAAAGCCCATGATCTTGTCTTTGCGCTCAAGCATGCCGAGGGTGCCTTTGATCGCCTCCTCGGGCGAAGAGAAGCGCTCGATCATGTCCATTGCCGCTTCGTTGGCGCCGCCATGCAACGGACCGCGCAGCGAGCCGATAGCTGCGGTGACGCAGGAATACAGGTCCGACAGGGTCGATGCGCAAACACGTGCGGTAAACGTCGAGGCGTTGAATTCATGTTCGGCGTAAAGAATCAACGACACGTTCATGACCTTGACGTGCAGTTCGCTCGGCTTCTTGTCATGTAGCAGATGCAGAAAGTGGCCGCCGATGCTCGGCTCGTCGCTCACGCAATCGATGCGCTCGCCGTCGTGGCTGAAGCGATACCAGTAGCACATGATCGCCGGGAACGCGGCGAGCAGACGATCGGTCTTGTCGCGCTGCTCGGAGAAGTCTTTCTCCGGTTCGATGTTGCCAAGAAACGAACAGCCGGTGCGCATCACGTCCATTGGATGGGCATCGGCGGGGATGCGTTCCAGCACTTCCTTGAGCGCTTGCGGCAAGTCGCGCAGCTTGCTCAGTTTGTCTTGATAGGCGGCGAGTTGCGCCTGGGTCGGCAGTTCGCCGTACAGCAGCAGGTACGCTACTTCTTCGAATTGCGCGTCGGCGGCCAGTTCGCGCACATCGTAGCCGCGGTAAGTCAGCCCGGCTCCGGCCTGGCCCACGGTGGACAATGCGGTTTGCCCGGCCACCTGGCCCCGGAGCCCGGCGCCACTGAGTACTTTTGCTTCGGCCATTGTTGTCTCCAGTTTTCTTGAATTTGTAGGGGAAACAGGTGGGAGCGAGCCTGCTCGCGAAGAGTGCATCAGGGACACCGCGTTATCGTTGGCGCCCATTCGCGAGCAGGCTCGCTCCCACAGGGGTTTGTTCAGCCTTTCTTCTGTGCAAACAACGCATCGAGCTTCTGCTCGAACGTGTGGTAATCAATACGATCGTAAAGCTCCATGCGAGTCTGCATGGTGTCGATGACATTCTGTTGCGTGCCGTCGCGGCGGATCGCGGTGTAGACGTTTTCCGCGGCCTTGTTCATCGCGCGAAACGCCGACAGCGGATACAGCACCAGCGACACGTCGGCACCAGCCAGTTGCTCGGTGGTGTACAGCGGCGTCGCGCCGAATTCGGTGATGTTGGCCAGAATCGGCGCTTTCACCCGGCTGGCGAACAGCTTGTACATCTCAAGCTCGGTAATCGCCTCGGGGAAGATCATGTCGGCGCCCGCTTCGATGCACGCCGCTGCGCGATCCAGAGCCGATTCCAGGCCTTCCACCGCCAGCGCGTCGGTGCGCGCCATGATCACAAAGCTGTCGTCGGTGCGCGCATCGACCGCGGCTTTGATGCGATCGACCATTTCCTGCTGGCTGACGATCTCTTTGTTCGGGCGATGGCCACAGCGCTTGGCGCCGACCTGATCTTCAATATGAATCGCCGCCGCGCCGAACTTGATCATCGATTTGACGGTGCGCGCGACGTTGAACGCTGACGAGCCGAAACCGGTGTCGACGTCCACCAGCAGCGGCAGGTCGCAGACATCGGTGATGCGCCGCACGTCCGTCAAGACGTCATCGAGACCGGTAATCCCCAGATCCGGCACGCCGAGCGAACCTGCGGCCACCCCGCCACCGGACAGGTAAATCGCCTTGAAACCGGCGCGCTTGGCCAGCAGCGCGTGGTTGGCGTTGATCGCACCGACCACTTGCAATGGATGCTCGCTGGCGACCGCATCGCGGAAACGCTGGCCTGGCGTGTTCAGTCTGGAACTCATGACTCACCTCGTTCAGTGGCTGTCTTATTGTGGGCACCGTCCTGGTAATGACGGGCGATGTTGCGTTTCGAGGCGCCGATATGGCGGCGCATCAGCAATTCGGCGAGTTCGCCGTCACGGTCGGCGATGGCATCGAGAATCCGGTGATGTTCAGCGAACGCCTGACGCGGGCGGTTCGGCGTGGTGGAAAACTGAATGCGGTACATGCGCACCAGTTGGTACAGCTCACCGCAAAGCATCTGCGTCAGCGTGCGATTACCGCTGCCCTGGATGATCCGGTAGTGGAAGTCGAAATCGCCTTCCTGCTGGTAGTAGCCGACACCGGCCTGAAACGCTGCGTCGCGCTCGTGGGTTTCCAGTACCCGGCGCAGCTCATCGATTTCTTCTACGCTCATGCGTTCGGCCGCCAGGCGGCACGCCATGCCTTCGAGAGATTCGCGGATTTCGTAGAGTTCGATCAATTCGGCATGGTTGAGCGACACCACCCGCGCGCCGACGTGCGGCACACGCACCAGCAGGCGCTGACCCTCCAGGCGATGAATCGCCTCACGCAACGGCCCGCGGCTGATGCCGTAGGTGCGCGCCAGCTCCGGCTCGGAAATCTTGCTGCCCGGGGCGATTTCACCTTTGACGATAGCGGCCTGAATGCGCCGGAAGACGTTTTCCGAAAGCGTCTCGGTATCTTCGCCGCTGATGACCGGGGGATCGAGTTGGTCCAGCATGATTGTCGACACCTTGATATCCAATGCGGCAAAAACTAGCTAATTAGCCCGCACCCGTCAAAGGATAAATAGGCATTGTCGACAATCGTCTAATAACCGCAGCCAACTGTTCGCTTGACCCATGTGGGAGCGAGCCTGCTCGCGAAGGCGCAATATCAGTCAGCATCTGTTTCGAATGACACACCGCCTTCGCGAGCAGGCTCGCTCCCACAGGAGTATCTGCTCAAGGGTGACGGGTCGGCGCAAGCGCTGGCGCCATAAAACCACCGTGCTAGAATGCCGCCCGCATTTGCTGGCCATTTACAGGCTTGTCATAAAAAGCTGAAAGGCACACGAAGGGACCTGCGCACGCTGTGCCAGGCGCCCCAACCGACCACGGAACGCTGCGCACCAGGATTTATGAGACTCAAGCCTTTCCCGACATTTTTCGCACTGTTTTGCCTGCCCGGCCTCGCCGCCGCGGGGGAAAAAACCGTGTATGGCCTCAACGAATACGCTTCGCTCGATGGCATCAACCTGGAAGTCGCGGCCAAACTCGACACCGGGGCGAAAACCGCCTCGCTGAGCGCCCGCGACATCAAACGCTTCAAACGCAACGGTGAGTCCTGGGTGCGCTTCTACCTGGCCATCGATGCCGCGCATTCGCACCCGATCGAACGGCCACTGGCCCGCGTCAGCAAGATCAAGCGCCGCGCCGGCGACTACGATCCGGAAGAAGGCAAGAAATACACCGCCCGTCCGGTGATCGAGCTGGATATCTGCATGGGTTCGGCCATGCGCAGCATCGAAGTGAACCTGACCGACCGAAGTGCGTTCCAATACCCGCTTTTGATTGGCTCCGAGGCGCTGAAACGCTTCGACGCGCTGGTCGACCCCAGTCTTAAATACGCTGCCGGCAAACCTGCCTGCACCATCGCCGCTCATACCGCCGAGTAATTTCCATGCGTTCTCTAACCTTCCACCTGAAAATCCTGATCGCCGTGCTGGTGCTGCTGGGCGTTTCGGTTACGGCCTATCAGATTTTCGTGCTCGGCATCCCGGTGACCGAAGACGCCACCGACGACCTGTGGAACATCGACGCCAAGGTCGAGTTCGTCGCCAGCACCAAGGACCCGGTCAAGATCCAGATGTTCGTGCCGCCGCTGAGCCGCGACTACGTCAGCCTCAACGAAAGCTTCATCTCCAATAACTACGGCGTCGCGGTCAACCGCGTCGACGGCAACCGCAAGGTGACCTGGTCGGCCCGTCGCGCCAAAGGCAACCAGACGCTCTACTACCGCCTGGTACTGACCAAGCGCTACACCGCCGAAAAATCCAAGGTCAAAGGCCCGACCTTCCGCGACAGCATGGTCATCGAAGGCCCGGAAAAAATCGCCGCCGAAGCGCTACTCGCGCCGATTCGCCAGCACTCGGCCGACGTTGAAACCTTCATTGGCGAAGCGATCAAGCGGGTCAACAACCTCAACGATGACAACGTGAAACTGCTGCTGGCCGGCGATCCGTCCACCGCGCACAAAGCGAAAATCGTCGAACTGCTGCTGTCCATCGCTCACGTACCAGTAGAAAAAGTCCACACCATCCGCCTCGTCGCCGATCAGCCGCAAATGCCGGAACTGTGGCTGCGCAGCTTTAATGGCACTGACTGGCTGTACTTCAACCCGGAAACCGGCGAACAGGGCCTGCCAACCGACCGCCTGCTGTGGTGGACTGGCGATGAAAACCTGATCACTGTCGATGGCGGCAAGAAGGCCAACGTAACGTTCAGCCTCAACAACAGCGAGATGAACGCGATTCGCCTGGCCAAGCTGACCGACGAAAACACCGACGCCAACTTCCTCGAATACTCTCTGTACGGCTTGCCGCTGCAGACCCAGCAGACGTTCATGATCATGGTGATGATCCCGATCGGCGTGCTGGTGATCCTGATCCTGCGCAACCTGATTGGCCTGCAGACCCTCGGCACGTTCACCCCGGTGCTGATCGCCTTGGCCTTCCGTGAAACGCAACTGGGCTTCGGCATTCTGCTGTTCACCGTAATCACGGCGCTGGGTCTATCGTTACGCTCCTATCTTGAGCATCTGAAGCTGCAAATGCTGCCGCGCCTGTCGGTGGTGTTGACGTTTGTCGTGGTGTTGATCGCCGCGATCAGCCTGTTCAGCCACAAGCTCGGCCTGGAACGCGGCTTGTCGGTGGCATTGTTCCCGATGGTGATTCTGACCATGACCATCGAACGCCTGTCGATTACCTGGGAAGAGCGCGGCGCCAGCCATGCGATGAAAGTGGCGATCGGCACGCTGTTCGCCGCGTCCCTGGCGCACTTGATCATGACCGTGCCGGAACTGGTGTATTTCGTCTTCACGTTCCCGGCGATCCTGCTGATTCTGGTCGGCTTCATGCTGGCGATGGGTCGCTACCGCGGCTACCGCCTGACCGAACTGGTGCGGTTCAAGGCTTTCCTGAAGAAGGCTGACGCCTGATGTTCGGTTTCTGGAAGACCTGGAAGGCCCTGGAAGCCCGGGGCATCATGGGCATCAATCGACGTAACGCCGACTACGTGCTCAAGTACAACAAGCGCAGTCTGTACCCGATTGTCGACGACAAGATCATCACCAAGGAACGCGCGATCGCCGCCGGCATTCACGTGCCGGAGCTGTACGGGGTGATCTCCACCGAGAAGGAAATCGACAAGCTCGGCGAGATCATCGGCGGGCGCAGCGACTTCGTGATCAAACCGGCCCAGGGCGCCGGCGGTGACGGCATCATCGTCATCGCCGACCGTTTCGAAGGCCGCTATCGCACGGTCTCGGGCAAGATCCTCGCCCATGAAGAGCTGGAGCATCACATTTCCAGCATCCTCACCGGCCTGTATTCGCTGGGCGGCCACCGCGACCGCGCACTGATCGAGTACCGCGTGACGCCGGACCAGATCTTCAAGAGCATCAGCTACGAAGGCGTGCCCGACATTCGCATCATCGTGCTGATGGGTTATCCAGTGATGGCGATGCTGCGTCTGCCGACCCGCCAGTCCGGCGGCAAGGCCAACCTGCACCAGGGCGCCATCGGCGTCGGTGTCGACCTGGCCACCGGCCTGACCCTGCGCGGCACCTGGCTGAACAACATCATCACCAAACACCCCGACACCACCAACGCAGTCGATGGTGTGCAACTGCCCTACTGGGACGGCTTCATGAAACTCGCGGCCGGCTGCTATGAGTTGTGCGGACTGGGTTACATCGGCGTCGACATGGTGCTCGATCAGGAGAAAGGTCCGCTGATTCTGGAGCTGAATGCGCGACCGGGGCTGAATATCCAGATTGCCAACGATTGTGGGCTGACCTTGCGTACCCATGCGGTTGAAGCACGGCTGGAAGAGCTGAAAGCGCGCGGCGTGAAGGAGTCGGTTGACGAGCGCGTGGCGTTTACGCAGGAGATGTTTGGGCATATTCCTGCGGTCGAGGGCTGATCCAAAACCGAGCCGCGGCCTTCGCGAGCAGGCTCACTCCCACAGGGACACGCACTCCAAATGTGGGAGCGAGCCTGCTCGCGAAGGCTGTCTCCCTGCAACACATAGCGTGACGCCTGCCCCGAATCTGCCAATCACCGACATCCCCTCTAGGAGCAATTCCTACAGAAGACTACAATCCCCACCCCCGCCTCGATGGCCGATCTGCCCCGCCCATGTTGACCTGTTCCGTATTCCCGCTGCCCTACCGCGCCAATCCCGCTGTTTACTTCGCGGCCATTCGCAACGCCCCTGGCGCCGTGCTGCTCGACAGCGGTCGGCCGAGTGCCGACCGGGGCCGTTATGACCTGCTCAGCGCCTGGCCGCTGGAACAATTGGCGGTGCTGCAGGACGAAGGCGGCGCGCATTTTCTGCAACGTCTGCGCGACAACCTCGGCCGTTTGGGCGAAGCGCAATTGCCGGTTGAATACGAGTTACCGTTCGCCGGCGGCCTGATCGGTTATCTGAGCTATGACTTCGGGCGGCATCTGGAACACTTGCCCAGCCAGGCGCTGGATGATCTGCAATTGCCCGATGCGCGTTTTGGCCTGTACGACTGGGCGTTAATCAGCGATCACCAGACACAAACCAGCCAATTGGTCTTTCATCCGTCGGTTGCCGCCGGTGAACAGCAGCGATTGACGGCGCTGTTCACCCAACCACGGGCTGACGCATTGACGCCGTTCAAACTGAACAAACCGATGAGCGCCGATCTCTCGGCCGACGAATACCGTCAGGCGTTCGAGCGCATTCAGCAGTACATTCAGGCCGGTGACTGCTATCAGGTCAACTTTGCCCAGCGCTTCCGCGCGCCTTGCGAGGGCGATCCATGGCTGGCTTATTGCGCCTTGCGCCAAGCCTGCCCTACACCTTTTTCTGGTTTCCAAAGCCTGCCCGACGGCGGCGCAGTGCTGAGCCTGTCGCCGGAACGCTTCGTCAAGGTCAGCCAGCGCCAGGTGGAAACCCGCCCGATCAAAGGCACCCGCCCCCGCGGCCTAACGCCAGGCGAAGACGCGGCCAACGCCGCCGAACTGCTGGCAAGCCCCAAGGATCGCGCGGAAAACCTGATGATTGTCGATCTGTTGCGCAACGACCTCGGGCGCACGTGCCGCATCGGCTCGGTACGGGTGCCGGAGTTGTTCAGTCTGGAAAGCTATCCGAATGTGCACCACTTGGTCAGCAGCGTGACCGGAGAATTGGCGGATGATCGCGACGCACTGGATTTGATTGCCGGCAGCTTCCCCGGTGGCTCGATCACCGGCGCGCCGAAAATTCGCGCCATGCAGATCATTGATGAGCTGGAGCCAACCCGGCGCGGGTTGTACTGCGGTTCGTTGCTGTATCTCGACGTACGCGGCGAGATGGACAGCTCCATCGCGATTCGCAGCCTGTTGGTCAAGGATGCGCAGGTGTGCTGCTGGGGCGGCGGCGGGATCGTTGCTGATTCGCAGTGGCAAGCCGAGTATCAGGAATCGATTACCAAAGTCCGGATTCTCCTCGACACCCTGCAAAACCTCTGACCACTTGTGGCGAGGGAGCTTGCTCCCGCTGGAGGGCGGAGCGCTCCCAAAATCTTTGCGACTGCTGCGCAGCCGAGCGGGAGCAAGCTCCCTCGCCACAAGTATCAGTTACAAGCTCTGATCGTTCCCTCGCTCTGCGTGGGAATGCAGCCTGGGACGCTCCGCGTCCCATCCAAAGCCGAACGCGGAGCGTCCGTTGAGGCATTCCCACGCGGAGCGTGGGAACGATCATCACTCCTCGACGCCCTGCAGAACCTCTGATCCCTCGCCACAAGTATCAGTTACAGGCTGAGGTCGCGGTTCGAGGCTTTGAGGAACTCCTGTTTCAGCTCGGCAAATGTATGCACCGCCGGAAACTGCGGAAATTCACGAATAACATTCTCCGGCGCATGAAACAGAATCCCCGCGTCCGCCTCACCCAGCATCGTCGTGTCGTTGTACGAATCGCCCGCTGCAATCACCCGGTAATACAGGCTCTTGAACGCCAGCACCGACTGGCGCTTGGGATCTTTCTGGCGCAACTGATAGCTGGTCACCCGCCCGGTTTCGTCAGTGATCAACCGATGGCAGAGCAAGGTCGGAAAGCCCAGTTGGCGCATCAGCGGCTGCGAGAACTCATAGAAGGTGTCCGAGAGAATCACCACCTGGAAGCGCTCGCGCAGCCAGTTGACGAATTCCACGGCGCCGTCCAGCGGCTGCAGCGTGGCGATCACTTCCTGGATGTCCGACAGTTTCAGGCCGTGTTCATCGAGAATGCGCAGACGCTGCTTCATCAGCACGTCGTAATCGGGAATGTCCCGGGTGGTGGCCTTGAGGGATTCGATTCCGGTTTTTTCGGCGAAGGCGATCCAGATTTCCGGTACCAATACCCCTTCGAGATCCAGGCAAGCAATTTCCACAAGACACTCCCGTTTGTAGTGATTATTTGAGTCGAGCGAGGCCGAACTCTAGCGCCTGCACCTGACGGGCGCAACGCACGGGACGCCCCGGGCGCGGCAGCTTTTTGTTACCATCGGCGCCATATAGAGCGCCCAGCGCCACCGACCTGTAGGAAGCCGCCCTGATGAGCCCAACGTTCGACGTCGTGGAACTCGCCACGACCTATGCCAATAAATCCGCCCAAGACATCCTCAAACTGGCGTTTGCCGAGTTCGGCGATGACCTGTGGATCTCTTTCAGCGGCGCCGAGGATGTGGTGCTGGTGGACATGGCCTGGAAGCTCAACAAAAACGTCAAAGTGTTCAGCCTCGACACTGGTCGTCTGCACCCCGAGACCTACCGGTTTATCGAGCAGGTACGCGAGCACTACAAGATCGACATCGAAATCGTCTCGCCGGACCACGCGAAACTGGAACCGTTCGTGAAGGAAAAAGGCCTGTTCAGTTTCTACCGCGACGGCCACGGCGAATGCTGCGGCATCCGCAAGATCGAACCGCTGCGGCGCAAACTGTCCGGCGTCAAAGCCTGGGCCACGGGCCAGCGCCGCGACCAGAGCCCCGGCACCCGCAGCGCTGTAGCCGTGCTGGAAATCGACACCGCGTTCTCGACGCCGGAACGCACCCTGTACAAGTTCAACCCACTGGCGCAGATGACCAGCGAAGAGATCTGGGGCTACATCCGCATGCTCGAATTACCGTACAACAGCCTGCATGAGCGCGGCTTCATCAGCATCGGCTGCGAACCCTGCACCCGCCCGGTCCTGCCGAACCAGCATGAGCGCGAAGGCCGCTGGTGGTGGGAAGAAGCGACGCAGAAAGAGTGCGGGTTGCATGCGGGGAACATCATCAGCAAGAGCAAGGCCTAGTCCTCAGCCGCGCTGATTTCCCTGTGTAGAGTGAGCCTGCTCGCGATAGCGCTGTGTCAGCTGAGATGGGTCTTGCTGATACACCGCTATCGCGAGCAGGCTCACTCCTACAGTAATCTCGAGCGACGCGAAAAATGTGTACACACAAATGTCACCATCGGTGCCATTTATGTGTGCACTTTTTGTTTTCGCGCCCTGAAAAGTTACACGCCTTTCAAAAGATCCCCGCCCTCGCCTGCCCTCGAAATTTTTTCCTGAAAAAATTAACCTGTTCATTTGGTCAATTTTAATCGTCATTTTTTCAGCAACTTATCGCGACTCGATAACTTTTCGAAATGAGCACGGCTGCCCATAGATTCGCAATTGGCACAGATCTGGCTTTAGTGCATACATGTTTTGTATACAAAACCGCAAAACATGCACACACTTTCGATCCGCACGCCTGAAGCGCCCTATCCCGTACAGGCTGCAGATGCCCCTAACCTGCGATGTTTCATTGCCGCGACGAAGATTTGTCGAGCCTGGCGGCTCATGCACAGTCATCGCGGCCCTGAGCATCAGGAGCCTGCCGGAATGCGTACAAGTCTTTCGAACAACATCGCGCTGAATCTGCCGTCCTCCACACTTGACCAACCGTTGCCCCATGACGGGGTGGACGAGCCGCTGAGCCCGCGCCTGCACAACAGCGACCTGGCGCCGACCAAGGCCGAAGGCCGACGCTGGGGCAAATACAGCATCTTTGCCCTGTGGACCAACGATGTGCACAACATCGCCAATTATTCGTTCGCCATCGGCCTGTATGCGCTGGGCCTGGGCGGCTGGCAGATTCTGTTGTCGTTGGGGATCGGCGCGGCACTGGTGTACTTCTTCATGAACCTCTCCGGGTACATGGGCCAGAAGACCGGCGTGCCGTTTCCAGTGATCAGCCGCATCAGTTTCGGCATCCACGGCGCGCAGATTCCTGCACTGATCCGGGCGGTTATCGCCATCGCCTGGTTCGGCATTCAGACCTATCTGGCCTCGGTGGTGTTTCGTGTGTTGCTGACCGCCGTGCATCCCGGCTTCGCTGAATACGACCACAACTCGATCCTCGGTCTGTCGACATTGGGTTGGGTGTGCTTCGTGGCAATCTGGCTGGTGCAACTGGTCATCCTCGCCTACGGCATGGAAATGGTCCGCCGCTATGAAGCTTTTGCCGGCCCGGTGATTTTGCTGACGGTTGCCGCCCTTGCCGCGTGGATGTACTTCCAGGCCAACGCAACCATCGCCTGGTCGATCCGCGAACCGCTGACGGGCGGTGAGATGTGGCGCAACATCTTTGCCGGCGGCGCTTTATGGCTGGCGATCTACGGCACGCTGATCCTCAACTTCTGCGACTTCGCCCGCTCGTCGCCCTGCCGCAAAACCATCCAGGTGGGAAATTTCTGGGGTTTGCCGGTGAATATTCTGCTGTTTGCAGCGATTACCGTCGTGCTGTGCGGCGCGCAATTCCAGATCAATGGCCGCATCATCGAAAGTCCGACCGAGATCATCGCTTCGATTCCTAACACGTTTTTTCTGGTACTCGGTTGCCTGGCGTTCCTGATCGTCACCGTCGCGGTGAACATCATGGCGAACTTCGTCGCCCCGGCGTTCGTGCTCAGCAACCTGGCGCCGAAATACCTGACCTTCCGCCGCGCCGGGCTGATCAGCGCGACCATCGCCGTGTTGATCCTGCCGTGGAATCTCTACAACAGTCCGTTGGTGATTGTGTATTTCCTGTCCGGCCTGGGCGCTCTGCTCGGCCCGCTGTACGGGGTGATCATGGTTGACTACTGGTTGATCCGCAAAGGCCGGATCCATGTGCCGCAGCTCTACAGCGAAGCGCCACACGGTGCTTATTACTACAGTCGCGGCGTTAATTTCCGCGCGGTGGCGGCGTTTATTCCTGCTGCGTTGATCGCCATCGTCCTGGCATTGGTCCCGGGCTTCCACAGCGTTTCGCCGTTTTCCTGGCTGATCGGCGCCGGAATCGCCGGCATGCTGTATCTGATCATTGCCAAACGTCAGCCGCACTACGCCGATGTCAGCGGCGAAGCCATCGCGGTCGATAACGTCTGCCATTAATTTCCTCGCGGCCCGGTTTCGGGCCGCAAAACTGCCCGCAATAAGGATTTTCCATGCGCATTCTCGTGGTCAACGTCAACACCACCGAATCCATCACCGATGCCATCGCCCGTTCGGCGCAGGCCGTCGCCTCACCCGGTACGGAAATCGTCGGCCTGACGCCACACTTCGGCGCCGAGTCGATCGAAGGCAATTTCGAAAGCTACCTGGCCGCCATCGCCGTGATGGATCGCGTGATGTCCTACGATCAGCCATTCGATGCCGTGATTCAGGCTGGCTACGGCGAACACGGCCGCGAAGGCCTGCAGGAATTGCTCAACGTGCCGGTGGTGGACATCACCGACGCGGCGGCCAGCACGGCGATGTTCCTCGGCCATGCCTATTCGGTGGTGACCACGCTGGATCGCACCGTGCCGCTGATCGAGGATCGCCTGAAACTCTCCGGCCTGTGGGATCGCTGTGCCTCGGTGCGGGCCAGCGGCTTGGCCGTGCTGGAGCTGGAGCACGAGCCGCAGCGTGCGCTGGAGGCGATTGTGCACCAGGCCGAACTGGCGGTAACTCAGGACAAGGCCGAGGTGATTTGCCTGGGCTGCGGCGGCATGGCAGGGCTGGACGAGCAGATTCGTCGACGCACCGGAGTGCCGGTGGTGGATGGCGTGACGGCGGCGGTGACGATTGCCGAAGCGCTGGTGCGCTTGAACTTGTCGACGTCCAAGGTGCGCACCTATGCGACGCCACGGCCGAAGAACATTGTTGGCTGGCCGGGACGGTTTGCTCGATAGACCGTGTCATCGTTCATCGCGAGCAGGCTCACTCCTACAGGGGAACGCATTCCAAGTGTAGGAGTGAGCCTGCTCGCGATGGCCGCAACCAAGTCCCAAGCCTTGCTCAAACAGCACTAAACCGCCGCGCCAAGCCCTGCTCGGCGAACTGCTCGATAACGAAATCGACAAACGCGCGGGTCTTGCCCGGCAGGAGTTTGTGCTCGGCGTAATAGATCGAGATGTTGCCATCGTCGACAAACCAGTCCGGCAACACCCGCTGCAACGTCCCCGCCTCCAGATACCCAACGGCGAACGGCATACTCACCAGGGCAATCCCCAAACCTTGCGCTGCCGTCGCGCAGGCGGCTTCGGAATCGCTCATGGTCATCCGCGCCTTTAACGTCAACGGGTTGTGCTGCTGATCGCGGTGGGTCAGTTGCCAGGAGCGTACGCGCCCGGTTTGCGGTGAGCGGATCAGAATCCCGTCGTGCCGGGCGAGATCATCGGGATGGCTGATCGGCGCATGGCTGCGCAGATAATCCTTTGACGCCACCAATACACGATGGGCCGCGGTCAGCCTGCGCGCCACCACACCCGGCGGCAGTTCGAAGCCGCCGCCAATGGCCGCGTCGAAGCCCTGCCCGATCAGATCGACCTGGCGATTATCGAAGTGCCAGTCCGGGTTGATCGCCGGGTAGCGACGCAAAAACTCACCGAGCAGCGGCACGATATACAAACGTCCGAACACCGTGCCCATGCTGACTTTTAACGACCCGGCAGGTTGCCCTTCGGCGCTGGCCAGATTGGCCACGGCATTCTGGATCGTAGTCAGGCTCGCGCTGACCTCCGTCAAAAAGCGCTGCCCGGCTTCGGTCAGTGTCAGGCTGCGGGTACTGCGCTGAAACAGTCGCACCCCTAGTCGGGCTTCCAGCTTCGCCACGCTTTTGCCGACCGCGGCCGGCGTCAGGCTCAGGCGTCGCGCCGCTTCGGCAAAACTGCCGACTTCGGCACTGCGCACGAAGCATTCGATACTGCTGAAGGTTTCCATGAGCGCCACTATAAACTTCTGGTTTACACAGACTATAGCAATCAGGGTCTACACGGTTGTCGGTAACAGGTCGATACTCGGCTGCAACAACAGGGCGTCCCGCTTTGAACATTTGGAGATCGAAGATGACCACTCAAAACTTCAGCGGCAAAGTCGCTCTGATTCAAGGCGGTTCGCGCGGTATCGGCGCGGCCATCGTCAAACGCCTTGCTGCTGAAGGCGCCGCGGTAGCCTTCACCTACGTCAGCTCGGCGGCAAAAGCTGAAGAACTGCAAAACAGCATCACTGGCAATGGTGGCAAAGCCTTGGCGATCAAGGCCGACAGCGCCGATGCCGACGCCATCCGCCACGCCGTCAGCGCCACGGTCGAAGCGTTTGGCCGCCTGGATATTCTGGTCAACAACGCCGGCGTACTGGCCATCGCACCGCTGGAAGAGTTCAAACTGGAAGACTTCGATCAGACGCTGGCGATCAACGTGCGCAGCGTGTTCATCGCTTCGCAGGAAGCGGCGAAACACATGGGCGAAGGTTCGCGGATCATCAACATCGGCAGCACCAACGCCGACCGCATGCCATTCGGCGGTGGCGGCGTATATGCAATGAGCAAATCGGCATTGGTCGGTCTGACCAAAGGCCTGGCTCGCGATCTCGGCCCACGGGGCATCACCATCAACAATGTGCAGCCCGGCCCGGTCGACACCGACATGAACCCTGCGCACGGTGACTTCGCCGAAAGCCTGATTCCCCTCATGGCCGTGGGCCGTTACGGCACCGCCGATGAAATTGCCAGTTTCGTAGCGTATCTGGCCGGGCCGGAAGCCGGCTATATTACCGGGGCCAGCCTGACCATCGACGGTGGTTTCGGCGCCTGATTACCTTTTAAACCGCAAAAAAAAACGCCGCCCTTCGTGCTACAAAGGGCGGCGTTTTTTCCGTTGAGGGTCAAACCCATTCCAGCGCCGGCAGGCCAAAAGCGCTTGGAGTGAAGGCTTTCAGCGAGCGAAGAATGCCGTCAGCGTGGGCGTATTTTTCATCGGCCATCGCCGCGTCGGGGATGGCGATGGCGGTCATGCCTGCCGCTTTTGCCGCGGTGACACCGAACGGCGAATCCTCAAACACCAGGCAATCCTTCGGCGCGACACCCAGACGCCGGGCAGCGGTGAGAAAGATATCCGGCGCCGGTTTGGCCGCGCCGACTTCCGGATCGTCCGCCGTGACGATGAAATCGAACAGCGCAAACCAGTCGCGGTGCAAGGTGGTTTTCTGGCCGAACGACTGGCGTGAGGAACTGGTGCCGACCGCAATCGGAATGTTGTGCGCCTTGAGGTGACGCACCAGCGCCTCGGCCCCCGGCATTGCCTGAGCCTTTGGAAAACGCTCGCGCATCAGCGGCTCGCGGATCGTCAGGAATTCTTCCGGGGTAATCGGTAGCTCAAGCGCTTGCACCACGTAATTGGCCAGGTCGCTCGCACCGCGACCAATGATGTTCTGCTTGACGCTCCAGTCGAAGGTTCGCCCGTAACGCCCGGCGATGATGGAGGTGACCTCGGTGTAAATGCCCTCCGTGTCCAGCAACAACCCGTCCATATCGAAAATCACGGCCTTGATCGGGCCGAACGCCTTCAGCGGTGCATTCATCATCGGATCCGTTATCAAAGACATCCCGGGCGACATGCAAAGTGCCGCAACTCGGATCTGATTAATGGGTTCAGCAGCATAGCGAGGAGGATGGACGTAGGGCAACGGGCAATGCCCCTCTATCCGGGTTGTCCGATCAGCAGAACTCAGCGAAACATTGCCACCGGAAAAGGCTTACTGCTCATCCTCGTCATCTTCATCCTCCTCGATCAACGGCACCGTCGCGTCATCCATCAGCGAACCCGGGTCTTCATTTCCCGGATCGTTGATCTTTTCCGGATCGTTGATAAACGGCACGCCGCTCGGGCCTTTTTCTTCCTTGCCTTCGGTTTCAGGAGTCATGGCAAACCTCTCGATCACGTGGGATGTATGACGTTCGAAAAGCCCTACCGCCAATCGTTCCTCATTCCAACGGCCAGACACGAAAAACCCGGCGCCAGGCCGGGTTTCCGTTGATTCAATAACGTCAGTTTTTGTGTTTGTTTTTGTACTTATGCTTGTGCTTGTGTCCACCGGAGTGGGATCCGCCGTCGTCGTCACCCAGGTTGTTCCCGACCGCACCACCCGCTGCGCCACCCAAGCCTGCGCCGATGGTCGAACCGGTAGAGCCACCGAGGCTGTTGCCGACGACCGAGCCGCCCGCGGCACCGAGGCCGCCACCAATCGCGGCTTCGGTGCGATTACGTTTGTTCGCGCCAAGGGCACCGCCCGCCGCGCCGCCGACACCTGCGCCGACCGCCGCGCCCGTGCTTCCGCCGAGTTGTCCGCCAACCACATTACCCAGCGCACCACCGAGACCACCGCCTACGGCAGCAGTGCCGTCCCCGGCAGCCATCGCGCCCTGCGCCACGAACAAGCCGAAAAACAGTGCAGATAATGACAATCGCATATGAACCTCTCAATTCCCGAATCGGGACAGTCCGCCCAAGCGGGGCGTATGTGAATTGGAGATAATTTATGAAAAAACGTTCACCCATGAAAAAGCCCGACATCGAGTCGGGCTTTTTCTGACAGAAAATCCGTCTCAGTGGCCCTTGTGGCCTTTGCCCAGATTGCTGCCCACCGCGCCGCCGGCTGCACCGCCCAGGCCCGCGCCAATGGTCGCGCCATTTTTGCCACCGAGGCTGTGGCCAATCACCGAACCGCCGGCCGCGCCGACGCCACCACCGATGGCTGCCTTGGTGCGGCTGCCTTTGCGTGCAGCGACCGCGCTACCCGCAGCGCCCGCGACACCGGCACCAATCGCTGCACCGGTGCTGCCGCCCATTTTCTGGCCGACGACATTACCCAGCGCGCCGCCCAAGCCGCCACCCAGTGCCGCGGTGCCATCGCCGGCGGCCATCGCACCTTGAGCAACCAGAAGGCCAAAAACCACAGCGGGCAGTGTTAAACGCATGACGAAAACCTCAAAAAAAATGGGATGACAAAACGGGCCGGGATTTAATGCTCTCGACACACAAAAGTCCAGACGAAATCAAAAGATCCGCGTGCACTTGGCGCCGGGTTGGACAGCGATTGTGGAGAAGGTTTTATGCCAGGCAAAAAAAAGCCCGCTGGGGAGACGGGCTGGAGACTTGCTTTCTAACGGATGGCTTCACCCTACGTTGACCCACGTGAAAAGTTTGTGAAAAAAAACCCATATAAATGTCAACGGTTGCCAGGCGTTTTCACCCATAGGCTTGCGTCCATAAAAAACCCCGTTCAATGACGGGGTTACCGGGCGAAATCACTTTCCTTTCCTTGCCGTGACCTTGGGCAGAAACTTCGCTTTCGGCCCTTTCGGGGCTGTAGAGCGAATTTTTCCATTGCTCACCGGATCTTCGCCAAAACCCGACTGATACTCCGTCTGCCCGCAGCGCACGCAGTTGTTGAATGAAAACTCAGCGCCATCGTCTTCGATATACGGACCTGTCATAGCCTCTCCCCTCCGCAATGGGGCCGACACCGGCAAACCGCTTTGCCTGAAAAAATATCGACCTCCAAGGCTTTTGAGACTAGCCGGTCATTCCTGGACTTGTTGTTCATGCTGACTGATCCCGACGAATGGATGTGCCGCCATTCAGCGCGCCCTTACAACCTCTGGTCTTTCTCCGCTAAAGATTTTCAGTAGATGGCCGCTGCCCTTTTTCCTACAAATGAATCTCAAGGAGAGAACATGCAAATCAACGGATCCCCCAACCTGCCAGTCGTCAAGCTCACGGACAGGCAGATCGCCGCCGGCAAAGCCGCCGCGGAAAAACTCAAGGACAAGATCGCCTCGGGTGAAATCACCATCAAGTACCCGGATAAACCGATTTTGCAGCCAGGCGTCATCTATCATCCGAGCGAACCCGCGCAACCGGCTCAATCTGGCGGCACGCCGACCCTCGTCGCTATCGATACACCGTTGACCTACGACTCCAGAGGCACGGTCATTCTCAAACCACAAGGCTGATCGTCGGCAATAAGCCCATCCTTTGAACGGATGGGCTTCGCCGCTTATGGCAAAGGCATTCCCGAGTCAGCTAATCTGGCATCCTCGTCTCGCTGCCAAGGATTGCCAACATGATGCTAAAAACCGCTGCCTTGCTCTGCATGGCTCTCACGATCAGTGGATGCGGAACGATCAGCAGTGTTTTCCAGGAAGACTCCATCGCGGGCGAAGACCTGAAAAAGCGCCAGACCCACTGCGATTCGATTTCCCGAATCTACAGCGGTATCGGTTACGACTTCTGCACGCTGCACGCGCCTGAGTTACCGCAGAAAGGTTTCGCCGGTCGCCCCGCAGCGCCGCTGGTTCTGCTTGATCTGGCAGTCTCCGGCCTGGCCGATACGCTGGTTCTGCCGTACACCGCCTATCAACAGGTGAAACACGGCAACATCGAAATCTATCAGGCGCAAACGACCGCCCGGTGATCAGCGCAACTTCACCGCCGTACCGGTCACAAACACCACCACCATGCCGCCCTTGCCCGCCGGCATGCTGATCTCGAAATCCACCCCGACCACTGCATCCGCCTGCAACGCGCGCGCGCGTTCCTTGAGTTCGTCGGTCGCCTGCACGCGCGCCTCCTTCAAGGCCCGTTCGAGCGTTTGCGACCGGCCACCAAAAAAGTCGCGCATGCCGGCGAACAGATCACGGATCACGTTGACGCCTTGCACCGATTCGGCGCTGACAATGTCCAGATAGGCGGTGATCTCACGTCCTTCAACGGAGTGAGTGGTGGAAATGATCATGGAAGTCGTCCTTTTACAAAAATGTGAAGCCGAAACAGCCGTGCTTGGAGTCTATCGCCGCGCGCTCGGAAAGGCATTTGTTCCACTCTGCGCTTGCAACCGGCGTGCAACTCATGGTCGAGGAACAACAGAAGCCCATTCAATCCGAGCTTGCAGCGCTCTTTTCCAGACGCCAAAAACCACAAACCCCCGACTTTCTCTAGGAAAATCGGGGGTTTGTGTTTACTGAATGTGGCGGTGAAGGAGAGATTCGAACTCTCGATACAGTTTCCTGTATACACACTTTCCAGGCGTGCTCCTTAAGCCACTCGGACACTTCACCGTATCTCTGCAAACATGTTCTGTCTGTCGAGGCGCGCTAATGTAGTCGAAAGCTTTTCCGATGGCAAACTTTTTTTCAGAATTTTCATGTGCTTAAGAGAATACCCGGAGGGTCGCCACCGTGGGCCATGGCAAACCGGCCATTCTTCGGTGAGCACTGTGTCGCTATAGAGGAGTGCAATGGCGCGCCACGCCGGCTCAGCCGGAAAAAGGGTGACCGCAGGGTCAGTCACGGCGCTTTACCTGACTGGCGGCGGTGGGTAACGTCTGCCCATCTTTCTTACAAGGAATGGCGTCATGAGTGAGTTAATTTCCTACCACCTCGAAGACGGTATCGCGACCCTGACCCTGAACAACGGTAAGGTCAATGCCATCTCCCCGGACGTGATTGCGGCGTTCAACGCTGCGCTGGATCAGGCGGTGACGGATCGCGCCGTGGTGATCATCACCGGTCAGCCCGGCATTCTGTCTGGCGGCTACGATCTGAAAGTGATGACCGCCGGCCCTAAAGAAGCGGTATCGCTGGTGACCGCCGGTTCGACCCTGGCGCGTCGTCTGTTGTCTCACCCATTCCCGGTGATTGTCGCCTGCCCTGGTCACGCCGTGGCCAAAGGCGCGTTCATCCTGCTGTCCGCTGACTACCGCATTGGCGTCGAGGGTCCGTTCAGCATCGGTTTGAACGAAGTGCAGATCGGCATGACCATGCACCACGCCGGCATCGAGCTGGCGCGTGATCGTTTGCGTCGCTCGGCCTTCCATCGCTCGGTGATCAATGGTGAGATGTTCGATCCGCACAGTGCGGTAGATGCGGGCTTCCTCGATAAGGTGGTGTCTGCCGAGGAACTGCAAGGCGCCGCCCTCGCCGCGGCTCGTCAGTTGAAGAAGATCAACATGACCGCGCACAAAAACACCAAGCTGAAAGTCCGCAAGGCGCTGCTGGACACGCTGGATAACGCGATCATCCTCGACCAGGAGCATCTGGGTTAAAGCCTGGGTCCATGCGCAGAAGAAAAGCCCGACCGTCGTGTCGGGCTTTTTCTTGCCCGCCGGGTTTAAAAGGCAGCGACAGCTCTAGGACAGGTCTGCCCTTCAATTTAGAAACATGCGCTTAAACATCGGCCATCTCCGGAGTCTATAGCGGCAATTGCCGAAAACAGTGCACATCCGTACACTGCGCCACCTTTTGTCCCGGTGGGGCCTGAAAATGCTGTTCGTGTTTCGTATGTTATTGATGGGTCTGCACTTTGTTCTGGCTGGAGTGCTAGGAGTGATCCTCGGCGTGTGCCGCCCGTTCAATCCTGACAACAGTCGACTCTGCGCTCGCCTCTACGCGCTTCCGGCGATGTGCATTTTGCGTCTGCGGGTGAAATCCGACGTCGGTGGTTTGCTGGACAAACCCGACAGCTGCGTGATCATCGCCAATCATCAATCCAACTACGATCTGTTTGTGTTCGGCAACGTGGTGCCGCGGCGCACCGTGTGCATCGGCAAAAAGAGCCTGAAGTGGGTGCCGCTGTTCGGGCAGTTGTTCTGGCTGGCGGGCAATGTATTGATCGACCGCGGCAATGCGCACAAGGCGCGGCAATCGATGCTCACCACCACCCATACCCTGCAAAACGAAGAGACTTCCATTTGGGTATTCCCGGAAGGGACGCGTAACCTCGGCGAGGAGCTGCTGCCATTCAAGAAAGGTGCGTTCCAGATGGCGATCGCCGCCGGTGTGCCGATCGTTCCGGTGTGCGTCAGCAGCTACATCAAGCACATGCGCCTGAATCGCTGGCGCAGCGGCGACGTTCTCATACGTTCGCTGCCGGCGATTCCTACAGTCGGATTGACCATGGACGACATGCCCATGCTTATCGAGCAATGCCGCGAACAGATGCGCGAATGCATCGAATCGATGGATCGCCAACTGCAAGCCGCCTGAAAACCAAACCCGCCCTGTGCGGGTTTTCTTTTGCCCACTGAACTGTACAGATTTCACTGACTCTCAAGCAGCGACACGGCTAAGCTGAAGCCTTGTATCCTGTCACCTGCCAAGAAGAAGTGAATCACCACCATGGGTCGAGTTGTTGCTGCTGCGGTCTACAGCGCGGGAAAGAAAGTCACCAATATCACGCTGGACGAAGGCGCTGCCTGGGCCGCCAAACCCGGTCACTTTGTCTGGATCGGTCTCGAAGAACCGGACGCGCAGGAACTGTTCAACCTGCAACGTCAGTTCAACCTGCATGAACTGGCCATCGAAGATGCGCTGGAGAAACACAGCCGGCCAAAGCTGGAAACCTTTGGCGACGCTTTGTTTATCGTTACCTACTCGCCCGTTCGTGAAAACGGCGTTTTACAGTTCATCGAAACGCATATTTTCGCCGGCAAGGGCTACATCATTACCGCACGCAACGGCCACTCTGCCTCATATGCGCAAGTCCGCCAACGTTGTGAGGCACGTCCGTTGCTGTTGGAGCATGGGGAAGATTTCGTGCTCTATGCGCTGCTCGATTTCGTCATCGAGAACTATCAGCCCGTGGGCGAAGCCATTCATGCCGAGATTGATGAACTGGAGCGCAACGTGCTGTGCAGTGCGCTGAATGAGCGTGACATTCAAAAGCTCCATGGCCTGCGCCGCGATGTCGTGCGCCTGCGCCGGTACGCGGCGCCGATGGTAGAGATTGGCGAAGAACTGCAGAAACTCAGCTTCCCGTTCATCGACAAGAACATGCGCCCCTATTTCCGCGACGTGCAGATTCATGTGACGCGGCAGATGGAGGATCTGAGTACGCTGGCCGACATCGCCAGCCAGACCATCGAGATTGGCGTGTTGCTCGAGGCGTCACGGCAAAGCGTGGTGCAGCGCAAGTTCGCGGCGTGGGCGGCGATTCTGGCGTTTCCCACGGCGGTGGCGGGGATTTACGGGATGAACTTCGAGAACATGCCGGAGCTGACCTGGCATTACGGCTATTTCGGCGTGCTGGGGTTTATTGCGGTGGGCTGTGTGAGTCTTTGGGCGAGTTTCAAGCGGTCTGGGTGGTTGTAGCAGTGACCGCGTTGCCTGGGCGATTCGCGAGCAGGCTCGCTCCCACAGAGGATCAATGTAGGAGCGAGCCTGCTCGCGAAGCTTTTGGTCTCAAACTGTTTCTGGCTTGTGCGCCACAAACCGCATCATCCATTCCGCAACCGTAGCGCCATGATGCTCCTGCTCCAGGCTGGCGACGCCGTTGTTGTAAATCTGCGCACCCAGCGCTTCCTGGCGCAAATCCAGCAGCGCCCGCGAATAATCATGAATGAATTCCGGGTGCCCCTGGAAGCACAGCACCTGATCGTTGATGTGATACGCGGCGAACGGGCAGAAGTCACTGGACGCAATCACCGTGGCGTTCTCCGGCAGCGCCGTGACTTGGTCCTGATGGCTGATCAGCAGCGTCAGCTCTTCACGCACCGGACTCATCCATGGCGCCTTGGCTGCGAGTTTGTAGTTGTGGGTACCGACGCCCCAGCCTTGCGTCGCACGTTCGCTCTTGCCACCGAGCAGCAGCGCCAGCAACTGATGACCGAAGCATACGCCGAGCAGTTTGTCGCCACGCTCGTAACGCGCCAGCAGGTATTGCTTGAGGGTCTGAATCCACGGATCCGTGCCGAATGAATCGGCCTTGCTGCCGGTGACCAGGTACGCGTCGAAGCTCAGGTCATCGCTCGGGTAGTGGCCCTGCATCACGTTGTAGACGGTGAACTCGGCGGCAATCGGTTGCTGCGAGAACAGGCGCTGAAACATCTGCCCGTAACCCTGATATTGGTCGACCAGTTCCGGACGCAGGATGTCGGTTTCCAGAATGCAGATGCGTAGCGACATAAAAAATACCTGACACGTGATGGGAATAATGAACACCTCAGAGCCTGCCCTGAAACACCCTGGCAAGGCAAGCCCCGCAGTGCCCTCGGCCCCTAGAACATCTCACCGTTGGCGGCTTTATCCAGCAGCAGTGCCGGCGGTGCGAAACGTTCGCCGTACTGCTCCGCCAGATACTGCGCCCGGGCAACAAAGTCCTTCACCCCGTATTGGTTGATGAACTGCAGCGCCCCCCCCGTCCATGCGGCGAAACCGATGCCGAAGATCGAGCCGACGTTGGCATCGGCCGTCGAGGTCAGCACGCCCTCCTCGACGCAGCGCACGGTTTCGATAGCTTGAATAAACAGCAAACGATCACGCACATCCTGTGACGAAATCTGCCCATCGGCCTTCTCGAAACGGCTTTTCAGCTCGGGCCACAAATGCTTTTGAGCGCCGACCGGGTAATCATAAAAGCCAGCGCCCGCCGCCTTGCCGGGCCGTTTGTATTCGTTGAGCAGCAAGTCAATCACGGCAAACGCCGGGTGCTCGATCAGCGGTTTCCCTTCAGCCTGTAGGTCTTTGGCCGTCTGTGTGCGGATGTGGCTCATCAAGCTGAGGGAAACTTCGTCGGAGATGGCCAGTGGGCCTACCGGCATCCCGGCCTTGCGTGCTTCGGTCTCGATCATCGGCGCGCTGACGCCTTCGCCGAGCATGGCGATGCCTTCATTGGTGAACGTGCCAAACACTCGCGAGGTGAAGAAGCCGCGGCTGTCGTTGACCACGATCGGGGTCTTCCTGATTTGCAGGACGAAATCAAAACCGCGCGCCAGGGTGGCGTCGCTGGTTTGCGCGCCCTTGATGATTTCCACCAGCGGCATTTTTTCCACCGGGCTGAAGAAATGCAGGCCGATGAATTTGCTTTGATCCGGCACAGCGCGCGCCAGACCGGTGATCGGCAACGTCGAGGTGTTGGACGCAATCACCGCCTCGCCGCCAACGACTTTTTGCGCCGCCGCCGAGACCGTCGCTTTCAGTTCGCGGTCTTCGAACACCGCCTCGATGACCAGATCGCACCCGGCCAGATCGGCATCGTCCTCAGTGGTGTGGATCCGCGCCAGCACCTCATCACGCTGCGCAACCGTCATCTGCCCCCGTGCAACCTTCTTGTCCAGCAGTGCCGCTGAATGCGCCTTGCCTTTATCGGCCGCAGCGAGGTTTATGTCCTTGAGCACCACGCTGATACCGGCCGAGGCGCTGACAAAAGCGATCCCCGCGCCCATCATGCCGGCGCCCAGCACGCCGACCTTTTGCGTTTTATGTGGCGCGAAACCCTGTGGTCGCGAACCGCCGGCATTGATTTCATTGAGCTGAAACCAGAATGTGCCGATCAGGTTTTTCGCGATCTGCCCGGTGGTCAGCTCAGTGAAATAGCGGGTTTCGATCAGATGCGCTGTGTCGAAATCCACCTGCGCGCCCTCCACCGCCGCACACAGAATTTTCTCCGGCGCCGGCAGGGTGCCTTGGGTTTTCGCGCGCAGGATCGACGGTGCGATTGCCAGCATCTGCGCAACTTTCGGATTGGACGGTGTGCCGCCGGGGATCTGATAACCCTTGACGTCCCAACGCTGTACGGCCGCTGGGTTGGCGACGATCCAGGCACGGGCCTTGGCCAGCAAGTCATCGCGATCTGTCGCCAGCGCGTCGATCAAACCCGCCTGTAGCGCCTGCTGCGGGCGGATTTTCTTGCCTTCGAGCAAATACGGCAGCGCTTTCTCGATGCCAAGCAGGCGCACCATGCGTACGACGCCACCACCGCCCGGCAGCAGACCGAGGGTCACTTCCGGCAGGCCGAGTTGCACCGAGGCATCGTCCAGCGCCACGCGGTGATGACAAGCCAGACAGATTTCCCAACCGCCCCCCAGTGCCGCGCCATTAATAGCAGCGACCACCGGCTTGCCCAGTGTTTCCAGCGTGCGCAGTTGGCCTTTGAGGGCGAGCACCATGTCGTAGAACGCTTTGGCCTGCGGCTTGCCGACCTTGATCAGTTCGTTGAGGTCGCCGCCGGCAAAGAAGGTTTTCTTTGCCGAGGTGATGATGACTCCGACCAGACTGTCTTTCTCTGTGAGCAGACGGGCGACACTGGCCGCCATGGCCTCGCGGTACACGGCGTTCATGGTGTTGGCGCTCTGGCCCGGCAGATCGATGGTCAGCACGACGATACCGTCCTGGCCTTTTTCGTAACGAATGGCTTCGCTCATAGCAGGATTCCTTGAATGCGGGGCTCAGAGGCGTTCGATGATGGTGGCAATGCCCATGCCGCCGCCGACGCACAGGGTCGCCAGGCCATAGCGCAGGCGTCGGGTCTCCAACTCGTCGAGCAGAGTGCCGAGGATGGCGCAACCGGTGGCGCCCAGCGGGTGGCCCATGGCGATGGAGCCGCCGTTGACATTGACCTTGTCCGGGTCGACGGCCATGTCCTTGATGAACTTCAGCACCACCGAGGCAAACGCTTCGTTGACCTCGAACAGGTCAATGTCTTCCACGCGCAGCCCGGCCTTGGCCAACGCTTTGCGGGTGGCCGGCGCCGGGCCGGTGAGCATGATCGTTGGATCAGTGCTGGTGACTGCCGTGGCGACAATCCGCGCCCGGGGTTGCAGACCCAACGCGCGGCCCTTGGCTTCGGAGCCGATCAGCATCAGCGCGGCGCCATCAACGATGCCGGAGCTGTTGCCGGGTGTGTGCACGTGGTTGATCCGCTCGACATGGCTGTAGACCCGCAGCGCCGTGGCATCGAAGCCCATCTGGCCGATCATTTCAAAACTCGGCTTGAGTTTGCCTAAGCCCTCCAGCGTGGAATCGGCACGAATGAATTCATCGTGATCGAGCAGGATGATGCCGTTCTGATCCTGCACCGGCACCAGCGACTTGCTGAACGCCCCGCCGGCCCGGGCCCGCGCGGCTTTCTGTTGCGAATGCAGGGCGTAGGCGTCGACGTCCTGGCGGCTGAAGCCTTCAAGAGTAGCGATCAGGTCGGCGCCAACGCCTTGCGGGGTAAAATGGCTGTGCAGGTTGGTCTGCGGGTCCAGCGCCCAGGCGCCGCCATCGCTGCCCATCGGCACCCGCGACATCGACTCGACGCCGCCAACCACCACCAGGTCTTCGAAACCGGAACGCACTTTCATCGCGCCGAGGTTGACCGCTTCCAGCCCCGAGGCGCAGAAACGGTTGATTTGCACGCCCGCCACGCTGACGTCCCAATCGGCCATCTGCACGGCGGTCTTGGCGATGTCCGAGCCCTGATCGCCGATCGGTGTCACGCAGCCGAGTACCACGTCATCGACCTGACGGGTGTCCAGTGAGGTGCGCAGTTGCAGCGCGGTCAGCAATCCGGCCACCAGGTTCACTGGTTTGATACTGTGCAAGGCGCCATCGGCCTTGCCTTTGCCCCGTGGCGTGCGTAATGCGTCGAATATCAAAGCTTGGGTCATGACGTCCTCGAACCTGTGCGGTGATGATGGCGGGTCCGTCACTCTTGGCCGCATCGCGTCAGGATTCAATGACCACAGCGCTCAATGCGCTTGACGTACACGCTCAGACGGACGGTCATCGTCGATCAGGTGAACCGGTTCAGGTCGCCGAGTTGTCTAGCCAGCGGGCGCTACAGAAGCTGGCAATACGCCTCATAGCTTTTTAATCGCATTTTCCGAGATCTCCATGTGAAATGGATCTAAGCCTCGGCGCGCACCGGCCCTAAGGTGAACATGTACGTCATCGTTGTCGGGTTTTGCCGAGACGGTCGTCCCTCAACAGGAAGTGCAACGCATGCCGTCATGGATATGCAGGCAGGCATCAGGAAATAACAATAAAGGCGGTCAAGCCATGTTCAAACAACCGAAAGTTCGTCAAGCAGGGCTCATTCTTTTTGCCACGACGCTGTTGTTGATTTTGCCGAATCTGACCAAGGTCATCGGCTGACTCAAGCGCCAGGCGCTGACTGTCGCCACAGAAAATGTGACTGGCCCGCTACCCGGGCCAGCGTGGCTGTGCCAACCTTTGTGCACTTTCACGACATGGACGGCGATCATTTTGAAAACCCTCATTGCGTTCGGGGTCTTGCTGCTCAGCATGCCCTTGTCTGCCGCACAGCTGGAGTTGCAGCTTGGCGCGAACAGCCGCACCTGGCAGGCCGAAGAGCTGCTCAAGCTTCCCCAAATACGCACGCTCACGGTCAAAAACGATGTCTCTTATAAAAAAGACATGACCTACCGTGCGGTGCCCATGGCTGCATTGCTGACCGGGATCAAGCCCGAAGATCACCTGCAAGCGGTGGCGCTGGACGGGTTTGCCGCCGAACTGGCGGCGGCGCCGTTGCTCGACACCACAGGCGCGCGAGCCTGGCTGGCCATTGAAGATCCCGCTCAGCCGTGGCCGCCGCTGGGCGCGGGCAAACACAGCGCCGGGCCGTTCTATCTGGTGTGGACGGATCCGCAGGTGGGCAATATCAGCCCCGAGCAGTGGCCGTTTCAAGTCGCCAGCATCAAGCTGATGGCCCCGGTGGCCCAGCGCTTCCCTGCCCTGCTCCCCGATCCCGCGCTGAAGGCCGATGAACCGGTGAACCAGGGGTTTGCGCTGTTTCAGAAAAACTGCCTGGCTTGCCATCGCCTCAACGGTGCCGGAGATGCGCAATTCGGCCCGGATCTGAATATTCCGTACAACCCGACCGAGTATTTCGGTGCGGACTTTTTGGCGCGTTACATTCGTGATCCGCAGAGCTTGCGTCAGTGGCCGCAGGCGAAGATGCCCGGGTTTTCGGTGAAGGTGTTGCCGGACGCTGATTTGGAAATGTTGATCGGCTATCTCAAGCACATGGCCGGGCGCAAAGCCAAGCCTTGATGCCGAGCCCCTTGTAGGAGTGAGCCTGCTCGCGATAGCGGTGGGTCAGTCACAACGGTATCGCCTGATATGCCGCTATCGCGAGCAGGCTCACTCCTACAGGGGATGGTGCGAATCCTTACTGCTGCTGGACGGAGATGACCGGCGTCGGCGAGACAAACACCTTCGCATGCATCTGCTCGCAGCCGCCGCCCCGGCGCATGCCGCGTACCGGGCAGGCATCCAGGTAATCCAGGCCCACCGCCAGTTTCAAATGACGCTCGGGCCGCGCCAGTTGATTGGTCACGTCGAAGCTGTACCAGGCGTCATCCAGCCATGCTTCTGCCCAGGCGTGACTGGCCAGATGTTCGCAGTCCTCGCTGTACAGATAGCCCGACACATAACGCGATGGCACGCCGAGGCTGCGGGCGCAGGCCAGGAACGCGTGGGTGTGATCCTGACAGACCCCGGCCCGCCCGGCGAAGGCTTCGGCGGCGCTGGTATCGACTTCGGTCGAGCCCGGCCTGTAGCTCATGTGCTGATTCAGACCGTGCATCAGATCGATCAGGGCCGTGCGGTCACGGCGCTGCTTGCAGGCGTGCTCGGCAAACGCGCGAAGGGCTTCATCGGCTTCGGTCAAACGAGTGAAGCGCAGGAACGGCAACGCCGACTGGCTTTCATGCTCGGCTTCGCGCAGTTCGTCGATATCGACTTGGCCGCGAGCGCCGATAATGATCGCTTCGTGGGGCTCGTCCATGGTCAGCACATGCAGGATGTTGCCGAACGGATCGAGCTGCGCACGCACCGGACGCGGCAGGTCGAGCTGCCAGCTGAGGACGTGCTGACGCTCGCTGTCGTGGGGCGTCAGGCGCAGATACTGGATGCTCGCCCGTACCTGATCTTCGTAGTGATAGGTGGTCTCGTGGCTAATGGAAAGTCTCATGCAGCCTCCAGGTAGGAACTGTGAATGGCGTTGCCCAACTGGCGCACCAGCGGGATGAATTCGGTCAGCCAGGCATGCAGGCCTTCCTCGAGGATTTCGTTGATCCCGGTGTAGCGCAGGCGTGCATCCATTTCGGCAGCCAGACGTTGGGCCGGACGACCATTTGCGCCGGGCAATTGCGCAAGAATCTGGTCGATTTCTTCGGTGCAGGCGCGCAGTGACCGCGGCACATCGGCGCGCAACAGCAACAACTCGGCAACATGTCGGGCGCCGGGGGCATCACGGTAAATTTCCGTGTAGGCCTCGAATGAAGACAGGGCCCGTAACAGCGCACTCCACTGGTAATACGCGTGGGCCGTACCGTCACTGACCGCTTCGGCCTGATCGCCGGCCATTTCATAACGAGCATCGAGCAGGCGCAGCGTGTTGTCCGCGCGTTCGATAAACGTGCCGAGTCGAATGAAGCGAAAGGCATCGTTGCGCATGATCGTGCCGTAAGAGGCACCGCGAAACAGGTGCGAACGCTCCTTGATCCATTCGCAGAAACGGCTCATGCCATAGCGGCTGAGGCCTTGTTCGGCGATCCCGCGAATCTCCAGCCAGGTGGCGTTGATGTTCTCCCACATGTCCGCGGTGATACGCCCGCGCACCGCATGGGCGCTGGCTCGCGCCGCCCCCAGGCAACTGTAGATGCTCGCCGGGTTGGCGGCATCGAGGGCGAAAAAATGCAGCAAGCGTTCGGCATGCAATGCGCCGTGGCGTTCCAGATAATCATCCAGCGTGCCGGTGATGAGCAGCGGCATGGCGAGTTCGTGCAGACCGTCGCCGCGACCGTCTTGCGGCATCAACGACAGCGAATAGCTGATGTCGAGCATCCGCGCGAGGTTTTCCGCTCGCTCCAGATAACGCGACATCCAGTACAGATCCGAGGCAGTTCTACTTAACATGGCAAGCTTCCTTCAATCCTCGACCACCCAGGTGTCCTTGGTTCCGCCACCCTGGGAGGAATTCACCACCAGAGAGCCTTCGCGCAAGGCGACACGGGTCAAACCGCCGGGCACAACCCGGGTTTCGCGACCGGACAGCACGAACGGGCGCAGGTCGATGTGGCGCGGCGCAATGCCGTTTTCGACAAAGGTCGGACAGGTCGACAGCGACAGCGTCGGTTGCGCGATATAGGCATGGGGCTTGGCCTTGATGCGCTCGCGAAAAGCGTCGATTTCAGCCGTCGTGGCCGCCGGCCCTACCAGCATTCCGTAACCGCCGGAGCCTTGGGTTTCCTTGACCACCAGATCCGGTAGATTGGCCAGCACATGGGACAGTTCAGACGGATTGCGGCATTGCCAGGTCGGAACATTCTTCAGGATCGGTTCTTCGTCGAGGTAGAAACGGATCATGTCGGTGACAAACGGATACACCGATTTGTCGTCCGCCACGCCGGTGCCGATGGCGTTGGCCAGCACCACATTGCCGGAGCGATAGGATGACAGCAGCCCCGGCACACCGAGCATCGAGTCTGGATTGAAGGCCAGCGGATCGAGGAACGCATCGTCGAGACGGCGGTAGATCACGTCCACCGCTTTTGGGCCATCGGTGGTGCGCATGAACACTTTGTCGTCGCGCACAAACAGGTCCGCGCCTTCGACCAGTTCGACGCCCATTTCCCGCGCGAGAAAGGCGTGTTCGAAAAACGCACTGTTGAAGCGCCCCGGCGTCAATACGACCACGCTCGGGTTGTCCAGCGGGCTGGAGCTTTTCAGGGTGTCGAGCAACAGGTTCGGGTAGTGGTCGATGGGCGCGATGCGCTGGGCGGCGAACAGCTCCGGAAACAAGCGCATCATCATTTTGCGGTCTTCGAGCATGTAGCTCACGCCGCTCGGAGTGCGCAGGTTGTCTTCGAGTACGTAATAGGTACCGTCGCCGTCACGCACCAGATCGACGCCGGAAATGTGCGAATAGATATCGCGGTGCAGATCCAGGCCCTGCATCGCCAACTGGTATTGCTCGTTGGCCAACACCTGTTCGGCGGGAATGATCCCGGCCTTGATGATGCGCTGCTCGTGATACAGGTCGGCGAGAAACATGTTCAGCGCCTTGACCCGCTGGATGCAGCCGCGCTCGACAATCCGCCACTCACTGGCGGGGATGCTGCGCGGAATGGTGTCGAAAGGAATCAGGCGCTCGGTGCCCTGCTCGTCCCCGTAGAGCGTGAAGGTGATGCCGGCACGATGGAACAGCAGATCGGCCTCGCGGCGCCGCTGGGCAAGCAACTCGTCAGGCGTATCCGCCAGCCAACGGGCGAACTCTCGATAATGCGGGCGAACCAGGCCGCCGGCATCGTACATCTCGTCAAAATAGGTGCGGATCATGCCGTACTCCTTGTCACTCCGGACATACAGGCCTTCGCAAGGCCCGTGCCATCGGCATAAACGCTTTGATTTCAATCGGTTGTATATCCACGCCGCGGGCAGCGCACCATTCCTGTGCGGCAAATGCCCCGGCCCGATTGCCCCCGCTTCATTGCGACGCACTGCGGCGTCTATCAGCAGCATAGTCAGAGTTGATTTCACTGCCTGAGCGTGACTGCGGATAATCCGCGCATTCGCTGCAAAACCTCCTCGGCAGAGACGCCGAAAAGCTTGCCGCTCAACCGCTCTGGACTGCCTCGGCAGCCCGCCCCGCCGTAACCCTGACCGGTTTCCTCTCCTTATCGGTCTTCCCTTTTAGCCACCCTCTCCGGTGGCTTTTTTTTGCCCGGGATTCTTGTTTCAGAGTTTTTCCACGGCAATTTGGTACTCCGAAAACAACAACGGCCGACCCGAAGGTCAGCCGTTGCTCGACAAACGCTGCGCAATATCAATTCAACCGATAGCGATTGCGCACCTCCTGCTTCACGCCCCAGCCCTCGATAATGCCGCCCAAGGGCTCGACCACTGCGGAAAAGCCCTGCTCGAAATCACCAATATCGTCGTAGGTCGCATACATCACTTTGCTCAATTCCAGCGACCAGGCGCCATCGTCGCGCGCACTGACCTGGGCATTGATCGATTCACCGCGAAATTTGCCTGCTGCCCTGCGCGCCCGTTCCTCGTCCGGGAAAATCGCGTAGAACTCGATGGGATGGAAACGGGAAAAATCGAAACCGCCTTCTTTCATGCGGCGCAGAACATTGCTGCTGATGTCTTCTTGATAGGCTGTGCTCATGAATCGTCCCCCTCGATTGATGGATAGACTTTCCGTATTCCCGCCCCGGGCCTTTTGGCCAAAGTACTACGGCAACGTGGTTGCGCGCGGGAAGCAAGCATGTAGCTGACAAGACCAGACCTTAGCGATCCATTCGCTGATCTCGCTTGCAGAGTAGCCCCAAGAGAGCGCTGCTGCCAAGGTCTGGTTTACGAGATGACAGGAAGTATTCAGGCAGATTCGATGCTGATGATTTCGATGCCATTCTGGGTCTTGAGGTTTTTAACCTCGGCATCGGCGGTGCGCCCTTTCAGATCGTTCAGATCCAGTTGGGCGGCGACCGGAAGACGGCGCTCCTTGACGAACCGCGCGGCCTCATCGCGGGTCGGGCATTCTTCACGTTCGAAGATCTCATCAACCATTTCACCGTGATCATCCACGAAAGTGACTTTCCACTTTTGCATCAGTGCCTCCTCGATCAACCCGTAAATGGGCTTACCTCTATCTCGACTTTTTCCCGCGATAGTTGGTTCAAAAGGATTACAGGCGCCAACGGTGAAAATAACATCCAATCGATAAGGCGGACTCTGTGGCGAGGGGATTTATCCCCGTCCGGCTGCGCAGCAGTCGTAATACCATCCATTGCGGTTTAACAGAGACACCGCGCAGGCCGGTTCAGGGATGCTGCGCATCCCAACGGGGATAAATCCCCTCGCCACAAAAGCTCCCTTACAGAGCGCCTTCAGCGTGATTAGTCGTTGCTTGGCTTGTTGATCGCACGCAATACGTATTGCGGCAAGGCGAATGCACCGATGTGGATTTCCGGGTTGTAGTAGCGGGTAACGATGCCGCTGCCGATAAACCGCTGTTGCAGGGTTTCACGGCTCAGCTTGCGGTAGGCCGGGTTGGTCGAACCCCAGGCGAAGGTCATCGAACCGCCGATGTAGGTCGGCACGGCGGCCTGATAGAAGTGCCAGTCCGGGAACAGGCTGTTGAGGCGACCGGCCGTGGTTTTGACTTCGTCGATCTGCATGAACGGCGTGCCGTTCTGCGTCACGAGAATACCGCCCTCGTTCAGGCAGCGGTGGCAGGCCTGATAGAAGTTCTCCGAGAACAGCACTTCGCCCGGACCGATCGGGTCGGTGGAGTCAGAGATGATCACGTCGAATTTTTCGGTGGTGGTGGCAACGAAACGCATGCCGTCGTCGATCACCAGGTTCAGACGCGGATCGTCGTAAGCACCGGCGGAATGGTTCGGCAGGAATTCTTTGCACATGTCGACCACGGTGCCGTCGATCTCCACCATGGTGATGTGTTCGACACCGGCGTGCTTGGTCACTTCGCGCAACATGCCGCCGTCGCCGCCGCCGATGATCAGCACGCGCTTGGCAGTGCCGTGGGCGAGGATCGGCACGTGGGTGAGCATTTCGTGGTAGATGAATTCGTCGGCTTCGGTGGTCTGGATCACGCCGTCCAGCGCCATTACCCGGCCCATGCGCGGGTTCTGGAAAATCACCAGGTGCTGGTGTTCGGTGCGCACTTCGTGCAGCAGTTTTTCCATGCGGAAACGCTGGCCGTAGCCTTCGTAGAGGGTTTCCAGGTATTCGCTGGTCTTGGTGACGGTCATGGTCGAGTGCTCCGATAAATGCGCGGGCGTCAAACGTGGGGACGATTGCCCGGGAAAGGCGCGCATTCTACGTTGCCGAAGATGACAGGTCGAACGCCACTTGATCGGCTGAACACATAACCCTTGTAGGAGTGAGCCTGCTCGCGATTACTGTCTATCAGTCACAGAGACGTTGACTGAGAAATAGCTATCGCGAGCAGGCTCACTCCTACAATGGGATGCGGTGTTTATCAGATTCGCACGTTGCCCCGCGGCCCGGCGATCGCCCAGATGATCAGGCCCAGCACCGGCAGGAGGATGATCAGCAACACCCAGACGATTTTCATCCCGGTGGAGGCGCCGCTTTTCAGCACGTTGATGATTGCCCAGATGTCGAGGGCGAGGATGATCAGGCCGATCAGACCATTGAAGGTGGAACCCATGGTGTCGCTCCAGAATAGTGGCATGCACTTTTAGGATAGACGGTCGCGCGCAGGGTTCCCTTTTATTGCGTTCAGACGTGAACGGCGACCTTCAACGCTTCCAGCGCTGGCGCAGCGGCAATGCCGACTTCGCCACACAACTCCAGCACCCGAGGGACGTCGTTGCCGTAGACCAGCACCATTTGCAGCTCATCGTCGAGCAACTGGCTGAAGTTCATCAGCGTGTAACCGCCGTTTTCCTTGCTCAGGCTGCTCATCTGCACCTGAATGCGGTTGAGTGCGGTCAGCGCTTCGGTCCTGGCCAGTTGCTTGGGCTTGAGATTGAAGTCCACACCCGGGCCGAACGAGGCGACGATTTGCGCGAACAGATCGACGTAAGTGTCGGCCTGTAACAGCACGGTTTCCGGCAGGCTGCCGACCACGACCCACTCGCCCAGCGGAATCGGGAAGGTGTCGTCGTAGTTGATATCCGGGTTGGCGGCCAGAAAAGCGTCGGCGTCGGCGTAAGCTTGCGCCGCTTCATCGGCCACTGTCAGGATCTCGTCCTCGCCCATGCAGCCGGAGCTGATTTTGCTGATGAGTTCGACGAGTGCGGCTTTCATGAGGGCGGATCCTGTGGCGAAGATGGATTTCGAGGGCGCGAAGGATAACGCATTCTTCAGCGCACCCGACACCTGTGGCGAGGGAGCTTGCTCCCGCTGGGCTGCGTAGCGGCCCAAAAAAAATCCGAGGGCCCACTCTTTTTGCCAGCGCTTCGCACTGAAGCGGGAGCAAGCTCCCTCGCCACAGGCCTTCAGGCCAGGAGTTTTTCCAGCTGCGCCGTGGTGTCCACTGCACCCATGGTGCGGGCCGCGTCCAGCGCCGTGACGCCATTGGCGTCCTTGGCTTTCGGATCGGCGCCTTTGCTGATCAGGTAATCAACGATTTCAACGCGGTTGAACATCGCCGCCATCATCAACGCCGTGCGGCCATCGAACGACGAGCCTTCAAGGTCAGCGCCCGCTTCGACCAAGGCCTTGACCACCGCCAGATCGCCTTTGAATGCTGCACCGGCAATCGGACTCTGGCCGTTGCCATTGCGCATCTCAGGGTCGGCCTTGTGTTTAAGCAAGACCTTCACGGCATCAACATGGCCGTAGTAGCTGGCAAGCATCAGCAACGTGTCGCCCTTGCTGTTTTTCAGGTTCACCGGCAAACCGGCGGTCACCAGGCGATCGAGCATTTCGGCATCACCGTCGCGCGCCTTGTTGAAAACCTGCTCGGTGAATTCGGCAGCTTCTTCAGGGGTCATCTGGCGGCTTTGGTCGGACATGAGGCAACTCCACTTCGGTCAATCGGAAAGGCGACAGTTTCCCGAGCGCGGCGATAGCTGTCATCCCCTTTTTCTCATCACGGGCAATAGCCAGATTCAATAACGGTATTGGCCTTGCTGAATTTCGGTTAACAACTGCTCATTGAGCTGGACGTAGGTTTCGCTGCCGGGCAACCAGGCAAAAATCGGATCGCCCCCGGTCTGGCCGGGGTCGAAGCCTTCTTTTTTCAAACGGGTTTTCTGGTATTTGAAGGTGCCGGTGGTTTCCATCTTCACCTTGACGCGCAGGAACAGCGGCACGGCGTAGGCCGGCATTCGCTGGCGGACGAAGCTCAGCAGCTCGGCGAAATCCAGGGTCGCCAGAGATTCGGCCGGGGTAATCGCCGCCATGCCGGCGCGTCCATTGGTGTCGCAAATTTCCACGCCATACGCCACCGCCTCGGAAATCTGCGGGTGTTGCAGCAGCAGGTTTTCGACTTCGGTGGTGGAAACGTTCTCGCCCTTCCAGCGATAGGTGTCGCCCAGCCGATCGACAAATTGCGCATGGCCAAAGCCTATGTTGCGTAACAGGTCGCCGGTGTTGAAAAACCGGTCGCCTTTGTTAAACACGTCATGCAATACGACGCGGGCGGTCTTCTGCGGATCGGTGTAGCCGTCGAGCGGCGCCTTTTCGTCGATCCGGGCCAGCAGCAGGCCCTGCTCGCCCTTGCCAACCTTGCGCATGAAGCCGTCGTCGCTGCGCAGTGGCTCGCCACTGTCATGGTCGTACGCGACCAGCTCCCAGGCCATCAGCGAGAAGCCGACGGTGTTATCGAAGTTGAGGATGTTGGTGAATCCGATGTTGCCGTCGCTGGCCGCATACAGCTCACAAATGTGGTCGACGCCGAAGCGCGTCTTGAACTCGGCCCAGGCGCCGGGGCGCAAGCCGTTGCCAATCATCTTGCGCACGTCATGCCGGTTGTCGTCGGCGCTCACTGGCTGATCGACCAGGTAACGACACAACTCGCCGACATAGCCGAGGGTCGTCGCGCGGTAGCGGCGCACGTCGCTCCAGAACTGGCTGGCGCTGAATTTGCGGCGAATCGCGAAACCCGACGCGCCGTTGATCGCCGAGCCCCAACACACACAAAGCCCGGTGGCGTGGTACAGCGGCAAGGTGCAATAGACCACGTCGTCAGGGCGCATATCGAGGGCGATCATGCCGAAGCTCGCCGAACTGCGCATCCAGCGGCCATGCTTGAATACCCCGGCTTTCGGCAGCCCGGTGGTGCCAGAGGTGTAAATATAGAAACACGGATCATCGCAAAACACTTGGCGGCTGCTCGGCGGGTTATCGCTCGGTGCGTCGGCACTGGCGCTGATCAGGTTGACGTAGCCCTCGGGCGCAATGCCCGGGTGGCTGTAGGTGTCCTGATCGGCAACGAACCAGGTGCGCTGCGGCGCAATCGACACCTGCTCGCGCACAGCAGCAAATGCCGGCACCAGCTCCTCGCCGACGATCAGGGCGACCGGCGCCACCAGATTCACACTGTGGATCAGCGTGTCGCGCGTCTGAGAGGTATTGAGCAACGCGCTGACCGCGCCGACCTTGGCCAGCGCCAGAATCGTCACCAGCAGTTCGGGACGGTTTTCGATAAACACCGCGACCACATCGCCCTTGCCGATGCCCTGCCCGCTCAGATAATGGGCGATACGGTTGGCCCACTGATTAACCTGCGCGTAGGTCAGCAGCACCTCCCCCTGCATTAACGCCGGGCCGTCGGGATTGCGCAGGGTCGCTTGCTCAAAGGTCCAGCCAAGGCCACAGCTTTGGGTCGGGTCCGTGACATTCGCCACCTTCATGCCCTTGACCACCCGCGGCAGGGCCTTGGCAATCATCGGCAGCTTGCGGAGCATCATGCCCCAGGTAATCGTGTCGCTTGGCACGTGACGCATGAATGCTCCCCGGTCGGCCTTATCTCGGGCCGGTGTTCTTATTTTTTCGGGCAAAGGCTTGAGGCAACCGGCGCAGTCGCAGCGCGGTTCGAGAATGAAAATACGTCAGCCCTTCTCGGCCTGTACATGCGGTTTTTGCAATGTTTTGTATCTGCTGGTGCGCTGCCAACGCCGGAGATTCTGGTACGAGCGTTTGGTTCCGTAACGCTGGCAAGAATCACGCAAAATGCAGGATGCACGATGGCCATTCATGCAGTTTGCACGACGCCTGAAAAATGCACTACTTGTAACTAATTGATATTAAAGAGAATTTAAACTTATCGATACTGGCACAATCGCTGCAACTACCTCCGCATGCTTGCCATTCAAGTACACACGGAGCTGATGACATGAGCCTGATCCAAGAAAAATTTACATCGCTGTTCTCCAACTACGAAGTCAGCACTGCGCCACGTCCTGACGGTGGCATTCTGTTGACCCTGCGTAGCAGCGACGGCAAAGTCTTCAAACGTGCACTCTCGTATCAACAACTGCACGCCGGTGACCAGCTGTCGTGGGCGATCAGCGCTATCCGCCGAGACCTGGCTGAACAGGCCAGCGAGCTGCCGCAAATTGCCATGCTGCAAAGCCAGCAGCGTTTTGCACTGCCGACGTATCATTCGCTGTAATTGCCTTTAAACAAAACGTGTGGGAGCGAGCCTGCTCGCGAAGCGGTGTGTGAGTCGACAGAGATGCTGACTGATACACCGCTTTCGTGAGCAAGCCCACTTCCACATTTTTGTTTGAGGTGAGTCAGAAAGCTTCCGGTTCAATCCCGGTAAAGCTGTCGACGGTTACATGCCCCGCCAACTCCCCACCCTCGCGGGCCAGGCCACAGGTCTGCAAGCCGGCTGACTGGGCAGCGTCGAGTTCTTCGACGATGTCCGACAGGAACAGGATTTCTTCCGGTTCAACAGCCACCGCCTGCTGGATATTGCGATAAGACTGCGCCTCACGCTTCGGTCCCGAGGTGGTGTCGAAATATCCGCTGAACAGCGGCGTCAGGTCCCCCGCCTCCGAGCAACCGAAAATCAGCTTCTGCGCCTGGATCGAGCCGGACGAGTAAACAAACAGTTGATAGCCGGCAGCATGCCAGCGCCGCAGCGCCTCAACGGCATCCGGATAAACGTGTCCCTTCAACTGCCCGGCCTGATAACCCTGCGCCCAGACCATCCCTTGCAAGGCCTTGAGCGGTGTCGCTTTGCGGTCTTCGGCGATCCAGCTCAACAGGATTTCAACCACCCGTTCAACATCGGCTGCCGGTTCGCTGCTGTCACGGCGTACAGCGTCGAGCTGTTCGGCGACATCGGCGCGCGAAGCGTTCTGGCGCACGAAGTCCGGCAGGTGTTTGGCCGCATACGGAAACAGTACGTCGAAAACGAAGCTGACCGCACTGGTGGTGCCTTCGATGTCGGTGAGAATGACTTTGATCGACATCGGCTCAGTCCTCCAGACGCGGGAAGCGGCCGGCGATGTCTTCGCCAGTGAAGTTGGCCACCCAGCCTTCCGGGTTGTTGAACAGACGGATCGCGACAAAGTGCGGATGCTCGCCCATGTCGAACCAGTGTTTGGTGCCGGCGGGAACCGAGATCAGATCGTTCTTCTCACAGAGCACGGCGTAAACATAATCGTCGATATGCAGGGTAAACAGCCCACGGCCGGCGACGAAAAATCTGACTTCGTCTTCAGCATGGCGGTGTTCTTCCAGAAACCTTGCACGCAATTCGGCTTTTTGCGGGTGATCGCTGTTCAGGCTGATCACATCGACGGTGATGTAACCGCGCTCGGTCATCAATTTGTCGATCTGCTCTTTGTACGCGCTGATCACTTCGTCCTGGCTGGCGCCGGGCTGAATCTTCGCGGCGGCTTGCCAGCGGTCGAAGCGCACGCCCTGCTCGGCCAGGGTCGAAGCGATGTCTTCGAAATGGGTCAGCACCTTGTTGGGAATTTCAGGGTTGGAAACGTGATAAACGGACAGGCTGCTCATGGGGCAATTCCTCGTATCGGCCTTGCCGTCCGGCTCTTGCAGACCGGTCGGGCACAACCTTCTATCAGGCAAACGGCGGCTTCTGCTGAAGTCAGCCGTGACGGTTCATGACGCTGCGGGTTTTCAACTCGCATTCAAACAGAAATTCAAAGGCCTCGATCTGCCGCAGTGCGTCGCTCATTTGCGCGCCCCAGGTGTAGAGGCCGTGGCCGCGAATCAGATAGCCGACGCAATCGGGGTGGGCGTCGAGCCACGGCTGCACCTCGGCGGCGAGGCGCGCGATGTCCTGGTCGTTGTCGAAGATCGGCACGCGCACCCGTGATTCGTGGGTGGAAATACCGCTGAAGGCTTTTTGCAGTTCGTAGTCTTCGAACTCGATGAAGTCTTGCGGGGTCAGGCGCGACAGCACCGTGGCATTCACCGAATGGGTGTGCAGCACCGCACCGATCTCCGCGCGCCATGCGTAGAGCTGGGTGTGCAGCAGGGTTTCGGCGGACGGCTTCTTGCCCGGTTCCAGGCTGTTACCGGACAAGTCAGTGGCGAGCACATCATCCAGACCCAACTGGCCCTTGTGCTTGCCGGAGACGGTCAGCAGCGCTTCGGTTGGCGACAGGCGTGTCGAATAATTACTGCTGGTGGCCGGCGACCAGCCGCGGCCATAAAGAAAGCGCCCGGCGTCGACGATCTGCCGGGCGAGCTGTTCACGGGTAAGGCTCATGGCCTGTCCTCTTGCATACGTGTGGCAATGATAACCGCAGCAGCGAACGCCGCGAGACTGGCAATACTAAAGGTCAATGGCGCGCCGAGGGCATTCCAGCTGTAACCGGCATACAGCGCGCCGAGCGCCCCGCCGGTGCCGGCCAGCGCCGCGTACAGCGCCTGACCCTGGCCTTGCTGGCGTGGGCCGAAGCTACGTTGCACGAAGGCGATGGCAGCGGCATGAAAGCTGCCGAACGTCGCCGCGTGCAGAATCTGCGCAAACAGCAATACCCAGAGAAATTCGGCGAACGAGCCCAGCAAGACCCAGCGCAACGCCGCCAGCAGAAAACTCGCCAGCAGCACCCGGCGCAGGGAAAACCGCGCCAGAATCCTGCTCATCGCCATAAACATCAATACTTCGGCGACCACGCCAACCGCCCAGAGCATGCCGATCACGCCACGACTGTAGCCGAGCCGCTCAAGGTGCAAGGTCAAAAACGTGTAATACGGCCCGTGGCTCATTTGCATCAGCGCGACGCAAGCGTAAAACGCCAGCACCCCGGGACTGCGCAACTGCTTGAGAAACCCTTCGCCGCCAGGTCGATTGCCTTGTGGTGGCTGAGCGTTCGGCACCCATAGACTGCTGAGGACGATGCCGGCCATGATCAGCACCAGCGCTGCCGGGTAGATGTCCAGGCTGAGCCATTCGAACAACCGCCCCAGCGCAACCACGGTGATGATGAAACCGATCGAGCCCCATAAACGGATCTGGCTGTACCGCGAGGTCTGCCCCTGTAAGTGCGCCAGGGTAATGACCTCGAACTGCGGCAGCACCGCGTGCCAGAAGAACGCATGCAACGCCATCACCAGCGCCAGCCAGGCGTAGCTCTTGCTGACGAAAATCAGCGAAAAGGTCAGCAGCGTACACACCGCGCCGAAGCGCACGATCGCCAGCCGCCTGCCGGTGTAATCGCCAAGCCAGCCCCAGATATTCGGCGCGACGCAGCGCATCAGCATCGGAATCGCCACCAGTTCGCCGATACGTGCGGCGCTGAAGCCGAGGTGATCGAAGTACAGCGCCAGAAACGGCGCTGTCGAACCGAGCAAGGCGAAATAGAACAGATAGAAACTGGACAGCCGCCAGTACGGAACCGCCGCCACGCCGGTTATGCCGCGACAGCGTCAAAGCCAGCCATCAGAGCTGGCCCAGCACCGGCGTGCTGACGCGCACATCGGCGTTCTGTCCACGATGACGCAGCAGGTGGTCCATCAGCACGATGGCCATCATCGCTTCGGCGATCGGTGTCGCACGGATGCCGACGCAAGGGTCGTGGCGGCCCTTGGTAATCACGTCGACCGGGTTGCCGTGGATGTCGATCGAACGCCCCGGGGTGGTGATGCTCGACGTTGGCTTGAGCGCCAGATGAGCGACGATCGGTTGACCCGACGAGATACCGCCGAGGATGCCGCCTGCGTTGTTACTGAGGAAACCTTGCGGGGTCATCTCATCGCGGTGTTCGGTGCCGCGTTGGGCAACCGAGGCAAAGCCGGCGCCGATTTCCACGCCCTTGACCGCGTTGATGCTCATCAGCGCATGGGCCAGTTCGGCATCGAGGCGATCGAAAATCGGCTCGCCCAGGCCCGGCATTACCCCTTCGGCGACCACGGTGATCTTCGCGCCGACCGAGTCTTGATCGCGCCGCAGCTGGTCCATGTAGGCTTCCAGCTCCGGCACTTTGTCCGGATCGGGGCTGAAGAAGGCATTGTCTTCCACCGAATCCCAGGTCTTGAAGGGGATTTCGATCGGGCCGAGCTGGCTCATGTAGCCGCGAATGACGATGCCCTGGCTCGCCAGATACTTTTTCGCAATCGCACCGGCTGCTACACGCATGGCGGTTTCCCGCGCCGAACTGCGACCGCCACCGCGATAATCGCGCTCGCCGTATTTGTGGTGGTAGGTGTAGTCGGCGTGGGCCGGGCGGAACAGGTCCTTGATCGCCGAGTAGTCCTTGGACTTCTGGTCGGTGTTGCGGATCAGCAGGCCGATCGCGCAGCCGGTGGTGCGCCCTTCGAACACGCCGGAGAGGATTTCGACTTCGTCGGCTTCCTGGCGCTGGGTGGTGTGGCGGCTGGTGCCGGGCTTGCGGCGATCGAGGTCGCGCTGCAAGTCTTCGAGGGAAATCTCCAGGCCCGGCGGGCAGCCGTCGACAATGGCGACCAACGCCGGACCATGGCTTTCGCCAGCGGTGGTGACAGTGAACAACTTGCCGTAGGTATTGCCGGACATGCAGGACGCTCCGTGAAATCAAACCCGAATTCGTGATGCGCGCCAGTATACGCAGGCTAACCGAGTAGTTCATCCTCGAACCTTAGCGGTGTGGGTGAGTCCAACCGGCACCTTGGCGAATGATGGCGTGATGATGCTGCGAGTTTTGATCTTGAGTCTTACCCTCTTAACGGGCTTTGCCCAGGCGACCGTCCTACAACGCCCGGTATCTCTGGATACCGGTACAGGCGAGCTTTTCGGCTCGCTATTGCTGCCCAAGTCCGACAGTCCTGTGCCGATTGTTCTGATCATTTCTGGCTCGGGTCCTACCGACCGTGACGGAAACAACCCCGACGGTGGGCGCAATGACAGCCTGAAACGCCTGGCCTGGGTGCTGGCCAAACACAATATCGCCAGCGTGCGCTACGACAAACGCGGGGTCGCCGCGAGTCTGGCGGCAACACCGGATGAGCGAAATTTGTCGGTCGAAGCCTATGCGGCGGACGCCGTGGCATGGGGGCAGAAACTCAAGGCCGATCCGCGCTTCGGCCCGCTGATTCTGCTCGGTCACAGCGAAGGCGCACTGATCGCCAGCCTCGCCGCGCCGACATTGCAGGCGGCAGCGGTGATTTCCCTGTCCGGCAGCGCCCGGCCGGTCGATCAGGTGATTCGCGAGCAACTGGCGCGCAGCCTGCCGCCGCCGCTGATGCTGCGCAGCAATGAACTGCTCGACAGCCTCAAGGCCGGCCGCACCGATGACAACGTGCCGCCACCGCTGCAGGTGATTTTCCGCCCGAGCGTGCAGCCGTACCTGATTTCGCTGTTCCGCCAGGACCCGGCCAACGCCTTCGCGCAGTTGGACATGCCGGCGCTGATCGTTCAGGGCAGCAACGACATGCAGGTCGGTACGCAAGATGCGCAGCGGCTCAAGGCTGTGAAACCGGACGCGCAACTGGTGATCATCGAAGGCATGAACCATGTGTTGCGCATCGTGCACAACGACATGAAGCGGCAGTTGGCCTCGTACAAGGATCCAGATTTGCCGCTGGCAGCGGAACTTGGTTCGGCGATCATTGAATTTATTGGCGGACTTCGCACCCGTTAACTGCTTTTTGCCCTCCAGTCCCGCAGAAAACGGCCGATAAGCCTTTGTCGCCAGCGTATCGGCTGGCGACAAGCAGGGCTTGGACAGGATCTCGCCGTTATGACTGATACCCCGACTTCACCCGACACCACCGCTGAAAAAGACGCACCGCCAGTGGTCGAACTGCCGTGGGCGGACGTTCAGGCCGAGCACCACAAGATGCTCCGCCTGGCGCCGTTGCAGACCGACCGCAACACGGGTGGCCGGCCGTTGCGTTTTGTCGAATTCGGTTACGCCGAGCGCAACAGCAAAGAGCGCAGCCTGATGCGCATGGCGATCAAACTGCCGAACCAGCGCGTGCGCAAAGAACAAAACCACCTCGACGTGTGGGTCGACCACGCCAGCAAACGCGTGAGCTTCGGCCCGGACAGCGGCTTGCAGATCGAACCGCTGAATCGCGGCATTGGCCGCTTCATGGCCGCGCAAGGCATCAACTGGGCGAAAAAGCGCTGGCCCGCCTACACCGTCGACGGCATGGACCTGAACAACAAGGACGCGCTCAATGAAGACACGCGCCTGCGTCGCGATCATTTCCTGCGCGTACACGGCTTTGATGTGGTCTACGCCGATGCTCAGCATTTGAAGGGCAGCGTCAAGGCGGTCCAGGTCGGCGACTTGCTCGGTGACTGGAACAGCGAAAAGTTGCAGGTGGTCGAGATTCTGGAAGCGGCGCAGATGCTGCAGCAGGCCGAGCAGAACCTGGCCGAACAGGAAGTGAAGCTGAAAAAACAGGAGGAGAAAGTCAGCAAGTTCAAGCGTGAAGACGCCGGACTGCGTTTCACCATTACTTGTCTGGTGGCGTTTGCGGTGTTTCAGGCGGGGTTGTTGATCTGGATTGCGACACACCGCTGATGGTTTGAGCGCGTACTGATCGTTCCCATGCTCTGCGTGGGAATGCAGCCCGGGACGCTCCGCGTCCCAAAAGCGGACGCAGAGCGTCCATTGATGCATTCCCACGCGGAGCGTGGGAACGATCTGTCACAACCTTAGACGCGGGACGCGAACAAGGCCTGATGCGCGCGGCACTGCTCCGCCGTCAGCATGAACACGCCATGCCCGCCGCGCGCGAACTCAAGCCAGGCAAAATCGACTTCCGGGTACAGCGCTTCAACGTGCACCTGGCTGTTGCCCACCTCGACAATCAGCAAGCCCTTCTCGGTCAAGTGATCCGCCGCTTCTGCGAGCATCCGCCGCACCAGATTCAAACCATCATCGCCACAGGCCAGGCCCAGCTCCGGTTCGTGCTGATACTCGTCCGGCATGTCAGCGAAATCTTCCGCGTCGACGTAAGGCGGGTTCGACACGACCAGGTCGAAACGCTGCCCCGGCAAACCATCGAAACCATCGCCCTGCACCGTGTAAACCCGCTCATCGACGCCATGGCGCTCGATGTTCTGGTTGGCCACTTCCAGCGCTTCGAACGACAGATCCGCCAGCACCACTTCGGCGTTCTGGAACTCGTAGGCGCAGGCAATGCCGATGCAGCCGGAGCCGGTGCACAGGTCGAGAATCCGCGCCGGTTCGCCGCCGATCCACGGGGCGAAGCGGTTTTCGATCAGTTCGCCAATCGGCGAACGCGGGATCAACACGCGTTGATCAACGATGAACGACATGCCGCAGAACCATGCCTCGCCCAACAGGTAAGCGGTGGGAATGCGTTCTTCGATGCGGCGCTTGAGCAGGCGCTGCAAGTTGACCAGTTCGTCATCCTCCAACGCGCAATCGAGATAGCTGTCGGCGATTTCCCACGGCAGGTGCAGCGCACCGAGTACCAGTTGCCGGGCCTCGTCCCAGGCATTGTCGGTGCCATGGCCGAAAAACAGATCCTCCCCATGGAAGCGGCTGACGGCCCAACGGATGTGGTCGCGCAGGGTACGAAGGCGGGAAGTGATCACGGCGTGCAACTCCAGAAAAAAACGACTGGCGATTCTAACAGCCAAAACCGGCGACGACGACGCAGGAAAAACATCGCGCGACGGGTAGGAGCTTTCTGATTTTTGCATCAGCTATTGAACAGAACGTGTAACTTGACAAGGCTGCAGGCCAGCAACGACGGTGTCTACGATGGTAGCGATTCACAGAACCGCTCAGCCAGAGGACAATGTCGCAAAAGCCCCACCCCGAGGAGCCCCAGAATGTCCGTTCCAAAAACGATGTTTCAACTCAGCGGTCGCGGTTACGCAGCGGCCACACTGAGCCATGCCACCGTGGTCATCATCGATGCCCAGAAAGAATACCTCAGTGGCCCGCTGGCCCTGAGCGGCATGGACGCGGCCGTCGCGAACATCAAACAAGTGGTTGCCGCAGCCCGTGCCGCCGGCCGGCCGATCGTGCACGTGCGTCATCTCGGCACCGTCGGTGGCCTGTTCGACCCGCAGGGCGAGCGCGGTGAATTCATCCCCGGTCTCGAACCGCAGGGCGATGAAACCATCATCGGCAAATTGCTGCCGAGCGCATTCCATGGCACCGAGCTGCTCGATCGCCTGCAAAACCTCGGTTCACTGGACCTGATCGTGTGCGGTTTCATGAGCCATTCCAGCGTCAGCACCACCGTACGCGCGGCGAAAAACCTCGGTTTCCGCTGCACCCTGGTCGAAGACGCCTGCGCCACCCGTGACCTGCCGTTCAAGGGCGGCGTGCTCAGCGCCGAACGCGTGCAGGAAGCGGAAATGGCGATCATGGCCGACAACTTCGCGACACTGGCCAAGACCCAGGATCTGGTCTGAGCCTGCCCTTATGAGCGGCGCAGACCGCCGCTCATCCGCAATCTCCGCTGATTTGCCGCAAATGCCATAGCCTCAGGAACAACCCGGTCAACTCCCGGTCGAAGGGCCGATACCCATTGAGGAAGGTCGGAATGAAGTTATCCGATGGATTTGACGCACGCCGTTTGCGGCCCAAAGGCCAAAGCAACTGGCGTTTTCGGTTTGGCGCTGCGTTCGCCGCATTGCTGGCAACCTTTGGCGTGCTGCTGGCCATGGCCGGCGCCGCCAGCCTGCTCGGCCGCCCGCCGGCGCTGGGTGACTTGAATGCTTCGCCGATGGGCTCGGCGATCATGCTCGCGGTCGGTTTGCTGTTTCTGTATTTCGGTGTCGCCCTGTGGCGTCGCTGCCGCCGTCGCGCACGGCAATCGCGGGAGCTGAACATGTCCCCGCACCTGATGAAAAAACACGATTGAACCACCGGCCTGGCTTTTTGCCGGGCCGTTTTGTTTCGACTTGGGTAAACTGGCCGCCCTTCGCGGAGGCTGACATGCAAGACGACGATTTTTCCCTGTTCAAAAGTGCGATCCAAGGCGTCAAGCCGATCAAGCACGACCGCGCCGACACCGGCAAACCCAAGGCTGACCGCGCGCAGATCGCCAAGTTGCGTCAGTCCGCCACCGTGCGCAGCGACACCACCATCATTGACGGCCTGTCTGATCAGTTCGTGATCGACGTCGGCCCCGAAGACGAGTTGATGTGGTCCCGCGACGGCGTGCAGGAAAGCCAGATGCGCAAGCTCAAGATCGGGCAGATTCCGTTCGAAGGCAGCCTTGATCTGCACGGCATGAGCGTGGAAAAGGCCCGGGAAACGCTCTGGGCCTTTCTCGCCGAAGCGACCAAATTCGAAATCCGCTGCGTGCGCGTGACTCACGGCAAAGCCGTGCGCCTCGATGGCAAGCGGCCGATGATCAAAAGCCACGTCAACACCTGGCTGCGCCAGCATGCGCAAGTGCTCGGTTTCTGCTCGTGCCAGGCGAAACATGGCGGTGCCGGCGCGGTTTACGTGATGCTCAAACGCACCATGATGGAAGGGCGCGACGAATAATCGCGTTACACCGAACTTGCAGGGTTGTGTCCGCCACCGTACCCTTGCCCTTTGCGAAAATCCCCACAGGTAGTTTCATGTCCCTGGAACAGAATTACACCGCGATTCTCGGCCAATTGGGCGAGGACGTCTCCCGCGAGGGCCTGCTCGACACGCCAAAGCGTGCCGCCAAAGCCATGCAGTACCTCTGCCGCGGTTATGCACAGACGCTCGAAGAGGTCACCAATGGTGCCTTGTTCAGCTCCGACAACAGCGAAATGGTGCTGGTCAAGGACATCGAGCTGTACTCGTTGTGCGAACACCACCTGCTGCCGTTCATCGGCAAGGCGCATGTCGCCTATATCCCGAGCGGCAAGGTGCTGGGCCTGTCGAAGGTTGCGCGAATTGTCGACATGTATGCGCGCCGCCTGCAGATTCAGGAAAACCTCAGCCGCCAGATCGCCGACGCGGTCCAGCAAGTCACCGGCGCCCTGGGCGTGGCGGTGGTGATCGAGGCCAAGCACATGTGCATGATGATGCGCGGTGTCGAGAAGCAGAATTCCTCGATGATCACTTCGGTGATGCTCGGCGAGTTCCGGGAAAACGCCGCGACCCGCAGCGAGTTCCTCAGCCTCATCAAGTAATTCGCGGCACGAAGAAAACCGGCAGTCATCGCCGGTTTTTTTTCGCCCGTGAAAAATCGGGTAAGCTGCGCGCCTTCTTCTCTGTCCCTGTGAGGCTTGTAACGTGTTCGTCAAAGCGCTTCGTGTCGGCCTCGGCCAACTGGTCATCTTCATCGACTTCCTGACCCGCCCGGGCAAGAAAAAACGCCCCGCCGCGGCTCAGGCGCAAGTCGACGCCGCCGCCAAAGGCCTGACCCTGTATCAGTTTCACGCCTGCCCGTTCTGCGTGAAGACCCGTCGTGCCTTGCATCGCCTGAATGTGCCCGTAGCGCTCAAGGATGCGAAGAACAACGAGCAGGATCGTCAGACGTTGCTGGAGCAAGGCGGCCGGATCAAGGTGCCTTGCCTGCGCATTGAAGAGAATGGGCAGACGACCTGGATGTATGAGTCCAAGGCGATTATTGATTATCTGGATAAGCGATTTGCTGCGGTCTGATGTTTTGAAGTGAAGCCAAATGCGTTATCGCGAGCAGGCTCACTCCTACAGTGCAACCCATTCCAACTGTAGGAGTGAGCCTGCTCGCGATGAGGCCATTACAGGCCGCCACAATCTCAGACAAAAATAAACCGGCCCTCAGCCGGTTTATTGTTTTCATGCCGCCCTCGCCATCTGCGCCCGCCGCACCACCGCCGCCAGCCGCTTCAGCCCTTCATCCAGCCGCGCCGGATCAATGTGGCTGAAGTTCAAGCGCAAGTGCCCATGATGCTTGTCCGGCTCAGGAAAAAACGGCTCGCCCGGCATAAACGCCACGTCATTGGCCAACGCCTCATCGAGCAAGGTCCGCGTATCCAGCGGCTGCTTGAGCGTCAGCCAGAAAAACAGCCCGCCCTGCGGCATGTTCCAGTCCGCCAGATCGGCAAAATGCGTTTGCAGCGCCAACTGAAACGCATCGCGCCGCTGTCGATAGAAATCGCGCAATGCGCTTAAATGTTGCTGATATTTCTCCGTGCCGATCCATTGCAGCGCCTGCCATTGACCTATGCGATTGGTATGCAGATCGGCCGATTGCTTGAGTTTGAGCAGATGCGGGAACAGGTCGGGGCTGGCGATCAAATAGCCAACGCGCAAACCTGGCAGCAGGGTTTTCGACACGGTGCCGGTGTAGATCCAGCTGGATCGCTTCAGGCGTGCGGCAATCGATTTCGCACTGCCGCCGTCGAAAGTCAGTTCGCGGTAGGGTTCGTCTTCGATCAAGGTGACGCCAAATTCGTCGAGCAACGCGGCAACCGCGGCGCGCTTGGCCTCGCTGTAACGCACCGCGGACGGATTCTGAAAGGTCGGGATCAGGTAGATGAATGCCGGACGGTGTTGCTCCAGACGCTCGCGCAATTGCACCAGGTTCGGGCCATCGGATTCCTGCGCGACCGTCAGACAATCGGCGCCGAACAGTTGGAAAATCTGCAGCGCGGCGAGGTAAGTCGGCGCTTCCAGCAGAATTTCCGTGCCGTTATCGATATACAGTTTGGCCGCCAGATCGAGGGTTTGCTGGGAGCCGCTGACCACCAGCACCTGACTCGCCTGACATGCCAGCCCCAGCGCCCGTGCTTCTGCAGCCAAGGCTTCGCGCAACGCTGGCTCGCCCTCGCTCATGCCGTACTGGCCGAGCGGCAGCGGCATGTCGGTCCAGTCGACTTTGGGCAGCATGCCTTCGGCGGGCAAGCCACCGGCAAATGACATCACCTCGGGACGCTGCGCGGCGGCAAGGATTTCTCGGATCAAAGAACTTTTAAGGCGCGAGACACGTTCGGAAAAAGCCATGGAAGTCACCGTAGCGAGGCGTACAAGAAATGAGTCAAACTCATTGACTGAAATTACGCCAGCCTGAGCGAGTACGTCAATATGCTTGACCTTAAAAACCCCACCAGCCAGCAACAGGCCATGGAAGCTTTCTTCTTCGGCTATCAGGCGTTTACTGCCAAGGCTGACGAAATGCTTGAGCGTCGTGGCCTGTCGCGAGTGCATCAGCGCATTGTGTTTTTCATCGCGCGTTACCCGAATCTAAGCGTGAAGGAGTTGCTGGCCTTGCTCGGCGTCAGCAAGCAAGCCTTGAACATGCCGCTGCGCCAGTTGCAGGAAATGCATCTGGTCGACAGCGTGGCCTCTGAAACGGACAAGCGTAAGCGCCTGTTGGAGCTGACGGTGGAAGGCGCGAAGTTCGAGCAGGCGTTGCGGCGTGAGCAGGTCAAATTGCTGGAGCGGGTGTTTGCCGAGGCTGGAGAAGCGGCGGTGAATGGGTGGCTGGCGGTGAATCTGGCGTTGGGGAAAAGTCAGACCGTTCTCGATTGATCGGGCTGGCCCCTTCGCGAGCAGGCTCGCTCCCACCTAGCAACTGCATTCATCTGTAAGAGCGAGCTTGCTCGCGAAGGGCCAGGATTCGGCATATATCCCTATCTGCAAAAAAATCGCAGACAAAACATAAAACAATATTTGCTTTCTTTGTACACAAAAGCATAATCCACTGCGTGCGAGTTCCTGACCATACAGTCAACAAATTCGCGTATGCCTCAAAGGGCCGCTGCCACCCCTCATGGGTCCGGCCCTGGAAATAACAATAAAACTCTTGAGGAGTACTCGCTGTGGAAAGCCGCAAATCCGAAGCACCGCCGCTCGAGCTCACGCCGCCATTACGCAATGGCCTGCTGGAGCGTCTGTTCAAACTCAGCTTGCATGGCACCACGGTGAAGACCGAGCTGATTGCCGGTCTGACAACCTTCATCACCATGGCCTACATCATTTTCGTCAACCCGAACATCATGGCCGATGCCGGGATTGACCACGGGGCGGCGTTCGTCGCCACTTGCATCGCCGCCGCGCTGGGCTGCCTGTTAATGGGCCTCTACGCGAACTGGCCGGTGGGCCTCGCGCCGGGCATGGGCCTCAACGCCTTCTTCACTTACACCGTGGTCGGCACCATGGGCTACAACTGGGAAACCGCACTCGGTGCGGTGTTTGTCTCGGGCGTGCTGTTCATGATTTTGACCTTCTCGCGCATTCGCGAATGGCTGCTCAACAGCATTCCGGTCAGCCTGCGCTATGCGATGGGCGCCGGTGTCGGCCTGTTCCTCGGCCTGATCGGTCTGAAAACCGCCGGCATCGTCGTCGACAGCCCGGCCACGCTGATCAAGCTTGGCTCCCTGCGCGAACCCGGCCCGCTGCTCGCGGCCATCTGCTTTCTGATGATTGCGATCCTCAGCTACCACAAAGTCTTCGGTGCGATTCTCATCAGCATCATTACCGTGACGCTGGCCGGTTGGGGCCTGGGCGTGGTGCATTACGCCGGGATCATGTCCGCCCCGCCAAGCCTGGCACCCACCTGGATGGCGATGAATGTCGCTGGCGTGTTCAACATCAGCATGATCAGCGTCGTGCTGGCGTTCCTCTTTGTGCACATGTTCGACACTGCCGGGACCCTGATGGGCGTTGCCCAACGGGCCAATCTGGTGGCCGCTGACGGGCGTATCGAGAACCTCTCGCGGGCGATGAAGGCCGACAGTGCCTCCAGCGTGTTCGGTGCGGTGGTCGGTGTTCCGCCCGTCACCAGCTATGTGGAAAGTGCCGCTGGCGTGGCCGCTGGCGGTCGGACTGGTCTTACCGCCGTCACCGTAGGTGTGCTATTTATAGCGGCAATGTTTTTCGCCCCGCTGGCCGGCATGATTCCTGCCTATGCCACCGCCGGTGCGCTGATATACGTTGCAATGCTGATGATGGGCGGCATGGCCCATATCGAGTGGGACGAAGCCACCGATGCGATTCCTGCCATCGTCACCGCAATCATGATGCCGCTGACCTTCTCGGTCGCCGACGGCATCGCGCTGGGCTTCATCACCTATGTGGCGCTGAAGGCCGGGACCGGCAAGTACAAGGAAATTTCCGTCAGCCTGTGGGTACTTTGCGCGATCTTCATCGCCAAGTTCATCTACCTGTAAGCAACTGCGCGGTTCAGGTTTCCACAGCCCCACCCTCACCGGTGGGGCTTTCGTGCATTTTCGACAACAAGAGAAAGGAGCAAAGTGATGAGTCTGGAAACCTGGCTGCTGTTCAGCGGTGCTGCACTGGTGGTGATCCTGATTCCGGGGCCGCTGTCGTTGCTGATGATCAGCAACAGTCTGAATTACGGGTTGCGACGCTCTTACCCGGCGTTCCTCGGTGGCGTGATTGCCTCGATCTGCCTGCTCAGTGCATCGGCCCTGGGGCTGGGCGCGTTATTGCTGGCGTCGGAGCAGTTGTTCAGTGCGCTGAAGATCGTCGGCGCCCTGTATCTGTTCTACCTCGCCTGGCAGAGCTGGCAGCAATCGCGCCAGCCCGCGGTGGGCGCCGAAGTGCCGAAGGCAGCAGCCGTACCGCGTTTTCGCGCCTTGTTCGGTCGCGCGTTTGTGCTGGGCGCCAGCAATCCGAAAGACATCCTGTTTTTCGCCGCGTTTCTGCCGCAGTTTCTCAGTGCCGAACAACCCTTTCTGCCGCAGTTGCTGGTGATGATCGCGACCTGGACCGTGCTCGATCTGCTGTGCAAGCTGGCCTACGGACTTGGCGCGCACGGCGCCGCACGTTATTTGCGCAGTGGCAAAGGTCAGAGCTGGTTCAACCGGATCAGTGCCGGTCTGTTTGGCGGCGCCGGGGCAGCCTCGCTACTCAGCAGCCACTGAGCGTTTCAAAGTGCAACTTGATTGGCCGTCAACGCCCACCATCCTGATGTAAACATGCTCATCAGGATGGCCTCTGCGCGGACGAAGTTTGCCTGGTATTACACGCAATACACCGCAACAACCCATCGATATACTTTCGCTAAATTCCCCCCTTATTATCGCGCTGACTTTCAATAAAACTGCCTGAACAAGGATGTTCAAATGGCCACGCTTATCAGCGACGCATTAATACATGACGACTCCGTGATCATTACCGACATGGACATTGGCGTTAATGAACATGATGCATCGACGCTCGACCTGTCAAAAAACAAGCCCACCGGCCATTCCGGAAACAGACATAAAACCGACCAACTGACCATCACCGATGGCCTCTTCGGCCCCCTGCAGATGGGGTCCATTTCAATCACCCGCGTGTCACTCGACGCCTTGGGCGCCACCCTTGGTGGTCAGCCCCTGACCGGACAGAACACCTTTTTCCGCACGCCCAGGCGTTCATTCATCAACGCCTTGCAGTTCAATGCCAACGAAGTAGACAAACAGATCCGCACAGCCAGCGCACCGGACAGTTATCTGTTAACGACACTTTTGTTCGAGCTGGCCAGCCGACGCCCGCTGACTTCCCCGCCGATCCTCTGGTCAAGCGACGAAACTCAAGCCGATCCCGGCCAATATCGCCGCAAACTTTCAAAACTTCTAAGCAGCGCGCACAAACTCGACTTGCGCCATGCACATCTTCCCGACAACAACCCGCGCTGGGTCGGTGTACTCAAGAGCAATGCAACGCTTGGCTCAAGTGTGGGTATTCAGGGGTTTGGCATATTCATGGGATTGCGCGGAGTGGTCGATGCAATCAAAAGCAATAACAACGCCGAGATCGTCATTAATACCGCCGGCATTGCTTCGGAGTTCGGCTCCATTGCCGCCGATGTCGCGGTCAACAAAGTGGCCAGCGAGATGATTACGGCCGGGCAGACCGCCTACAAGGATTTTGCCAAAACCCGATTCGCCGTCAGATTGGGCCGCTCCGGAGGCCTGATTGGCGGTGCGTTGACGCTTCCTTTCGATATCTACACCGCAATCAGGTCCCTCAACGCCGCTGACAATGCGGCCGGCAAGGAAGCCCTGGATCATTACGTCAGCGCCGGCTTGAGTATCACCAGTGCCGCCATGACCGTCATCCTTGGCGGCGCAGCGATGGCCGGATTCTCTTTTGCCGGCCCGGTGGGCCTCGCGGCGGGAGCGATCCTGGCAATCGGATCACAGGTGTACGGCGCGGTGAGAATCGTCGATGACATTGATGATTACATCGAGCTCACCACCGAAGAGCGTTGGCGTACCGGCTGGTTCTCATTCTGTTTCATGAACCCAGACCAGGACGTGCAGAACCGCTATAGCGTGGCAAAAGCCAGGACCGAACACCTGAAACAGCTAAAAGCGACCGCCCGAAAGTTGCTGGATGGAGAACTGCAGGACGCTACCGAAGCCGTCGTGAACGGCACATTTGAAGTACATCTCACACCGAAGCAGGTCTGGACGCGCAATTGGTGGACCAAGCAGGATGGCTGGGAAACCGTCAACGTGCCGCAGATAAAAGGTGGCGATGACACCATCGATGCCCGCGCGGGCGTTACCGCCAGCACACCAGGTGCAGAACTGGGCAAGGCGGCGGAAAACAAGGGCGTATTGTGGTTGATCGGCGATGGCCGGGATTCGATCGTCGGCGTTGAGAAAAAAACCAACACGTTCCACTACAAGTCAGGGAAAAAACACCTGACGGGGGGCGAAAAAGATGACCGTTTCGTCTTTGAAGGCGCGGCCGATTTGCTCAGGCAAGGGGGTAGCGTTCTCGACGCTTCGACATTGCAGGGTGGCGCAGGCAGCGACACTCTGGTCCTGGGCGGGGCAGATTACAGCGCCAGCGCCAAGGGTTCAGGCTATGACGTCAACCTGCCGGCCGGCACGCTTCATACAACGGTGGCCGACCCGACAGTCGCAGGTGAAAAAAAACGCGCCCTCCACAGTCGTCTGGACAGTGTCGAAAACATCGAAACCGTGACCAATGGGCAATCCATTGTCACGGGCACCGAACAGCGCAACATCATTAAGTCCCGTGGCCGGGACACGATAAAGGCAGGCGCGGGCAACGACCAGATCCATCTCTTGCACGGCGGTGCTTCAGCCTCGGGCGAGGCAGGCGTTGACGAATATTTCGTTGCCCACCAGGCAGGCCGGATATCGATCACCGAAGACGGCGATCAGCAGAGCGTTGTCGTCTTGAACTGGCGGATGGACCTGATTGAAAGTTGGGTCATCGAAAACACAGCACTGATCATTACGTCCCGATTCGATTTCCAGGATTCGCCCAAAAGCGTGGTTGCCCTGCAAGACGTGTACACCCGCAACGATACGGAATCCGTTCTGAAGAACAACAAACTGACGTTTATGACCCGCGACGGTTTCGTACTGATGCCGGACTTTCCGGAAACCCTCGAAAATGGCAGGACCGTCGAGCTGGAAATCATCGTCGTTAAACAGGGGCAAGCAGAAAAACCGATCATTCTCTACACCCCGACGTACTCGACCAGGCATCAGCAAGATGCGGGCTACTACCTGCCGCGATCGCCGCAGGACACCGCCTTTGAATTCGTCGAACGCCGGGACGCGGTTACGCGAATTTACCTGGACTACGCCAGCGATGAACTGAAACAGGCTGACGCCCACTTCACCGCAAGAAAATCCGACAAGGACCACGACCTGATGGCCGGGTGTGATCTGCAATATCTGGTTGGCGAAAAAAAACTGACGCTTCGCCACTTTGCATTTGCCCGTGGCGGCACCGACCCGATGAACATGACGAAAATCCTCAGAACCATGGCCGCGAAGCCGCTTCAGAGAATCGTTCTGATATTCAATGACGGTGTCGCCTTCAATGCAAAACTGACAGCCGAAACCGATGTTGCCCCGGCGGACAACCACTACGAGATGCACGCGCTGAAGCATTGGACGACCCGAATGAACCTGCCGATGCCATTGCGTACAGGCCGGTTCACCTTTGACCTGCCTGAGAACGAAGCCTACAGGCTGGGTACACGTCGGGCCTGCGCCAAACTCGCTTCGCTGCCGGCACAAACCGCAATGGAGAGTCTGGAAGGTCACGGCTCGACCTACCTGGTTCATCTGGTTGCCGACATGACGATAAAACTCTCGACCCCGGGGGCTTTGGCCAATGCCGCCATCAGACTGCCCTACTCGTCGACCTGGGAACTTGATGCTACGGCGCTGGGCGCCGTAGCGATCAAACTGGAAAACAACAAGCTGCACATCGGCACCTGCACCATTCATCTGCCCGTTTACGACAGCGAGGATCTTATCGATCAGATCCGTGTCATCACCACAGAAGGGCTGGTCCATACCGTCGACCTGTCTTTCGATCGAGTCTATCCGGACGGCCTGGACGGCCGATTCTTCAAAGCACCAACGCCCTCGAAAGATCCGCTGCCCCCCCCCTTCACCGCACTGGCAGACAAGGTGCTGAATGTACGAAATATCGTCGTGGCAGATAACCGCCCGGGGATATTGAGTTACAGCTTCCCCGAGCGCAGCTGGCGCTTGGACGCTGAAACCCTGTGCATTGATCATTCGCAGCTCAACGTCATCAATCGTTGCAGCCATCAGCTACCTCAGAGAGTGATGCCAGCGTCATTGCTGGACGTGGCCGAGCCTCCCCTGTCGCGCCCCGCTCAAGACCGATCATGCACGCACTCCGAGAGCGGCTTCGCGCACTGAACGCGCGCACCCGAAACATGTGTCGAGGCGCCACTTCGCGCCTTGAAAACGCCTATCCGAACGAGAATTCCCCCATGGCCAAACCGCCAAAAAGAACAGCTGTGACAACCACCACCGATGCCTCCGTAACGACACGAACGACGGATCCCTCTTCCAGCCATCGCGTCACGACCGCTGACCTGCCTTCGCCTGGCGGCCAGCCGTTGACGGGTTCGGATCTGTCAAACCCCGCTCCGCTGCCAACGACTCGCCCTGCCGCTATCGTTGTCCACGAGATGCCTGGACGCGCTGCGGATAGCTTCAGCACTGCCCGCAATGAAATCGCCTGGCCACAGCACCGTTTGCACGAACTGGAACCCATTGGCGATCAGACGGGACTGTTTATCGGGCCGGATCAACGCACATACGCCCAGCTCGGCACCGAGGGCCGCTTCGTGGTTGAGCGCAATGCGCAAGGCAATTATCACGTCCCCCTGACCTTCGCCCCCGGCGTCGCCGGACCGCTGCTGGTGAAGAATGAAGGCCTGGCCAGTTGGCGCATCGAGCGACCGGGCGGGCATGCGACGCAGACGCCGGCAAGCACTTCGGGAACGGCGCAGGCGCCAACTTATCTGCTACCCGACGATGCCCGATCGTTGACCAAGGCAGAGGCGTCAACGGATGGCCTGCGCTACAACAAACTCAAGCAAACCTTTGTCGACACCGCCGAAGGCACGGTCAGGGTTCGCAAAAACCCAGAAGGGCAATACCAGCAAGCCTTTGCGACCACCCATGAGGCCCCGGAGATTTTTTTCGAGCGAATTCCCGACAGCCTGCTGTGGCGTCAAAAAACCTCAGATCCGACATCCCATGAGCCGGCTCATCAGCAGCGCCTGCGCGATGTCGATGAATCCGCCCCCTCTGCGGGGCCGAGCAAGCGACCGCGTCTGGACGAGCCGACACCGGCGTCCTCAGCTACAGAACCCGCTACACCCGCGGCCTATTCCTGGCTACCGTGGGGCCACCTGAACAAACCTGCATCAATCGAAACCGTGCAGTTGGGCTGGCTTCATTACCCCGTTGTGCCGATCGGTTCCGCGCGCACGCTCACGACTTTTTTTGTGAAGCACCCTGACTTCGACCCAGCCGGTTTTGATGCCTTTGAACACATGCTGCGCACAGCCCCTTCCCTGCAGCCAGTGGCGACCTTTCGCATCGGGCACGACCCCGGCGAAATCAATCCCGGCACGCGTTTTTTCGATGAACCCATAACGCAATCGGTCGCTAAGGCCTTTCCGGATCTGTCGCAGGTCAGCGCACAAGCCATCGCCAAAAAACTCTTCGAACTGGCCGACAACTCGCCCCTCGCCACGGCCACCGGACTGCTGAATATTCAGGCGGTGCTGCACCAGTGGAAACAGAAGCCGTTTCCGGTCACACCGGCCTACGCCGATCCATTGATCATGCTGCCGGTTGCGCAAGCGATTGACCGACCTGAGGGGAAAATCATTGTGCTGCCACCTGGCCGCACCGGTGAGTTGCAACAGCTCATCTTTGATCCAAAGCGTTTTGCCATCGAATGGAATCACTACAAAACCTACCCCTCGGATTTGAACCTGAGACGACTGCTGGGCGCTTTACTGGTCCGCAGCGGCTACGACCTCTATCCCCTGACCCATGACCATCGCAAGCCGACGCTGGTGTTCAGACGGGCAAGCCATGACCAGATGTTTTTCCTGAAGCTGGGTGCAATCGAGAAGGTCGGACTTGTCCACCAGCCCGGTAACGAGCTGGCCGATCCGCAATTGCCAGACAGAATAGGCAAGGACGCATTCAATGCCCTGAGCGCTGCGGCGGCACAGAACAAAGTGGTCTGGCTGATCGGCGGCGTGCTGAAGGTCAATTCCGCGCCCGATTCGGTGTTCATCCTCAAGGAACGCTGAGCCGCATCCGCCCCCTCGTCGCTCTGCCGGCGGGGTTCGGCTTACGCCATAAAAAAAGCCCGCAGTGTGAGCGGGCGAAAGACCAAAGAAGCTATATGCGCAGTCGCTTCCCGGTGGGGGCAGCCGCTTGGGGTCAGCTGCCCCGGTACGTGGAATAGCTGTAAGGCGAAATCAACAGGGGCACGTGATAGTGCTCCTGTTCGGCAGAGATACCGAAGCGCAGCACCACCACATCGAGGAAGGCCGGCTCGGGCAGTTGCACGCCACGGGCACGGTAGTAATCGCCGGCGTGGAACTGAAGCTGATAAACGCCGGTACGATAGTCCTCGCCTTGCAGCAACGGCGCATCAACCCGGCCATCGCTGTTGGTTAGCGCGCTGGCGACCAGTTCCAGTTGCGACCCTTCAACGCGGTACAGCTCGACCTTGATCGAGCTGCCCGGGCAACCGTGTGCAGCGTCCAAAACGTGTGTAGTCAAACGTCCCATTGATTCTGCGCGCCTGCCTGCCTTGAGCAGTCAGACTTCGCGCCTCCCGAAGTCAGATAAAAAGGAGACCGCACCGATTCGGAGCACGAAAAGCTGCGGCGAGCGACTGATTAAGACACTTTTCAAAAAAATTGTACACAATAAAAACGACATTTTTCGTCTCGCCCCCGCCAACCCGGCCTTTATCGCCAATTCACAGGCAAAGCGCCTGATCATTGAACCTTCTGTTCATTAGCTGACTGGTCAGGCAGGTTTCTTGCAGGCTTGAACCGTTAACCGTAAAAGATGACAGCCGGCGAAAAATGCGAAAATTCAGGCTTACAAATTGGCGATAAAGTTGTATACAATCAGCCCATCGCTGTGACGCCAGCCTTGCAGGCCGCCACACCCACCTGTCAACGAACAAGAAGGAAGACTGCAGTGAGCGCTGACTACCCTCGCGACCTGATCGGTTACGGCAGTAACCCTCCTCACCCACACTGGCCGGGCAATGCCCGCATCGCCCTGTCGTTCGTACTCAATTACGAAGAAGGCGGCGAGCGCAATATCCTGCACGGTGACAAAGAATCCGAAGCCTTCCTGTCCGAGATGGTGGCCGCTCAGCCGCTGCAAGGCGCGCGCAACATGAGCATGGAATCGCTTTATGAGTATGGCAGCCGTGCCGGCGTCTGGCGGATTCTGAAACTGTTCAAGGAATTCGACATCCCGCTGACCATCTTCGCCGTCGCCATGGCCGCCCAGCGTCACCCGGACGTGATCCGTGCGATGGTCGAGGCCGGTCACGAGATCTGCAGCCACGGCTATCGCTGGATCGACTACCAGTACATGGACGAAGCGCAGGAACGCGAGCACATGCTCGAAGCGATCCGCATCCTTACCGAACTGACCGGCGAGCGCCCATTGGGCTGGTACACCGGCCGCACCGGGCCGAACACCCGTCGTCTGGTGATGGAAGAAGGCGGTTTCCTCTACGACTGCGACACCTACGACGACGACCTGCCGTACTGGGAGCCGAACAACCCGACCGGCAAGCCGCACCTGGTGATTCCGTACACCCTCGATACCAACGACATGCGCTTCACCCAGGTGCAGGGTTTTAACAAGGGTGACGATTTCTTCGAATACCTCAAAGATGCCTTCGACGTACTTTACGCCGAAGGCGCCGAGGCGCCGAAAATGCTTTCGATCGGTCTGCACTGCCGCCTGATCGGTCGCCCCGGTCGCCTCGCTTCGCTCAAGCGCTTTATCGAATACGCCAAAAGTCATGAACAGGTGTGGTTCAGCCGTCGCGTCGACATCGCACGCCACTGGCACGAAACCCACCCGTACCAAGGGACTGCAAAATGAGCCGTTTTCAAACCCTGCAACCGTCGACTCTGAGCCGCGACGCCTTCGTCAAAGCCTTCGCCGACATCTACGAACATTCGCCATGGGTGGCCGAAAAGGCCTACGACCTCGGTGCGGACGCTTCGATCGACGAGATCGAGACCCTGCACCTGCGCATGAGCGACATCCTGTTGAGCGCCGATCATGCCAGCCAGTTGGCACTGATCAACGCTCACCCGGACCTGGCCGGCAAAGCCGCCGTCCAGGGCCAGTTGACCGAAGCCAGCACCCATGAACAGGCTGGCGCCGGTATTCACCAATGCACGGCCGAAGAGTTCCAGCGCTTCACCGAGCTGAACGACGCCTACAAAGCCAAGTTCAAGTTTCCCTTCATCATGGCGGTAAAAGGCAGCAACCGGCATCAGATCCTCGCGGCGTTCGAAACGCGCATTCATAACCCGGAAGAGACCGAGTTCAAATGCGCGCTGGCGGAGATCAACAAGATTGCCCTGTTCCGTTTACTGACCCTTTAGCAAGCTTGGCCCGAGCGTGAATGAACGCGCAAACGCCCAGGGCCCTGCGAGCATCCCCAGCCAACTTATCAAAGGCAGACAAGAAGAATGAAAGCTTACGCCGTACCTTTCGAAAAATACGTCAACCTGGCCGATGCCCGCCTGGGCACCAAGATCATTTCGGTCACCGATGACTGGTTCGCAGACGCCAATCGTCTGTTTCAACCGACTCCGGCCGTGTGGAAGGAGGGCGTGTTCGATGACAACGGCAAGTGGATGGACGGCTGGGAATCGCGCCGCAAGCGCTTCGAAGGTTTCGACAGCGCGGTGATCCGTTTGGGCGTACCGGGCTCGATCAAAGGCGTGGACATCGACACTTCATTCTTCACCGGCAACTACCCGCCATCGGCCTCGCTGGAAGCCTGCTTCCTGGCCTCGGGCGAGCCTGATGAAAATACCCAGTGGACTGAAGTGCTGTCGGCCGTCGAGCTGCAAGGCAACAGCCACCACTACCATGAAATCAGCAACACCGAGGCGTTCAGCCACCTGCGTTTCAACATCTACCCGGACGGCGGTGTCGCGCGTCTGCGCGTCTACGGCGTTCCGTTCCGCGACTGGTCGGCGGTTGGCGATAACGAACAAGTGGATCTGGCTGCTGCCCTGAACGGCGGTCGCGCCCTCGCCTGCTCCGACGAACACTTCGGCCGCATGAGCAACATTCTCAACCCGGGCCGTGGCATCAACATGGGCGACGGCTGGGAAACCGCGCGTCGTCGCACGCCGGGCAATGACTGGGTCATCGTCGCGCTGGGCCATCCGGGCGAGATCGAAAAGATCGTCGTCGACACCCTGCACTTCAAAGGCAACTACCCGGACACTTGCTCGATCCAGGGCGCGTTCGTCAAGGGCGGCACTGACAGCCAGATCGAAACGCAGTCGCTGTTCTGGCGCGAATTGCTGCCAAGCCAGAAGCTGGAAATGCACGCCGAACACACCTTCGTCGAGCAGATCAAGGCACTCGGTCCGATCACCCACATCCGCCTGAACGTGTTCCCGGACGGCGGCGTGAGTCGCCTGCGAGTACTGGGCAAGGTCGCTAAATAAGCAGTGAAGCCATTCGCGAGCAAGCTCGCTCCCACATTTGGAATGCATTCCCCTGTGGGAGCGAGCTTGCTCGCGAAGGCGTCAGAACAGTCAACACAGATCTGGATAAGAAGAACAGCATGCGCACACTACAGATTGAACCGCTGACCAAAGAAGCCTTCGCCCCTTTCGGTGACGTGATCGAAACCGACGGCAGCGATCACTTCATGATCAATAACGGTTCGACCATGCGCTTCCACAAACTGGCGACGGTCGAAACCGCACAGCCTGAGGACAACGCGATCATCAGCATTTTCCGCGCCGACGCGCAGGACATGCCGCTGACCGTTTGCATGCTGGAACGCCATCCGCTGGGCAGCCAGGCTTTCATTCCGCTGCTCGGCAACCCCTTTCTGATCGTGGTCGCGCCACTTGGCGATGAACCTGTATCAGGCTTGGTCCGCGCCTTCGTCACCAACGGCAGGCAGGGCATCAATTACCATCGCGGCGTCTGGCACCACCCGGTGCTGACGATCGAAAAGCGGGATGACTTCCTGGTGGTTGATCGCAGTGGCACAGGCAATAACTGCGATGAGCATTTTTTCAAAGAGGATGAGCGTTTGATCCTCGCCCCCCACCAATAAGAGAAGGTCTGATCACTCGACAACAAGAGTGACAGGCGAGAGGTAAAGACTGTGGAAGCACATCTGTTGGAATGGCTGAACCTGAGCGTGCGCTGGGTTCACATGATCACTGGCGTGGCCTGGATCGGCGCGTCGTTCTACTTCGTCTGGCTGGAGAACAACCTCAACCGCGTCAACCCGAAAACCGGTCTGGCCGGTGACCTGTGGGCGATCCACGGCGGCGGTATCTACCACCTGGAAAAATACAAACTGGCCCCACCGTCCATGCCGGACAACCTGCACTGGTTCAAATGGGAAGCCTACTTCACCTGGATGTCGGGGATCGCGCTGCTGTGCGTGGTGTTCTACTCCAATCCTGTGCTCTATCTTGTCGCCCCCGGCAGCGGCCTCAGTGGTCCTGAAGGCGTGGCCATCGGTATCGGTTCGCTGGTGGTTGGCTGGTTCGTCTACGACTTCCTCTGCGATTCGGCGCTGGGCAAAAAACCCGCCCTGCTCGGTTTCATCCTGTTCGTGCTGATCATCGCCGCGGCCTATGGCTTCAGCAAAGTGTTCAGCGGTCGCGGTGCGTATCTGCACGTCGGCGCGATCATCGGCACCATCATGGTCGGCAACGTGTTCCGTATCATCATGCCGGCGCAACGTGCACTGGTGGCGGCGATTGCCGAGAACCGCACGCCCGATCCGGCGCTGCCGGCCAAGGGTTTGCTGCGTTCGCGACACAACAACTACTTCACCCTGCCGGTGCTGTTCATCATGATCAGCAACCACTTCCCGAGCACCTACGGCAGCCAGTACAACTGGTTGATCCTGGCCGGGATCGCGGTGTTGGCGGTGTTGGTGCGTCACTACTTCAACACCCGTCACGACAGCCACAAATTTGCCTGGACCCTGCCAGTGGCAGCGGTGGGCATGATCAGTCTGGCGTATGTCACCGGCCCGGCGCCGATGGCGACCGCACCTGACGTGGCGAAAGCTGCGGCGAAAATCGAGTACCAGCCGCTGCCGGAAACGGCACTGGGCGGTGGCGCGAAACCGGCTGACGCAGCTCAACCGGCGGCGCCCGCAGCGCCAGCAGCAGCTCCGGCGCAAGCCGCCAATGCCGGACCCGGTTTCGACAAAGTGCACCACGTGATTCAAGAGCGTTGCACGGTGTGCCACTCGGCCAAACCGACCAGCCCGTTGTTCAGCGCAGCGCCGGCGGGTGTGATACTCGACACCCCCGAGCAAATCCGCCAGAACGCCGCGCGCATTCAGGCGCAAGCCATCACCACGCAGATCATGCCACTGGGCAACATCACCCAGATGACCCAGCAGGAACGTGACCTGATCGGTGCCTGGATTGCCCAGGGAGCGCAGACCCACTAAGCCACACCAAAGCCTGTGTAAAAACAGGCTTTTTGAGGTGAAGGAATTTGCCTGTGCTTGAGGATTTACCTGTGGCGAGGGGATTTATCCCCGATCGGCGGCGCAGCCGTCGCAAAAACTGCAATTGCCATCTGCCTGATGTATTGCGATCGCAGGGTTTGGGGCTACTTCGTAGCCCATCGGGGATAAATCCCCTCGCCACAAAATCCCCTGGCCACACATACGAATGATGCAAAGAAACAGCTGCAAGCAACCCGGCAGCTGTTAATCACAAGAATAAAAAGATCCGAGGTGTTGCATGTCCGAGCTGTCCAAAGCGCGCATACCCGACGCACCCGCCATTCAGCGTTTGCCCCTTTTGCAACTGATCCTGGTCGGTTTGCAACATGTTCTGCTGATGTACGGCGGTGCCATCGCGGTGCCGTTGATCATCGGACAGGCCGCTGGCCTGAGTCGTGAAGAAATTGCCTTCCTGATCAACGCCGACCTGCTGGTTGCCGGCATCGCCACCATCGTGCAGTCGCTTGGCATCGGCCCGATGGGCATTCGCATGCCAGTGATGATGGGCGCCAGTTTCGCCGCGGTCGGCAGCATGGTCGCCATGGCCGGCATGCCCGGCATCGGCCTGCAAGGCATCTTCGGCGCAACGATCGCCGCCGGTTTCTTCGGCATGATCATCGCCCCGTTCATGTCCAAAGTCGTGCGCTTCTTTCCGCCTCTGGTGACCGGCACGGTCATCACCTCGATCGGTTTATCGCTGTTCCCCGTGGCCGTGAACTGGGCCGGAGGCGGTGCCGACGCGGCGCAATTCGGCTCGCCAATTTATCTCGCCATTGCCGCGTTGGTGCTCGCAACCATCCTGCTGGTGCACCGCTTCATGCGCGGTTTCTGGGTGAACATTTCCGTGCTGATCGGCATGTGCCTGGGCTACGTGCTGTGCGGGGTGATCGGCATGGTCGACCTGAGCGGCATGGCCGCCGCACCGTGGGTTCAGTTCGTCACCCCGCTGCATTTCGGCATGCCCAAATTCGAGCTCGCGCCGATTCTGTCGATGTGCCTGGTGGTGGTGATCATCTTCGTCGAGTCCACCGGCATGTTCCTCGCGCTGGGCAAGATCACTGGCCAGGAAGTCTGCCCGCGCATGCTGCGCCGCGGCTTGCTGTGCGATGCCGGCGCGTCGTTTTTCGCCGGATTCTTCAACACCTTCACCCACTCCTCGTTCGCGCAGAACATCGGCCTGGTGCAGATGACCGGTGTGCGCTGCCGTTCGGTGACCATCGTCGCCGGGGGCCTGCTGATCGTCCTCAGCCTGCTGCCGAAAGCCGCGTTTCTGGTGGCATCGATTCCACCGGCAGTGTTGGGCGGCGCGGCGATTGCGATGTTCGGCATGGTCGCTGCCACCGGTATCAAGATTCTGCAAGAAGCCGACATCGGTGATCGCCGCAACCAGTTGCTCGTCGCGGTGAGCATCGGCATGGGCCTGATCCCCGTGGTGCGCCCGGAGTTCTTCGCCCACCTGCCAATGTGGATGAGCCCGATCACCCACAGCGGCATCGCCATGGCCACCCTCAGCGCGCTGACGCTGAACCTGCTGTTCAACATCCTCGGCGGAAAGGAGCGTGCGGCGATCAACGATTGCCATGCTCACCAGCATTAACTGAAAAACGCTACCCCCCTGTAGGAGTGAGCCTGCTCGCGATCGCGGTATGACATTCAACACATGAGTTGATTGAAAGAACGCTATCGCGAGCAGGCTCACTCCTACAGGAACAGCTCTGCGCCTCAAACAATAAAAACAAGAGGGAGCAACAGATGATTCGCACGCACACCAACGTTCTGTTGGGTGGCGGCCTGCTGGCCGCCAGTCACGCCATGGCCGGCGACCTGCTGCTGTGGCAGACCAACAGCCTCACCTACCTGTACGGCAAAAATTTTGCGATCAACCCGTCGTACCAGCAGACGGTCACCTTCGAACACGCCGACAAATGGAAGTACGGCGACAACTTTCTGTTCGTCGACAAGATCTTCTACAACGGCAAGGAAGATCAGAACAAAGGTCCACACACCTTCTACGGCGAATTCACCCCGCGCTTCTCTTTCGGCAAGATCTTCGACCGCAAGCTCGAGTTCGGCCCGATCAAGGACGTGCTGCTGGCGATGACTTACGAATACGGTGAAGGTGAAAGCGAGGCCTACCTGATCGGCCCCGGCTTCGACCTCAAAGTGCCCGGCTTCAACTACGTCACCCTGAACATTTTCCGCCGCCAGACCGAAGGCCCGCGACCCGGCGACGGCGTCTGGCAAATCACGCCGGGCTGGTCCTACAGCTTCCCGCTGGGCAATTCCGATGTGCTCATCGACGGCTACCTCGACTGGGTCGTCGATAACGATGAAAACTCGCGTGGCACTTACCACGCCAACCTGCACATCAACCCGCAGATCAAATACGACCTGGGCAAAGCGCTGGGCTGGGGTCAGAAACAGGTGTACGTCGGCACCGAGTACAGCTACTGGAAGAACAAATACGGCGTCGAAAATACCCACTCGTTCGACACCAACCAGAACACCGCCAGCCTGCTGCTGAAGGTGCACTTCTAAGATGGCCCGCAACCGTGCCCCATGCCTGTCGTCGCTGCTCTGTTGCGGGGCACTTGAGCGCTGGCCGAGGAGTCAGTATTCTCCGCGGCCTTCTGAATTCGGTCTAAAAAAAAGCCCGGATTTAATTCCTGACCGAAAAGCCAACTTATCCCGGCCCCGGTCAGCACTGAGGCATCCCGAAAACTCGCTCGATCGACTGTTTTTCAGCAGCCGAACGGGCGTTTTTTGTTTTTCCGAAAGCCTTGGCGCAGCTTTTGCTACCAGCATTCAAAGCTGACCGATCGGATGAATTTTGCGGTACGAAAAAAGGCGCCACATCAGAGCGCCGATCTTAAAAAAATAACCTGGAACACCTACTTTGGGAGCAACCGAATGAAACGTATGTGCACCAGCCTGATGCTGGCCGGATCGATGTTCGCCGGCGGCCAGGCCATGGCCGAAGGCCTGCTGCAGTGGCAGAACAACAGCCTGACCTACCTCTATGGCAAGGACTTCCAGGTCAACCCGCGCATTCAGCAGACCGTGACCTTCGAGCACGCCGATGCCTGGAAGTATGGGGACAACTTCCTGTTCATCGACAAGATCTTCTACAACGGCAAGGACGACGGCGGCGTCGGTTCCAACACTTACTACGGTGAGCTCAGTCCGCGCCTGTCGTTCGGCAAGATCTTCGATCAGAAACTGGCCTTCGGCCCGGTGACTGACGTGTTGCTGGCCATGACTTATGAGTTCGGTGAAGGCGACACCGAGTCGTACCTGATCGGTCCAGGCTTCGACCTGGCGATCCCGGGCTTCGACTACTTCCAGTTGAATTTCTATCAACGTCACACCCAAGGCGCACGTGCGGGCGACAACGTCTGGCAGATTACCCCGGTTTGGTCCTACACCCTCCCGGTGGGCAAATCGAACATCCTGATCGACGGTTTCATGGACTGGGTGGTCGACAACGACTCCAATTCCAAAGGCGATTACCACGCCAACCTGCACTTCAACCCGCAAATCAAATACGACTTGGGCAAGGCGCTGAATGTCGGCGAGAAGCAGTTGTATGTGGGTGTGGAATACGACTATTGGTCGGATAAGTACGGAATCAAGGACAGCCAGTACTTCAAGACCGATCAGAGCACTACCAGCTTCCTGGTCAAGTTCCACTTCTGATCCGGCGGCGTCCTTACCGACGCCTTCGCGAGCAAGCCCGCTCCCACAGTGGTTCTATGTTGACTGCAAATTACGCATTCGATGCAAAACCCTGTGGGAGCGAGCTTGCTCGCGAATAGGCTCGCCGCAATTTCATGCGTGAACCACCGCTTCGGATATCCCCAGAAACCGGCACAATTCCCCGCGCTTGGCCAACGCATCACGCCGCCCCAGATCGATCAATTCGCTGCAATACCCCGCTTCGAACAGCAGGTAACTCAACACCCCCGCCCCGCTGGTCTTGGTCGCTCCCGGTCCACGCAAAAACAGACGCAGCGCCGCCGGCAATTCCTGACGATGCCGCGCGGCGATTTCGTCGATCGGCTGGCTCGGGGAAATCACCAGCACCTCCACCGGCGCCACGCCCAGTTCGCGGGTCGGCGTGCCATCGGGGAGCAGGCGGCTGAACTGGTTCAGACGCTGCAATAACTCGATATCGCTTTCCAGAGAATCGATGAACGTGCTGTTGAGCATGTGCCCGCCGATTTGCGCCAGCGTCGGCTGCTGGCCGGTACCGGTGCGTTCCAGCGGCGCTTGCGGATCGCCGCCGCGCGGGTTGCCACTGACGCCCACCACCAGCACCCGACTCGCGCCCAGGTGCAACGCCGGGCTGATCGGCGCCGACTGGCGCACCGCGCCGTCACCGAAATACTCCTCGCCGATTTTCACCGGCGCGAACAACAGCGGAATCGCCGAACTGGCCAACAGATGATCAACCGAAAGTTGCGTCGGCACGCCAATGCGCCGATGTCGGAGCCATGCGTCGATCGTGCCGCCGCCCTGATAGAACGTCACCGCCTGCCCCGACTCGTAGCCGAACGCGGTCACCGCGACTGCGTGCAGTTGTTTGCGCGCGATGGCCTCGGCGATGCCGGGCAGGTGCAGTTTTTCATCGAGCAATTCGCGCAGCGGCGAACTGTTGAGCAGTGCCACCGGCATCTGGCGGCCGATGCCGAGCAGACTATGGCTGACAAAACGACTGGCCTGACGGATCACACCAGGCCAGTCACTGCGCAGCACGCGATGGCTGCGAAAGCCCTGCCAGAACAGCGTCAGGCGTTCGACGGCAGCGCGAAAGTCGGTGGCGCCGCTGGCGAGGCTGACGGCGTTGATCGCCCCGGCCGAGGTGCCGACGATCACTGGAAACGGATTGTCCGCGCCCAACGGCAGCAACTCGGCGATCGCCGCCAGCACGCCCACCTGGTACGCCGCCCGAGCCCCGCCGCCGGAAAGAATCAACCCTGTGACCGGTTCAGCCGGGCTCATCGCACCACTCCAACGAGTTTAAAAGTCAGGTGAATCAACCGCGTTTCGGGTACAGCTTCGGTTCGCCCGGTGGACGGCTCTTGAAGCGGCGATGCGCCCACAAGTACTGCTCGGGGCAGGCGCGCAAGGCACCTTCAACCCACTGATTGATGCGGATGCAATCGGCTTCTTCGCTTTCACCGGGGAAATCCTCCAGCGGCGGGTGAATCACCAACCGATAACCGCTGCCATCGGCCAGACGCTCCTGAGTGAACGGCACCACCAGTGCTTTGCCCAGACGGGCAAACTTGGTCGTCGCCGTCACCGTCGCGGCCTGGATGCCGAACAGCGGCACAAAGATGCTCTGCTTGGCGCCGTAGTCCTGATCCGGCGCGTACCAAATCGCCCGGCCGGCGCGCAGCAACTTGAGCATGCCGCGCACGTCGTCGCGCTCCACTGCGAGCGAATCGAGGTTGTGCCGCTCACGGCCGCGCCGCTGAATGAAGTCGAACAACGGATTCTTGTGCTCGCGGTACATGCCATCGATGGTGTGTTGCTGGCCGAGCAGGGCCGCGCCGATTTCCAGGGTGGTGAAGTGCACCGCCATGAGAATCACGCCCTTGCCTTCGCGCTGAGCCTTTTGCAAATGCTCCAGGCCTTCGACATGGGCCAGCTTCGCCAGGCGCTCGCGGGACCACCACCAGCTCATCGCCATCTCGAAAAAGGCGATGCCGGTGGAGGCAAAGTTTTCCTTGAGCAGGCGTTTGCGCTCGGCGGCGGATTTTTCCGGGAAGCACAATTCGAGATTGCGCCGGGCGATGGCCCGTCGGTCGCCGGCCACGCGATACATCAACGCCCCCAGAACTCGACCGATGGTCAGTAGCGCCGGATACGGCAATTGCACGATCAGCCACAGCAGCCCCAAGCCGCACCAGAGCGGCCAGAAGCGTGGCGAGAGAAATGCTTTTCGAAAACGCGGGCGATCCATAAAGCTTCCGTAAATACAGTGGCCGCGCATTCTACATCGTTCGACCCGGCTTGCGGCCCGCGGGCGTTCTCGTTATAAGTCTCGGCACTTTTAGTGACAAGCCGTTGTATGCCGACATGAGCCAAACCGACCCGTTAGACCAAGATCCCGTATTCCAGCTCAAGGGCAGCATGCTGGCCATCACTGTGCTGGAACTGGCCCGTAACGACCTCGAAAGCCTCGATCGGCAATTGGCCGCGAAAGTCGCCCAGGCGCCTAATTTTTTCAGCAATGCACCGCTGGTCCTGGCGCTGGACAAACTGCCGCCCAATCAGGGCGCCGTCGACTTGCCGGGACTGATGCGCGTCTGTCGCCAGCATGGCCTGCGCACCCTGGCGATTCGCGCCAGTCGCATCGAAGACATTGCCGCCGCCATCGCCATCGACATCCCCGTGCTGCCGCCTTCGGGCGCCCGCGAGCGACCGCTGGAAATGCCCGAAGCCGAAGTCAAAAAGAAGCCGGAAAAACCGCCTGAGCCGACCGTCAAACCGACCCGCGTGATCACCACGCCAGTACGTGGTGGCCAGCAGATTTATGCCCAGGGTGGCGATCTGGTGGTGGTCTCTTCGGTCAGTCCGGGGGCGGAACTTCTCGCCGATGGCAACATCCATGTATACGGTCCGATGCGTGGCCGGGCGCTGGCCGGCGTCAAAGGTGACACCAAGGCGCGGATTTTCTGTCAGCAATTGAGCGCTGAACTGATCTCCATCGCCGGACATTACAAGGTCTCCGAAGATTTGCGTCGCGATCCGATGTGGGGCTCGGGCGTCCAGGTCAGCCTGTCGGGCGACGTGTTGAACATCATTCGGCTTTAACGGATACTGCCGCATTTTCCAAGCATCTCTAAAACGTAGCGAAAACGGCTCAAACGAAGTAGGAAAAAGGCCAAAAGCCAAATTCCAGCCAAGGCTGTCCGACTGCAGTAGTTTTCAAGAGATGTTTTTCAGGGGCTGAACAGTCCTTCTTCCTTAGGGGTGAAACACCTTGGCCAAGATTCTCGTGGTTACATCCGGCAAGGGTGGTGTGGGTAAGACCACCACCAGCGCCGCTATCGGTACCGGCCTCGCTCTGCGCGGCCACAAAACAGTGATCGTCGACTTCGACGTGGGCTTGCGTAACCTCGACCTGATCATGGGTTGCGAGCGCCGCGTAGTGTATGACTTCGTCAACGTGGTCAACGGCGAAGCCAACCTGCAACAGGCCTTGATCAAAGACAAGCGCCTGGAAAACCTTTACGTGCTGGCCGCCAGCCAGACCCGCGACAAAGACGCACTGACCGTCGAAGGCGTGGAAAAAGTCCTGATGGAGCTCAAGGAACAATTCGAGTTCGTCGTCTGCGACTCCCCGGCGGGCATCGAGAAAGGCGCGCACCTGGCCATGTACTTCGCCGATGAAGCGATCGTCGTGACCAACCCGGAAGTCTCCTCGGTACGTGACTCGGACCGCATGCTCGGCCTGCTGGCGAGCAAATCGCGCCGCGCCGAACGTGGCGAAGACCCGATCAAGGAACACCTGCTGATCACCCGCTACCACCCGGAGCGTGTTGAAAAGGGCGAGATGCTCGGCGTTGAAGACGTCAAGGAAATCCTCTCGGTGACCCTGCTCGGCGTGATCCCGGAATCCCAGGCCGTGCTCAAGGCGTCCAACCAGGGCGTGCCAGTGATTCTCGACGACCAGAGCGATGCCGGTCAGGCGTACAGCGATACCGTCGACCGCTTGCTGGGCAAAGAAAAAGCCCACCGATTCCTCGATGTCGAGAAGAAGGGATTCTTCGAGCGCCTGTTTGGAGGTAGGTAATGAACCTTTTTGACTTCTTTCGTGCCAACAAAAAGCCAAGTACCGCCTCGGTAGCGAAAGAGCGTCTGCAGATCATCGTGGCGCATGAGCGCGGCCAGCGCAGCACGCCGGATTACCTGCCAGCCTTGCAAAAGGAACTGGTCGACGTGATCCGCAAGTACGTCAACATCGGCAACGACGACGTACACGTAGCACTGGAAAGCCAGGGCAGTTGCTCGATTCTGGAACTCAACATCACCCTGCCCGATCGCTGAGTCGATCCGGCAGGTACGACGGCGGCTCAGGGCCATTCCCCTTGCGGAATGGCCCTGAGCCGCCGTTGGCATTTGTTACGAGGCTGTTTTAATGCCGCTGTCCAACATCCGCATCATCCATCAGGACGCCGCCGTACTGGTGGTCGACAAACCGACGTTGCTGCTCTCGGTGCCCGGTCGCGCCGACGACAACAAGGACTGCCTGATCACCCGCCTGCAGGAAAACGGTTACCCGGAAGCGCGCATCGTCCATCGCCTGGACTGGGAAACCTCCGGCATCATCCTGCTGGCCCGTGATGCCGACACTCATCGCGAACTGTCGCGGCAGTTTCATGACCGCGAAACCGAAAAAGCCTACACCGCGCTGGCCTGGGGTCAGCCGGAACTGGACAGCGGCAGCATCGACCTGCCCTTGCGCTACGATCCGCCGACCAAACCACGCCATGTGGTCGATCATGAATTCGGCAAACACGCGCTGACGTTCTGGAAGGTACTGGAGCGTTGCGGCGACTGGTGTCGCGTCGAGCTGACGCCGATCACCGGCCGTTCGCACCAATTGCGCGTACACATGTTATCGATTGGCCATCCGCTGCTCGGTGACGGGCTCTATGCCCACGAGCAGGCGCTGGCGGCCTGGCCACGTCTGTGCCTGCACGCGAGCATGCTCGGCTTCACCCATCCGCAAACCGGCGAACGCCTGCGCTTCGAGTGCCCAGCGCCGTTTTGACAGGCATCACCAAGCCCATGTGGGAGCGAGCCTGCTCGCGAAAGCAATGTGTCAGTCAACCCGCGTGTTCCTGATACACCGCCTTCGCGAGCAAGCCCGCTCCCACATTGAATTGCGTCAGTCTGACAATGATCGGCCGGCTTCAAGACCGCAATCGCTGGCAAGCCAGCTCCCCCAAGGATCTGCATCGGATTCAATTGTCCGGCCAATACGTTAAACTCCCGCCCATTGCTGTCTGGAGTTTCTTATGCGCGCAGAGTTGAACCAGGGCCTGATCGATTTTCTCAAGGCCTCCCCTACCCCGTTCCACGCCACCGCCAGTCTCGTTCAACGCCTGGAGGCCGCCGGCTACGTGCGCCTCGACGAGCGCGAGCCTTGGACCACCGAGGCCAACGGCCGCTACTACGTCACCCGTAATGATTCCTCGATCGTCGCGATCAAAATGGGCCGCAACTCGCCCTTGCACGGGGGCATCCGTCTGGTCGGCGCACACACCGACAGCCCCTGCCTGCGGGTCAAGCCGCAGCCGGAATTGCAGCGCCAGGGCTTCTGGCAACTGGGCGTCGAAGTTTACGGCGGCGCGCTGCTGGCGCCGTGGTTCGACCGCGACCTGTCGCTGGCCGGCCGTGTAACCTTCCGCCGAGACGGCAAGGTCGAGAGCCAGTTGATCGACTTCAAGGCGCCGATCGCGATCATTCCCAACCTGGCGATTCACCTCAACCGTGAAGCCAATCAGGGCTGGGCGATCAATGCCCAGACCGAGTTGCCGCCGATCCTCGCGCAATTCGCCGGTGACGAGCGTGTCGACTTCCGCGCGGTGCTCACCGATCAACTGGCCCGCGAACACGGACTGAACGCCGACGTGGTGCTGGATTACGAGCTGAGTTTCTACGACACGCAAAGCGCTGCGGTGATCGGTCTGAACGGCGATTTCATTGCCGGTGCACGCCTGGATAACCTGCTGTCGTGCTATGCCGGCCTGCAAGCCTTGCTCACCGCCGAAACCGACGAAACCTGCGTATTGGTGTGTAACGACCACGAAGAGGTCGGCTCCTGCTCGGCCTGCGGCGCCGACGGCCCGATGCTCGAACAGACCCTGCGCCGCGTGCTGCCGGACGGTGACGAGTTCGTCCGCACCATCCAGAAATCCCTGCTGGTCTCGGCCGACAACGCCCACGGCGTGCACCCCAACTACGCCGAAAAGCACGACGCCAACCACGGCCCGAAACTCAACGCCGGCCCGGTGATCAAGGTCAACAGCAACCAGCGCTACGCCACCAACAGCGAAACCGCCGGTTTCTTCCGCCATCTGTGCATGGCCGAGGAAGTCCCGGTGCAGAGCTTCGTCGTGCGTAGCGACATGGGCTGCGGCTCGACCATCGGCCCGATCACCGCCAGCCATCTGGGCGTGCGCACCGTCGACATCGGCCTGCCGACCTTCGCCATGCACTCGATCCGCGAACTGTGCGGCAGCCATGACCTGGCGCACCTGGTCAAAGTGCTCAGCGCGTTCTATGCCAGTCGTGAATTGCCGTAATGGCTGAAAAGCTTCGCGAGCAGGCTCGCTCCCACATGTTGCATTCCAACTTGTGGGAGCGAGCCTGCTCGCGAAAGCGCCGGATCAGACACCAAATACCCCACTGACTTAAAGCATTCCTGAGCCACATCACGCCCCCGCTTCGAAAACCCGCCTAGACTGCAACCATCCCTCCCAGACAAGGCCGTCTCCATGATTTCGATGTCCTCCTTCCACGCCATGCTCGTCCCGATTCTCTCGGGAATGATCTTGCTGGCCATCGGCTTCAATTTCCGTGACAAGAACGCCGGTGTCTTCGCCATGTGGGTCGGCATGCTGATGATCCTCGCCACCGTGGTCTACAAGATCCTCGCCAAGCTGAACGAATGACCGAGCCCGGCTCGCATTGCGCCAAAGGGCCTCGTACACTCCAGCGCATCCGCCCCTCGCGAGGTTGTCCCCTGGTGTTTGCTCGTCTTTTCGCTTTGCCCGGTCTGTTTCTTGTCTGCCTGATGACGCTGCTGCCGCTGGCGCCCGCACAAGCGGTCGGTTTGCCCGGCCTGCTCAATACTTCCAAGCCGCAACCAGAAGCCCAGGAACCCCTCGGTCAGTCGCTGGATGAAGTCATCAAGTCGCTGGAAAACGACAAGCAACGCGCACAACTGCTCAGCGACCTGAAGAAGCTGCGCGACGCTACGAAACAAGCCCAGGCCGCGCCGGAAGAAGGTGTGCTGGGCCTGATCGGCGGCACCCTGGCCAACTTCGAAAAACAGTTTTCCGGCGCCGACAGCCCGATCACCCGCTGGTCCAACGAGATCGATCTGGCCAAGGACGAACTGACCGGCATGTTGCTGCCGGCCAACGAATGGCTGCCGATCATCTTCGGCTTCGCCATGATTCTGATGCTGTGGAGCCTGCTCGCTGCCGCCCTGATCTGGCTGGGTCACCGCGTGCGCCTGCGCTTCGGTCTCACCGAAGAACTGCCGCAACACCCCAAGGCCCTCGACATGCTGCGCTTCGCGTTGCGCAAGCTCGGACCGTGGCTGATCGCGCTGGTGATGACCGTCTACATGAGCTACGCGCTGCCCTCGTCATTGGGCAAGAGCCTGGCGATGGTATTGGCCTATGCGTTGGTGGTCGGCACCTGTTTCTCGGCGATCTGCGTGATTGCCTTTTCCCTGCTCGACGGCCCGCACCGCCATCGCGCGCTGTACATCCTGCGCCATCAGGCTTTTCGACCTTTATGGCTGATCGGCAGCTTTGCCGCGTTCGGTGAGGCATTGAGCGATCCGCGCCTGATCGAAAGCCTGGGCGTGCACCTGGCCCATACCGCCGCGACCACCGCCAATGTACTCGCCGCCCTCTCGACCGGGCTGTTCATTCTGCGCTTCCGCCGACCGATCGCGCATTTGATCCGCAACCAGCCGTTGTCTCGACGCCTGACGCGTCGCGCCCTCAGCGACACCATCGAAATTCTTGGGACCTTCTGGTACGTACCGGCGCTGGTGCTGGTCGGCGTCTCGTTGTTCGCCACTTTTGTCTCCGCCGGCGACACCAGCACGGCGTTGCGCCAGTCACTGATCTGCACTGTTTTGCTGGTCTTGTGCATGGTCATCAACGGCCTCGTGCGTCGCCACTCGCTGAAGCCGCAACGCGGGCCGAAACGTCATGCGCTGTACTCGGAGCGACTGAAAAACTTCTTCTACACCCTCGCGCACCTGCTGGTGTGGCTGGTGTTCATCGAACTGGGCCTGCGCGTCTGGGGCCAGTCGCTGATCGCTTTTGCCGACGGCGAAGGCCATGACATCAGCGTCAAGCTGTTCAGCCTGATCGGCACGCTGATATTCTCCTGGCTGATCTGGATCCTCGCCGACACCGCCGTGCACCACGCCCTCACCCGCTCACGCAAAGGCCTGGCCAATGCTCGCGCGCAGACGATGATGCCGCTGATCCGCAACGTCCTGTTCGTGGCGATTTTCATCATCGCCCTGATCGTCGCGCTGGCGAATATGGGCATGAACGTCACGCCGCTGTTGGCCGGTGCCGGTGTGATCGGTCTGGCCATTGGTTTTGGTGCGCAGTCGCTGGTCGCCGACCTGATCACCGGGCTGTTCATCATCATCGAGGACTCGCTGGCCATCGATGATTACGTCGACGTCGGCGGCCACCTCGGCACCGTCGAAGGCCTGACCATTCGCACCGTGCGCCTGCGCGACATCGACGGCATCGTCCACACCATCCCGTTCAGCGAAATCAAAAGCATCAAGAACTACTCGCGGGAATTCGGCTACGCAATCTTCCGCGTCGCGGTGCCGTACAACATGGAAATTGACGACGCGATCAAACTGATGCGCGAAGTCGGCCAGAAAATGCGCACCGACCCGTTGCAGCGTCGCAACATCTGGTCGCCACTGGAAATTCAAGGTGTGGAAAGTTTTGAATCCGGCAGCGCGATCCTGCGCGCACGGTTCAAGACCGCGCCGATCAAGCAGTGGGAAGTGTCCCGGGCTTTCAATCTGTCTTTGAAACGACATCTGGATGAAGCCGGGCTGGATCTGGCAACGCCGCGCATGAGCGTACAAGTGATCACAGCCGGTGGCGGTCAGCCAAAGGAATAGCACTCAAGCGCGCCGCCGCAGTCACAGGCAAGGAAGCCTGACAACAATAATCAAGGAGACTCCGATGCAACTGACGCGCATTGCCCAGACCGTTTTGCTCACCCTGATCGCCGGCCACGCCGGTGCTGCCACTCTGGAAAGCACCCGCTCGGAAATCGCCGAACAGGCGCAGAAGCTGGAGCCGCAACTGCTGGAAACCCGTCGCGACCTGCACGCCCACCCGGAACTCGGCAACACTGAAAAACGCACCGCCGAGCTGGTCGCCAAGCAACTCGAGGCAATGGGCCTTGAGGTGAAAACCGGCGTCGCCCGCACCGGCGTGGTCGCCATCCTCAAAGGCGCCCTGCCCGGCCCGACCGTCGCCCTGCGCGCCGACATGGACGCTCTGCCGGTCAAAGAAGTGTCCAACCTGCCATTCGCCTCGAAAGCCAAGGGCACTTATCTGGACAAAGAAGTCGACGTCATGCACGCCTGCGGCCATGACGCCCACACCGCGATCCTGCTCAGTGCCGCGAAGATTCTGACGGGCATGCGCGAGACCTTGCCCGGCACCGTGGTGTTCTATTTCCAGCCCGCCGAAGAAGGCCCAAGCGATTTCATCCCCGACGGCAAAAACACCTGGGGTGCAAAAATGATGGTGCAGGAAGGCGTGATGAAATCGCCGAAACCCGACGCGGTCTTCGGCCTGCACGTCTGGGCCGGCATCCCCGCCGGCCAGATCGCCTACCGCCCCGGCCCGACCCTGGCCAGCTCCGACGACCTGCGCATCAAAATCCTCGGCAAACAAACCCACGCCGGCCGCCCCTGGGACGGCATCGACCCGATCACCGTCGGCGCGCAAACCCTGGTCGGCCTGCAAACCGTGGTCAGCCGCCGCACCGACATCTCCTCATATCCCTCGGTGGTGAGCATCGGCACCATCAATGGCGGGACGCGTTACAACATCATCCCCGAATCGGTCGACATGACCGGGACAATCCGCTCCTACGACTACGGCATCCGCCAGAAACTGCACGCCGACGTCCGCCAGACCGTTGAAAAAATCGCCGAAAGCGGCGGCGCAAAAGCCGATGTGACCATCATCGAAAAATACGACCCGACCATTAACAACCCGGCGCTGACGGAAAAAATGCTGCCCACCCTGAAATGGGCCGCCAAGGACGACGTCGTGCAAGGCCCGCTGGTGGGTGGCGCGGAAGACTTCTCATTTTTTGCCAAGGAAGCGCCGGGGTTGTTTGTGTTTCTGGGCGTCACCCCGAGAGACCAAGACATGAGCAAGGCCGCACCCAATCACAATCCCGGGTTCTTCGTGGACGAGTCGGCGTTGGTAGTCGGGGTCAGGACACTGGCTTCGTTGGCGACGGATTATTTGTATGCGAATGCGGGGGTGGGCAAATAGAGACGGGGTGACTTCGCGGGCCTCTTCGCGAGCAAGCCCGCTCCCACATTTGAACCGTGTGCAGCCTGTCAAAAATGGTTGGGCTGACAGGCCGCCATCGCGAGCAGGCTCACTCCTACAATTGGCTCAAGTTCACCCTCAAGAAACAGGTCGGCTGTCAGGCCGCCTTCGCGAGCAGGCTCGCTCCCACAAAAGAGCAAGAGCAAGCAGACCGCCGCGCTTCTCACCACTCAACACAATGAGCGTTAGCTCGAGTAAGGCTCTTGATCTTGATCTCAGAGCCCGTCGGCAGGCTGAGCGGAGGGATTGATCCGGGCGTGGGAGCGCAGCGACCGTTTGGCGCAGCCAAACACAGCGAGAGGAGGTGCAGCGAAGCAAACCGGAGACGCTGCGCCCGGAACAATCCCGTAGCGAAGGCACCCCGAGCCCCAGCGAGCGGGCCGAACGTCAGGGCAAAGCCTTTTTGGGTACTTTTTCGGCGTCTGGAAAAAGTGCCTCGCCGTAAGGGCGAAACCGCCAGCGGTAGCACCGCAAAAAACGGATATACCCACAAAACCCAATGAACCTGGTCGGCCCAAAGGCCGCCAAGGTCAAACCACATCAACCCCAACATGAATCGCATCATGGCGCCAAAACTCCAGATCACAATCGATCAACCGCCCATGCTGATCATAATTGACCCGCGCAATCCGCAACCCCGGACTCCCCACCGACACCCGCAACGCCGCCGCCGCATCCACCGACAATGAAGTCGGAACAATCTCGAACCGCACCCGCCCATAGTGCAAATCGTAATGCCGCGCATACAACTCAGTAATCGACTGATTCAAATCAAACGCCAGAATCCCCGGAAAAAACTGCGGATTCAAATAGTGCTCCACATACAACACCAGACGCCCGTCAATCCGCCGCGACCGGCAAATCTGAATCACGCTCGACAACGCCGGCAACTGCAACCACGCGCAGACCGCCGCCGAAGCCGGTTGCAAGCGCGCCGAAATCACCTCCGTCGAAGGCTCGCGTCCCTGCGCACTGACCATCGCGTGGAAGTGACTGCGCTGCATCAGGTTATAGGCCAGACGCGGCGGCGAAACGAACCAGCCGCGCCGCTCCTCGCGATAAATCTGCCCCTGCGCCTCCAGCTGCAATAACGCCTCACGCACCGTGATTCGCGTCGTGCCAAACAGCTCACTGAGCTTGCGTTCGGCCGGCAACTTGCTGCCCGCTGCCAACAAGCCATGATCAAGCTGCTCCTGCAACACCTGGCCAATCGCTGTCACCGCTTTGGTTGCCTCATCACGCATCAACGTTACCTATCTGGACTAGACCAGCACTATTTCAGGGCAAGACCGACCGGTAAATGAACCGTTTTCGTCTGTTGCAAGCCTAGGCAGCGTAGATGAACAACAGATGACAAAACGGCTCAACGGTCTTGCTCACGACTTGCAATACATCGGCCAAGTCCCTTGTCTGCCGTGGCTTGAGCATGGTCTACGCTTATCTGGCACCTGCCGACACCGGGCAAGCAAGAGCCCCGCAAACAGGCCCTCGACATCAAAGTGTCATCCAGCGCCCTTAAATTGGCTCAGGTATTGCTGACCTAGACCAACACAAACCGCAATCGCAGCGTTGAACACGACCAAGGAGCTTCGGAATGAAACAGCTTTTCCTGGCAACACTGTTAGGCTCGACCATTGCTATGTGCAGCGCCGCCATGGCGGCCGACACCGACCTGAAAACCCTCGAAGCCGCTGCGAAGGCGGAAGGCGCCGTCAACAGCGTCGGCATGCCCGATGACTGGGCCAACTGGAAAGGCACCTGGGCGGATCTGGCCCAAAAGTACGGCCTTAAACACATCGACACCGACATGAGTTCGGCCCAGGAAATCGCCAAGTTCGCCGCCGAGAAAGACAACGCCACCGCCGACATCGGCGACGTCGGTGCCGCCTTCGGCCCGATCGCGGTCAAGCAAGGCGTGGTGCAGCCGTACAAGCCAAGCACCTGGGATCAAATCCCCGACTGGGCCAAGGACAAGGACGGCAACTGGGCGCTGGCCTACACCGGCACCATCGCTTTCATCGTCAACAAAAAACTGCTGCACGGCTCCGAAGTACCGACCAAATGGGCCGACCTCAAGGGCGGCAAATATAAAGTCTCCATCGGCGACGTGAGCACCGCCGCCCAGGCCGCAAACGGCGTACTGGCTGCTGCTCTGGCCAACGGTGGCGACGAGAAAAACATCAAACCTGCCCTGCTGCTGTTCGCTGACATCGCCAGACAGGGTCGTCTGTCGATGGCCAACCCGACCATCGCCACCATGGAAAAAGGCGAAATCGAAGTCGGCGTGGTCTGGGACTTCAACGGCCTGAGCTACAAGGCCAAGATGGCTAACCCTGATGACTACGTGGTGCTGATCCCGTCTGACGGCTCGGTGATTTCCGGTTACACCACGATCATCAACAAGTACGCAAAAAACCCTAATGCCGCCAAGCTGACCCGCGAATACATCTTCAGCGACGCCGGCCAGACCAACCTTGCCCGCGGCAATGCCCGCCCGATCCGCGCCGAGCATCTGCAACTGCCGGAAGACGTGAAGGCCAAGCTGCTGCCGAACGAGCAGTACAAAAAAGTCACGCCGATCAAAGACGCCGATGCGTGGGAAAAGACCTCCAAAGCCCTGCCGCAGCAGTGGAACGAAGAGGTTATTGTCGAGATGAAATAAAGCGGCTGATCACCATTGCGTGATCCGCTGGAGATCCCCTGTAGGAGTGAGCCTGCTCGCGATAGCGGTAGTTCAGTCAACACTGTGTTGAATGTTCAACCGCTATCGCGAGCAGGCTCACTCCTACAAAGGGACCCGGGTTGAATCTGAAATTTCCTGTTTCGCGGAGTTTTTGCCCCTATGAAGCACAACGTCATCCTTGTCGTGCTCGACGGCCTCAACCACGAGGTTGCACGTCACGCCATGGGGCATCTGCAGGCTTATGTTGGCGCAGGACGCGCGGCGCTCTATCAGCTGGAGTGCGAACTGCCCGCCTTGTCCCGACCGCTTTACGAATGCATTCTTACCGGCGTGCCGCCGATCGACAGCGGTATCGTCCACAACAATGTCTCGCGCCTCTCCAATCAACGCAGCATCTACCATTACGCCCGCGATGCCGGGCTGAAAACCGCCGCGGCGGCGTACCACTGGGTCAGCGAGTTGTACAACCGCTCGCCATTCGTCGCCGCACGCGATCGCCACACCGACGATCCGTCGCTGCCAATCCAGCACGGCCATTTTTACTGGAACGACCACTATCCGGATTCGCACCTGTTCGCCGACGCGGAAAACCTGCGCCTGCGCCACGCACCGAATTTCCTGCTGGTCCACCCGATGAACATCGATGATGCCGGGCACAAACACGGCCTCGACTCTGCGCAGTACCGCAACAGCGCCCGCTCGGCCGACATCATTCTTGCCGACTATCTGCACACCTGGCTCGACGCTGGTTATCAGGTGCTGGTGACCGCCGACCATGGCATGAACAATGATCGCTCACACAACGGCCTGCTGCCGGAAGAACGCCAGGTGCCGCTGTTCATCTTTGGCGATGCATTCAGCCTGAACCCTGACGCTGCGCCGAAGCAGACCGAACTCTGCGGCACGGTGTGCGAACTGCTCGGCGTACCCCACGACAAGCCTGTGTGCCGGGAGCTGCTCAAGTGAATTCAATGATTCGCGGCAAATGGCTCGCAGCCCTGTGTCTGGTGCCCTTCGCACTGTTCTTTATCGTCTTCGAAATCGCCCCGCTGGTTTGGGTGATGATTAACAGCCTGCAATCGGAAGAGTTCGGCTGGGGCTTCGCCAACTTCAGCAAAATCTTCAGTTCGAAGTTTTATTTGCAGGCGATCCAGTACAGCCTCGAGATCAGTTTCTGGTCGAGCGTATTCGGCATCATCATCGCCGTGCTCGGTGCGTACTCGCTGCGTCGGGTCGACTCGAAACTGCGCAACTTTGTGAACGCCTTCGCCAACATGACCAGCAATTTCGCCGGCGTGCCCTTGGCCTTCGCCTTCATCATCCTGCTCGGTTTCAACGGCAGCATCACCATCATGTTGAAGCAGTCAGGGATCATTCAGGACTTCAACCTGTACTCGAAAACCGGGCTGATCATCCTCTACACCTACTTCCAGATTCCCCTCGGCGTGCTGCTGCTCTACCCGGCTTTCGACGCCTTGCGTGAAGACTGGCGCGAGTCCGCCGCGCTGCTTGGGGCCAACGGCTGGCAGTTCTGGCGGCACATCGGCCTGCCGGTGTTGACGCCGGCCTTGCTCGGCACGTTCGTGATCCTGCTCGCAAACGCCCTCGGCGCTTACGCGACGGTTTATGCGCTGACCACCGGCAATTTCAACGTGCTGCCGATCCGCATCGCGGCGATGGTGTCCGGAGACATTTCCCTGGATCCGAACCTGGCCAGCGCCTTGGCCGTGGTGCTGGTGGCGCTGATGACCATCGTCACCGTTGTGCATCAACTGCTGCTGAAGAGGAGCTACCATGTCTCGCGCTGAATCCGGCCCGGCCGGCCTCTACCACCGCGTCGTGGTCTACCTGCTGTTCGCCATCCTGTTGCTGCCGCTGGTGGGCACGCTGATCTATTCGATCGCCAGCAGTTGGTCGGCGACCATTCTGCCCAGCGGCTTCACTTTCAAATGGTACTTGCAGCTGTGGAGCGATCCGCGCTTTCTGCACGCGTTCGGCCAGTCACTGATCGTTTGTGTCGGCGCCCTGGTGCTGTCGGTGGTGCTGATCCTGCCATTGCTGTTCGTCGTGCACTATCACTTCCCGAAACTCGATGCGCTGATGAACATCCTGATCCTGCTGCCCTTCGCGGTGCCGCCCGTGGTGTCCTCGGTGGGACTGTTGCAGCTCTACGGTTCCGGGCCGATGGCGATGGTCGGCACGCCGTGGATTCTGATCGGCTGCTACTTCACCGTGGCGCTGCCGTTCATGTACCGCGCAATCACCAACAATCTGCAAGCAATCAACCTGCGCGACTTGATGGACGCCGCGCAACTGCTCGGCGCCAGCACCTTTCAGGCTGCATTCCTAGTGGTGCTGCCCAATCTGCGCAAGGGCCTGATGGTGGCGTTGCTGCTGTCGTTCTCGTTCCTTTTTGGTGAGTTCGTGTTTGCCAACATCCTCGTCGGCACACGTTACGAAACCCTGCAGGTTTACCTGAACAACATGCGCAACAGCAGCGGTCACTTCACCAGCGCGCTGGTCATTTCGTATTTCTTTTTCGTGCTGGTCCTGACCTGGATCGCCAACATCTTGAACAAGGACAAAAGCGAATGAGCTACGTCAGCGTCCAACACCTGCAAAAAAGCTATGCGGGCACCACCGTGTTCAGCGATATCGATTGCGAAATCAACAAAGGCGAGTTCGTTACCCTGCTCGGCCCGTCCGGGTGCGGCAAGTCGACCCTGTTGCGTTGCATCGCCGGGCTGACGCCGGTGGATGGTGGGCAAATCCTGCTGGATGGCGTCGATATTGTGCCGTTGAGTCCGCAGAAACGCGGCATCGGCATGGTGTTTCAAAGCTATGCGCTGTTTCCCAACATGACCGTCGAACAGAACGTCGCCTTCGGCCTGCGCATGCAAAAGGTCAATGCCGATGACAGCCACAAGCGCGTGGTGGAGGTATTGAAACTGGTTGAACTGCACGACTTCGCCAAACGTTACCCGCATCAATTGTCTGGCGGCCAATGCCAGCGTGTCGCCCTCGCCCGCTCGCTGGTGACCCGCCCGCGTTTGTTGCTGCTGGATGAGCCACTGTCGGCACTCGACGCGCGGATTCGTAAACACTTGCGCGAACAGATCCGCCAGATCCAGCGCGAACTCGGCCTGACAACCATTTTTGTCACCCACGATCAGGAAGAAGCGCTGACCATGTCTGACCGGATTTTCCTGATGAATCAGGGAAAGATCGTACAAAGCGGCGATGCCGAAACCCTTTATACCGCACCGGTCGATGCGTTCGCCGCCGGCTTCATCGGCAACTACAATCTGCTCGACGCCGAGGCCGCCTCAAAGCTGTTGCAGCGGCCGATCAACCACCGCATCGCCATCCGCCCGGAGGCTATCGAACTGAGCCTCAACGGCGACCTCGACGCGCAAGTACGCAGCCACAGCCTGCTCGGCAACGTCATTCGTTATCGCATCGAGGCGCGCGGCGTCGAATTGGTGGTCGACGTACTCAACCGCTCGGCCGCCGACCTGCATCCCGACGGACAGCGCCTGGCACTTTCCATCGATCCGACGGCCTTGTGCCAGGTAGCCTGAAAGCAGCTGCAAGCTTCGAGCTGCAAGCACCAAGCTGTAGACTGCGGTGCACCTGATTTTAATTCTTGCAGCTCGAAGCTTGGAGCTTCGTAGCTGTTCTCGGAGAGAACCCGATGGCTTTGGCAATTTTTGATCTGGACGAAACGTTGATCCACGGCGACTGCTCCTCGCTCTGGAGCGAGCAAATGGTCCGCCTCGGCTGGGTCGATGGCGAATCGTTCATGCAGCGCGACAAGGAATTGATGGACGCCTACGGCCGCGGCCATCTGGCGATGGAGGACTACATGGCCTTCAGCCTTGAACCTCTGATCGGCCGCACGCCGGCAGAAATCGAGCACCTGGTTGGCCCATGGGTAGAAGATTTCATCGAACCGATCATCTTCAGCGACGCGACCAAAACCATCGCCGCGCACCGCAAGGCCGGCGACCGGATCCTGGTGATCTCGGCGTCGGGTACGCACTTGGTCAAGCCGATCGCCGAACGCCTGGGGATCGATGAGGTACTGGCCATCGAGCTGGACGTCGCCCATGGCGTGTACAGCGGTAATACCGTCGGCACCTTGACCTACCGCGAAGGCAAAATCACCCGCTTGCTGGAATGGCTGGACGCCGAAGAAGAGAACCTGGAGGGCGCGAGCTTCTATTCCGACTCACGCAATGATCTGCCGTTGTTGCTGAAAGTCGATTTCCCGCACGTGGTCAACCCGGACCCGGTGCTGCTCGAGCAGGCAGAAAAATCCGGCTGGCCAATCCATCTCTGGAAGTGACACAGATCCAATGTAGGAGTGAGCCTGCTCGCGAAAGCGGTCTATCAGCGACGAATATGTTGCCTGACACTCCGCATTCGCGAGCAAGCCCGCTCCCACAGGGGCTTTGTGTTGTCAGCTCAGGCTCTCGTCAATCACCAACACCAACTTGCCCGCCACGGTGTTACTCGCCAACTCGGCAAACGCCGCCTCGGCATCCTTCACCGCAAACGCCTTCGCCAATTGCGCACGCAAGCGCCCCTCGGCAAACAACGGCCACACCTGCTGGCCGAGATCGCTCAGTAGGTCCGCCTTGAACTGATCGTCACGGCTGCGCAACGTTGAGCCGAGCAGTTGCACGCGCTTGGCCAACACCTGCGCCAGATCCAGTTTCGCCTCACGCCCCCCCATCAGGCCGATCAACACCCAGCGTCCATCCAGCGCCACCAGTTTCAGATTCAGCGCCGAATAGTTGCCACCGACCGGATCGAGGATCACATCGAACGGACCTAAATCGCGCAGGCTTTCCAGATCGTCAGTGCGCAGCACACCGCCCTGCGCGCCCAGCGACTCGCAGTAAGCCAGACGCTCGGCCGACCCGACGCTGACCCAGCAGGGGTTGCCAAAGGCCTTGCACAGCTGAATGGCGGCTGAACCGATTCCACTCGCGCCAGCGTGCAAGAGAACTTTCTCACCCGGTTTGAGCGCCGCAAGCTGAAACACATTCAGCCAGACTGTTGCGTAAACCTCAGGCAATGCCGCCGCCTCGATCAGCGAAACGCCTTCGGGAATCGGCAGCACGTGCCGCCCGTCGACAACCACTTCTTCAGCCATGCCGCCCCCGGCCAGCAAGGCGCAAACCCGATCGCCGACCTGCCAGGACGAGCCCGCGCCGACCTCGCTGATCACCCCGGAACACTCAAGACCGAGCACTTGGCTGGCGCCTGGCGGTGGTGGATAAAGCCCCGCCTTTTGCAATAAATCGGCACGATTGAGGCCAGCTGCCGCCACGCGGATGCGGACTTGTCCTACATCGCACGTAGGACTCGGCTCTTCAACCCATGCCACTTGACCTTCAACGCCTTGCAATGCCTTCACAGTGCCTCCATAGTGAGTCTGGACTGAGCCCGAAGCGGTAGCGCCGGGCTTTTTGCATTATGCGACCGGATCTCAAAGAACCGGCGACTTCAAAGACGGCCTAATATGCGTTATCAATTGTCCCCGCGTCGAATCAGCATGAAGCATCTGCTCCCCAGCACCGCCCTCGCTCTTTTCATCGGTATCGGTCTGTTGCCGGTGTCGGGCACCACATTCGCAGCCAACAGCTGGGACAAGTTGCAGCCTGATCGCGATGAAGTCATCGCCAGCCTGAACGTCGTCGAGTTGCTCAAGCGTCACCACTACAGCAAGCCGCCGCTCGACGATGCGCGCTCGGTGATCATCTACGACAGCTACATCAAGCTGCTCGACCCGTCGCGCAGCTACTTCATGGCCAGCGACATCGCTGAATTCGACAAGTGGAAAACCCAGTTCGACGACTTCCTCAAGAGCGGCGACCTCAACGCCGGGTTCACCATCTACAAGCGCTATCTGGACCGCGTCAAAGCGCGTCTGGACTTCGCCCTTGCCGAGCTGAACAAAGGCGTCGACAAGATGGACTTCAACACTAAGGAGACCTTGCTGATCGATCGCAAGGACGCGCCGTGGCTCAAGTCCACCGCTGAACTCGACGACCTGTGGCGCAAGCGCGTCAAGGACGAGGTGCTGCGCCAGAAGATCGCCGGCAAAGAGCCGAAGCAGATCCAGGAAACCCTGACCAAGCGCTACAAGAACCAATTGGCGCGCCTGGATCAGACCCGTGCCGAAGACATTTTCCAGGCCTACATCAACACCTTCGCCATGTCCTACGACCCGCACACCAATTATCTGTCACCGGATAACGCGGAAAACTTCGACATCAACATGAGCCTGTCCCTCGAGGGCATCGGCGCCGTGTTGCAGAGCGACAACGATCAAGTGAAGGTCGTGCGTCTGGTACCAGCAGGTCCGGCTGACAAAACCAAGCAAGTCGCCCCGGCCGACAAGATCATCGGCGTTGCCCAGGGCAACAAGGAAATGGTCGACGTGGTCGGCTGGCGTCTGGACGAAGTGGTCAAGCTGATTCGCGGCCCGAAAGGCACCGTCGTGCGCCTGGAAGTGATTCCGGCGAGCAATGCGCCGAACGACCAGACCACCAAGATCGTGCCGATCACCCGTGAAGCGGTGAAGCTCGAAGACCAGGCGGTGAAAAAGTCGATCCTCAACCTGAAACAGGACGGCAAGGACTACAAACTTGGCGTGATCGAAATCCCGGCCTTCTACCTCGACTTCAAGGCGTTCCGTGCCGGTGACCCTGATTACAAGAGCACCACCCGCGACGTCAAAAAGCTGCTGACCGAACTGCAGAAAGACAAAGTCGACGGCGTGGTCATCGACCTGCGCAACAACGGCGGCGGTTCCCTGCAGGAAGCCACCGAACTGACCAGCCTGTTCATCGACAAGGGTCCGACCGTACTCGTGCGTAACGCCGACGGCCGTGTCGACGTGCTCGAAGATGAAAACCCGGGCGCCTTCTACAAAGGCCCGATGGCACTGCTGGTCAACCGCCTGTCCGCCTCGGCTTCGGAGATCTTCGCCGGTGCCATGCAGGACTACCACCGTGCGCTGATCATCGGTGGCCAGACCTTCGGCAAAGGCACCGTGCAGACCATTCAGCCGCTGAACCATGGCGAACTGAAACTGACCCTGGCCAAGTTCTACCGGGTGTCCGGGCAGAGCACCCAGCATCAGGGCGTGCTGCCGGACATCGACTATCCATCGTTGATCGACACCAAGGAAATCGGCGAGAGCGCCCTGCCGGAAGCCATGCCGTGGGACACCATCCGCGCGGCGATCAAACCGGCGGCCGACCCGTTCAAGCCGTTCCTGGCCCAGTTGAAGTCCGAACATGACGCGCGCACCAACAAGGATGCCGAGTTCGTGTTCATCCGCGACAAACTGGCCCTGGCGCAGAAACTGATGGAAGAAAAAACCGTCAGCCTCAATGAAGCCGAACGTCGTGCCCAGCACGCCGACATCGACGCCAAGCAACTGGCAATGGAGAACATCCGTCGCAAGGCCAAAGGCGAAGAACCGCTCAAAGAGCTGAAGAAAGAAGACGAAGACGCGCTGGCCGCCGCCGAGCCGGACAAGGTCAAACCGGAAGACGATGCCTACCTGAGCGAAACCGGGCGCGTGCTGCTGGATTACCTGAAGCTGAGCAACCAGGTGGCCAAGAAGTAAGTGATGGCAATTTAGTGTTGGCGATCCGCGGATCGTCATCAAACAGTCATCATTCTGTCGTGCAATAAAGGACTGGGAGCCAACGCTCCCAGTCCTTTTTTTATCGCCAGAGATCGCCATGACCACGACCGAACAGCTGAGCGCCTTGAGCTCGATCCTGACTCAAAGCGGCTTACACAGTCTGTTCCAGCCGATCATCTGCCTCTCCGAACGACGCATCCTCGGTTACGAAGCCCTCACCCGTGGCCCGTCCAACAGCCCGTTGCACTCGCCCATTGCACTGTTCGCCGTAGCGCGTCAGGCCGGCCGACTGAGCGAACTGGAAATCGCCTGCCGACAGAGTGCTTGCCGCCGCTTCAACGAGCAGCGATTGCCGGGCAAGCTGTTTCTCAACGTCTCGCCGGAATCCCTGCTGGAAGCCGCGCACCAGCCGGGGCGCACGTTGCAACTTCTGCAGGACTTGGGCATTGCACCGAGCCAAGTGGTGATCGAACTCACCGAGCAGACACCAATCGATGACTTTCAGTTACTGCAAACCGCCCTGCATCACTATCGGGCGATGGGCTTTTCCATTGCGCTGGACGATCTGGGCGCCGGGTATTCAAGCCTGCGCTTGTGGTCCGAGCTGCGCCCGGATTACGTGAAGATTGATCGACACTTTATCGATGGCATTCATCAGGACGCGCTGAAGCGCGAATTCGTCGGTTCGATCCTGCAAATCGCCAAGGCTTCCAGGGCGCAAGTCATCGCCGAAGGCATCGAGTTGCCGGAAGAACTCGCGGTGCTGACTGAAATGGGCGTCGATCTGGTTCAGGGATACCTGCTCGGCCGCCCTCAGGAACATCCATCCCGCGACGCTCGCGCCATGATGCCCAAACACGACAGCAGCGCCGTCGCGCTGAACGATGAAGGCAGTGACCTCAGCGCCCTGCTCAACGACCAACCGGCCGTGCAGCGCAATACACCGACTGCCACCGTGCTGGAAGCCTTCCGTCGTCAGGCCAACCTCAACTCACTCGCCGTGCTCGACGAACAAGGCCAGCCCTGCGGCATCGTCCATCGCCACTCCCTGTCGGACGCCTTGCTCAAACCGTTCGCCACCGACCTGTTCGCCCGCAAACCGATCAGCCGCCTGATGAACGACGATTTTCTGGCCGTGGAAATGAGCCAGTCGCTGCAACAAGTCAGCCGCCTCATCACCAGCCGCGCCCGCCAGCGCATCGAAGAAGATTTCATCATCACCCTCAACGGCAGCTACCTGGGCCTCGGCCGGGTCATCGACGTACTCAAACTGATCACTGAACTGAAAATCCAGCAGGCGCGGTACGCCAATCCACTGACCTTACTGCCGGGCAACGTGCCCATTCAGCAGTGCCTGACGCGATTGCTGCAACAGGCCCGCGAATCGATCATCTGCTACGTCGACATCGACAGCTTCAAACCCTTCAATGACATCTACGGCTACGGTCGCGGCGACGAAGTCCTGCTCTGCCTCGCGCAATGCCTGAACGAGCGCGTCGACCCCACCCGCGACTTCGTCGGCCACATCGGCGGCGACGACTTCCTCCTCGTCCTCGGCCCGGAAGACTGGCGCAAACGCCTCAACCAACTGCTCGACGACTTTCAGAACCAATGCCGCCGGTTTTATCGGCCCGAGCATCTGGAGGCAGGACGCTTTGTTGCTCCGAACCGACAGGGGGTGCGGCAGGAGTTTCCCCTACTGTCGCTATCGATCGGTGTAGTTCACTTGCGGCCCGAAGCATGCGCAGCGCTTGATGCCAGCCAGCTTGCCGAGATGGCGTCGCAGGCTAAGCATCATGCGAAGGATGTTGTGGGGTTTAGTGTGTATGTGATCGATAGTCGCAACGCTACTGAATCAAATAGTCAGCTATTAATCGGCCAACGCTATCTTCCCAAATGACCCGACTCCATTTAGATCAGACAGTTTTACTACTCGCTTCGGCCTGATACCGCGTCAGGCACTCAAGCAAAACGCTCATGAAACGTCGCTGATCCCTAACATCTTCATCAAAATAAGTCGTCATTCTTTCAAACACCCGATCAAAACTGTCCTCCTCACCCAAGAAATGAGCAACTGTGTCAGCTAGAGATGTCCGCTCCCGGTAGGTGTAGCATAAAAACTCAGGTTTCAGCAGGACATCAAATAGCTCACCCAGCTCTTTATCATCATTAACATCCTTGGATACGATTATTTTTTCTCTTTCATCATTTCTTGTATTTTCTATATCAAAAACAAATAACAAATTTTTTATATCTACAATTTTATATTGAGTTTTCATCTATCGAAATCCGTATAAGAGGTTTTAACTCGTGCATTTGGTTCAAGAATCACAACTGCTTTTGTTTGCGTTCCATACTCAAATCCGCCTCGCCGGTATCCCTCACCAACGGTTTTCCCCATATCCATTGGCCGTCTAGAGGTTTGTAAATCTGTATATCTCAGGATCAACTGAGCTCTATAGATAGCATTAAGCTGATCTCTATGACTTAAAAAGTGCGTCGCTGCTGATGGAATCATAGGCTGTCCGTTTCTCCTTCCACCGCTATAGTTTTCTATGCAACCCGTTGTAGGATTCCTTGCTGTGGTCGATCTTTCAAATTGAGAGTTCAAAGTAGTCTGAGCGCCATGCTTTTCTAGAAAATGTTCTCCGTTATTTGGATCTTCCATTTCATGTAAGCGCCTATAAGCATTTTCCTCCCCAAGCTCATCAATATTCACCCGTCGTTCCTGCGCCGTCATCTTTGGCAGCGGGGGCGCTCCCTCTTCAACGGCCACGCGACCAGCCTCATACCGCATTGGTCGACGAGGCGGTTTTGGCGGTGGGCAGTTGGAGTTCAACCCCAACGGATCCACCCACCCCGTCGGATTCGGCACGTACAGGTACTGATTCAACCCACCCGCGAGCTTCACCGGATCCGGGGTCAGATACCGTCCCAACCTCGGGTCGTAATACCGATGCCGGTTGTAATGCAGCCCGCTTTCCGCATCGAAGTACTGCCCCTGAAAGCGCAGCGGTTGGTCCAGGTATTCTTCGCCGGCCAGGGTCACGGCGGCGACTTTGCCGTAGGCGTCGTATTGCGCCGACCAGACGATTTCGCCGCTGTAGTCGGTGAGTTCCTGCGGGGTGCCGAGGTGGTCGAGTTGGTAGTAGAACGGGCAGGCTTTTTTCGGGCCTTTGCCGTCGAGCAGTGCCAGCGGGCGGAAGGTGCCGGGTTCGTAGACGAAGCTGCGGTATTGGGTTGGGCTGCTTTCGGCGACGAGGTGGTCGCCTTGCCAGAAGAACTCGGTGGTGGCGCCGTCGACGGTTTTACCGATGCGCCGGCCGAAGGCGTCGTATTGATAACGGGCGGTCTGGCCGTCGGGGCGGGTCAGGCCGATCAGGCGGTGCTGGCAGTCGTAGCGGTATTCGGTGACGAGGGTCTGACCGTGGCCCCGGCGTTCGCGGATCAGGTTGCCGAAGGCGTCGTAGTCGTAATGGCGGTCGCCCTGCATCAGCAGGCGGTTGCCCTTGACCTTCGCCGGTCCCGGGCGGTCCTGCATCAGCAGGTTGCCGGCCGGGTCGTGGGCGAAGGATTCGGGCAGTTCGTCGCGCGAGTGACGCACGCGAATCAGTCGGTCGAGGGCGTCGTAGCCGTAGGTGCGCTGGCCGTGGCGGCTGTCGGCAATGTGCTCGAGGTTGCCGTTGGCGCTGTAGGCATAATCGCGGCGATACAGCGCCGCGTGCTGATGACCTACAGCGTGGGCGAGCAAACGGCCCTGATCGTCGTAGGCATATTCGCTGAGCAGCAGGCCTTGCTGGCGTTGCTGCTCGCGTCCTGACCGATAAACATGCTGCGTCAGCGGCGTGCCGTTGAGGTCGATGGCTTTTAGCGCACCGCCCTTGGCGTAGTGATAGTCGAGCCGGCTGTTGTCCGGCAGGCGCATCCGCTTGAGCTGGCCGCAGGCGTCGTAGGTATAGCGCAGGGTGCCCCAGCCCTGATGTTCGGTGATCAGCCGGTCCTGGCGGTCGTATTCGAAGGCCAGCGGGTGGTCCTGGCCGTCATCGACCGCGGTCAGTCGGCCGAGGCGGTCGTAGTCATAACGAACTTTCACCCCGTCGGGCAGGGTCTTGAGCTGCAAACGTCCGGCACTGTCGCGCTCATAACGGGTGACCAGACTGAGCCCATGCTCACCGAACTCGGTCTTTTCCAGCAAGTGACCGTTGAGGTCGTAGGCGTAGGCGGTGCGCCGGCCGTCGAAGCCGCTTTCCTCGCGGATCAGCCCGGTGGGCGTGTAATCCAGGTGGTACTTTTCGCCCGATTCGTTTTCGATCTCCGTGAGCAGCAACTGCGCATGGTCGTAGCGGTACTGCACGCGAGTGCCGTCGGGGTTGATGCGCCGGGAAACCAGGTGCAGGTCGTCGTCATATTCGTAGCGGGTGATGCGTCCGAGTTCGTCGCGTTCGGCGGTGACCTGACCGTAGGCGCCGTAGCTGTAGGCGCGACTGGCGCCCGTAGGAGAAGTCGTCAGGATCAGCCGGCCGGCGGCGTCCCACTGCTGACGGCTGATGACGCCAAACTCGGCCTGCGTGGTGGTCCTTCGCCCCAGCGCGTCGTAGGAAAAGCGCCGCACGCCACCATCGGGCAGGGTTTCCTCGATAAGCTGGCCGAGTTCATTCCACACCCAGCGATGGCGGCTGCTGTCCGGGTAACGCAGCGACAGCAACTGGCCACGCAGGTTGTAGTAGTAATGGGTGACCTGACCGTCGGGATCCACCGCTTCGGTGACCGCGCCCTCGGCATTGCGCCGATAGATCCACACCGCCTCGCCACGGCAACGCTTGTAGAGAAAACCGTTGCGGTACTCGTAGGACGTTGGCGTATCGTCCGGTGGAATCAGCGCGATCAGCCGCCCGACCTCGTCGTAGCGGTATTCGGTGACCGCGCCCAAAGCATCCTGCTCGGCGATCAGCCGGCCCTGTTCGTCATAGGCCTTGAGCTGTTCACCACCATCGGCTGCGACCTGCCGCACCAGCCGCGCGCGCTCGTCGTGGACGTAGACCTCTTCGGTGCCGTCGACGTAATGCACGGTCACGCTGGCGTCGTCATCGTTCCAGACGTAACGGGTGTTCATCTGCGAGAACGAGGCCCAGTGGCGCACGCAGCGTGCTGCTTTACCTTCGCGCTCCCACTCCCAGAAAAAACTCGCGCCGCCGGTCAGTTGCCGCTGCAGGATGACGTGATGGTCGTCGTAGTCGTAGCGCTCGCTGTCGCCGACCGCGTTGGCCGCGGCCAGCAGGCGTTGGCGGGCATCGAAGCTGTAGGTGGCGAGGTTTTGCTCGGTGGTCCACTCGCCCTGAACCAAGACCTGATAATCGACCGCCACCAGTTGCGCGCGGTCATAGCGCAACAACAGCGAACGTCCGGCCCCGTTATCCAGGCGCTGAATGCGATCGGCGCGATCGCGCTGCACGGTCAGACGATTGCCGTACACATCGCTGATCGCCGTCAGCCGGCCCGCGCGAAAGTGATAGAACCGCGGACTGTCGCCGGCCAGGGCGAGGATCAGCTCTTCGGGCTCATCGCCCAGAAAGATCGCCGCCCGCGACAGGCTGTTATGAATCGCCGGGCGCGCAGCGTTGGGTAGCGGAAACCGCGTGCGGCGGTTCTCATGGTCGATCCAGACCACGCCGCCGCCATCGAAAGCCAGGCGATGGGCCAGCGAATGGCTCCAGCCAAACCCGAGGCCGATATCGATCTCCACCGCGCTGGAGCGGTACAAACGGGTGAACTCGAACGGCAGCACGCCGTCGAGTACCGCGTCGGTGAGCGTCAGCAGCTCTTCGCCGGTGACCATCGATACCGGGCAGCCGTTGGTGCAGGTCAGCGAGGAGCAATCGGCGGCATCGCCGTTAGGGTTTTTTGCTTGGTCGGGAGAGTCGTCGTGAGGTTCGTCTTTCTTCAGCGTGGTGTTGCGTTTGGCATCCCAGCGCAGTTGCATCCGGCCTTTTTTCACTCCGGCGGCGATGCCCCGCGCGGCAACGGCTTTGTAGCGGTCGACGTATTCAATGAACGTGCTGACGATGCCGAACAGCGCCTTGACCAGTCGCTTGGCCACGCTGAACAGCTGCGCTGCGCGATCAGCCAGACGCAGCGTCAGATAAGCGATCCCTGCCCCCGCCCCGACAAACGTCAGAACTACGCTGATCAACACATCGATGATCAATTGCACGATCATCATCGACGCCACTTCAGCGGACTTGCCGGCAATCTCGCTGGGCGGCAGCATGTCCAGCCACAGGCTCGCCGACCGTAGCAGCAAGCACATCGCCGCCTCGTCACTGACCAGCAACTGCAGCTTTTCCATGAGATCCGGCGCGGTCTGCGCAAGCTTGATCAGGTCAGCCGCGCCGCTGCCTAGACGCCCGGCGAACTTGCCGGGGTCCTGGAGAATTTCCGACAGCAAACCGAGGCTGTCCCATACCCCTTCGATTGCTGCCCAGCTTCCCGCAAGCATGCCGTTGCTCGCCGCTGTCGCCACCGACTGCGACCACTGCGGCTTGAAACCCTGCCACTCGCTACGCAGCCAGCCGTCCAGTTCGCCGGTCAAGCCGTCGTAGGATTTGAACAGCTCCGCGACCTGATTGGAGGTGACAGCGCTGTGCACCAGAACGCGGTAGAACTTGCCCTCGTCGCCTCTGAACTGGCCCTTGCCCTGCTGATCAAGGGTGATCGGGGCGGTCTCGCCGCTTTCCACGTCAACCACATCGACGGTGATGTTGCCCAGCGGGATGTCGTAGACCGATTCGAATTTGCTCTCGATCTCCATCAGCCCGCCCTGCGGGCACTGGACGACGCTGGAGGAAAATTCGCCGTCGCTGCTGCTGACCGCCGTGCTGCGATCGCCGAAACGGATGATCCGCTCCATGCCCATCAGCGACGGCAGGCCCGCTGCGTCGCTGATCTGGTTCGCCGCTCGACTGAACCAGTGATCAAGCTGTTTGCGGTAGAGGCTGAGGGTGTCGGGAAAGCTGTCGAGTTCCTGCTCGATGCGAGCGATGACTTCCATCAACACACGCAGGCGGACAAGGTGAGCTGAAAAACGGGCTGGAGCATGAGCGGTCCCTCGCGCAAAAATTAGTCGCGGGAACTGTGCTGGGGATCAAACAGGAAAGAAGTCAGGCGAGTAGGCAAAGGATGTAGGACTAGTCTGCAATCGAGCGACCAGCAGAAACAGCCAGGCAAAAACGCAAACGCGGCGTGAGGAAAACCTCACGCCGCGTTTATCGGCAAAGACATACTTGGATTTACTGCGTTGAATCTCCAGCCTTCAGCTGCTGTAGCTTCATCTCAGCCAAGGGATGTCCGGCCTTGGCGGCCATGCTCCACCAGCGCGCCGCTTCAGCAGGGTCCGGCGTTTGGCTAGGCGTACCGGCAAGGCTGATTACACCGACTTGATACGCCGCTTTGCCATCCCCAGCCAACGCCGCCAGACGCAGCAAACGTATGCCTTCTTCACGCGCGCCCAGACCAACGCCGCGAAAGGTCAGGATGTGCCCATAAAAGCTTTGCGCGCTGACATCGCCGAGATTGGCCATGCGCGCAAACTGGCCTTCAAGCCAATGCCAGCCGCGCGGCTGGCGGACAAACCACGACCAATGAAACAGCCTGCGGGCCAGCCAGTAACCGACCCGCGCCTTGAGGCGTAAAAACACTCAGGCCTCCGCCGATTCCGGGTACTCGTATTCGAAAACCCGGACCACTTCCGACGCATGCCAGGACGCCGCGGCGACGCCATCAGACGGCCCGGAGAATCGCCCCAGACGCTCGACACATTCAAAAAAACCGGTACGCGGCAAGCGACTGGCACCCTGACTGATGACCAGCGAGCTGCGCAACGGCTGCTCGGCTTTGGCGTCCAGCGCGGCCAGATGCTCGAGCGCGGCCGTCAGGGTTTGCATCGCCGGTGTCGGCAACTGCAAACGTTCCAGCAGCGCTCGATACGTCAGTAGATGGCGCTGGCGGCGCGCCTGATCCAGCTCCCCCAACAATCCGTCCCAATGTTGACGGCTGATGCGTACGCTCACGATTCGTCCCTCCAACCTGGCACCGTCAATTCCCAGGCCAGGCTGCGGCGAATCGCGGCGTCGGGTAGACGCTCACCACTTTCGATCATGGCCAGATAAGACGGGCTGATGCCTACCGTGCGGGCCAGCGCCTCGATGGCGATGCCCTTCCCTTCGCGCAAACTGCGTAGTTGATCCAGACCTGGAAGAATCGGGTCTGGTGAAGTCGCGAGTGGCGCTGGAGCCGGTCGCGACGGTGCTTCGTTGATCCCTGCTGCTTTCAGTAAAGCCTGATATTGAGCCCACGGCAGAACCGCGTATTCGGGTTCGCCATCGCGTGCAATTATCTGAATATCCATGACTACCCCGTAGGACAACAACACTTAGCGAGTCGGCACTTTTCCCTAGAAGTGTAATCCTAACAGCGGCCAAGGTCGCGGGGGGTATCTATCTGTAGGCAGTATTCGCCAGTCAGGGCTTTTTCGGCCCCTGCAACTGCAATTGCTCAGGGGAATCGGGCAGGCGTTCTACCACTGCCAGTTTTTCCGGATTTTGCCGGTTGCGCCAGAGGCGGAAGGCGTTGAGTTCGTTATCGAGGGTTTTCATCAGCCAGGCAAGGACGGCGATGTCGTCGAGCATGCCGAACATTGGAATGAAGTCCGGGATCGCATCGACCGGGCTGAGAAAGTACATCAGGCCCGCCACGACAGAGATCAGCGATTTGGTACTGATCGCGCGGTATTCGCCGCGCCAGTAAGCCAGGCACAGCGCCTGCAGCAAGCGCAGATCATCCTTGAGCTTGCCCAGACGGTTACCTTGCGCAGCACCTTTACTGGCCACGGCAAACAAAAGCGTTGGCAGACGTCCACGGGCCAGCAGGCGACCAGCCAAGGGCAGGAATCGAGCGAAATTCCATGGAGCTTTCATCTATTCTTCCCGTTGAAATGTTATCCACACAAATTGTGGATAACCTTGTGAACAGAGCTGCATTTCAGCGCTGAGAGCCCCGTTTCATAAGGGCTGCGCTTAGATCGGGCGTTTTTTACTCACATAAAAAACCCCAATATTTCATTGACTTGGCGGCTCAGGGCGTCTAGCGCGGGCAGCCTCAAAGCTATGACTGTGTTGATCGGCGTCAGTTCGCTCTGTTTACCCTTGCCGACGGCCAGATGCAACAACGCCCCGCATAAGCGAGGCGTTGTTTTAAAGCCGTTGCGAGTTACTTGGCAGCGGCGTCTTCTTTGGCTGGATCCTTGATGGCCAGCAGTTCCAGGTCGAAAACCAGAACCGAGTTAGCCGGGATCGCCGGGCTTGGCGACTGAGCGCCGTAAGCCAGATCGCTAGGGATGTACAGTTTGTACTTCTCGCCAACGTGCATCAGTTGCAGACCTTCAACCCAACCCGGGATCACACCGCTGACCGGCAGATCGATCGGGCTGCCACGCTCGACGGAGCTGTCGAATACGGTGCCGTTGGTCAGCTTGCCGGTGTAGTGAACGGTCACTACGTCGGTCGGCTTGGGCTGTGCGCCGTCGGCCTTCTTGACCACTTCGTACTGCAGGCCGGAAGCGGTGGTAGTGATGCCAGGCTTCTTGCCGTTTTCTTCGAGGAATTTCTTGCCGGCGGCTGCCGACTCTTCGCTCATCTTGGCCATGCGCTCTTCAGCACGCTTTTGCAGCGCGGCGAAGGCTTCGACCAGTTCTTCATCTTTCAGCTTCTGTTCTTTCTTGCCGACGGCATCTTCGATGCCCTGGGCTACCGCTTTGGAGTCCAGATCATCCATGCCTTCCTGAGCAAGGCTTTTGCCCATGTTCAGGCCGATGCCGTAGGAAGCTTTTTGCGCCGGGGTTTTCAGCTCCACGCTGGTCTGCGAATCACAACCCGCGAGGACCAGGCTAACCAGGGCTACCGCCGCCGCCAACCGATGCTGTTTCATGCTATTTCCTTGTTCATGCGCCGAATGGGCAATCGAGTAAAGCCGCGAGCTTATCAGGCCGCCACGACCAATGGCTACCGGCATGAGAGCAGGAAACTTCCGATAAGTTCAGGGATTAAAACGCATTGGCCGCGCAGCATGATGAAGCTTCTGTCATCCGGACCCGGCAATGGCCGCACGATCTTCGGTGAATGTTTAACGTAATGGCCACTTGCCCAGAAGGGCCTGCTCAGGCATAACAACGCAACAATTGACAAGGATGTTTATCTTGCGCCTCTTATTCCGTGTGCTGACCCTGATCGTGGTGCTGCTGGGACTCGTCCTCGCGGTAGTCTTGTACTACGTTGCCAACCCGAAACTGCCCTTCTACACCCCCGTCGAACAGGTGCATTACCTGGATCAGTGGAGCGAGCAAGAACGGCAAACCTACTATTTCACGCCCCAGGGCACACAGGTCGAAGGCCTGCGTTACGAATGGTTTCAGGCACTGGAGTTGCCGTTCTCCGAGCAGCGTTTTGCCGCCCCCGAGTACCTCGCCCGCTTCGGTTTTCTGGTCGACCCACAACAAAAAGCCACGCCGAATAATCCTGGCAACCTGCCCGTTGGCTTTGCGCGCCATCAAAATCCCGGCAGTTCCGAGCACTATCTGGACATCACTTGCGCGGCCTGCCACACCGGTGAATTGCGTTTTAAAGGCCAGGCTGTGCGAATTGATGGCGGCACGGCGCAGCATGTGCTGCCTTCCAGTGTTCCGACGCTACGCGGTGGCAGTTTCGGACAAGCTCTGGTCGCAAGTCTGACAGCGACTTACTACAACCCCTGGAAATTCGAACGCTTCGCCCGCCATGTCCTCGGCGTTGAATACGACGCGCGCCATGAGCAACTGCGCCGGGACTTCAAAACCTCGCTGGATACTTTTCTCAAAGTCGCATGGAACGATACCCATCGCGGCCTCTATCCCACCGAAGAGGGCCCCGGTCGCACAGATGCGTTCGGCCGAATCGCCAACGCCACGTTCGGTGATGCCATTTCTCCCGCCAACTATCGCGTGGCCAACGCCCCGGTGGATTACCCGCAGCTATGGGACATGTGGACGTTCGACTGGGTGCAGTGGAACGGCTCCGCGCAGCAGCCCATGGCCCGTAACATCGGCGAAGCACTGGGCGTCGGCGCAACCCTGAATTTCTTCGATGCCGATGGCCAGCCGCTGCGCGGCGATGAGCGCTATGCCTCCAGCGTGCGGGTGCGCGATCTGCACAAGATCGAAGAAACCCTGCAGCAATTAAAGCCGCCCTCCTGGCCTCAAGAGCTGTTCGGCGCCATCGACAAACCGCTGGCAGCGAAAGGCCGCGCGCTGTTTGCCGAAAACTGCGCCGCTTGTCACGTACCGCAGCAGACGCAGGAAGGCGAACGCCGAGTGCTGCAGCTGCCGATGCTACCCGTAGCCGCCATCGGCACCGACCCGAACGCGGCCAATAACATTGCCAGCCATCGCTTTGACCTCACCGCCCTGCAATGGGACTTGAAAGAGCTTGAAGGCATGGATGTGAAACTTCATCCGACGCCCAAAGAACCGCTCGACCTCAGCCAATTGTCGGTCGCCAAGGGGCTGGCTTATGTCACCGCCTTCGTGGAAAACCGCGCCTATCGCGAGGCAGGTGTGACGCCTGCAGAAAAACCTCGCCTGGACGGTTTCGGCCTGCCAATCGGCGTGCGTGAAAAAGTCGCCTACAAGGCGCGACCGCTGGCCGGGGTATGGGCCACTGCACCGTTTCTGCACAACGGTTCGGTGCCGAGCCTCTATCAGTTGCTCTCGCCTCGGGATGAACGCGCAAGCACGTTCTATAAAGGCACCTTCGAATACGATCCACGTCACTTGGGCTATCGCACCGAAGCCTTCGCCAATGGCTTTATGTTCGACACGCGGATTAGCGGCAACCACAACAGCGGCCACGAATTTCGTGCCGGCGAGCGCGGCAACGGTGTCATCGGCAGACTGTTGCAACCCGAGGAGCGCTGGGCGCTGCTCGAATACCTGAAAGTGCTGGGTGGCCCCCTGGAGGCGCAGTTGCCATGATCATGCCGACCTTCAAAACACAACTGCCGCTAATGGCCCGCCTCTGGTTAGGGCTGGGACGCTTGCTCGGCAGGGTCGTGTTGATCGTGCTGGTCATCGGCCTGCTTGGCTGGGGCAGCGCCACGGCCTGGTGGACCTGGCAACATCGCGGTCCTGTGTCGGCGCAGGAACAGGTTCCGGCCGGTGAAGCGGCGATGACTCAGGACGTGATTCAGACCGCCGTGCGAATTGTCGACCAACACCGCGAAGGCACGCGCTATCTGCGTGACGCACACGCCAAGGCGCATGGCTGCGTGAAGGCGCAAGTGCAGGTATTGCCGGAGCTGGCGCAGCCGCTGCGTCAGGGCGTATTCAGCGAACCTGGCAAAACCTGGCAGGCGCTGATTCGTCTGTCCAACGGCAATGCCTATCCGCAATTCGACAGCCTGCGCGACGCCCGCGGGATGGCGATCAAGCTGCTCGACGTACCGGGCAGGCAATTGCTCGACAACCGCCAGCAACAGCACGAGCAAGACTTCGTGATGTTCAGTCATCCGAACTTCTTTGTCAGCGATGTCGCCGAGTACCGCCAGAACGTGGCAGCGCAGGCGGATGGCAAGAAAGTCATGGCGTTTTTTCCGACATGGGATCCGCGCACTTGGCAGGTCCGCCATCTGTTTATCGCGCTGGCCACCTTGTCACCGCCGCCTGACAGCCCGACCGCGACCACGTACTTTTCGGTATCGCCCTACAAATTCGGTGAGGCCAATGCCAAATTCCGCGTGATGCCGGATCCCGGCAGTTGCCCCGCTTACACGCTGCCCAAACAGAATCACGACTTGCCGAACTTCTTGCGCGGCGCGCTGAAGCAACAACTGTCGGCGGATCGGGTGCCGGCGTGTTTCGTCTTGCAGATTCAGCGCCAGGATGCGCACCAGTACATGCCGATTGAAGACACCAGCATAGAATGGCGCGAGCAGGATGCACCGTTCGAAACCGTGGCGCGGATCACCTTGCCTGCGCAGGACTTCGATACACCGGCGCTCAATCTCGAATGCGACAACCTGTCGTTCAATCCGTGGTTCGGGATCGAGGCGCATCGGCCGATTGGCGGGATCAATCGCTTGCGCAAAGCGGTGTATGAGGCGGTGAGCGATTATCGGCACGCCCGCAATGCTGCGCAGTAGCGCGGCGACTTTATAAATCGCAGACAGCAAAAAGCCCGCACAAGGCGGGCTTTCTGTGGTGATCTGGCGTTCAGTTCCAGATACCGAATATGGCGCAGCGGACGGGACTCGAACCCGCGACCCCCGGCGTGACAGGCCGGTATTCTAACCGACTGAACTACCGCTGCGCGAAACGCTTGAAACGAATGGTGGGTGATGACGGGATCGAACCGCCGACATTCTGCTTGTAAGGCAGACGCTCTCCCAGCTGAGCTAATCACCCTTCGCTTCGTTACGGGGCGCATTATGCCACAAGTTTTCGTAATATGTTGATTTAATTGAATTTTTTTTCAATTAAATCCGAAAACAAGTGAAACGACACGTCCCGCGGGTACAACGTTGAGGCAGAAAAAAACCCGCCTTAGCGGGTTTTTCCGTGGTGACCTGGCGTTCAGTGTTCCAGGTTACCGAATATGGCGCAGCGGACGGGACTCGAACCCGCGACCCCCGGCGTGACAGGCCGGTATTCTAACCGACTGAACTACCGCTGCGCGTAACACTTGAAACGAATGGTGGGTGATGACGGGATCGAACCGCCGACATTCTGCTTGTAAGGCAGACGCTCTCCCAGCTGAGCTAATCACCCTTCGCTTCGGTGTGGCGCGCATTCTACGGAGCGCCCCCACCTCTGGCAAGCACTTTTTTAAATAATTTTCCGAGGCCTTCCAAAGGCTTAGAGAAGGGTTGGCCTATGCCCCGGCGAAGACAATAATGCCCCCCTTTGTATAAAGGAGAGACTCACCCCATGTGGTTCAAGAACCTGCTTATCTATCGCCTGACCCAAGACCTGCCTGTCGATGCCGAGGCGCTGGAAACTGCACTGGCCACCAAACTGGCGCGTCCATGTGCAAGCCAGGAGTTGACCACTTACGGTTTCGTCGCGCCATTCGGCAAGGGCGAAGATGCACCGCTGGTGCACGTCAGCGGTGATTTCCTGCTGATCAGCGCACGCAAGGAAGAACGCATTCTGCCGGGCAGCGTCGTACGTGACGCGGTCAAGGAAAAGGTCGAAGAGATCGAAGCCGAACAGATGCGCAAGGTCTATAAGAAGGAGCGCGATCAGATCAAGGATGAAATCATCCAGGCGTTCCTGCCGCGCGCGTTCATCCGTCGCTCGTCGACCTTTGCCGCGATCGCGCCGAAACAGGGCCTGATCCTGGTCAACTCGGCCAGCCCGAAACGCGCCGAAGACCTGCTGTCGACCCTGCGCGAAGTCATCGGCACCCTGCCCGTCCGCCCGCTGACGGTAAAAATGGCGCCGACCGCGGTCATGACCGAGTGGGTCACCACGCAGAAAGCCGCCGACGATTTCTACGTGCTGGACGAGTGCGAGCTGCGCGATACCCACGAAGATGGCGGTATCGTCCGTTGCAAGCGTCAGGACCTGACCAGCGATGAAATCCAGCTGCACTTGAGCACCGGCAAAGTGGTGACTCAACTGTCGCTGGCCTGGCAGGACAAACTGTCGTTCATGCTCGACGACAAAATGACCGTCAAACGCCTGAAGTTCGAAGATCTGTTGCAGGATCAGGCAGAACAGGATGGCGGCGATGAGGCACTGGGTCAGCTGGATGCCAGCTTCACCCTGATGATGCTGACGTTTGGCGACTTCCTGCCGGCGCTGGTTGAAGCGTTGGGTGGGGAAGAGATGCCGCAGGGGATCTAAAGCCTTGCGAGGTCCAAACTGTAGGAGTGAGCCTGCTCGCGATGAGGGACTGACATTCGACGAATATGTTGACTGATAGACCGCTATCGCGAGCAGGCTCACTCCTACATTTGTTTAGTGGTGTTCTTTTAATAATAAGGATCAAGCCATGCGCGCACTGGCTGCACTCAGCCGCTTTGTCGGCAATACCTTCGCTTACTGGGTTCTGATATTCGCGGTCATCGCGTTCCTGCAACCGGCGTGGTTCATCGGCCTTAAAAGCGCGATCGTGCCGCTGCTGGGTCTGGTCATGTTCGGCATGGGCCTGACCCTCAAACTTGACGACTTCGCCGCAGTCGCCCGCCATCCATGGCGTGTGGCGCTGGGCGTGGTCGCGCATTTCGTGATCATGCCCGGTGTGGCGTGGTTGCTCTGCCAGGTCTTTCACCTGCCGCCGGAAATCGCCGTCGGGGTGATTCTGGTCGGCTGCTGCCCGAGCGGCACTTCGTCTAACGTGATGACCTGGCTGGCGCGCGGCGATCTGGCGCTTTCCGTGGCCATCGCCGCCGTCACCACCCTGCTCGCGCCATTGCTGACCCCGGCGCTGATCTGGCTGCTGGCCTCGGCCTGGCTGCCGGTGTCGTTCATGGAGCTGTTCTGGTCGATCCTGCAAGTCGTGTTGCTGCCGATCGTCCTCGGCGTGGCCGCGCAGCGTTTGCTGGGGGACAAGGTCCGTCATGCGGTAGACGTATTGCCGCTGGTGTCGGTGGTCAGCATCGTGATTATCGTGACTGCGGTCGTTGCGGCGAGTCAGGCGAAAATCGCTGAATCCGGCCTGTTGATCATGGCGGTGGTGATGCTGCACAACAGCTTCGGCTACCTGCTGGGTTACTTCACCGGGCGCCTGTTCGGCTTGCCATTGGCGCAGCGCAAGTCGCTGGCACTGGAAGTCGGCATGCAGAATTCGGGACTGGGCGCCGCGCTGGCCAGCGCACATTTCTCTCCACTGGCGGCGGTGCCGAGTGCCTTGTTCAGCGTTTGGCACAATATTTCCGGGGCGCTGCTGTCGACGTACTTCCGGCGCATGAGCGAAAAAGAAGACCGCGAGGAGCTGTCGCGTCAAGCGACGGACTGAGCGCAAAACTTGATCCCCGGGTTAAGGCTGGTCAAACTATCGCGCAACGCGGGGACGACCCCGCGGCTCGATCGAGTCATTTAATCTGGGGACGACCCCGTCAATCGATGGAGGTTTGCCATGTCCTGGATCATTCTGTTTTTCGCCGGCCTGTTCGAAGTCGGCTGGGCCGTCGGCCTGAAATACACCGACGGCTTCACCCGCCCGCTGCCTACCGTTCTGACCGTTGCTGCCATGGCCATCAGCCTTGGCTTGCTCGGTCTGGCGATGAAGGAATTGCCGTTGGGCACGGCTTATGCGATCTGGACCGGGGTCGGTGCCGTGGGCACGGTGATTGCCGGGATCATTCTGTTTGGCGAATCGATGGCGTTGATTCGGCTGGCCAGTGTGGCGTTGATCGTTACCGGGTTGATCGGGCTTAAGGTCAGCGCTTAGGCATCTATCGCTATCGCGAGCAGGCTCACTCCTACAAGGGAAACGCATTTCAAATGTAGGAGTGAGCCTGCTCGCGATGGCGCCGGCCCAGTCAGCGACTATCTGACAGAGCCACGCAGTTCGCCCACCAACACCTGCAACTTCGCCGGCTCGGCGCCTTCAGTCACCGCCGGCCCCGCCACCAATGTCACCCGCGACCACAATCGGCGAAACATGCCCTTGTTCGGGTCGCGACTGAAGAAACTCCCCCACAGCCCCTGCAACGCCAGCGGAATGACCGGCACTGGGGTCTCCTCGAGAATCCGCGTCAGCCCGCCCTTGAATTCACTGATCTCGCCATCGGCGGTCAACTTGCCTTCCGGGAAGATGCACACCAGTTCGCCGTCCTTCAGATACTGGGCAATGCGGGTGAAGGCCTTTTCGTAGATCTGAATATCTTCGTTGCGACCGGCGATGGGAATGGTCCCCGCCGTGCGAAAGATAAAGTTCAGCACCGGCAGGTTGTAGATCTTGTAATACATGACAAAGCGAATCGGCCGACGCACCGCACCGCCAATCAGCAAGGCATCGACGAACGACACGTGGTTGCACACCAGCAGCGCCGCGCCCTCGTCGGGGATCGCTTGAAGATTGCGATGCTCGACTCGGTACATCGAATGGCTGAGCAGCCAGATCATGAAGCGCATGCTGAATTCGGGAACAATCTTGAAGATGTAGGCGTTGACGCCGATGTTGAGCAGCGAGACCACGAGGAACAGTTGCGGGATAGACAGCTTGGCAAGGCTTAACAAAACGATCGAAACAATCGCCGACACCACCATAAACAGCGCGTTGAGAATGTTGTTGGCGGCGATCACCCGCGCACGCTCGTTCTCTGCCGTGCGCGACTGGATCAGTGCGTACAGCGGCACAATATAGAAGCCGCCGAAAATGCCCAGGCCGAGGATGTCGATCAACACCGCCCAGGTGTGCACGAAGCCCAGCACCTGGATCCAGCTATGCCCGCTGACGCTGTCGGGAATCCCGCCGGAATGCCACCACAGCAATAGGCCAAACACGGTCAGACCGAACGAACCGAACGGCACCAGACCGATCTCGACCTTACGCCCGGAGAGCTTTTCACACAGCATCGAACCGAGGGCGATACCGACCGAGAAAACCGTAAGAATCAAGGTGACTACGGTTTCATCACCGTGCATCCACTCCTTGGCATACGCCGGAATCTGCGTCAGGTAAATCGCCCCGACAAACCAGAACCACGAGTTGCCGACAATCGAGCGCGACACCGCCGGGGTCTGGCCCAAGCCGAGCTTCAGGGTGGCCCAGGACTGACTGAAGATATTCCAGTTCAGGCGCATGTTCGGTGACGATGCCGCCGCGCGTGGAATGCTGCGGCTGGCAAGATAGCCCAACACGGCGATGCCGACGATGGCAGCAGACACCACCGGCGCGTAATGCTCCGACGACATCATGACCCCGGCGCCAATAGTCCCGGCAAGAATCGCCAGAAAGGTGCCCATTTCTACCAGACCGTTACCGCCGACCAGTTCGTCGTCACGCAAGGCCTGTGGCAGGATCGAATACTTCACCGGGCCGAACAGCGCCGAGTGCGTGCCCATGGCGAACAGCGCCACCAGCATCAGCCAAAGATGATCGAAGAGAAAGCCGATCGATCCTACGATCATGATGGCGATTTCCGCGAGTTTGATCAGACGGATCAGCGCGTCCTTGGCGAACTTTTCACCGAACTGCCCGGCCAACGCGGAAAACAGGAAAAACGGCAGAATAAACAGCAGCGCGCAGAGGTTGACCCAGATCGAACGGTCGCCCTCGATGGTCAGCCGATAAAGAATGGCGAGGATCAACGACTGTTTAAATACGTTGTCGTTAAACGCGCCGAGGGACTGGGTAATAAAGAAAGGCAAAAAGCGCCGGGTGCGCAGCAGGGTGAACTGTGAGGGGTGACTCATCTTCCGTGTTTCCTGATGTTAGGTAGAGAGGCCTGGGTGCTTGTCATTGGAATCTCGAACCGCGGTCCAGGCCACACCTTACCTAAACTTTTCAGATTATTTCTTCAAACCTGCGATGCACGGCGAGACGAACAGCTCGCCACGCCATGCGCCTTGCACAGTGCGCTTGCCGACGATCAACCACATCACCGCCAGCAACGCCACCAGCGCCGTGCCGAACACACTGAAAAACGTCAGGTTGAGCAGGCTCGCCAGTTTCAGCGTCGCCAGCGAATACACGCCCAACGGGAAGGTGAAGCCCCACCAGCCAAGGTTGAAGGGGATACCGTCACGCAGATAACGCACGGTGATCAGCAGCGCCATCAGCATCCACCACAGCCCGAAGCCCCAGAGCGTGATGCCCGCCACCAGCCCCAGCCCCGCCGCGATTTCACCGACGCCCGGCAAGCCGTTGGCGGCGAAAATCGCCGGCGCCTCACCACCCAGCAGCAACATGCCCAGCGCACCGGTGCCGATCGGACCCAGCGCCAGCCAGCTCGAAGCGGCCATGTTTTCATGGGGCAGTTTGTGCAGGGCCATGCGCAGCAACAGGATCGTCAGAATGCTGAACGCCACGGGCAGGGAAAAAGCCCAGAGTACGTAACTGGTGGTCAGCATCACCAGTTGCGCGTGGGCATCGCTCAAATGCGGCGCCAGCAAGCCACCGCTGGCGGCCGCCACTTCCGCCGCGACCACAGGCAACAGCCAGACCGCAGTCATCTGGTCGATGCTGTGTTCCTGACGGGTAAACATCATGTACGGAATCAGCACGCCGCACGCCAGCGACATCGCCACATCCAGCCACCACAGCACCTCGGCCAGATCGATCACCGCCTCGCCCCAACGTGGCAGGCCAAACAACAGAAAGCCGTTGATGATCGTCGCCAGCCCCATGGGAATGGTGCCGAAGAACATCGACACAGTGGAATGACCGAAAATCCGCCGCGCTTCGTCGAAGTACAAGATCCAGCGGGCCGCGTACGCTGCGGTAAACAGGGTAAACAGCAGAATGTTGAACAACCACAGGCCTTCGGCGATGGCGTGCAGGCCGGCAATGTTCAAGGGCAGTTGCGCCAGCGCCAATGCCAACACACCGGTGCCCATGGTCGCGGCGAACCAGTTGGGGGTGAATTGGCGGATTACCTCGAGCGGGTGCTGAAGCTGGCTGAACGGCTTGAGACCGGGTTTGGTGTTGCTGGGATAACTCATCGTGGACTCCTCTCCTCGTGTGAGGTTGAGTCCATGGTAGAACCGAATAGAATATCTATATAACGGGTAATATCTCTAACTGTTATCTGTTCTACCAATAAGCATTCAGACGCTGCCTGCGCTTTCGATGACCAGAATCCGCGCCGCCCCTTGAGGATGGGCGACATGCTCGGTGCCCACCGAGGCGTAGAAAATGTCGCCTACCTCCAGCAGCACGTGCTTTTCTTCACCCTCTTCGCGGTAGCGCATTTGCACTTGGCCATCGAGCACCACGAAGACTTCCTCGCCGTCATTGACGTGCCATTTGTAGGGCTGATCCGTCCAGTGCAAGCGCGTGGTGATGCCGTTCATGCTGGCAATGTCCAGCGCGCCCCAGGCGCGTTCGGCGGTAAAGGTTTTGCTGCGGATAATCTTCATGTGCCGATCCCGGAAAGAAGTCAGCCAAGGCTAACCCAAACGGCTGCGCTTAAGGAGCGCTGCACACCTTGACAGCAGGTGCGCGCAAACTGAGCACCGCTGCCCCCAGCGCCAAAACAATCAGTACCGCCCCATAGCCATCAGTGGTTGCCAGCAAGCCATAGCTGCGGGTCAGGTGCCCGGCGAGCAAGGCTGGCAAACAGAACGCCAGATAACTCAGTACGTAATAAGCCGACATCATCCCGGCTCGCTCATGGGGCAAGGCCAGCGGCACAACGCTGCGCACCGCGCCAAGAAAGCCCGAGCCGAAACCGCAACCGGCGACCAGTGTGCCGAGAAAAAACAGCGATAGACTGGCGCTGTGCACGCCGAACAGAATCAACCCCAGACCGAGCGGCAGCAGCAGTGTCCCCAGACGCAACGCTTGAGTCGCCGGGCGATTGCGCATCGTGAAGATCATCAACGCCCCGGTCACGGTCAATGCCGCGACAGTCGCACCGCCGATCAGATTGGAGGTGGACCCCGTGGCGGTGCGCACCAGTGAAGGTGCCAGCGATGCGTAAAAACCACCGAGCGCCCAGGTTGCGGTGTTCAGCGGCAGGATTCGCCACAAGGTCGAACGTGCCTGCACCGGCACATGCAAGGTCGGCCGCAACGATGCCCATGCCCCGCCCTGCCGGGTAACGTGCTCCGGCAAGCGCCAGACATAGGCGCCCTGCACCGCAAACAGTATGAGCAGCAGCCAATAGGTCAATTGCAGCGGCGCCGGCGCGTACTCCGCCAGCAAACCACAGCCCATGCCGCCGATTGCCATTCCCAGTAGCGGCGCGACACTGTTGATCAACGGCCCATGCTGGCGATCGGTGTCGAGCAGCGTCGCGCTCAGCACTGCAGTCGCCATGCCGGTGGCAAAACCTTGCAGCACGCGGGCGCCGATCAACCAGGCCACGCTGTCGGCATAGATGAACAGCAACATGGCCAACCCATTGAGCAACACCGCGGTGAAAATCACCGGCCTGCGCCCCAGGTGATCAGACAGCGAGCCGACGGTCAGCAATGCAGCCAGCAGACTGAAAGCGTAGACCGCGAAAATCAGTGTCAGCACCGCTGGCGAAAAATGTAGTTGATCCTGATACAGGTGGTACAACGGCGTCGGCGCGGTGGAAGCGGCGAGAAAACTCAGTAAGGTAATCGCCAGAAACCACAGACTGGCACGGTGGGAAGCGACATTATTCAAGGGGCTGGTCATGGGCACACTCCGCAAAAGCTAATTTTTTGCTTTTGCGGAGTGTGCTACTGCCCCGCGCTTAAAGCAAATTCTTTGTGTTAAGGTCTGCCACATGGCTATTAAAGAAGGTTTACGCCCCGGTGGCCGCAGTGCCCGGGTGCAAGATGCGATTCATTCGGCAGTCCGCGCGCTGCTGCAGGAACAGGAGCGCTCGACGGTGACCGTCCCGCAAATCGCTGCGCGTGCTGGCGTCACACCGTCGACGATTTACCGGCGCTGGGGTGACCTGGCAGCGTTGCTGGCTGACGTCGCCCTGGCGCGCATGCGCCCCGACAGCGAACCAGCAGAAACCGGCAGTTTGCGCAGCGATATTCGCGCCTGGGCCGAGCAATACCTCGACGAAATGAGTTCCGAGCCTGGGCGCAACATGATGCGCGATGTGCAGGCGAGCGCTACGCCGGGGTACTGCGTGGCGATTATTGGCGCGCAGTTGCAGACCATCCTTGATCGCCACCCGCACGAGGCCGCGCCGAGTGTCGATCGGTTGATCAATCTGGTGGTGGCGCCGGTGGTGTTCCGGATTCTGTTTTCGGCGGCGGCGCTGGAGGTGGATGAGTTGCATCGGCTGATCGATATTGCGCTGCGTCTGGACTGACGCTATCGCGAGCAGGCTCACTCCTACATTTGGAATGCGTCCCCTTTGTAGGAGTGAGCCTGCTCGCGAAGAGGCCCGACCGGCCACCGCAAAAACCACCCGCCTTTACTCCTGCGACACCCCGCCACGCCACGACCTTGGTCGACACTGACTAACCGCCGCGCTCATGCGAGACTGTCCGCCCGGGCAGGAGTGCCGGGGGAGTCTTTTGTCGGGAGTGCTGCATGTCGTTGTCCACCGGGCTGATCGCCGTCGTCGCCCTGGCCTATATGGCCATTATGTTCGCCATCGCCTTCTACGGCGACCGCCGCAGCACGCCGTTGCCGCCGCGCGTGCGCGCGTGGGTGTATAGCCTGTCGCTGGCGGTCTACTGCACCAGCTGGACGTTTTTCGGCGCGGTGGGCCAGGCGGCTGAGCAGTTGTGGTCGTTCCTGCCGATCTACCTCGGGCCGATCCTGCTGCTGGTGGGTGCGCCGTGGGTGCTGCAAAAAATGGTGATGATCAGCAAACAAGAGAACATCACCTCCATCGCCGACTTCATCGCCGCGCGCTATGGCAAGTCGCAATCGCTGGCGGTGGTCGTCGCGCTCATCTGTCTGGTCGGCGTCCTGCCCTACATTGCCCTGCAACTCAAAGGCATCGTCCTTGGTGTAAATCTGTTGATTGGCGCCGGGGCTGACGCCATGGGCACCCGCGCCCAGGACACCGCGCTGATCGTTTCGCTGGTGCTGGCGCTGTTCACGATCGTCTTCGGCACCCGCAACCTGGACGCCACCGAGCACCACCGCGGCATGGTGCTGGCGATTGCCTTCGAGTCGCTGGTCAAGCTGTTCGCCTTTCTCGCCGTCGGCGCTTTCGTGACGTATGGCCTCTATGACGGTTTCGATGACCTGTTCAATCAGGCCATGCTCGCACCGCGCCTGGAGGAGTACTGGAAAGAAACCATCAACTGGCCGTCGATGGTGGTGCAGACCGGCGTGGCGATGATGGCGATCATCTGTCTGCCGCGGCAGTTCCATGTCACGGTGGTCGAGAACATCGACCCACAGGATCTGCGCCTGGCCAAATGGGTGTTTCCCGCTTACCTCGCCCTGGCGGCATTGTTTGTCGTACCGATCGCCCTCGCCGGTCAAATGATGCTGCCCGACGATGTGCTGCCCGATTCGTTTGTGATCAGCCTGCCGCTGGCGCAGGCGCATCCGGCGCTGGCGATGCTCGCCTTCATCGGCGGCGCTTCGGCGGCAACCGGCATGGTGATCGTCGCCAGCGTGGCACTGTCGACCATGGTCTCCAACGACATGCTGTTGCCGTGGTTGCTGCGCCGCAACAACGCCGAGCGGCCGTTCGAGGTGTTCCGTCAGTGGATGCTGTCGGTGCGCCGCGTGAGCATTGTGGTCATTCTGCTGCTGGCCTACGTCAGTTACCGCTTGCTGGGATCGACCGCGAGCCTGGCAACCATCGGCCAGATTGCCTTTGCCGCCGTGACTCAATTGGCACCGGCCATGCTCGGCGCGCTGTACTGGAAACAGGCCAATCGCCGGGGCGTGTTTGCCGGTCTCGCGGCGGGGACGTTCCTGTGGTTCTACACGCTGATTCTGCCGATCGCCGCGCACAGCCTCGGCTGGTCGCTTAACAGTTTTCCAGGGCTGGCGTGGCTGCACAGCAACCCGCTGAACCTGCCGATCACGCCGCTGACCCAAGGCGTGGTGCTGTCGCTGGCGGGCAACTTCACGCTGTTTGCCTGGGTCTCGGTGCTGTCGCGCACGCGGGTTTCCGAGCACTGGCAGGCCGGGCGTTTTATCGGTCAGGAAATCAGCGCCCGTCCCAGCGCCCGCTCGATGCTGGCCGTGCAGATCGATGACTTGCTGCAACTGGCGGCACGCTTCGTGGGTGAAGAACGGGCGCGACAGAGCTTCATCCGTTTCGCCTACCGCCAGGGCAAAGGCTTCAACCCGAACCAGAACGCTGACGATGAATGGATTGCCCATACCGAACGTCTGCTCGCCGGTGTGCTTGGCGCCTCTTCGACACGCGCTGTCGTAAAAGCCGCCATCGAAGGCCGGGAAATGCAACTGGAGGACGTCGTGCGCATCGCCGACGAAGCCTCGGAAGTGTTGCAGTTCAACCGCGCGCTGCTGCAAGGCGCCATCGAGAACATCACCCAGGGCATCAGCGTGGTCGACCAATCGCTGAAGCTGGTGGCCTGGAACCGCCGTTATCTGGAATTGTTCAATTACCCCGATGGTTTGATCAGCGTCGGGCGACCGATTGCTGACATCATTCGCTACAACGCCGAGCGCGGTTTATGCGGCCCCGGTGAAGCCGAGGTCCACGTCGCGCGGCGTCTGCACTGGATGCGCCAGGGCCGGGCGCACACCTCCGAGCGCCTGTTCCCCAATGGCCGGGTGATCGAGCTGATCGGCAACCCGATGCCCGGCGGCGGCTTCGTCATGAGTTTCACCGACATCACCGCGTTCCGCGAAGCCGAACAGGCGCTGACCGAGGCCAACGAGGGGCTGGAGCAGCGGGTCAGCGAACGCACCCAGGAACTGTCGCAGCTCAACGTCGCGCTGACCGAAGCCAAAGGCACGGCCGAATCCGCCAACCAGTCGAAGACCCGCTTCCTTGCCGCCGTCAGCCACGATCTGATGCAGCCATTGAACGCTGCGCGCCTGTTCTCGGCCGCCCTTTCCCATCAGGCTGAAGGCCTGAGCAGCGAGGCGCAGAAACTGGTGCAGCACCTCGACAGCTCACTGCGTTCAGCCGAGGACCTGATCAGCGATCTGCTGGACATCTCGCGCCTGGAGAACGGCAAGATCAATCCTGATCGCAAGCCGTTTGCCGTAAACGAGTTGTTCGACATTCTCGGCGCCGAGTTCAAGGCACTGGCGCAAGAACAACGCCTGACATTCCGCGTGCGTGGCACGCACTTGCGCGTCGACAGCGACATCAAACTGCTGCGGCGGATTTTGCAGAATTTCCTCACCAACGCTTTCCGCTATGCCAAGGGTCCGGTTTTGCTGGGTGTACGTCGACACGGTTCAGCGTTAAGCCTTGAGGTCTGGGATCGCGGGCCGGGTATCCCAGAGGACAAGCAGCAGGTGATTTTCGAGGAATTCAAACGCCTCGACAGCCATCAGACCCGCGCCGAAAAAGGCCTTGGACTCGGGTTGGCGATCGCCGATGGCTTGTGCCGTGTGCTCGGTCATACCTTGCGCGTGCGCTCGTGGCCGGGGCGCGGCAGCGTATTCAGTGTGACGGTGCCGCTGGCTCGTACCCAAACGCCAGCCGCCAGCGCGGTGGTGGAGTTGAATGGCACGTTATTGAGCGGCGCGCAGGTGCTGTGCATCGACAATGAAGACAGCATTCTGATCGGCATGCACAGCCTGTTGAGCCGCTGGGGCTGCCAGGTCTGGACCGCGCGCAACCGTGAAGAATGCGCGGCGCTGTTGAATGAGGGGATGCGGCCACAACTGGCGCTGGTCGATTACCACCTGGATCATGGCGACACCGGCACCGAGCTGATGGCCTGGCTGCGCACTACCTTGGGCGAGCCGGTGCCGGGCGTGGTGATCAGCGCCGATGGACGCCCGGAGACGGTCGCGCAGGTACATGCGGCGGGACTGGATTATCTGGCCAAGCCGGTAAAGCCGGCGGCGTTGCGGGCGTTATTGAGTCGGTATTTGCCGCTGTAGGTGGCGATTTCGCTGACGCCTTCGCGAGCAGGCTCGCTCCCACATTGAAATGCGTGCCCCTGTGGGAGCGAGCCTGCTCGCGAAGCCTTTGCCGTTACTCAGGCAATTCAACCAACCCATCAACATCAGTCATCGCCCGCTCGAGCAAATCCGCCGGCAAGCTCTTGCTCGCCCGCGCCCCGAGCAATTTGAGTTGTTCGCTGCGGCTGACCAGGTTGCCGCGTCCTTCGGTCAGCTTGTTGCGCGCTGAGCTGTAAGCCTTGTCCAGTTGTTGCAGGCGATTGCCAACCTCGTCGAGATCCTGAATGAACAGCACGAACTTGTCGTAAAGCCAGCCGGCACGCTCGGCGATTTCCCGCGCGTTCTGGCTTTGCCGCTCCTGCTTCCACAGGCTGTCGATCACGCGCAATGTCGCCAGCAACGTCGTTGGGCTGACAATCACGATGTTACGGTCGAAGGCTTCCTGAAACAGCGTCGGTTCGGCCTGCAAGGCTGCGGAAAACGCCGCCTCGATGGGCACGAACAGCAAAACGAAATCGAGGCTGTGCAGACCGTCAAGACGCTTGTAATCCTTGCCGGCCAAGCCTTTGACGTGATTGCGCAAGGACAGCACGTGCTGCTTGATCGCGATCTGTCCAAGACTGTCATCGTCCGCAGCGACGTATTGCTGATAGGCCGTCAGACTGACTTTGGAGTCGACCACCACCTGCTTGTCACCGGGCAGATAAATAATCACGTCAGGCTGGAAGCGCTCGCCGTCCGGTCCCTTGAGATTGACCTGGGTCTGATATTCGCGCCCCTTCTCCAGGCCAGCGTGTTCAAGCACTCGCTCCAGAATCAGCTCGCCCCAGTTGCCTTGGGTCTTCTGCCCCTTCAGTGCGCGAGTCAGGTTGGTCGCCTCATCGCTCAGGCGCAGGTTGAGCGCCTGCAAACGCTCCAGCTCCTTGGCCAGGGAAAAGCGTTCGCGGGCTTCGGCCTGATAACTTTCTTCCACGCGTTTTTCGAAAGACTGAATGCGCTCTTTCAACGGATCAAGCAGTTGGCCGAGACGCTGTTGGCTGGTCTCGGCAAAGCGTTGTTCGCGTTCATCGAAGATCTTCCCGGCCAGTTCGGCGAACTGCGCACGCAGCTCGTCACGCGAGCCTTGCAGGTCACTGAGGCGTTGCTGATGGCTGTCCTGCTGCTCACGCAGTTCGGCGCTCAGCGAGGCGGCCTGCGCATCAAGACGCCGCAGCTCGGCTTCCTTGCTGGCACGCTCAAGGTTCCAGGCATGGGACGCATCGCGAGCGTCATCGCGCTCGATTTGCAGTAACTCGACTTCACGACGCAGGGCCGCCAGGTCAGCCTGTTTGAGGGTATTGGCCTGGCTGAGGTCAGCGATCTCGTCACGACTGGCTTCCAACTGAGCGTTGAGACCATCCTGAGCCAACTGCGCCATGGCCAGCCGCTCTTCAAGCACAGCGATGTCGGCCTGGCCATCCCGCGCGCGGCGCTGCAACTGCCAGGCCAGCACCAACAGCGGCAACCCTGCGCCTGCAAGCCCCAGCAACACGCTGGTCAAGTCCATAGCCATAGCGACTCCTGCCGATCCGATAAAGCTTGAAGGTTAACCAAGGTGTCAGAGCTTGGACAGCTCAGTCTTCAATCAGGCCCAGTTCCTGTTGCGCACGCACGTCGCCGGCGCGGGCGGCCTGGCGCAACAGGTCCTGGCCGATGCGCCGGTCGCGGGCATTGCCGCACTCGCGACACATCAACTGGCCCAGACGGCTCTGCGCAACGACGACGCCCTCACGCGCAGGCTGCTTAAGCAAACGCCCGGCAAGGTGTTTGGCATTACGGCTATCGCCCAGACGCGGGCTGTCGAGCAACCATTCGGCCACACGCACGGAAAAACGCTTGGGGGAGGTAACACGAGGAGGTTCTGAGGTAACAGAGTCTGATACTGAGCGAAACTTCATAAAGCACTTGGGGCAGATCGGAAGGCGCGCCACTCTACTCTCTTTTTCTTACAGGTAAAGTCGAAACATCAGTCGGCACGCCCGTGCTAGAGCAAGCGCTCGGGACAATCCACAGAAGCTGTGGATAACTCAGTGGACAACCGCCTTGCAACCCTCGCAAAGCCTTATGGAATGGGCCTCGCAGTCAAACTGACGATTTTTTCACCAACAAAAAAAAGCGATGTTTTTCATTGACTTAAACTTTTGATACAGGCAGCCGTCAGGGTCAGGATTGATATGACAGTGCGGTGACAGTCCGCGCCACTGATGTGCACAAGTACCTGCTGCCCGGTTATATCGGTGCGCTTTTTCGGGCCAGTCTGGCAGCCTACCGGGGATAAACCGGCCTAATCACCTTGAGAGCAAGCACGTTGCGCCGACAAACGGCGAAGAAAACTGACCCGACATAAGCGATCCGGCCTGCCGGCAAGCTGTCCCAACCGGCGCACGGGAAGTTTTTTTGCGAGGCATTTGCTTTGCATCATTCGATCCGTTACTATCCGCGGCGTTAGTACCAAGCTGAAAGTCAATTCTGGTCGAACACATCCCCACGGTAAACCTTCGTTATCGAAGCCTCTGCCGAAAAGAGCGGGAACGACCCCTCGATGGTTTCCAGGTAAATCTTGCGACGACACAGCCTTTGATCGAATGCAAAGGGTGTTGCGAAGACCGTTTACTCTGACCGAACCAACCTGCAAATTGATCAGGATCTTCACCCCGGGCCCAGAACCTTTGCCCTTGTTGTGATGCCTGTCCTCCTAAGTACCTACCTGCCAGCCCAAGCGCGCCCACTTATCAGCGCTTCAAACTGGCTGCTTTGTTCCAGTCGGGTTCTTCGTTCGATCAATGGTGATCGACGTTACTGGAACGTTTTAACGTTGCACGGTTCTTATCCGTGTCATTTGTAGGAACACCTAATAACTATGTCTACTCAAATCCACACTCAGGATGCCATTCGCACCCTAACCAACGCTTTTGCCCCAATGAACTGCCTGATCATGGCCGCTCGCAAAGGCTGCTTCAGCTTCACCGTGGTCAATGAACACGGGATCGCTCGTCACAGCGAGCGCTTGTACCCCGATCAATACTCCAGTGCCGAACCGCTGCAGGCCGTGATCGACCGTACGCGCCAGGCACTGGTTGCCTGATAGCCGAACGCGCTGCAAAAGCCAAAGCCCCGCACACAATGCGGGGCTTTTTATTGCCTGATGTTTCGCTTTTACCGCTTCGCCGTTAAGCATCATTGGATATAACGGTTAAAACTCAGAGCCGGAAATATTTTAAAAACAGTCCTTTACACCCTGAATATGACACTACACTTCAACTCGAGCGGCTTGATCCGCTTGTGGCGAGCCTGAGCCGATCCACCGCTGCCAAGCCCCCTTTCAGGACTCGCCCCCATTACAAGATCCGAGGGTTTTATGGGTATCGCTGCCAGCGAACTGTGCCGCTACGTGATCCGTCCTACCTTGATCTACCTGGGACGCCACTGTGCAACCGCCGAATCCCTGCTGTTGGGTATCGCCGCCAGCCAGTCCGCCCTCGGCTCCGCACTGCATGACCGGCGCGGGCACGGCCTGTACCGCATCGCCGAGCAGCGCCACCAAATGCTTTGGGACGATTACCTGGCGCTCGATCCGGAGCGCGCCAGCCTGGTGCGTGGCCTGGCCAGCCAGCACGCATTCCTCAGCGGGCCGCACCTGGAACTGACCGTCAATCTGCGTTACGCCACTGCCATCGCCTGGCTATTGATCGAAGAGCAAGCCCCCACCCTCCCCGACCCGAACGATTTACTGGGCATGGCGCGTATCTGGCGCCAGACATTCCAGCCTCAGGGTCGTCTACGCGATTTCACCGACGCCTGGCAGACCTGTGTTTCACCGCTGAATCAGGTCGCTTGTTGACCGAGCGGTTCCACAAGTTCTCGCAACAGGTCGGCATTTTGGTCGGATTGTCCTACAAAACCGCTCTAACTCAAGGCATACAGGCTATAGCGCTGGGACGAAAATGTTGGTAATTTTCGCCCCGGTGATCACCAGGAGTTCTAATAATGAAAAAAGTAATGCTCAAAACCACCCTTAGCCTCGCCGTTGCCATGGCATCCACCCAGATTTTCGCGGCGGGTTTTGCCCTCAACGAACAAAGCATTAGCGGGATGGGGACTGGTTTTGCCGGGCGATCTTCTGCTGCCGACGACGCAAGCACTGTTTATGGCAACCCTGCCGGTATGTCGCGCCTCAAGCGCGAACAAGTCACCGGCGGCGTCGCTTTTGTCGATGCTCATACCGATATCAGCAACGGCAGCTCCAGCCCGAACGGCGGCAGCAATAAAGGCGACATGGTGCCCCTCACCGCCGTACCGATGGGCTTCTACGTCAAGCCAATCGACGATCACTGGGCATTCGGCCTGGGCGTCTACGTGCCATTCGGCCTGATCACCGATTACGAAAACGGCTTTGCCGGCCGTTACTTCGGCAGCAAGTCCGAAGTCCAGGTCATCACTTTCCAGCCAACCGTCAGCTACGCCTTCAACGACAAGGTGTCGATCGGTTTCGGTCCGACCATCAACCGCATCGACGGCTCTCTGGAATCGAACCTATCGATCACCCAGGCGCTGCCGGACGGCAAGGTCAAGATCAAGGGTGACGACACCGCGCTGGGCTACAACATCGGCGTGCTGGTACAAGCCACCGACACCACCCGCGTGGGCCTGACCTACCACTCCAAAGTCGATTACAAGCTCGAAGGCGACACCAAGGTCAAGTACGGCGCACTGGCGCTGGCAGGCCTGGGCGCCAACCAGAAATACGACGCTTCGTTGAAGATCACCACGCCTGAATCCGTCGACCTGTCGGTTACCCAGGCGATCAACGATCGCTGGAACGTCTACGCCGGTACCACCTGGACGCGCTGGAGCCAGCTGGACAAGATCACCGTCAAGAACTCCGGCGTGCAGCCACTGCTGGCCGGTCAGTTCGGCTCGATCAACGAAGATCAGAACTGGCATGACACTTGGGCTTACGCCGTGGGTACGTCGTATCAGTTGAACAAGGAATGGGTACTGCGTACCGGCCTGACGTTCGACCAGTCGCCGACCAATAACGAAGATCGCTCGCCACGCATTCCTACCGGCGACCGCACCATCTTCAGTGTTGGTGCCGGCTGGAGTCCGACCGAAGACCTGACCATCGACGTCGCTTATTCGTACTTGAAGGAAGAATCGGTCAACATCCGCAACGAGAACAATCGTGGCCAAAGCTACGAGTCCAAGTATGAAAACTCGGCAAACGGTTTCGGTGTCGGCGCGACCTACCGCTTCTGATGCTGCAAGGCGAGGCCAACCCCTCGCCCATAAAAAAGCCCCGCTCTCTTTGCAGAGGCGGGGCTTTTTTGGTTTCCGGCACTACGCCAAGCCATTGTGGGAGCGAGCTTGCTCGCGAAAGCGATGGATCAGCCGACTCATACTCCGAATGAGAGACCGCATTCGCGAGCAGGCTCGCTCCCACAGGGTACAGAGTGAATCAAGGCTTCAGCGGCTTTGAAGCGATGGCCTTTTCGATCGCCGCAATAAACTCCGGATCATCCGGCTTGGTCAGGCTGGAAAAGTTGGCGATGACGTTGCCCTGACGATCGACCACGTATTTGTAGAAGTTCCACTTCGGCGCACTGCTCTGCTCGGCCAGCACCTTGAACAGATGCGTGGCGCCATCACCGCGGACCTTCTGTGGCTCGGTCATGTTGAACGTCACGCCATAGTTGGCATAACAGACCTTGGCGGTTTCGGCACTGTCCTTGGACTCCTGCTTGAAATCGTCGGACGGGACGCCAAGCATCTCCAGCCCTTGCGCCTTGTAGCGCTGATTGAGCGCCTCAAGCCCTTCGAATTGCGGAGCGAACCCGCAGAAGCTCGCCGTATTGATGACCACCAGCGGTTTGTCGGCGTAGCGCTGACACAGGTCGATGGATTCCTTGGCCCGCAGCTTGGGCAGCGAACCTTGCAGCAGGTCCGGACAATCCGCAGCCCCGGCCAAGCCAGTCAACGTCATCAGCAACGCGGGAACAGCACACCAGCGCTTCAGCATGTCGAGCATCCTTTAAGCAGTCATCAGACTGCCGACGTTACTCGCCACGCGGGCTTCTAGCAAATGCTCATGCCCAACTGCATCAACGCCAGCCCGCCGCGCTGCCAGCCCCACCACGCCAGCGCCAGCAGCGCGGCACCGAGTGTGATGAGGGCCAGTCGCGACCCGATTCGGCTCATGCGGCGCTCGCGCGCGGTTGCAGGCGCTCGACCGGACGCTCGCGCACGGGCCAGTTCAGTGCCGCCGCCAGCAGGCTCAAGAGAACCGCCACTTGCCAGATCAAGTCATAACTCCCGGTACGGTCATACACCACCCCGCCCAGCCAGCCGCCGAGGAACGAGCCGAGCTGATGGAACAGGAACACGATGCCACCGAGCATGGACAGATTGCGCACGCCAAACAAGGTCGCCACCGTACCGTTGGTCAACGGCACCGTCGACAACCACAGGAACCCCATCGCCATGCCGAACAGATAAGCCGACGTGGTCGTCACCGGCAGCCACAGGAACAGCACGATCACCACTGCACGCAGCAGGTACAACGCCGTCAACAGGCGCGGCTTGGACATGCGCCCGCCGAGCCAGCCAGCGGTATAGGTGCCGAAGATGTTGAACAGCCCGATCAACGCCAGCACCGTGGTGCCGACGGTCGGCGGCAGATGCTGATCGACCAGATAGGCCGGCAGATGCACGCCGATGAACACCACCTGAAAACCACAAACGAAAAAGCCGAACGCCAGCAGCCAGAAACCGGAATGCCCACAGGCTTCACGCAGCGCCTCGGAGAGCGTCTGTTCATGCCCCATCAGCGGCAACGGTTTGTCTTTGAGCATGCTCACCAGCGGCACAATCATCGCCACCAGCAGCCCCAGCACCAACAGCGCCGCCGACCAGCCGAGCCAGCCGATCAGGCCGAGCGTGCCCGGCAGCATGGCGAACTGGCCAAAGGAGCCGGCGGCGCTGGCGATGCCCATGCCCATGCTGCGTTTTTCGGCCGGTACAGCGCGACCGACGACGCCGAGGATCACCGAAAACGAGGTGCCGGACAGGCCGATACCAATCAGCAGGCCAGCGCTCAGCGACAGGCTCAGCGGCGAATCAGCCAACCCCATGCAGACCAGGCCCGCGGCATACAGTACGCCGCCGATCAGCACCACTTTCGCCGCGCCGAAGCGGTCGGCCAGCGCGCCGGTAAACGGTTGTGCCAAGCCCCAGATCAGGTTCTGCAAGGCGATGGCGAAGGCGAATACCTCACGCCCCCAGCCGAACTGCGCACTCATCGGCGACAGGAACAGACCGAAGCCATGCCGTATGCCCAATGACAACGCCAGGATCAGCGCGCTCCCAAGCAACACCCAACCGCACGTACGCCACATCGTTGTCATTATTGTTCTCCGCTTGCGGGTATATACCCGCTTGAGTTTGGAAAAAAACCGGCCTCAGGCCAGTTCATCCAGCAGTCTGAGCAAGGTTTCGCGCTTCTCGGCACCGAGACGGTCAATCAACCGCTGTTGCGCCGCTTCCCAGGCGGGCAGCGCTGCTGCCAGGCGTTGCACGCCGATTTCGGTGAGTTTGACGATGCGGTTACGCAGGTCGTCGCCTTCGGCCAACGCCACCAGGCCTTCGCCTTCCAGCACGCGCAGATTGCGCCCAAGGGTGCTGCGATCCAGTCCCATCGCTTCGGCCAGTTCGGAAATACTCGGTTGATCCAGACGCTGCAGATTGCACAGCAGAGAATACTGGGCAACGTTGATCCCGAAGCCGTCGAGGGCGCCGTCGTAATGCCTGCTGACGCCACGCGCGGCGCGACGCAGGTTGGTGCACAAACACTGAGAAGGAAGCATGGTGCGTGTATATACCCGCGACTGTGTTAAATCAAGTTACAGATGAAATTCCTGATATTTTTGCTGCCTGAAAAATCGCCATCGCGAGCAGGCTCACTCCTACAAGGGGTACGCATTTCAATTGTAGGAGTGAGCCTCCTCGCGATAAGGCCGGCATTATCACTACAAAACTGTCAGCCTAACGCCAGCCCAACCAACACCATCATTTCCAGCAACTCCAGCAACGCCCCCGCTGTATCCCCGGTAGTCCCGCCCAACCGTCGCAGCATCACCCGCCGCAGCCAGACAAACACCCCAAGTGAAATCAGCAGCGCCACGACCGCACTGATCCCCGCGATCAACAGGCAACCCAGCGCACTCAACCCCAGCACCCACCAACCGCCCTTGCGCGGCAGATGATCGGCCAGCGCCTGGCCCAAGCCACCCGCACGCACATACGGCGTGGTCAGAAACAACCCCAGCAGCGCCGCCCGGCCCAGCACCGGCACGATGACCAGCGCCATCCCTTGTCCTTGCTCAATCAACGCCAGCAGCGCAGCGAATTTCAGCAGCAGCACCAACACCAGCGTGACTACTGCAATCGGCCCGCTGCGTGGATCTTTCATGATCGTCAGCGTGCGTTCGCGATCACCGAAACCACCGAGCCAGGCATCCGCGCTGTCGGCCAGACCATCCAGGTGCAGCGCACCGCTGAGCAACACCCAAACCGTCAGCAACAGCGCTGCATGAAGCAACGACGGCGCACCGGCCAACAACAGATTCAACGTGTAGAGGATCAGCCCGAACAGCAATCCCACCAGCGGATAGAACAGCAGCGACCGCCCAAGTTGTTCCGGCTCAGGCATGCCTGGCAGACGAATGGGCAGACTGCTGAGAAACTGCAAGGCGATCCACAGCGGCAGCATGTCAGTGACCTTCCCTGAGCGCGCCGTCCGCCGCGACCGTCAGCGCAAACAGCGCACCGTGGCCGACTTCGACATTGAGCAATTGTTCGCGCGGCAATCCGCGCGCCTGCGCCAATAACAGGCGCATCACACCGCCGTGGCTGATCAACAAAATCCGCTCTCCTGCGTACGCCGCGTGCAACCGCGCAACCGCCGCCAGCACCCGCAAGGAAAACTCGCTGACCGGCTCGCCTTGCGGTGGCGTGAACGCATACGGATCAGCCCAGAACAGCCCCAGCGCCTCGGCATCCGTTTCCATCAACGCTGCTGCGCTCTGCCCTTCCCAGGCGCCGAAATGCAGCTCCTGCAAATCCTTGTCGAGGTGCACCGACAGGTTCAGTCGCTCACCGAGTTCGGCGGCAAACCGCGCGCAGCGCTGCAACGGCGAGCTGACAATACGATCCCACGGCCCACCCGCGACCACCGCTGTGCGCATCTGCATCCAACCGTTTTCGGTGAGCGCATCGTCAAGGCTGCCGCGCAAGCCGCCGCCCAGCTCCGTCTCGCCGTGGCGCAGCAGATCCACCCGCAGCGTCATGCCGGGCGATCCGCCACCGCGGCTTCGGCGAACGTCGCCATCTGCCCGTGCAGGTCACACGCCAGGCGCAACAACGGCACCGCCAACGCCGCGCCACTGCCCTCGCCCAAGCGCAGGCCAAGCTCCAGCAACGGCTCGGCGCTCAAGGTTTCCAGCACATGACGATGTCCCGGCTCGGCACCGCGATGGCCGAACAACAGCCAATCACGCGAGGCCGGATTCAAACGGACCGCGACCAGCGCAGCGACGGTGCAGATAAAACCGTCGACCAGCACCGCGATCCCTTCCTGCGCGCAGGTCAGATAAGCGCCGACCAACGCGGCAATCTCGAAACCGCCGAGATTGCACAGCGTCTGCAAGGCATCGCCACGCTGTGCGGCATGCAGCGCCAGCGCGCGCTCGATCACTTGCGCTTTATGGCTGACGCCTTCGGCATTCAGCCCGGTGCCAGGACCGGTCAGGTGCGCCACCGGGCAATCAAGCAAGGCACACGCCAGCGCACTGGCCGCCGTGGTGTTGCCGATGCCCATCTCGCCGCCGATAAACAATTGCGTGCCGGCGGCTTTGGCGCGCAACACACTGTCGCGACCGGCCTGCAACGCCAGTTCGCCCTGCGCCTGAGTCATCGCTGCGCCTTGAGCGAAATTCGCCGTGCCTGCGCCGAGGTTCAAATGGCGCACGCCCGGCAGATTCAGCGCCGGATTCACCGTGCCCAGATCGACCACTTCCAGCTGCGCACCGAGCTGACGCGCCAGCACGCTGATCGCCGCGCCGCCGCTGACAAAATTGAGCAGCATTTGCCCGGTGACTTCCTGCGGATAAGCCGAAACGCCCTCCGCCACCACACCATGATCGCCGGCAAAAATCGCAATCCACACCTGCGCAAGCGTCGGTTTGACCTGACCTTGCAGACCGGCCAGTTGCACCGCCACCGACTCCAGCCGCCCGAGCGAGCCGGCCGGTTTGGTCAGTTGCTGCTGTCGCGCTGCCGCGCTTGCAACGGCGTCGAGATCCACCGGTTTGCACGGGTTCAGCCACCAGGGTTGGGTCATAACGCAGGTCCTTTCAAAGTCAGGGGCAGGCCGGCGACGGTCAGGACAACACGCTGACAGCGCTCGGCCAGAGTTTGATGCAGCCAACCGGCTTCATCGACATAACGGCGAGTCAATTCGCCCAGCGGCACGACACCCATTCCGGTCTCGTTGCTGACAAAAATGATTTCACCCGGCAGCGCGGCCAGGCACTCGAGCAGGGCTTCACGTTCGGCGCTGAGACGTTCGGCGTCGTCGAGCATCAGCAGGTTGGTCAGCCACAGCGTCAGGCAATCGACCAGCAGGCAACGCTCGGCACTGGCGCTTTCGCGCAGCACGCGGGCCAGTTCCAGCGGCTCTTCGATCAATACCCATTCGGCCGGGCGGCGCGCGCGGTGATGGGCGACGCGTTGGTTCATCTCGCCGTCCAGCGGCTGGCTGGTAGCGATGTAGGTGACGGCGAGATGGCTTTCACTGGCGAGTTTTTCCGCCAGGCGACTTTTGCCGGAGCGGGCGCCGCCGAGGATCAGTTGGAGCATCAGTTCATCCCGAAAAATATGCATTGAAGCTAAGGGCGCTATCGCGAGCAGGCTCACTCCTACAGGGGAACGCATTTCAAATGTAGGAGTGAGCCTGCTCGCGATGAGGCCCTTGAAGCCCACTCAAATCCCACAAAGCTGACGCAACAGCCCGGTATCCAGATGCTTCTCCACCAGATCCGCCAAGCGCTCGATATCACGCTCGCGCAAGCCGTGGTAATCGACCTCTTGCACGTCACTCAACCCGGCCCAGCGCAACAACGCGGCACTGGCCTGGGGCGATTCGAACAAGCCATGCAAATAGGTGCCGAACACCTGACCATCCGCACTTTGCGCACCGTCACAACGGCCGTCGTCCAGATGCACCGCCGCATTCTCCAGCGCCGGCCCGGTGGTTACGCCAGCATGAATTTCATAACCGCTGACTTCGGCGTTTTCCAGCGCCAGCCGTCCACGGACGTTGCGCAGTTGCTTCTCGGCTTCGAGCTGCGTCTCGAACGCCAGTAACCCCAGCCCGGTACTGGAGCCGGCAGCGCCTTCGAGCCCGAGCGGATCATGCACCTGCTCGCCGAGCATTTGCAGACCGCCGCAAATCCCCAGCACCTTGCCGCCGTAGCGCAGATGCCGGCTGATCGCCGTGTCCCAGCCATTGGCGCGCAGATAGGCGAGATCGCTGCGCACGCTTTTCGAGCCCGGCAGAATGATCAGGTCGGCAGCCGGAATCGCCTGCCCCGGCCCGATAAATTGCAAATCGACCTGCGGGTGCAGGCGCAGCGGATCGAAGTCGGTGTGGTTGCTGATGCGCGGCAGCACCGGTACCACCACTTTCGACACCTGTTCGGCCTTGTCGGTCTGCCGCTGATCGATACCGTCCTCGGCCTCAAGATGCAGGTCCATCACGTACGGCAACACGCCGACCACCGGTTTGCCGGTGCGCTGTTCGAGCCAGTCGAGGCCCGGTTGCAGCAAGGCGATGTCGCCGCGAAAACGGTTGATGACAAAGCCTTTGACCCGCGCCTGTTCGCTCGGCGAGAGCAACTCCAGGGTGCCGACCAGATGGGCGAAGACGCCGCCGCGATTGATGTCGGCAATCAGCAGCACCGGGCAATCCACCGCTTCGGCAAAACCCATGTTGGCGATATCGCCTGCGCGCAGGTTGATCTCCGCTGGCGAACCGGCGCCTTCGACCATCACCAGCGGATACGCCGCACTCAGTCGCTCGTGGGAAGCAAGCACCGCTTGCATCGCGATGGCTTTGTAATCGTGATAGGCGACAGCGTTCATCGTGGTCACAGCGCGGCCATGAATAATCACTTGGGCGCCCGTGTCGCTGTTGGGCTTGAGCAACACCGGGTTCATGTCGGTGTGCGGTTGCAGATTCGCCGCTTGTGCCTGCACCGCTTGCGCGCGGCCGATCTCGCCGCCGTCAGCGGTCACGGCGCTGTTGAGCGCCATGTTCTGCGGCTTGAACGGCACCACCGCCACGCCCTGGCGGGTCGCCCAGCGGCACAACGCGGTCACCAGCGTGCTTTTGCCGGCGTCGGAAGTGGTGCCTTGCACCATCAAAGTGGTCATGGGTGGTCCTTGGCGAAGGCGATTAACGCCTGTTCGAGACGTAACTCTTCAGCCGCATCGGCAGGCAGGCCGAAACGCACACTGCTGTTGTGCGTAAACAGGCGCAAGAGGATGCCGCGACGGGCCATGAATTCGTACAGCGTCTGGGCGTGTTCGGTGATCAACCACTGAAACAGCGCGCAGCCGCCCTGCGGCTCAAAGCCATAACGCGCCAGCAATGCCGCCAGCCGTTCGCTGGCCTCATCGCTGCGTATCCGTTGGCGAGTGTGGCCCTCGGTGTCTTGCAGACAAGCCGTACCGAGCACTCGCGTCGGCCCGCTCACCGCCCACGGTCCTACTTGCTCGGCGAGCAGTTTGAGCAACTTGCGCTCGGCCAGGACAAAGCCGAGTCGCACCCCCGCCAGGCCGAAAAACTTGCCGAACGAACGCAACACCACCAGCCCGACCTGATGCGCATACGGCGCCAGGCTCAGTTGCGGAGTGTTGTCCATAAACGCTTCATCAACCACCAGCCAGCCACCGCGTTGCGCCAACCGTGCATGCCAGTCGAGCAGGCGCGCCGGGGTCAGGCTCCGGCCGGTCGGGTTGTTCGGATTGACCACCACTAACACGTCGAGGCTGTCGAGAAAGAACTCAACTTCCTGCTCCAGCAATTCACGGACGATGTAACCGCTGCGGCGCCAGGCCTCGGCATGCTCGGCATAGCACGGCGACAACACGCCAACCTTGCCGGCCCGGCGCAGACGCGGCAGCAACTGAATGGCCATTTGTGAACCGGCCACCGGCAACACCTGCGCGGCGCCGTAGTAATCGCACGCAGCCTGCTCCAGACCGTCATCGGTTTCCGGCAAGCGTGCCCAGGCGCGCAGCGGAATTTCCGGAATCGGGAACGGCCATGGCGCCAGGCCGCTGGACAGGTCGAGCCAGTCGGCTTCGGCAATCGCGTAATCGAGTGCCGCCTTGCGCAGCCGGCCACCGTGCTCAAGCATAGAATTCAGCCCCCACGCAGAGAATCAGCAACCATAACCATACCCCGCGCTGGACCAATTGCCAGCCACGCTCGATCGAATCGGCATCCGCCGCCTGCCCCTCGCCGAGCTGAGGACGCTCATGCAGTTCGCCGTGATAGATCGCCGGGCCACCCAGTTCGACGCCCAGTGCCCCGGCACCCGAGGCCATCACCGGCCCGGCGTTGGGGCTGTCCCACTGCGGTGCCTGGGTGCGCCAGCACTTCAAGGCCAGTCGGGTCTTGCCCAGTAGCGCGTAGGTAAACGCCACCAGACGCGCAGGAATGTAGTTCAGCACGTCGTCGATTTTCGCCGCCGCCCAGCCGAACCGTTCGAAGCGTTCGTTGCGATAACCCCACATCGCGTCGAGGGTATTGCTCAAGCGATAGAGGACCACGCCCGGCGCACCGGCAACGGCAAACCAGAACAGCGCGGCAAACACCGCATCGCTGCCGTTTTCCAGCACCGATTCGGTGGCGGCGCGGGCCACAGCATTGCTGTCGAGTTCATCGGTCTGACGGCTGACCAGATAACCGACCCGCTTGCGCGCCTCGCCGAGATCATCGGCACGCAAGGCTGCTGCGACCGGCGCGACATGCTCGCCGAGGCTGCGCATGCCGAGGGCGCAATACAGCGCCACAATCTCGATAATCCAGCCGACATAGGGCGCCCAGGACAACGCGGTGGCGAGCAAGGTCAGCGGCAGCACCGCGATCACCCATGCGGTGACGCCATGGCTGCGCCAGCCACGGCCGCCGGCGTTGAAACGCTGCTCGATGCGCCCGGCAAAATTGCCGAACGCGACCAGCGGATGCCAGCGTTTCGGTTCACCGAGCAGCGCATCCAGCGCCACCGCGGCGACACTCAACAACGCCACACTCATCGCCTCACTCCCCAATAATTTTCATACAGCAACTCATTGAGCGGCCGTGTTTGCGCCCAGCCTTCGAGGACCAGCATCGGCGCCGGATAGAATTCCCTGACCGGGCCCAGACACAACACCGCCAGCGGCTTGGCGCCCTCCGGCAGCTTGAGCAAATCGGCCAGCGCCTGCGGCTCGAACAGCGAGACCCAGCCCATGCCCAGGCCTTCGGCACGGGAAGCCAGCCAGAGATTCTGGATCGCGCAGGACAGCGACGCCATGTCCATTTCCGGCAGCGTGCGCCGGCCGAAAATATGTTTTTCGCGATCGTCCATCAGCGCCGCGACGAGCACTTCGGCGCAGTCGTTGATGCCTTCGACCTTGAGTTTCATGAACTCATCGCTACGCTCGCCGAGGGCTTCGGCTGTGCGGATGCGCTCTTCTTCGACCAGGTTGCGGATCTGTCCGCGCAGAGCGCGATCGCTGATGCGGATGAAGCGCCAGGGCTGCATCAAGCCGACGCTCGGCGCCTGATGTGCGGCTTCAAGCAGACGACGCAGTAGCTCGGGCGCAACGGTGCCGCCGGTGAAGTGGCGCATGTCGCGGCGTTCGGCGATGGCTTTATAGACCGCTGCGCGCTCGGCTTCGGAGAATGTGTTGTCGGTCATGGCCCTTTCGCGAGCAGGCTCGCTCCCACAGGGTTTGGGTGTTCCATTGTAGGAGGGAGCCTGCTCGCGATAGCGGTTTCAAGGTGTGGCGCAAACAGCGCAGCGACAGCCGCAGGATTCGACGGAAAATAAAAATGCACATAAGAAGCCGTCATCCGCCCTTCCCGGTATACCGCCTCCGCCCCACGCCCGCCATTCGGACTCAAGCCCCGGGCAATCGGCGTCAACTCTGTTGTGGTCAGCGAATGGTGATAGGTATGCCCGCGCAACGAACCTTCCGGCAGATCGACCGCTTGCAGCGCCAACGCCGCCAGACGCTTCTGCATCACCGCATCGCCCTTAAGCAACCCGACCAGTTCCGCGCGGGTGCCGTCGACATCGGTCAAGGAGTCGAGCAGGTACAACATCCCGCCACACTCGGCGAGCAATGGTTTACCCGCCAAATGATGCGCGCGGATCGCTTCAAGCATCGGCGTGTTTTTCGACAGCGCAACATGATGCAACTCCGGATAACCGCCCGGCAGATAAAGGCTGTCCGCCTCGGGTAATTGGCTGTCGCGGATCGGCGAGAAGAAGCGCAGCTCGGCGCCCATCGCACGCAGCAGATCGAGACTGGCGCCGTAGGTGAAGGCAAACGCTTCGTCACGGGCGACGGCAATACGTACGCCATCGAGCAACGGCTCGGCAGTCAACACATCCGGCGCGGCGAATTCGACGGCCGGCGGCAGCGCGACCTCGCAACTGCTGGCCAGCGCATCGGCCGCCGCGTCGAGGCGCACATCCAGATCATTCAATTCACTGGCCTGGACCAGACCGAGGTGCCGGCTCGGCAGTTCGATGCCCGTCTCGCGGGACAACGCGCCGTACCAGCGCAGGCCTTCAGTCAGGCTGCCTTCGAGCAATTGCGCATGGCGCAAGGTGCCGACACGGTTGGCCAGCACGCCGGCAAACGGCAGGTCTGGCTGATAGCGCGCCAGACCCAGCGCCAGTGCACCGAACGTCTGCGCCATTGCCGTGCCGTCGATCACCGCGAGCACCGGCACGCCAAAGTGCCGCGCCAGATCAGCGCTGGACGGCGTACCGTCGAACAGCCCCATCACGCCTTCGATCAGAATCAGATCCGCCTCGGCTGCCGCTTCCCACAACAGGCGACGGCTTTCCTGCTCGCCGACCATCCACATGTCCAGTTGATACACCGGTGCACCGCTGGCGCGCTCGAGAATCATCGGGTCGAGAAAGTCCGGGCCGCATTTGAATACGCGTACCTTGCGCCCTTGATTGCGATGCAAACGGGCGAGCGCGGCGGTGACGGTGGTCTTGCCCTGACCGGAGGCCGGCGCGGCGATCAGCACCGCCGGGCAGTGACGGGGCTGATTCAAAGTTCGACGCCTTTCTGCGCTTTGATGCCGGCCTGGAAAGCGTGTTTGAGCATGCCCATCTCAGTGACCGTGTCGCCCATTTCGATCATTTCCGGCTTGGCGCCGCGACCAGTGACGACAACGTGCTGCATCGGCGGCCGCGCCTGCAAATCGCTGAGCACCTGATCGAGATCGAGGTAGCCGTGCTTGAGGGCAATGTTCAGTTCATCGAGCACCACCAGACCGATCGACGGATCACGCAGCAACTCGCGGGAGACTTCCCAGGCGGCAGTGGCGGCGGCGATGTCGCGCTGGCGATCCTGGGTCTCCCAGGTGAAGCCTTCGCCCATGACATGGAAACGCACCTGCTCGGGGAAGCGGCGGAAGAACAACTCTTCGCCGGTGCTGTTGCGGCCCTTGATGAATTGCACCACGCCGCACTGCATGCCGTGCCCCATGGCGCGCGCGAGCATGCCGAAGGCCGAGCTGCTTTTGCCTTTGCCATTGCCGGTGAGCACCAGCACCAGTCCGCACTCGTCGGGCGAATTGGCGATGCGTTCGTCGATCACGGCTTTTTTGCGCTGCATACGCGCCAGATGGCGCTCGTCACGCTCGGGGGAATCAGTCATGGGGGAGCTCTCCGTTGGGGCTGGATAACGGCGGGCAGGCACAGGAATAGACGGCAAAAAGCCTGGCATCGCCCACCGTGATGCCGCTGGATGGATCAGGCCGGTCTCCGGGCTCATGAGCGGCGTACACCTGACTGCGCGCCTTCCCGCTTCTTTCGAGGCAGTGGCTCAAGGCGCAGTTTTCACTCATTTACCGTTGCGGGGGCAGCGCCGGGATCGTGATGCGCTTCGCTTGAAGACACCCTCACCGGCTTCCCTGTTTCACTCTGTCGACGCACGTCACAGAGCACCTGAAACAAGCGGCGAAGGTTAGAGGGTTGGGGGTGGAGCGTCAATTAAAGAGGCGTCCGGATGATGAATAACTGCCGCCAATCAATTATCGGCTGGCAATCTTGTGCCAGACTGTGACAAGTGATATCAAAGAGCCATGCTTTTCCGAAAAAGCCCACTACAACAATAAGGATGACGACGATGCAAGGCATGATCATCAGCAACCCGCGCCTGGAATTTCTGCGCCCGGTGCTGGAACGCTGGTTTGACTGTATCGATCGCTACAACACCGTACGCGGCGACAACGACACGCCGTACTGGCACGACGAAAAAGCCAATCTCGGACTGCTCTCGGCAGCGGCGTGGATGGCCGAAATGGTCACGCTGAACGATACGGCCACGCGCAAACAGAACGAAGAAGGCGAGCGCAACGCCCGTGCCGATCTGCTGATTGCCGGCGCCGAAGACCGCGCGTTCATTCAGGCTACGCAACGCTGGCCGAAAGTCAGCAACCTCAACCTGACACAGGCCCTGCTCGATATCACCTTCGATGCCAGGCGCATCAGCTATGCCAGCGACCTCAAGCTCGGTTGCCTGTTCGTGGCTCCGCAAAAAGCCCAGCACAGCGCCAGCCCCGAAGAGTTGCAGGACATGGTCGACGACCTGCAAAAGGAGCATACCTGCGCCGTCGCCTGGTATTTCCCTTACGCCTACCGCAAGTTGCACAGCGAAGCCGGCAACTATCACCCCGGCATCGCCGTCCTGTTCAAGGAAGCCCGCGGTTGAGCGGTTGAACCATCGGGCCTGCGCCCTCCTCTATGTTTAGGAATGCATTCATAGGGAAGATCAGCAATGCGCAAGCCCCAACTCGTTTTCGTCATCGCCCTGGCCGGTGGACTCGCCGCCTGCGGTGAAACCTCCAGCCTGCAAGTCTCCGACGGCACCGGGCCGACACCGAAACTGCCAGAACCGAACAAGACCCTGATCCCGACGGTAAACATCGCCCCGGCCGTCGGCTGGCCCGAGGGTGGCAAACCGACGGCGGCGGCAGGCACACAGGTGGCGGCGTTTGCCGAGGGTCTCGACCACCCGCGCTGGCTCTACGTGCTGCCAAACGGCGATGTGCTGGTGGCGGAAACCAACGCGCCGCCCAAGCCTGACGACAGCAAAGGCATTCGCGGCTGGGTGATGAAAAAGGTCATGGGCAAGGCCGGCGCTGGCGTACCGAGCCCAAACCGCATCACCCTGCTGCGCGACGCTGACCACGACGGTGTCGCAGAAACCCGCACGGTGTTTCTGCAGAATCTTAATTCGCCGTTCGGTATGACGCTGGTCGGCAACGATTTGTACGTAGCCGACACTGATCGCCTGCTGCGCTTCAACTACGAGCCTGGCACCACCGAGATCAAGACGCCGCCAATCAAGGTCGTCGACCTGCCTGGCGGCACGCTGAATCACCACTGGACCAAGAACGTCATCGCCAGCAAGGACGGCAGCAAGTTGTACGTCACGGTTGGCTCGAACAGTAACGTCGGCGAAAACGGTCTGGATCAGGAAGAAGGCCGCGCCGCCATCTGGGAAGTGGACCGGGCAACCGGCAACCATCGCATCTTCGCCTCAGGCATTCGCAACCCTAACGGCCTCGCATGGGAACCCACCAGCGGCGCACTGTGGACGGCGGTCAACGAACGCGACGAGATCGGCAGCGATCTGGTGCCGGATTACATCACCTCGGTCAAGGATGGTGGTTTCTACGGCTGGCCGTTCAGCTACTACGGCCAACACGTCGATGTGCGGGTCAAACCGCAGAACCTCGATCTGGTCGCCAAAGCCATCGTGCCGGATTATGCCGTTGGCCCGCACACCGCCTCGCTCGGCTTGACCTTCGCCGAGGGCAACAGCTTGCCGGCGCAATTCAAGGAAGGCGCCTTCATCGGCCAGCACGGCTCATGGAACCGCAAGCCGCACAGTGGCTATAAAGTGATTTTCGTACCATTTACCGGCGGCAAGCCGAGCGGGCAACCGGTGGATGTGCTGACCGGTTTCCTCGACAAGGACGAAAACGCGCTGGGCCGCCCGGTGGGCGTGGTGATCGACCAGCAAGGCGGTTTGCTGGTGGCGGATGACGTGGGGAACAAGGTGTGGCGCGTGTCTTCTGCCAAATAACCTGACGCCTGACGCATAACAAATGTGGGAGCGGGCTTGCTCGCGAAAGCGGCGTCCAGTCGACATCTACGTCACAGGTACACCGCAATCGCGAGCAGGCTCACTCCTACATTGGATTTTGTCAGATCAGGTTTATGGGTTATGCGCCAACTGCCCCGGTTGCAACACCCGCTTGGCACTCAGATAAGCCTTCTGCCAATAGGCCTTCGACAGGCTGTCGAGTTTCACTGTGCCGCCCGTGGCCGGTGCATGGACGAAGCGGCCTTCGCCCACGTAAATTCCTGCATGACTGACCTGCGAGCCGCCATTGGTGGCGAAGAAAATCAGGTCGCCAGTCTGCAAGCCTTCCTTGCCGACATTCGGTGCCCGCATGACGATCATTTCGCGGGTCGAGCGTGGCAGCGAAATCCCGGCCGCGTCGCGGTAAACGAAACCGATCAGACCGCTGCAATCGAAACCGGAATCCGGCGTGTTGCCGCCCCAGCGATACGGCGTGCCGACCAGACCGAGGGCGCGAAACAGCACATCTTCGGCAGCAGGCGAAAAGGCTTGGGAGGGGCCGAACACGACCGGGGCGCGAACCACCGGCGCAGGAGGCGGCGTACGACTGGCGCAGGCGCTGAGCAGCGCGGCACAAAGAATCAAGGTGAGGCGGGCCGACATCGTCATAAGCAGAACATCCTGATCTGGCTGCGGCTTTTCTGCCGACGGACAGAAAACAAAACCGCCTGCGTCAGCACGCAGGCGGTTTGCCATCAATATGATCAAGATTCTAGCGGCTACGCGGCAAACTTCAAGTAAGACTTTAACTTCACCTTGTAAAGCTTGTGTCTACTTCGTTGCCGGAAGCGTGATGGTCGCCGCGAACGCAGCGACCTCGGCCGATTACTTGCGAGCAGTGACCACGGTCGGTGCCATGGCGAGTGCACGCTTGGCTTCGATGAAGGTCTTGCTCCAGTAGCTGTCACCCAGGCTGTCGATGCGAACACCGCCGCTGCGACGACTGCTGGAGTGAATGAACTGGTTGTCGCCCAGGTAGATCCCGGCGTGACTGACACGACCGCGACGACCATTGGTGGCGAAGAACAGCAGATCGCCCGGCTCAAGGTTGCTGCGCGACACGAGTGGCGCATCGACGTTGATCATTTCGCGAGTCGAGCGTGGCAGGTTCATGCCGGCTTCTTCACGGAACAGATAACCGATGAAACCGCTGCAATCGAAACCGGCTTCAGAAGTACCGCCGAAACGGTAACGAGTACCGATCAGGGACATGCCGCGTTCGAGGATGCTGTCGGCCAGAACAGGAAGCTGATAAGGCTTGCTGCCGTTGAATGCGTTGAGTTCTTTTTCGGTGTCCAGCTCTTCCTGGTAAATAACGGAGGACTGGGCAGTAGCAGAATTTTTAACCTGTTGAGGCTGCTCTTGAACCGGAGAATGAGCAGCGCAACCGAACAACAGGGTGACGAGTGCGAGAGGCACGAGGGGTGCGAAGCGCTTTAGCATGGGCACGACCGTGGCTGATAGTTGTAAAGAAGCCGAGACTATGCCCGCTATCAGCCTCATTTGCAAATTCAATCGATCTTTTTGTGACTTCCCGGTTTCTCGTTTACATCTAAGCGCTTAAGCCCGTCTGGGCCGTTTGGCAGCCTTCAGAGCAGGCGCGACAGCGGATTTTCTGGCGCCTGGAATATGCCGGATCGCGCTCAAAGCCGCGCCGTTACCAGCCCAGCGTTTCCTTGAGAAAGGGAATGGTCAGTTTGCGTTGCGCCTGCAACGAGGCCTGATCGAGCTGTTCGAGCAGCTCAAACAACGCACTCATGCTGCGAGTGCCGCGGGTCAGAATGAAATGCCCGACCTCGTCGGTCAGGTGCAGACCACGCCGCGAAGCCCGCAATTGCAGCGCACGCAGCTTGTCTTCATCGGAGAGCGGACGCATCTGGAAAATCAGTGCCAGGGTCAGGCGCGATTTCAAGTCCGCCAGCTTGACCGGCAATTCGCGCGGCGACGTGGCGGCGGCGATCAGCAGACGCCGACCGCTGTCACGCAGACGGTTGAACAGGTGAAACATCGCCTCTTCCCAGTCCGCCTTGCCGGCGATTACCTGCAAGTCATCCAGGCAGACCAGTTCGTACTGTTCAAGGTTGTCGAGGATTTCGACGCCGCGATCCATCAACTCGGCCAGCGGCAGGTACACCGCCGGTTCGCCCATCTGCTCGAAACGCAGGCACGCCGCTTGCAACAGATGCGTACGCCCTACGCCGTGCTTGCCCCACAGGTAGATCAGACTTTCTGTCCAGCCGGCGTCGGCTTCGCATAGGCGCTCGACATAGCCGAGTGCAGCGGCATTGGCGCCTGGGTAGTAGTTGATGAAGGTGGCGTCGTCACGCAGACGCACACCTAGGGGCAGCTGAATCGGTTTCATGCTGACTGAACAGTTCCCAAGGAACCGTTAGTGGCCTCTGTGTAAAGTTTGCGAAGTTTATACCCGTGAAGCTGAGCGCACAATGCGACAGAGTCCAAGCAAAATCAAAGGTTTGCGTTAACACACTGGTTTCATGAAGATTCTCTGACGCCAGCGCCCGCAGGACGCGGGCCAGCCCGACGATTCGCCGGGCCGCCCTGCGCCCTTACAACTGCGGCTCGTCCACGCCGCTGTAAATGTCCGAGTCCTTGTACAAGTCGTGCACATGGCGCACCAGCACCATGATCACCGCCGCCACCGGCAGCGCCAGCAGCACACCGGTAAAGCCGAACAACTCGCCGCCGGCCAGAATCGCAAAGATCACGGCGACCGGGTGCAGGCCGATGCGGTCGCCGACCAGCAACGGTGTCAGCACCATCCCTTCCAGCGCCTGGCCGACCATGAACACCGCAACAATCCCGATCATCGGGTACAGGTCGCCACCGAACTGGAACAACCCGGCAATCAGCGCCGCGCCAATTCCGATCACGAATCCCATGTACGGCACGATCGCCGCCAGCCCCGCGATGAGGCCGATCAACAGCCCCAGCTCAAGGCCGACGATCATCAGGCCGGCAGCATAGATCACCCCAAGCGCAACCATCACCAGCAACTGCCCGCGCACAAACGCGCCGAGGACTTCATGGCACTCACCGGCGAGCGAAACCACGCGCGCTTCGCGATCACGCGGCAACAGGCTGCGGATCTTGCCCATCATCACGTCCCAGTCGCGCAGCAGATAAAAACTCACTACCGGGATCAGCACCAGGTTCGCCAGCCAGCCGATCAGCGCCAGGCTCGACGCCGTCGCCTGACTCAGCACCACACCGACGATGTCAGTGGTCTGCCCCATGTGCTCGCTGATTGCCGCTTTGACCTTGTCGAACTTCCAGAAGCCGTCCGACAAGCCCAGCTTCGCCTGCGCCCACGGCACAGCGCTGTGCTGCAACCAGTCGAGCATTTGCGGCGCCAGCTCATAGAGGCGCAGCAACTGCTTGGCGAGCATCGGCACCAGCACCAGCATCAACGCCGTGACGATCAAGGTGAACAAGGCGAAGACCGCGATCACGCCCCAGGTCCGGGACAGACCGAGTCGCTCCAGGCGATCGACCAGCGGGTCGAACAGGTACGCGAGCAGCAACGCCACCAGAAACGGCGTGAGGATCGGGTGCAGCAACCATACAAACGCGCAAAGCAGGACTACCCCACCGAGCCAGAACCAACGCCGCGTATCGGCCATTTACCACTCCTGATGCTTCTATATAAGGAAAGACTTACCAGCGAAACCGCAAGGACGGCGCCGCCGCTGTCGGGGTTGGTGGCGTAACTGCGGGCGCCCCCTCAACCGCAGTCTGCGCAGGTGCCACGGGAGCCGGTGCTTCGGCAGGCAGCTCCTGCAACTTCGCCAGCGACAACTGCGCACGCATCTGCTCGGCACTGCCATTGACCCGATACACGATACGATCGCCATCGACACTTTGCAGACGCACGCCAAACGGTTCGAGTAACCGCAACAGCGCCGCGTAGCGTTCAAGATTCATCCCTTGCACCTCCAGCGTCTGCTGGCCCGATGCGCCGGGTCTGGCGGCAAAGCGCGGCGCCAGCCGTTCGGCGACCGCCAGCATCACCGCATCGGCAACGGCGGCCTGATCGGCGCCCTGCACGCTGCCCGCCTCTTTCTGCTCGCCCAGCCACAACTGCCATTTGGCTTGCCACTGGCCGCCGTCCTCACGTGCATGCACCGCAAGCAAGGCGTCGGCGTTATAGCGCTCCGATGCGCTGCGCAAAGGCGCCGGATCCGCGCCGTCCAGCACAGGCGCCGTCGCCACCAGTTGTTCGCTCAGATCCGCCAGCGGCAAGCGCAAAGGCAAACCGCGATGTTGAGCCGCCGTGCGCAACGGCGCGGCGGCTGCCTGACCGTCACCGACCAGGCTCGGACTGTCTGCCGAGTCATTCAGCCACCAGCTCAGAATCGACGGACGACTGGCGCCCCACAGCGACAGCCCCGCCCGGCGCAGTGCCTGTTCGGTGCTCGCCGGATCGAAATCGACCTTCAGCACCTCCGGCGGTCCGGCGTCAAAACCGTATTGACTGATGATCTGCTGCGGATCCTTGCGAATCGCCGCCAGACCCGGGTTCTGCGCAGCCTTCGGATCGCCGGTCAGACGCAACACCAGCGTATCGAGCGCCGCCTGCGTGGCGCGGTCGCGCTCTTGCGGCGCCTGGCCGCTGACCGGCTGACGCACTTGATAAAGGCCTTTGAGGTTTTCGGCGTGACCCGCCAGGCTGACCAGAGACAAGCAACCTACAAGCAACAATTTACGCAAACGCATGGAGTATTCCCGTCGACAGGAGCGGCTGGAACAGGCCGCGTGAACCGATTGAGCAAGGCTTGTGACCTTCAGCCGTTGCAAAACATTCACACGGCGGCGGTAAGTTTTTGCACAGTGATAACGATAGACGGTTAATTGCCACACCTTATACAGGCAGTCACAGGGCTCAATTGCAAAAAATTTCCGTGGATTATGGCCCTGCCCGTCGGTGCGAGGATGGCCGCTGCCCCTCAAGCCTGATAAAATCGCGCGCCTTCGCAGACCGGCAACAGCCGTGCACCTCGAAACTCGCGTGAGGCCATCGCCCCATCGGTTCCGACGTTCGCGCTGAACTCGGTCGTTACCCCCTGAATCCCCTCCCCTAAAGGCCTGGATCATGAGCAAGCAACCCTCCCTGAGCTACAAGGACGCCGGTGTAGACATCGACGCCGGTGAAGCATTGGTCGAACGCATCAAGAGCGTCGCCAAGCGCACTGCGCGCCCGGAACTCATGGGCGGCCTGGGCGGTTTCGGCGCCCTCTGCGAGATCCCGGCCGGCTACAAGCAGCCTGTGCTGGTGTCCGGCACCGACGGCGTCGGCACCAAGCTGCGCCTGGCGCTGAACCTGAACAAGCACGACAGCATCGGCATCGACCTGGTCGCCATGTGCGTCAACGACCTGGTGGTCTGCGGCGCCGAGCCGCTGTTCTTCCTTGATTACTACGCTACCGGCAAGCTGAACGTCGACACCGCCGCTCAGGTGGTCACCGGCATCGGCGCTGGCTGCGAACTGTCGGGTTGCTCGCTGGTTGGCGGTGAAACCGCTGAAATGCCAGGCATGTACGAAGGCGAAGACTACGACCTGGCCGGTTTCTGCGTCGGCGTAGTGGAAAAATCGGAAATCATCGACGGCTCGAAAGTCGCCACCGGTGACGCCCTGATCGCCCTGCCATCGTCCGGCCCGCACTCCAACGGCTACTCGCTGATCCGCAAGATCATCGAAGTGTCCGGCGCCGACATCGAAAACACCCAGCTCGACGGCAAGCCGCTGACCGATCTGCTGATGGCGCCGACCCGCATCTACGTCAAGCCGCTGCTCAAACTGATCAAAGACACCGGCGCAGTCAAGGCCATGGCCCACATCACTGGCGGCGGCCTGCTCGACAACATTCCGCGCGTTCTGCCAAAAGGCGCCCAGGCGGTCGTCGACGTCGCCAGCTGGACTCGCCCGGCGGTCTTCGACTGGCTGCAAGAGAAAGGCAACGTTGACGAAACCGAGATGCACCGCGTGCTGAACTGCGGCGTCGGCATGGTCATCTGCGTGGCGCAGGAACACGTTGAAGTGGCGCTGAGCACCCTGCGTGACGCCGGCGAACAGCCATGGGTCATCGGGCAGATCGCCGCAGCGGCCGAAGGCGCTGCCCAGGTCGATCTGAAGAACCTTAAGGCTCATTAATGTCCGCAACCTGTGATGTCGTGGTGCTGTTGTCCGGCACCGGCAGTAACTTGCAGGCTCTGATCGACAGCACGCGGACCGGCGACAGCCCGGTTCGCATCGCTGCGGTGATTTCCAACCGCGCCGACGCCTACGGCCTGCAACGCGCCCGCGATGCGGGCATCGCCACCCGCTCGCTGGATCACAAGACGTTCGAAGGTCGCGAGGCCTTCGACGCCGCGCTGATCGAACTGATTGACGAATTCCAACCGAAACTGGTGGTGCTGGCCGGTTTCATGCGCATTCTCAGCGCAGATTTCGTCCGCCACTATCAGGGTCGCCTGCTCAACATTCACCCGTCGCTGCTGCCCAAATACAAAGGGTTACACACTCACCAACGGGCGCTGGAGGCCGGCGACACGGAACACGGCTGCTCCGTGCACTTCGTTACCGAGGAACTCGACGGCGGACCACTGGTCGTACAGGCAGTATTACCGGTAGAGTTGCACGACACGCCGCAGAGTCTGGCGCAGCGAGTGCATGTTCAGGAACACCTGATCTACCCGATGGCCGTACGCTGGTTTGCCGAAGGCAGGCTGGCACTCGGGGAGCACGGTGCTTTACTCGACGGTCAGTTACTCGCGGCCAGCGGCCACTTGATTCGACACTAGGAGATATTATGCGTCGCGCCCTGCTCTTCGCTTGCGCTCTGCTCGCCCTGCCCTTTGCGCAGGCAGCGGACCTTCAACCGTTCTCCGCCAGCTACACCGCCGACTGGAAACAGCTGCCCATGAGCGGCACTGCCGAACGCAGCCTGACCAAGGAAGCCAACGGCGTCTGGAAACTCAGCTTCAAGGCGTCGATGATGATCGCCAGCCTGACCGAAGAAAGCACCCTGACCCTGGACAAGGACACCTTGCTGCCACAGTCCTACCACTTTGAACGCGGTGGTCTGGGCAAAGCGAAAAAGGCCGACCTGGACTTCGACTGGGCCAACAAACTGGTCACCGGCACCGACCGTGGCGACCCGGTGAAGATCCCGCTGAACCGTGGCATGGTCGACAAGTCCACCTATCAACTGGCGCTGCAACATGACGTGGCGGCCGGCAAGAAGACCATGAGTTATCAGGTGGTCGACGACGGCGAAGTCGATACGTATGACTTCCGCGTGCTGGGTTCGGAAAAAGTCGAAACCAAGGCGGGTCAGATCGAAGCGATCAAGGTCGAGCGCGTGCGCGACCCGACGCAAAGCAAGCGCATCACCGTCCTGTGGTTCGCCAAGGATTGGGATTACCTGCTGGTACGCCTGCAACAGGTTGAAACCGACGGCAAGGAGTACAACATCATGCTCCTCGACGGTACGGTCAACGGCAAGGCTGTCAAAGGCAGCTGATCCGAAGCAAGAACAATGAGCCCCGCGAATGCGGGGCTTTTTGTTGTCTGAAGATCCAACTGGAGCCGGACGCAACCTTGTAGGAGTGAGCCTGCTCGCGATAGCGGACCGTCAGACAGCACATCATCGAATGTCAGAAAGCAATCGCGAGCAGGCTCACCCCTACAAAGGGCAGCGCTGCTTAGACCGAAAACCTCGCCACCAGCGCATTCAAATCCACCGCCAGCCGCGACAACTCCTGACTCGCTGCACTGGTCTGATTGGCCCCCGCCGACGTCTGCGTCGCCAGATCACGGATATTCATCAGGTTGCGATCCACCTCCCGCGCCACCGCGGCCTGTTCTTCCGAGGCGCTGGCAATCACCAGGTTGCGCTCGTTGATCAGTGTAAACGCCGAGGCGATTTCCTCCAGCGCAGCCCCGGCCTCCTGGGCCAGCGCCAGTGTCGAACGGGCCCGGGCATTGCTCTGCTGCATCGAGCTGACCGCCGAATCGGTGCCCTGTTGAATGCCGCCAATCATCTGCTCGATTTCCTGCGTGGACTGTTGGGTACGATGGGCCAGCGCGCGCACCTCATCGGCCACCACCGCAAACCCGCGCCCGGCATCACCGGCCCGCGCCGCCTCGATCGCCGCGTTCAGGGCCAACAGGTTGGTCTGCTCGGCAATCGAGCGGATGACATCCAGCACCTTGCTGATGCCATGAACCTTTTGCGCCAGATCCTCCACCCGGGCCGCGTTATGGGTCACGTCCTCGGCAAGGAATTCGATCGACGACACGGTCTGCTGCACTTGCTCGCGGCCATGCTGGGCAATGCGATCGGACTCGCGGGAGGCTTCGGAGGTGGCCACAGCGTTGTTCGCCACCTCCTCGACCGCCGCCGTCATCTGATTGACCGCAGTAGCCGCCTGTTCGATTTCCTGACTCTGCTGGTGCAGACCGCGCGTGGCGTCTTCGGTGACGCAGCTCAGCTCTTCAGAGGCCGAGGCCAATTGGCTGGACGACTCGGAGATGCGGCGGATGGTGTCGCGCAGATTGTGCTGCATGCTTTTCAGTGCTTGCAGCAAGCGCGCTGGCTCGTCTTTGCCGGCGATGTGGATATCGCCGGTCAAATCACCGCCCGCGACGACCTCAGCCACGTTGAGTGACTGGGTCAAGGGCACGACGATGCTGCGCGTCAGCAACAATGCCAGGCCGATGGTGACTAACGCCGTCATCGCGATCATCACCCCGACCCAGACCCTTGAATGACTGAACACCAAGCGTGCCGCCTCGGTGGCAAGGTTGGCATTGTGTTTATTCAGGTCAACCAGCTCGCGCAGGGTGACGGCGATTTCGTCGGCCAGCGGGCTCATCTGATCATTGAGAATCGCTGACGCTTCGGCGACCCGATTCTGCGCCGAGAGCTGTACTACCTGGGCCTGAAGCTCAAGGTACTTGTGCTCGGCGACCTTGAAGCGGTCAAACAGCACGCGCTCCTCAGGCAGTGCGATCAACCCGTCATAGTGCTGCTGCGCCTCACTCAAGCCATTGCGCAGCTCATTGAGCTTGGCGACGTTTTGCTCCAATGCCTTGGGATCACGGTTGAGCAGCAGGCGCATGGTCAAGGCGCGCAGACGCAACATGTCCTGACTCATCTCTCCGACCGCCATGACGCTGGGCAGCCAGTTATTGTCGACCTCGTCGGACTGCGCACGCATGTTCGACATTTGCAGCAGCGCAAATGCCCCGAGGGCAAACACCATCAATGCCAACAGGCCAAAACCCAGGCCGGCGCGCGGGGCGATATTGAGACTACGGATATTCATCGTTGTGGCTCCTTCCAAAGACGCTGCATCAGCCTGCAGCGGGTTGCTTTAGAAGGTATCGGCACTGCCCTGAAATTGCGTAAGACGAAAAGGCGATAGGGAGACGAACGGCTAGTTCGAACCGGAGAACTCGACGTTCAGCGCTGATCAGCGGTTTTGCCTGTATTGCGAGGCAATATCGCCAGGAAGTTGTCCCTTGCAACTTTCCGCGCCACCGCTTCCGGCAGCGCATCGAGAAACGGTCGGTAGCTGTGCATTTCCTGACCGAGCTTGTTGAACCGTCCCACCACGTCAGAGCCGAGCATAAAGCGATCCGGATACTTTTCCACCAGCGCCAGCCATTCCGCGCGAGGCTTGCCCTGCTCGTCCAGCAGATACGGCGTGAGCATGCTCCACGACAGGTCGATAAACAGATTCGGATAGGCTTCCAGCAAGCGTGTCAGGGTCGGCAGCAGAAACGGCAACTGTGTCTGGTGCCGATGGATTTCGGCGCTCGTGCCCGCGTGCGCCCAAATGAACCGGGTGTGCGGGTGGTTGCGCAGCGGTTCCTCTACTTCTTTCAGGTACAGCGGATTTTTCTCACGCTTGGAAGTGATGTTGGAATGCAGCATGACCGGCAGATCGTTCTCGGCGGCCAGGTGATAAATCTTGGTCATCGCTTCATTGTTGGCCCGCGGTGTGTCACCTGAGGTCAGCGCCGTCAGGTCGTCATGCCGGGTGAACACTTCGCCAATGCCTTGCCACAACCCCGGATACAAATCGAGCATGCGCTGAATGTGCGCGGCGGAATTCTTGTCGTTGGGATTGAAACCGGAAAGAAACGGATGAAAGTACTGGCGCTGCTCAGGCGGGAGTTTTTGCACCGCATCGGCCACGATGACATCAGTGGCGCTGTACCAATAGGCATCGGCGTCATCACCCGCGTAGTAGCGAGGGCGCTTGGGCTCGTCTTCGTGCCATTTCTTCGCCACGGGGATGCCGGAAATCATCACGTGCTCGATGGAGTTTTCTTGCATGGCCGTCAGCAATTTCTGCATGCCAGCGGTTTCCTGGAAAAAATCCACGTAATGCAGATGCGCATCGCTGTAGGTGTATTCACGGGCGCTGGCACTGGCGGCAAACACCAGCAGGCAGGCGAGACTCAAACGAGACAAGGACACAAGTAATCTCCGGCAGATGGGCATAGCCTAGACCGTGCCCGGACGACAAGGGTTCATCCCGCAGGGAAAGCGGAACGCGTACCGGTGGGAATGTTCTATAACTGCAGGACCCTGTTCCCTCGAACGACTCTTCCTACTGCCTGTGAGGTTCCCATGACTGTTACCGTCAATACCGTCTCTGCCGAAGGTTTTCGTCACACCGTGCAGATCGATGACCACGAATTATTTGCCGACGTGCCGAAAACGGCCGGCGGCGAAGGTACCGCGCCCGAGCCACACGATTACTTCGATGCTGCGCTCGGCGCCTGTAAAGCGCTGACCCTGAAGATGTATGCGAAGAAAAAAGACATCCCGCTGACCGGCGTCGGTGTCGAAGTAAAACGTGACAACAGCGAAGAACAGAAAGGCAAATACGCGCTGCACGTCACCCTTACCCTCAAAGGCGTTCTGACCGACGCCCAGCGCGAAGAGCTGCTGCGCGTCGCCGATCGCTGCCCGATTCACAAGCTGATGACCACCAGCGAAGTGACCATCGAAACCCATGCGCCTCAAGGCTTTGACAGCCAGTAATCCTCCTGTTGCCAGCGGCGGGTTATGCTTCTGGCATTACCCGCTCAGCCTGGAATACCCCATGGACACGCAACCCCTGATCATCCGCCCGCGCGCCGAAGACGTCGAAGGCCAGCCGATTCTGCGCCCGCTGCCGTCAGCCAAATGCCGCAGCGTTGGCCCATTCGTATTTTTCGACCACATGCTCGAAACGGTTTATCCGACGGGCAAAGGCATGGACATCCGACAGCACCCGCACATCGGCCTGTCGACCCTCACCTATTTGTTCCAGGGGCAATTGCAGCACAAGGACAGTCTTGGCTCCGATCAGGTGGTCAGCGCTGGCGATGTCAGCTGGATGACTGCCGGCAGCGCGATTGCCCATGTCGAGCGCACGCCTGTGCCACTGCTTGCCGAAACCTTCACTCTGCACGGCCTGCAAGTCTGGCTGGCCTCGCCCAAAGAACATGAGCAGGGCCCGGGGCATTACAGCCACCACCCGGCGGCAACATTGCCGGTCAGCGATAACCTCGGCGTGCAGATTCGGATGATTGCCGGGTCGGGCTTTTGCCTGGAATCGCCGGTACCAGTGCTTTCTCCTACGCTGTACGCCGAAGTGAAGATGCAAACCGCGACCACACTGCTGATTCCGACCGAGCATGCCGAGCGCGCGGTGTATGTGTTGAGTGGTGATGCACAGTTGAATGGCGAAACGATTGAGCCGCATGCGCTGGTGGTGCTGCCCGCTGGCGAAGAGATGAGTCTGTTTGCCGAAAGCGATGTGCACGCCGTGGTGTTCGGCGGCGCGCCGCTGGACGGGCCGAGGCGGATCAACTGGAATTTCGTTGCCAGTGATCCGGCGGCGATTGATGAGGCACGGCGCAAGTGGGCGGCCGGGGATTGGCCGACGGTGCTGGGGGAAGTTGAGCGGATTGAACTGCCCTGAGATCCCATCGTCTGGAAAATTGTTATCGCGAGCAGGCTCACTCCTACAGGGGAGCGCATTCCACTTGTAGGAGTGAGCCTGCTCGCGAAGAGGCCCTTACAGACACTGCACAAGCCAGCGTCTGAAAGCAAAATCAGCCCTTGAACACCTCGTCCAGCAAATCATGCATCGACTTGAACGCCCGCTTGGCGGTCTTCTCGTCGTACATCATCTTGCCCGGCACATTGGCGTGCGGATCGGTAAACGAGTGCACCGCACCGCCGTAGCTCAGCAGTTGCCAGTCCACGCCCGCCGCATTCATTTCATCTTCGAACGCTGGCAGTTGCTCTTTCGGCACCAACGGATCGGACGCGCCATGCAGCACCAGCACCGACCCCTTGATGTTCTGCGCATCCGCAGGATTCGGTGAATCCAGCGTACCGTGGAACGACACCGCCGCTTTGACCGGCGCGCCGGTACGCGCAAGATCCAGCGCGCAGCAGCCGCCGAAGCAGAAACCGAACACCGCCAGTTTCGAGGTATCCACCGCCGCTTCGCCCTGCGCTTGCAACTGCTCGAAGGCCACTTGCAGGCGTTTGCGCAGCAGCGCGCGGTCGTCCTTGAGCGGCATCATCGCGGCAAGCGCCTGATCGGCGTTCTGCGGACGCACAGCCTGACCATAGACGTCAGCGATCAATACCACGTAGCCCTTGGCCGCCACCGCTCTGGCGATCTCTTCGGCACCGGCGCTGACGCCCATCCAGTTCGGCGCCATCAACAGACCCGGGCGCGCGCCTGCGTGCCCGGTGTCGAACGCCAGCCGACCTTCATAAGGTTGACCATCAATCTGATAGACCACGGAACGTACAGTGACTTGGCTCATTTCTGACTCCTGATTGCTTAAACACCAGAATGAAAAAACCCGCCGAAGCGGGTTTTTCCTACAACGTGATCAAACCGACAGTTCAACCAGCAGCTTGTTCAGACGACGCACATACGCCGCCGGGTCTTTCAGGCTGTCGCCCGCCGCGAGGGCGGCCTGATCGAAGAGGATGTGCGACAGGTCGCCAAAACGCTCTTCGCTCTGCTCTCCATCGAGTTTCTCGATCAGCGGGTGGTTCGGGTTGAATTCGAAGATCGGCTTCGAATCCGGCACTTTCTGCCCGCTGGCTTCGAGGATCTGGCGCATTTGCAGGCCCAGGTCCTGTTCACCGATGGCCAGAATGGCCGGCGAATCGGTCAAACGATGGGATACGCGGACTTCAGCCACGGAATCGCCCAGCGCGGTTTTCAGACGCTCAACCAGACCTTCTTTGGACTTGGCGACTTCTTCTGCGGCTTTCTTGTCCTCTTCCGAGTCCAGGTTGCCCAGATCAAGATCACCGCGCGCCACATCGACAAACGTTTTGCCGTCGAACTCGCTGAGGTAGCTCATCAGCCACTCGTCGATGCGATCGGTCAGCAGCAGCACTTCGATGCCTTTCTTGCGGAAGACTTCCAGGTGCGGGCTGTTCTTGACCTGCGCGTAGGTTTCGCCGGTGAGGTAGTAGATCTTGTCCTGACCTTCCTTGGCGCGGGCCAGGTAGTCAGCCAGACCGACAACCTGTTCGCCGTCGTCACCGTTGGTCGATGCGAAACGCAGCAGACCGGCAATTTTCTCTTTGTTGGCGAAGTCTTCTGCCGGGCCTTCTTTCATGACCTGACCGAAATTCTTCCAGAAGCCCTTGTATTGCTCAGGCTCGTTCTTCGCCAGTTTTTCCAGCATGTCCAACACACGCTTGGTCAGCGCTGTTTTCATCGAGTCGATGATAGGGTCTTTTTGCAGGATTTCCCGCGACACGTTCAGCGACAGGTCGTTGGAATCAACCACACCTTTAATGAAGCGCAGGTACAACGGCAGGAACGACTCTGCCTGATCCATTACAAATACACGCTGCACGTACAGTTTCAGGCCTTTCGGCGCTTCACGCTGGTACAGGTCGAACGGTGCACGAGCCGGTACGTACAGCAGGGAACTGTACTCAAGCTTGCCTTCGACCTTGTTGTGGCTCCACGACAGTGGATTCTCGTAGTCGTGAGCGATGTGCTTGTAGAACTCCTGGTATTCCTCGTCTTTGACTTCAGTGCGCGGACGAGTCCACAGGGCGCTGGCGCGATTGACGGTTTCCCATTCAACGGCTGGAGCCTCTTCGCCTTCGGCCGGAGTGACTTCCTTCGGCAATTCGATCGGCAACGCGATGTGGTCGGAGTATTTCTTGATGATGTTGCGCAGACGCCAGCCATCGGCGAATTCGTCTTCACCGGATTTCAGGTGCAGAACGATGCGGGTGCCGCGCTCTGGCTTGTCGATGTTGGCAACTTCGAACTCGCCCTCGCCTTTCGACGACCAGTGCACGCCTTCGCTGGCGGCGGTGCCGGCACGACGGCTGTAGACATCAACCTTGTCGGCAACGATGAAGGCCGAGTAGAAGCCAACGCCGAACTGGCCGATCAGGTGCGAATCTTTCTTCTGATCGCCGGAAAGATTTTTCATGAAATCGGCGGTGCCGGATTTGGCGATGGTACCCAGGTGGGTGATCACATCGTCACGGTTCATGCCGATACCGTTGTCTTCGAGGGTGACGGTCTTGGCGTCTTTGTCGAAGCTCACACGGATTTTCAGGTCAGCGCCACCTTCGAGCAACTCAGGCTTGGCCAGGGCTTCGAAGCGCAGCTTGTCGACAGCGTCAGAGGCGTTCGAGATCAATTCGCGAAGGAAAATTTCCTTATTCGAATACAGCGAATGGATCATGAGGTGCAGCAGCTGCTTTACCTCGGTCTGGAAGCCCAGGGTTTCCTTTTGAGTTTCCACACTCATGGTCATCAAACTCCAATCAGATGGCATTGGCCGCGACCCGAATGGTCGGCGGCGGGTTGTCATCTGAGTTGGGGGCGCTGTTCAGGATTTCAAGGGCTCATCGATTTTGAAGTGTGCGCGCGCGGTAGCAATCGGTTCGCCCTCAGTGCTTTGCCAGGCAGTGATCGCGACGTTAGCCACGCGCCGCCCCTGACGGCACACCTGACACCTGGCCCAAGTGTCGCGAAACTGCCCGGCGCGCAGGTAATCGAGGGAAAAGTCGATGATCTTCGGCACCCCTGGCGTGCCGGTAAAAATCAGCAGATGCAGGGCCGCGGCCAGCTCCATGAACCCGGCAATCACCCCGCCGTGGATCGCCGGCAATAAAGGGTTACCAATGTTGTCTTTGTTCGCCGGCAACTTGAACAGCAGCTCATCGCCTACTCGCGAGCATTCGATGCCGATCAGTCCGGCGTAAGGAATCAATGCCAGCAGCGGTGCGTAATCGCCCTGCGCGTGGGCCTGCTGCAGCTGCGCCTTGAGGTCATGGCTCATTGGTTGGCACCCTTGATCGTGCCAGCGAAGCCTTTGCTGCCCTTCAGACCAATCCCCATGCGCATAAACGTGCCGACGACATGGGCGATCGGCTGTTCGGGATCGTCCTGGTAGGCGAAACCTCGAGCAAAGATCACATCGGTGGTGACGCGGTAGCACTGCGCAAAGCCATACACGGCTTTATTCGGTTCGGCAGCGTGCATGTAGTCGATGCGCAGGTCGAGGGTCGGGCAGATTTCAAACTCCGGCAGTACGCATAAAGTCGACATACCGCAGGCGGTGTCCATCAATGAAGTGATGGCGCCGCCATGGATAACCCCGGTGTCGGGATTCCCGACGATTTTATTGCTGTAAGGCAACATCACTGTCAGCCCTTCGCTGGAAGCACTGTGCACTTGCAGGCCCAGTACCTGACAGTGACGCAATGCCGATAAAAAGCGCGTCGCACGCTCAAAAACGGGGTTTTCGGCCATCTGATAATTACTCGCGTTTGGGCCTTGTGCCAGTATTGAAGAAAGCGGCAAAAGTTCCGTGATAAAACAAACTTATATATCTGAAACAAATGAGGAACTTAACCTGTAGCGCCGAGTTCTTAAGGCCAGTAGTTATTTTCCATAAGGAGAAACACCCCATGCGTAAGACTTTAGCTATTGCCTTGATGTTGACCGCTTCCCTCGGTCTCGCTGCCTGCGATAAAAAATCCGAGGACAAAGCTCAAGATGCCAACCAACATGCTGAGCAGGCTCAGCAAGACATGAACAAAGCTCAGGATAAAGTGAACGACGCAGCAAAAGAAAACGCCGAAGCTGCCAAAGCTCAGGCTGAATCGAACGCCGCAGCTCAAGATGAAGCCGCCAAAAAGCAATAAGCTTTCTGGTGTGAAAAGAAAACCCGCCAAGTGCGGGTTTTCTTTTGCCTGCGATTCAGCAGCCTTAGAGCAAGACGGTTCGAAAAGTCGGACTAATCATCAGCAACAACGAACAGACGAAGCCGACTAGCCACATCAGGCTGCGCAACTTCGGCAGGTCAGCCAGGTAGAACCAAACGTAGAGAATCCGCGCGAGTACAAAGATGATCGCCAACGCATCGATCAACCAGCCCGCCGTTTGTGTGGTGTGCGCCATCAGCACACCGACCGCGAACAACACGAACGCTTCGATGCTGTTTTGATGGGCCGCCAGCGCCCGTGCGCCATAACCGGTGAGTTGCGCCTGTTGCTGACGCGGCAGGTGGTTGTTGTAACCGCCCTGCTCTTTCATGGCTTTGCCCACCGGCATGCGCGCGATGTAAATCAACAGGGCGCTGATCAACACGCACCAGAACGGAATACTCATCAAACAATTTCCTTATTCGCTTCGGGCAATGGCGCCTCTGTAGGGGTATAGACCATCACGTCAAGCACGTCGGAATGAAACTCACGGCGATACAACACCACCACGACCCCCGCACTCATGATCATGAACAGCCACGGGCTGACGAACCACGCCAGCATGCTCATGCCGAAGTAGTAAGAGCGCAAGCCGAAGTTGAACTGGTTGGCGGCCATCGAGATTACCCGCGCCGCCCGCGAAGCGAAGGCCTTGCGTTCCTGCTCGGTCACCTGGCGCTCGCCGATCATCGGCGCCGAACCCACCAGAATCGCCGCGAAGTTGTACTGGCGCATGCACCAACTGAAGGTGAAGAAGGCATAGACGAACACCAGTGCCAGACACAGCAGCTTGATCTCCGACATGCCCTGGGACGCCTGCTGAATCATCGGAATATCCGCCAGCAGCGACACCGCCCGCTCCGACGCGCCAAGCACGGTGAGAATACCGGCAAGAATAATCAAGGTACTTGAGGCGAAGAACGAGGCGTTGCGCTCCAGATTGCCAATCACGCTGGCATCGGCGATGCGGTTGTCACGCAACAACATGCGGCGCATCCAGTCTTCGCGATACAGGTGCAGAACGCTGGCCAGACACGCCGTGTCGCGGGCCTTCCAGGTGGCATAACGGGTGTAACCGCCCCAGCAGATGACGAACCAGACGGCGGCGAGCAAGTGGATCAGGTTGGCTTGGATGAACGACATGCAATTCCTTGTGAGATGTAAACGCTATACACCTGTAGGAGTGAGCCTGCTCGCGATAGCGGTTTGTCATTCAATACTGAAGTGACTGAGAAACCGCTATCGCGAGCAGGCTCACTCCTACATAAAAGCTAAGCAACCCTTCGACGTTAGCTCAGCAAAAAAGACACTGCCTCACGCGCATAAAAAATGCCCCGTATCGATTGATACGGGGCATTTCTGTTTAACCGTGCCCGACCCGCTTGTGGCAGGTCAAACCACGTCAGGCAGTGACTTCGCTGCGCTTGCCCAGCAGGCGATCACACACCACTGCGACCACCAGTGTCATCACGCAAGGCACCAGCCACGCCAGCCCCTGCTCACTCAGTGGCAAATGGGTCAGCTGCGACGGCATCCAGTCAGCCAGACCCGCACCTTTGAGCGCATCGATGCTGCCGAACAGGAACGACACCAGCATCACCGGACCAAGAATGCGCCCGTGCTCATGCCAGAAGTCCTTGCAGAAGCTCAACGCCACCAGAACGATGCACGGCGGGTAGATCGCCGTCAGCACCGGAATTGAGAAGGCAATCAGCTTGGTCAGGCCCAGGTTGGACACCAGCAGCGAGAACGCCGCCAGAATGATCACCAGCGTCTTGTAGGACAGTGGCAACACGCGGCTGAAGTATTCGGCGCAGGCGCAGGTCAGGCCAACCGCCGTGACCAGACACGCCAGCGAGATCAGCACCGCGAGGAAACCGCTGCCCAGCGAACCGAAGGTGTGCTGCACGTAGGCATGCAAGACCGCCGCGCCGTTGGTCGCACCGACCGCCACTTCATGGCTGCCGGAACCGAGGCGGAACAGGCTGACATACACCAGCGCCAGCCCGACGCCGGCAATCAGCCCGGCGATGATTGCGTAACGAGTGATCAGTGCAGGCGATTCGACGCCACGGGAGCGGATCGCATTGACGATAACGATACCGAACACCAGCGCGCCGAGGGTATCCATGGTCAGATAACCATTGATGAAACCTTGGGAGAACGGTGCGGCGACGTATTCCGGGGTGCCGTGACCGATATCGCCGGCCGGCAAAGCGAACGCGGCGATGCCCAGCACAGCCAGGGCGATGATCTTCAGCGGCGCGAGAAAACGACCGACTGTGTCCAGCAAACGCCCAGGGTAGAGCGAGATGAAGAACACCAGCAGGAAGTACACCGAGCTGTAGAGAAACAGTGCCAACGGACTTTCGCCCGTTAGCGGCGCCAGACCCACTTCGAACGACACGGTCGCCGTCCGCGGCGTGGCGAACAGCGGACCGACGGCCAGGTAGCACGCAGCGGCAAGGATGCCGCCGGCAATCTTGCCGATCGGGCTGCTTAGCGCGTCCATTGCTCCGCCGACCTTGGCCAGCGCCACCACGGTGACCACCGGCAAACCCACTGCGGTGATCAGAAAGCCCAGCGCAGCCATCCAGACATGAGGGCCGGCCTGCAAGCCAACGATCGGCGGGAAAATGATGTTACCGGCCCCAACGAACAGGGCAAACGTCATAAAACCAAGTGCCAGGATGTCCTGACCTTTCAAAACTTTCATTAAGGTAATACCACACTACTGAAATCGGAATTTAGAGGGGGATTGCCCTGTGGGATTAGGGAAATGCTGTCGATCCGTATGGGACTGACCCTTAAAGCGCGTGGCTGCCTTGTGGGCGGCGGACGCAAAAATGGCTGCCAGCCTAACGAATTTGGCTGACAAACGCACTGTTAGAGGGCGAACTATCCGATACGCGACGTTTCCGTGTCGCGTTTACGTATTTAATTTTCATACACAGAACCTGGATTCATCACAGGAAACCTGTGGCGAGGGGATTTATCCCCGATGGACTGCGCAGCAGTCCCAAGAATCCGAGCTGAAGCTGCCTGACTGATCATGGTCGCTAGCATGGGGCCGCTTCGCAGCCCAGCGGGGATAAATCCCCTCGCCACAACAGCCCTCAAAATTTTCATACGCCAGAAACGACAAAGGCCACCCGAAGGTGGCCTTTGTTGCTGGAGCTAAAAAGTCAGCCGAAGCTTACTTCTTCACTTCCCAGCCAGTCAGCTCGGCCAGGGCCTTGCCGATGTCTGCCAGCGAACGCACGGTTTTCACGCCTGCGTCTTGCAGCGCAGCGAATTTCTCGTCTGCAGTGCCTTTGCCGCCAGAGATGATTGCGCCAGCATGGCCCATGCGCTTGCCCGGAGGAGCAGTCACACCAGCAATGTAGGAAACAACCGGCTTGGTCACGTGTGCCTTGATGTAAGCAGCCGCTTCTTCTTCAGCCGAACCGCCGATCTCGCCGATCATGACGATCGCTTCGGTCTTCGGGTCTTCCTGGAACAGCTTCAGGATGTCGATGAAGTTCGAGCCCGGGATCGGGTCACCGCCGATGCCGACGCAAGTCGACTGACCGAAACCGGCGTCAGTGGTCTGCTTCACAGCTTCGTAGGTCAGGGTGCCGGAACGCGAAACGATACCGACCTTGCCTGGCAAGTGAATGTGACCTGGCATGATGCCGATCTTGCATTCGCCTGGGGTGATCACGCCTGGGCAGTTAGGGCCGATCAGGACTACGCCCAGCTCGTCGCACTTAACTTTAGCGTCCAGCATGTCCAGGGTAGGAATGCCTTCGGTGATGCAGACGATCAGCTTGATACCGCCGAATGCCGCTTCCAGGATCGAGTCCTTGCAGAACGGAGCCGGAACGTAGATCACGCTGGCGGTAGCGCCAGTGGCCGCTACTGCGTCTTTGACGGTGTTGAACACTGGCAGGCCCAGGTGCTCGGTGCCGCCCTTGCCCGGAGTTACGCCACCGACCATCTTGGTGCCGTATTCGATGGCTTGCTGGGTGTGGAAACTACCTTGCGAACCGGTAATACCCTGGCAGATAACTTTGGTGTCTTTATTGATCAGGACGCTCATTATTTGCCCTCCGCAGCTTTGACAACTTGTTGAGCAGCGTCGGTCAGGCTGGTAGCAGCGATGATGTTCAAACCGCTTTCTGCCAGTACTTTAGCGCCCAGCTCAGCGTTGTTGCCTTCAAGGCGAACAACTACCGGGATTTTCACGCCGACTTCTTTCACAGCGCCGATGATGCCTTCGGCAATCATGTCGCAGCGAACGATGCCGCCGAAGATGTTGACCAGTACTGCAGCGACATTGGTGTCGGACAGAATGATCTTGAACGCTTCGGTAACGCGTTCCTTGGTAGCACCGCCGCCCACGTCGAGGAAGTTGGCTGGCTTGCCGCCATGCAGGTTGACGATGTCCATGGTACCCATGGCCAGACCGGCACCGTTGACCATGCAGCCGATGTTGCCTTCCAGGGCTACGTAGTTCAGTTCGAACTTGGCAGCGTGCGCTTCGCGCGGATCGTCCTGCGACGGATCGTGGAAAGCCTTCAGCTTAGGCTGACGGTACATGGCGTTGGCGTCGATGTTGATCTTGGCGTCGAGGCAATGCAGATCGCCGTCAGCCTTGATCACCAGCGGGTTCACTTCCAGCAGAGCCAGATCGTGGTCTTTGAACAGCTTGGCCAGACCGACGAAGATCTTGGCGAACTGAGTGACCTGCTTGCCTTCCAGACCCAACTGGAATGCCAGCTCGCGACCCTGGGATGGCTGAGCGCCAACCAGTGGATCGATAGTGGCCTTGAGAATTTTTTCTGGCGTGTCGTGAGCGATTTTCTCGATGTCCACGCCACCTTCGGTGGAAGCCATGAACACGATGCGACGGCTCGAACGGTCAACGACAGCGCCCAGGTACAGCTCTTTAGCGATATCAGTGCACGATTCAACCAGGATCTTGGTGACTGGCTGGCCATTGGCGTCAGTCTGGTAAGTCACCAGACGCTTGCCCAGCCACTGCTGTGCGAAGGCCTTGGCGTCTTCTTTGCTGCGAACCAGCTTGACGCCGCCCGCTTTACCGCGACCACCGGCGTGAACCTGGGCTTTGACGACCCACTCGTTGCCGCCGATCTTGTCGCAAGCTTCTGCTGCTGCTTCCGGGGTGTCTACTGCGTAACCAGTGGAAACTGGCAGGCCGTATTCAGCGAACAGCTGCTTACCCTGATACTCGTGAAGATTCATGCTTTTTACCGTCTTCGTTAGGTACTGCGCATTCGGCGCTGCGCTCGTTTGAGTGCCGCGCCACCTGTGACTGCTGCTTGCGTAGCTTCCCGGTTACCCGGTGCAGCTACGCAAGGCTGCGTCCAGCGGACATTCCGCGGTGAGCTTTGCTCGCAAGGCTCACGACGGGCCGTTACCGCCGTGGTTTCTTATTGTCTGTTAACGCTTCTTGCGGTTGGCAATGTGGATGGCGCCGCCATTCACTGCCAGAGCAGCTTCGTGCAAGGCTTCAGACAGGGTCGGATGGGAGAAAACCATCATGCCCAGGTCTTCAGCGCTGGTGCCGAATTCCATACCGATCGCGCCCTGCTGAACCAGTTCTGCAGCGCTCGGGCCAATCACGTGCACGCCCAATACGCGGTCAGTCTTGGCATCGGCGATGACCTTGACGAAACCACCGGTATCGTTGGCAGCCATGGCACGGCCGGAAGCGGCGAACGGGAAGGTGCCGACGTTGACTTCAACGCCTTCGGCCTTCAGCGCCTGCTCGGTTTTACCGACCCACGCGATTTCCGGGTGAGTATAAATAACCGAAGGGATCAAATCATAGTTCATCTGAGCCTTGTGGCCCTTGATGCGCTCGACCACCATGATGCCTTCTTCCGAAGCCTTGTGCGCCAGCATCATGCCGCGAACCACGTCACCGATGGCGAAAACGCCCGGTACGGTGGTCGCGCAGTGATCGTCAACGTGCACGAAACCGCGCTCGTCAAGGGTCACGCCGCTGTCGGCAGCCAGCAGATCAGTGGTCACCGGACGGCGACCAACGGCTACGATCAGCTTGTCGAACGTGATGGTCTGTTCGCCGTTGGCATCGGTGTAGTTCACCACGACTTCGTCGCCGTTGACTTTCGAACCGGTAACGCGGGCGCCCAGCTTGATGTCCAGGCCCTGCTTGGTCAGGGTTTTGAATGCTTCCTTGGAAACAGCGGTGTCCGCCGCCATCAGGAAGGTATCCAGCGCTTCGAGAACGGTCACTTCCGCACCCAGACGCGACCATACCGAACCCAGTTCCAGACCGATCACGCCAGCGCCGATCACGCCCAGACGCTTCGGTACGGACTGGAATTCCAGCGCGCCGGTCGAATCAACGATGACGTTCTGATCGACCGGAGCCGGTGGAATGTCGATCGGACGCGAACCTGGAGCCAGGATGACGTTTTCAGCTTCGATGACTTCAACCGAGCCGTCCGGCTTGGTGACTTCGACTTTCTTGCCGGCCAGCAGCTTGCCGTGGCCCTGGATCGAAGTAACGCCGTTGGCCTTGAACAGGGTGGCAACACCGCCGGTCAGGTTCTTGACGATACCAGCCTTGCGGCCAACCATCGCAGCGACGTCCATTTTGACTTCGCCGGTCGAGATACCGTGAACATTGAAGCTTTCTTTTGCTTCCTTGTATTTCCAGGAGCTGTCCAGCAGCGCCTTGGAAGGAATGCAGCCGACGTTCAGGCAGGTACCGCCCAAGGCTTGCTTGCCTTCGGCATCGGTGTACTTCTCGATGCAGGCAGTGCTCAGACCCAGCTGTGCGGCCTTGATGGCAGCCACATAGCCACCAGGGCCAGCACCGATCACTACTACGTCAAATTTCTGCGACATTCAAAAAATCCTCTTTAGCAATAAAGCTACGAGCCGCAAGCCACAAGCTGCAAGCCCTTCAGCTCGCCTGGAGCTTGTGGCTTGAAGCCTGAAACTTGCAGCTGTTTTCTTAGATATCCAGCAACAGACGAGCCGGATCTTCCAGCAGGTTCTTGATGGTCACCAGGAAGGTTACAGCTTCTTTGCCATCGATCAGACGGTGATCGTAGGACAGTGCCAGGTACATCATCGGGCGGATCACGACCTGACCGTTGATGGCCATAGGACGCTGGATGATGTTGTGCATGCCCAGAATCGCTGCCTGCGGCGGGTTGACGATGGGTGTCGACATCATCGAACCGAAGGTACCACCGTTGGTGATGGTGAAGGTACCACCGGTCATCTCGTCCATCGACAGTTTGCCGTCACGGGCTTTCTTGCCAAATGTTGCGATGCCGCCTTCGATTTCAGCCAGGCTCATCAGCTCCGCGTTACGCAGAACCGGTACCACCAGGCCGCGGTCGCTGGAAACGGCAACGCCGATGTCCGCGTAGCCGTGGTAAACGATGTCGCCGCCGTCGATCGACGCGTTGACCGCCGGGAAGCGCTTCAGCGCTTCGGTGGCTGCCTTGACGAAGAACGACATGAAGCCCAGGCGTACGCCGTTGTGGGACTTCTCGAACAGGTCCTTGTACTTCGAACGCAGGGCCATGACTTCGGTCATGTCGACTTCGTTGAACGTGGTCAGCATGGCCATGTTCGACTGCGCTTCAACCAGACGCTTGGCCACGGTGGCACGAACGCGGGTCATCGGTACGCGCTTCTCGATGCGGTCGCCAGCAGCGAACACTGGAGCGGCAGCCGAAGGAGCAGCAGCCTTGGCAGGCGCGGCAGCCGGAGCGGCTTTCTTGGCAGCAACCGCTGCAACCACGTCTTCCTTGGTCACACGACCGCCTTTGCCGGTGCCGGCAACGGAGGCGATGTTGATGCCGTTTTCTTCAGCCAGCTTGCGCGCAGCCGGAGCTGCGATCGGGTCATCTTCGCCTTCGGCAGCAGCCGGTGCGGCAGCGGCAGTAGCCGCCGGAGCAGCAGCGGCGGCTGGAGCGGCAGCAGCGCTGCCCTCTTCAATCGAGCCCAGGACCTGGTTCGACAGAACGGTAGCGCCCTCTTCGGCAACGATTGCGCCCAGCACGCCGTCCGCTTCAGCCAATACTTCCAGCACGACTTTGTCGGTTTCGATGTCGACGATCAGGTCGTCACGCTTGACGGCCTCACCTGGTTTCTTGTGCCAGGTGGCAACGGTGCCATCGGCAACCGATTCCGGGAATGACGGGGCTTTGATTTCGATAGCCATTATCTGTGGGTCCTTAAAATTCGGTTTCAGTCAGCGCGAAGGCGTTAAACAGTGAAAGCATCTTGCAGCAGTTTTTCCTGCTGCTCGGCGTGCATCGATGCGTAACCACAAGCTGGCGCAGCCGAAGCCTCACGGCCCGCGTACTCAAGTACGAGAGTCTTGTCGAGGTTGGCGATGCTGCGACGCAAGTGATGCTGGCTGCAGTACCAGGCACCCTGGTTCATCGGCTCTTCCTGACACCAGACGGCATGCTTGACGTTGGTGTACGGAGCCAGGACTTCCTTCAAGTCGTCCTCAGGGAACGGATACAGCTGCTCGATACGCACGATGGCGATATCTTCGCGGCCTTCGGCACGGCGTTTTTCCAGCAGGTCGTAGTAGACCTTGCCGCTGCACAGAACCACGCGCTCGACCTTTTTCGGGTCCAGGGCATCGATTTCCGGGATCACGGTCTGGAACGAACCTTCGGCCAGATCTTCCAGCGTCGAGATGGCCAGCTTGTGGCGCAGCAGCGACTTCGGCGTCAGCACGACCAGCGGCTTGCGCAGCGGACGAATCACCTGACGACGCAGCAAGTGGTAGATCTGTGCCGGGGTAGTCGGCATGCACACCTGAATGTTGTGCTCGGCGCACAGCTGCAGGTAACGCTCAAGACGTGCCGAGCTGTGCTCAGGGCCCTGGCCTTCGTAACCGTGTGGCAGCAGCATGGTCAGACCGCAGAGACGGCCCCACTTGTGCTCGCCGCTGGTGATGAACTGGTCGATCACGACCTGTGCACCGTTGGCGAAATCGCCGAACTGGGCTTCCCAGATCACCAGCGCGTTTGGCGTGGTGGTCGAGTAACCGTATTCGAACGCCAGTACTGCTTCTTCCGAGAGGAACGAGTCGTACAGGTCGAAACGAGGCTGACCGTCGTACAGGTTCTGCAGTGGAATGTAGGTGCCCGCGTCTTTCTGGTTGTGCAGCACAGCGTGACGGTGCGAGAACGTACCGCGGCCGATGTCCTGACCGGTCATGCGGATCGGGTGACCTTCGAACGCCAGGGTCGCGTACGCCATGGTTTCGGCATAACCCCAGTTGATCGGCAGGCCGCCGGCTTGCATCTTCTGACGGTCTTCGTAGATCTTCGCGACCTGACGCTGGACCACGAAGCCTTCCGGAATTTCCAGCAGCTTGGCGGACAGCTCTTGCAGGGTCTTGAGATCGAAGCGAGTGTCGTGACGCGCAGTCCAGGCGTGGCCCAGATACGGACGCCAGTCGACGAACAGCTCTTTGTTCGGCTCTTTGACCAGCGATTTCACGACGTGCAGACCGTTGTCCAGCGCGTTGCGGTATTCGTCGACCTTGGCCTGAACACGTTCAGCGTCGAGCACACCGGCCTGGGTCAGGCGGTCAGCGTACAGCTCACGGGTGGTGCGCTGCTTGGTGATCTGCTGATACATCAGAGGCTGGGTGCCGCTTGGCTCGTCGGCCTCGTTGTGGCCGCGACGACGGTAGCAGACCAGGTCGATCACCACGTCCCGCTTGAACTGCATGCGGTAGTCGATGGCCAACTGGGTCACGAACAACACGGCTTCCGGATCATCGCCATTCACATGGAGGATCGGCGCCTGGATCATCTTGGCAACGTCGGTGGCGTACTCGGTGGAACGCGAGTCCAGCGGGTTGCTGATGGTGAAACCGACCTGGTTGTTGATCACGATGTGCACGGTACCGCCGGTCTTGAAACCGCGGGTCTGCGACATCTGGAAGGTTTCCATGACCACGCCTTGACCGGCGAACGCCGCGTCACCGTGGATGGAGATCGGCAGCACCTTCTCACCGGTCAGGTCGTTGCGACGGTCCTGACGGGCGCGCACCGAACCTTCGACCACCGGGGAAACGATTTCCAGGTGGGACGGGTTGAACGCCATGGCCAGGTGAACTTCACCGCCGGTGGTCATCACGTTGGACGAGAAGCCCTGGTGATATTTCACGTCGCCGGAGCCCAGCTCGACCTTCTTCTTGCCTTCGAACTCGTCGAACAGCTCGCGCGGGTTCTTGCCGAAGGTGTTGACCAGTACGTTCAGACGACCACGGTGGGCCATGCCGATGACGACTTCCTTGGTGCCGTACGAGCCGGAACGCTGGATCAGTTCGTCGAGCATCGGAATCAGGCTTTCGCCGCCTTCCAGACCGAAACGCTTGGTGCCCGGGTATTTGGTGCCCAGGTATTTTTCCAGGCCTTCACCGGCGGTCACACGCTCAAGCAGGTGGCTCTTGATGTCGGCGGAGTACGTCGGGCGACCACGCACGCTTTCCAGACGCTGCTGGAACCACTGGCGCTGCTCGGAATCGGTGATGTGCGTAAATTCAGCGCCGATGGTGCGGCAATATGTCTGCTGCAACGCTTCGTGAATTTCGCGTAGGCTCGCTTCCTCTTTGCCGATGAACAGGTCGCCGGCACGGAAGGTCGTATCAAGATCGGCATTGGTCAAGCCGTAATGATTGATCGACAGGTCTGCAGGTGCAGGACGCTGCCACAGCCCCAGCGGGTCAAGCTGGGCTGCCTGGTGGCCACGCATACGGTAGGCCTGGATCAATCGCAGCACTTCAACTTGCTTCTTCTCGTGCTCACTGCTCACGCTGCCGGCGGAAACCGGTTGGGCGCGGCGCTGGTTCTTTGCCAGCAGCACGAAATGATCGCGAATTGTCGAGTGCGAAACATCAGTGGCAGAGTTGCCGTCGGCGGGCAACTTCTGAAAGTAGGTGCGCCACTCTTCTGGCACAGCGTTAGGGTCGTGCAGGTAGAGCTCATAAAGCTCTTCCACATAGGCAGCGTTTCCACCTGAAAGGTAGGCGCTGTTCCACATGCGCTGCATCACGCTTTCTTGCATGCTTGGTCACCCTCGGTTAGGGGAACACCATCGGCGTCGACACCGAGCAAACTTGCAGAAGTCCGAATGCAGCGACTAAAACAAGCCACTTAGGATCACACTGATAGTCCGGGTACCAGCCCGGATGCCCCTGCTTGTCTCATTTCTTCAAAATAAGAGCTGCAGCTTATGGCTACGGCTCTGGTTATAGCCATGACGCGGGTTGAAGCCCGCGCCACAGCCTCTACGGTGCAACGGTTACAGCAGCTGAATCACACGCCGCTTGAAAGCAACATGTTACGGATGTGACCGATGGCCTTAGTCGGGTTCAGGCCTTTCGGACATACGTTGACGCAGTTCATGATGCCCCGGCAGCGGAAGACGCTGAACGGGTCATCGAGTGAAGCCAGACGCTCGCTGGTCTTGGTGTCACGGCTGTCAGCCAGGAAGCGGTAGGCTTGCAGCAGCGCAGCAGGACCGAGGAACTTGTCAGGGTTCCACCAGAACGATGGGCAAGAAGTCGAGCAGCAGGCGCACAGGATGCACTCGTACAGACCGTCGAGCTTTTCACGTTCTTCCGGCGATTGCAGACGCTCGATGGCCGGAGCCGGCGTGTCGTTCTGCAGGTAAGGCTTCACCTTCTCGTATTGCTTGTAGAAGATGCTCATATCGACAACCAGGTCACGGATAACCGGCAACCCTGGCAGTGGACGAACGATCAGCTTGTTACCTTTTACAACGGCAGACAGCGGCGTGATGCATGCCAGACCGTTTTTGCCGTTGATGTTCATGCCGTCGGAGCCGCAGACGCCTTCACGGCAGGAGCGACGATAGGAGAAACCCTCGTCCTGCTCCTTGATCAGGGCCAGCACGTCCAGCACCATCAGGTCTTTACCACCGGTATCGACCTGGAAATCCTGCATGAACGGCGCAGCGTCCTGATCAGGGTTGTAGCGATAAACACTGACTTGCAACATGGCGGTCACCCTTAATAAGTCCGGACTTTAGGTTCGAAAGTCGGAACAGTCTTCGGCGAGAAGTTCACGGCACGCTTGGTGACGCGCTTGTCACCCGGGAAGTACAGGGTGTGGCACAGCCAGTTTTCGTCATCACGGTCTTCGAAATCTTCACGGGCGTGAGCGCCGCGGGACTCTTTACGGACTTCGGCCGCAATGGCGGTAGCTTCAGCCACCTCCAGCAGGTTTTGCAGTTCCAGCGCTTCGATACGTGCAGTGTTGAACGCCTGCGACTTATCGTTGATCTTCACGTTGGCGATACGCTTGCGCAGATCGGCCAGCTGAGCGATGCCCTTCTGCATGTATTCGCCGGTACGGAATACACCGAAGTAGTTCTGCATGCAGCTTTGCAGCTCACGACGCAGGGTGGCAACGTCTTCACCGTCGGTACGGTTGTTCAGCGCGTTCAGACGCGACAGTGCAGCTTCGATGTCGGACTCGGTGGCGTCGTCGTATTCGATACCGTCGGTCAGCGCCTTTTCCAGGTGCAGGCCGGCAGCGCGACCGAAGACCACCAGGTCGAGCAGCGAGTTGCCGCCCAGACGGTTGGCACCGTGCACCGATACGCAAGCCACTTCACCTACAGCGAACAGACCTGGAATGATCTGATCCACGCCTTCGGCGTTCTGGGTGATCGCCTGGCCATGAATGTTGGTGGCAACGCCGCCCATCATATAGTGGCAGGTCGGAACAACCGGAACCGGCGCAACCACCGGGTCAACGTGAGCGAAAGTCTTCGACAATTCGCAGATGCCTGGCAGACGGCTGTGCAGCACTTCCTCGCCCAGGTGGTCGAGTTTGAGCATCACGTGGTCGCCATTCGGACCGCAACCGTTGCCAGCGATGATTTCTTTAACCATCGAACGAGCAACCACGTCACGACCGGCCAGGTCTTTCGCGTTCGGAGCATAACGCTCCATGAAACGCTCGCCGTGCTTGTTGATCAGGTAACCACCTTCACCACGGCAGCCTTCTGTAACCAGTACACCGGCGCCGGCGATACCGGTCGGGTGGAACTGCCACATTTCAATGTCTTGTACCGGCACGCCAGCACGCAAGGCCATGCCAACGCCGTCACCGGTGTTGATCAGGGCGTTGGTGGTGGACGCGTAGATACGGCCTGCACCGCCAGTAGCCAATACGGTGGCCTTGGCGCGGATGTACGATGTTTCACCGGTTTCGATGCAGATCGCGATCACACCGACGAATTCGCCTTCCTGGTTTTTCACCAGATCGACCGCGTAGTACTCGTTGAGGAACGTGGTACCGGCTTTCAGGTTGCCCTGATAAAGGGTGTGCAGCAGCGCGTGGCCGGTACGGTCGGACGCCGCGCAGGTACGTGCTGCCTGACCGCCCTTGCCGTAGTCCTTGGACTGGCCACCGAACGGACGCTGGTAGATACGGCCTTGCTCGGTACGCGAGAACGGCAGACCCATGTGGTCCAGCTCGAACACGGCGGCCGGGCCTTCCTGACACATGTATTCGATAGCGTCCTGGTCACCGATGTAGTCGGAACCCTTGACGGTATCGTACATGTGCCAGCGCCAGTCATCGTTCGGATCGGCGGAAGCGATTGCGCAAGTGATGCCACCCTGTGCGGACACAGTGTGCGAACGGGTCGGGAAAACCTTGGTGATCACCGCAGTCTTGTGGCCGCCCTGTGCCAGCTGCAGCGCCGCGCGCATGCCGGCACCGCCACCACCAATAATGATGGCGTCGAAAGAAATCGTTGGAATGTTAGCCATGACTCAGATACCCCAGAGAATCTGCACACCCCAGACGAAGTAAGCGAACATCGCAACGCCGCATACTGCCTGGAAAAGGAAACGTATCGCCGTTGCGGACTTGCCGAACGCCATTGGCGTCAGGTAGTCGGTCGCGATGGTCCACATGCCGACCCAGGCGTGAGCGCCCAGAGCAACAAGGGCCAGCAGGCTGAAAATACGCATTCCGTTGTGGGCGAACAGTTCATGCCACTGGGCATACTCGAGGCCAGGGTTGGCGACGATGTATCCGATCAGAAAGATGAAGTAAGCCGCGAGAACGACCGCAGACACACGTTGCGCCATCCAGTCATAGAGGCCCGAACGCGACAGGTTAGTGACGTTAGTTACCATATCCAGACTCCTGCCAGAACGATTACCACCACGGAAACGGCGATAACGATTTTCGAGCCCAGTTTGCCGCCTTCCAGCGTCTCACCGATGCCCATGTCCATGATCAAGTGGCGCACACCGGCTACCAGGTGATACAGCAGAGCGGACAGGATGCCCCAAATCACTAGCTTGGCTAGCGGACTGGTCAGACACGCTTTCACCTGACCGAAGCCTTCCTCGGAGCTCAGCGACTTGTCCAATGCATAAAGCATGATGGCAAGGCACACAAAGAGGATGACACCGGAGATTCGGTGAAGAATGGACGTGTAAGCAGTGACTGGGAGTTTGATGGTCCTTAGGTCTAGGTTTACAGGTCGTTGGCTTTTCACGGCTTTTTTTTCACACTGAAGAGCCCCTAACAATCAGGGCAAAGTTGTTGGGGAGTGCACTGGTCAGGTAACCACCACCCAGGGATGCGACCCCCAATGAAAGCAAGCCCAAAAGCCCTTGGCGGTCGGTGGCCGAGTATAGACAGTTAGGCTACTAATGACAACGCGTTCACCTACCCCCAATAGCGGATTGCACAAGTTGCATAAAAGGCGTAAATGGCAGGCAATTTCGAGGAAAAAGTCGGCTTAAAGCCTTCTGGAGCAAGACTTTAGGCAAATTGACATTCGAATTTATCTCACTATAGTGGTGCGGGCCCTGCGTGGGGGGTCTGTCTGATGGTTCAAGCATAAATAGGAGGCCACATGGCTGACAAAAAAGCGCAGTTGATCATCGAGGGCGCAGCCCCCGTCGAGCTGCCCATTTTAACCGGCACCGTTGGTCCCGATGTAATCGATGTTCGGGGCCTGACGGCCACGGGCCGCTTCACTTTCGACCCGGGTTTCATGTCGACCGCCTCGTGCGAATCGAAGATCACCTATATCGACGGCGACAACGGCATTCTGTTGCACCGCGGCTACCCGATCGAACAGCTGGCTGAAAAGTCGGACTACCTGGAAACCTGCTACCTGCTGCTCAACGGCGAATTGCCGACCGCAGAACAGAAGGCCCAGTTCGTCAGCACCGTGAAAAACCACACCATGGTTCACGAGCAGCTGAAAACCTTCTTCAACGGTTTCCGTCGCGACGCCCACCCGATGGCCGTCATGTGCGGTGTAGTCGGCGCCCTCTCGGCCTTCTACCACGACTCCCTGGACATCAATAACCCGCAGCATCGCGAAATTTCCGCGATCCGCCTGGTTGCGAAGATGCCAACCCTGGCAGCGATGGTTTACAAGTACTCCATGGGCCAACCCATGATGTACCCGCGCAACGACCTGACGTACGCGGAAAACTTCCTGCACATGATGTTCAACACCCCGTGCGAGATCAAACCGATCAGCCCGGTGCTCGCCAAGGCCATGGACCGGATCTTCATCCTCCACGCCGACCACGAGCAGAACGCTTCGACCTCCACCGTGCGTCTGGCCGGCTCTTCGGGTGCCAACCCGTTTGCCTGTATCGCCGCCGGTATCGCCGCACTGTGGGGCCCTGCCCACGGCGGTGCGAACGAAGCCGTGTTGACCATGCTCGATGAGATTGGCGATGTGTCGAACATTGACAAGTTCATCGCCAAGGCCAAGGACAAGAACGATCCGTTCAAGTTGATGGGCTTCGGTCACCGCGTCTACAAGAACCGCGACCCGCGCGCGACTGTGATGAAGCAGACCTGCGACGAAGTGTTGAAGGAACTGGGCATCAACAACGATCCGCAACTCGAACTGGCCATGCGCCTGGAAGAGATCGCCCTGACCGATCCGTACTTCATCGAACGCTCGCTGTACCCGAACGTCGACTTCTACTCGGGGATCATCCTCAAGGCGATCGGCATTCCGACCAGCATGTTCACCGTGATTTTCGCCCTGGCACGTACTGTGGGCTGGATTTCGCACTGGAAGGAAATGTTGTCGAGCCCGTACAAGATTGGCCGTCCGCGCCAGCTCTATACTGGCTACGAGTCGCGTGACATTACTTCGCTGGAAGATCGCAAATAGGGTTTTTCTTTTTTGTGATGGTTTAGTGGGTGTGTCAGGAACGGCCTCTATTTATAGAGGCCGTTTTTGTTTGTTGGATTGGGGGTATATCCGTTGCTGCGGTAACGGCTTCTTATGGTTTCGCTCTTACAGCGAGTCACCTTTTCCAAACGCCGAAAAGGTAACCCAAAAGGCTTTGCCCCGGCGTACGGCCCGCTCGCTGGGGCTCGGGGTTCCTTCGTTACGGGACCGATCCGGGCGCAGCGTCTCCGGCTTGCTTCGCTGCACCTCCTCCCGCTGTGTACGACTGCGTCGTACGGTCGCTGCGCTCCCACGCCCGGATCGATCCCGTAACGAAGCCTGCCGAAGGGGCGAAATATCAAAAGCCAGAGCCAGAGCCAGAGCCAGAGCCAGATCAAAAGATCGCAGCCTGCGGCAGCTCCTACAGTTGGATCATTTGTATCTGGTAGGAATTTGTTGGCCGGCAGGCCGCCATCGCGAGCAGGCTCACTCCTACATTTGGAATGCATACACCAGTGAGAAACAGGTCGGCTGTCAGGCCGCCTTCGCGAGCAGGCTCGCTCCCACTGAAAAGCAAAGCAGCGCAGCTGCCCGCGGCAAAGCCGCCCCACTCAACAATGAGCGTTAGCTCGAGTGCTTTTGATCCACGGGCGACTTCGGAAGGCTGAGTGGAGGGATTGATTCGGGCGTGGGAGCGCAGCGACCGTCTGGCGCAGCCAGACACAGCGGAAGGAGGTGCAGCGAAGCAAACCGGAGCCGCTGCGCCCGGATCGATCCCGCAGCGAAGGAACCCGAGCCTGCGAGGGCCGAACGCAGGAGCAAGCCTTTTCGGTTACCTTTTTGGCGTTTGAAAAAGGTGACCCGCCGTAAGGGCGGAACCGTAATCAGCAACGCCCGCAGCAACGGATATACCCACCAAACCAACCAATAACCGCCCACAAAAAAAACGCCCCGATCTCTCAACCGGGGCGCTTTCTTGAAGCTTGAAGCTTGTAGCTTGTAACTGACCCCTTAGTGCGAAACCGCCCCACTCGCCCCCAACCCGGTCTGCGAACGCACAAACTGCGGGAAGAACAGCGCCCGCTCATTGTCCGCCGCCGCCGACTTGTCAGTAATCGAGAAGAACCAGATCCCCACAAACGCAATGATCATGGAAAACAGCGCTGGATATTCGTAAGGGAAAATCGCCTTCTCATGATGCAGAATCTGCACCCAAATGGTCGGGCCAAGCACCATCAACCCCACCGCACTGACCAGCCCCAACCAGCCGCCGATCATCGCGCCACGGGTGGTCAGCTTCTTCCAGTACATCGAAAGCAACAGCACCGGGAAGTTACAGCTCGCCGCAATCGAGAACGCCAGGCCCACCATGAACGCGATGTTCTGGCTTTCGAACAGAATGCCCAGACCAATCGCCAACACCGCGAGGGCAATGGTGGTGATCTTCGAAACGCGGATCTCGTCCTTCTCGTTGGCCTTGCCCTTCTTGATCACACTGGCATACAGGTCATGCGACACCGCCGAAGCGCCGGCCAGAGTCAGACCCGCAACCACCGCGAGAATGGTCGCGAATGCCACTGCCGAGATGAAACCAAGGAAGATACTGCCACCGACCGCGTTGGCCAGGTGCACCGCCGCCATGTTGTTGCCGCCGAGCAAGGCGCCCGCTGCATCTTTGAACGCCGGATTGGTGCTGACCAGCAGGATCGCGCCGAAGCCGATGATGAAGGTCAGGATGTAGAAGTAGCCGATGAAGCCAGTCGCGTACAGCACGCTTTTACGCGCTTCTTTGGCGTCACTCACGGTGAAGAAGCGCATCAGAATGTGCGGCAGGCCCGCAGTACCGAACATCAACGCCAGACCCAGCGAGAACGCGGAAATCGGATCTTTCACCAGACCGCCCGGGCTCATGATCGCTTCGCCCTTGGCGTGAACCTTGATCGCTTCGGAGAACAGCGTGTTGAAGTCGAAGCCAACATGCTTCATCACCATCAGCGCCATGAACGAGGCGCCGGACAGCAACAGCACAGCCTTGATGATCTGCACCCAAGTGGTCGCCAGCATGCCGCCGAACAGCACGTACAGGCACATCAGCACGCCGACCAGAATCACCGCAACGTGGTAATCGAGACCGAACAACAGCTGGATCAGCTTGCCGGCGCCGACCATCTGCGCGATCAGGTAGAACGCCACCACCACCAGCGAACCGCAGGCGGACAGGGTGCGAATCTGGGTTTGCCCGAGGCGGTAGGACGCCACGTCGGCAAAGGTGTATTTACCCAGGTTACGCAGGCGCTCGGCAATCAGGAACAGAATGATCGGCCAGCCCACCAGGAAGCCGATCGAGTAGATCAGGCCATCGTAGCCAGAGGTGAACACCAGCGCGGAAATCCCCAGGAAGGACGCCGCCGACATGTAGTCACCGGCAATCGCCAGACCGTTCTGGAAACCGGTGATCTTGCCGCCTGCCGCATAGTAATCGGCGGCCGAGTTGTTCTTCTTCGAAGCCCAGTAGGTGATGTACAAGGTCGCGCCAACGAAGGCCACGAACATCAGGATCGCCGCAACGTTCAGCGGCTGCTTGGCCACCGCACCGGTCAGGGCATCAGCCGCCCAGGCGCCGGGTGCAAACGCTGCAATGCTCAAAAGAACCAGTAGACGCCGGATCATTGCTGAGCCTCCTTGAGAATCGCATTGTTCAGGTCGTCGAACTCGCCATTGGCGCGGCGGACATAAATGCCGGTCAGGATGAAGGCCGAAACAATCAGGCCGACACCGATCGGGATGCCCCAGGTAATCGAAGATTCAGGACTGAGTTTTGCCCCCAGTACATGCGGGCCGTATGCGATCAGAAGAATGAATCCAGAGTAGAGCCCGAGCATGATCGCCGAGAGTATCCAGGCGAACTTTTCCCTTTTTCGCACCAGCTCCTTGAATCGGGGACTGTTTTGAATCGAGAGGTAAATGCTGTCGTTCATTGTTTTTATCCTCGCAGCACAGATTATTGTTGGAACGTAGCTAATGTATGCGGCTGCGAGAGAGGTTCCAGACGACCTTAGTAGTAGAAGGCCATGACCCTTCTGCCATTTTCCGGTACGCCCAAAACAACTGTAGGAGTGAGCCTGCTCGCGATGGCGTCGTATCAGTCGACATTTCTATCAACCGACGGGACGCTATCGCGAGCAGGCTCACTCCTACAGGGGTGTGGCGGTGTTGAAATTATTGGGTCCAGTCAGCTACACGATCAGGGTGTTTTGCCACCCAGTCCTTGGCCGCTGCATCAGGCTTGGCACCGTCCTGAATCGCCAGCATGACCTCGCCGATTTCGTCTTTCGAGGCCCACTGGAAGTTTTTCAGGAACTTCGCCACTTCCGGCGCCTTGGCTTCCAGGCCTTTGCTGCCGATGCTGTTCACGGTCTCCGCAGCGCCATACACACCTTTCGGGTCGTCAAGGAAGCGCAGTTTCCACTTGGCGAACATCCAGTGCGGCACCCAACCGGTGACGGCGATGGATTCGTTTTTCTTCTCGGCACGGGTCAGCTCGGCAATCATGCCGGCACCGGAACTGGCCTTGAGGCTGTACTTGTCGAGGCCGTAATCCTTAATCGCCTGATCAGTCTTGAGCATCACCCCTGAACCGGCGTCGATGCCGACGATGCGGTTTTTGAAGGTGTCGTCGGTTTTAAGGTCTTCGATCGACTTGGCTTTGACGTACTCCGGCACGATCAGGCCGATTTTCGCATCCTTGAAGTTCGGACCGTAATCGACGACCTGATCCTTGTTCTTGGTCCAGTAATCGCCGTGGGTGATCGGCAGCCAGGCCGAGAGCATGGCGTCAAGTTTGCCGGTGGCCACGCCCTGCCACATGATCCCGGTGGCGACGGCTTGCAGCTTCACGTCATAACCGAGTTTCTGCTTGATCACTTCGGCCGCCACGTGGGTGGTCGCGACGCTGTCGGACCAGCCGTCAACGTAACCGATGTTCAGGGTCTGTTTTTCAGCGTTGGCGAAAGTGGAACTCATCGCAAGCGCCAGAACGGCACCTGCGCCTAACAGTCGTCGCATCTTCATCGTTACTTCCCCGAAATGCTGCGCCCGACGGATGCCGGACATCGTCAACGTATTGTTATGGTGCACAGCGCCCTCACCACCGCCGAGTGCAAACCCGTTCGAGCCACGGCGCGATTTATCCAAGGGTACTGACGCTTCGATCATCAACCTGACGCCGCTGGCGACCTGCTCTGTCAGCGACCTCAAGGCAACGAGAAACGACATCAGAACGCCATTAACCGCCCTTGAATATTTGACGCCAGACAATCCGCCCGAACTTTGCATGGGCAACGCCTGCGAGCCACCTGCCCTTCCGTAAATGCAGGTAACATGCGCCGCTTTGCAGCCACTCGGCCCGACCATGTCCGCGACGTCCCGCTCCCCCCTTCTCGCTTATCTGTTCGCCTGCCTGCTCGGGCTGTTCGCCATCGGCGGCTTCTGGTACGGCCTCGGCCAACCAGTGGTGTTGCCGGACGCCGCGACACCGACGCACAAGCTGCAATGCGCCTCGTACACACCCTTCGATAAAGACCAATCGCCGTTCGACGTCCCGTTCAAATTGCGCCCCGAGCGCATGGACGCTGACCTCGCGCTGCTGGCGACACGCTTTGAATGCATCCGCACCTACTCGATGACCGGCCTGGAGGCGATACCGGACCTGGCGCGTAAACATGGCCTGAAAGTGATGATCGGCGCCTGGGTCAACAGCAACCCGGTGGAGACTGAAAAAGAAGTCGATTTGCTGATCGCTTCGGCCAATGCCAATGCGGATGTGGTCAGCGCCGTGATCGTTGGCAACGAAGCGTTGCTGCGCAAGGAAGTCAGCGCCGCGCAACTGGTCCGACTGATCGACAAAGTCAAAAGCCAGGTCAAGCAGCCAGTGACTTATGCCGACGTCTGGGAGTTCTGGCTCAAACACCCGGAAGTCGCGCCGGCCGTGGATTTCCTGACTATTCACCTGCTGCCCTACTGGGAGGATGCCCCGTCGAATATCGACGTCGCCCTGCGACACGTGGCGGACGTACGCCAGGTGTTCGGCCACAAGTTCGCTCCCAAAGACGTGATGATCGGCGAAACCGGCTGGCCGAGCGAAGGCCGCCAGCGCGAGACTGCGGTGCCGAGCCGGGTCAACGAAGCGAAATTCATTCGCGGCTTTGTTGCCATGGCCGAAAGAGAAGGCTGGCGTTACAACCTGATCGAAGCCTTCGATCAGCCCTGGAAGCGAGGCAGCGAAGGCGCGGTCGGCGGCTATTGGGGTCTGTTCGATGCCGATCGGCAGGACAAGGGCGTACTCGCCGGGCCGGTGAGCAATGTGCCGTACTGGCAACAGTGGCTGGCGGTCGGTGGTTTGATATTCCTTGGCACGCTGTTCCTCGGCGGTCGCGTCCGCGCAACGCGCGCGGCATTGCTGCTGCCGCTGCTGGGCGCCCTCGCCGCCTGCTCGCTGGGCGCCTGGGGGGATCTGGCGCGACTGACTACGCGATTTGCCAGTGAATGGCTGTGGGTCGGCTTGCTGACTGCGCTGAATTTGTTGGTGCTTGCGCATGCCGCGCTGACGTTGAGTGCGCGTATGGGTTGGCGCTCACGCGCATTCGATTTCCTTGAGCGTCGCGCCGGCTGGCTGGTCGCGACGGCAGGCTTTGCGGCGGCGGTGATGATGCTGGAAATGGTCTTCGACCCGCGTTATCGCAGTTTCGCCAGCATGGCGTTCGTGCTGCCGGCGCTGGTTTATCTGTGCCGGCCGGTGAACGTGCCGCGGCGGGAGATCGCCTTGCTGACCTTTATGATCGGTGCAGGGATTGCACCGCAGTTGTATCAGGAAGGCTTGTTGAATCAGCAGGCGTGGGGTTGGGCGCTGGTCAGCGGGTTGATGGTGGCGGCGTTGTGGCGTTGCCTACGGGTGCGCAGAACTTAAAGCTTCATGGGCTTCACTGGCCCTATCGCGAGCAGGCTCACTCCTACATTTTGGAATGCGTTCCCCTTGTAGGAGTGAGCCTGCTCGCGAAGACTGACTGTCAGGCGCCGCGAGAGGATCTGACCAAGCGCAACCCGGCAATCACCACCGCAAACACCGCCAACGTCGTGTTGTACAACGCCAGCGCCGGCAACCCGAACACCAGCGCCAGCACCGCCAGCCACCACCCTGCCCGTCCGGGCACAACGAAACCCGACACCGCTGTCCCCAGCGCCGCCCAGCCCAGCAGCTTGAAATGGATCATCAGCCCCAGGTTCGAACGCACCACGCATTCCCAACGACTGGCCTCATCCACGCAGATGCCCACCCAGCGTCCGTCTTCCATAAAGCCATATCGCGCGCCATAGCTGGCGGCCAGCCACAACGGCAAGAGAACGAGCAGCACAATCACGGGCAAGCGGCGGGACATGAAGCACTCCAATCTACGGAAATCGGCGGCCAGCTTAATCTGCCGTGGTCCATACGCAAGCGCTAACAACACTTAACTGTTCATCCAGGCCGTGCAAAGTGTATCGTCCAGCTACTATTACTCCGAATTCCGCCTGTTTGGTGCCGAGGCATGGCACTTTGGTGCAAACCCGGTGGTCATAGCCTGCGAACTTCATCCGGCACCTTCCTCTAAGGGATCTAGTCATGCTCCGTTCCTTGCGCTTCGCCGCGCTGTTCAGCGGCCTTATTTCGAGTGCGTCCGCACTGGCGGTGGATATCGACGCCGCCAGTTATGGCTACCCGCTGACCAACCCGTTCGAGGCGACTATCGCCACGACTCCGCCGGACCTGCGTCCGGAATTGCCGCTGGACGACGACATCAACCAGTCCGATCGCAGCCTTACGCTGCGCCCGGAGCGCGAGTTCCAGTTGCCGGATAATTTCTGGGCGGTAAAGAAGCTTACTTATCGCATCGCCACCCAGGACAAGCCGGCACCGCTGATCTTCCTGATTGCCGGTACCGGCGCGCGCTATGACAGCACGCTCAACGAATACCTGAAAAAACTTTATTACAAGGCCGGCTACCACGTCGTGCAGCTGTCGTCGCCCACCAGCTTCGACTTCATCAGCGCCGCCTCGCGTTTCGCCACCCCGGGCGTCACCAAGGAAGACGCCGAAGACATGTACCGGGTGATGCAAGCGGTGCGGGCGCAGAACCCGAAACTGCCGGTCACAGAGTATTACCTGACCGGCTACAGCCTCGGCGCGCTGGATGCCGCGTTCGTCGCGCACCTGGACGAGACGCGCCGCAGCTTCAACTTCAAGAAAGTGCTGCTGCTCAATCCGCCGGTCAACCTTTACACCTCGGTGACCAACCTCGACAAACTGGTGCAAACCGAGGTTAAAGGCATCAACAGCAGTACCACGTTCTATGAACTGGTACTGGGCAAGTTGACCCGCTACTTCCAGCAGAAGGGCTACATCGACCTCAACGATGCCTTGCTCTACGACTTCCAGCAGTCCAAGCAGCACCTGACCAATGAACAGATGGCCATGCTGATCGGTACGTCGTTCCGCTTCTCGGCAGCCGACATTGCCTACACCTCGGACCTGGTCAACCGTCGCGGGCTGATCACCCCGCCAAAGTACCCGATTACCGAAAGCACCAGCCTCACGCCGTTTCTCAAGCGTGCATTGCAGTGCGATTTCGACTGCTACCTGACCGAGCAGGTGATTCCGATGTGGCGTGCGCGCACCGACGGCGGCAGCCTGCTGCAACTGATCGATCAGGTCAGCCTGTATGCGCTCAAGGATTACCTGCACGACAGCCCGAAAATCGCCGTGATGCACAACGCCGACGACGTCATCCTCGGCCCGGGCGACCTCGGTTTCCTGCGCAAGACCTTCGGTGACCGTCTGACCGTATATCCACTGGGCGGCCACTGCGGCAACCTTAACTACCGCGTCAACAGCGACGCCATGCTGGAGTTCTTCCGTGGCTAAATATCTCCTGCTGATTGCAGCGTTCCTCTGTGCAGGCGTGGCCCAGGCCGACAACAGCAAAGCCAATGCACCGGTGGTGGTCGACAGCGACGGTTTCAAGGAGCCGCTGACCAAACTCAAGTTCAACCCGGGCCTGGACCAGCGCGAGTTCGAGCGCTCGACGCTCAACGCGCTGAACGTCTACGACCCGCTGGAGTCGTGGAACCGTCGGGTCTATCACTTTAACTACCGCTTCGACCAGTGGGTGTTCCTGCCGGTGGTTGACGGGTATCGCTACATCACGCCGAGCTTCGTGCGCACCGGGGTGAGCAACTTCTTCAACAACATTGGCGACGTGCCGAACCTGGTCAACAGCCTGTTGCAGTTCAAGGGCCAGCGCTCGATGGAAACCACTGCGCGCCTGCTGCTCAACACCACGATCGGCATCGCCGGCCTGTGGGACCCGGCGACCGCCATGGGCCTGCCGCGCCAGAGCGAAGACTTCGGCCAGACCCTGGGCTTCTATGGCGTGCCGGGGGGCGCCTACTTCGTGCTGCCGATCTTCGGCCCCTCGAACATTCGCGACACTGCAGGCCTTGCTGTGGATTACACCGCCGACTCTGCGATCAACTTCCTCAATGTGGCGGAAGTCAGCTCCAACCATCCTGAAGTCTGGGCATTGCGTGCGATCGACAAGCGCTATCAGACCAGCTTCCGCTATGGCCAGATGAACTCGCCGTTCGAGTACGAGAAAGTGCGTTACGTGTACACCGAGGCGCGTAAATTGCAGATTGCCGAGTAATTTTGGCGGGTACAAAAAAGGGCCATTCGATGCAAGTCGAATGGCCCTTTTTCATGGCACAACACCCACCAACTGTAGGAGTGAGCCTGCTCGCGATAGCGGTGTGTCAGACGATTAATTTGTGTCTGATACACCGCTGTCGCGAGCAGGCTCACTCCTACAAGGGTTCGTGTTCAGCCTTTTATTGCGCGCCAGATCTTGCCGACGACGGCAACCACCGCCAACACCACCGCCCCGGCAATAATCCCCGCCACGCCATTGAGAAGCATCGGCACCGCGAAGCCTGCACTGCCTGCTGCCGCGCCAACGCCTTCAATCCAGTGATGCACCACCGGCACGCCGTGGGTGAGGATGCCGCCGCCGACCAGAAACATCGCCGCCGTACCGACCACCGACAGGGTTTTCATCATGTATGGCGCCGCGCTGAGGATGCCGCTGCCGATTTTTTTCGCCATTTGCCCAGGCTTCTGGGTCAGCCACAGGCCCAGGTCGTCGAGTTTGACGATGCCGGCGACCAGGCCGTAAACGCCCACAGTCATGACGAGGGCGATGCCGGACATCACCACCACTTGCTGGGTCAGTGAGGCATCCGCCACTGTGCCGAGGGTGATGGCAATAATTTCTGCCGAGAGGATGAAGTCTGTGCGAACCGCGCCCTTGATCTTGTCTTTCTCAAAAGCGACCAGATCGGTGGCCGGGTCGGCGACGGCTTCGGTCAACTGCGCATGCCCGGCTTCGTCTTCCTCTTTGCTGTGCAGGAATTTGTGCGCGAGCTTTTCGAAACCCTCGAAGCACAAGTACGCACCACCGACCATCAGCAACGGCGTCACCAGCCATGGCACGAATGCGCTGATCGCCAGCGCCGACGGCACCAGGATCAGTTTGTTGACGAACGAGCCCTTGGCCACCGCCCAGACCACGGGAATTTCCCGCTCGGCACGCACGCCGGAGACCTGCTGGGCATTGAGCGCCAGATCGTCACCGAGCACGCCGGCGGTCTTCTTCGCAGCCATTTTAGTCATCAATGCAACGTCATCCAGAACGGTGGCGATGTCATCGATCAGCACCAGCAAACTGCTTCCTGCCATGAATCCTGTTTCCTTCTGTGTATGAATGTTGCCAAGCATAACGCGACCGCCGGCCACAGGCTGCATTGTTGAGCGTCGCTCAAGGCCGGTGCTACCATGCGCCACCGCCAGAACAGGCAAGGAATCACCGGGTTTATGAGCACAATCCGCGAGCGTAACAAAGAACTGATCCTGCGCGCCGCCAGCGAAGAGTTTGCCGACAAGGGCTTCGCGGCGACCAAAACCAGCGACATCGCCGCCAAGGCGGGATTGCCCAAGCCCAACGTTTACTACTACTTCAAGTCCAAGGAAAACCTCTACCGCGAGGTGCTGGAAAGCATCATCGAGCCGATTTTGCAGGCCTCGACCCCATTCAACCCGGACGGCGTGCCGAGCGAGGTGCTGAGCGGCTACATCCGCTCGAAAATCCGCATCTCCCGCGACCTGCCCTTCGCCTCCAAGGTGTTCGCCAGCGAAATCATGCACGGCGCCCCACACCTGAGCGCCGATCTGGTCGAACAACTCAACGCCCAGGCCAAGCACAACATCGATTGCATCCAGAGCTGGATCGACCGCGGCCAGATCGCCCCGATCGACCCCAACCACCTGATGTTCAGCATCTGGGCCGCGACCCAGACCTACGCCGACTTCGACTGGCAGATTTCTGCGGTGACCGGCAAAGACAAGCTGGACGAGGCGGATTATGAGGCTGCGGCGCAGACGATTATCCGGTTGGTGTTGAAGGGGTGTGAGCCGGACTGAAAGACCGTAGCGATGCTATCGCGAGCAGGCTCGCTCCTACAGGGGAATGTATTCCAACTTGTAGGAGTGAGCCTGCTCGCGATCGAGGCGACGCGGTCCCGGCTCAAACCCAGATCGCCCCCCAAAGCGGATATTCGCCAAGCTTGTCAACCAGCCCTGCGCGCAATGGATTGGCTACTACATACCGCGCCATTTTCACTAAATCATCGTCCTTTCGCAGCGCCCGATCATGAAAACCTCTCTGCCAGAGCACGCTGATTTCACCAGTCGCTTGCCTCACAGACCTGGTGCTCAGCGACTTGGTTTTTTGCATCAGCGCACTCAATGAACCGCTTCGTAATTCAATCAGCCAATGGAAATGGTCTGGCATGACAACCCAGGCCAGTGAATTTACCAATCCCGATTCTTGCGCATTCTGCAACTGGTCAGCGACCAGCCTACCCAAGGCAAAATCCGTAAAGATCGGCCTTCGTTGATGGGTGTTACTGGTCAGCAGATAGATTCGGCTGACTTCGGCATAGCGCCCGACTCGCAATTTATGTGCAGCAGGTAGATCCGGCATTCCTTTGCCTCCTGTGAGCAAGTCATAAAAGGCTAGTACGGGGAATGCGAATGGAGCGGGCTAACTGTTGGCAGGATGTGTCTGGGAGATAGCTATCGCGAGCAGGCTCACTCCTACAGGGGATTTGTGGGATTCAGACATTTTGTGTCCAGCACAAATCCCCTGTAGGAGTGAGCCTGCTCGCGAAAGCGGTTATTCAAACGCTGACATTCACACAGCCACCCCGCCATCCGCCCTCAAATCCAGCGCCTCAACCGCCCTGATCGCCACTTGCTCATCCACATCCGACAAATCCCCGCTGATCCCGATCGCGCCCAGCACTTCCCCTGTCTGATTGCGAATCAACACACCGCCCGGTGCCGGCACGACGCTGCCCTCGCCCATGCTGTTGAGGGCGGCAAAAAAAGCTGGGCGTTGTTGCGCGTCTTGCGCCAGTAGCCGTGAGCCTTTGCCCAGGGCGATGGCGCCCCAGGCTTTGCCGATGGCGATGTTGGGGCGCAGCAGGCTGGCGCCGTCTTCGCGTTGCAGGGCGATCAGGTGGCCGCCGGTGTCGAGTACCGCGATGGTCAGCGGCGCGGCGTTGATGCCGCGCCCTGCGCTGATGGCTTCGCTGACCAGGTTGACTGCGACTTTCAAGGTTAAAGCGCTCATGGTGCCGTCCTCATTTTGTTATAGGGAAAGTCGTGGGACTGTGCGTTTCTGCCGCAGCCCGATAAAACAAATAGAACACAATGACGTATGTTTTTGTATACAATAATTCTCGAAAAGCGCCACATGCGACGAAAAGCCACAGCAAAGCGGGCTTCCGACGAATGAAACAGGCGCTTGAGAAAATGGATTGACCTGCGCCGTCCGCCGTGAATAAACTCTGCGCAAAGCCACTTGTATACAATTACAAAACGTAAAGAGGCACAAAACCATGAGCAAAATGAGAGCAATCGAAGCCGCCGTTCTGGTGATGCGCCGTGAAGGGGTTGATACCGCTTTTGGCATCCCGGGCGCAGCGATCAACCCGCTGTACTCCGCCTTGCAGAAGGTCGGTGGCATCGATCACGTCCTTGCTCGCCACGTTGAAGGCGCCTCGCACATGGCCGAGGGCTACACCCGCACCAAGGCCGGCAACATCGGCGTGTGCATCGGTACATCCGGCCCGGCCGGTACCGACATGGTCACCGGGCTCTACAGCGCCTCGGCCGACTCGATTCCAATCCTCTGCATTACCGGCCAGGCACCCCGCGCCCGTATGCACAAGGAAGACTTCCAGGCGGTCGACATCACCAGCATCGTCAAGCCAGTCACCAAGTGGGCAACCACCGTTCTCGAACCGGGCCAGGTGCCTTACGCGTTCCAGAAAGCTTTTTATGAAATGCGCTCCGGCCGCCCAGGCCCGGTGCTGATCGATCTGCCGTTCGATGTGCAGATGGCCGAAATCGAATTCGACATCGACGCCTACCAGCCGCTGCCACTGGCCAAACCGACTGCGACCCGCGTGCAAGTCGAGAAAGCCCTGGCGTTACTGGATCAGGCCGAGCGTCCACTGCTGGTTGCCGGTGGCGGCATCATCAACGCCGATGCCAGCGATCTGCTGGTCGAGTTCGCCGAGCTGACCGGCATCCCGGTCATCCCGACCCTGATGGGCTGGGGCACCATTCCTGACGATCACCCGTTGATGGTCGGCATGGTCGGTTTGCAGACGTCGCACCGTTACGGCAACGCGACGATGCTCAAATCCGACGTGGTGCTGGGCATCGGTAACCGTTGGGCCAACCGTCACACCGGTTCGGTCGACGTTTACACCGAAGGTCGCAAGTTCATTCACGTCGACATCGAAGGCACGCAAATCGGCCGCGTGTTCACCCCTGATCTGGGCATCGTTTCCGACGCGGCCGCCGCGCTGACCGTGTTCATCGAGGTCGCCCGTGAATGGCAAGCCGCCGGCAAGCTGAAAAACCGCAGCGCGTGGCTGCAGGATTGCCAGCAGCGCAAGGCCAGCCTGCATCGCAAAACCCACTTCGACAACGTGCCGGTCAAGCCGCAGCGCGTATACGAAGAAATGAACCAGGTGTTCGGTAAAGACACCTGCTACGTCAGCACCATTGGTCTGTCGCAGATTGCCGGCGCGCAGTTCCTGCATGTCTACAAACCGCGTCACTGGATCAACTGTGGCCAGGCCGGCCCGTTGGGCTGGACCATTCCGGCGGCGCTGGGCGTGGTCAAGGCCGATCCGAACCGCAAAGTCGTGGCCCTGTCGGGGGACTATGACTTCCAGTTCATGATCGAAGAACTGGCGGTCGGCGCTCAGTTCAAACTGCCGTACATCCACGTCGTGGTGAACAACTCGTACCTGGGTCTGATCCGTCAGGCACAGCGCGGGTTCGAAATGGACTACTGCGTGCAGCTGTCCTTCGATAACCTGAACGCGCCGGAACTCAACGGTTACGGTGTCGACCACGTCGCGGTTGCCGAAGGCCTCGGCTGCAAGGCGCTGCGGGTGTTCGAACCATCGGAAATCGCCCCTGCCCTGCGCAAGGCCGAACAAATGATCGAAGAGTTCAAGGTGCCGGTGATCGTCGAAATCATTCTGGAGCGTGTGACCAACATCTCCATGGGTACCGAGATCAACGCGGTCAACGAGTTTGAAGACCTGGCACTGGTCGGCAACGACGCGCCGACGGCGATTTCGTTGCTTGACTGATTGCTGACAGCTGATCGTTCCCACGCTCTGCGTGGGAATGCAGCCCGGGACGCTCCGCGTCCCAAAGCGGACGCAGAGCGTCCATTGAGGCATTCCCACGCAGAGCGTGGGAACGAGAATCTAGAACGGGAGACCACCATGCCGCGTTTCGCAGCCAACCTGTCCATGCTGTTCACCGAACAGGATTTCCTTGCCCGTTTCGACGCCGCCGCCAAGGCCGGTTTCAGTGGCGTGGAATACCTGTTTCCGTACGATTTCAGCTCCGCCGAGATCAAGTCCAAACTCGACGCCAACGGTCTGACCCAAGTGCTGTTCAACCTGCCGGCCGGTGACTGGGCCAAGGGCGAGCGTGGTATCGCCTGCCTGCCGGACCGCGTCGATGAGTTCCGTGCCGGAGTCGATCTGGCGATTGCCTACGCGCAAGTGCTGGGCAACACCCAGGTCAACTGCCTGGCCGGTATCCGCCCGCAAGGCGTCGACGATGCCACGATTGAAAAGACCTTCGTCGCCAACCTCAAATACGCCGCCGACAAGCTGCAAGCGGTGGGCATCAAACTGGTGATGGAAGCGATCAACACCCGCGACATCCCCGGCTTCTACCTGAACAACACGGCGCAGGCCCTGTCGATTCGCGAGCAGGTCGGCAGCGCCAATCTGTTCCTGCAATACGACATCTATCACATGCAAATCATGGAAGGCGATCTGGCCCGCACCCTGCAATCGCACCTGGGCGAGATCAACCATGTGCAGCTCGCGGACAACCCGGGGCGCAACGAACCGGGCACCGGTGAGATCAACTACCGCTTCCTGTTCGAACACCTCGACCGCATCGGTTATCAGGGTTGGGTGGGTTGCGAGTACAAGCCGTTGACCACCACTGAAGCGGGCCTGGGCTGGCTGAAGTCGCACAACGCAATTTGATTGACCACGCATAGCCCTTGTGGCGAGGGGATTTAGCGAATCGTCGCACCGCCCCGTTCGGCTGCGCAGCAGTCGTAGTCGCTACACCCGCGCATTGCAAAAATCTGGGGCAGCTGCGCTGCCCAACGGGGATAAATCCCCTCGCCACAAAAGCTCACCAGCCATAGGTTGGGGGCACGACAAAAACAAGAGGATTTTCTCATGGCTAAAATCGGATTTATCGGCACTGGCATCATGGGCCACCCAATGGCGGCGAACCTGCAGAAAGCCGGTCACAGCCTGTTCCTGTCGCAGCACCACGACGCTGCCCCGGCCGATCTGGTCGCCGCTGGCGCCGTCGCCTTGGCCAACCCGCGCGAAGTGGCGCAGGAAGCCGAATTCATCATCGTCATGGTCCCCGACACCCCGCAGGTTGATGACGTGCTGTTCCGCGCCGACGGTGTTGCAGCTGGCATCGGCAAGGGCAAAGTAGTCATCGACATGAGTTCGATCTCGCCGACCGCCACCAAGGCCTTCGCGGCGAAGATCAACGAGAAAGGTGCGCAGTACCTCGACGCGCCAGTGTCCGGCGGTGAAGTCGGCGCCAAAGCCGCGACCCTGAGCATCATGGTCGGTGGCGATGCCGATGCCTTCGAACGTGCCCTGCCGCTGTTCCAGGCCATGGGCAAGAACATCACCCTGGTCGGTGGCAACGGTGACGGTCAGACCGCCAAGGTCGCCAACCAGATCATCGTCGCGCTGAACATTCAGGCGGTCGCTGAAGCCCTGCTGTTCGCCTCGAAAAACGGCGCCGATCCAGCCAAGGTGCGCGAAGCGCTGATGGGCGGTTTCGCCTCTTCGAAGATTCTTGAAGTGCACGGCGAGCGCATGATCAAAGGCACCTTCGACCCAGGCTTCCGCATCAGCCTGCACCAGAAGGACCTGAACCTGGCCCTGCAAGGCGCCAAAGAGTTGAACATCAACCTGCCGAACACCGCCAACGCCCAGCAAGTGTTCAGCACCTGCGCAGCCATCGGTGGCAGCAACTGGGACCACTCGGCGCTGATCAAGGGCCTGGAACACATGGCCAACTTCTCGATTCGCGACAACAAATAAGCCTTCATCAATCCTGTAAGAGTGAGCCTGCTCGCGATGAATTCACCGCGGTGAACCAGAGTCACCGCGCCGCCTGGATCGCGAGCAGGCTCACTCCTACAGGGGCCTGAGTTGCCCTTTCGAATAACAAGAATTCCGGGAGCCCGCCATGTCGGTCGATCCGCAACAACTGCTGCGCGAGCTGTTTGCCACAGCCATCGACGCGGCCCATCCGAACCAAGTCCTCGAAGCCCATTTGCCCGCCGACCGCAGCGGCCGGGTGATCGTCATCGGTGCCGGCAAAGCCGCGGCCGCCATGGCCCAGGTGGTCGAGCGTTGCTGGGAAGGTGAAGTCACCGGCCTGGTGGTGACCCGTTACGGTCACGGCGCCCCGTGCGAAAAAATCGAAGTGGTCGAAGCCGCCCATCCGGTGCCGGACGCCGCCGGTCTGGCCGTGGCCAAACGCGTGCTGGAACTGGTCAGCAACCTCAGCGAAGACGACCGCGTGATCTTCCTGCTCTCCGGCGGCGGCTCTGCCCTGCTCGCCTTGCCGGCCGAAGGCATTACCCTCGCCGACAAGCAATCGATCAATAAAGCCTTGCTGAAATCCGGCGCGACCATCGGCGAGATGAACTGCGTGCGCAAGCACCTCTCGGCGATCAAGGGCGGGCGCCTCGGCAAAGCCTGCTGGCCTGCCACGGTTTACACCTACGCGATTTCCGATGTACCGGGCGACCTAGCCACGGTCATCGCGTCCGGCCCGACCGTGGCCGATCCGAGCACGTCGGCCGAAGCCCTGGCGATCATCAAGCGCTACGGCATCGACATTCCGGCCTCGGTGCGCAACTGGCTGCAAAGCCCGGAATCGGAAACCGTCAAACCCGGCGACCCGAGTCTGGCGCGCAGCCATTTCCAGTTGATCGCCCGTCCACAGCAATCGCTGGATGCCGCGGCGGTGAAATGCCGTCAGGCCGGTTTCAGCACCTTGATTCTCGGCGACCTCGAAGGCGAATCCCGCGAAGTGGCGAAAGTCCACGCTGGCATCGCCCGACAGATCATCAACCACGGCCAGCCACTCGCCGCGCCGTGCGTGATTCTTTCCGGCGGTGAAACCACAGTGACCGTGCGCGGCAACGGCCGTGGCGGACGCAACGCTGAATTCCTTCTCAGCCTGACCGACAGCCTCAAGGGCCAGGCCGGCGTCTATGCGCTGGCCGGCGACACCGATGGCATCGATGGCTCGGAAGACAATGCCGGCGCGATCATGACCCCGGACAGCTACGCCCGCGCCGCCGCCCTCGGTTTGAGCGCCAGCGACGAGCTGGATAACAACAACGGTTACGGCTACTTCCAGGCGCTTGATGCGCTGATTGTCACCGAGCCGACCCGCACCAACGTCAACGACTTCCGCGCCATCCTGATCCTTGAGAACTGCAAATCATGACGCCTGATAAAAAGGTCAAAATCCTCGCCACCCTCGGGCCTGCGGTTGATGGCATCGACGACATCCGCGAGCTGGTCGAGGCCGGAGTGAATATCTTCCGCCTCAACTTCAGCCACGGCGATCACGCCGACCATGCCAAGCGCTATCAATGGATCCGCGAAGTCGAGCGCCAGCTCAATTATCCGCTGGGCATCCTCATGGACTTGCAAGGGCCGAAACTGCGTGTCGGCAAGTTCGCCGACGGCAAGGTGCAACTGCATCGCGGTCAGGCGTTCCGTCTCGATCTCGATGCGACGCCGGGCGATGAACGCCGGGTGAACCTGCCGCATCCGGAAATCATCGCAGCGCTGGAAGCCGGTATGGATCTGCTGCTTGACGACGGCAAACTGCGGCTGCGCGTAGTCACCAAATACGCTGATGCGATCGACACCACGGTGCTCAACGGCGGCGAACTGTCAGACCGCAAAGGCGTGAACGTGCCGCAAGCGCTGCTCGACCTCAGCCCGCTGACCGTCAAGGATCGCCGCGATCTGAGCTTCGGTCTGGAACTGGGTGTCGACTGGGTCGCGCTGTCGTTCGTGCAGCGTCCGCAAGACATCATCGAAGCTCGCGCACTGATCGGCGACAAGGCCTTTCTGATGGCGAAAATCGAAAAACCGTCGGCGGTCGAACAACTGCGCGAAATCGCTGAACTGAGCGACGCGATCATGGTGGCGCGCGGCGACCTTGGCGTCGAAGTGCCTGCGGAAAGCGTGCCGCAGATTCAGAAAAACATCATCACCACCTGCCGCGCGCTGGGCAAACCGGTGGTCGTGGCGACGCAGATGCTCGAATCGATGCGCTTCTCCCCGGCGCCGACCCGTGCCGAGGTGACGGACGTCGCCAACGCCGTGGCCGAAGGCGCCGATGCGGTGATGCTGTCGGCGGAAACCGCGTCCGGCGAGTATCCGCTGGAAGCCGTGCAAATGATGAGCAAGATCATCCGCCAGGTGGAAAACGGCCCGGATTATCAGACTCAGCTCGACGTCAGCCGACCGAAAGCCGAGGCGACGGTTTCCGACGCGATCAGCTGTGCGATCCGCCGTATCAGCAACGTGCTGCCAGTGGCGGTGCTGGTCAATTACAGCGAGTCGGGCGCTTCGACGCTGCGCGCATCGCGAGAGCGGCCGAAAGCGCCGATTCTCAACCTGACGCCAAACCTGCAAACCGCGCGGCGCTTGAGCGTGGCGTGGGGGATTCATTCGGTGGTCAACGATCGCCTGCGTCAGGTTGATGAGGTCTGCTCGACGGCGCTGGAGATCGCCCAGGCGCAGGGCATGGCCGAGCGTGGCGACACCCTGCTGATCACCGCCGGCGTGCCGTTCGGACAGCCGGGGTCGACCAATTCGCTGCGCATCGAAACGTTGATTTAGCCTCCCACCATGATCGTTCCCACGCTCTGCGTGGGAATGCCTCAATGGACGCTCTGCGTCAGCTGTTGGGACGCAGAGCGTCCCGGGCTGCATTCCCACGCAGAGCGTGGGAACGATCTGCACGAATGAACTGCCATGCCTGCCAATCACTTCAACACCCACTGCCCCGACTGGGCCGAGGCTTTGCTCAACGGCTTCAGTCAGATTTTCTTCCAGCGCCATCCGCTGTGCGGCCTGCTGTGTCTGTTGGCGATTCTGCTGACCGCGCCGGTGCTGTTCGCCGGGGCGTTGCTCGGTGGCGTCGCCGGGTTGCTGACCGCGCAACGGCGCAACTACGCCAAGGCCGATCGCCAGGCCGGCTTGTTCAGCTATAACGGCGTGCTGCTGGGCCTGCTGCTGAGCCTGTACTTCCCGTGGTCGCCGCTGCTGCCGCCGCTGATTCTGGCGGCCGGCGGCTTGAGCGCGATGCTCACGCAGCAATGGCTCCAACACGTGTACCGCAGCCGCGCCATACCGGCCTACACCTCGCCGTTCGTAGCGATCAGTTGGCTGCTGCTGGCGTTCGCCGAACCGTCCGCGCCAGCGGCCACCATCGAATTGAACACCGCCAATGTGCTGGCTGCTGAACTGCGGGGCTTCGGCCAGGTGATGTTCCTCGACCATCCATTGGCCGGGGCGTTGATCGCCAGCGGTTTGCTGATGGCCGACCGCCGGGCTTTCTGCTGGGCGCTGTTCGCGTCGGCAATCGGCCTCGGTTCGAGTCTGCTGCACCACGAAACCAGCGCCGCACTGGCCGGACTCGGCAGCTACAACGCCGTACTCGCCGCCCTCGCCTTCAGCGCTCAGCGCCAACATCCGTGGCTGCCGCTGCTCGGAATCGTCCTGGCACTGTTGGTGACGCCGTTGTTCGCCGCCCTCGGACTGGCGACACTGACCGCGCCGTTCATCCTCGCCTGCTGGCTGATCCGCTTCGGCCTGCAGATGCTTGGCAAAGCGTCGCTGGCGCATGAGCCTTGCGCTCACGGGGACAATCACCCTAGGCTGCGCTGATCTTCGATTCAGGCGTTATCCATGGACAGCAGCAACAATTGGCGCGAACGGCTTTTCGTCATGATTTTCCAGAGCGACACCCCGGCCGGGCGTCGCTTCGACGGCATTCTGCTGTTGATCATCCTCGCCAGTCTGGTGATCGTGATGCTCGACAGTATCGACAGCGTCCACCGCAATTACGCCGACCTGCTGGCCTACATCGAGTGGGGTTTCACGGCGATCTTCCTCGGCGAGTACATCCTGCGCCTGTATTGTTCACCCAAACCGCTGCGCTATGCCTTCAGCTTTTACGGACTGGTGGACCTGCTGGCGATCGTGCCCGGCATCCTCGCGTTGTATTACAGCGATGCGCAGTACCTGCTGATCATCCGCATCATCCGCATGCTGCGGATCTTCCGCGTACTCAAGCTCAGTCCGTACCTCAAGCAAGCCAACTATCTGATGTCGGCGCTGCGCGGCAGCAAGCAGAAAATCGTCGTGTTTCTGGTCAGCGTCTGCACGCTGGTGACGGTGTTCGGCACGCTGATGTACGTGATCGAAGGCCCGGAACATGGCTTCACCAGCATTCCCAAAGGCATCTATTGGGCGATCGTGACCTTGACCACGGTAGGCTTCGGCGACATCGTGCCGAAGACGCCCCTGGGTCAGGTGGTCTCGTCGCTGGTGATGATTACCGGTTACTCGATCATCGCCGTGCCCACTGGGATTTTTACCGCAGAACTGGCCAATGCGATGCGTGGCGAGCAGCTGCAACATGACTGTCCGGGGTGTCACAAAAAGAACCATGAGCAAAGTGCGGCGTTCTGTTCGCGCTGCGGCAGTCAGCTGTTCAAAAAAGTGGAATAAGCACAGAGCTTTTTAATCTTTAAGCGACTATGCCAGCACCGTTATAGTCAGTGGCAATTAAACATCACCCCCGTTTGACGATAATCAACAAGGAATGCGCAGTGAAAAAACTCTTTGGCGCCTCACTTCTCGCCGCTGGCCTGGCCTTGGCCAACATCGCTCAGGCAGCCCCGACCCTGCTTAACGTTTCCTACGACGTGATGCGCGATTTCTACAAGGACTACAACACTGCGTTCCAGAAACACTGGCAAGCCGAGCACAACGAAAACATCACCGTACAGATGTCCTTCGGCGGGTCAAGCAAGCAGGCGCGCTCGGTAATCGACGGCTTGCCGGCCGACGTCATCACCATGAACATGGCCACAGACATCAACGCCCTCGCCGACAACGGCAAACTGGTGCCGGACAATTGGGTCACGCGCCTGCCGAACAACAGCGCGCCGTTCACCTCGGCCACGGTGTTCATTGTCCGCAAGGGCAACCCGAAAGCCCTGAAGGATTGGCCCGATCTGCTCAAGGACGGCGTGCAGGTGATCGTGCCCAACCCGAAAACCTCCGGTAATGGCCGCTACACCTATCTGTCAGCCTGGGGCTACGTGCTGAAAAACGGTGGCGACGAGAACAAGGCCAAGGACTTCGTTGGCAAACTGTTCAAGCAGGCGCCAGTGCTGGACACCGGTGGCCGCGCCGCCACCACCACGTTCATGACCAACCAGATCGGCGACGTGCTGGTGACCTTCGAGAACGAAGCGGAAATGATCGCCCGCGAATTTGGTCGCGATCAGTTTGAAGTGGTCTATCCGAGCGTTTCCGCCGAGGCCGAGCCACCGGTGTCCGTGGTCGATAAAGTTGTCGACAAGAAAGGCTCGCGCGCCGCGGCTGACGAGTACCTGAAGTACCTGTGGTCGCCACAAGGTCAGGAAATTGCTGCAGCCAATTACCTGCGCCCGCGTGATCCGGCGGTGCTGGCGAAATACACCGACCGTTTCCCGAAAGTCGATTTCCTCTCGGTGGAGAAGACCTTTGGTGACTGGCGTACGGTGCAAAAAACCCACTTTAACGATGGCGGCGTGTTTGACCAGATTTATACCGGACAGTAAGGCTTGATCGATCAAGACAAGGCGACCCACTGAGGTCGCCTTTTTCATGCGTCTGCATCACCCTCACTCGCTCATTCAAAATTAAGTAACCAATCATTACCAGGAGTAATAAGAGCTATTATCCGAAAGCGCCTTCTGCCGACCCGCGCTGTCCATTAGCCTCACCGCTTTCCCTGTGCCCGACCTGAGTAATCCTATGACCGCCACCCCTCACGCAATGACCCGAGGCATGGTCCTGCTGTTCGCTTTCTGCTGCGGCGCCATCGTCGCCAACATCTACTACGCGCAACCGATCATCGGCCTGATTGCGCCAGACATCGGCCTGTCCGACACCATGGCCAGTTTCATCGTCTCGCTGACCCAGATTGGTTATGCGTTGGGCCTGTTCTTTCTGGTACCGCTGGGCGATCTGCTGGAAAACCGACGCCTGATGATCATCACTACGGTGGTCGCGATTGCCAGTCTGCTGGGCGCCGCGTTTACCGAGCAGCCCAATGTGTTCCTGCTGATCTCATTGCTGGTCGGCTTCAGTTCGGTGTCGGTGCAAATCCTGATTCCGCTGGCGGCGCATCTGGCGCCGGAAGAATCTCGCGGTCGCGTGGTCGGCGGGATCATGGGCGGTTTGCTGCTGGGTATTCTGTTGGCGCGACCGGTGTCGAGCGTGGTCGCCGATCACCTCGGCTGGCGGGCCATGTTCATGATCGCCGCCGCGTTGATGGCGGCGACCAGCGTGGTCTTGGCGTTGACCGTGCCCAAGCGCCAGCCGGATCACAGCGCAACCTACGGACAACTGATCGGCTCGCTGTGGACGCTGCTGCGCCAGCAACCGGTGCTGCGCCAGCGCGCGTTCTATCAAGGCTGCATGTTCGCCACCTTCAGCCTGTTCTGGACCGCCGTGCCGCTGGAGCTGGCACGCAACCATGGGTTGTCGCAGAGCGAAATTGCGATCTTCGCCCTGGTCGGCGCCATCGGTGCCATCGCCGCGCCCATCAGCGGCCGTCTCGCCGACGCCGGCCACACGCGCATTGCTTCGCTGCTGGCCATGCTGTTCGCCAGCCTGAGCTTCCTGCCCGCCTTCATTCACCCGGCCTACAGCGTCATTGGCCTGGCAGTGACCGGCGTGGTCCTGGATTTCTGCGTGCAGATGAACATGGTCCTCGGCCAACGCGCGGTGTACTCGCTGGACGCGAAAAGCCGTGGTCGCCTCAACGCGCTGTACATGACCAGCATCTTCATCGGCGGCGCGTTCGGCTCGTCGGTGGCCAGTGCGGTGTATGAACATGGCGGCTGGTTGTGGATCGTGATTGTCGGCAGCGTGTTTCCGCTGTTGGCGTTGTTGCGGTTTTTGAGCGCATCGCGACGGGCTTCATTCGCGACGGCATAAGGCGTCAAAAGCTTCGCGAGCAAGCTCGCTCCCACAGGTCGCTTCCTGAGGTGATGTCATTGTGGGAGCGAGCCTGCTCGCGAAGGCGTCAGTTCAGGCGATATTTTCGCTGACTGGCACACCGCTTTCGCGAGCAGGCTCGCTCCCACATTGGCCGTTCGATCAATACCGAATCAGTTTCTCCATCGCCGCATCTGCCAGAAACGAAGAGCGGCTTTTGACGTTATGCTCACGCACATAGCGGTCGATGCGCTGAATCACATAGCCGGGCAGCGTGACGTTGACCTTCTCGGTCTTGCCCAGGTACGGCGAGATATCCAGCTCCAGCATGCCCCAGCCCATCTCGGCAAAATCCGGATGATTGCGATGCGCCGCTGCCGAGGTCGGCATCGGAATCGCCTGACCGGCCGCCGCGATCTCCTGCAGCATGAGGTGAGCCACTTCCACGGCCGCGTTGTAGGCCTCTTCAAAGCTGTCCCCGGCCGTGACTGCGCCGGGAATATCGGGGAGCTGAATGCCGATGGCAGTGTTCTCGTCACCCCACTCGATGCAGATGGGATATTGCATTACGGATCTCCTTCATGACGGGTTGGCGGGCTGAATAACCCCGCGCGCCGCCGAATGCTTTTGACTGTCCCCAGCGGTTCCTTCTTCGGGATGCGGGACAGCAATCGTGTTCGGGTTGTAGCGATGAGTGAAGATGTGATGACTGCCCGCAACCCGATCCAGCGTCCAGCCCGCCTCCTCCAGCTCCTTCATCAATAGCCAACCGCCTCCTTGGCTTGGTCTTCTAAAAGCAACCCTAGAGTTATCTTTACTCAAGCACAGAATGGTATGGCGCGATGGCTCGTTGTTTTGCGAGATATTCCTGAGACAATTTTCGTTTATTGCGATTTTCGTTTAATTCGAATAACGTTTCGCGCATCGCCCATAGAATGCTGGAACAGTCTTATGTCCACCGCTATTCCCTCCGCTATCAATCTGCCAGTTGAACGAGAAGTCAAAGCTGCGATTGAAGGCCAGCGCACCTTGACCGCTTTCCTCGCAACGGGTTTTGAAACTCAACGCATCCAGATCTTTGATGAACAGAACGAAGCCCACAGCGTCGAGCTGCCTACGTCCGCATTGCGCTTACTGAGCGATATCCTCGCCGCGCTGGCGGAGGGCAACGCCGTAAAGGTGGTGCCGATCCACGCCGAGCTGACCACTCAAGAAGCGGCCGACCTGCTCAACGTCTCACGTCCGCACATGATCAAACTGCTGGAGAGCGGTGAGATTTCCTACCACAAAACAGGCAAGCACCGACGTGTGCGTTTTGCTGATCTGATGGAATATAAAACCCGGCGAGACACCGCCAGCGAGCAGGCAATGACGCTTCTCGCGGAGCAGGCACAGGCGCTAAGGACAGGATACGAGTGAGGCGCTTGGTCGAATCGGTAAAGGCGTTAAGCATTTATCGTGCGATTCTCTGAGAATCAGACGCACAAAAAAACGGCGATCCCAGGATCGCCGTTTCTCTTACTGCCCGAACTTCTTGCCCAACCCCGGCGGTACGCCGTGGATGTTGGTGTCTTCCCACGGGCCGTTGGGGCTGACGGCGCGGCTCCAGCCGTTGTTCCAGCGGTAGTAGGTGCGCTGGCGGTAGAAGGTGTTGGTCTGGTCGTCGAGGACGTAGACGCCGAGCTTCTGGTCCCAGTGGCTGTTGCCGCCTGGAGGCGGAGCGAAGCTGGCCGAGGTGCGCGGGACTGGCTTGGCGGGTTTGGCCGGGATGCTTTTGCCCGGTGTCGGCGAGGTCGAGGGGGTCGGGCCTGGCTGGGACGGCGGGATCGGCGGCAGGCTGGTTGTCGGTTCCGGTCGTTGTACCGCACATGCACTCAAGCCCAGGGCCAGTGTGAGGACTGTGATACGGGCGATGGTGTGCATGGCGGTGCTTTCCTGTGGTTCCGGTTATTGGTCCGGGCTGTCGATCGTGAGTGTTTGTAGCGCGGTGGTACTGCTGGCCAGAGGGCCGCTGCGACCAACCCATTCACCGGCGGTCGGTTGACCGGCCCGGGAGATGCGCGCAACGAGTTGGACTTCCGGAAAGTTGGACAGTTTCAACTGCGGCATCATTGCGTCGGCATCACCCAGTTCAACGGTCACCGGCAGATCGGCGACGGTCAGGCGCTTGGCCGCCAGCGGTGCCGGTGGACCGGAGGTGGCGCGGGCGAAGATGAATACGCTGTCGCCCGGTTGCACCTTGCCCTTGAGTTCACTGGCGAGATCGACGCTGACTTTCAGCAACGCGGTTTTCGGCGCGGGCGCCTGGGCCAACTTGCCGCCACTGGCTTGCAGGCGCTCGGCGGCGCGCTGGATGCCACCTTGCAGCGCCGCACGGGAATTGTCATCCGCCGGCAGTTGCGCGAGCAGGCGGTTCCAATAGTCGATAGCCTCCTGATAGCGCTGGCCCTCGAATGCGGCGATGCCGAGCAGGCCAAGGCTGGTGACTTCTTTCGGATCGGCCTTCAAGGCTTCGTCGGTCAGCGCCTGAATCTTCTCCGACCATTTTTTGCCGTCGGCAAAATACTGCGCCTGCGCCCACTGGCCGAGCAGTTCCGGCTGGCGACCGGACAGGTTGGCGGCACGCTCGAACAACTTCGCCGCATCCGCCGGACGCTCTTGCGCCATGTAAGTACGGCCGAGGAAATACAGGCCCTCGGCGGAATCCGGTTGCGCGGCAACGGCACGTTCCAGGCGCTGGGTCATCTCTTCCATCGACTGCGGCGCCTGGGCGAATTCGCGGGTCAGTTCGACCTTGTCGGCGGCACCGAAATGCAGGTAAAGACCAAGGCCCAACACCGGCACCAGCACGGCGGCCAGCAGCGGCAATGGCTTGCCCAGGCGCGAGACACGCGGCGCGGCAACGCCTTCGGTATCGGCGAGCAACTCTCGCGCCGCTTCCGCGCGGCCGCTGTCCAGTTGCGCGGCATCCAGCACGCCCTCGGCCTGCTGCGCTTGCAACTCGGCGACACGTTCCTGATACAGCGCGACGTTCAGCGCGGTGCGATCCTCTTCACGCTGAGCGCGACGTTCACGCAGCACCGGGATTAGCAAAAAACTCAGGGCGACCAGAAGCAACAGCCCTGCGGCAAGCCAGAAATCAATCATTCTTGGTTTTTATCCAACAGTTGGTCGAGGCGCTGACGTTCTTCGGCGGACAGCGATGACGGTGTTTCGGCACGTTGCCCGCGACGCCTGCGCACGATCAGCGCGATCACCACGAAACCACCGAGGAGCAGACCGGCCGGGCCGAACCACAGCAGCGCGGTTTTGGCATTGAGCGCCGGTTTGTAGCGAACGAAATCACCGTAGCGATCAACCATGAAATCGATGATCTGCTGGTTGTCCTTGCCCTCGCCGAGCATGCGGAAAATCTCTTTGCGCAGGTCAGCTGCAATCGGTGCGTTGGAGTCGGCGATGTCCTGGTTCTGGCACTTGGGGCAGCGCAGTTCCTTGGTCAGTTCGCGGAAACGCTCGCGGTCGCCTTCTTTGGCAAACTCGTAGGTATCGATGGCCGCGTGGGCGACACCGGCCAGGCTCAAGCCCAATACCACGGCAGCGAGAAAACGCTTCATGGCTGAGCCTCATCAACCAGCGCCTGATACTTGGCTGCGAGTTTCTCGCGCCAGACCTGCTCATCGATCACCCCGACGAACTTGTCGCGGATGATGCCTTTGGCATCGATGAAGAAGGTTTCCGGCGCGCCGTAGACACCGAGATTGAGGCCCAGCGCGCCTTCGTCGTCGCGGATATCCAGCGCATAGGGATTGTGGAACTCGGCCAGCCATTTCAAGGCGTCGGCGTTGGTGTCCTTGTAATTGATGCCGTAGATCACCACGCCGCGCTCGGCGAGTTTGTTCAGCACCGGATGCTCGACCCGGCAGGAAATGCACCAGGTGCCCCAGACATTGACCAATGCCGGTTTGCCGAGGATATCGGCTCGGGTCAGGGTCTTGTCGCCCTGAACGCTCGGCAGGGAAAACTCCGGGAACGGTTTGTTGATCATCGCCGACGGCAGCTCTGCCGGATCCAGGTACAAGCCACGATAAAGAAACACCGCCACCAGCAGGAAAATCGCCAGCGGCAGCACCATCAACCAACGTCTCATGCCGCCGCTCCCGTCATGCCCAATGCTTCACGCACTTTGCTTTTAACCTTGACCCGATAACGCCGATCCAGCGCCGCCAACAAACCACCGAACCCGGTGAGCAAGCCGCCGAACCAGATCCAGCGCACAAATGGTTTGACGTGCACGCGCACCGCCCATGCGCCGTTGCCCAGCGGTTCGCCAAGGGCAACGTAGAGGTCGCGGGTGAAACCAGCGTCGATCCCGGCTTCGGTCATCACTGAGTTCTGCACGGTGTACAACCGTTTTTCCGGGTGCAGCACGCTGATTTCCTTGCCGTCGCGAATCACCCGAACGGTGCCTTTGTCCGAGGTGAAGTTTGGCCCTTCGAAATGCTTGGCGCCTTCGAAGACGAACTGATAACCGCCCAGATCCATCGATTCCCCCGGCGCCAGACGCAGATCGCGCTCGGCACTGTTCTGGCTCGACAACACCACCCCGAGCGCGCACACGGCGATGCCCAGGTGGGCAATCTGCATGCCCCAATAGCTGCGGGTCAGCGTCGGCAGACCTTTGATCAAGCCTTTGTGGCGGGTCTTGTCGAGCAGATCGCGCATGCCGGCAAGCAACACCCACGCGGCAAGCAGGAAAGTCGCGATCACCGCCCAGTTGAAATCGCCGTAAGCCACGCCGGCCACCATCGCCAGCGCGACGCTGCCGAGCAACACCGGGGTGAGCATGCTTGCCAGCCATTTCACCGGGGTGTCTTTCCAGCGCACGATCACACCGACCGCCATCACCAGCATCAACAGGGCCATCAACGGAATGAACAGCGCGTTGAAATACGGCGGGCCGACCGACAGCTTGGCGCCACTGATGGCATCGAGAATCAGCGGATACAAGGTGCCGAGCAGGATCATCGACGCCGCCACGACCAGCACCAGGTTGTTACCCAGCAATAGAGTCTCACGCGACCACAGATTGAAGCCGACCTGACTTTTCACCACCGGCGCGCGCAGGGCAAACAGGGTCAGCGAACCACCGACGACGAACAGCAGGAAAATCAGAATGAACACGCCGCGCTCAGGGTCCGAGGCAAACGCGTGCACCGACGTCAGCACGCCCGAGCGCACGAGGAAGGTGCCGAGCAGGCTCAGCGAGAATGCGGCAATCGCCAACAACACCGTCCAGCTCTTGAACACGCCACGTTTTTCGGTGACGGCCAGCGAGTGAATCAGCGCGGTGCCGACCAGCCATGGCATGAACGAGGCGTTTTCCACCGGGTCCCAGAACCACCAGCCGCCCCAGCCGAGTTCGTAATACGCCCACCACGAACCGAGGGTGATGCCGATGCCGAGGAAAGCCCAGGCGACGATGGTCCAGGGCCGCGACCAGCGCGCCCACGCCGCATCGAGGCGACCACCGAGCAGCGCGGCGATGGCAAAAGCGAACGCCACGGAGAAGCCGACGTAACCCATGTAGAGCATTGGCGGATGCACGATCAGGCCGATGTCTTGCAGCAGAGGGTTGAGGTCGCGGCCGTCGGCCGGAATCTGCGGGAGGATGCGCGAGAACGGGTTGGAGGTGAGAATCAGGAACAGCAGGAAACCGGTGCTGATCATGCCCATCACCGCCAACACACGGGCGAGCATGACTTGCGGCAACTGTCGTGAAAACACCGACACGGCGAAGGTCCAGCCACCGAGGATCAGCGCCCACAGCAGCAGCGAGCCTTCATGAGCGCCCCACACCGCACTGAATTTGTAGTACCACGGCAGCGCGCTGTTGGAGTTCATCGCCACATACGCCACGGAGAAATCATCGACCATGAACGCGTAAGTCAGGCAGCCAAAGGCAAACAGCAGAAAGGCGAACTGGCCCCACGCCGCCGGTTGCGCCAGGCTCATCCACAAACGGTCGCCGCGCCAGGCACCGAGCATCGGCACCACCGCTTGCACCAGCGCGAAACACAGGGCCAGGATCATTGCCAGGTGGCCCAGCTCAGGAATAAAGATCCCGGACGTCATTTGGTCAGCCCTCCTTCACAGGCGTCGGCGCGGATTGACCGCTGTCTTTCAGCGCTTTGGTCACTTCGGGCGGCATGTATTTCTCGTCGTGTTTGGCCAACACTTCATCGGCCACCACCACGCCGTCGGCGTTAAGCTTGCCGAGGGCGACGATGCCCTGCCCTTCGCGGAACAGGTCCGGGAGGATGCCGCGGTAGGTGATGGTCACGGATTTGCTGAAATCGGTGACGACGAATTTCACGTCCAGCGAGTCCGGCGACCGCTGCAGCGAACCGGCCTCGACCATGCCGCCGGCACGAATGCGCGTGCCCTGCGGCGCTTCGCCGTTGGCGATCTGGGTCGGCGTGTAAAACAGATTGATGTTTTCCTGCAGCGCGCTCAGGGCCAGGCCGACGGCAGCGCCCACCCCGACCAGAATGGCCAGAATGATGATCAGACGTTTCTTGCGCAGCGCATTCACTTGCCGTTCTCCCGGCGCAGACGACGCGCCTCTTGTTGCAGATAACGCTTGCGCGCCGCAATCGGCGCCACCACGTTGAAGATCAGCACCGCCAGGCAGATGCCGTAAGCCGACCAGACATACAGGCCATGATGGCCCATGGCGAGGAAGTCGCCGAATGAAGCAAAACTCATCGCGCGACCTCCAGGCTGGTCTGCACAGTGTCTTTCACCCAACTGGCGCGGGCCTCGCGCTTGAGCACCTCAAGACGCATGCGCAGCAACAGCACGGTGCCGAAGAAGCAGTAGAAGCCCAGCACCGTCAGCAACAACGGCAGCCACATTTCCACCGGCATCGCAGGTTTTTCGGTGAGGGTGAACGTCGCGCCCTGGTGCAGGGTGTTCCACCACTCCACCGAGTATTTGATGATCGGAATATTGATCACGCCAACGATGGCCAATACCGCGCAGGCCTTGGCGGCGCTGTCGCGATTGCTGATGGCATTGCCCAGGGCGATCACGCCGAAGTACAGAAACAGCAGAATCAGCATCGAGGTCAGGCGCGCATCCCAGACCCACCACGACCCCCAGGTCGGCTTGCCCCAGATCGCCCCGGTGACCAGCGCCACGGCGGTCATCCACGCACCGATCGGCGCGGCGCATTGCAGGGCGACGTCGGCCAGCTTCATCTTCCACACCAGCCCGACCACGCCGCACACCGCGAGCATCACGTAGATCGACTGGGCGAGCAGCGCGGCAGGCACGTGGATATAAATGATGCGAAAGCTGTTGCCCTGCTGATAGTCCGGTGGCGCAAACGCCAGGCCCCAGACCACGCCGACGCCGATCAGCAGCAGCGCTGCAATGCTCAACCACGGCAGGAACTTGCCGCTGATGCCGTAGAACCACTTGGGCGAGCCGAGCTTGTGAAACCAGGTCCAGTTCATACTGTTTCCATCACGGTTGCCGCTCATCATCGCGAGCTGGCAGAGGGTCATGCCTTTCTTCAAAAAGAAGTGGTCAATTTTTGACCAGGCCTCATTATTATTCGCCGACGCTGATCTTCAGGCCAGCGGCTATTGCAAAGGGTGTCAGGGTGATCGCCAGCGCTGTAAGGCTGGCCATCCACAACAGGTATCCGGTCGCCGGCATGCCCTGCAACGCCGCTTGCAACGCACCGCTGCCAAGGATCAACACCGGGATGTACAACGGCAGAATCAGCAGCGCCAGCAACAGACCACCGCGCTTCAGGCCGACCGTCAGCGCCGCGCCGACTGCGCCGAGCAGGCTCAATACCGGCGTGCCCAGCAGCAACGACAGCAGCAGCACCGGCAGGCACGCCGTTGGCAAACCAAGCATCAGCGCCAGCAACGGTGACAGCAGCACCAGTGCCAGACCGGAGAAAAGCCAGTGTGCCAGCACCTTGGCCAACACCAGAAGTGGCAGCGGGTGCGACGAAAGGACCCACTGTTCCAGCGAGCCGTCTTCGAAATCACTGCGAAACAGTCCGTCCAGTGAAAGCAGGACCGACAGCAACGCCGCCACCCAGACTAACCCCGGGGACAGGTTTTGCAAGACTTGAGTTTCCGGGCCGACGGCCAGCGGGAACAGTGCGATGACGATGGCGAAGAAAATCAGCGGATTGGCCAGCTCCGCCGGGCGGCGGAACAGCAGTCGCGATTCGCGGGCAAGCAGCAGGCCGAACACGCTCATACGGCCCAATTCCCCAGATCGATGTCACGATAACCGACCGGCATCCGGCTCAGCGTGTGGTGCGTGGTCAGCACCACCAGACCGCCGCGCTCACAGTGCCCGGCCAGGTGCTCTTCAAGTTGCGCCACGCCCTGCTTGTCCAGCGCCGTGAACGGCTCATCGAGGATCCACAGCGGCGGACTGTCCAGATACAAACGCGCCAGCGCCACGCGCCGTTGCTGGCCGGCTGAAAGCGTGTGGCAGGGAACGTCTTCGAAGCCGCGCAATCCTGCCGCTGCCAGCGCTTGCCAGATTGCCTCGCGTTCGGCGCGATGATGCAGGGCGCACAGCCACGACAGATTTTCTTCCGGGGTCAGTAAATCCTTGATCCCGGCGGCATGACCGATCCACAACAGATTGCGCGCCAGTTCGCTGCGCTGCCCGGTCAGTGGCTGACCATTGAGTAACACCTGGCCATCGGTCGGTTGCATCAAACCGGCGAGCAGACGTAAAAGACTGGTCTTGCCGCTGCCGTTGGGGCCGCTGATCTGCACCATGTCGCCGCCGGCCAGACGCAATTCGAAGTTTTCGAAGAGCAGTCTGAGGTCACGTTCACACGCGAGGGCGACGGTTTGCAGGACAGGACTGGTCAAGGGATCACGGGCCTTATACGGTTCAAGTCGGCTCTGGCACGGCCGTTAAAGAGATGCAGCATAGATGCTTTGATCGCCCGATTTGGCGAGCTGGATCAAACAATTGCTATGTTTTTTGAACGAAGCGCACGACGCGCGGCATTATACATGCCGTGCCTTACTCTCAAGAGCGCAATTTCCTCAGGTTGTGTCCGCGTATGACAGGCGAAATGAACATCCTCCCGCTGCCGCCCAGCCCCGCGGCGACCGTTCGCCCCCAGGTTGGCGAGTTGCTCAAGCTGCTGACGCCGGTCGAGGGTTTGATCGGTGCCGGACAAAGCGCCAAGGCCGAGGTGTTGTCGCTCAAGCAGGCGGATCAAACCTTCCAGCTGTTGCTCAAAGTGACGCTCGACAATGGCCGCCAGACCACCGTACAAGCGACCAGCAATTTGCCGCTGGCCCAAGGCACCAACCTGGCGATCACCCAGCCGTCGGCGAGCAATCTGGCGATCACCGTGCAGCAAGCGATTGCCAGCAGCGTCGCCACGCTGACCCGCATCGATACCGCGCAGTTGCCGGTCGGCACACTGCTGCAAGGCAAGGTGCTGACCTCGCAAGTGCTGCCGCAGACGCCGGGACAAGCGACGGTATTCCGCTCGATGGTCAGCCTGCTCAACACCGCGTTGAGCGGCAGCACCTTGACTGTCGACAGCCCGCAGCCGCTGCGTATCGGTACTCTGCTGTCGGCGCTGGTGGAAGATTCGCAGACCCTCAAATTCCTGCCCATGAGCAGCCGCCAGGAACAATTGGCGGTGAGTCAGCAACTGGTCGGCCAGCAAAGTCGTCAGGCGTCGCTGACCGGTTTGCTCAACGCCCTGCAAAACCTGCCGCCAGCGGACGACCCTGCCGCTGCGGATCTGCGTGCCGTGGTCGACAAACTGCTCGCCAGTCTTCCGGATGTTCAGCAAATGAGTACCGCCAAAGGCGTGGCGCTGGCCTTGGCCAACAGCGGCGCCTTTCTTGAGGCCAAACTGCTGACCGGACACAACCCGACCCTTGCCCCGGACATGAAAGCCGATCTGCTCAAACTGATCGCGCAACTGACCCCGGGGCTGCCGAGCAGCACCAGTTTCAACGCAATCATCGCTGCCAATACTTTGGCGCAGGCGCTGCCGAGCTTCGTCCGTAACGCCCTCGGCACGCTTGGTCAGGTCAGCGCGAAACCACTGCCGAGCAGTTTCCCCCTGCCTGAGCGTCTGTTGGCAAATCTGGAGGGCGAAGGTGATCTGGAACAGCTGCTGCGCCTCGCCGCTGCGGCGGTGTCGCGCTTGCAAAGCCATCAGCTATCGAGCCTGGAACAGACCGGCGTCACCGACGATGGCCGCCTGCTCAGCACCTGGCAGCTGGAAATCCCCATGCGCAACCTGCAGGACATCGTGCCGTTGCAGGTCAAATTCCAGCGTGAAGAAGCACCGGAACGCGAGCCGCAACCGAACGAACGCCGCGACGAGCGCGAAGCGAAACAGCACCTGTGGCGCGTCGATCTGGCGTTCGACATGGAACCGCTCGGGCCTTTGCAGATTCAGGCGCAGTTGATTGCCGGCAGTCTGTCGGGTCAGCTGTGGGCCGAACGGCCATACACCGCCGATCTGATCGAAACCAACCTGTTCGCCCTGCGCCAGCGCCTGCTGGATCGCGGGCTGAACGTCGGTGACATCGACTGCCACCTCGGCACCCCGCCGCAAGGCAACCACACCCGCCTCGAACACCGTTGGGTCGACGAAACCGCATGAACGATTCCACTGCCCCACGCCAGGCCATCGCCCTCAAATACGACGGCAACCACGCCCCCACCCTCACCGCCAAGGGCGACGAGGAACTGGCCGAAGAAATCCTGCGCATCGCCCGCGACTGTGACGTGCCGATCTATGAAAACGCCGAACTGGTGCGCCTGCTGGCGCGGATGGAATTGGGCGACAGCATCCCCGAAGAGCTCTATCGCACGATTGCCGAGATCATCGCGTTTGCGTGGAATCTGAAGGGGAAATTTCCTGAAGGACAAGATCCGGACGCGCCGATGGTCGAGAAGGACATTACCCATCGGGGTGAAGACCATTAGCGGAAGTACCACTCGTCTGGACTGTCAGATCTGACAGTAGAAAAAAACCGTCAGGTTTGGCCAGATCATTCTTCGAAAGCGCGCCGCGCTTTTTGGAGAATCCCATGGAAATTCAATCGAAAAAAAAACTGAGTATTGCCCTCAGGCCTCCGCAAGTCGCAGGACTCGTCTCCCCTATCGAGGGCGCAGAAAACTATGATGGCGGTCTCGGGATTGCCGCCTTTGAGAATGATCTCCACATCTTCGCTCCCCCTTGGCAAATGTCTCTGTTCGATGAGTGCAGGCTGTTCGTACAGGATCCAACCTCGCCGATCAGGCTGGAAGTCATCGATAACCACGAGGAACTCAACCAAGCGGTGAAGTTCATCCTCACAAAGGGCGAGATCCTCGACGGATCCAACCGGGCATTTTATACGGTGACCGCCAGACACCAGACCCCGGAGAAATCGACAGAGCTGAAGTTACTGGTTAAACGCACACGTCCGGGGGGGGAGCTTGGCCAACCGGAGCCCGGTGGCCATCCGCGACTTCTTTATCGGTTCATTCCGGATATATCAGGTGGCATCGATCAGGACATAGCTGACAAAGGCGTCCGAATGATCGTTTTGTCCTATCCGAACATTACCATTTACGATCGTATAACGGCTCGATGGGGCCTTGAGGAAGAGGTTGTTTTCTACCCTGTAACCCAGCAAAACATTGACGATCCGACAAACCATCCGATCGAGATTTTCTTCAGTAAAGAACTCATCGAAAGAGCCGGAAAAGGTGTTCACGCTGTCACTTTCCAAGTAATTGATCGTTGCGACAACTATCCACATCCTTTTGCCCCATGGGCGATTCCCACGAACGTCAGCGTAAATCTGGGAGATACCAAACGGCTGCCTCCGCCGATAGTGGAGGGTGCGCAAAACGGCATGCTTGATCCGGCATATCTCACTAGTATTTCAGTCAAGGTTCCAAAGAGCGGGTTGAATCTGGATGACCTCGTCCATGTTGATTGGCGAGGACGAATTCCACGGCAGACGCCTGAGCAAAGTTATATCGGCGGCGAAACACTGGATTTCCCCATTCCGCTGGACTGGGCAAGAGAAAACGATGAAAACCAGATATCCGTAACATACCAGGTACGAGGTAGAGATTCCGAACCGACACCGGTAACCGTGAAAACCACGATTCATCAGGAAAAGGTAAAAGTGCTGGAAGCCTACGGTGCCTCGGGCGATCGTTTGAAAATCTCCGATATGTATTATGCACCGCACGCAACGGTGCGAGTTTTGAAGTATGTCGGGATGGCGGTCGGGCAAACGATCCGTGTTCGTTGGGCATCAACACGGCATACCTATTACAGCGAAATCAAGACCGTGACTTCTGTCGGAGATGTGGATTTAGTTGTCCCACGCATGGAAGTTATTGACTCCATAGCCAGCACCGTCCCCGTCACCTTCACGGTACGCACCTATCCTGACGGCCCCCTGCATCGTTCTCAGCCGCTGAATCTAGGGGTAGATGCTCAAGAATTTACCTTGCCGCCGCCACGCCTTACCCCGGACCAGACCACTGTTACCGTTTACTACCCGGCAATAGCCAGCGGATACCAAGCGCGCGTGCGTTTCGCAGGCATCGTTACTCGAAGAACCGAGTGGCAAAACATGCAAAACGGAGTCATCGCAGCATTTTCGATCCCCAGCGCATGGGTCGAAGAAAACAAGGGAGGGGTTGTTTTGATCAACTACAGCGTCAACCGGGCCAACGTAAATGAGCAGAGCCAATTCTCTCAGGTATTAAGAGTGCAACTATGACTTGAAACAATCATCGGCATTTGCCCATACATAAGGAGTTAACGACATGACTACTGCACTGACCGTACTCAATCTTGTACCGCCGAGAGTTCTTGAAGCTTATGGCTCAAACGGTGACCGTCTGAATTTTAATGACATCTATACCAGTCCTCACATCAATGTCCGAGTGCAATACGAAGGCATGGCTGATAGACACACTGTGCGTGTACGCAGCGCAACAGGCCGCTACACATATAACACTGAGACATTGACCGTCGGCACGTCCACCTACTTGAGTTTTCGAATTCCTCGACTCGAAGTCATCGATGCAATTGGTAGCGTTATGACCTGCAACTATAGCGTCCGCACGCTCGCTGGTGCACCGCTGATCATTTCCAAATCGTTGTCATTGCATATTGACCCACAGGATTTTGACCTCAGCGAACCAAGGCTTGCAGCAGACAGAAAAAACGTGACAGTCAAATTTCTTAACATGACCCGCGGCTACACCGTCAGAGTCAGATGGCACGGCGTGGTGGTACATGACACTGAAACCCAGCCGATTCTTAACGATTCTTCGATGAGCTTTGCCATCCCCCCCATATGGATTACGGAAAACCTCGGAAAAACCGTAGTGATAAACTACAGCCTTCATCAGTCTGGCTCGAATGACAACTTGATGTTTTCGCGACTGTTGCGTATCGCGCTTTGAATGAGCCACGCGGCTATAAATGGCACAGAATGCAAAAGCGCTTGCAGGCTGTGCCGCTATTCTCGCAGAACACAAAAAACAGCTTCAGTCACCGCCTTATCAGCGCCACCACTTGATCACTCTCGTGATAACTGAACGCCGAAATCGTATCGGGAGCCAGGTCCACTCTGATAACCGGAAGTACCTCGCCCGTCACATTGAAATAATCCTGCTGCATGTACTTTGCCCCCGTCACACCCGAACCACCGTCCTGACGCAGAAGATAGAAGAATGCGTAAAGCGGTAACTGCTTTGGAATATCTTGGGGCCACAGGGAGAGAATTACTTCATTATGTTGCGCCCTCTCATCATCCGGCGACTCAAAATTAGCTCGGGCTTCAAGACTACTAGCAAACTGCTCAACAGCTGAAGTAAATCCACACTGATGCTTTGCTCGATTTAGATTCGACCCGGCCACCGAGTAAAAATGGGTTTTCCACTGACCCATAGTGTTAACACCTTCCTCTGGACAAGAGCGACTGCTCGTAGGATAAGACTCGTGTGGGCCGCAACCTCCTAAACCGTTTCGGTACCAACTGACACCATCGATGGGAAACGAGCACAGAAGGCTAATCGGATACGTCCCCAGTCGCTCAGCCGTTGCAAAATCCTTGAAAATAAACCCATGAAGATCTCCCCAAGCCAAGGTAGTAATCCCTAGGTCCTTACGCAGAAAGGAAAATGGAACGCCTTCTTTTTGAACTGCGGTGGGGCTGGGATTCCAGGAATGGTAGGAAGGCTTCGCACCGGTCGTACGGACAATGACACCGCTGCAATAATAGGCTGGCTTGCCGCTACAATTGTATGAAAAATTGTTATATCTACTATTCAGTCTTTCAGCGACCAATTGGCCGAACCGTTGCTCGCTTGCGTCATAAATAAATATGTCGCCGTTAGCTGCGAGCATATTGATTTTTACAACAGGCACAAACAAAGAGGTCTCGAGATAATAATCACGCTGAAACTTTTGGGCATCCACCAGTTTGGCGGGTGTCGCAGCATCATAAAACACCGCCTCGACAGGGAGTTTCTCAGGCTTGTTTTCATCCCAGGTCTCAATCAAGACCTCAGTGGGTTTCGCCGTCCAGGTGGCATCCACCCTATTATGGGCTTCAAGACTGGCCTTGAATTGAGTGGCGACCCTGGTACTTAACGAACATTGATTTTTTGGCAGTGAGCTGTGCTCCTGAAAGTTTTTCAACCAGGCCGCAGCTGTAACAGCGGGAACTGCCAACTTTGCGCAGTTCGCCAGATCCACATCTGCTTCCCCGACCTTGGGTGCAAATCCACAGCCATGATCTGCCCGGTCATCCAGTGATTCGGTGGGAAAGGGAAAGATACATCGCAGGTTGACTGCTTTATCTTCGGCCAGCGCCGAAATCTGGTCCTTGAGGATGAAACCGCTTTTCCTGTTGCCGTTCAATGTCGTACTGCCTACATCAGAACGTATATATGTGAACGCTACCGAACCCAGCGTCGTCGCCTTTGAACCATAATCCCAGAACTTGAAATAAGTGCTGTAGTCCACTGCTCGCAACAGGATCCCGGAACAATGGAATGCAGGGGCCCCATTCGAACATTGGGCGACATTGCTATTGAATCTGGCGTTCAAATCCGTCACCAATGCCTGACCGGACATGGCATGCGAAAGGTCGGCCACCCAACAAAGCAGAGCAAACAGTAAGACTTTCATTTCAATCCACCTATTCATTCGACGTCTCATTTATCGCGCCCACCGCGTGCCCCCGTTATTTTGCCACCACCTGATCCGCCTCGTGAAAACTAAAAACAAAAACACCCGCATTAATAGTTACTCGAATTACAGGAAGATAATCTCCTGCCTGCTCGAAATAATCCTGCTGCATAAATTTAGCGCCAACAAGCCCGCCAGAGTTTTCCACATAGAAAAACGCATCCAAAGGCAACTTCCTGGGAATACCTGCAGGCCAGACAGCCAAAATCACCTCATTAGGCTGAGTAAGGTCAGCCGCATAATCAAAATTATCACGCGCTTTCAGGAATATTGAGAACTGCTCTTTTTCCGGACCGAGCGAGCACTGGTACCAGCCTCTATAATAATGTGAGTGGTAATGCTCTTTCCATTCAGCAAGCGTCTTTACGCCTATTTCAAGACAAGACTCCCCCGCCTCCGGGTATTTTTCATAGTGCCCGCACGACATTACCCTTCGTTCAGTTGCAGCATCTCTGGGAAACGAACAGCGAACCGGCGTAGGGTATGAACCGGCCTTGTAAGCTAAGTCGAGCGCCTTGAAGATGAACCCTACAACCTCACCATTGTAGAGTCTGGTCATTTTTATATCTTGGCGCAGGTATGAGAACGCCACACCGTTGAGAGCAATCGAAGTAGGACTTGGATCCCAAGCGTGATAATTGGTGGTAGCTTTAGTTGTGCGTATCAATACCCCGCTGCAAAAAAAAGCTGCCTTGCCATCGCACGCCTCAGTAATATTTGAATAACGTATATTCAACTGTTCCGCGACCAATTGACCGAGCCGCTGTTCGTTCGAGTTATAACTGAATACAACCCCGTTAGCGGCACGTCTATCAAACTTTACAACAGGAACAAACAAAGACGTCTCATGATAATAATCCCGCTGAAACTTTTGGGCATCCACCAGTTTGGCAGGTGTCGAAGCATCATAAAACACCGCCTCGACAGGGAGTTTCTCAGGCATTTTTTCATCCCAGGTCTCAACCAAGACCTCGGTAGGTTTCGCCGTCCAGGTGGCATCAATCATATTGTGGGCTTCTAGACCGGCCTTGAATTGAGTGGCGACTCTGGTACTTAACGAACATTGGTTTTTTGGCAGGGAGCTGTGTTCCTGAAAATTTTTCAACCAGGCCGCAGTTGTAACAGCCGGAACTGCCAACTTTGCGCAGTTCGCCAGATCCACATCTGCTTCCCCGACCTTGGGTGCAAATCCACAGCCATGATCTGCCCGGTCATCCAGTGATTCGGTGGGAAAGGGAAAGATACATCGCAGGTTGACTGCTTTATCTTCGGCCAGCGCCGAAATCTGATCCTTGAGGATGAAACCGCTTTTCCTGTTGCTGTTCAATGTCATACTGCCGACATCAGAACGTATATAAGTAAATGCAACCGAGCCAAGCGCTGTAGCCTTTGAACCATACTCCCAGAACTTGAAATAAGCACTGTAGTCCACTGCTCGCAAAAGTATCCCGGAACAATGGTACGCGGGCGCGCCGTTCGAACATTGGGCGACATTGCTATTAAACCTGGCGTTCAAATCCGTCACCAATGCCTGGCCGGACATGGCATGAACAGCAGTGGAAAAACCTATTATCAAAAAGAGAAAATATTTCATCTTCATACTTCGCCGAAAGGGAATCCAGCTCAAGTATGTTAGGTACATTTGATCGTTATCTACTGTCAGATCTGACAGTCCCGACGAATGGTTTTTACGCGTAAAGCAAAAGATCGCAGCCTTCGGCAGCTCCTACAGGGAAACGCGAATCCCGAGGTAGGAGCTGCCGAAGGCTGCGATCTCTTGATCTTGATCATGCTTGCCATTTGAAGCTTGAAGCTTGAAGCTTGAAGCTTGAAGCTTGAAGCTTGAAGCTCCTAGCTGCCTTTGTGCAACTTGCGCATCAACTCCGCCTCAGCCTGGGTCAACCCGCACGACTGAGTCAGTTCATCGACGCTTGCGCCCATGCCCACCAGTTTTGCCGCCTGGGCGAATGACAGGGTCGACGGGTCGCGCTGTTCCAGCGCAACGATTTTGTCCGGCAACGGACTGACCACCGCACGCAGCTCGTGCAGGGCTTCGCCCATGCGCACATTACCGTTCTGGTAATCGTCGACACGCTTGGCCAGTTCCTTGATGCGCTGATCGCGCAGCGCATCGCCCTGGGCCTGCTGCGCAGCGATCACTCGCTGCGCCTTGATGTACGACACGAACATCGCCAGCGTGCCTGCCCAGAACAGGAACAGGACAATGACTGCAACCTCGAGAATCAAATCAGATGCTCTCCAGTTCCGACCACTCTTCTTCGCTCATCATCTTGTCCAGTTCGACCAGAATCAGCAGCTCGTTGTTCTTGTTGCACACGCCCTGGATGAACTTGGCCGATTCTTCATTACCGACGTTCGGTGCGGTTTCGATTTCCGACTGACGCAGGTAAACCACTTCGGCCACGCTGTCGACCATGATCCCGACGACCTGCTTATCGGCTTCGATGATGACGATACGGGTGTTGTCGCTGATCTCGCCGCTGTTCAGGCCGAAGCGCTGACGGGTGTCGATCACGGTGACCACGTTACCGCGCAAGTTGATGATGCCCAGCACGTAGCTCGGCGCACCCGGCACCGGCGCGATCTCGGTGTAGCGCAGCACTTCCTGCACGCGCATCACGTTGATGCCGTAGGTTTCGTTATCCAGTTTGAAGGTCACCCATTGCAGGATCGGATCTTCAGAACCTTTTGCATTCGACGCCTGACTACTCATACCCTGACCCCTCGAAAAAACCGCTCTGAGCGGTGTGTGTTCTGTGTGGTGGCACTTAAAAATGCCATCGCCTGATTGTTATGTCGGCTGCTATGTCGGTTTATGTAGCGGCTTGTTGCCGCCCAGGTGCTTTGCCCCGCCGCTGGCGATCAACTCGGCCAGTGCGGCGACATCAAGCAATGCACACATGTGCTCAATCACGGTGCCGGCGAGCCATGGCCGCTGCCCCCGATGACTTCTCCATTTGATTTCATTCGGATCCAGACGCAACGAGCGGCTGACCTGATGCACCGCCAGACCCCACTCGTAACCTTGTACCGAAATCACGTATTGCAGGCCCTGACGGAAGTCATCGCGGTAACGATCGGGCATGACCCAGCGCGCCGTGTCCAGAACCTTCAGGTTGCCGGCCTGGCTCGGCAGAATCCCGAGGAACCACTCTGGCTGACCGAACAACGGCGTCAGCTCGTGGCCGGCCAGCGAATAGATCGAACCCAGGCACACCAGCGGCACGGCCAGGGTCAGCCCGGCGACGTCGAACAGCAGGCATTCGAAAGCTTCGGCAGCCCAGGCCGGACGGCCATCGGTTTCCACCGGTGGCGGCGGGTTGTTCGGTGGCAAGTGCACTTCGACCAGCGGCGGGACCAGAACCTGGGGTTCCGCTACTTGCGGTTCTGGTTCTGGTTCTGGTTCTGGCTCTGGTTCCGGCACGTTCAACAATTGCGTTTGCAGCAGCGGTGCCAGAGTCGACAGCGGCGCGCGCGGCTCATCAATCAGTGCAACCGGGGCCTTGGTCACAGCCATCGGGAGGGGCGCGGCAGCCGGACTGACGGTTTTCTGCGCGTCACGGGCCTGCTCTTCCAGCACGGCGGCCTGGAACTCGTCCATGGCCTCGGTGCTTTCGGCGATTACGGGCTGCGCCTCCTGCACGACTTGCGGCGGCGACTCGACCGCCAACGGCAGCGCTTCAGGCACGTCCTGCAGCAGGTCTTCCAGATAAGACTGCAAGGCCTGTTGCGGGCGTGAAGTGAGTTTGACTGGGCGGTTCATCGGTCAATGGCGCCAGACAGGGGAACCGCGTTGTCCGCTTCGCGAGCAGGCTCGCTCCCACAGGGTTTGTGCAACGGGCAGATAGGCGATCGGATCGACATCATCTCAAGCCACCTGCGGGACAAGCTGCTGCGCGAGCAGGTGCTTGAGCAGCGCGCGATAGGCCAGCACGCCACGGCTCTTGCCGTCGAATTGCGAAGGCGTGACACCGGCACGGCTGGCGTCGCGCAGACGGGTGTCGACCGGGATGTAGCCGTGCCAGATGTCGTCAGGGAATTTATCGCGCAACACCCGCAAGGTGCCCATCGAGGCCTGGGTGCGGCGATCGAACAGGGTCGGCACGATACTGAATGGCAAGGCCTGTTTGCGCGAGCGGTTGATCATCGCCAGGGTGTTGACCATGCGTTCCAGGCCTTTGACGGCCAGGTGTTCGGTCTGCACCGGGATCACCAGTTGCTGGCTCGCGGCCAGGGCGTTGACCATCAGCACGCCGAGCAACGGCGGGCTGTCGATGATCGCGTAATCGAAGTCCTGCCACAGCTGCGCCAGACTCTTGGCGATCACCAGACCCAGGCCGCTCTGCCCCGGCGACTGCCGCTCAAGGGTGGCCAGTGCAGTGCTCGATGGCAGCAGGGAAATGCGTTCGTCGCTGGTCGACAACAGCAACTGCCCCGGCAGGCCTTGCGGCACGCTGCCCTTGTGCAGAAACAGGTCGTAGTTGCTGTGTTCCAGGCTGTCGGGGTCGTAGCCGAAATAGCTGGTCATCGAGCCGTGCGGGTCGAGATCGACCACAACCACGCGCTTGCCCGCCTCCGCCAGCAACCCGGCTAAAGCGATGGAAGAGGTGGTTTTACCGACCCCACCCTTTTGATTGGCGACTGCCCAGACTCTCATTCGGTTCTTTCCTCCCGGCCGATATGCTCGACCGAGACATGGCTCAGCGTGTTAATGCGGGTGACGGAGAATTGACGGCACTCTCGCGTCCCGGCGTCTTGACCGGGGTCGGTGCAGTTTGTGTGCCAGCACGCTTCAACGCGGCGTCCGGTTGCGCATTGGCGGTTCCGGTGCCAGTGAGGCTGCGGCGCACGTCGAGATTACGCGACACCACCAGCACCACGCGACGGTTCTTCGCCCGGCCTTCAACCGTGGCGTTATTCGCCACTGGCTGGAATTCGCCGTAGCCCACCGACGCCAGTCGACCAGGATTGACGCCCTGCATCGCCAGCATGCGCACGATGCTTGCCGAACGCGCCGAGGATAGCTCCCAGTTGGTCGGGTACTGCGCGGTGCGGATCGGCTGATCGTCCGTGAAGCCTTCGACGTGGATCGGGTTGTCGAACGGTTTCAAAATCGCCGCGACCTTGTCGATGATGCTGAAGGCGATGTCGCTCGGCATGGCGTCGCCGCTGCCGAACAACAGGCTGGAGTTGAGTTCGATCTCGACCCACAACTCGTTGCCACGCACGGTCATCTGGTTGGAGCTGATCAAGTCGCCGAATGCAGCACTGATGTCGTCAGCGATGCTTTTCAGCGGATCGCTGGCGCCGGCGATCCCGGCGTCGACTTGCTCGGCATCCTTGACCAACGGCTTGGCCGGGGTCACGGTTTTCGGCCGTTCTTCGCCAATCGGGATCGGCTTGAGCGCGCGATCGGAGTCGGTAAACACGCCGATCAGCGCTTCGGAAATGACTTTGTACTTGCCTTCGTTGATCGACGAAATCGAGTACATCACCACGAAGAACGCGAACAGCAAGGTGATGAAATCCGCGTAGGACACGAGCCAGCGCTCGTGATTGACGTGTTCTTCCTGGTGACGACGACGAGCCATGAGGTTATTCCCTTAGTCCATGAAGCCTTGCAGCTTCAACTCAATGGAACGAGGGTTTTCACCTTCGGCGATCGACAGAATTCCTTCCAGCAACATTTCGCGATAACGCGACTGCCGCAACGCGATGGACTTGAGCTTGGCCGCCACCGGCAACAGGATCAGGTTGGCACTGGCCACGCCGTAAATGGTCGCGACGAAGGCCACGGCAATGCCGCTGCCCAATTGCGACGGATCGGCGAGGTTGCCCATCACGTGAATCAGGCCCATCACCGCACCGATGATGCCGATGGTCGGCGCGTAGCCGCCCATGCTTTCGAAGACTTTGGCCGCTTCGATGTCGCGGGCTTCCTGGGTGTAGAAATCCACTTCGAGAATGCTGCGGATCGCTTCCGGCTCGGCGCCATCAACCAGCAATTGCAGGCCCTTGCGCGAGTAGCTGTCGGGCTCGGCATCGGCCACCCCTTCCAGACCGAGCAAACCTTCCTTGCGCGCCGTCAGACTCCAATTGACCACGCGGTCGATGCCGCCGGCCAGGTCCACACGCGGCGGGAAGAAGATCCAGGCGAGAATCTGCATGGCGCGCTTGAACGCGCTCATTGGCGATTGCAGCAGCGCGGCGCCGACGGTGCCGCCGATCACGATCAGCGCCGCCGGGCCGTTGGCCAGCGCGCCGAGGTGACCGCCTTCCAGGTAGTTGCCGCCGATGATGGCGACGAACGCCATGATGATGCCGATGAGGCTTAGAACATCCATCAGAGACACGCCTCGACAATGTGCTTGCCGATATCGTCGAGGCTGTACACCGCGTCGGCGAGATCGGCTTTAACGATGGCCATCGGCATGCCGTAGATCACGCAACTGGCTTCATCCTGCGCCCACACCGCGCTGCCGCCCTGCTTGAGCAGACGCGCGCCTTCGCGGCCGTCGGCGCCCATACCGGTCAGCACCACCGCCAGAACCTTGTCGCCGTAGGATTTCGCCGCCGAACCGAAAGTGATGTCCACGCATGGCTTGTAATTCAGACGCTCGTCACCCGGCAGGATTTTCACCGCGCCACGGCCGTCGATCATCATCTGCTTGCCACCCGGCGCCAGCAGCGCCAGGCCCGGACGCAGAATGTCGCCGTCCTCGGCTTCCTTGACGCTGATGCGGCAGAGCTTGTCGAGGCGCTCGGCGAAAGCCTTGGTGAACGCCGCCGGCATGTGCTGGATCAGCACGATCGGCGCCGGGAAGTTGGCCGGCAATTGCGTCAGTACGCGTTGCAGCGCGACCGGGCCGCCGGTTGATGTACCGATGGCAACCAGTTTGTAGGCTTTGCGTTTTGGTGCTGACGACGAAGCGCTGGCAGCCGAGGCACGCGCCGGAGCTGGCGCCGGTGCCGAACGTGCCGGAACAGGGTTGCTGTGGCTGCTGTAGCTCGGTGCTGTCGGCGCGGACGTCGGTGCTGGCGCGGCGGCAGGTGCCGGGGCGCTGTAGGCACTGAAACGACGGTTGCTGCGTGAGATGCTGTGGACTTTCTCGCACAGCAATTGCTTGACCTTCTCGGGGTTGCGCGAGATGTCTTCGAAATTCTTCGGCAGGAAATCCACCGCGCCGGCGTCCAGCGCATCGAGGGTGACTCGGGCGCCTTCGTGGGTCAGCGAGGAGAACATCAACACCGGGGTCGGGCAGCGCTGCATGATGTGCCGCACCGCCGTGATGCCGTCCATCATCGGCATCTCGTAGTCCATGGTGATCACGTCCGGCTTGAGCGCCAGGGCCTGATCGATCGCCTCTTTACCGTTGGTTGCGGTGCCGACCACCTGGATGCTCGGATCCGCTGAAAGAATTTCCGAGACGCGGCGGCGGAAAAAACCCGAATCGTCCACCACCAGGACTTTGACTGCCATAAACACTCCATTAGGTGCGGCGCGGCGTTATCGCCGCACGGCCCCGGATTCAAATACGCTTTGTGGCGTAACGCTTGAGCATGCTTGGAACATCGAGAATCAACGCAATGCGGCCGTCACCGGTAATGGTGGCGCCGGACATGCCCGGAGTCCCCTGGAGCATCTTGCCCAATGGCTTGATGACCACTTCTTCCTGGCCGACCAGTTGATCGACGACGAAGCCGATCCGCTGAGTGCCCACCGAAAGGATCACCACATGGCCTTCACGCTGCTCTTCGTGAGCGGCGGAGCTGACCAGCCAGCGCTTGAGGTAGAACAATGGCAGCGCCTTGTCGCGCACAATCACCACTTCCTGACCGTCGACAACGTTGGTGGTCGACAGGTCGAGGTGGAAGATTTCGTTGACGTTGACCAGCGGGAACGCGAACGCCTGATTGCCGAGCATGACCATCAGCGTCGGCATGATCGCCAGGGTCAGCGGCACCTTGATGACGATCTTCGAGCCCTGGCCCTTGGTCGAGTAGATGTTGATCGAACCGTTGAGCTGGGAAATCTTGGTCTTCACCACGTCCATGCCGACACCACGGCCGGACACGTCGGAGATCTCGGTCTTGGTGGAGAAACCCGGGGCGAAAATCAGGTTGTAGCACTCGGTATCGCTCAGGCGATCGGCCGCGTCCTTGTCCATCACGCCGCGTTTTACCGCGATTGAACGCAGCACGTTCGGGTCCATGCCTTTGCCGTCGTCGGAGATCGACAGCAGAATATGGTCGCCTTCCTGCTCGGCCGCCAGCACCACACGACCGCCACGGGCCTTGCCCGACGCTTCGCGTTCTTCCGGCGACTCGATGCCGTGGTCGACGGCGTTGCGCACCAAGTGGACCAGCGGGTCGGCCAGGGCCTCGACAAGGTTTTTGTCGAGGTCGGTTTCTTCACCGACCAGCTCCAGGTTGATCTCTTTTTTCAGCTGACGCGCGAGGTCGCGAACCAGACGCGGGAAGCGCCCAAAGACCTTCTTGATTGGCTGCATCCGCGTCTTCATCACGGCGGTCTGCAGGTCAGCGGTGACCACGTCGAGGTTCGACACGGCTTTGGACATGGCTTCGTCGCCGCTGTTGAGGCCCAGGCGCACCAGACGGTTACGCACCAGTACCAGCTCGCCGACCATGTTCATGATTTCGTCGAGACGCGCGGTATCGACGCGCACGGTGGTTTCGGCTTCGCTGGCCGGTTTTTCCGGCGGCGGTGTCGCAGGAGCACGGGCCGGAGCCGGGGCAGCAGCGGCCGGCTTCGGCGCTTCGGCCTTCGGCTCAGGCTTGGCGGCAGGTTTTGGCACAGCAGCGGCAGCAGCCGGTGCTTTGGCAGCCGGCGCGGCGACGGTCGACGCGGAGCCGGCAGTCGCAGCCGCGGCGTCAAACTTGCCTTTGCCGTGTAATTCGTCGAGCAGCGATTCGAATTCGTGATCGCTGATCAGATCGCTGCCGGCAGCCGCGGCTTTCGGTGCGGCAGGCGCAGGCGCCGAGGCAATCGCCGATTCCAGCGCGTCGACGGCGAAGTTGCCCTTGCCGTGCAACTGATCGAGCAGTGCTTCGAATTCGTCATCGGTGATGTCCGAGCTGTCGCCCTTGGCAGGTGCTGCCGGAGCCGCCGCCGGGGCCACCGCATCGACGGCGAACTGGCCTTTGCCGTGCAGTTGATCAAGCAGCGATTCGAACTCGGCATCGGTGATCTCATCGCTGGCCGCTTGCGCAGCAACCGGCGCAACAACAGCCGCCGGTGCCTCGGCCTGGGCCTTGACGGCATTTAGCGAGTCCAGCAGTTGTTCGAATTCGTTGTCGGTGATGTCGCCCGAGTCGCCTTCGACGACCAGTTCTTCGATCATCTCGGCCACCGGCGAAGCCGGGGCTTCATCGGCCGTTTGCGGCTCGGCCAGACGTGCCAGCGCGGCCAACAATTCTGGCGTTGCGGCAGTAATCGGTGCGCGCTCACGGACTTCGCTGAACATGCTGTTCACCGCGTCCAGTGCTTCGAGTACAACGTCCATCAGTTCTGCATCAACGCGACGCTCACCCTTGCGCAGGATGTCGAACACGTTTTCGGCGATGTGACAGCACTCCACCAGCTCATTGAGCTGAAGGAAGCCGGCGCCCCCTTTTACAGTGTGGAAACCGCGAAAAATTGCATTGAGCAGATCTGCATCATCCGGACGGCTTTCCAGCTCGACCAGTTGTTCGGACAGTTGCTCAAGAATCTCGCCGGCCTCAACCAGGAAATCCTGAAGGATCTCTTCATCGGCGCCGAAGCTCATTAATGGGGTGCTCCTAACAGGTCTAAAAACCTAAAACATCAAAATCCAAGACTGGATAGCAAATCGTCCACATCGTCCTGACCGGACACAACGTCTTCTCGTTTATCGGCATGAATCTGCGGACCTTCACCCTGCGAGAGATGTTTTTGTGGATCTTTTTCGGCGAGCATTGCGGCGCGGTCATGTTCGATGCCCGCAAAGCGGTCAACCTGACTGGCCATGAGCACGAGTTTGAGCAGATTGCTTTCGACTTCGGTGACCAGTTGGGTCACGCGCTTGATCACCTGACCGGTGAGGTCCTGGTAATCCTGGGCCAGCAGGATGTCGTTGAGATTGCTCGACACCGCACGGTTGTCCGTGCTGCTGCGTGACAGAAAACCGTCGACCCGGCGCGCCAGTTCGCGGAACTCTTCAGCCCCGACCTCGCGACGCATGAAGCGCCCCCAATCGGCACTCAACGTCTGCGCTTCATCCGCCAGACTGTTGACCACCGGCGTGGCGCTTTCCACCAGATCCATGGTGCGGTTGGCCGCGGCCTCCGTCAGTTTGACCACGTAGCCCAGGCGTTCGGTGGCGTCGGTGATTTGCGACACTTCCTCGGCCTGCGGCATGTGCGGATCAATCTGGAAATTGACGATCGCACTGTGCAGTTCACGTGTGAGCTTGCCCACTTCCTGATACAGGCCGCGGTCACGGGTCTGATTGAGCTCATGGATCAGTTGCACCGCGTCGCCGAACCTGCCTTTTTCAAGGCTTTCGACCAGTTCGACCGCGTGTTTTTTCAGGGTCGATTCAAAATCGCCCTGTGAAGATTCGTTATGCTCCATAGCTCCCCCGCGCATTCATCAGCCGATGCGTTCGAAAATCTTCTCGATTTTGTCTTTCAGCGCCTGAGCCGTGAAAGGTTTGACCACGTAACCGTTCACGCCGGCCTGAGCGGCCTCGATGATCTGCTCGCGCTTGGCTTCAGCAGTCACCATCAACACGGGGAGATGCTTGAGTTTTTCATCGGCACGCACGTGACGCAGCAGGTCGATACCGGTCATGCCCGGCATGTTCCAGTCCGTTACCAGAAAGTCGATGCTGCCGCTGTTGAGCACCGGAATGGCGGTGGTGCCATCGTCGGCCTCGACGGTGTTGGTGAACCCAAGATCGCGCAGCAGGTTCTTGATGATCCGCCGCATCGTTGAGAAGTCATCAACGATGAGGATTTTCATGTCTTTGTTCAATTCGACCTCCAAGCAGTCTTAAACGCGCCCAGCACCTGGACGCGCCACTTCAATCAATCGGCGTAGCACTCGAAGTTTGTCTGGAACACAACGGATCGAGACCGGCGCCGCTCATCACCGCACCAGCCTCGTTTCGCAGTGTCCCCACACTGCCTTCAGCGCGCTCGCCACTCCCCTAAACGCCCCCGCAAACGGGCCGCGCACTGGCTGTGTAACTGGCTGACCCGCGATTCACTGACGCCAAGGACTTCACCGATCTCCTTGAGGTTCAGCTCTTCGTCGTAGTACAGCGCCAACACCAGTCGCTCACGCTCCGGCAAATTGGCAATCGCGTCCGCCAGCGCCGCCTGGAAGCGTTCATCTTCCAGATCGCGTGACGGCTCCATATGAGCACTGGCGCCATCCTCATGCAGCCCTTCGTGTTCGCCGTCCTGCAAGAGGTCGTCGAAACTGAACAGGCGGCTGCCCAAGGTGTCATTCAAAATCCCGTAATAATCGTCGAGACTCAATTGGAGTTCGGCCGCAACCTCGTGATCTTTAGCATCACGGCCGGTTTTAGCTTCAATTGAGCGAATCGCGTCGCTGACCATACGGGTATTGCGGTGAACCGAGCGTGGCGCCCAGTCCCCTTTGCGCACTTCGTCGAGCATCGCGCCGCGGATTCGAATGCCCGCGTACGTTTCGAAACTGGCGCCCTTGCTGGCGTCGTATTTGGTCGAGACTTCAAGCAGGCCGATCATCCCGGCCTGGATCAGGTCTTCCACCTGAACACTGGCCGGCAATCGCGCCAGCAAGTGGTAGGCGATGCGTTTGACCAGTGGCGCGTAACGCTCGATCAACTCGTACTGCGCGTCACGCGCCGACTTCTTGTACAGATTCATGCCACTGGCGGTCATAACACGGGCCCTGCGGTTTGCTGCACGAGGCGCTCGACGAAAAATTCGAGGTGGCCTCGCGGGTTGGCCGGCAACGGCCAGGTGTCGACTTTCTGCGCAATCGCCTTGAAAGCCAGGGCGCACTTGGAACGCGGAAACGCTTCATAGACCGCACGCTGCTTCTGCACGGCCTTGCGCACGCTTTCGTCATAAGGTACGGCGCCGACGTATTGTAGGGCGACGTCAAGGAAGCGGTCCGTGACCTTGGTCAACTTGGCGAACAGGTTGCGCCCTTCCTGCGGGCTCTGCGCCATGTTGGCCAGGACGCGGAAGCGGTTCATGCCGTAATCGCGGTTGAGTAATTTGATCAGTGCGTAGGCGTCGGTGATCGAGGTCGGCTCGTCGCAGACCACCAGCAACACTTCCTGGGCGGCGCGGACGAAACTGACGACCGAGTCACCGATACCGGCTGCGGTGTCGATCACCAGCACGTCGAGATTGTCGCCAATGTCGCTGAACGCCTGAATCAGGCCGGCATGTTGCGCCGGGCTCAGGTGCACCATGCTCTGGGTGCCGGAAGCGGCCGGCACGATGCGGATCCCGCCCGGGCCCTGCAACAGCACGTCGCGCAGTTCGCAACGGCCTTCGATCACATCGGCCAGCGTGCGCTTGGGTGTCAGCCCCAGCAGGACGTCGACGTTCGCCAGGCCCAGGTCGGCGTCCAGCAGCATGACCCGACGGCCAAGCTCTGCCAGCGCCAGCGACAAGTTCACTGACACGTTAGTCTTGCCGACGCCACCTTTGCCGCCGGTCACCGCGATCACCTGTACGGGATGCATGCTGCCCATGTTATTTCTTTACCTTGTCTTGCATAGACGGAGGCCACATTACTGGCTGCGCGTTCCCGATCGGAACAATGCGTGGCAGACCATCGATGTAGGTACAAAAACTGTTCATGATTACCTCAGCCAACCTGCTTGGTCGGGCTGTGATAGATATCAGCGAACATGTCAGCCATGGCTTCTTCGCTGGGTTCTTCCTGCATTTGCACGCTGACGGCACGGCTGACCAATTGATGACGGCGCGGCAGATGCAGATCATCCGGAATCCGTGGGCCATCGGTCAGGTACGCGACCGGCAATTCATGACTGATCGCCAGGCTCAACACTTCACCAAGACTGGCCGTTTCATCCAGTTTAGTCAGAATGCAGCCGGCCAGCCCGCAACGCTTGTAGCTGTGATAAGCGGCCGTTAGAACCTGTTTCTGGCTGGTGGTTGCCAATACCAGATAATTTTTTGAGCGAATACCACGCCCGGCCAGGCTCTCAAGCTGCATGCGCAACGCCGGATCACTGGCTTGCAGACCTGCAGTATCGATCAAAACCACGCGTTTGCGCAGCAATGGATCCAAAGCCTGAACCAGCGACTGACCCGGATCGACGTGGGTCACCGGTACATTGAGAATGCGGCCGAGGGTTTTCAGTTGTTCCTGCGCACCGATACGGAAGCTGTCCATGCTCACCAGCGCGACGTTCTGCGCGCCGTACTTGAGCACGTAGCGTGCGGCGAGTTTGGCCAGCGTGGTGGTCTTGCCCATGCCGGCAGGGCCGACCATCGCAATCACCCCGCCCTCTTCCAGCGGCTCGACTTCCGGCACGGCAATCATCCGTGCCAGGTGCGCCAGCAGCATGCGCCAGGCCTGACGCGGTTCTTCGATATCGGTGATCATTGCCAGCAAGTCGCGGGACAACGGACCGGACAGACCGATGCGTTGCAAGCGGCGATACAGATTGGCCTGGGCCGGACGGCTGCCTTGCAGCTGATTCCAGGCCAGCGTGCCGAGCTGCACTTCCATCAACTCGCGCAGGCTGTTCAATTCGAAACGCATCGAATCCAGCGCACGAGGATCAACCCCGGCGGAGGCTTGCGCAGGCGCCGGAGCAGGACGCGCCGGTGCGGCGTAGGTCGGCTCGCTCAACGGCTCGGCAGCGGTCAGCGGCAGGCCCGCCGTCAAAGGCAGCCCGGCGAACAACTGACGATTGGTGTTGCCGTCGGCTTCGCCGCGCATGCTCAATTCGGCCTGGGCGGTGACGATGCGCGACTGGGTCTTGCGCAACTCGTCTTCGAGTTCCATGTTCGGCACCCGCGGCGTCAGTGCCGAGAGTTTGTAATCCAGCGCCGCCGTCAGCTCGACGCCGCCGGCAATGCGGCGGTTGCCAATGATGGCGGCATCAGCGCCCAGCTCATCACGAACCAGCTTCATGGCCTGACGCATATCGGCGGCGAAAAAACGCTTAACTTGCATAAACCACTACCTCAGCCGTTGGGCCCTACTGTCGCAACGATGGTCACTTGCTTGTTGTCCGGTATTTCCTGGTAGGCCAGCACATGCAGTCCGGGGACGGCGAGGCGGCCAAAACGCGAGAGCATCGCGCGTATCGGGCCGGCGACCAACAGGATCACCGGCTGCCCTTGCATTTCCTGACGCTGCGCCGCTTCGATGAGCGAACGTTGCAGCTTCTCGGCCATGCTTGGCTCCAGCAGAACGCCCTCTTCCGAGCCTTGTCCTGCCTTCTGCAGACTATTGAGCAATATCTGTTCCAACCTTGGTTCCAATGTGATCACAGGCAGCTCGGACTCAGTGCCTACAATGCTTTGGACGATGGCGCGGGATACGCCAACCCGTACAGCGGCCACCAACGCGGCGGTATCTTGACTCTTGGCGGCGTTGTTGGCGATGGCTTCGGCGATGCTGCGAATGTCGCGCACCGGCACGTGCTCAGCGAGCAGCGCTTGCAGCACTTTGAGCAACTGCGACAGAGAGACCACGCCCGGCACCAGCTCTTCAGCCAGTTTCGGCGAGCTTTTGGCCAGCAACTGCATGAGTTGCTGCACTTCTTCGTGGCCGATCAGCTCACTGGAGTGCTTGTACAGAATCTGGTTCAAGTGCGTGGCGACCACGGTGCTGGCGTCGACCACGGTGTAGCCGAGCGATTGCGCCTGGGCGCGCTGGCTGATTTCGATCCACACCGCCTCCAGTCCGAAAGCCGGATCTTTGGCGTTGATGCCGTTGAGCGTGCCGTAGACCTGCCCCGGGTTGATCGCCAATTCTCGGTCTGGATAAATTTCGGCTTCGGCCAGGATCACACCCATCAGCGTCAGGCGATAGGCGCTTGGCGCCAGGTCGAGGTTGTCGCGGATGTGCACGGTCGGCATCAGGAAGCCCAGATCCTGCGAGAGCTTCTTGCGCACGCCCTTGATCCGCGCGAGCAATTGCCCGCCCTGGTTGCGATCGACCAGCGGGATCAGGCGATAGCCGACTTCCAGGCCGATCATGTCGATCGGCGTCACGTCATCCCAGCCCAGCTCTTTGGTTTCCATGGCGCGGGCCGGCGATGGCAGCAGCTCCTGCTGACGCTTGACCTCTTCCAGCGCAACGACCTTGGCGACGTTCTGCTTTTTCCAGAACAGGTACGCACCACCGGCGGCCAGCGCAGCCATGCTCAGGAAGGAAAAGTGTGGCATGCCCGGCACAAGGCCCATCACCGCCATCAAACCAGCCGCCACCGCCAGCGCTTTGGGCGAGGCGAACATTTGGCGGTTGATCTGTTTACCCATGTCTTCCGAGCCGGAAGCACGGGTCACCATGATCGCTGCCGCTGTTGATAACAACAGTGATGGCAATTGCGCCACTAAACCGTCACCGATGGTCAACAAAGCGTAAACCCGGCCGGCATCGCCGAAGGTCATGCCATGCTGGAAGATACCAACGGCCATGCCGCCGATAAGGTTGATGAACAGAATCAACAGACCGGCGATGGCGTCACCACGGACGAACTTGCTGGCACCGTCCATCGAACCGTAGAACTCAGCCTCTTGGGCGACTTCCTGACGGCGAGACTTGGCCTGGTTCTGATCAATCAGACCGGCGTTGAGGTCGGCGTCGATCGCCATTTGTTTGCCGGGCATCGCATCGAGGGTGAAACGCGCGCTCACCTCGGAAATCCGCCCGGCGCCCTTGGTCACCACGACGAAGTTGATGATCATCAGAATCGCGAACACCACGATACCGACCACGTAGTTACCGCCGATCACCACCTCACCGAAGGCCTGAATCACCTTACCGGCGGCGGCGTGGCCGTCCTGACCGTGGAGCATTACCACGCGCGTAGACGCTACGTTCAGCGCCAGACGCATCAGCGTTGCCACCAGCAGAATCGTCGGGAACACGGCGAAATCCAGCGGCCGCAGCGCGTACACGCAGACCAGCAGAACGACGATGGACAGGGCAATGTTAAACGTGAAAAACACGTCCAGCAGGAACGGCGGAATCGGCAACATCATCATCGCCAACATGACCAACAGCAGCAACGGCACGCCCAGATTGCCCCGGCTGAGGTCGGCAACGTTTGTGCGAGCAGTGTTGATTAACTGAGAGCGATCCACCGGTTTTCCCCGTTCCTTTAAAGCAAACTTTTGACGCCCCGAACGGGCGCAGGGCGGCTATTGCAAGAAGCCTTCCAACTTTTGCCGAGGAATGAAATAGCGGGTGGATGAACACGCCCCTGTAGGAGTGAGCCTGCTCGCGATAGCGGTGTGTCATCCAACAAATTCGTCAACTGACACTCCGCTATCGCGAGCAGGCTCACTCCTACATTTGGTTTGCATTTCACCCTCACATTTGGAACGCAGCCCCTTGTGGGAGCGAGCCTGCTCGCGAAGAGGCCATCAGGTCCGACGCAATTTTTTGATTTAAACGAAGCTGTTTAAAAGACACCTGCTGACACGGTCTCAAGGCTACAAATCCTTGCGCCATTACCTACAGCCAAGCCAGAATCCGCCGGCTTGTGCGCCTTGGGGTCGGGTTCTATTGTGAGTCGGTCGCTGATTGTTCAGTGATCGGGTTTAGCAGCTCGGCAAATTTTCAAGGCACGCTGGCTCCGCCTCTCTTTATGGCGGCTTGCGTGGGGCACTTCGGTGCGCCGGGATCCTTGAGCCTGGTCTGCTAACCCGCGTAAAGCCGCCACCCTCTTCGTTTAGCAGCGAAGGCTGACGGCTCCATTTCTCAAGGAGCTTCACCATGATCAAACCCACACCCAACCCGCCCGAAACCGACCCCACCTCCCCCTACGAATCCCTCGATTCAAGAAAACTCCACCAAGCCGCCGACCGCGCCCTCGACCACTACCTCTGCCCGCACGGGTCCACCCCGCCGCCTCGTAGCAACCGCGCAATGTATGCCGTCACCGCCGATACCAAAAACGAAGACCTGCTGGCCAACGCCTGCGAAACCCTCGCCTGCGCCAAAACCATCGCCCAGGAATTCGCCGGACTGGTCAAGCCATCGCAACGCCGGACACTGATGGGGATTGCGCAATTGATCATGCTCAGCGAGCTGGCGGTGAACCGGGTGCTGGATAATCTGGAGTTGCCGGGGTGATGCAGGCTGGCTGAATTATTCGGTGTCCATGCCGGCCTCTTCGCGAGCAAGCTCGCTACCACCTTGGTTCGCATTTCAGGCCTGCGTTTGGAGTGCATTTCACTGTGAGTGAGCCTGCTCGCGATGAGAATTTCTCAGTCGATGCGCTCGAACCAAACAGACCGCTATCGCGAGCAGCCTCACTCCTGCATGGATAAATAAATCCGTCCCCTTTTTCTCACCTTTTTCTCAATAAAGTCAGCGTTGCTTGACGACGTGACCGGCTACGGGTGTCCCTTTTTCTTGGTTTTAACGATAAGACCCTGGTGCGCCTTCCGGAGCATGAAACGACAGACCACGATTGGTCTGTCCCTGGTTTTCCTGTCCCTGGTTTCCGCTCAGGCCTAACAGTTTTGTATAAAAGCATTAAAAATAGATGCAGTTTTTTAAAGTCAATAGAATCAAGCAATAATAAATATTTATATACTATTCCAAGCGTTCAATTTTTATATCATCCAAATCATATGAGGCGCCTTCCACAACACCGGGAGTAAAGGCAAATCTAAAGTGATACGGTGGATTAGCTCCCCAGGCACTGCAGGTAACCGACACAGAGTGACTTTCCCATCCGATTGTCGGCTGCCTTATTTCTATAGGCTCAAATTTACTCCCAGCATATATAAGGATATTGTGTCCCGCGTGGCTTGATCGGAATTTGAAACTGATTTTGTATCTACTTCCGTTTACTAAGTAGCTGTAATCTTTAATTATCCCGTCAAACCATGAGTCCTTGTTCGGAATCAGGCGAACAAAATAGTTACCCCCTTCATTTACTAGCTGAGTTCTAACCGGCCGCCACCCATTCCAATCCCCACCATCAAAAGAGGTGTAGTCAACGACCGTAATGGTCCGAGGTGGTTGAGAGGTGTGTCCCGCGCCATACAGCGCCTTGGCGGTAAAACTGTGATGTCCTGGACTGAGGGCGTATACCGGCAATACCCAGATCCCTGTCGCCGTGTCTACAGTCGGCTCGCCTTTCGGCGTGTCACCATCCAACACTTGCACCCTCTGGCCTTTTTCCGCTGTACCGGTCAGTGTCACGCTGTAGTAGGTGGTGGAACCTGCGTTGGGAATCTCGACGTCTTTGGAGTCCTTCACTGAGGTCAGGTCCAGCGCCATCCCAACACTGAACTCCAGCGGCTCGGCATAACTCGTCCCGCCCGCCGTGCGCTTGATTTCGTACCGGGCGATCACCGTTCCGCCTTCATTGTCCTTGATCAACTTGGCTTCGATGTTGAACGGGACTTCCTTGCCGGCGGTGAACTCGTTCAGCTTGATCGAGTCGGTGTACTCACCAGTGATCGAACCGATCCAGAACATGAACACTTCATCCCCGGCGACCGTTTCGATGTGCTGCACGGTCGAGGTGGTGCCGGCAGTGTCGGCGGGCAGGACGCCGTCGACCACCCCGGCCACGACCGGTTCGGGCAGTTCCAGGCGTGGTTCGCCGACTCGCAGGATCTCGGTGTGAATCGACTCGCGAACGGCCCGGGTGGCCTCGAACGGGTCCAGTGTGGCGAGCACCGCAGCGGCGATCAGTTGCTGGTAATAGAACTCGGCCGTGCCACCGTTGACCGGGGTCAGATGCTCGCCGTCAATCTTGTGCTGCAACGGTTTCGCCTCGACGATGTCGTTGTGGGTGATGGGGCGCGTTGGCAGGTCAGGCAGGTAGGGCTTCAGGCCGGGCGTGGTGCCGAGCATGACTATCTTGAGGACCTGGCCTTCGACAAAGGATTTGTCGAAGGGAATCTCGAGACTGATTTGCAGCAGTGTCGGGTCCAGCGCCCCGGAGTTCTCGTCCAGCATGATCGGCGCGGCCAGCCGCTGGATTTCGCCGATGGCGCGAATGAACTGGCTTTTGGAGCGTAAATCGGTAGAGGCATCGGCTTTTTCCAGGCGGTAAGACAAGGTGATCTGCGATTTGGCCAACTGGCGCAGCACGGCGTTGGGCGCCTTGGTTTCAATAATGCTTGGCAGGCTTGTCAACTTCACGCCTTCTGAAGGTTCCCAGTCAATCGGCGGCCCTTCGACGGGGGTGCCCTTGATCCTGATGAAGACAATGTCACCGACTTTGAACTTGCTCGTATCTGTGGCGATTATCTGCACGGTGCCATCGGCATCGCCCAGCTTGTCGACGTCCAGCACGTTGTTCAGCGTTTCCCTGAGCAACGGCGCGACCAGCCGAGTCGCATCAACCGCCACCGGCACACGCTGCTCGGGGCTCCAGTCCTCGGAGCGGTTGAATACGCAGTCGAATACCTCGAACACCACGGCCACGCCGGGAGAGTCCGCATCACCGGCCTCGCGGATGACGGCTTCGGTGATGGTCACGATGTTCGGCGCTTTGCCTTCAGCCTGTTCCGGGGTCAGCGGCTCACTGAACACAAAAACGCCACCCCAGCTGATGCGAATAACATCGCCCGCCGCGGCAAAGGGATAAGGCGGCGTGCCATCGTTGTTGCCGATGGTGATCGGCACGCCCTCGGCCACGTTTTCTTTGTCGATACCGCCGTCAGCAATCTCCTTGGGAATCGTCATGATCAGCTTGGAATGCCCACTGTCATCGTTGTCATCGTGCCCGCCCGGGCGAGTGAGCTTGACCTGCACCTGCATGACTTCGGACGGTTGATCCGTGCCGCCCAAGGGCTTGACCGTATAGGACACCGCGAACAGTCCATCGATCATGTGCCGGGAAGGCACGAACATACTCAGTTGCGTGTTGACTTCGGTCTGGCCGACGGTTTCAACCCACACGTTTTGCCCGGTGCCCCAGAAGATGGTCAACTTGTCGCCAACCGCCATGTTCCCCCACGGACCCGCCTGGCACAGCAGACCATTAAGTGGAAAATTGCCCAGCGCGGCCGCGATGTTGATGCCCCAGATTTTCACAGGATCTATCGATACCGGGCCGGTGCGACCAGGAATCACGAGTTCCGCGAGGACGAGGGGCTTGCTGGGGCTGGACATGGCGTTGACTCCGTGGGCAAAGGCGACGGAGTGAGTTAACGCGTAATGGTGGGCTTGCGCACCTGTCAGATCTGACAGGTGCAGGCCTGAATCCGACGGGTGGTGCGGAGTTCAAGTGGTACCTGTCAACGAGCGTGGTAATTGAACGTTAGCTTTCGCGAGCAAGCTCGCTCCCACATTGGATCCTGATCGAACTCAAAAACCTGTGGTCACTGAAGGTCCGTCGAGGCTGCCTGACAGGCAATACAGCGCCCCAGCGGTGTAAGACCCGCCTGCATTTCATGGGCATGGTTCCAAGTGGTGAAAATCGACACTGGAAAAAACCATTTGCGTTCAATGAGGGTAAATCCCAAGACCGGCGAAATTTTCGTGGCCTACGATTGAGATATAACAGCGGTTAACAAAAGGGACGCTTGTTCAGCGCATGCCAAACACGTTTCGCTGAAGATATTCCCAGCTAAAAAAACAAAAGATCGCAGCCTTGCGCTGGGATCTTTTGCTTTATCTGGTCACTGCGCCGTCAGAATCTGCCCGGGCTTGATTACGCCGAAGGCGAGCTTCGAACCCACCATGTACCGCGTCCCCCGGAACATCTTGCGCCCCCCGACATCCACCTCGTCTTCCTCTGTATACATACACACCACCACGCTGCCTGGCGAAGCGATGATGGGCATTTTCAGATGGCCTAGCATCAGGTTAAGCGCCCAGTTGAACGAGATGATCGGCAAATTTTCGATGTGGATCCTGGCGTTTCCATTCTTCAACCGGAAATCCTGGCGTGCAGTGATGCGTAGCTTGCCTCGAACCACCTTAAACGCCGGCTCGCCATAACGCACCTCCAACTCCGCCCCCGTCCCCCACTGATTCATATAATAAGCTGGCGAAGCGAACACCTTGAACAACGCCTCACTGTCGTGAATGTTCCCGGCGTGACGGAACAGGTAGTTGTAGGAATAGTGGTAAGCGATACCGTCCAGTTCAGGCCTGATGGCGTTGATCGGATTGTCCAGGTAGCCCGGGATATAAGAATTAGCCATTTTCACAAAATGGAGGAAGTCCAAGCCAAGATCGAAGGTAACCTCGTAAAAGATCGAACTTTCCCTGGGGTTTTCCTGTAACAGCCCTGAAACATACTTCAGCGTCATTCCTTCGAGTTTTTTGTAGGTGCGGTCTACCATGATCGTGGTCTCGGTGCCCCGGGGTTATTCCCGCGTCTATGGCAGCGCGATGCAAGACTGCTGTCTACTGTCAGATCTAACAGGTAGCGCAGCCTTTCAGACAAACGGCACGTCAGGAATCGCGCCGCAAATCCGGCGGAATCGGCAGATCGTCCTTCAGCGGATCCGGGCGTTTGCCCTTGCCAGCGCGGTGCTGGCGGATCTGGTAGACGTAGGCCAGCACCTGAGCAACCGCCAGGTACAGCCCGCCGGGGATTTCTTCGTCGAGTTCGGTGGAGTAGTAGATCGAACGCGCCAGCGCCGGCGATTCGAGGAGCATGACGTTGTTGGCGACGGCGATTTCACGAATCTTCAGCGCGAGGAAGTCGCTGCCCTTGGCCAGCAGCATCGGCGCGCCGCCCTTCTCGGCGTCGTACTTGAGCGCCACGGCGTAGTGGGTCGGGTTGGTGATGACCACGTCGGCGTCGGGGATTGCCGCCATCATGCGGCGCTGGGACATTTCGCGCTGGGTCTGGCGGATGCGCTGTTTGACCTCTGGCCGACCTTCCTGGTCCTTGTGCTCGTCGCGCACTTCCTGTTTGGTCATCTTGAGCTTTTTCATGCTCTCCCAGATCTGCACCGGCACGTCCACCGCGGCGATGATGATCAGGCCGCAGGCCAGCCACAGCGAACTCCAGCCGACCAGCACGACGCTGTGAATGATCGCCTGTTCCAGCGGTTCATGGGCGATCCGCAACAGGTCATCGACGTCTGCCGACAACACCATCAAGGCCACCGACAAGGTGATCAGAAACTTTGCCAGCGCCTTGAGCAACTCGACCACGGCCTTGAACGAAAACATCCGCTTGAGGCCTGCCGCCGGGTTCATCCGGCTGAATTTGGGCGCCAGGGAGCTGGCGGCGAACAGCCAGCCCCCCAAAGAAATCGGCCCGATCAGCGCGGCCAGCAACAAGGTGATCATGATCGGCTGAATCGCCAGCAGCGCGATCAGGCCCGACTGCAATAAAAACCGGCCCATGGCGCCCTGATCCATGACCACTTCGCGCGATAACGTGAAGTTCAGGCGCATCAGGTCCATCAGTTCTTCGGCGAGCATGCCACCGAAGATCAGCAGCGCACCGGCACCGGCCATCATCACCGCAAGGGTGTTGAGCTCTTTGGAGCGGGCAATCTCACCTTTCTCACGGGAGTCCTTTTTTCGTTTCTCCGTGGGGTCTTCTGTTTTGTCCTGACCGCTTTCGCTCTCTGCCATGACTCAGCGCGCCCGTGCCAGTTCGCGTAGCAACTGCAAGGCCTCAGTGGCCAGCGGTTGATACTGGTTTAGAATGTCCGCCAGGCCGACCCAGACGATAAACAGCCCGAGCACCAGGGTCAGCGGAAAGCCGATGGAGAAAATGTTCAACTGCGGCGCCGCCCGGGTCATCACACCAAACGCGATGTTGACCACCAGCAGCGCGGTCACTGCCGGCAACACCAGCAACAGTGCCGCTCCGAGGATCCAGCCGAGCTTGCCGGCCAGTTCCCAGTAATGCGCGGTCATCAAACCGCTGCCTACTGGCAGCGTGGTGAAGCTTTCGGTGAGGACTTCGAACACCACCAGATGGCCGTTCATCGACAGGAACAGCAACGTCACCAGCATGGTGAAGAACTGCCCGATCACCGCCACCGAGACGCCGTTGGCCGGGTCGACCATCGAGGCGAAGCCCATCCCCATCTGGATCGCGACAATCTGCCCGGCCACCGCGAACGCCTGGAAAAACAGCTGCAGGGAAAAACCGAGCACCGCGCCGACCAGAATCTGCTCGGCAATCAGCAGCAAGCCGCTGAGATCAAGAGGGCTGACGGCCGGCATCGGCGGCAACCCCGGGACAATCACCACGGTGATCGCCACGGCGAAGTACAGACGCACTCGCCGCGGAATCAGGGTTGTGCCGAACACCGGCATGACCATCAGCATCGACGCCACGCGAAACAGCGGCAGCATGAACGTCGCCACCCAGGTGCTGATCTGGGTGTCGGTCAGTTGAAGCAGCGACTGCATGGCTTAGCCGATGACCAGCGGAATGTTTTTGTACAGGTCGATGATGTATTCCATGAACGTCTGCACGATCCACGGACCGCCGACGATCAGGGTCACCAGCATCACCAGCAGACGCGGCAGGAAGCTCAAGGTCTGTTCGTTGATCTGCGTGGCGGCCTGGAACATGGCGACCAGCAGACCGACCAGCAGGCTCGGCACCACCAGAATCGCGACCATCAACGTGGTCAGCCACAGCGCCTCGCGAAAGATATCGACCGCGACTTCCGGCGTCATGGCGAGACACCTCCAAAACTGCTGGCCAGCGTGCCGATGATCAACGCCCAGCCATCGACCAATACGAACAGCATGATTTTGAACGGCAGCGAGATGATCAGCGGCGAGAGCATCATCATACCCATGGCCATCAGCACGCTCGCCACGACCAGGTCGATGATCAGGAACGGGATGAAGATCATGAAGCCGATCTGGAACGCGGTTTTCAGCTCGGAAGTGACAAACGCCGGCACCAGAATCGTCAGCGGCGCCTGATCAGGCGTGGCGATATCGGTACGCTTGGACAGGCGCATGAACAGCTCGAGATCGCTGGTGCGGGTCTGCGCCAGCATGAAGTCCTTGATCGGCACCTGAGCCTTTTCCACTGCCTGCTGTGCCGTCAGCGTTTCCGCCAGGTACGGCTGCAACGCGTCTTTGTTCACCCGGTCGAACACCGGCGCCATGATGAACATCGTCAGGAACAGCGCCATGCCGGTGAGGATCTGGTTCGACGGCGTCTGTTGCAGGCCGAGGGCCTGTCGCAGGATCGAAAAGACAATAATGATCCGCGTGAAACTGGTCATCAGGATGACCGCCGCTGGAATGAAGCTCAGCGCGGTCATGATCAGCAGGATTTGCAGGCTGACCGAATACTCTTGCGCGCCGTCGGCGTTGGTGCCCAGCGTGATCGCCGGAATCGACAACGGATCGGCGGCGAACGCCAGTGGCGCGGCCAGCAACAGGGCCAGCGTCAGGACGATGCGGAGCGCAGCCATTACTTCTTATCCTTCTGATCCTTGCCGAGAATCTTCAGCAACTGCTGGGCGAATTCTGGCGTGGCTTTTTCGCTGTTATCGGGCACTTCGACTGGCTCTTTGAGCACATGCAGCGCGGTGATGGTGCCGGGGCTGAGGCCGAGCAGAATCTGCTCGTTGCCGACCTGTACCAGCAGCAGGCGATCACGCGGGCCGAGCGCGCGCGAGCCGATCAGCTCGATCACCTGCCCCTTGCCCGCCGGCCCCGCCTGCTGGACCCGGCGCAGCAGCCAGGCGAGGAAGAAGATCAACCCCACCACCAGCAGCAAGCCGAACACCAGTTGCGTCAATTGCCCGGCCACGCCGCTGTTGACCATTGGCGCCGCCGCGACAGGCGCGGTGGCGGTGGCGCTCGGCTCGACGGCCAGCACGCTCAAGGGCAGTGCCAGCAGCGCCCAGAGAAACCGTTTCACTCAGCGCAGCTTCTTGATGCGTTCGCTTGGGCTGATCACGTCGGTCAGGCGGATGCCGAACTTCTCGTTGACCACCACCACTTCGCCGTGCGCGATCAGCGTGCCGTTGACCAGCACGTCGAGCGGCTCACCGGCCAGACGATCAAGTTCGATCACCGAACCCTGGTTCAGTTGCAGCAGGTTGCGGATGTTGATGTCGGTGCTGCCCACTTCCATGGAAATGGACACCGGAATGTCGAGGATCACGTCCAGGTTCGGACCGTCCAGCGTCACCGGATCGTGGTTCTTCGGCACACTGCCGAACTCTTCCATCGGCAGACGATTGGAGCTCGACACGCCGGCATCGGCAGCCAGCAGCGCATCGATGTCAGCCTGACCGGCGTCACCGGTCTCTTCCAGGGCAGCAGCCCATTCATCGGCCAGTGCCTGATCGTCCTGGGCGTTCATATCGTCGTTCATCATGTGTCCTCGGCGGGCAACAATTCAGTTAAATACGGGGGTGAAAACGCCGCCTCAGCGACGCTCGATCGGCTCGATCACCTGCAACGCGAGGTTGCCTTTGTGCGAGCCCATCTTGACCTTGAAAGCCGGTACGCCGTTGGCGCGCATGATCATGTCTTCCGGCATTTCCACCGGGATCACATCGCCCGGCTGCATGTGCAGGATGTCGCGCAGTTTCAACTGGCGGCGAGCCACGGTAGCGCCAATCGGCACGTCGACATCGAGCACGTCCTGACGCAGGGCGTTGACCCAGCGCTCGTCCTGATCGTCGAGGTCCGACTGGAAACCGGCGTCGAGCATCTCGCGCACTGGTTCGATCATCGAGTACGGCATGGTCACGTGCAAATCACCGCCACCGCCATCGAGTTCGATGTGGAAAGTCGATACGACAATCGCTTCGCTCGGGCCGACGATGTTGGCCATGGCCGGGTTCACTTCCGAGTTGATGTACTCGAAATTGACTTCCATGATCGCCTGCCAGGCTTCTTTCAGGTCGACAAACGCCTGCTCCAGCACCATGCGCACCACGCGCAGTTCGGTCGGGGTGAATTCACGCCCTTCGATCTTGGCGTGACGGCCGTCGCCGCCGAAAAAGTTGTCCACCAGCTTGAACACCAGTTTGGCGTCGAGGATGAACAGCGCGGTGCCGCGCAGCGGTTTGATCTTGACCAGGTTGAGGCTGGTCGGCACGTACAGCGAGTGCACGTATTCGCCGAATTTCATCACCTGCACGCCACCGACAGCAACGTCTGCCGAGCGGCGCAGCATGTTGAACATGCTGATGCGGGTGTAACGGGCAAAACGCTCGTTGATCATTTCCAGGGTCGGCATGCGTCCACGGACGATGCGATCCTGGCTGGTCAGGTCGTAGCTTTTGACACTGCCGGGTTCGGCAGCGTTATCGGTCTGTACCAGACCATCGTCGACGCCATGCAACAGCGCATCGATTTCATCCTGGGACAGCAGATCCTGCACGGCCATGTCGTGTTCCTACTGCAGTACGAAATTAGTGAAAAGCAACTGTTCGATCACCACTTTGCCAAGCTCTTTCTGCGCCACTTCCTGGACGCTGGCGGTGGCCTTCTGGCGCAACATCTCCTGACCGACCGGGGTCGCCAGTGTGGCGAAATCCTGGCCGGAGAAGAGCATCACCAGGTTATTGCGGATCACCGGCATGTGCACTTTGAGCGCCTCCAGATCGGCCTGGTTACGCGCCAGCATGGTGATACTCACCTGCATGTAGCGCTGACGGCCATTCTGGTTGTAGTTGGCAACGAAGGCCGGCGCCATTGGCTCGAAGATCGCCGGTTGCTTGCCGACCGGCGCGGCATCGGCCGCCTCGGCGGGCTTGCTCTGGGCGCTGTGCATGAAGAACCAGGTCGCCCCCACGGATGCACCAATGGCCACCAGCAACGCCAGCACGATCACGATGATCAGCTTGAGTTTGCCTTTGGTTGCGGGGTCTTTTACTGCTGCAGCTTCGCTCTTCGCCATGCCAATAATCCGTCACTAATCGGGGGTTTCACAGTCGCACGGCAAGGCAAGAGCAAGTGTTATGCCAGAAGTGTCAGCGCTATCTGAACGGCGCCACAAAACCAATGTGGGAGCGGGCTTGCTCGCGAAAGCGGTGTGACAGACAACATCAATGTTGAATGTGACATCGCATTCGCGAGCAAGCCCGCTCCCACAGGGGGTACAGCGTCGTGTCAGGCGTAGTAGTCGACAGCGCTGCTGCCAATCACGCTTGTGGTTTGAGCAGCCACTTCAGCTACGGTCGCCGGGGTCAATTCTTCGTCTGCCGAATCCAGACGCCCACCAGCCGCGCGGGCGCGGCCCTGCTGATCCTGTTGCGCCTGTTCCTGGCCCTGCCAGCCACGATTCTGATCAGACACGTTGACGTCGACCTGACCCATGCCCTGCTGGGTGAACATCTCGCGCAAGCGGTGCATTTGCCCGTCGAGGGCTTCGCGCACACTCGGATGCGCACTCATGAACGTCACCTGGGTCTGCTGATCCGGGACCATGTTCACGCGGATATCCAGACGGCCCAGTTCAGCCGGCTGCAACTGAATGTCAGCGGCTTTGAGGTTGACGCTGGACAGGTACATGACGCGGTTGACCACCTCTTCGGTCCAGCCGCTCTGGTGCATGGCGATCGGTTGGTTCACCGGCAGCGCATTCGCGGTTTTCGGTGTCGCAGCCTGGGTCAGCGCTGCCAGACGGTTGGCGAAGTCGTCGACGCGGGTGTCGCTGGTGGCTGCTTTCAGATCTTTCAGGCCATCGTCTATCAGTCCGCTGAAGGCTTTTTCTCCGCCCTGGCTGGTGCTGTCCTTGTCGGCCTGTACGTCAAGCATGCTGGTCATGCTGGCGGCAAAGTTCTGTGCCGAGGTCAATTCGCCATCGGCCTGAGCCTGGGCAGGGGATGCTTTGGGTTGCGCCTGGCTGGCGGCGGAAATGTGCCCGCCCTGCTCCATCGCCATGCGCACGGCCGGCAATGAATCGAGCGGGTCGGCCGAGGGGTCGAATTCGCTGTCGGTCGGCGCCGGATCTTTGACCATGCCCGGCACGACCGCCAGCGTAGGGGCTTCGGTTTCCGGCTGGGCTGGCGTTGCGACTACCGGCGCTTGCACGACAGGTGTCGCCACCAGCGGCTGGACGACTTGCACCAACGCAGGGTCAAGCGCCGGGTCTACAGGCGCGGCATCCACCACAGGGGTTTGCACAGTTTCTGCGGCAGCGTCATCGGTAGCTGTCTCGCCGTCGCTGGCCACCGGTTCTTCGGCAGGCAACGCTTTGCCGCTATCGGCAACCGTCGGCTCAGGCGCGGCAGCGTTATCGTTGCCGACATCCTTTTTGCCGCTGTTGTCAGCGGACTTGTCACGTGCCGGTTTGACTGAACTGTCAGGGTTCACGGCAGGCTTGGCCGGCGCCTGATCGGCAAACACCTTTGCGAAGCTGGAAGCCTTGTCCCCGGCATCTGCGGCCACTGTCGACGTTTTGGCAGAGGCAGCTTGCGCCTTGGCCTGGGCGGCGGTCTGAAGAAGAATGTTGGGGGTCGCAGGCATGACACGGTCTCCGCTGCACTGGGATCGTAGGTACAGTTGAGGAAGATGACTGCAAGCGCCGGGCCAGTTTAGCCCGGCGCTTGAGAAAAGTGCCGGACGGCGGCGCTTAGTGGGTGTGGGTGTGGTGTTTTTCGTCTTCGTACACAGAGCGCACGTCAGCAAATTCCTTGTGGATTTCGGCGACCAGTCGAGCGAGTGCTTGTGGATTTTTGTCTTTGGCGTTCGACTCCAGCTCCTGGCACAACGCAGCCAGCCAAACCGCACCCATGTTGCTGGCGCTGCCCTTGAAGCTATGGGCGATATCGGACAAGGCTTTGGCGCTGGTGGTGTCCTGCAACTCCTGCAGGCGGCTTTCCGAATCCGCCAGAAAGGTTTCCAGCAACTCCTGATAGCCGTCTTCCATCACCTCACGCAGGGTGTCGAGGACGTCGCGGTCTACATGTGGGTCAGTCACTTGCTCACTCCTTGATCAAGAATGGGCGGATTATGCCTCAATCTCCCAGAAAAACTCCACGCGAGCACTACGACCTTGGTCCGACCACCGGGCGTTATGCCCTAATTGGCGGACCAGACTGACCCCGCGCCCCGACAAACGGACAGCATCCAGCGGTCGCTCCATGATCCGATCCACATCAAAGCCTTTGCCGCTGTCTTCGACCCGGACGACCAGACGCCCGCCCTCGCCCAGCGGCTCAACCTGCAGATGCACGCGGACGAAACCGTCCTGCAGAGCCTGTAGCCGTTCGTTGCGCAATTCGTAGTAACGGGCGAAACCCGACGCATCGCGCTTGAGACTGGAATCCAGCCCCAACACACCGTGCTCCAAAGCATTGGAATACAACTCGGCGAGCACGCTGTACAACGCGCCGCTCTGCGCGCGCAATCCATGTACCTCCTGCAGCAATTGCAGAAGAAACGGTAACGGATTGAAACGCTTGAGCGTGGCGCCGCGAAATTCGAAGCTGACCGACCAGTCCAGCGGGCACGACTGGCCACTGTCGGAATACATCGGCGCCGAGCCTTGCGCCTGCGCCGATTCGAGCAGGCTGACTTCAACCATGCTGACATCGTCGCGCGCCTGCCCGCGAAAATCGCGCAGGGCTTGTTCAATATCCTCGAATAGCCGGTCTGGCTCTCGATTAGCGGCAAAAACCTGCTGCAAGCGTTCGACGCCGAACAACTGATCGTTGGCATCGCTGGTATCGATCACCCCGTCGGACAGCAGAAATACCCGATCTCCGACCGCCATCGAATGCACTTGAGTGCGGTCGTCGAACGCCTGCGGACTGAGTACCCCCAACGGCAAATGGCGCGCGGCCAGCGGTTCGCGCTCGCCAGTGGCAAGGCGGTGCAGATACCCGTCGGGCATGCCGCCGTTCCACACTTCCACCGAGCGCCGCTCCGAACTCAGGCACAGCAAAGTCGCGCAGCAGAACATGTCTACCGGCAGGATGCGCTTGAGCTTGGCGTTCATCTCGCGCAACGTTTCGGCCAGGCCGTAGCCCTTGGCGGTCATGCCATAAAACACTTCTGCCAGCGGCATCGCGCCAACCGCCGCCGGCAAGCCATGCCCGGTGAAGTCGCCAAGCATGACGTGCATGTCGCCGGCCGGCGTGTAGGCCGCCAGCAGCAGATCGCCGTTGAACAGCGCGTAGGGCGATTGCAGGTAACGGATGTTCGGCGCGCTCAGGCAACCGGAATGCGCGACCTTGTCGAACACTGCCTTGGCCACGCGCTGTTCGTTGAGCAGGTAATCGTGATGTCGGGCGATCTGGTCGCGTTGTTCCAGCACCGTCGCCTGCAAACGGCGCAAGCGATCCATCGCCTTGATTTTGGCGGCCAGGATCACCTGGTTATACGGCTTCGCCAGAAAGTCGTCGCCACCCGCCTCCAGGCAACGGGCCAGCGCCTCGCTTTCGGTCAACGAGGTGAGAAAGATGATCGGTACCAGCGCTTCCCCTGCCAGTGCCTTGATCTGCCGGGCGGCCTCGAAACCGTCCATCACCGGCATCATCGCGTCCATGAGTACCAGATCGGGCTGCTGCTGGCGAAAAACCGCAACGGCTTGCGCGCCATCAGCCGCGGTCAGCACTTCATGGCCCTGGCGACGGACGATCGTCGACAGCAGCAACCGGTCGGCCGCGCTGTCTTCCGCGATCAGGATCGTCAGCGGCTCAAGCGCCTGCATGGCCGTCAACTGATGTCGAACAGTTTGTCGAAATTGGAGATCGCGAGGATTTTCTTCACGTCGGAGCTGCTGTTGACGACGCGGATGTCCGCGTCGTCGCCGCCCGCGTGGTCACGCAGCAGAAGCAACATGCCCAGCGCGGAGCTGTCGAGGTAGGTGGCTTCTTTCAGATCGACCACAATGGATTCGGGTTTCGTATTGAGTTTTTCATACGACTCGCGAAATTCCTGGTGGCGACCGAAATCGAAGCGCCCTTTGATCGCGATTGTCAGCTTGTGACCATCTGGCGAGACTTCTGTAACGACTGACATTGACTGGCTTCCTTGTCATTGACGAACCTGTACAAGGTTTAGCATCTGGATAGGGATGGGGCAAGGCGCAACGCTGGAACAAATGTGGGAGCGGGCTTGCTCGCGAATGCGGGTTCATCAGCAAAACATTGAGTGACTGACACTCCGCCTTCGCGAGCAAGCCCGCTCCCACAGGGGATTTGGGTGAAGGTTAGAAGGCATCACGCCGCGGCAGGCGCTGCGACAGTTCATCGAGCAGCTTCTGCTCACGCTTGTCTTCGAGGCGTTGCGCCTCGTCGCGATAGCGCTGGACCAGCTTGCGCAGGCCTTCGACGCGAGCGAAGGCCTGTTGCCAGGCTTCGCGGGCCTTGTCCAGATTGTTCTGGTGCCAGACCAGGCTCTGGCGCTGCTGATCAACCGCAGTATCGAGCTGCGCCAGAAAGCCCTGGAAGCCGAGCAGCCACTGCCCGCTCACACCGGTGCTGCCGCGCACGATCCATTGCTGTGAATAATCCAGACGAAAGGCATTGAGGTCGGCCAGCTTGCTTTCGGCAACCTTCACCTGCCCCTGAAAATAGGCGAGGCGCTGCACGGCGGTTTTCTCGGCCTTCTCGGCCATGTCCACCACCGGTGCCAGGCGCGCGGCGCGGCTGACGGCCATGAGCGGTTACCCGCCTGCCGCGGGGGCGAACAGGGTTTCGAGATAAGCCTGGCTTTCGCCCATGTTGATTTTGTCGTTGAGGCCCTGGCGCTGATACCTGACCAACTGCGGTTGCAGGGAAATCGCCAGGTCGGTCTCGCGATCGCCGCCGGCGACGTAGGCGCCGACGCTGATCAGGTCGCGGCTCTGTTGATAGCGCGACCACAGTTGCTTGAAATACTGCGCGCGCTGCATGTGCTCGGCCGAAACCACCGCCGGCATCACCCGGCTGATCGACGCTTCAATATCGATGGCCGGATAGTGCCCTTCCTCGGCCAGACGCCGCGACAGCACAATGTGGCCGTCCAGCACGCCCCGCGCCGAGTCGGCAATCGGGTCCTGCTGGTCATCGCCCTCGGACAACACCGTGTAGAACGCCGTGATGGAACCACCGCCCTTCTCGGCATTACCGGCGCGCTCGACCAGTTTCGGCAGTTTGGCAAATACCGACGGCGGATAGCCCTTGGTCGCAGGCGGCTCGCCAATAGCCAGGGCGATTTCCCGCTGGGCCTGGGCGAAACGCGTCAGCGAATCCATCAGCAGCAAAACGTTCTTGCCCTTGTCGCGGAAATACTCGGCGATGCGCGTGCAGTACATCGCCGCGCGCATACGCATCAGTGGTGCATCGTCCGCCGGCGAGGCGACCACGACCGAACGCTTGAGGCCTTCTTCGCCGAGGATGTGTTCGATGAATTCTTTAACTTCGCGACCGCGTTCGCCGATCAGACCGACGACAATAATGTCGGCCTCGGTGAAGCGCGTCATCATGCCCAGCAACACCGATTTACCGACACCGGTACCGGCGAAAAGACCCAGACGCTGACCACGGCCGACCGTCAGCAAACCGTTGATGCAGCGGATGCCGACGTCCAGCGGCACGCTGATCGGGTCACGGTTGAGCGGGTTGATTGTCGGGCCATCCATCGGCACCCAGTCTTCGGCCTTCATGCCGCCCTTGCCGTCCAGCGCACGACCGGCGCCATCGAGTACGCGGCCGAGCATGCTCATGCCCATCGGCAGGCGCCCGGTATCGGCCAGCGGCACCACACGGGCACCGGGAGCGATGCCGGCGACACTGCCGACCGGCATCAGAAAGACTTTGCTGCCAGAAAAACCCATGACTTCTGCTTCCACCTGGGACGGGTGGTAGCTGTCGTCATTGATCACCATGCACCGGGTGCCCATGGCGGCGCGCAGGCCTTCCGCCTCAAGCGTCAGGCCAACCATGCGCAGCAGACGGCCTTCGAGAATCGGCGCGCCGGCAATCTCGGTGGCCTCGGCATAGGTGCTCAGGCGCTTGGCAAAACTGGTGCGTTCAAGGCGCATCGCTGGCGTCCGCGCGCGGCTCGTCAGGGTCGACAGCCGCTGGGGTGTCCTCAGGGATTTCCAGGCTCAAGTCAGGCGCTGCGGGGTGCAGAGCCTGCTCGTGCAACTGGTCGAACAGTTTCGCCATAACCTGCGTCACCCGCGATTCAACGCTGGCGTCGATGCGGCTGTGCTCGGTTTCAACCCGGCAACCGCCCGGCAACAACGACTCGTCTTCGACGATGCGCCAGCTTTCTTCATGGCGCTCGCGCAGGGCTTTGACTTGCGCAAAGTCCTGCGGGTTGACGTACAGGCGCACGTTTTCAACGCCCAGCGGCAACAGCTTGAGCGCATCGCGCATGACGTGTTCGATTTGCGTCGAATCGATGGCCAGTTCGCGCTTGATCACCTGTTTGGTGATGTGTTGCACGAGGTCGACCAGCGACTTTTCAATCTGTGTGTCTTGTTCGGCGATCGGTTCGAACAGGTTGGCCATCAACAGCTCAAGGCTGGCGATTTTCGCCGCCAGGGCTGTTTCAGCTTCCTGACGCACCTTCAGCGTGGTGCTGTGAAAACCTTCTTTCTCGCCGATGGCGAAGCCCTCGTTGTAAGCCTCCTGACGGATGCTCTCGAGTTCTTCCAGCGTCAGTGGCTGGACTTCTTCCAGCGGCACTTCTTCCATTTCCGGCGGTTCGGGTTCCGGCTCAGGCTCGGGTTCCGGTTTCGGCGGATCGAAACTGGGCATTGCCCAGGATTCGAAGCCACGAACATCGCGGGCGCGGATCAGATCCGTCACAGACTCGTCAGGCTTGTCCATGGGCTTAGATCATTTCCTCGCCACCCTTGCCACCGAGCACGATCTCGCCGGCTTCGGCCATGCGACGGGCGATGGTGAGGATTTCTTTCTGCGCCGTTTCGACGTCGCTGACGCGCACCGGGCCTTTGGCCTCGAGGTCGTCGCGCAACAATTCGGCGGCACGTTTGGACATGTTCTTGAAGATCTTTTCCTTGACGCCTTCGTCCGACCCCTTGAGGGCCAGCACCAGCACGTCGGAAGACACTTCGCGCAACAGCGCCTGAATACCGCGGTCGTCGACGTCCGCCAGGTTGTTGAACACGAACATGAGGTCTTCGATCTGACCGGACAGGTCTTCGTCGACTTCGCGGATCGAGTCCATGAGCTGGCCTTCGATCGAACTGTCGAGGAAGTTCATGATGTCGGCCGCACGTTTGATACCACCCAGGGTGGTGCGCGAGGCGTTCGAGTTGCCGGAGAACTGTTTCTCGAGAATCTGGTTGAGTTCTTTCAAGGCCGCCGGTTGCACGGTGTTCAACGACGAAACGCGCAGAATGATGTCCAGACGCACTTTGTGGTCGAAGTTGCCGAGCACTTCACCGGCCTGATCCGGGTCGAGGTACGCGACCACGATCGCCTGGATCTGCGGGTGTTCGTAACGGATGACGTCGGCCACCGCGCGCGGCTCCATCCATTTCAGGCTGTCGAGGCCGCTGGTGTTGCCGCCGAGCAGGATGCGGTCGATCAGACCGTTGGCCTTGTCCTCGCCCAGGGCCTGAGTGAGCATCTTGCGCACGTAGTCGTCGGAACCGACACCGAGGCTGGTCTGGTCGCCGACGATGTCGACGAATTCGCTCATCACCTGCTCGACCTGCTCGCGGTGGACGTTACCCATTTGCGCCATGGCCACGCCGACGCGCTGGACTTCTTTCGGGCCCATGTGGCGCAGCACTTGCGCAGCATCGGTCGACCCCAGGGACAGCAGCAGAATCGCGGCTTTGTCGACCTTGGTCAGTTTGACGGCGGCGGCTCGGTTATCACTCATCTGCGTTAATCCACTCTTTCACGACCTGAGCCACGCGACCCGGGTCTTCAGCTACCAGACTCTTGATTGCATTCAGTTGCGCGTCATAACCCTCGCTCGGGCTCGGCAACAGAATGCTCTGCGGACCACCGAGGCTCACGCGGTCGTTGGACAGTTCGCCATCCAGGCCGCCCATGCCACCGAGTTCCACGTCGCTGCCCAGACCGGCCAGCTCCTTGCCTTTGCCGCCACCGGTGATGTTGTTGAGCACCGGTCGCAGCACACCAAACACCAGCACTAGGATGAACAACACACCCAGCACTTGTTTGACGATGTCCCAGAACCAGGGCTGGGAGTAGAACGGAATATCGGCAATCACTTCGCCGCGCTCGGCGGAGAACGGCATGTTGATCACGCTGACGCTGTCGCCACGGCTGGCGTCGAAACCGACGGCGTCCTGCACCAGCCGAGTGAAGCGCGCCAATTCGTCGGCAGTCCACGGCGCCCTGGTGGTTTCACCGTTGGCCGCATTGACCTTGACCTGATCGTCGACCACTACCGACACCGACAGGCGATTGAGACGACCCTGCTGTTGTTTGGTGTGGCTGATCGAACGGTCGAGTTCGAAGTTCTTGGTCGATTGCTGACGCTTGTCGGCCGGGTACGGCGCGAGCATCGGCTGACCGGTGGCCGGGTCCATGATCTGCTGACCGTTCGCGTCAACCAGCGGTTGGCCCGGTTGAATCATGCCGGCCGGTGCGGCGGTGCCACCGGTGGTTTGCGGCGCCGAGGCCGGCGACGGTGGCTGGTTGCTCAAGGCACCCGGCACACCTTGCGGGCCATTGCTGGCGGTGCGTTGTTCATTGACCGACTGTTCGCTGCGCAACGCCGGTTGATCCGGGTTGAACTGCTCGGCGGTCGACTCAACGGCGCTGAAATCGACGTCGGCCGAGACTTCAGCCTTGTAGCGATCGTTGCCCAGTACCGGTTGCAGAATGTTGTGCACGCGCTGGGTGAGCATGCTTTCCATGCGGCGGCTGTAATCGAACTGCTTGCCGGCCATGGTCATTTCGGAGTTTTCCGCCTGATCGGAGAGCAGGTTGCCCTTCTGATCGACGACGGTGATCTGCGATTTGCTCAGCTCGGGAACGGAGGTTGCCACCAGATTGATGATCGCCACCACCTGACCCGGCTCCAGCGAACGACCGCTGTACAGCTCGACCAGCACCGAGGCGCTTGGCTTGCGCTCGTCACGGACAAACACCGAACTTTTCGGAATCGCCAGGTGCACACGGGCACCCTTGACGTTGTTCAGGCTGGAAATGGTCCGCGCCAGTTCGCCTTCGAGGCCGCGACGATAACGGGTCGCTTCCATGAACTGGCTGGTGCCCAGACCTTGTTCCTTGTCGAGGATTTCGAAACCGATGTTGCCGTCGCTGGGAGTGACACCAGCGGCGGCGAGTTTCATCCGCGCACGGGACAGGTCGTCGGCCTTGACCAGCAAGGCGCCTGAATTGGGTTCTACGTTGTAAGGAATGTCAGCGGCGGCCAGGGTTTCCATGACCTGTTTGGCGTCCAGGCCGGCAAGGCTGCCGTACAAGGGACGGTAATCCGGCTGCTGCGACCACAGCACCACGGCAAAGCCAATCGCCACGCTTGCCGCCAGACCGACCAACAGGCCGACCTGACGCAGCACGGTCATCTGGGAAAGGTTTTCCAGAAAGGACAGGCCGAACAGCGGCGGTTTGCCGTCGATCGGGGTGGCCTTGGCCGGAACGTTATCAGCGACTGCTTCTGCCATGACTTATTTCGCCCTTAAACCGGCATCTGCATGATGTCTTGGTAAGCCTGAACCAGCTTGTTGCGCACCTGGGTCAGAGCCTGGAACGACACGCTGGCTTTTTGCGAAGCGACCATCACGTCCGTCAGGTCGACGCCGCTCTTGCCGATTTCGAAAGCGTTGGCCAGTTGAGTCGAGGCTTGCTGGGTATCGCTGACTTTATTGATCGCCTGACCGAGCATGTCGGAAAAGCTGCTGCCCGCCAGTTCAGGGACAGCGGCAGTCGATTTACGCGCAGACATGGCATCCACTTTCATGGCCTGCATGTCCATCATCAACCGATTAAATTCAATACCTTGGCTCATGGTCTACTCTCTTGGGCGGCCCGCAATTTTTTGACACTCACTCGGCGGGTACACAGGTATTAGCAACAAGGGTGCCAGCTCATGGGCACCCTTCCTAGAAAAGCATTCTGAATGTTTTGCAGTAGCGCTCAGGTGGCGAACAGATAGCCTTCGACATCCATACCGGCATCGCGCATTTGCGCCAGTTTGTAGCGCAGGGTGCGCGGGCTGATGCCGAGCTTTTCTGCCGCTTCCTTGCGCCGGCCACGCTCGGCGCGCAGGGTGTCGATGATCATCTGAAACTCCCGGCGGCGCAGGTCATCGCCCAGGGCGCCGGCCGAATCCACGTCGATTTGCACTTCGCGAATCGCCGGCGCTGCGACCGGCAAAGGAGCGAATGTCACCGCACCGGCCAGGCAGAAATCCTGCGGCTGAATCAAGCCGCCCTGCTGCAAGATCAGCGCGCGTTGAATGGCGTTGTCCAGCTCACGCACATTGCCCGGCCACGGATAAGCAGTCAGGCAAGCTTGCGCTTCGGGCGACAGTTTCGCCGCTGCGTGCTTCATTTTATTGACGTGTTTGGCCAACAACTTTTCCGCCAGCGGCAGGATATCGGCAGTGCGCTCGCGAAGTGGACGCCAGGCCAGGGGGAAAACCGACAAGCGGTAAAACAGGTCTTCACGGAAGCGCCCCGCCGCCACTTCACCGGCCAGATCGCGGTTGGTCGTTGCGACCACGCGAATATCCAGGCTGATCGGCTTGCGTGCGCCGACCCGCTCCACTTCGCGCTCCTGCAACACACGCAGCAGCTTGGCTTGCAGCCCCAAGGGCATTTCGGAAATTTCATCGAGCAGAATCGTGCCGCCTTCGGCCTGTTCGAACTTGCCGGCCTGTGAAGCGATGGCACCGGTGAACGAACCTTTCTCGTGACCGAACAACGTGGCTTCGAGCATATTGTCAGGGATCGCGGCGCAGTTAATCGCGATAAAGGGCTGACTGGCCCGCCGCGATTGCTGGTGGATATAGCGCGCCAGCACCTCTTTACCGGTGCCGGATTCGCCGGAAATCAATACGGTCGAGTCACTGCGCGCAACCCGTGCCGCCAGTTCCAGCAACTGCGCGCTGGCAGGTTCGACCGCCACCGGGCCGTCGTCTGCGCTCGCCCCGAGGCTACCCAACGCATGCCGCGCAACGAGATCGAGCAGCGCTTTGGGTTCGAACGGCTTGACCAGATAATCCGCTGCGCCCTGGCGCATCGCATCGACCGCACGCTCGACCGCGCCATGGGCGGTCATCAGAAGCACCGGCAATTGCGGCTGTCGCGCACGCAGCAGGGCGAGCAATTGATGACCGTCCATGCCCGGCATGTTGACGTCGCTGACCACCAGGCTGAACGCTTCTTGCGCGACCGCCGTCAACGCCTCCTCGGCGCTACCGACGGCATGATAATCATGACCGGCGAGCAGCAGCGTATCGGCCAGCGCTTCGCGCAGAGAACGGTCATCCTCGACCAACAACACCTTGATGCCCATGAGGTTTATTCAGCTCCCTGTGCGGCGGAAAACAGCGGCAGGATGACCTGCGCACATGTGCCGCGTCCGACCCGCGAACGCAGCAGCAATTCTCCCTGATGCGCCCGGGCCACTGCCTTGACCACGGTCAGGCCAAGGCCGGTACCAGTGACTTTGGTGGTAAAAAAAGGCTCGCCGAGGCGCGCCAAAACGGTCGGCTCGATGCCACTGCCGCTATCGCTGACGCACAGGCGCAGCGTGTTATCGCGGGTGTAGCAATGCACTTTCAAACGCACATCGGCGGCGCTGGCCTGGATGGCGTTTTCAATCAGATTCAGCAGCGCGCCGACCAGCGTGTCGCGGTTGCACAGCAACTCACCGGTATGGCTGTCGCACTGCCAGCGAATCGGCAAATCCTGCACATGGGTCAGCGCCGCGGCTTGCAGCGATTGCATCAAGGCATGAGGTGTAAGGCGGTCGGTCAGCGGCAACTCGCCGCGAGCGAATACCAGCATGTCGCGTACTTGATGCTCCAGCTCATGCAGACGCTCCTTGAGGCGTCCGGCGAAACGTTGCTGGGTTTCGACCGGCAACTGCTGCTCAGTCAAATGACTGGCGTAGAGCAACGCGGCGGACAGCGGCGTGCGGATCTGGTGCGCCAGCGAGGCAACCATGCGCCCCAGCGAGGACAAGCGCTCATGGCGCGCCAGTTGATCTTGCAGATGACGGGTTTCTGTCAGGTCGTTGAGCAGCACCAATTGCCCCGGTTCGGCATCCAGCGAGCGAGTGGCAATCGACAGGCGCCGACCGTTTTTCAGGGAAATTTCGTGACCGTCGTCTTCACGCGGCGCGAAGCAGCGAGCGATCACCTGGCGCCACAACTCGCCTACCAGCGGCAAGCCGAGCAAATCGATGGCGGCCGGGTTGGCTTCGCGCACGATGCCGCGACCGTCAAGCACAATGACGCCGCCGGGCAACAGATCAAGGAGGTTTTGCAAACGATTGGCCAAGCGCTCTTTTTCCGCCAGCTCCTGCATGCGCTGGGCGCTGACCACTTCCAGCTCACCCTTGAGCTCGGTGACCCGCGCTTCCAGCAGGCTGTAGGAGTCGGTCAACTGGCTGGACATCTGGTTGAACAGCGCGAACGCCTGCTCAAGTCCCTGACGGCTTGCCTGCTCCACGGATGAGGGTTGCCCCACGATGTTGGAGGCAGAAGAGATCTGGGCGACTTGGGGCATTGTGCTCTCTCGCTTGGCTGACCGTCAGTGAAACGGAACGTTGCGAGGGATGTAGCAATACCCGTGCCTAAAAAAAACGGCTTATAAATGAAGGGGTTGAAAAACAGGCGTCAATCATCCGCCTGCTCGTCTCCTCCGGCCCGGCTCATGCCGTACTTGCGCATCTTCTCGACCAGGGTGGTGCGACGGATGCGCAGACGTTCGGCGGCCCGGGCAACGATGCCGTTGGCATCGTCCAGCGCCTGCTGAATCAGGCCCTGTTCCAGACCACCGAGGTAGTCCTTGAGGTCCAGGCCTTCCGGCGGTAGCAGCGCGTTGGCGCCGAAATCCGGCGTGTGGCCGTTGATCGCCACACGCTCTTCGAGGTCGCTGCGCAGGCTGTCGACCATTTGCTCATCTTCGTCGTCGACGTAGCGGAATTTCTTCGGCAACTCGACCACGCCGATCACTCCGTACGGGTGCATGATCGCCATGCGTTCAACGAGGTTGGCCAGCTCGCGGACGTTGCCCGGCCAGCCGTGACGGCACAGCGACATGATCGCCGCCGAGTTGAAACGGATCGAACCGCGCTTTTCGTGCTCCATGCGCGAGATCAGCTCGTTCATCAGCAACGGGATGTCTTCGACGCGCTCACGCAGCGGCGCCATCTCGATAGGGAACACGTTCAGGCGATAATAGAGGTCTTCGCGGAAACTGCCGATCTCGATCATGCTTTCGAGATTCTTGTGGGTCGCGGCGATGATGCGCACATCGACGCTCTGGGTCTTGTTGCTGCCCACCCGCTCGAAGGTGCGTTCCTGCAACACGCGCAGCAGCTTGACCTGCATCGGCAGCGGCATGTCGCCGATTTCGTCGAGAAACAGCGTACCGCCATTGGCCAACTCGAAGCGCCCGGCACGACTGGTGATCGCACCGGTGAAGGCACCCTTCTCGTGGCCGAACAATTCGCTTTCGAGCAGCTCTGCCGGAATCGCTCCGCAGTTGACCGGCACAAACGGCGCATCACGACGCTTGGAGTGGTAATGCAGGTTGCGCGCGACCACTTCCTTGCCCGTGCCGGACTCACCGAGGATCAGCACGCTGGCGTCGGTATCGGCCACTTGCTGCATCATCTGACGCACGTGCTGGATCGCACGGCTGGTGCCGACGAGACTGCGGAATAAATTAGGTTCGCGATGACGGCCGCGCTCGCGGGCCTGGTCGTACATCTCGCGATAGACCTGGGCACGGTGCAACGAATCGAGCAATTTGCTGTAGCTGGGCGGCATTTCCAGGGTCGAAAGCACCCGGCGACGCTGGTCTTCAGGCAGGTCAACGGAAGAATTATCGCCCATCAACAAAACCGGAAGGAACTCATCCCAGGTTGCGAGTGTCTTTAGCAAGCCCAAAAGTGCACCAGGAGCATTCACGGTCCCGATCAGTACACAAATGACTTCACGACTAGACGACAAAGAGCCGACTGCCTGCTGCCAGTCATGGCTGCCGCAGGGTAAATTTTCTTCGCCAAGAAAATTTAATATCACCGCCAGGTCGCGGCGGCGGACGCTATCGTCATCGATCAGCAGAATTTTGGTTTCACGCCACATGCAATAGCAACTTCCCTAGTCAACTCAATGCCCGAAATCAGGGGCAAGCGAGACGCTTGCAGGACACCATGTGCCTGTAGACGCCTTAAATCTGGAAACAGCCACTAGTTAAGTCAAAAAACCGTGCACAGTCAAATTTATGGCGCATATGCCTGGATTAACTGGGGGTTAATTAACCAAACAGATGGTAAACCTTTGCCGCTTTCTGCGCCTGGGTGATCTGCGACATCTCGTTGGCTATCGCCTGCCGCTCACCCATCGCCACCTCAAGAAGCTCCTTGTAAACGAACAGCAGCTCTTCGAGGTTGTCGCGCAAGGCGACTTCGTCCAGCGCAGCTTCCGCCATGACGTCTTCCATGCAGGAACGGCAAGCCAGATCCAGCTCACCAATAGCTTCCCAGTTGCGTTCGGCCAGCGCACTGACCAGCGCCTCACGGGTATCGGCGATTCGCTGCAATACAAGACTCATGGTGATCTCCTTCAGAACTGCGGAGCCGGCACAGGTGCAATGGCATCCCAGCCTTCTTTTACCGTTGTCAGCAGGCCCGCCACCTCATCGAGGATACGCGGATCGCTGCTGATGTTCGCCTCGGCGAGGCGCTTCATCATGTAGATATACAGACCATCCAGATCGGCCAGCGCCTCTGCATTGTTTTCCAGGTCGAGGCCTTCACGCAGGCCACTGACGATACCGATGGCCTTGCTGATCGATGTGCACTTGGCGGGAATGTCCTTACGCTCGATGGCGCCTTTGGCCTGAGCGATACGCGCCAGACCACCTTCCATCAACATTTGCACCAGGCGGTGCGGGCTCGCTTCGGATGTCTGGGCGTGTGCGCCGACTTTCTGGTACTGCCGAAGGGCTAACATCGGATTCATGTTCTACCTCATTGCCACAATGACTCGTCTAACCAGTGTATCGCCAACGAGTCACAGAACTTTAGATCAAAAGACAAAAACCCGGCGCACGCCGATAAAGCGTAGCCGGGTTTTTGTCGTTACTACTTGTTACTTCGCAGACTGCTGAGCATTCAGCGAGCTGAAGAACGACGTGATGTTGCTCGCCGTCGCCTTCATTTGCCCCACGAGCAAGTCCATGGCGTTGTACTTGGCGGTCAAGGTTGCCGTCAGGTTGGCAACGCGCAGATCCAGCGCCACCTGCTGCTTTTGCAGGCTCGATGTCAGATTGGTCAGGTTGGAGCTGCGCTGATCGAGCAGACCGCCTGTCTTGACGTACGGATCAACCGCCGCGCTCATGCGCGCCAATAAACCATTCTTGGCGTCGGTGCCGCTGAACAGCTGCTGAACCTGGCCGGCCATGCCCGGCGTTTCCATACGCTTGTTGAACACCGCGGTGTCGAGCGTCAGCAAACCGGTCTTGTTGTCGGTCAGCACGCCCATCTGCGACAGCACGGACAATTGGCCTTGCCCGCCAGCCCCCGGATCGGTCAGCTGGGCACGGATATCAGCCATCAGCGAACGTGGCAGAGCGTCACCGGTAAACGCGGCAGACACGGTCAGATTACCGTCGGCATCCGCTGTAGCCTTGGACAGCGTATCGACCGTTTTCTTCAGCGTGTTATAGGAATCGATGAAGGTCTGCAGCGATGTCTGGATCCCGGCGGTATTAGTCGCGACCGACACAGTCGCCGGCGTTGGCACGCCGCCGACGACGGGACTCGCGGTGACCAGATTCAGGGTCATGCCGCTGATTGCACCGGTCACGGTATTGGTCTTGCTCGTAACGGCCAGGCCGTCGATGGTCAGGCTAGCATCCATGGCCAGGTTACCGACGGCTCCGGACGCGCTGGGCGCCGGGCTGTCGCCCATCTTCTGGGTGCCGTCGATTTCCAGGCCGGCGATGCCGCTGACCTTCAAATCCATGCCGGCGCCCGTCTTGTTCGAGCTCAGCACCAGACGCGAAGACCCGGTACTGTCAGTCACGATGTTCGCGGAAATACCGTTGCTGGCCTGTGCGGTGTTGATCGCATCACGCGTGGACTGCAACGTTGCATTGGCCGGAATCTCGACATTGTAATCAGTGCCATTCTGACTGATTTTCAGAGTACCACTCGGAATGGCACTGGCGGCCCCGCCGGCAAAGGCGGCACTGGCAACTTTCGAGCCGGTGGCCAGGTTTTTCACGACGACGCTGTAAGTACCCGGTACGGCGGTTTTATCCGAGGTAGCACCGACCACCGTTGGCGTGTCAGACGTTGCGGTAAAACCGGCAAACGCCGGGCTTGAGGCCTTGTTCAGATCGGCCATAGCCTTTTGATAAGCCGCCAGCGCGCTTTTCAGCGAACCGACGCCGGAAATTTTCAGGCTGTTGGTTTTGGTCGCGGTATCGATCTGCGTCTGCTTGGCAGACTTGTCGGCGTTGACCAGCGCGGTCACGATCGCGCCGATGTCCAGGCCGGAACCCAGTCCGGAACCCGGTAGAATTGGACTTGCCATGTGCATCTCCCTTCAGATTGTTGCCATTCTTTTGACCGTTACAGGCGTCTTGGGAACGAGCAAACACTATTCATGCCATTTATCAGACTTTGGCGTCGAACAACACGTGGCTTGCATTGGCAAGACTGTCTGCCAGTTTGAGGGCTTCGGCGGAGGGAATCTGCCGAACGACCTCACCCGTCTCGCTTGCGATCACCTTGACGATGACCTTTCCGGAGTGCTCATCGATAGAGAACTCCAGGTTGCGCTTGATCGATTGGACGAACTTCTCGATCTCCTGCACAGCCAGTTTCAACTTGGCGTCATCCGTACCCTGACGTTTACGGTCAGCGACCGGAGCATCGGCCTGCGCAACTTTTGGCGTCTCTGACGGCTTGTCAGCAACCGGTATCGCTGCCTTGGGAGCCGGATAAGACACGTTAAGCTTTACGCTCATGTCCATGCCCATCACCTCCTAACGTAAAAAAGCGAGAGAGCACGACAAGCGCACTCCCCCGCTCAAACTCATTCCGAATTACTGAAGCAGCTTCAGTACAGCGGAAGGCAGTTGGTTGGCTTGAGCCAGAACCGAAGTGGAAGCTTGCTGCAGGGTTTGCTGCTTGGTCAGGTTGGCAGTTTCTGCGGCGAAGTCGGTGTCCTGTACACGACCCTGAGCAGCGGTGGTGTTTTCAGTGATGTTCTGCAGGTTGGAGATGGTGCTGGTCAGACGGTTTTGCGAAGCACCCAGGCTGGCGCGGGTTGCACCGATGTTAGCGATAGCTGCGTCGATTGCAGTGATCGCGCTGTCGATGGCAACAGCAGCGTCAGAAGGGCTGGCACCGGTCAGAGCCAGAGTGCCGCTACCTACCGACAGGCTTACTGCGTCGAACTTGCCGCTCAGTACCAGGTCGATGTGGTTAGCCGAACCGGTGTTTGCACCCACTTGCAGGGTCACAGTACCAGCCGAACCGTCCAGCAGGTTTTTGCCGTTCAGGTTGGTCGAAGCCGAGATACGGGTGATCTCGTCGGACATCTGAGCGAATTCAGCGTTGGTAGCGGTCTGGTCAGCAGTGCCGTTGGTACCGTTACGGGCTTTAACAGCCAGTTCACGCATACGCTGCAGGATGTCGGTAGTAGCTTGCAGAGCGCCTTCAGCGGTCTGGGCAACGGAGATACCGTCGTTGGCGTTCTGGATGGCCTGGGTGTTACCGCGGATCTGCGAAGACATACGGTTGGAGATCTGCAGGCCAGCGGCGTCGTCTTTGGCGCTGTTGATTTTCAGGCCGGAAGACAGGCGCTGCATCGAAGTGGACAGAGCGTCGGAAGCGCGGTTCAGGTTCTTCTGAACGTTCAACGATGTGGTGTTGGTGTTTACTGTTAAAGCCATGACGAATTCCTCGTTGGTTGGGTACTGCGGCTTCCGGCCCTGGCAACCGCCGGGTATGGCCTAGAGAACCTTCGTAATAGTTATCGTCGGGTTTGCAGGTTGCTTGAGGGCTTTTTGAAAAAAATTTGCCATCACCCTGCCACCCCCGAGAAAACAAAGACTTAGCAGCACGTCCACCGTGAAAAAATGACGTCATAAAACCGGCTGTAGCGCGAAGCCGCGGGCCAGCGCCATGGAGCGCCTCAGCTCTGCACGCTTTCCAGCAATTCAACCAGCTCGTATTCCATAGAATCGGCCAGACTCAACCAGTCCTGACGCTCCTGACATTCGAGCATTTGCATCAGCACCTGCGCCCATGCCTGCTGAACATCTACAGATGAAGAGGACAGACATTGCTGGGCCTGTTCGAACACATCGACCATCGTCAGTGCCGCTTCGACGTCACGCCCCAGGCGAAACAAAGCCGCGCATTGGCGGCACTGATCCTGACTCTGCCTCAGCGCACTCATTGCATGAACTCCGGATTGAAGGAAGCCCCGGCGATCAACGCACCGGCGCGGCTGCTGTTGAAAAATTCGACATGGGGATTCGCGGCAATATAACGCTCCAGTACGCACAGATAACCGCGAAAATTCAGCTGAGTGCTGACCCGCTGGCCATGGCCGTCACGCACCCACTGCCGCGCCTGATTCACCGGCGGCCCCAGATCGCCATCGTCCCAGCCGGCGTGGGTCTTGTTCATCGGGAAGGCAAAGTCAGCACCAAACAGGGTGATGCGCGCGGCACCCATTTTTACCGCCAGATCCACCGCCGGGTGAATCACGCTGCCGCCGACGTGCAACTGGCCTCGCGGACATTGCTCGCGCAAGTGCGCGTAGATCGGGCTTGCGGAATAGCCGCCGTAGCGTTTGCCTTTCCACGCGTTCAATACCGTCGGATCACTCATCGGCAGATACACCAGCGGGATGCCGTCGGACTCTTCAAAAGGCAGATGACGGAAACTGATGCGCTGGTCGATGCTCACCACCAGGTCCGGCGCAATACCGTGTTCGCGCAAGGGGCGATAAGCGGTGTCCACGCAAATGAACAACGGTCGCTCCGCCCGCTGGCGGATCGCTGCCAGACGTTCGAAATGTTGCTCCAGGCTCGGCCCGGTCGCAATCACATAGACCTCCCGGCCGGTGCAAGTGCCGAACAGCTGCGCCACATCTGCATCGCCGAGCAACACCGGCAGGCATTCCTGCAAACGCTGCTGAATGGCCGGTGACTGCGCATCGAATTCGCGGTTATTGAAAGTGAGGTGGATTTCATTGACCAGCCGATCACGGACCTTCGCATTGAAGTCGTCGGCCAGCAGCAGCTCGGCGGGCAAAGCAAAAAACGGCGTGAACAGGTCCGGGTGATCACCGGCATAGAACAACTCGACGCGCGGATCGTCCAGCCACTGGCGCTGATCGAGCAGCTGCAGCACCAGCGCGAACAACGCGCCGTTGAGGATGTGCACGTACAGCCGTTGCAGTCCTGCGCGCTCCAGAAGCAGGCCGGGCAAATCGCCGAGGCCGGTGCCATAGACGTGCAGTTGCGCTTTATCGGGCAGGCTCGCCGCCTGAATTTGCGCTTCATGAAGACGGTCGTGGCGGCTGGTGAGTTGAATGCCGCCAACGCTCAGCGTCGAGCCCAGCCCTTGCACCAGTTCGGCCTGGACGGCCGCGCTGTCTTCAGCCATCAGTCGCTCGAACAGCGCAGGCCAGCGCCGTTGCAACACCTCGGCATTGGCTTGGAAAAACTCGCTCATGGCGCCCCGCGCTCCTTTCAGGCAAAAAAATAGCGTTCAAGGTTAACCTTGAACGCTATTTTTGTATCCGTGGTTTTTAATCCGGCTTACGGACGATAGATGATCGCCGAGCCCCACGACAGACCGACGCCGAAACCGCTCAGCGCAATGCGCTGCCAGTCGGAGTCGAGCACGTGTTTTTCCAGCAGCAGCGGGATGCTCGACGACACGGTATTGCCGGTCTCGACCATGTCCTTGATGAACTTCTCCGGCTCGCCTTCGAAGCGCCGCGCCACGGCATCGACAATTGCCGCGCTGCCCTGGTGGATGCAGAACGCGTCGATGTCATCGGCCTTGAGGCCGGAATCATCGAGCAACTCGTGCAAGTGCGCCGGGACTTTCAGCAAAGCGAAGTTGAAGACCTGACGACCGTTCATGAAGAACACGCCGTTGCTGACCTTCAAGTGCGGCGCGCCGGAGCCGTCAGTGCCGAACTTGGCCTTGCCCAGCGCCCACGTCGGATTTTCGCCCATCCACGTTGCGGTGGCGGCATCGCCGAACAGCATGGTGGTGTTGCGGTCTTCCGGGTCAACGATTTTCGAGTACGGATCAGCGGTGATCAGCAGGCCGTTCTTCAGGCCGGCGGCTTCCATGAAGCCCTTGATCGCGTAGATGCCGTAGACATAACCGGAGCAGCCCAGGGAAATGTCGAACGCTGCAACGTTGGTCGGCAGGCCGAGTTTGTCCTGAACGATGGCTGCGGTGTGCGGCAGGCCTTCTTCGTCACCGTTCTGGGTGACGACGATCAGCGCGTCGATCGATTCACGTTTCAGTTCAGGGTTGCTGGCAAACAGCGCATTGGCCGCTTCCACGCACAGATCGGAGGTTTCCTGCTCAGCGTCTTTGCGCGGCAGGAACGCCGAACCGATCTTGCCAAGGATGAATTCTTCATCCTTCTCGAATTTTGCACCTTGTGCGTAATTGTCCACGCCGGCTACAGGAACGTAGCTCGCAATGCTTTTTATGCCAATCATTACGGCTTCCCAATAAAAAACAGCCCAAAACCACCGCTCGCAAGGATTCGAGGGGCGCCGACAACAGAAAACGGCCGCCACAACGGGCAGCCACGGGAAGCGCAAAGGGCTATCACTGGAACCGCAAAACGGGCCAGGCGCCATCTCCCCGGTCAATACAATACAGTGAAGATGCGCGTTATGACTCGCAGGTCACGCTATTTTGCCGAATCGATGGCAGATTGGCCTATTCGACCAGCGACCAGTCCAGCGGCGTGCCGCGCTTGATCGCGGTGCGTGCATGGCGACCGAGGACAGCTTCGGCGTGCTTGGGCGGCAGGCCGAGACCGGGGCGGATGGCGCGCAGATTGTCTGCGGTGAAGGGCTCACCGGCCGCCATATCAGCGGTGACGTACAGCGAGCGGCGATAGACCAGCGACTTGCGCTCGGCCTCGGTGACACCGTAATGCACCTGCCCGAGCGCCTGCCAGGCACGCTCGGTTTCGACGACCAGACTGGCCATTTCCGCAGGTTCCAGGGAAAAGCTGGCATCCACGCCACCGGCCGAACGGTCGAGGGTGAAGTGCTTTTCCACGACTGTCGCCCCCAGCGCCACCGCCGCCACCGACACGCCAACGCCCATTGAGTGATCTGAGAGCCCCACCTCGCAGCCAAACAGCTCGCGCAGATGCGGAATCGTGCGCACGTTGCTGTTGAGCGGAGTCGCCGGATAGGTGCTGGTGCACTTGAGCAGAACCAGATCCTTGCACCCGGCCTCGCGGGCGGCGCGCACGGTTTCATCGAGTTCGGCGATGCTGGCCATGCCGGTGGAAATGATCAGCGGTTTGCCAGTAGCCGCCACACGACGTATCAGCGGCAGATCGGTGTTTTCAAAACTGGCGATCTTGTACGCCGGCACATCGAGGCTTTCGAGAAAATCCACTGCGCTGTCATCGAACGGCGTCGAGAACGCGAGCATCCCCAACTCTTTGGCCCGGGCGAAAATCGGCGCGTGCCACTCCCACGGCGTGTGGGCTTTTTCATAGAGATCGTAGAGCGAAGTCCCGGCCCACAGACTGCCCGGATCCTTGATGAAAAACTCACCTTCGGCCAGATCCAGGGTCATGGTCTCGGCGGTGTAGGTCTGCAATTTCAAGGCATGCGCCCCGGCCTTCGCGGCAGCCTCAACGATTTGCAGAGCGACGTCGAGCGACTGGTTATGATTGCCACTCATCTCGGCAATGATGAACGGCGGCGCATCGGCACCGATGGTGTGATGACCAATCTTGAAACTAGGCATGCGGCTGATCCTTCAAAACACGGGTGAACGCGCAGGCCTCTTGAGTAAACCCGGCGTCGCGAAAAACTTTCATTGAAGACTGATTGGCCGGCACGACCCGGGCGCTGATGAGCGTCAGTTGCGGCCAATGTCTAACCACGAACGCCTCGCCACGGCTCAGCAACGCCCGGCCCCAGCCGAGGCCGAAACGCCCTTGCAGCAGATAGATCGAAACTTCGGCTTCGAACCCGCGCAAGTCGTAGCGCAGCACCCCGACCGGGCCGTCGTCCGCCTCGGCAATCAGCAGCAGCCGCTGCGGATTGCGCAGACTCGCCGTCAGCCAGTTCACGTGTTGCGGCCAGTCGATGACGCCGGTTTCCAGTGACCAACGTCGCACCGGCTCGGCATTGCGCCCATCGAACAACAACTGCGCATCGTCCAGCGTTGCCGGGCGCAGCTTGAGCACCGCGCCAGCCAGTGCCGCCGCCACGCGCTCGGCACCGCGTCCGTCGACCAATTGCCGCGAGCGTTCGGCCAGACTCTGGCGCAGATAAAAATTGTTGGCGACGAAGCCGACCGCATCGCGCAACTGCGCAACGCTGACTTGCTCACGGGCGCCCAGAAAGACGTGCGCACCGGCGGCGGCCATGACTTCGCCGTTGGCCTGCTGGTTGTTCGACACAGCGATGCAAATCGTCGGCAAGCCCAGCGCCGCGCGCTCCCAACTGGTGCCGCCGCCGGCGCCGATAAACAGGTCCGCCTCAGCCATGCGCTGACGGAAATCGCTGACAAAACTGTGCAGGCGCCAGTTCGGCCGCGTCTCGGCCAACGCCTGCATCTGCGCCCACGCCGGGTTGTCGGCGCCAGCGACGAAATCAACCTGCAATTCAGTGAAATCAGACAGTGCCAACATCGCGTGATGGGTCTGCATCGCCGCATCGAACCCGCCGAAATTCACCAGTACCCGACGCGCCTTCGGCTTGATCTCGATGGCCGCGCAGTTGAACTCCTCACGCAGCATCGCGTAGCGCGGGCCGAGCAAGGTGCGACAGCCTTCGGGCAGCAGCGGCGCGTAGTGTTCGCTGAGACCGGACAGGTTCTGATTAAGCAGCAGATCAACGCTGTAGCGCCGGGTGGCCAGATCGTCCACCGCGGCAATTCGGTGCGCCCAGCGTCGCGCGGCGGTTTGCCAGAGGTGATCGAGGCCGTAGTGGTCGGCGATGATCCAGTCGAACATGGCCTGCCCGTCCAGCAGCAGGCCCAGGGCATCGATGTCGAACTGCCACGGCAACATCGATTCAATGGCCTGCAGCGGGTCCTCATCGCGATAGCGCTCGGGCAGCGCAAAGGTCTCGAAGCCCTCGGCATTCAAGGCTTCGAGTCGATGCCCCGGCAAACGCCGACAGGCAAACGCTACATGACTGCCCTGCCTGCGCAGCACCCGCGCCAGGGTCAGGCAGCGGGCAATGTGGCCGCTGCCAATGGTCGGCGAAGCGTCGGCGCGAATCAGCACCCTCATTGCAGTTCTCCGCCGGCCTTGAGCGCGGCGTACAGGTATTCGGCGCGCTTCCAGTCTTGCGGCGTGTCGATGTCTTGCACCAGATACCGCGGCAGAATCACCGGCAGGCTGGCGGGCGAATACAGCACATCACCGCGCAGCCACGCCTCGCTGCGCCCCCAATAAAACTGCCCGGCGTCCTGAAACGCCTCGGGCAAGTCCTGCGAGCGAGTGTTGCGAAACTCGGGATACAACGCGTGCAAGGCGCCCTGCCCGTCCAGGGTCAACGCCCGTTGCACCGGAAAAGCGAAATCGCAAACGGAGAAGGCAAATGATCGATCCGGATGTTGCTCCAGCAATTCGAAACCCTGACGCAGATAGCGCGCCTGCAACAGCGGTGCAGTGGCGTAAATGCAGCAAGCGAAATCGAAGGACGGCAACTGTTGCAGTGCGTGCACGATGACCGCCGCAGTGCCGGTGAAGTCATCGGCCAGTGCTGCCGGACGCAAAAACGGCACCTGGGCACCGTGGGCTCGCGCAACGTCGGCAATCTCGACATCGTCGGTGCTGACCACGACTTGTTCGAACAAGCCCGAATCCAGCGCGGTGCGGATCGAGCGGACAATCATCGGCACGCCGTCGAACGGCAACAGATTCTTGCGCGGGATGCGTTTGCTGCCCCCGCGTGCCGGAATGATGGCGACGTTGCTCAAGGACGTTTTTCCAGCAGAAACCAGGTGACATCATCCGCCGGGAATTGCCCGTCGCGGTGATAAACGAAGCCATAGTCGAGCAGTTGCAGATCGGCGTAGCGATCAAGCATTTCCCCGGCAAAATCGCGCTTGAACAGCTTGCCGCTGTTGCCCCGATAGGACACCTCAACCGGTGCCGGATTGTAGTACTCGGCGATCAGAATATAGCGCTGACTTAGCTCGTAAAGCTGCGCATAGGCGCTCGGCAACAACCCCGGGGCCAGATGGATCAGCACGCCTTTGCTCAAGGTCAGGTCATAGCGGCGCTCGCGAGGAAAATCCAACAGCGAACCGTGCCAGATCTGTGCAATGTCGAGCGCCCGAGCCTGCGCACAGGCGCTTTCATTGATCTCCACACCGAACAGCTCACAGCGCGGCAGCAACTGATGCAGCGCCTGCAAATTGTTGCCGGCGTTGGTGCCCAGTTCCACCAGACTGTCGATGCGCCCGACGCGGCTCAGCGCTTTGGCAAACAGCGCCAGATTGGCGGCCACCAGCGGTTGGCCGACGTTACGCTCGACGTACTGGTTGCCGAACTCACCCTGCCAGAATTTTTCCTGCTCGCTCAGTTCACGCATCACAGTCTCATTCATCGCCGCAGCGGTGGTCATTCGGTCAGTCGACGCAGTTGCTCGACTACATAATCCTGCTGCTCATCACTGAGCAACGGGTACAGCGGCAAACTGATCGCTTCGGCGTAATAGCGCTCGGCCTCGGGGAAATCGCCTTCAGCAAACCCCAGGTCACGATAGTAAGGCTGCAAGTGCACGGGAATGTAGTGCAGATTGACGCCCACGCCGGCGCTGCGCAAACCTTCGAACACCTGACGATGACTCAGGTTGCAGCGCTCGGCCTGCACGCGCACCACGTACAAGTGCCACGCCGACTCGGCCTCTGGTTGTGAGCTTGGCAAGGTCAGCGGCAAGTACGCCAGCAACTGATCGTAACGCGCCGCCAGTTCGCGGCGCCGGCCGATGAAATCGTCCAGCTTGCTCAGTTGCGACAGACCCAGCGCCGCCTGCAGATCGGTGATCCGGTAATTGAAACCCAGCTCGATTTGCTGGTAATACCACGGCCCGTGGCTGGGCTCGGTCATCTGTTGCGGATCGCGGGTCATGCCGTGGCTGCGCAGGCGTTGCAGACGCTCGGCCAGCACCGGGCGATTGGTCAGGACCATGCCGCCCTCGGCACTGGTGATGATTTTCACCGGGTGAAAGCTGAACACCGTCATCGCTGCGAATTCACCGCAACCGACCGGGCGCCCGGCGTAGCTGGCGCCCACCGCGTGCGAGGCATCTTCGATCACGGTGAAGTTGTAGCGCACCGCCAGTTCGGCAATCTTGCGCAGGTCACAGCTCTGCCCGGAGAACGCTACCGCGACGAGGACTTTAGGCAGCGTGCCGTCGCGCTCGGCCTGTTCGAGCCTGGCCTCGAGAGCGTAGGCGTCGAGGTTCCAGGTCAACGGATCGATGTCGACGAAATCAACGTCAGCGCCGCAATAGCGCCCGCAATTGGCCGAGGCGAGAAACGTATTCGGCGAAGTCCACAAACGATCGCCCGGCCCCAGGCCCGCAGCCAGACAGGCAATGTGCAATGCCGCCGTGGCATTGCACACCGCCACGGCAAAATCCGCCTGACAGCGCTCGGCCATCGCCTGCTCGAAACGCTCGATGGTAGGCCCCTGGGTCAGCCAGTCCGATTGCAGCACCTCGACCACCGCGTCGATGTCCGTCTGATCGAGGCTCTGCCGACCGTACGGGATCATACCGACAGCTTCGCGTGCAGATCGCCGATCTGCCCGACCGAGAGAAAATGCGGGTTGGTGTCGGAGCGATATTCAAAATCTTCGCTCACCGCACCGCCACGCTCACCGAGTTTATCGACGGCAAAATCGACATCGACACTGGTAAAGCGAATCGACGGCTGAATGGTGTAGTGGTCTTCGAACTCCAGAGTCATCCGCGCATCGTCCAGCGGCACCATCAGCTCATGCAGCTTTTCGCCGGGACGAATGCCGACGTTCTTGTGCGGCAGATGTGCAGCCATGCCGCGCGCCAGATCGACAATGCGGATCGAGGGAATCTTCGGCACAAACACTTCGCCGCCGTGCATCCGCGCAAAGCTGTCGAGCACGAACTGCACGCCGTGGTCGAGGGTGATCCAGAACCGCGTCATGCGTTCGTCGGTGATCGGCAGCTCTTGCGCGCCGTCGGCGATCAGCTTGCTGAAAAACGGCACCACAGAACCGCGCGAACCGGCGACATTGCCGTAGCGCACCACGGCAAACCGGGTCTGCTGCTCGCCGGCAATGTTGTTGGCCGCAACGAACAGTTTGTCCGAGAGCAACTTCGTCGCACCGTACAGATTGATTGGGCTAGCGGCCTTGTCGGTGGACAACGCGACGACTTTTTTCACACCGTTGTCGATAGCGGCGGCGATGATGTTTTCCGCACCGTTGACGTTGGTGCGGATGCATTCGGTCGGGTTGTATTCCGCCGCCGGCACTTGCTTGAGCGCAGCGGCATGCACCACGTAATCGATACCGCGCATGGCCTGACGCAAGCGATCGGCATCACGCACATCACCGATGAAATAACGCATGCACGGCGCGTTGAACGTTTGCTGCATCTCGTACTGCTTCAGCTCGTCGCGGGAGAACACCACCACGCGCTTGGGCTGGTATTGCTCCAGCAAGCGACGGATGAAGTTGCGCCCGAACGAGCCGGTGCCGCCCGAGATGAAAATCGATTTACCGTTGAACATGTCTTGGTTCCTGTCCGGCCAGCTCAGGCGAGCAACTGCGCCCAATTGATCGAGGCATTTTCGCCCAGAGTGAAACCTTTGCCGGTCAGGGCCAGGTTAGCGTTGTAGGCCGGGTCCTGTGCAAACGCTTCGGGCCATTTTTCACGTAATGCTGCCAGTGCCGCTGGCGCCTGTGGCAGCTCGCCGGTGTGCAGCACCTGCACCAGTGGCGTCCACACGGTGAGGTAACCGGCCTGCCCGGTCTTGAGGCACAGATCGACGTCGGCATAGCCTTCGGCGAAGGTCGCTTCATCCAGTCCGCCAAGGGCATTGAACAATTCCTTGCGCACCATCAGGCAAACCCTGGAAACGGCCGAGTAATTTTGCTCGGCGGCCAAACGCTGCATGTAGCCTGTGGCCGTGTGTCGTTCGCCGATGAAAGGCGAACCCACACCTGCGTTGAGGCCGAGGATCAAACCGGCCTGAGCGATGTTGCCGTCACGGTCGACCAGTTTGGCACCGACGAGGCCCACTTCCGGACGCTGCGCATGATTGAGCAACGAGTCGATCCAGTTCGGATTGACCACCTCGCTGTCAGCGGCCAGCAGCACCAGGTATTCACCCTGCGCCTGTTCGCTGGCGGCGTTGTACAAGGCGACCTCGCTCAGCGGCTGATCGGCACGCAGTACATTGACCTTGGCGTGACGCAGCGTGCCCAGCCAGTCGTTGACCGCTGCCGACTGATTGGCGTTGGCTGCCAGTAGCACTTCGTAACGGCTGTAACGGGTCTTGAGCAGCACGCCTTCCAGGCAGCGACGCAATACCGGCAGATCATCGATGACCGGCACGATGATCGACACCAGTGGCTGCTCGGTATGGCGATAATCGATCTGCCACGTGCCCGGCGTGGTCGATGTGACTTTGGCCTTGTAGCCGCGATTGCCCAAGTGCCGCAGCAACGCCTGACGCTCGTGGGCGTTTTCTTCCAGAGGCGCCTGCTCGGTGATCAGCAGCGGCTCGTCGAGATGCGCGAGGCCGTCAAGGCCGCCCTGCTCGATGATGCGCAGCAACAGATCGAATTCCAGCGCCTTGCTGAAGTCGGCCTGATAACCGCCGGCCTCGAGCAAGACTTCGCGGCGGATCAGCCAATGCCGCGCCATCAGCGACGGCACGCTTTGCAGCAGGTCGAGATTGAAACCAGGGCGGAACACGTCGATCAGCGCGCCGTTTTCCTTGCGCTGGATTTCGTCGGTGGCGACCGCACGCACACCGTCGGCAGACATCAGTTCGAGGCTGGCGCGCAACAGGCCACTGGCGGTGAACTGGTCACCGGCCTGAGCCAGCATCAACCAGTCGCTTGGCGACTGCTGAACGCTCTGGTTGAGTTTATCGACGACATTGCCGGGGGTGACCCGGACAAAATGCAGGGTGTTTTGCGCCGTGGTCGCTGCCGGTGCTTCGCCAGTGGTGAACACGACAATCTTGAACGCTTTGCAATGGCCTTCGAGCAGGCTGTCGAGCGACACCTGCAACTTGTCGATGTCGTTATCCAGATCGAGCAGGAAAATGCCGAATTGCGGTCCGCCGTCTGTCGCCAGATGCTGCCCTATCGATTTCAGTTGCTCGATCGCCGGCGCGCGGGCGGCCAGCCATTGCAGCAGGCGACCGGATTTCATTTTGTCGAAGACCGCCTGATGGTCGCCAACCGTCAAGGTCTCAAGGCGGGCGATCCACTCTTTCAGAGCTTGTGCGGCTGACGGATCATCGGCAAGTTCCAGTTGCGCCGCCAGGCGCTTGGCCACAGTCAGGTTGAACGCATTCAGATCATGGGCTTGCCACAACCGGTCAACTACGCTGTCCGGCGTGTCGTTGTTGCGCGCCTGTAGCAAGTGCGCCTGACGCGTCCACACGCCTTCCAGCCCCTCCAGTTGAAGACGACCGGCCGGCAGGGTATGCAGCATGAATTCAAGCTGTTCCAGAAGATCGAAAAACGCCTGGTTGTAGAACGGCATCTCGACGTACTGCAGAGGACCGAAACGCCGATCAGGCCGTCTCAATTGCTGATTCCAGGTCGACTCGAAAATCAACTCCGCCGTCAACGCCCGACGGACAGCCAGGCTATCAGCCATGGCCGCAAAGCTTTCCAGAACAAATGCCTTGGCCTGTCCGGCGTCGAGTCCTTCGATACCGGTGGGCAGCGAGACAAGAAAATCAGCAAAGGCTTCTCGTTCGGCGACCGACTTGGCATCGAGATAGGTCAGCGAGTGATACACATCAGTATTGTGCTCGGAAACGCCATAGTTGATCTCGCGCACCACATAGGGAATCGGCAAGATCCGTGCTTTGGCGCTGGCCAGCAGGAAATAAACGTGACCGATTTCCTGCCACTGAAAATTGGTCCCCGGCGGCAACGATGAGTGCCAGGTTTTCATCAGGTCGGTACGCGTCACTGCGTAAAACGGCGGGATGTACTGCGTCATGTAGTCAATGACGCGATCTTGCGCCCGGTCGGACGCATAGTCTTCCTGGACTTTTTTGTCGCGGCGGAAGTAGTGCACGCCGTCGGCCTTAGCCAGGTACATCAGGCAATAGCCATGGCACATGCCGTAGTCACGGTTGGCCTGAAGAAAGCCGACGGACTCGTAGAGCGAATCGAGCACGATGAAATCGTCGTCAGCCGCCAGCACCATGTACGGCGTGGTCAGCTGTTCCACACCGTAAGCCAGTTTGGCCTGCATGCCCCAGTAAGCGAATTGCGGAACGTGGTGATAGTCGACGGCGGAAAAATCGCCCTCGGGCCGCTCCGGCGTGGAGTCCAGCACCATGATCCTGCAGGGCAAGCTGCTGTAATATTTTACCGCCCGGCGCAGGAATGCCGGCCGATTGTGCGTAATCAGCACCACGGTCAACAGCTCGTCGAGCGGTAATTCAGAACGGTACTTGCCTTGCATAACTTCTCTCCACAACCGGCGACTCGCCGAAACAACGCTGGGTAATGTTGCGAATTAACGGACGCGACGCAGGTAGCCGTCGGGCGCCACGGTGATCAGCAGTTTGTTCTGCATCTGCCGATCGATTTCAAAGTCGTTGTTCTCTTCCAGGTATTTCCACACGGCGGTTTTCGGGTTATCGCCGTGGCCCCACGGGCGATCCGGAAAAAAGTCCGCCGGCATGTCTTCAACCACGGTGTCCATCACCACGCAGTAGCTGCCCACCGAAACCAGCGGCGCATACAGACGCAGCTCTTCGAGTACGTGGTCGTGGGTATGATTGGAATCGAGCACCAGAATCACTTTCTTGCCTTCGGCAATGGCGCGGACTTGCTGCGCGGTCGCCTCGTCAATGCTCGAGCCTTCGATCATCTGGATGCGCTTGGCCATCGGGTGGCTTTCGATCGCTTCGCGGTTGTGCGGACGAATGTCAAGGTCGATGCCCAGCACTTCACCGTGGCCTTGCAGCTCCAGCAACGAGGCGTAGTAGATGATCGAACCGCCGTGGGCGATGCCGCACTCGATGACCAGGTCCGGTTTGACCTGCCACATGATCTCCTGCATGGCCATCATGTCTTGTGGCAGCTGGATGATCGGGCGGCCCATCCACGAGAAGTGGTAGCTGTATTTATGGCGCGCCGACTCGTTGAAGAACTCCCGGGCCAGACCTACCACTTTCTGGTCGTCACCCTGACGCGCGATCTCTTGCTGGCATTCGTTTTCGAAGGCTTGATGGATGCTGTTTTCGGTCATCTTGATAGTCTCAGGGGTCACTGGAACGAAGCGCTGTCGACGGCGTGATAGACGAAGCGTGCGTCGGTCATCCGCTTGATCTCTTCGAGGTAATTGGAATTCATCACAAACAGGTTGGCGCCGTCCGGCAAGGCATCCATGGCTTCCTGCGGCGAGGACACCCGCGCACCGCTGAGCGGCAGGTAACGCCCCTGTTTGGCCGGGTTGATGTCGACGACGCGATCAACCGCCACACCGGCGCGCTGCAAGGCCAGCGAATAGATCACGCCTTTGGACGACGCGCCCCAGATGGCCGAGCCCTGTGCCGGCGCGGCCCGAATGATCTGCACGGCACGCTCGAGACTAGCGGTGAAGGTGTTCGCCAGCGTCAGCAAGGACGGTGTCTCGACCGGCGCCGGTTGCAACGTCGACAGATCGGCGACGATGTACAGGTATTGACCGCCAAACAGATGTCCAGCCTCCAGCACGTTGCCAAACATGGCGCGCAGGTCGGCGAGGCGGAAGTAATTGACGTGCTCATAGAACACGTCGAACCAGGCGTTGTGCTCGACAATCCAGTCGAAACACGGCACTTCGATGTAGATCTGTCCGCCCTGATTGGCTGCCGCCATTTGCGCCAGAAACGCCAGCGGATCGCTGATGTGTTCCAGCACATGACGCAACACGATCGCGTCCGCCGCCAACCCCAGCTCGCGGGTGAACGGTGCCTTGATCACGTCAGGGTTATCACCTTCATAAGAGGGGTCGATCCCGGTAATGGCGTAGCCCTTCTCCCGCAACATCTCGAGGAAATAGCCTTTGCCGCAGCCGACTTCAATCAGGTTCCGGCCTTTAAAGTGTCGGGCCAGGATCGCTTCAACATCATTGAGGTGCTGCTGAAACTGCGCCGAGTGCGCCTGCTCGTTTTGATAGTCGGCGTCATAGCTCAGCTTGTCGGCATCGAAGGCCTGGTTGAAGATCAATCCGCTCTGGCTGTCCTGCACAAGAACAATGTCTGCCGACGCTGAGGCTCGTGCTTCTTCGGCACTGGCGAACGTGCGGTTCTGCAGCACCGGCAAGCCGGTCGCGCGATAAAGCTCATGCAACATGTTCTTGCCCCTTCAGTTGGGAGATTCGCCGGGCATCGCCCCAGAACGCCATGGGCTCATGGGCGGAATAACCGTAATGACCCAGATTCAATTCGATCGTGGACTGGCGTTCGCGGACTCGTTGCTCAACCAGCGCCCGTACGGAAATCGGCCGGCCACTGCAGCAGTTGATGACGCCATCGACATCTGGCCGGCCGATCAGCGAGGCCAGTTGTGAGGCCGCCTCGGTAATTTCCAGATAATCCCGGAGCTGGTCGCCCATCGACATATTGAACTGTGCTTCACCGCCATCGATGGCTCGGTCCAGGCTGGCCAACAAACTGTTGGCGTTCTGGCCTTCGCCATGGAGGTAGAACAACCGCGCCCATTGCAGGCAGAACGCATGCTCATGCTGCAAGGCTTGAAGAAACAGGCGCAAGGTGTGCTTGGCCAGGCCGTACGGTGTGCAGGGCTGGGGCGAGACTGACTCGGCCAACGGGCCGCTTTGCAAGCCGTATTCAAAACATGTGCCCGTGACCAGCACTTGGCTCACACCGGCAGCGACCGCGCGTTTGAGAAATGCGTAATCCGCCGGCAGGTTGCGTTCGAAATGGAACAGCGCCTGATAGTTTGGCAAGCCGCTCCAGGCCAAGTGCGCGACGACATCCACGCCTTCAACCAAACGCTCGACATCAAGGTCCGGCGCGTGCAGATCGGCGGCGACAAATTCCACCTGCGCAAACCACGGCAAACTGCGGGCCGAGTCGAGGTCGCGCGCAACCGCACGCACCTTGAAGCTTCTGCAAAGCAAAGCGCTGACCAAGTGGCGACCGACGAAACCGGTGGCGCCAGTGACCAGCACAGTGGTGGTGGCCGCCGTCAAAGCTCGACTCCCTGAAAATGCTCGTCGAGCAGCGGATGACTGGCATCCTTGGCTGACAAATTCTTGACGGGCAGCGGCCATGAGATCGCAAGTGCCGGATCAAGGGCCGACAACCCCGCTTCATGCTCCGGTGTGTAATCCGCATCGGTGAGGTACAACACTTCCGATTCGTCAGTCAACGATTGGAAGCCGTGGGCAAAACCGGCAGGAATCAAAAAACTTCGGCCATCGTCAGCGCGCAGCTCTTGCGCATGCCATTGCAGATACGTCGGCGATTGCGGCCGCAGGTCGACCGCCACATCCCAGACCGCGCCGCGCAAGCAAGTGATCAGCTTGGATTCGGCGTAACCGGCTTTCTGATAATGCAGACCGCGTACGCTGCCCTGCCCGACCGTGCGCGAATGATTGATCTGGCGGATCGCAAAAGGACGACCCTGGGCGGTCAGACGGCTCTGGCAGAACAGTCGGGCGAAACGGCCGCGCTCATCGCAGAACACTTTCTGCTGGATGAGGTACAGGCCCTCCAGTGGCGTTTTCTGCAAGGTGTAATCGGTCATGAACGCTCTCTGTACAGATTCAATTGGTTCAAGGTCACGGCGCGCATGTCATCGCCGTTCTGCCAGGCCAAGTGCCAATCCAGCGTTTGCGTCAGGCAGGCCTGTAACGACCAGCGTGGTTGCCAGCCGAGCACCTGACGCGCGCGGCTGCTGTCCAGACGCAGCAGACCGGCTTCGTGCAGTTCACTCGGTTCGATGCGCAAACCACGGGCTTGCGGCCAGCGGTTGGCGAGTAATTCGACCACTTCGCCGACGCTGCACATGTCTGCCTCGCCAGGGCCGAAGTTCCACGCACCAGCATATTCCGCGCCGTATTCGTAGAGGGCGGCAGCCAGTTGGAGATAACCGGCCAGAGGTTCCAGCGCGTGCTGCCAGGGGCGCACGGCTTGTGGGTAACGCAAGGTCACCGGCTCGTCGGCGGTCCAGGCTTTCAGCACATCGGGAATCAGTCGCTCCGGAGCAAAGTCACCGCCGCCCAGCACATTGCCGGCACGCGCGGTGGCTAGCGCGAGACCGTGCTCAGAGTGCTTGTCCGCCGGGAAAAACGACGCGGCATACGACTGCGCGAGCAATTCGCAGCAAGCCTTGCTGCTGCTGTAAGGGTCGTGACCACCGAGGGCTTCGTCTTCGCGGTACGGCCACAGCCATTCCTTGTTGGCGTAGACCTTGTCGGTGGTGACCAGCACGCAGGCGCGCACGCCACCAACCTGACGAATCGCCTCAAGCAGGTTCAGCGTGCCCATGACGTTGCTGGAGTACGTACCGAGCGGGTCGCGATAGCCCTCGCGCACCAAGGGTTGGGCGGCCAGATGCAGAACGATCTCGGGCTCGGTCTCGGCGATGATTTCCAGCAAGGCGCCGAGGTCACGCAGATCGCCGCGCTGGTCGTTGATACCCTCGCTGACCCGCGCCAGTTGAAACAGGCTCGGCTCGGTCGACGGGTCCAGCGAAAAACCGCTGACTTGCGCACCGAGGCTTTGCAGCCACAGGGTCAGCCAACCGCCCTTGAAACCGGTGTGCCCGGTGACCAGAACGCGTTTGCCACGCCAGAACTCCGCACTCAGGCCCATTGCTTCCATGGGGCCTCCCCGCTCTGCCACAACGCTTCAAGATGGTTCTTGTCGCGCAAGGTGTCCATCGGTTGCCAGAAGCCCGAATGCTCATAGGCATGCAGTTGTTCCAGCTCGGCCAGTTGCATCAGCGGTTCGGCTTCCCAACTGGTTGCGTCACCCGCGATATACGGCAAGACCTGCGGAGAGAGCACGAAGAAACCGCCATTGATCCAGCCGCCATCACCACGCGGTTTTTCGGTAAAGCCCATGACCTGATTGCCAGTGCGTTGCAACGCGCCGTAGCGGCCGGGAGGCTGCACAGCTGTGACGGTCGCCAACTTGCCGTGCGCTTCATGGAAGCGGATCAGCGCGCCAATATCGATATCCGAAACGCCGTCGCCGTAAGTAAAGCAAAAGGCCTTTTCATCTTTGAGGTAAGGCGCAGTGCGCAACAGTCGGCCACCGGTCATGGTCTCCTCGCCGGTGTCGACAAGCGTGACGCTCCACGGCTCACTGTAATTCTGGTGCACCTCCATGCGGTTCTCGCGCATGTTGAAGGTGACGTCGGAGGTGTGCAGGAAGTAGTTGGCGAAGAAGTCCTTGATGGCGTAGCCCTTGTAGCCGAGGCAGATGACGAAGTCGTGAATTCCGTGCGCGGAATACTGCTTCATGATGTGCCAGAGAATTGGCTTGCCGCCGATCTCGATCATCGGCTTGGGCTTGAGGTGCGACTCTTCACTGATGCGCGTGCCGAGGCCACCCGCCAAAATAACTGCCTTCATCGTCTCCCCTCTTGTTCTTCACCGGGCTGCGCATGGCTTTGTTGAGCGTTGCGAGCCTTCTGGCTAACCCTTTTGCCGCCTGCGGCGCCGCTGCGATGACGGCAAGCGCTCGTTTTATGGCGATTTGCGGGGCACTTGCAGGAAACGCGCCAGCTCATGATGGGGCGGCGGCGGGAGGTGGGTTGATCGGGGTTACCTTGCGAGTCATGCAGATGCTCAAAAGCCGGAGCAAAAGCCAGATCAAGAGCGAGATCAAAAGATCGCAGCCTTCGGCAGCTCCTACCGTTGGATCGTTTGTATCTGGTAGAAATTTGTTGGCCGGCAGGCCGTCATCGCGAGCAGGCTCACTCCTACAGTTGAATCGAGTACATCAGCGAGAACAGGTCGGCTGTCAGGCCGCCTTCGCGAGCAGGCTCGCTCCTACAAAAGCAAAAGCAAGCAGCGCAGCTGCCCGCGGCGAAGCCGCCCCACTCAACAATGAGCGTTAGCTCGAGTGCTCTTGATCCACGGGCGACTTCGGGAGGCTGAGTGGAGGGATGGATCCGGGCGTGGGAGCGCAGCGACCGTTTGGCGCAGCCAGACACAGCGGAAGGAGGTGCAGCGAAGCAAACCGGAAACGCTGCGCCCGGATCAATCCCGCAGCGAAGGAACCCGAGCCTGCGAGGGCCGAACGCAGGAGCAAGCCTTTTTGGGTACTTTTTTCTGGGCCGGCATTCCGGGCGCCTGGAAAAAGTGCCTCGCCGTAAGGGCGAAACCGCCAGCAGCAGCCCCCGAAAAAACGGATACTCACCCAAAACCCCAAGAGCATGGCCGGCCCAAAAGCCGCCAGGTCAAACACAAAAAAGGGATGAATCAACCACGATTCATCCCTCCTTCAGATCAAGTCAGGCCAGACCAACGACCCGACCAATCACCCGAACATCGCAAACCCATCACGACCAACAGGCAGCTCAAAGACATGGCCATCTGCAGTCTGCAGATGCTCGATGGTGTTCCCCCCCGCGTACCAACCCAAAAGTTTCACGCCGTTGTCCGGCACACCACTACCTCCGCCGTTGGCGTTGTGCAGATAAGCGTCGTCACCGACACGGGCCACATTCAATTGGCTGACGTTGGCGATCGCATTAAGAATCAGCGTGTCGTTGAGATCCAGCCCCTCATCCTTGATCGTTACCAGCCCGGACGTGTTGACGATATAGGTGTCATCGCCCTGCCCACCATATGCTGTACCGCCGGCATTCGACTGCCCGGTGAGGTTAAGGATCAGCACATCGTTGCCTTCGTCACCAAATAACGTGTAATGGCTGCCCGCACCGGTAAGCACATCATTGCCCTCGCCGCCGCTCGCGCGGGTGAACAGGCTGTCACGCGCATCGACGATGACATCGTCACCCGCGCCGCCGGACAAGGTGTCGGACTGCCCGGCGGCATCAAGGCCGGACGCCAGGCCCCCATAGATGTAATCGTTGCCGTCGTCACCGTAAATCCGGTCATCGCCCGCCCCGCCCTCCAGAACGTTATTGCCCCACTCGCCTTCCAGAACATCGTCGTACTGGCTACCGCGCAGGCCTTCAATATCGATGTAGGTGTCATAAAGCGCGATGCCACTTTGCAGGCCCCACTTCAGCGAGGCGCTCAAGCCCTCCGTGCTGTCGCCGTAGCTGACGATATCGATGCCCGCACCACCCTCAAAGCGATCGCCACCGGCTCCACCCGATAACACATCGTTCCCGGCACCCGAGACGATGGTGTTGCCCTCGTCATTGCCGTACCCGGTGAAGTCACCCGTCCCGGTATAGGTCAGGTTTTCAACAAACGCACTGAGTTTCAATTCAGACAGACTGGTGTACACGTGATCAGTACCGCCCATGAAGTCGGCGTCCTCCTCCACCGTCACGTCGGTGCTGTCGATCGTATAGACGTCGTCGCCGCCACCGCCCGCAACCGTCACACCGCTGGCATTGACGGTGAAACGATCTGCGCTGCTGGAGCCGATAACCTTTTCCACGTCCAGCAGCGTGTCGCCTGCCGCATTGACGCCTTGGCCGACCAGGACGTTGACCGGATCGAAGGCATAGCGATAAACCACAGTGTCGTAACCGTCGGCACCGTCTATGACCATCGAATCATGATGGCGATAAATCACATCATCGAACCCTGATCCCTTAATCGCCTCGATGCCGGTGAACATGTCGCCATAGGCAATGGTCAGTCCGTCGTAGTTGGTAAAGTCTTCGACTCGCACCCCTTCCAGGCTGTCGCTGTAGCTGACGGTATCGTAACCCTCGCCACCAACGAAGTGATCGGCACCATCACCACCCCACAGCCAGTCGTTGCCGGCACCACCGATGATTTCGTTGTCACTGGCATTGCCATAAGCCTTGAAATCGCCGGTGCCGGTGAAAGTCAGCTTCTCAATGAACGGGTCCATCTTCATGGTGTTGAGGCTGGTGCGTAGCTCGTCATAACCCAAATAATCTTCTTCGATGATCGTCACACCTTCACTGTCGACGATGTACAGGTCGTCCCCGGCGCTACCCTCCAGCGTCACCCCGCCAACCGAACTGGCAAACGTATCGTTGTGGAAAGTCCCGAAAATTTTTTCCACACCGATGAGCGTATCCACCTTGCCTTCAGGTCCTGAGGCCGTCGTCCCGGCATTGCCCAACTCGACATTGATGCCCGAAGACATCGCGTAATACGTCGCCGTATCAAAGCCTTCACCGCCATCCAGGACATCATTCCCTGCACTGCCGATCAGGACATCATCCGACTCCAGTCCATAGAGTTGGTCATTGCTGTCGGTGCCGGACAGGACGTCCGCTTCGCGCGTTCCATTCACTACTGACATTTGTGTCTTCCTTGCGTTGTTGTTGAAAGCGGATCTCGATCGGGGGGCCTGCGCTCCGACGGATGAACAAACGAATGTAGAAATATCGACAGCGTCAGAGCAAACCTTGAGGTGCCAGGCAAGTTTTCAGCTGAATTGAGCGAGTGCTGATTCCAGGCAAAAAAAAGGCGACCGAAAGGTCGCCTCTTTAATGCTGTTCAAACCCAAGCGATCAATCCGCCAACCAGCCATATTCCCAATACCGCAGGTTATCCCCGCGCAAGACGTAGTCTCGCAGCACCACCTCACGCAATTCATCGCCCATGCGATAACTCGCATCCGGGTCGGCCAAGTGCATGCGAATCGCTTGCAGCCATTCATCGGTGCTGTTGGTCTTGACCCGCGTGCACGGCAAATAACCACGATAAGCCTCGGTATCGGTGCAGACCACCGGGAAGCCGCAAGCTCCGTACTCAAGCAGCCGCAGGTTGCTCTTGCAGTCGTTGAAGATGTGGAACTCCAACGGCGCCAAAGCAAGATCAAGATTCAGGCTGGCCAGTTTGGCCGGATAGACATCCAGCGGAATCACACCGTGGAATTCATGCATGTATGGCCGCAGATCGTCCGGGCACATGCCGAAGAACACCCAGTCCACTTCGTTGGCCAGCTCACGTACCACGTCGGCGATTACCGCCAGGTCGCCGTGGTGACTGGTGCCACCGCCCCAGCCGACACGCGGTTTTTTCGAGGTGCGGCGCTGGCTGCGCAGATGCCCCCACAGATCCTTGGCCAACATGTTCGGCACCACGCGAATGTCGTGATGCATGTCCGACAGCGCGTTGGCCAGCGGCGCGGTCGAGACCACCACGCGATCGCACAAGCCGATCGCGCGGCGCACCATGCGCTCCATGTCCTGCTTTCCCGGCATGTTGCGGATGTGGGCATTGCGATGGGGAACGTCGATCACGTAGTCGTCGAGTTCAAAAATCCGTCTGGCGTGGAAGAACTTCTTCAGCGGCGGGATTTCATCAATGGTGTGCTCCGAGTAGCGCCCTTGCAGGACGATCACATCGGGGGACTGACGCTCGATATCGATGATCGACGGCAAACCATAGCAGACCCGCCCCTCCACCCGGTTGGCCGCTTCCAGCTCGATCATTGGCTGGCTCATGCGGTAGTGGCCGATTGCAGAGGCGTTGATCGGTACCGCCAGTACATTCGGCAGTTGCGCCTTGGAGAAGGCGCTCCAGCCGGTGCGCAGGCCCGGCTCAAGACTGAAGTTGGTGGCGCCCACGCCCTGCAGCGTCAGGTTGACGTTGTACGCTGAATCGCGCGCAACCAATGGTAGCCAGCGCTGATAAAACGTGTCCTTTTCCTCGGCGTGCTGCGCTTCCTCTTCCGGCGTCGTCGCCGTACTTGGCCGCGCGCCCAGCGCCAGCACGGCGTGCGGATTCATCACCACCAGATAACCGTCGCGGCCGACGCGCAGACACAGGTCCACGACATTGAGCGTTTGCTTGAGATCCTGCTCATCAAGGCCACCAGCGCTGTCAAAGACTGACTTGCGGATCATCAGGCAGTCACTGCCCACGGCGCTCAGGTCATGCACCGCCTGCAAGCGGTACATATAACCTTCCGACTGCATCGGCTGGCCATAGAACGGCAGCCCGACCGGCCCGTTCAAGCCGAGAATCAGGCCGGCGTGCAGCACGCCGCCATCCGGGTTGAATAGCTTGGCACCGACCACACCGACTTCCGGCCGCTGCGCATGATTGAGCAATTCGTCGAGCCAGTCGGCCTGAGTGATCACGGCAAACGCATTGAGCATCAGCACGTACTCGCCGCGCGCCTGCTGCACGGCGAAGTTATGCACGGCGGCGGCATTGCCTTTCTGCGGGTACTTCAGCACGCGAATCCGGTCGCTGCCCAGTTGCGCCATGCCATCCAGCCACGCCAGCGCCTCGGCGCTTTCGCTGCCGTTATCGACCAAAAGCAATTCGTACTCGCCGTAGGCGGTCTTTTCCAGCAGTGTCTCGACACAGCGTTGCAAGGCTGCTGTCTGGTCCTGCGTGACGATGATCACCGAGACCAAGGGACGCTGGTTGTAGTGATAGTCGACACGATTGAGCAATTCGCGACTGCCGCGCCTGATGTCGTGAGCGATACCAAGGCGTTGCAGGTGCGCTTCAAGAATGCGCGGGCTTTGCTCGACGACGCCCGGTGCAGTCAGCCACTGCGACAGATCGAATTTCGATTCCAGCAACACCTCAGCGATGTGGCCGACGATCTGCAGGCCGTCGCTTTCGACCATCCGCCAGAGCATGTCGTGGGGCGCCAGTTCGGCGAACGCCGGGGCGAAACCGCCGAGCGCCAGAAAGCGCTCGCGCTGAAACGCCAGCGCCCGGCCGACATACGGATAACTGCGCATGAGGTCGAGGTTGAAATCCGGTTTGAATGCCGGCTCCGCCGATTCGCCGTCGCGCAGACTGCCCTCATCGCTATACAGACAACTCAGCGACCGCGAATGCGCGATGCGATCGGCCATCACCAGCAACGCCGGCGCCACCGGGCAGTCACCCGGTTGCAGCAGATAGAACCAATCGGCGCCTTCCAGTTGCGGCAGTAGCGTGTTGATCTGCTCCAGGCCGTCATCCTGCAACGGCATGTGAAACACCCGATCCTGCAACTGCGCTTCGGTACACGCCGTAGACAGCACCAGTACCAGTTCTGGCGGATAATCCTGGGCTGCGAGCGCAGCAAGGGTGCGTTCCAGACCATCGCGACTGCCCTGCGCGTCGATGATGATCGGTACGATTCTCGGCTGATGCGACCAGCCCGCGAGCGTTTCCGGCAGCCACTTGCGCTGCGCCTCGGTGAGTACCCGACATGCCAGCCACTGCGCATACAGCTCACCAAAACTGAAGCTGTCGACGCCCACGCCCAGTTCCTGACGGCTCTGCTTGGTGCCTAGAGTGCGACTCAGCGGCAGCTCTTCCCAAACCCGAGGCGACGTATCCGCCTTGGTCAGTTGCACATAGCGAACCCAGCCTTGTGCCGGTGCCGACTCGCCGCTGCGGGCTTTGAGCATTTGCAAGATCCACTCGCGCTCAACCTCGGCGGCATCTTTCATCGGCTGCTGCGCGCTCAGACGTTCAGGGTAAAGTCGCTCGGCGCTCAGTACATTGTTGGATGTCACCATGTTGCCGCGCCGCAGCAGGCAGACATACAAGGCAAAATCCAGGGTCGCGACGAAGCACGCGCCCTCTTCGGTCAGGGCCGGCAACAATTCGGCGACATCGGCGCGCCGGAACAACGCGCTGCTGAAGCCGCCGAGTACGTTGACCGGGAATTTTTCGAAAATACTGAGAACATCGTCGCCTTTGAGCAAGGCGTTCACGGGCGACAACGGGCTGTTTTCCAGACGCGCCGGCAAGATGATGTCGTTGGCATCCCACAGCAGCCGCTGCGCGACCACCAGACTGACCTCTTCGCGCTGCAACTCATGGGCTTGCTGTTCGATACAAGCCGAGTAGAGCAAGTCATCGTCACACAGGAACTTGATGAACTCGCCGCGCGCCTGTTCGAGGCAGGCCTTCAGATTACCCACCAGCCCCAAAGTCTTTGGATTGCGTACGTAGCGCACCAGCACACCCGTCTGTTCCGTGACTGAGCTGACGATATCCTTGATCTCGCTGCCACGACTGTCATCGCACACGACGATGTCGAGATTGCTGTAAGTCTGGCTGACAGCACTGTTCAGCGTCCGCTCGAAAAAACGCGGATTGAACGCGGGAATGGCAATGCTGACGAGGGGAAGTGAATTCACGGCGGGCTCACAGGCGGTACGAGCCCGCTCGGAAAAGCGAGCCCTGATTATCGCGAAAAAACATTGACTGAGGGACAGCGCAAACGGGCGCTGATGCGCCCGCCCGCCATCAGATCTTGTTGAACAGACCCAACTGGCTGATCTTGCTGAACGCCAGTTGTGCGGCTTGCAGCATGGTTTGCTGCAAGGTCAGGCGGGTCATGACTTCGGCCGGATCGGAATCGCGGATCGAGCCCTGAGTCGTGGTGTTCGCCATGCTCAGGCTGTCGTTGGTGGTGGCCTGCATGTCCAGCGCCTGGCCGCGGGCACCAATGGTGGTGACCGAGGCGCCGATCTGATTGGCGGCGGCGTCGATGTTGCCCAGACCCGCCTCCATCGCGCCTTGCAGCTTCTGCTTGGCGACCGGATCGCCATCGACCGGGATGTTCAATGCAGTGATCATCTGGCCCAGGGTGTCGAGCACGTTCTGGGTCTGGTGGTTGTTCGGCTGGATCGAGAACTGATCGCCAGTCGCCGGTGTACCGCCCAGCGCGAAGGTCACACCCGCCGCGGTCGCGTTGCCACCGACCACGGTGCCCGAGGACACCGGCTTGCTGTCAGCCGTCACTGGCGCTGCGTACAGATCGAAATCGGTGGCGCTGGTGAATTTGAGGACTGCGCCACCCTGCGGGAATGCTGCGGTGTAGGCGGCCTGGTCAGTAATGGTCGAGCCGGTAATTACCGAGGCCGAGGTATTGCCAGGGCTGCGCGTGGTGGTGAACGAGTCAGGCGTGCTCGACAGCTGGAAGCTGTGCCCGGCAATGACCGCATCCGGGTTGGTGTCACCGGCCTTCAGGTTGATGTTCAACTTAAGGTCAACGCCACGGAAGCTGACAGTCTGGTTGGCGCCGCTGCTGTTGCTGACCAGGCCGTTCTGACTGGCCTCGGCGGTCACATCGTTGCCCAACGCATCGGTGATTTTCAGCTGGGTGCTGCTGACGAAATCGATGGTATACGGCTGCCCGGCCGTGAACTTGGCGTCATAAGTGGCGGCAGTGCCGACAGTGCCGTTGGACAGCACGACACGCCCGTCATCCACAGCTGGAGCGGTCATTTTGGTGTTGGTGCGACCGGTATTGATGGTCTGCTGGAAGGCATCCCAACCGGTGGTATTGGTGCCGACGGTCATGCCATCGCCAATGCCCAGATTGATGGTGGTCTGGTCGCCGTTGTAAGTGAAAGTACCGTCGGCATTTTTCGAGTACGGTGCGGTATCGGTTTTCGAACCTGAGAACAGGTAATTGCCGTTCGCATCCTTGGCGTTCATCAGGCCCAGCACTTGTTGCTGGATCTCGCCCATTTCCGAAGCGTAAGCCTGGCGATCCTTGTCGGTGATCGTGCCGTTGTTGGCGGCCAGGGCCAGCTCTTTGGCTCGCGCCAATGCGGTGGTGATCGAGTCCAAAGTGGACTCCTGCACGTTCAACGCACTCTTGGTGGTATCGACGTTAGTCTTGTACTGATCGAGCATCGCCGCCTGCTGACCCAGCTGCAGCAAACGTCCGGCACCGATCGGATCATCCGCCGCGGTGTTGATACGCTGCAGGCTGCTCGCCTCGCTGGCGGTGGCAACGGCCTTGTTGAAGTTACGCTGATAATCCGAAGCTTGCGTTCCGTAATACTGGGCGGTGGAAATGCGCATGAATTACGACTCCTTAAAGGCTGTTGATCAGCGTGGCGAAAGTTTCCTGCGCAGCTTTGATGATCTGCGAAGACGCTGTGTAGTACTGCTGGTATTTGACCAGGTTGCCGGTTTCCTCATCCAGGTTGACCCCGGACAGCGAATCGCGCGCGCCTTTGGCGTTATCCAGAATCGCTGTGGTCGCAGCGCTGTCGGATTTGCCCTGGGCGGTCTTGGTACCGACGTTGGTCACCAATTTGTTGTAGGCGTCGGTCAGGCTGATGCCCTTGCTCGCCGAACCGGTATCGACTGTCTGCCTGGTCTGCAGGCCGACCAGCGCCTGGGCGTTGCGGTTGTCCGAAGACGCCGCGCCGGTCAGGTTCATGGTGAAGGTTTCGCCCGTCTTCGGCGTGCCGCCGACGGTGGTCTGCACGCTGAAGGTTTTCTGCACGTTCGGCGTGACGCTGGTGTCCAGCACCGGGTTGCCGTTGGCATCGACGATGCCGACTTTCAGGTCCAGGGTATTCGATTGGCCAGGCACGATGGTGCCGGTGCCCAGCGTCCCGCCCTTGGCGTCGACCAGGGTGTACGACTGGCTGCCGCCGCTGGCCGCGCCGAACACCAGTTTGACCGGCGTCGAATTCTTCAGCGCCGCCTGCATGTCAGCCTGGGCGGTCGGGTTGTAGATGTCGATCTTGTCGCTGAGCGTCGGCTGGGTGTAAGTGCCCAGACCGTTAGCGCTGGCGACACCGGTCAACGGACCTGCGGCAGCGATTTTCTTCGGATCGGTGAGTACCGTCTGGATGCTCGCGGCCGCATTGCGGGTCGGAGTGACCTTGAAGGTGTCACCGGCGCTCAAGGCGCCACCCTTGAGGGCCAGGGTGAAACCGTCGATCACCGGCGGCGGATTGGTCGTGGTGCTGAAAGTGCCGAGGTCGGTGCCGTCGGAGCGCTTGACGGTGTAGTCGGTGGCGCTGGTGAACGTGACCTGATAATCGCTGGTGGTCAGCTTGCCGGTGTCCTTGATGGTCACATCGAGGTTGCCGGAGCCGGCGCTGTTGCCATCCTGGGCAATGCTGCGCTGACTGATCAGCGCGGCACTGTTGATGTTGTTGAAAATCGCCGCGCCGAAGTCACCGTTCTTGTCGATGCCCTGGGCTTGCTGGCTGTTGATCTGATCGGCAATCACCAAGGCCACACGGCCCAGCTCATTGAGCGACGGGTCGAGGACTTCCTTGCGATAGGTCAGCAGACCGCCGATTTCGCCACCGTTGATTACCGAGGTGATATCGATAGTGCTCGAACCGCGATCCATCTGGATCGACATGCGCGACGGGTCGGTTTTGCTGGCGACCATGCTCAGGCTGTTGGTGGTGTTGCCAATCACCAATGGCTGTCCGCTGCCGACATAAATGTCGAAGCTGGTGCCACGCTCCACGACCTGGGCACCGGTCAGCTCCGAGAGCTGGCGCACGGCTTCGTTACGGCTGTCGAGCAGGTCGTTCGGCGCCCCACCGCTGGTGGAGATCTCGCCGATTTTCTGGTTCAGGTTGGCAATCGAAGTGGCGAGTTTGTTCACCTGGGCGGTCATGTCGCCGAGGCTGCCATTGATCGTGGTGTTCTGATCGTTCAACTGTTTGGCGAGGGTGTTGAAACGGCTGGTCAGCGCCTGCGCACCGGTCAGCACCGATTGACGGGACGTGTCATCGGTGGCCGACGTCGAGACGCCCTGCATCGACGTGAAGAATTTCTGCAGCACACCGGTCAGGCCGGTGTTGGTGTCGGACAATATGGCGTCCAGCGGCGTGGCCTGCGCCAGGTACGACGCCGCTTCGCTGTTGAGCGAGGTCGCCGTGTGCAGCTGGCTTTCCAGATACGAGTTGTACACCCGGCGCACGTCAGCCAGGGTGGTGCCCGTACCGATGAAAACGCTGCCGTACTGCTGCGACGCTTTGGTGCCCTGTACGGTTTGCTGACGTGAATAACCGGCGGTGTCGACGTTGGCAATGTTGTTGCCTGTCGTAGCCAGAGAGGACTGGCTGGCCGACAGTCCCGACATCCCGATATTGAGCAAACTCATGGTTCAGACCTTATTACCTGGTGCCTTATAAAGGCGTGGTGGAGACACCCGCCGCAGCGTAGTTTTCAAAACTGTTCATCTGCTTGGCAATTTGCGAAATCTTCGTCGCGTAGTTCGGGTCGGTCGCGTAACCGGCCTTTTGCAATTCGCGTACAAACTGTTCTGGGTTATCGGCGGACTTCAGCACTTCTTGATAGCGATTGTTGCTCTGCAACAACGTCACCAGATCGTGGAAGCTGTCCTTGTACGAGGCGTAGGAGCGGAACTCGGCCGTCTCCTTGACCATCGCGCCATTGCGGAACTCGCTGGTGATCGCCCGCGCGGAATCGCCCTTCCAGTTGCTGCTGGCCTTGATGCCGAACAGGTTGTGACTGCTGCTGCCGTCCTGGGCGCGCATGACCGATTTGCCCCAGCCGGTTTCCAGCGCGGCCTGGGCCACCAGATAACGCGGGTCGACACCGATACGCTCGGCGGCTTCCTTGGCCATCGGCAGCATGGTGTTGACGAATTGGTCGGCGGAACTGAACGCCTTCTTCGCTGGCGCCAGCGGAATCTGCGCCATGGCGCGACCGTAAACCTGCATCTGCCCGCCCGCAGCTTTCTGCTCTTCGGCGCGGGCCAGCCAGTCGCCGTTGTACAGCGGTCCGGTGCCGGGTACGGCACTGGTCGCGGCGCGCGAAGGCAGCGCGTTGGTCGGCGCCGTGGTGGCGGTCGTCGGTGCCGACGGCACCAGTCCGGCAAGCAAGCGATCGGCCAGTTTCGGCGGCAGCGCCAGGCGCCGCTGATTGATCAGCGCCATATCATTGCGATGAGAAATATCGGTGTTCGGCGCATTCACCGAGCGTGACGCCCACAATGGACGTTCGCCATTGAGGCGCGACAACGGACCGTTGGTGGCGACGGTGCCAGCGGCAATCGGTGTTGGCACGGCCGCAGCCTTGGCTTTGGCTTCTTCCTGCTTGGCAGCAGAAGCGGCAGCGGCTTCACCCGGCGCCATGGGTTTGTTCTTCGACATCTGGCGCATCAGCACGTCGGCCAGGCCGATACCACCGCCCTCGCGGGACATGGAAACCGCCAGTTGCTGGTCGTACATTTCCTGATACTGCTTGGCCGCCGGGGTGTTGAGCGGATTGTCCTGACCGAGCGCATCGGTGGCCGAACGCATCGACTTGAGCATCTCACCGAGGAACAGCGATTCGAATTCCTGCGCCACTTTGCGCATGTTCGCTTCGCTGTTCTTGTCGCCGACCTTGAGCTGGCTCAGACGATTGAGATCCGAGTAAGACCCCGAATCGCTGCTGCTGACCAGACCGCTTTTACGTATATCCATGGTGAGCGACCTCAGATCACGATCAGATCGGCTTGCAACGCGCCGGCCTGTTTCAGTGCTTCGAGAATTGCCATCAAGTCGCCTGGCGCTGCGCCGACCTGGTTCACCGCCCGGACGATTTCATCCAGCGTGGTGCCCGGGCCGAACTTGAACATCGGCTTGGCTTCCTGTTCGGCATTCACCCGCGAACGCGGCACGACGGCAGTCTGGCCGTTGGACAGCGGGCCCGGCTGGCTGACAATCGGGTCTTCGGTGATGGTCACGGTCAGGCTGCCGTGGGTGACGGCGGCCGGCGAGACTTTCACGTTCTGGCCGATGACGATGGTGCCGGTGCGCGAGTTGATGATGACTTTCGCCACCGCCTGCCCCGGATCGACTTCGAGGTTTTCCAGGATCGACAGGTAGTCGACGCGCTGGCTCGGATCGAGCGGTGCGGTGACACGGATCGAACCGCCGTCGATGGCTTGCGCGACACCCGGGCCGAGCATGTCGTTGATCTTGTCGACGATGCGCTTGGCAGTGGTGAAGTCGGAACGGTTTAGGTTCAGCGTCAGGCTGTTGCCCTGGTTGAAACCGCTCGGCACCGAGCGCTCCACCGACGCACCGCCGGGAATGCGACCGGCCGACGGAACGTTGACGGTGATCTTCGAACCGTCACGGCCCTCAGCGTCGAAACCACCGACCACCAGGTTGCCCTGGGCCACGGCATAGACGTTGCCGTCGATGCCCTTGAGCGGGGTCAGCAACAGGGTGCCGCCGCGCAGGCTCTTGGAGTTACCGATCGAGGACACAGTGATGTCGACCTGTTGACCCGGCTTGGCGAACGCCGGCAGATCGGCACTGATCGACACCGCCGCGACGTTCTTCAATTGCACGTTGCCCGATCCCGGCGGCACCTTGATGCCGAACTGCGAGAGCATGTTATTGAAGGTCTGCAGGGTGAACGGGGTCTGCGTCGTCTGGTCACCGGTGCCGTTAAGCCCGACCACCAGGCCATAGCCGATCAACTGGTTGGAGCGCACGCCGGAAATGCTGGCAATGTCTTTCAGCCGCTCGGCGTGGGCGTTGAAGGCCGCCGACAAAAACAGCGCAGCGACCATAAGGCTTTTCAGATTCAACGTAGCCACCTAGAAAGGGAACAGCGGGCTGAGGAAGAAACGGTCGAACCAGCCTGGCTGACTCGCATCGGCAAACGCGCCAGTGCCCGAGTAGGTGATGCGTGCATCGGCGACACGGGTCGACGACACGGTGTTGTCGGTGGCGATGTCATCGGCGCGGACCAGACCGGCGATGCGCACCAGTTCGTCACCGGTATTGAGCGTCAACCACTTCTCGCCACGCACGGCGATGATGCCGTTGGGCAAAACGTCGGCCACGGTCACGGTGATCGAACCGGTCAGGCTGTTGCTCTGTCCGGACTTGGCGTCGCCCTTGGTCGAGCGGTCGGCGCTATAGCCGGCGTTCAGGCTCAAGTCACCGCCACCAATCGGGTTGTTGGTGGTCAGGCTGGAGCCGAACAACGAGGTCAGGCCGACCGAGTTATCGCTGTTCTTGTCCATCTGCGAGTTGGCGTTCTTGCTCGCCTGGGTGCGCTCGTTCAGGGTGATGGTGATGATGTCACCGACGCGGAACGCCTTGCGGTCGCTGTACAGGTTCTGCTCGAAACCGGCCTGATAGATCGAGCCATTGTTGGCCGCCGCCGGCAACGGCGTGCGCGGCAACACCGGCGCGTAGTAAGGGTCATTGGGCTTGGGCGTCGGAGCGACGCAGCCCGCGAGCGAGACGACCCCACTCAATGCCAGAACAGATACAAAGCGATTCATGACCCTACCTCACGGTGTTGCCGGCGACCCTGCGGTCGCCCCAAAGACTTGATTACAGATTCTGCGTTACGAACGAGAGCATCTGGTCGGCGGTGGAGATCACCTTGGAGTTCATCTCGTAAGCGCGTTGCGTGGTGATCATGTTGACCATCTCTTCCACGGTGCTGACGTTGGAGGTTTCCAGGGTGTTCTGCAGCGTGGTACCGAAACCGGCCAGGCCAGGCGTGCCGACTTGCGGTGCGCCGGAAGCCGCGGTTTCGAGGAACAGGTTGTTGCCCACTGCTTGCAGACCGGCCGGGTTGATGAAATCGGCGGTTTGCAGGTTGCCGATCACTTGCGACGCCGGGTTGCCGGCGATGGTGACGGAAACGGTGCCGTCGCGGCCGACGGTGAAGGTCTGCGCGTCGTTCGGGATAACAATCGCCGGCTCCAGAGCGAAACCGCTGGCGTTGACGATCTGACCATTGGAGTCGAGGTGGAAAGTACCGTCACGGGTGTAGGACGTGGTGCCGTCCGGTTGCAGAATCTGGAAGAAACCGCGACCGTCGATGGCCATGTCCAACGGCTGCTCGGTGGTTTGCAGGCTGCCGGCAGTGAAGTTTTTCTGCGTGCCGACAATGCGCACGCCGGTACCCACTTGCAGACCCGACGGCAATTCGCTGTCCTGGGTCGACTGGGCGCCTGGCTGACGCTTGATCTGATAGAGCAGGTCCTGGAACTCGGCGCGGTCACGTTTGAAACCCGTGGTCGAGACGTTCGCCAGGTTGTTGGAAATGGTGGTCAGGTTGGTGTCCTGGGCGGACAGACCGGTTTTGGCAACCCATAGAGCCGGAAGCATTCGATTCTCCTCGTGCGCCTGTTTTACGGCGCGACGTTCTGATAATTAGCTGATCTGCAAGACCCGAGCCATGGCCTGGTCGTCGTCTTTGGCGGTGTTCATCATCTTGACGTGCAACTCGAACTGCTTGGCCAGGGCCAGCACCGAGGTCATTTCTTCCACGGCATTGACGTTGCTCGACTCAAGGAAACCCGAAACCAGTTTGACGTTGGCATCGGCCTGGGCCGGCTGGCCGTCCTTGGTGTAAATCGAACCGTCGAGGCCTTTGTTCATGTTCTTGATGTCCGGGTTGACCAGCTTGATGCGGTCGACTTCGGCCATGACGCGCGGGCCTTCGCCCATCGCCCGGATGCTGATGGTGCCGTCTTCGCCGACTTCGACCTGCTGCTCCGGCGGCACGGCAATCGGTCCGCCATTGCCGATCACCGGCATGCCGTTGCCGGCGCGCAAGACGCCAAGGGCATCAATGTTGAGACTGCCGGTGCGCACGTAGCTTTCGCCACCGTTGGGGTTCTGCACGGCGATAAAACCGTTGCCGGTCACGGCGACATCGAGGTCGCGACCGGTTTCCACCAGCGAGCCTGGCGAGAAGTCAGTGGCCGGCCGTTCGCTCATGGCAAACGCGCGCGCCGGAAAGCTGTCACCAAATACCGGCATCGAACGCGCCTGCTCCAGGTCGCGCTGAAAACCGTTGGTGGAGATGTTCGCCAGGTTGTTGGCATGCGCCCGCTGCGCCAGCGCGTTCTGGCTGGCGCCGGTCATTGCCACATAAAGGTACTTGTCCACGCTCTTTCCTCTGCATGCCGGACGTTTGCCGCCCACTGCTGTACTGCTGAGCCATAAGCAATTTGCAGACCAACTTTTTATTGGCGGACGAAGGCCCGGTAAACAGGGGACTTGAGGGACTTAGAGGGGAAATTTGAAATGTGTCGAAGACGAAAAACCGGCGGTGTCATGCCGCTTCGCGGCAATCCCGGGTTTGGCGGGTGACGGAGATTTGTGGCGAGGGGATTTATCCCCGATGGGTGGCGAAGCCGCCCCGTTTTTCCTTCAGGACAACCTCATCTGCAGGCTTTGCGACTGCTGCGCAGCCGATCGGGGATAAATCCCCTCACCACAAAAGCTCTGCTTAGCTTTCGGGGTTCTTGCCCACTTCATACTCACGCAGCTTGTTGGCAATGGTGGTATGCGAAACGCCGAGCCGCTTACCCAACTGCCGACTGCTCGGATGCTCGGAATACAGGCGCTCCAGCACCGCTTTCTCGAAACGCCCGACGATCTCGTCCAAGCCACCCTCCAGCGAAAAATCGCCAAGCGGCTGACGCACGCCGTAATCCGGCAGACGAATATGCTCGGCCTTGACCGTACCGCCCTCGCACAGCGACACCGCTTGAAACAGCACGTTCTCCAATTGGCGCACGTTGCCCGGCCAGTGGTAATAGCTAAGGCGATCCATCGCCGCCGGGGCCAGTTTCGGCAACGGACAACCGATCTGCCGGCTGGCCTGATCAAGAAAGTGTTCGACCAGCGGCGTCAATCCGTCGAGGCACTCGCGCAGCGGCGGGATGTGCAGCGACAAGACGTTCAGGCGGTGGTACAGGTCCTGGCGAAACTCGCCGCGCGCGCACAATTCAGACAAATCCACCTGGGTCGCGCAGATCACCCGCACATCCAGATAAACCTCTTCGTCGCTGCCGACGCGGCGGAAGCAACCGTCCTGCAGAAAGCGCAGCAGTTTGACCTGCAAGCGCGGGCTCATCTCGCCGACACCGTCGAGAAACAGCGTGCCGCCCGCGGTCAATTCCAGCAGGCCAAGTTTGCCTTCGGCACGCGCGCCTTCGAAAGCCCCGGGGCCGTAGCCGAACAATTCGGTCTCGGCCATCGATTCCGGCAGCCCTGCACAGTTGAGCGCCATCAACGGCGACTGCCCGCGCGGACTCGCCAGGTGACAGGCGCGCGCCAGCAATTCCTTGCCGGTGCCGGTTTCGCCTTCAATCAATAACGGCGCATCCAGCGGTGCCATGCGCCGCGCTTCACGGACCACGGCAGCCATGACTTTGGAACTCTGAAAGATGCTGTCGAAGCCACGCAGTTCCTGCTTGCGCACGTTATAGATGCGCTCGCCGACGCGGTCGGCGCGGTGCAGTGTCAGAACGGCTCCGGCCATGGCCTCGCTGTCGTCATGCTCCGATTGCAACGGCGCGATGTCGGCGAGAAAGACGTCGCCCTTGACCTTGACTCGCATGCCGTTGATCCGCGACTTGTTCGCGCGCACCAACTCCGGCAAGTCGAAATCCTCGGCGTAGCGCGACAGCGGAATCCCCGGCACCTCATCGACGCGTACTCCAAGCAACTGCGCCGCGGCACGGTTGGCCGCGACAATCGAGCCGCCCATGTCGATCGACAGCACCGGAAACTCCAGCGCCCCAAGCAACGCGTTCAACTCCATGTGCCGACGCTCGCTGGGCATCAGCCCGACGCGCTTGACGCCAAACACCCCGGCAATCGCCTCGAACTTGGGGCGCAAGGCCTGGAACTGAATGTTGATCAGGTTCGGGCAATGCAGATAGATCGCGTTGCCATGCTCGCCGCCAACCTCACCGCGCGCGACGTTGATGCCGTACGCCACCAGCAAATTGAGGATGTCGCGCAGGATGCCGATGCGGTTCTGGCAGTGGACTTTGATGCGCATAAAAACACCTGAATGAACGACGGAGAACCTGTAGGAGTGAGCCTGCTCGCGATAGCGGCATATCAGTCACATCATTTTTAGCTGGCCCACCGCTATCGCGAGCAGGCTCACTCCTACAAGGGATTGGTGCCCGACTTTCTGTCGAGGCACGCAGATAGTTGTCAAGATTATGTGACAGCACTGGCCCTTTTCAAACCCGCCAATCACTGCAAATGCGCATTAGCCGACAAAGCGTAACGATAACTTTACGAAATTAGCCGAAATTTCCTACATGACTGCGTTTAAACGTGCTGCATCTCCGGCCACTCTCGGGTAATCCTTGAGCCATCGCTGGACATAACAAAAACGAATTCCCCTAGCAGGAGAGCAGCATGAAGCAGACGCAATACGTGGCCCGCGAGCCCGATGCGCAAGGTTTTATCGACTACCCCGCCGAAGAACACGCGGTGTGGAACACGCTGATCACTCGCCAGTTGAAAGTGATCGAGGGCCGTGCGTGCCAGGAATACCTGGACGGTATCGAAAAACTCGGTCTGCCCCACGACCGCATCCCGCAGCTCGGCGAGATCAATAAAGTGCTCGGCGAGACCACCGGCTGGCAGGTCGCCCGGGTGCCGGCGCTGATTCCCTTCCAGACCTTTTTTGAACTGCTCGCCAGCAAGCAATTTCCGGTGGCGACTTTCATTCGCACCCGCGAAGAACTGGACTATCTGCAAGAGCCGGATATTTTCCACGAGATCTTCGGCCACTGCCCGCTGCTGACCAACCCGTGGTTCGCTGAATTCACCCACACCTACGGCAAACTCGGCCTGCAAGCGACCAAGGAAGAGCGCGTGTACCTGGCGCGGCTGTACTGGATGACCATCGAATTCGGCTTGGTCGACACCCCGCAAGGCAAGCGCATTTACGGTGGCGGAATTCTGTCCTCGCCGAAAGAAACCGTTTATTGCCTGTCGGACGAGCCTGAGCATCAAGCCTTCGATCCGCTGGAAGCCATGCGCACGCCCTATCGCATCGACATCCTGCAACCGCTGTACTTTGTCCTGCCGAACCTCAAGCGCCTGTTCGACGTCGCTCATGAAGACATCATGGCCATGGTCCGCCAGGGCATGCAGCTGGGCTTGCACGCGCCGAAGTTTCCGCCAAAACCCAAAGCCGCCTGAACCGCGACTTTTGCTGACAATTGCGTCTGTCAGTCGCCGTCACTTTGCTTTAGCGTGACGGCATATACGCTTTAATAAAAAAAACACACTCGATTTCAGGAATACACCATGTCCACTTTGAACCAAGCCCACTGCGAAGCCTGCCGCGCCGATGCGCCACAAGTCAGCGACGAAGAACTGCCGATCCTGATCAAGCAGATCCCTGACTGGAACATCGAAGTGCGCGACAGCATCATGCAGCTGGAAAAAGTCTTCCTGTTCAAGAATTTCAAACACGCACTGGCTTTCACCAATGCCGTCGGCGAGATTTCCGAGGCCGAAGGCCACCACCCAGGCCTGCTGACCGAATGGGGCAAAGTCACCGTGACCTGGTGGAGCCATTCGATCAAAGGCCTGCACCGCAACGACTTCATCATGGCCGCGCGCACTGACGAAGTGGCCAAGACCGCAGAAGGACGCAAGTAATGCACTTCGACGCCATCGCCCGGGTGCCCGGCGACCCGATCCTCGGCTTGATGGAGGCGTATGCGCAGGACAGCAATCCGCGCAAGTTCGACCTCGGCGTTGGCGTCTACAAGGATGCCCAGGGCCTGACGCCGATCCCTGAAGCGGTGAAAATCGCCGAAGCGCGGCTGGTCGAAAGCCAGGACACCAAAACCTACATCGGTGGCCACGGCAACCCATTGTTCGGCAAGGTCATCAACGAGCTGGTGCTGGGCGCCGACTCGCCAGTGATCAGCGAACAACGCGCCGGCGTCACACAGACCCCGGGCGGCACCGGTGCGTTGCGTCTGGCGGCAGATTTCATCGCCCAATGCCTGCCGGGCAAAGGCGTGTGGTTGAGCAACCCGACCTGGCCTATCCACGAAACCATTTTTGCTGCCGCCGAGGTCAAGGTCAGTCACTACCCGTACGTGGGCAGCGACAACCGCCTCGATGTCGAAGCCATGCTCGCCGTGCTCAAGGAAGTGCCCAAGGGTGACGTGGCGCTGCTACATGCCTGCTGCCACAACCCGACCGGTTTTGACCTGAGCCATGACGACTGGAAGCGGGTGCTCGAAGTGGTGCGCAGCCGTAATCTGCTGCCGCTGATCGACTTTGCCTATCAGGGCTTTGGCGATGGCCTGGAGCAGGACGCGTGGTCGACACGCTTGTTTGCCGCCGAAATTCCGGAGGTGCTGATCACCAGTTCCTGCTCGAAGAACTTCGGCCTCTATCGCGACCGAACCGGTGCGCTGATCGTCTGCGCAAAAAGCGCCGACAAGCTCATCGACATCCGCAGCCAACTGGCCAATATCGCCCGCAACCTGTGGTCGACGCCGCCGGATCACGGCGCGGCTGTTGTTGCCACTATCCTTGCCGATCCAGAGCTGAAAGCGCGCTGGGCCGATGAGGTGGAAGCCATGCGCTTGCGTATCGCGCAATTGCGCAGCGGTCTGGTCGAAGCGCTGGAACCGCATGGTTTGCGTGAACGCTTTGCGCACATTGGTGTGCAGCGCGGAATGTTCTCCTACACCGGTCTGTCGCCGGCGCAGGTGAAGACTCTGCGTGAGCGGCACAGCGTTTACATGGTCAGCTCGGGCCGGGCAAACGTCGCCGGCATCGACGCCACCCGCCTCGCATTACTGGCCGACGCCATCGCTGACGCCTGTAAATAGTTTCTGCAATACACAACCCTGTGGGAGCGGGCCCTGTGGTGAGGGGATTTATCCCCGACCGGCTGCGCAGCAGTCGTAAACCGTTGCTCGCGGAGTGTCAGACATTCCGCGAATGCAGGGTCTGGGGCCGCTTCGCAGCCCATCGGGGATAAATCCCCTCGCCACAAAAGCCCGCTCCCACATTTGTTTTTTGCGGTGGCCTCTGTGTCCTGCGGCCATCTGTCGCATTATTTTGAATTAAAAGTCTGATTGTCATTTTTCCTGCTGTATCCTGCGCAGGCTTTGTAAAAGCGCGGAGCACCTGATCTATCAACAGACTTAGCGAGGAGCGCGAACATGCACGAGATTCCTAATCTCCCCTTCCCAAGCCTGCACGTACCTGAGCAGACGACCCCGCAACACGCCGGCGCCCAACAGCCCGAGCCGCAAGAAGCCGCTGACAGCCGCAACGCCGACAGCGAAGAGTAAAGTCCCCGCCGTACAGACCGTGTGGAAAGCGCTAAGATGCGCTTTCCACACTGCCTGAAGCCGAGCCCGCCATGACCGATGAATTTTCTGCAAGCCAAGCTGCCGTGCTGATCGGCGCCACCGAGAAAATGATCGAGATCTGGAATCGCCTTCCCCCTGAGAAACAGGCCGCCCTGCTCGAACGTTTCGGCAGCGAAGAAAACGCCCTCGCCGCTCTCGTCACCACGCAATTGGTCGCCCCGGCGAAATCCTGAAACGGCCGCCCCGGCAAATAGTTTTACTTTTCCCCGCCCCTGATCGTTTCACGCCGGTATCATGAGCAGCCTATCTAATCTGCTGCTCCGTGGATCGTTACCCATGTCGCCCTCTATATCCGAACCCCAGCGCCCCTTCGCGGTTACGCTGCAAGTGGTTTCCATCGTCCTCTTCACCTTTATCGGTTACCTGAACATCGGCATTCCGCTCGCCGTGTTGCCGGGCTATGTGCACAGCGACCTGGGCTTTGGCGCAGTGATCGCCGGGCTGGTGATCAGCGTGCAATACCTCGCCACCCTGCTCAGCCGTCCGTATGCCGGCAAGATCATCGACAATCAGGGCAGTAAACGGGCGGTGATGATCGGCCTCGCCGGATGCGGCTTGAGCGGTGTGTTCATGCTGATTTCGGCGTGGACGCACAGTCTGCCGATGCTCAGCCTGATCAGCTTGCTGATCGGCCGGCTGGTGCTGGGCAGCGCGGAAAGTCTGGTCGGTTCCGGCTCGATTGGCTGGGGCATCGGCCGTGTCGGCGCGGCGAACACGGCCAAGGTGATTTCCTGGAACGGCATCGCCAGTTATGGCGCGCTGGCGATCGGCGCGCCGTTTGGCGTGTGGCTGGTCAGCCGGCTGGGCCTGTGGAGCATGGGCGTGAGCATCATCCTCCTCGCCCTGCTCGGCCTGGCGCTGGCGTGGCCGAAGATCGCAGCGCCGATCGTCTCCGGTGAACGCCTGCCCTTCATGCATGTGCTCGGCAAAGTCTTTCCCCACGGCTGCGGACTGGCGCTGGGCTCGATCGGTTTCGGCACCATCGCCACCTTCATCACCCTGTATTACGCCACGCAGCATTGGGACAACGCGGTGCTGTGCCTGAGCCTGTTCGGCGCCAGCTTCATCGGTGCACGGCTGTTGTTCGGCAACCTGATCAACCGCCTCGGCGGCTTTCGCGTGGCGATCGCTTGCCTGTCGGTGGAAACCCTGGGCCTGTTGCTGCTGTGGATTGCACCGGACGCTAATTGGGCCTTGGCCGGCGCGGCGCTGAGTGGCTTCGGTTTCTCGCTGGTGTTTCCTGCGCTGGGCGTTGAAGCGGTAAATCTGGTGCCTGCTTCCAGCCGCGGTGCGGCGGTCGGTGCCTATTCACTGTTCATTGATTTGTCGCTGGGGATCACCGGGCCGTTGGCCGGGGCGATTGCGGGGGGGTTCGGTTTCGCCTCGATCTTTCTGTTTGCCGCTCTTGCGGCCCTGAGCGGTCTGGCGTTGAGCGTGTATCTGTACAAGCACACGGCGAAGTATCGCGAGGATTAGAAGTCGACCTTGCCGCGTCCGGCCTTGATACTGCCGCGCTTGGTCTTCGACTCGAGGCGGCGCTTCTTCGAGCCGAGGGTCGGCTTGGTCGGGCGGCGCTTCTTTTCCACTTTGGTGGCGCTTTGAATCAACTCGACCAACCGCTCCAGCGCATCGGCACGATTGGCTTCCTGCGTGCGGTATTGCTGGGCCTTGATGATCAGCACGCCGTCGCTGGTGATGCGACTGTCACGTAGCGCCAGCAGGCGCTCCTTGTAGAACTCCGGCAACGAGGAGTTGGGAATGTCGAAGCGCAGGTGCACGGCGCTGGAGACCTTGTTGACGTTCTGCCCGCCAGCGCCCTGGGCGCGGATGGCCGTCAGTTCGATCTCGGCATCGGGCAGATGCACATTGTTGGAAATCACCAGCATGAAAAAGCGTCCGTATTCAGAGGGTGCAGGATAACGCGAAAACCATTGCAAGCCTGCTGGAGTTCCCCTGTAGGAGTGAGCCTGCTCGCGATAGCGGTATATCAGGTTCATATTTATTGACTGACACACCGCTATCGCGAGCAGGCTCACTCCTACAGTGGATTTGTGTGAGGCTCAGAAATGACAAACCCGGCACGCTGGCCGGGTTTGTCCTTTCTGCCTGCGAGGTTATTTCGCCGTCGCAGCCACCACCGGCTGCACACTGCGTTTGTTCTTGACCACGTAGCACACCCACATGAACACGACCCACACCGGAATCGCGTACACCGAGATCTGAATCCCCGGGATCAGCAACATTACGCCGAGGATGAACGCAACGAACGCCAGGCAGATGTAGTTGCCGTACGGGTACCACAGCGCCTTGAACAGCGGCGTCTGCTTCGTCTTGTTCATGTGCTGGCGGAACTTGAAGTGCGAATAGCTGATCATCGCCCAGTTGATCACCAGCGTTGCAACCACCAGCGACATCAGCAATTCCAGTGCATGCTGCGGGATCAGGTAGTTGAGCAGCACCGCCACCAGCGTCACCGCCGCCGAAGCCAGGATCGACCGCACCGGCACGCCGCGCTTGTCGATCTTCGCCAGGCCTTTCGGCGCGTCACCCTGCTCGGCCATGCCCAGCAGCATGCGGCTGTTGCAGTAGGTGCCGCTGTTGTACACCGACAGCGCCGCGGTCAACACGACGAAATTGAGGATGTGCGCGGCGGTGTTGCTGCCGAGCATTGAGAACACCTGCACGAACGGGCTGCCGCTATAGGAGTCGCCGGACGCATTGAGGGTTTCCAGCAGGCTGTCCCACGGGGTCAGCGACAGCAGGATTACCAGCGCGCCAATGTAGAAAATCAGGATGCGGTAGATCACCTGATTGATCGCTTTCGGGATTACGGTTTTCGGCTTGTCGGCTTCAGCCGCGGTGAAACCGAGCATTTCCAGGCCACCGAAGGAGAACATGATGATCGCCATGGCCATCACCAGACCGCTCACTCCGTTTGGGAAGAAACCGCCGTGGGACCACAGGTTGCTGACCGACGCTTGCGGGCCGCCGTGGCCGCTGACCAGCAAGTAGCTGCCCAGGGCAATCATGCCGACGATGGCGACGACCTTGATGATCGCGAACCAGAATTCGGCTTCACCGAAGACTTTGACGTTGGCCAGGTTGATCGCGTTGATCAGCACGAAGAACGCCGCTGCGGAGGCCCAGGTCGGAATGTCCGGTGCCCAGTAATGGATGTACTTGCCGACCGCGGTCAGCTCCGACATGCCCACCAGAATGTACAGAATCCAGCAGTTCCAGCCCGACAGGAAACCGGCGAAACCGCCCCAGTACTTGTGCGCGAAATGGCTGAAGGAGCCGGCCACCGGCTCTTCGACGATCATTTCGCCCAACTGGCGCATGATCATGAAGGCGATGAAGCCGCAGATGGCGTAGCCAAGGATCATCGACGGACCGGCGGATTTCAGCACCCCGGCAGATCCCAGGAACAGGCCGGTACCGATCGCGCCACCAAGGGCGATCAGTTGAATGTGGCGATTTTTCAGGCCGCGCTTAAGCTCGCCTGATTGCGAGGGTTGTCCACTCATGAAAAAGGTCTCACGCAAGGTTTGATGATGTTCAGTAGACGTTGCTGCAAGGTTGCGATTTCAGGCAGCCCCGATCAAACCCCAGCGCAGGCACCAGGAGTTCAGCTCATTTACAACGGTCATGCGTCACCTGTTTGTTTTTATCTGTGACGAAATCGAACCCGACACGCTTGTGGCGCGGCGGAGTGAACAAGGCGGATAGCCTTGAGATTGGCGCGATTACGCAGAGGGTCACAGTTAAAACGCGGCGCATTGTACACCGCTAACCCCCTGCTGCCAGACCCGCTGGATCAGCGTGGCGGTTGCCGGGATTGCGTGTATCCGCCTCGAGACACTCGGGCGGCTGCAAAAATTGAGTCAGGCCTTTGCAGGCCATCGGCGTGGACGAGGAACAAACCGTCCCACGGGGAGAAGTGGAAATCAGTCGCGGCGTTCATTGCGCCTCCTTCTTGTTATGCGCCTGCACGACAGGCATGGGGCGCATATCACCGCGCAAACGCCGCTGAAACAAGCGCGCCAGAGCCACGCGCAGCCCCTGCCCGGCAGCGCTTCGGCAGTTTTTCCTTACAGCGGCCCGATGGCCCTCGATTGGCTCGGCTTCAGGCGCGTTTTCGTAAGGTTTTCTTGACAGCGCGTAACGAAAAATTTCCGTTTCAGAATTTTCCGTAGGCCGTCTGCATATTGACGGTAGCTAGCTCACTAACGAAAGTAGGCGCTTAGTTTTATGTTTTTAAATAAGAAAAACGCCGGCCAAAAACAGAATAAAAAATCTATTTAAAAATTAAATAAACATTTTTTTGCATTCTAAAAGGCTCTGAACTAGGTTTTTCACGTCTCACCGGCCACCTCGACCGGTCAGTCATAAACCGTGAAAGTCATCTAGGAGATCGACCATGCAAGCACTGGAAAAAGACTTGGATACCGAACTGCAACTGGACGAATGGTTTGAAGCACCGACCCATGAGGCCGCCGTGGAAATGATGCAAGCCGACGCGGTGGTTCCGTTCGGCACGGCGATGTGGCCTCTGTAACACATCCCGGGCAGGCACGGTCCGGCCGGTCGTGCCTGCCGCTTTCGTCACGGTCAGTCAGGGAGGATTCATGGATAAGTCCCGCGCGATCTCGCATTTCCTTTACTACCTCGAACATCACCCCGCCCTTGCCGGCCTCGACTCGGCGAAGGTATTGCTCGGCCACACTGCCGACTACGAAGCCCTGACCGGCGCCATCGCCGAACAGGCCGGCGAGCATCCGCGCTTTCGCTTCAGCGCGCGACGCCTGGACCTGGAGAGCACCGCAGCGCTGGCTACGGCAATTGCCGACAGCGATCTGTACATTTTCTTCTACGACTCTTCCACCCTGCCCACCCCACGCCCCGACGGCCCGGAGTTTGTCCGTGCACTGCAAGCGGTGATGGCGGAAAACTGGAAGAAGTCGCTGCTGTTCAAGGATTACGGCGACTATTTCTACGACACTTTCAGCATCGCCCCGCAGCGCATCGCCGGACTCAATAGTCACCTGATCCAGCGCATGTCCCAGGCGACCACGCTGAGCTTCAAGGATGACCACGGCTCGTGGTTCGAAACACCGATGAGCAGCATCAAGAAGTGGACCGACATCAACGGCGTCGGCAACTTCGACCTCGCCCCCGGCGAAATCGCCACTCACAGCGAAGCCATTAACGGCCACGTTAAATTCAAGGGCACCTTTCTCAGTACCATTCCGTTTGCACGCAAATACGGCGTGCTGGAGTCACCACTGGAGTTGTGGATCGAAAATTCGACCATCAGCCGCATCGCCACCGACGTACCGGGGCTGGAACATGATTTCAACAAATACCTGAACGCGAATCCGTCGAACCGGCGGATCGAAGAACTGGGGATTGGCACCAATGAAGGCGTGAAAGACCTGTATGCGCGCAATGCCGGGTTTGAAGAGCGGCATTGTGGCTTGCATCTCGGATTGGGCGGCGGCGCCAAGGGCAGCCATCACCTGGACCTGATCTTTTCTGGCGGGGTGTTGGCGCTGGATGACAAACCAGTCTTCGACGGACGGTTTGTGTTCTAGCCTGAAGTTGATAGTGCGACTACTGGCCGCTTCGCGGGCAAGCCCGCTCCCACAGGTTTCATTGGTGTACGTAATATCTTGAACAACTCAAAACCCTGTGGGAGCGGGCTTGCCCGCGAAGGGGCCGGGTCAGGCAATGCAAATCTTTCGCCAGACGAAAAAAAACGCCAACCCTGAAGTTGGCGTTTTGTTTTAGCTTGAAGCTTGCCGCTAGAAGCTCACAGCTGCCTTATTCCGGCTTCTTGCGACCAAACCCCGGACGCTGACCCGAGCCCGCTGGTGCGCCACGGCGCTTGCCCGAGGGCTTGTCACCGTCGACCAGTTTGATCCCCGGACGCTTCGGCGCCGGTTTGGCCGGACGCTTGTTGGTGGTGTCCGCTGGACGATCGGCCACCGGCGTACCGCGACCGGCAGGCGCGCCACGTTCGCCACGCTCGGTACGGCCATTGGCTGGACGCGGTGCACGCTCGCCGTCACGGGCAACCGGCTTGCGACCTGGACGCTCGCCTTCGATCTGCGGCTCGCGGCCCGGACGTGGACCGGTCGGTGCGCCAGCGGCTGGGCGCAAGGTGCGCACGCGCTCGGTCTTGGCCATCGGCCGCGACGATTTACGCTGCATACGCTCCAGCTTGTCCTTGCTCTTGGCGTTCAGTTGCGGCATGGCTACCGGCGTCAGGCCGACTTCAGCACTGAGGATGTCGACTTCGTACTGGCTCATTTCGCGCCAGCGGCCCATCGGCAAGTCGGAGTTGAGGAACACCGGACCGAAGCGCACGCGCTTCAGACGGCTGACCACCAGACCCTGCGATTCCCACAGACGACGCACTTCACGGTTGCGGCCTTCCATTACCACGCAGTGATACCAGTGGTTGAAGCCTTCGCCACCCGGCGCCTGCTTGATGTCGGTGAACTTGGCCGGACCGTCTTCCAGCACCACACCGGCCTTGAGGCGTTCAATCATCTCGTCGTCAACTTCACCACGGACACGCACGGCGTACTCGCGGTCCATCTCGTAGGACGGGTGCATCAGGCGGTTGGCCAGTTCACCGTCGGTGGTGAACATCAGCAGACCGGTGGTGTTGATGTCGAGACGACCGATGTTGATCCAGCGGCCTTCTTTCGGACGCGGCAGCTTGTCGAACACGGTCGGACGGCCTTCCGGGTCGTCACGGGTGCAAATTTCGCCGTCGGGCTTGTTGTACATGATCACGCGGCGCACCGACTCGGCAGCCTCTTCGCGTTTGATCACCTTGCCATCGATAGTGATGGCGTCGTGCATGTCGACGCGCAGGCCGAGGGTGGCGTCTTTGCCATTGACCTTGATCCGGCCCTGGCTGATCCAGGCTTCGACGTCACGGCGCGAGCCGACGCCGATACGGGCGAGGACTTTCTGCAGTTTTTCGCCTGCTGGGCCGATTTCCTGGTCGTCTTTCTGATTGATGTCACTCATCTGGGCACCTCCCGGTGTGGTCTGTTCAGGCGGCGCCTGAAGCATTGAAAACTGTGTTTTCGGGCGAAGGGATCGCCGAAGGGTCGCGAATCATACGCGGATGTGCGCCATCGCGCATCAGAGACTAGCTGATCGATCGACAGTTATTTCTTTTTCCGCCGACCGGCACCGCCCAGTTTGATCAGGCGCAACGCGGCTTCAGCCAGCACCGTGCGCTTGTCGTCCTTGTCGAGCTTCTTCCAGGCCTTGATCTCGCGCTTGCTGCGGCCGCAACCGAGGCAAATGTCGTCGGAAAATTTGCAGAGACTGATGCAGGGGTCTTTGGTTGAGCTCATCGCGTTCTCCAGAAAAACACAGATCCCTTGTAGGAGTGAGCCTGCTCGCGATTGCGGTGTGTCAGTCGACATCTTCTTGTCAGAGACACCGCTATCGCGAGCAGGCTCACTCCTACAAGGGATGGCGGTGTTCTTGTGATCGGGTCAGTCCTCGAATTCGCGCCGTTCGGCTTCGATGGCTTCGGCCAGTGCGCGGGCTTCGGTTTCTTCTTCGCTGAGTTCGGGTTCTGGCTGTTCGAGGGCGGCAACGGCAGCCAGGAGTTTCTCGCGGGCCTCGGCGACACCGAGAATGTCTTCTTCCGGTTCGGCTTCAGGCGGTTCAACTTCTACCGCCGGCTCGGTGATCTCGGGCTCAGACACCGGCGCTTCGCCATCCGCCGCATCGCGCAGCAAATCGTCGAAATCGGTCTTGATCCCCTCTTCCATGCTGTCCAGTTCCAGCAGCAAACTGTGGAAACTGGTTTCTTCCTTCTCTTCCTCCGGCTCGGCGCTGGCATCGGCCAGTTCCTGCAGATTCTGCGGCACCGGCGCGTCGTCGAAATCCAGCACCGGCTCGGCTTCCATCTCACGCAGTTCGGCCAGCGGCGGCAGGTCCTCAAGGTTTTTCAGGTTGAAGTGATCGAGAAACGCCTTGGTCGTGGCAAACATCGCCGGTTTGCCCGGCACGTCGCGGTAGCCGACGACGCGAATCCACTCGCGCTCCAGCAAAGTCTTGACGATGTTGCTGTTGACCGCCACACCGCGCACGTCTTCGATTTCGCCACGGGTGATCGGCTGGCGGTAGGCGATCAGCGCAATGGTTTCCAGCAAGGCACGCGAGTAGCGTTGCGGGCGCTCTTCCCACAGTCGACCGACCCAGGGCGAGAACTTCTCGCGGATCTGCAGGCGATAGCCCGACGAGACTTCCTTGAGTTCGAAGGCGCGGCCCTCGCAGGACTTGCCGAGCAGGGTCAAAGCTTTCTTGAAGACCGCTGGCTCCGGCCGCTCGCCTTCTTCGAACAGTTCGAACAGGCGCTCAAGTGATTGCGGTTTTCCCGAGGCCAACAGAAAGGCTTCAAGCAGGGGCGCCAGCTCGCGGGGTTCAGTCAGGTTCATGTTTGGACTCGTTATTCGGCTCGGGCTCGCACGTGGATCGCGGCGAACGGCTCATTCTGCACTAGCTCGACCAAGGATTCCTTGACCAGTTCAAGGATCGCCATAAAGGTCACTACCACACCGAGGCGGCCTTCTTCGGCGGTGAACAGTTCGACAAACGGCACAAAACCGCCGCCCTTGAGCCGTTCCAGCACATCGCTCATGCGCTCGCGCGTAGACAGCGCCTCGCGGCTGACCTGGTGACTTTCGAACATGTCGCCACGGCGCAGCACTTCGGCCATGCACATCAGGATTTCTTCCAGCGCGACATCGGGCAACAGCTTGCGCGCCCGCGCTTCTGGCGCGTCGAGTCTGGGCACGATCACATCGCGGCCGACCCGGCTCAGGCCATCGATACCTTCGGCGGCCGCCTTGAAGCGTTCATATTCCTGCAAGCGGCGGATCAGTTCGGCGCGCGGGTCGTCCTCTTCGTCTTCGACGGTTTCGGCGCGAGGCAGGAGCATGCGCGACTTGATCTCGGCCAGCATCGCGGCCATGACCAGGTATTCGGCGGCCAGTTCCAGGCGCACCGACTGCATCAACTCGACATAACCCATGTACTGGCGGGTGATCTCCGCCACCGGAATGTCGAGAATATTGATGTTCTGTTTGCGGATCAGGTACAGCAGCAAGTCGAGCGGGCCCTCGAACGCTTCAAGGAAGACTTCCAGCGCATCGGGCGGAATGTACAGGTCCAGCGGCATTTCCATGACCGCCTGGCCATAGACCATCGCAAACGGCAGTTCCTGCTGAGCGCCGGCCTGGGGATCGACCACGGTTTCCACTGCGGACATTCAGGCCTCGACCATGAACGGCGTCGGATCGCCGCAACCGACACGGACCACTTCCGGGTCGTCGCCGGTCAGATCGATGACCGTCGAGGCCTTGATACCACCGAAGCCGCCGTCGACGATCAAGTCCACCTGATGCTCAAGCAACTGGCGCATTTCGTACGGATCGCTGAGCGGATCTTCGTCGCCGGGCATGATCAGGGTCACGCTCATCAGCGGCTCGCCGAGTTCGGCCAACAGCGCCAGGGCAATCGGATGGCTTGGCACGCGCAGGCCGATCGTGCGTTTCTTCGGATGCAGCAACAGACGCGGCACTTCACGGGTAGCGTTGAGAATGAAGGTGTAAGGCCCCGGCAGATGCGCCTTCAGGATACGGAAGGTGCCGGTGTCGATCTTGGCGTAGTTACCCAGTTGCGACAGGTCGCTGCAGATCAGCGCGAAGTTGTGCTTTTCATCGAGCTGGCGCAGGCGGCGTACACGCTCGATGGCGGTCTTGTCGCCGATCTGGCAACCGATGGCGTAGGACGAGTCCGTGGGATAAACCACCACCCCGCCCTTGCGGATGATCTCTACCGCCTGTTTGATCAGGCGCGCTTGCGGGTTTTCCGGATGTATCTGGAAAAATTGACTCACGTTCTCTACCTGTTCAGACGGCGGCAATATCTGTGTCATGTTTGAACCGACACCACAGGGGTGGAAGGTCCTCGGGAACCGGCCGGTACTGGCCGATCTCGGACCAGCCGCCAGGGCCATGGAAGTCACTGCCGGCGCTGACCAGCAGACCGAACTCACGGGCAAGGATCGCCAGGCTGCCCACCTGCTCCGCAGGCTGATGGCCGTTGACCACCTCGATTGCGTGCCCGCCTGCTTGAATATAGTCGGCAATCAGCTTCCGGCGCTTGCTGCGGGTGAAATCGTAGTGCCAGGGATGTGCCAAGCTGACCCAGGCGCCCGCGGCGCGCAGCGTGCCAACGGTGTCTTCCAGGGTCGGCCAATGCAGCTTGACGTCACCGAGCTTGCCGGCGCCGAGCCATTTGCGAAACGCCTCGGCGCGATCCTTTACGTAACCTTCACGCACCATCCAGTCGGCGAAATGCGGCCGGGCCGGCGCGTTGCCGCTGTCGCCCAGCTCCTGCTGGACCTGTCGGGCGCCCTCAAGGGCACCGGGCATGCCCTTGAGGGCGAGCTTGCGGCTTATTTCTTCCGACCGTAGCCAGCGGCCATCGTGCAATTTAGCGATGGCCTCGACCAGCGGTGCAGCGTTGACGTCGAAACCGTAGCCCAGCACATGAATGGTCGCCCCGCCCCAGGTGCAGGACAACTCGACGCCGTTGACCAGTTGCATGCCCAGCTCGTTGGCGGCCGAACGCGCTTCGGCGAGGCCTTCGAGGGTGTCATGGTCGGTCAGGGACAAGACTCGCACGCCGTTCTCGAACGCACGCGCAACCAGTACCGCGGGCGCCAGGGCGCCGTCGGAGGCCGTGCTGTGGCAGTGCAAATCAACATTCACGGGGAGTTGTAACCTCAAATCAGCCGGCGCTATCGCGCGCCCATATGTTTGTTATTATGCCGACACATCCAGCTTCTGGCTCTCACTGTGAAACAATTCATCGATTTCATCCCGCTTCTGCTGTTCTTCATTGTTTACAAACTTGACCCTCGGGTCGTCGACATCGCCGGGCATGAAGTGACCGTAGGCGGAATCTACAGCGCTACGGCGATGCTGATCATCAGTTCTCTGGTGGTGTACGGCGCCCTGTTCATCAAACAGCGCAAGCTGGAAAAGAGCCAATGGCTGACGCTGATTGCCTGCCTGGTGTTCGGCAGCCTGACGCTGGCCTTCCACAGCGAAACCTTCCTGAAATGGAAAGCGCCGGTGGTCAACTGGCTGTTCGCCGCGGCCTTCATCGGCAGCCACTTCATCGGTGACCGCCTGCTGATCAAGCGCATCATGGGCCACGCGCTGACATTGCCGGACCCGGTGTGGACGCGCCTGAACATCGCCTGGATCGGCTTTTTCCTGTTCTGCGGCGCGGCCAACCTGTTCGTTGCCTTCACTTTCCAGAGCATCTGGGTCGACTTCAAGGTGTTCGGCAGCCTGGGCATGACGGTGCTGTTCCTGGTCGCGCAAGGCATCTACCTGTCTCGTCACCTGCACGACGCCGATACCACAACACCAAAAACCGAGGACTGACATGCTCTACGCAATCATTGCCACAGACGTCGCCAACTCGCTCGAAGCACGCCTGGCTGCACGCCCGGCGCATCTGCAACGCCTGGAAGCGCTCAAGGGCGAAGGCCGCATCGTCCTGGCCGGCCCGCACCCGGCCGTCGACAGCAATGATCCGGGCGCAGCGGGATTCACCGGCAGCCTGATCGTTGCCGAATTCGATTCGCTGAACGCCGCACAAGCCTGGGCTGATGCCGATCCGTATATCGCCGCAGGCGTCTACGCCAACGTGATCGTCAAGCCTTTCAAACAAGTTCTGCCGTAATCCCCACTGTGGCGAGGGAGCTTGTCGAATCGTCGCACCGTCCCGCTGGGGAGCGAAGCGCCCCCCGCTTTTTCAACTCAAAAGCAGTGGGACTGCTGCGCAGTCCCGCGGGAGCAAGCTCCCTCGCCACAGTTTCATCATGCGCCATCCCTCTGCATTACTCGCAGCACTGAACCTTCTCGCTTCTCACCCATCTCAATCGCTCATTATTCTCGTTTGCCTGCCGACAACCTGCCCAATATCCATTTGGAAACAGGTGTCGCGATGCGCAAGGGTCCGTTGTGTCTGATGTTGCTCACGTTGTCGATCATGGCGCCCGCCCATGGTGAGGAAACCACCGAGGGTGGCAGCTCCACGCCATTGTCGCTGAGTGCCGGCAGTCAGATCACCGAGTTGCAGCAGCGCCTCAAGGCCAGCGAGCAGCAACGCGAAGAACTGAACAAACAACTGCAAAATGCCGACAACACCCGCGAAAGCGCCCAACTCGCCCGGCTGCGCCAAGAGAATCAGCGCTTGAAGCTGCAACTCAAGGAAGCCCAGACGAGTCCGTTGCCGCGTCTGCTGACCGATCAACAGCAATGGTTCGTCACCGGCGCTGGAGTAGCGCTATTGGCGCTGCTCTGCGGTATCTTTGCCAGTGGTGCAAGCCGAAAACGTCGGCAGTGGCTAAATTGAGTGAGTCATGAGCGAGCTGTTACTGATTGATGATGACCAGGAGTTGTGTGAACTCCTGAGTAGCTGGTTGAGCCAGGAAGGCTTCCAGGTGCGCGCCTGCCACGATGGCCAGAGCGCCCGCAAGGCCTTGGCCGAAACCGCCCCGGCGGCGGTGGTACTGGACGTGATGCTGCCCGACGGCAGCGGTCTGGAACTGCTCAAGCAATTGCGCAACGACCACGCCGACCTGCCGGTGCTGATGCTTTCAGCACGTGGCGAACCGCTGGACCGTATCCTCGGCCTCGAACTGGGCGCCGACGATTATCTGGCCAAACCCTGCGACCCACGCGAACTGACCGCCCGCCTGCGCGCCGTATTGCGCCGTAGCCACCCGGCCGCCGTGTCGACGCAGCTTGAGCTGGGTGATTTGAGTTTCAGCCCGGTGCGCGGCGTGGTCAGCATCGACGAAAAAGAACTGACCCTGACGGTATCCGAGAGCCGCCTGCTCGAAGCCCTGCTCAAGCAGCCCGGCGAGCCGCTGGACAAACAGGAACTGGCGCAACTGGCGCTCGGCCGCAAGCTGACCCTGTACGACCGCAGCCTCGACATGCACGTCAGCAACCTGCGCAAAAAAATCGGCCCCCACCCCGACGGCCGCCCGCGCATCGTTGCGCTGCGTAGTCGGGGTTACTACTACAGCCTTTGAACCAGCGCACTTCACTTGTGCGAGCCGGCTGGCGATGGGTTCGTTTGGTCGAGTTTTTTGCGTATATATCCGTTGCTGCGGTAACGGCTGCTTAAGGTTCCGCTCTTACAGCGGGTCACCTTTTTCAAACGCCAAAAAGGTAACCCAAAAGGCTTGCTCCTGCGTTCGGCCCTCGCAAGCTCGGGTTCCTTCGCTGCGGGACTGATCCGGGTGCAGCGTCTCCGGTTTGCTTCGCTGCACCTCCTCCCGCTGTGTTCGACTTCGTCGAACGGTCGCTGCGCTCCCACGCCCGGATCAATCCCGCAACGAAGCCTTCCGACGTCGCTGGTGAAACAAGATCAACAGCGCGCGAGCTGGCGCTCACTGTGTGAGTGGTTAGATGCAGGCGGTTGGCTTTGGATTTTTCTGATCGTTCCCACACGCCGCAAAGGAGTGCAGCCGGGGACGCTCCGCGTTCCACAGCTTGAAGATCGCTGCCTTCGGTAGTTCTTCAGGGGGTCAGTCGGGCATCGAACGAATAATGTCGGCCAAATCGTCCTTGGTTATCTCATTAGCCTTGATGGCGGCAGCGATGTCTTTTTTGGAAAGTGGAAAACGCTTGAAAATTTCTTTCAAAATATCCGCATCAACATTTGCCAGCCAGAGCGGACCAATGAACGAACCGCCATACTCAGGTTTCATGGGTACTTCTTCGTGAGCAATCGTACCTTTATGGTTGAGGTACACAACATAACGATCATGCCCTTCTGGAAAGCTTTTATCGTGATATAGCGTAGTACCCATCGGCAGTAAATAGTAATTCTCATCGCCATTTGGGCCTTCGATCAGCAATGGTTCTTTAGTTTTGATCATCTTCATGTCGTGCCCCTCCGAACTATGATCAAGAATCAGTAAAGCCAAAAAAATCGCATTGACCGATAGAGCTGCCACCAGCCATGGGCCGAGTTGCCTTGTAAACGTTTTATTTGTCATAGGGAGTCTCGGTGCTCGCTGGTTTGAAGGCGGGGCAAAACGTGCTGACGACGCCTTTTTTGTTCTTCGTTGAGCGACGATGTTGTCGAAGAGCAATCACAATCTGTGTCTTTGCATTATCCAAAAGATCGCAGCGTTCGGCAGCTCCTGCACAGGATATGTGTAAGTTCGGGAACGAAGGGTCTTTACCGAAGCTTTACCCAGCGCTGACCGCCGCTGACCTTGATCTGCGTAATCTGCACTCATCCGGAACGTACCGGGAACGAGACAAGGAGATACACCATGCGCAAGACTCTTATCGCTCTGATGTTCGCTGCCGCTCTGCCAACCGTGGCCATGGCCATGCCGCAGGATGGCGGTCCGCTGGGTGGTCCGCTTGACGGCCCGCGCCACGGCGGTCAGATGCACGGCGGCATGCACGGCAAAGGCCCGTACAGCCAGCTCGACCTGTCCCGCGAACAACGCGAGCAGATTCGCAAGATCATGGGCGAGCAGATGCACGAGCGTAAGCAAGTGGTCGACAAGTACCTGGAAAAGCTCTCGCCGGCCGACCAGAAAGCCATGAAGGACGAGATCGCGGCCAACCACAAGAAAGCCGAGTCCGAGGTGCGTGGGCTGCTGAAGCCGGAGCAACAGAAGCAGTTCGACGAGATCCAGAAGAAACGCGCCGAACGCCGCGCCGAATGGGCCGAGTTCAAGGCCTGGAAAGCGCAGCAGGCCCAAAAGGCGCAATAATGCGTTAACCCTAGGCCCGACGGCTCACCCCGTCGGGCCTGTTTCCACCGATCCAGATGTAGGAGTGAGCCTGCTCGCGATAGCGGTGTATCAGACAAGCATTAATTGACTGACCCACCGTTATCGCGAGCAGGCTCACTCCTACAATGGTTTTTGTGTTGTCTGAGGAGTTTCTGTGCGTTCACTGTTCTGGCGAATTCTCGCAAGCTTCTGGCTGGCCATCGCTCTGGTAGCCGGGCTGTCGATTCTGCTCGGGCACATGCTCAACCAGGACGCGTGGATCCTCAGCCGCCATCCGGGCCTCAACACACTCGCCGCGCAGTGGACGCAGACCTACGAAACCCAGGGCGAAGACGCCGCGCAAGACATCCTCGAACAACGCAAACGCCAGTACCACATCGATGTTCAGGTGCTCAACGAAACCGGCGATCCGGTGGTCCGCGGTACCTTCCCGCGTCGCGCCGCTGCCTTCGAAGCGCGGCAGAATAACGATGACCGTCGCCTGCCGTGGCGGCGTCTGACCGACGAGTTCACCAGTGCAAAAACCGGTGACACTTATTTGTTCATTTATCGCATCCCGCATCCGGAGCTTGATTCGTGGCACCGCGAAAGCCTGCTCTGGCCGCTGAGTGCACTCGGCATCGCCTTGGTGGTACTGACCTTGTTCAGCTTGCTGGTGACCCTATCCATCACCCGCCCGCTCAGCCGTCTGCGCGGCGCGGTGCATGATCTGGGGCAAACCACGTATCAGCAGAACAGCCTGGCGAAACTGGCCAACCGCCGTGATGAGTTCGGCGTACTCGCTACCGACTTCAACCGCATGGGCGCGCGCTTGCAAAGCCTGATCAGCAGTCAGCGCCAGTTGCTGCGCGACGTGTCCCATGAATTGCGCTCACCACTGGCGCGCCTGCGCATTGCCTTGGCGTTGGCGGAACGGGCCAATCCTGAAGAACGCGAAAAGCTCTGGCCACGACTGACTCGCGAGTGTGATCGGCTTGAAGCGCTGATCAGTGAAATTCTGGTGCTGGCGCGGGTCGATGCCGACAATGCCAGCGCCGAAGACGTGGATTTGAACGCGCTCCTCGCCACGCTGCAGAAGGACGCACAACTGGCGTCGCCGGAACAGGTCGTGCAACTCAATGCCGAGCCGCAACTGAACCTCAAGGGCTGGCCGACGATGATCGAACGCGCCGTCGACAACTTGCTGCGCAATGCCCAGCGTTTCAACCCGCCGGATCAACCGATTGAACTGCAGGCCTCACGCCAGGGCGAGCGGATGGTCATCAGCGTGCGCGACCACGGGCCCGGGGTGCAGGCCGAGCATCTGAGTCAGTTGGGCGAGCCGTTCTATCGGGCGCCGGGGCAAACGGCGGCCGGCCACGGGTTGGGACTGGCGATTGCCAAGCGGGCGGCGGAACGGCATGGCGGAACCCTGACGCTGGCCAATCATCCGCAGGGCGGGTTTGTGGCGAGTCTGGAATTGCCCTTGGTGCCGGGAGTTATCGTCCAGCCTGAGCAAGCCCTGTAGGAGTGAGCCTGCTCGCGATTGCGGAGTGTCAGTTGTTGAAGAAATGACTGACACACCGCAATCGCGAGCAGGCTCACTCCTACATTTGATCGGGGGGTATCAGGCGTTACCGGGCCAGGCGCTGACGAATTGCGCCAGGTCGACCTTCTCCGCCACGCGCGGCTCCTTCTGCGGCGTGCCGAGGTACAGAAACGCAATCACCTCCTCGTCTGCTGCCAGCCCCAAACCATTGGCGACATGCTTCGAGTACGCCAGCTCGCCCGTACGCCACACCGCGCCAATCCCCTGCGCATACGCCGCCAGCAAGATCCCGTGCGCCGCGCACCCGGCGGCCAGCAATTGCTCAGCCTTCGGATATTTGACGTGTTCCTGCAATCTGGCGATCACCACGACCACCAGCGGCGCGCGCAACGGGCCGTTGCGGGCCTTGTCGATCATCGCTTCAGTGACTTCGCCTTCCTGCATTTGCGCCGCCTCGGCCAGCAACTCGCCCATCTGCTCACGCGCCGCACCTTCGACGGTCAGAAAGCGATACGGCTGCAGGTGCCCGTGATCTGGCGCGCGTAATGCCGCGCCAAACAATGCCTGGCGCTGCTCGGCAGTCGGGGCCGGTTCGACCAGTCGGGGAACGGAAACACGGTTGAGCAACGCGTCGAGAGCCTGCATCGGCCACCTCCTGAAAAAAATGTGCGGCTATTCTAGCTTTAACTGCGCACCGCCTGCCGGTTTACATGCCCTGCCCCACAGGTAGAATGGCGCCCTTCCCACATCAGCCCGAGCGGACTCCATGGCGTTGCCGACCTTACGGATCATTGGTTTTATCATCGGCATCTTCCTGATCACCCTGGCTGTCGCCATGGTCGTGCCGATGGCCACCCTGGTGATTTTCGAGCGCACCAGCGACCTGCCGTCGTTCCTCTGGGCGAGCATGATCACCTTCGTCGCCGGCCTGGCCCTGGTGATTCCCGGCAGACCCGAACACATCCACCTGCGCCCGCGGGACATGTATCTGCTGACCGTCAGCAGTTGGCTGGTGGTGTGTATCTTCGCCGCGCTGCCGTTTCTGCTGACCCAGCACATCAGCTACACCGACTCATTTTTCGAAAGCATGTCCGGCATCACCGCCACCGGGGCCACGGTGCTCAACGGCCTCGACAACATGTCGCCCGGCATCCTGATGTGGCGCTCGCTGTTGCACTGGATCGGCGGCATCGGCTTTATCGGTATGGCGGTAGCGATTCTGCCGCTGTTGCGCATCGGGGGCATGCGCCTGTTCCAGACCGAATCCTCGGACCGCTCGGAAAAAGTCATGCCGCGCTCGCACATGGTGGCGCGGCTGATCGTGGCGGCATATGTCGGCATTACCATTCTCGGCAGCCTGGCGTTCTGGTGGGCGGGGATGAGCCCGTTCGATGCTATCAACCACGCGATGTCAGCCATCTCCACGGGTGGGTTCTCGACGTCCGACCAGTCGCTCGCCAAATGGACGCAACCGGCGGTGCACTGGGTGGCGATTGTCATCATGATCCTCGGCAGCCTGCCGTTCACGCTGTACGTGGCGACGCTGCGCGGCAACCGCAAGGCGCTGATCAGGGATCAACAGGTACAGGGTTTGCTGGCGATGCTGCTGGTGACCTGGCTGGTGCTCGGCACCTGGTACTGGTGGACCACCCAACTGCATTGGCTGGAGGCGCTGCGGCATGTGGCGCTGAACGTGACCTCAGTAGTTACCACCACCGGGTTTGCCCTGGGCGATTACAGCCTGTGGGGCAATTTCTCGCTGATGCTGTTCTTCTATCTGGGCTTTGTCGGCGGCTGCTCGGGATCGACCGCGGGCGGGATCAAGATTTTCCGTTTCCAGGTCGCCTATATCCTGCTCAAGGCCAACCTTAACCAACTGATTCACCCCCGCGCGGTGATCAAGCAGAAGTACAACGGGCACCGCCTCGACGAAGAAATCGTGCGCTCGATTCTGACCTTTTCGTTTTTCTTCGCCATCACCATCTGCGTAATCGCCCTGCTGCTGTCGCTGCTCGGCGTGGACTGGATGACGGCATTGACCGGCGCCGCCAGCACCGTCTCCGGCGTCGGCCCGGGTCTGGGCGAAACCATCGGCCCGGCGGGCAACTTCGCCACGCTGCCGGATGCGGCCAAGTGGATCCTGTCGTTCGGCATGCTGCTCGGGCGACTGGAGATCATTACCGTGTTTGTGCTGTGTATTCCGGCGTTCTGGCGTCATTGATCGTGCCCGGCGCCTGCAACAGCCGCGTCCGGTAATCGCCGGGCGTGGTGTTGAACCAGCGGCGAAAGGCACGGAAGAAGTTGCTCGGATCGGCGAACCCCAGCAGGTAGGCGATTTCCAGCAAGGTCATGCCCGGCTGCGCCAGATACTGCTCGGCCAGTTCACGCCGGGTGTCGTCGAGCAACTGCTGAAAACTCGTGCCCTCCTCTTGCAAGCGTCGCTGCAGAGTGCGCTGGGACAGGTGCAAGGTCTGCGCCACGGTATCGCGCTTGGGTTCGCCCTGAGGCAGCAGCCGACAAAGCACCTGTCGCGCCTTGTGAGTCACGCGGCTTTCGGAAAACCGCGCGAGGTATTCCCCGGCAAAACGGTCATGCAACAGCGCCATCGCCTCATTGGCCGTAGGCAGCGGCGCCTCCATGTCGGCCCGTTCGAAAATCAGCGCATCGTACGGCGCGCGGAAGGTCATCGGTGCATGAAAGGCTAGCTTGTAAGGTTCCAGGTCAGCCGGTTCATCGCCCTGCATCAAGACTTTCACCGGGTGCAGCGTGCGCCCGCTCAGCCAGCCGCAAAGCGCCAGGGCGCAGGCCAGTGACGCTTCGGCACTTTGCCGGGTCGGCGGCAGATGATCGCCGTGAACCGTCAGGATCAGGCCATACCCTTCATCGAGCAAACGAAAACTCAGGTCGGCACTTTCGGCGATGATGCGCTGATAACGCACCAGCCGTTGAAAGCCTTCGGCCAGGGTGTTGCTCGACATGAGCGCATAGCCGGCGACATGAAACGAGGCCGGTCGCACCACCTTGCCCATGTTCAGGCCGATCGCCGGGTTGCCGGACAAGTCGACCGCGCGTTGCCAGAGTCGGGTCATGGAGTCTTGCGGGAAGCGCGCGTCCGGATCATCCAGCGCTGCGTAATCGAGCCCCAGTTGCTTGAACAGAACCCGGCAATCCAGGCCGTCCATCTCCAGCGCTTTGACAATCCCCATCGCCCAGCTTGCAGAAGTCGTTCGTTCGCTCATGGCGTCTTATTCTTTTACATGATGGGCTGCATCTTGCGAGCCGATTTGCGAAGGATACTAAAGTGGCGCCGATTGTCACTGGCCCACCCCCATGATCACTCTAGACTCAAATAAGCTACCCGCCGCACAACTCGTCGCCAGAACAATAACCACAGAGATCGCAGTCGTGGAAAACGTAAAGCAATTCAACAGCTTCGCTGAGTTCTACCCGTATTACCTCAGCGAGCACAGCAACAGCACCTGTCGGCGCTTGCATTTCATCGGCACCAGCCTGGTGATTTTCATCCTCGCCCTGACCGTCGCCAAAGGTGCGTGGCTGCTGTTGCTGGCCTTGCCACTGGCCGGCTACAGCTTTGCCTGGATCGGGCATTTCTTCTTTGAAAAGAACCGACCGGCGACTTTCCAGCATCCGCTGTACAGCCTGCTCGGTGACTTTGTCATGTACCGCGACATGATTCTGGGTCGCGTAGCGTTCTGAAAGAGGCTCTGCCCGTGAATGCCACTGCCCGCTTTACCCACATGAAGGACGGCACCGAGGAAGACTGGGCGATCATCGCCGCCGACTTCAGCGCCTATGCCAGACAGCTGCCGACGCGGATCATCACTCATTTGAAATTGCTCGAAGGCGACTTCGGTGGTTTCCCCGTGGATCGCCTGACCCACTCGTTGCAAACCGCGACCCGTGCCTTTCGTGATGGCCGCGACGAGGAGTATGTGGTTTGCGCGCTGCTGCACGACATCGGGGACACCCTCGGCTCCTACAACCACCCGGACATTGCTGCGGCGATTCTCAAGCCGTTTGTCAGCGCCGAAAATCTGTGGATGGTCGAGAAGCACGGAATCTTTCAGGGGTACTACTTCTTTCATCACCTGGGCATGGATCGGCACCTGCGCGAGCAGTTCAAGGACCATCCGCAGTTTCAAGCGACGGCCGAGTTTTGCGCCAAATACGATGCGGCGGCGTTTGATCCGGATTACGACAGCCTGCCGCTGAGCTTTTTCGAGCCGATGTTGGAGCGGCTGTTTGCGCAGCCGAAGAACTCGATTTACAAAGCGGCGATGGAGCAACACAGCCCGGCCTGAGCACACCGCAGATCAAAAAAAGTGGGAGCGGGCTTGCTCGCGAAAGCAGTGTGTCAGTTGATATTTGCTTGTCTGACACAGCGCATTCGCGAGCAAGCCCGCTCCCACATCTGGATCTGTGTGGATCAGGCGATTTCGGCAACCCTGGCCGCTTTCAACTGCGCCTCGCGCGCCTGCGCATCCGCCAGCCGATACAACTCGATCGTGCCATCCCAATGCTCGATCAGCGCCGTGCACGACTCCACCCAGTCGCCGCAGTTGAGGTAATCGACCTCGCCCACCTTGCGAATCTCGGCATGGTGAATGTGTCCGCAAACCACCCCATGCAGTCCACGCTTCACGCATTCATGGGCGATGGCTTCCTCAAAGTCGCTGATGAAACTCACCGCCGTCTTGACCTTGTGCTTGAGGTACGCCGACAACGACCAGTACCCGTAGCCATACCGCGCCCGCCAGTGATTGAGCCAGCGATTTAGGGTCAAGGTGAATTCATAGGCGGAGTCGCCGAGAAACGCCAGCCAGCGGTGATAACGGGTGATCACGTCGAACTGATCGCCGTGAATCACCAACAAATGACGGCCATCTGCCGTGACATGCACCGCCTCGTCGACCAACTGGATATTGCCCAGAATCAGCTTCGAATAGCGTCTTAGAAATTCATCGTGGTTGCCGGTGACGTAAATGACCTCGGTGCCGCGCTTGCTCATGGTCAGCAGACGGCGGATGACATTGGTGTGTGCCTGCGGCCAGTACATGCCGCCGCGCAGTTTCCAGCCGTCGATGATGTCGCCGACCAGGTAGATCTTGTCGGCGTGGTAGCCCTTGAGAAACTGCGATAAATGCTCGGCCTGGCAATCGCGCGTGCCCAGGTGCACGTCGGAGATCCACAGGGTTCGCACCCGTTGTTTGCGGCTGGGTCTGGCGAGCTCGGCGCTGGTCATGGGCAACCCTCTGCGATGTTTTCGCCAGCTTGCGCGCGTCCGGTTAATCGACCGTGACAGGCGTGCGTCAGTCGTGTGACAGCGCACATCATTCACAAATTGAGGATTCGGATGACAGACGCGACGGCGCCAGCGCTTTAGACTGGCGCTCTTTTGATGATCGTTCCCATGCTCCCGCGTGGGAATGCAGCCCGTGAAGCTCTGCGTCACTGGAGGCATTCCTTTGCTGCGCGTGGGAACGATCAAGAACTGTGTCTGGATCAAGGATTGCAATGACTCCGCGTACCGCCCTTGGCGCCCTGCATATCGGCGCTTTGATGTTCGGCCTGACCGGTGTGTTCGGCAAACTCGCCGCCGCGTCGCCGGCAGTTATCGTCTTCGGCCGCGCCGCGTTTGCCGTGCTCGCGCTGGCTTTCTTCGCTCGTTTCGCCAGCCAGAACGGCTGGCAAAAACTGCATGCGGTGGACTGGCGGCGCCTGGCGCTCAGCGGCGTGTTGCTGGCCGGACACTGGGTGAGTTTTTTCGTTTCGGTGAAGATTGCCGGTGTCGCCATCGCCACGTTGGGCTTTGCCAGTTTCCCGGCCTTTACGGTGATTCTCGAAGGGCTGATTTTCCGTGAGCGCATCCGCGCCAATGAAATCGTGCTGGTGGTGCTGGTGAGCCTCGGGCTGGTGCTGGTGACGCCAGCGTTCGACCTGGGCAGTGGCGCGACCGTCGGTTTGCTCTGGGCGGTGCTGTCCGGCCTGCTGTTTTCCCTGCTGTCGCTGACCAATCGCGCCAGCTCAGGGCGCATCCCGGCGGTGCAGGCGGCGCTGTGCCAGAACGTGGTGGTCGCGTTGTGTCTGTTGCCATTCGCAGCGCCACAACTGAGTGAGGTCCGCGCATTGGACTGGCTGTGGATCGCCCTGCTCGGGGTGTTCTGCACGGGCGTGGCGCACAGTCTGTTCGTCGCCAGTCTCGCGGTGATCAAGGCGCGCACGGCGGCGGTGGTGTTCGCCATGGAGCCGGTCTACGGCATCACCATCGCCTGGTTGCTGTTCAGTGAAACCCCGACGCTGCGCATGCTCATCGGTGGCGCGTTGATCATCATCGCCATCGTGGTGTCGGCGCGGATGTCAGGCTCGGCCAACAAGAAAACCGTCGCTGCCGAAGCTGCATCTCACTGAGCGCGGTCGTTGTGCCCAAGATCGCGTTCAGGATCAATCTGATCGCGAACCCGCTGTTTCAACACTTTGGCTTCGGGGAAACCGCCATCGGCCTTGCGTTCCCAGATCTGCACACCCGCGCAGGTGATGTGAAATACCCCGCCGGTGCCGGGCACCAGTGAGACTTTGCCGAGATCATCGGCAAACGTGCTGAGCAACTCCTGCGCCAGCCACGCGGCGCGCAGCAGCCACTGGCATTGGGTGCAATAGGTGATAACAACTTCTGCTTTGGCGACAGTCATGTTCGCTGGACTCATGAGACGGAGGGCGCCGCTATAATAGCCGGCTTTACCGCTTGCCCCGAGACTCACAATGCGCCGTTTGCTGTTCTGCCTGCTGCTTGGTTTGCTTCCCGTGTTGGTTTACGCCAGCGAAACACCGCGACCGAAAGTCGGCCTGGTGTTGTCCGGTGGCGCGGCGCGCGGGCTGGCGCACATTGGCGTGCTCAAGGCCCTGGAAGAGCAAGGCATCAAGATCGATGCAATCGCCGGCACCAGCATGGGCGCGGTGGTCGGCGGACTGTACGCCTCGGGCTATCAGATCGATGAGCTGGAAAAACTCGCGTTGAACATCGACTGGCAAGCCGCGTTGTCCGACGCTCCGCCCCGTGAAGACGTGCCGTTTCGACGCAAGCAGGACGACCGCGATTTTCTGGTCAAACAGAAACTCAGCTTTCGCGACGACGGCAGCCTCGGCCTGCCGTTGGGGGTGATTCAGGGCCAGAACCTGGCGCTGTTGCTTGAGAGCCTCTTGGCGCATACCAGCGACACCCGGGATTTCGACAAGCTGCCCATTCCGTTCCGCGCCGTGGCGACGGACATTGCCAACGGCGAAAAAGTGGTGTTTCGCAAAGGTCATCTGCCCCAGGTGATCCGTGCCAGCATGTCGATCCCGGCAGTGTTCGCCCCAGTTGAACTCAACGGCCGCCTGCTGGTGGACGGCGGCATGACCGACAACATCCCTCTGGATGTCGCGCGGGAAATGGGCGTCGACATCGCCATCGTCGTCGACATCGGCACGCCGCTGCGCAACCGCAAACAATTGAGCACCGTGGTCGATGTGCTGAATCAGTCAATCACCCTGATGACCCGCAGCAACTCTGAAGAACAGTTGGCCACTCTTAAACCCACCGACGTGCTGATCCAGCCGGCGCTGGCAGCGTTTGGCGTGACCGATTTCGGCAAAGCCCAGGAAATGATCGACGCCGGCTACCGCGCCACCCGAATCCTCGACGCACGCCTGGCTCAGCTCAAACCCGACGAATCCCAGGATGCCGAACTCAACGCCGCCCGCTCGCCAGGTCAGCGCACGCCGGTCATTACCGCGATCCGTGTCGAAAACGATTCGAAAGTCGACGATGACGTGATTCGCTATTACATCCGCCAGCCCGTCGGTGAGCCGCTGGACCTGAGCCGCTTGCACTCGGACATGGGCACCCTGTACGGCCTCGACTATTTCGAGCAGGTGCAATACCGCGTGGTGCACAAGGGTCAGGATCACACCTTGGTCATCAGTGCGCGCGGCAAACGCAGCGGCACCGACTACCTGCGAGTTGGCCTGAACCTGTCGGACGACATGCGCGGCGACAGCGCTTTCAATCTCGGCGCCAGCTATCGCGTCAACGGTATCAACCGCCTCGGCGCCGAATGGCTGACCCGCGCGCAGATCGGCGACAAACAGGAACTGTACAGCGAGTTTTATCAGCCGCTGGACGTCGGTTCGCGCTATTTCGTTGCGCCCTATGCCGCGTTTGAAGCACAGAATGTCGATTCAGTGCTTGATAACGATCCGGTCGCGCAGTATCGCGTCGAGCGCTATGGCTTCGGCCTCAACCTCGGCCGCCAGATCGGTAACAACGGCGAAGTGCGCTTTGGCGTCGGTCAGGCCTGGGGCAAGGCCGACGTGCGCATTGGCGATCAGGATCTGCCGAGCGAAAGCTTCAACGAAGGTTTTTACTCGCTGAAGTATTCTTACGATTCGCTGGATAACGTGTATTTCCCTCACGAAGGCAAGGACGTCAGCCTGACCTTTGCGCAGTTCGAGCCGGGTCTGGGTTCCGACACACGTTACCGGCAGTGGGAATTCAAACTCGACAAAGCCATGAGCCATGGCCCGGACACGCTGATTCTGGGTGGGCGCTACGGCCGCACGCTGGATGATGCCAATGTGGTGACATCGAGCTTCCTGCTCGGCGGTGCGCGGCAGTTGTCAGGCTTTCGCGAAGACGCCATTTCCGGGCAGAATGTCAGCCTGATGCGCGCCGTGTATTACCGTCGCCTGACGCCGCGATCGTACCTGCCACTGGACTTCCCGCTGTACGCCGGTGCTTCGCTGGAACGCGGCCGAGCGTGGAACAACGACAATGAATTCGACAGCGGCTACATCAACGCAGCCAGCGTGTTTATCGGTTTCGACACGCCGTTGGGGCCGTTGAATTTCAGTTATGGACTCAATGATGCGGATGAGCAGGCGGTGTATCTGAATCTGGGGCAAACGTTCTGATCGCACCTGGCAACTGATGTTGTCTGGTCTGACGCCTTCGCGAGCAGGCTCGCTCCTACATTTGAACGATGTTCACAGATCCATTGTAGGAGTGAGCCTGCTCGCGATAGCGGTTCCAGACACGCCACCAACAATCGGTTCTCAGCGAATCCCCGCCAACAACGTCCTCGCCGTTTGCTTCAGCGGTTCATCGCCCTCCTTGAGCAATTCAGTGAGCAAGGCAATCGCACTGTCGATATCGCCGTCATCGATACAGGTTTGCGCCTGCTCAAGCTTTTCCGAACCAGCGGCCGGCTCCCCCATCAGAGGGCGCCGCGAATCATCGAACTCACTGAGAAAGTCGTCATCCAGCGGCTGCGCGTCCGGCTCGGAGAACCATTCGAGTTCCACGTCGTCCTTGCTAGCCACCTCTCCCAGGTCGAAACCCTCCGGCAATACTTGCAGGTCTGACAGTGAGACGTTTTCGTCCGCCACGGGCGGAACGGGCGTTTCTTTACTCGCTTCCAGGTCCCAATTGGCATCCATCGACAGCTCACCCAGGTTCAGCTCGAAATCATCTTCGGGGGCTGTTGGAACGGAACCACCGTCGGGGGCGAGCGCCACCACCGGCGCCAACGCGACAGTGCTGACCAGTTTGGCATGGCGAACGCGTGCCTCCTGAAGTTGCCGGTCCTCGACACCCAGGTCGCGCAAACGGCTTTCCTGCTGATCATAGGCGGCGCTGTCGCCCTGACGACCGTACACTTCGAGTAATTGCAGGCCGAGGTCAATGCGCTCCGGCTCCTTTTGCAGGGCATCGCGTAACAGCCCGGCGGCTTCCCCGAGTCTTCCGTAAGCCAGATAAATGCCCACGGCTTCGAGTACGTCACCCGCGCCCGGCTCTTCACGATGGTCGGGCGTCACGTTGGCGGTGACGGGCGCGGCGGCGTCGACGGGGTCGGCGTCAGGCTCGGGCCCCTGCGGCAATTGCGTCAGCGGCTCGCCCGCTTGCTCTGCTTGCTGACGCCGGCGCTGCACGAACAACGCGCCCAGCGCCCCGAGCGCCAGCAACAGGCCGGCGAGCAGTGGCCAGTTCACACCGTCCTCAGGCTCGGCAGCAGGTGCAAGCGCTGACGGAGGTGCAATCGGCGCAGCGACGGGCACTGGTGGCGGTTGTTGCAATTCCGCGAGACGGGTTTGCAAGTCGCTGACCTGCTCCCTGCCGTCGGCAATCTGCGCCTCCTGTGCCTGCAACCTCGCGTTCTGCTCATCCACGGTTTTCTGCAGTTGTTGATTCAGCAACACACTGGCGGCCAGTTGCTCGGCCAGGCCATCGTTGACGGGAGTCGTTGCCGTTGGCGGCGACGCGGGCGGCGACGCGGGCGCGGCTTCACGCTTGCCCTGTGCCGCCTGGGGCTTCGCTGTAGCGGGTTCGACCGCAGGAAACCCGGAAGTCTGCGCCGGCGGATCCGGCTCATCGATGGCCGGCACGATACCGGGCGAACCCGGCGGGTCGATCAGCACGGTGTATTCGCGCAACAGACGGCCATTGGGCTGGTCGAGTTGCACAAGGAAATTCAAAAACGGTTCGCTGACCGGTTTACGAGACGTCACCCGGATCATCTGGCGCTTGCCACGCAGGATCGGCGCGAACCTGAGATCGTTGAGAAAGAACACGCGCTCGACACCGGCCCGGCCGAATTCCTCCGCCGAGGCCAGGCTGGCCGAGAGCTCGTTCTGCGTCAAGGTGCCGACATCGACCAACGCGATGTCGGCCTTGAACGGCTGATTGAGGGCTGAGTGAACCGTGATTTCGCCCAACCCCAACGCCATCGACCAGGTCGAATAGCTGAATACGCCCGCGAACAGCAGCCATTTGGCGCCCTCGCGCAGCACGTGCCGACTTGCAAGCATGGGCATCCCTTAAATAAGCAAAACCGGTTTCCAGGCGTTCGTACATCCGGTACGAACACGATATTGCCCAGTAGTTCTTATAGTCTGCTCAGCGCGATCCCTCAAAAAACCGGTGCGGTGTTATGCCTCAGGATTTTTCCAGATTGGCCAGAATGTGCCCGTGAACGCGCATGCACACCTTTAAATCCGCCTCGTCGACGCCATCGAACAATTCGTGGCGCAGCTGTGTGGCAATGGTTTCAATTTGTTCGATCAACGGCAGCGCAGGTGCGCACAGGACAATTTTTTTCGCCCGGCGGTCTTCAAGCACGGACTGGCGTTGCACCAGCCCCTGGCTTTCAAGACTATCGAGCAAGCGTGCCAGGGTCGGGCCTTCGACGCCGACGCTCTGCGCCAGTTCTCTCTGGGTCGGGGCATCTTCGAAGCGCGCCAGGTGCAGCAGCACCAGCCACCGCGCCTGGGACAGCCCCAGGCCGGCCAGTCGTCGGTCCAGTTCGGCACGCCAGCCACGGGACATCTGGGCCAGTTGCATGCCAAAGCGGTGTTGATCGGTTAACGGCATAAAACACTCACGGTTAGACTGAAAATACGGAAAATCTAATTATTAGTCAGCTAAGCATGAGCGGCAGTTATAGGCAAGAGACGCTCTGTACTGAATCGTTACAACTGCACAGGGCTTGGCGCAAACGCCGTCTCACATCTCGAATTCAGATTGCAGCGCCGCCCGCACACAATAAAGCACGCCCTCGGGCACCCGCCCGGCGAACAGCTCTGCAATTTCGGCGACCGACGGCAACTCGCCCTCCCCATCGAGAAACGCATCCTGCACCTCGCCCATCAGCTCTTCAGGCAAGTCCAGCGCCTGCTCAAGCGACAGTTGCTGCTTGCCGATGGCCTCGGCGAGCATGCTGTAAACGTTCTTCTCCGAGCACTGCAACTGCCCGGCGATCTGCATCGGCGTCATCCCGGCGCGGGCCAGGGTAATCAGCTCGTGGCGTACGTCGGCCACCACCTTCGGCACCTCCGCCTCGCCGCCGAGCACTTCGAGGAAGGCCTCGCCGTAGCGCTCCAGCTTGCGCGCGCCAACGCCGCTGACCCGGGCCATTTCCGCCAGCGAGGTCGGTTGGCTGCGGAGCATTTCCAGCAAGGTCGAATCGGGGAAAATAACGTACGGCGGCACACCGTGTTCTTCGGCCAGCTTGCGCCGCAGGGCGCGCAAGGCTTCCCACTGTTCGCGCTCTTCGCCGCGCACCAACTGACTGGCCGGGCTCTTGCTGGTGGTCTTGGCGCTGACTTGCGGTTTGAGATCGCGGCGCAACTCCAGGCTCACTTCGCCCTTGAGCAGCGGTCGGCAGCTGTCGTTCAGGCGCAAACCCCCGTAGCCTTCATGGTCGACATCGGCCAGCCCACGCGCCACCAACTGGCGGAACAGCGAGCGCCATTCGCTCTCGCTCAGGGCCTTGCCGACACCGTACACTGACAGATGCTGATGGCCGAAGCTGCGGACTTTTTCGTTGTCCTTGCCCAACAACACGTCGACCAGATGGCCGACGCCATAGCGCTGTCCGGTACGGAAAATCGCCGACAACGCCTGGCGCGCCGGCTCGGTCGCGTCCCAGGTCTGCACGCCATCGACGCAGTTGTCGCAGTGGCCGCAGGGCTCAGGCATGTCTTCGTCGAAGTAGGCCAGCAGCGTCTGGCGGCGACAGCGGGTTTCTTCGCACAGCGAGAGCATGGCGTCGAGCTTGTGCTGCTCCAGACGCTTGTGCCGCTCGTCGCCTTCGGAGTTTTGCAGCATCTGCTTGAGCATCACCACGTCTTGCAGACCGTAGGCCATCCACGCATCCGCCGGCAGGCCGTCACGACCACCGCGACCGGTTTCCTGGTAATAGGCTTCAAGGGATTTCGGCAGATCGAGGTGGGCGACAAAACGCACGTTGGGCTTGTCGATGCCCATGCCGAACGCCACGGTGGCGACCATGATCAGGCCTTCCTCGTTGAGAAAGCGCTTCTGGTGATAGGCGCGCAAATCATTGGGCAGGCCGGCGTGGTAAGGCAGCGCCGGGAAGCCCTGCTCACTGAGGAACGCCGCGACTTCCTCGACCTTTTTGCGCGACAGGCAATAAACGATGCCGGCATCGCTGCGCCGCTCGGCGAGGAACGCCAGCAACTGCTTGCGCGGCTGCTCTTTGGGGACGATGCGGTAGAAGATGTTCGGGCGGTCAAAACTCGACAGGAAACGTTCGGCGTTCTGCAAGTGCAGACGGGTAACGATTTCTTCGCGAGTGCGCTTGTCGGCGGTGGCCGTCAGGGCGATGCGCGGCACGTCCGGGAACATCTCGGCCAACTGGCCCAGTTGCAGGTATTCCGGACGGAAATCATGGCCCCATTGCGATACGCAGTGGGCTTCGTCAATTGCGAACAAGGCGATGTCCAGGCCCTGCAGGAACGCCAACATACGCGGCTGCACCAAGCGTTCGGGCGCCAAGTACAACATTTTCACTTCACCGCGCTTGATCCGCACCGCCAGATCGCGCTGCTGCTCGGCGCTCAGCGTAGAGTTCAGCGCGGCAGCGGCCACGCCCAGCTCTTCAAGGGTGGCGACCTGATCGTCCATCAATGCGATCAGAGGCGAAACCACCACCGCCAAACCTTCACGCAACAGCGCCGGCACCTGGAAGCACAAGGACTTGCCGCCACCGGTAGGCATCAGCACCAGCGCATCACCGCCGCTGGCCACACGCTCAATGATTGCACCCTGACGGCCACGGAAACTGTCGTAGCCGAAGATGTCCTTGAGGACGCGTTGAGCCTGTTCGAGCATAAAAACTCCAAAAATCTACCGATACATCCCTGCTCAGGCTGGTTCAGAACAGCCGGGGCTGCTTAAACAAAACGTAAGAACGCATTGCATGAAACGCACAATACGAGCAGGAATCGCAAAACGCGGCAGTATACCCGAGGCCTTCCCTGCGCAGGGTGCCGCTGATAAGACACTGCCCATTCAGCCATACATGGATCCTGTAGGAGTGAGCCTGCTCGCGATGACGGCGGCACATCCGGCAATAATGTGACTGATACGCCGCTATCGCGAGCAGGCTCACTCCTACAGGGATTTGTGTTGCTTGCGGCAAATCTGCCATGCGGCTGGCTAGAGCGCGCAAGAAGGCCTAGAATTCCCGCATTGTTTATTCCCCAAGGTAGCCCCGTAATGTCCTTCGCTGAGCAACTGACCCGCCTGCAAGTCTTCCTCGACGCCGACGAGCTGCACGAAGAGGCGCTGGATTACGTCGCCGCCCACGGTTACCTGACCGCGCTGTCGATCTGCTCCGAAGACGTCCCGGAGCGCGAGTGGATCGACGCGCTGTTTGCCGAAGAGCCGCACTACAGCGACGAAGCCCAGCGCGCCGAAATCGAAGCCACGCTGATCGGCCTCAAAGCCCACATCGCCCGTCAACTGGCCTCGGATGAAGAATTCGAACTGCCTTGCGAACTGGACCTGGGTGAAGAGCCGGACGACTCGGATCTGCGCGGCTGGTGCATCGGCTTCATGGAAGGCGTGTTCCTGCGCGAAGCGGCCTGGTTCGAAACCGCCGAAGAAGAGGTCAGCGAAATGCTCCTGCCGATCATGGTCGGCTCCGGCCTGTTCGACGAACAGCCAGAGTTCGAAGACATCGCCAAGGACGCCAACCTGATGGATGACATGATCGTGCAGATCCCGGAAGCGCTGACCGCGCTGTACCTGCTGTGCCAGGCACCCGACGAAAAACCGGCGATTCTCAAGCCACGCCACCACTAAGACCCGGCCTATGGACAATCCCATAGGCAACCGTCCCCTGATGTTGCGCTACGTCCTGCTGGCTATCGGCTGGCTCAGCGTGGCATTGGGGGTGATCGGCATCTTCCTGCCCGTCCTGCCCACCACCCCTTTCCTTCTGCTCGCTGCGGCCTGTTTCGCGCGCAGCTCCCCGCGCTTTTATCACTGGCTGGTCGAGCATCCTCGGCTCGGGCCGTGGATCCGTGGTTACCTTGAGGGCAACGGCATTCCGCTCAAGGGCAAGGTTTATGCGATCGGGCTGATGTGGGTGAGCATTCTGTTCTCGTGTTATCTGGTGCCACTGCTGTGGGCGCGGGGATTCATGTTGACCAGTGCCGTGTTGGTAACTGTTTATATTTTGCGGCAGAAGACACTCCATAAGCGCTGAGTTGTAATTAAGTTGCGCGCAACAACAGCGCCCCGTTGATACCGCTCATCTGAAGAGCGCCCGCACCTGTCAGATCTGACAGGTGCGCAAGCCCACCAATACGCGTTAACTCACTCCGTCGCCTATGCCCACGGAGTCAGCGCCATGTCCAGCCCCAGCGAGCCTCTCGTCCTCGCGGAACTCGTCATCCCCGGTCGCACCGGCCCGGTAGCGGAAACTCCGGTGAAAATCTGGGGCATCAACATCGCGGCCGCGCTGGGCAACTTTCCACTTAATGGTCTGCTGTGCCAGGCAGGTCCGTGGGCGAACATGGCGGTTGGCGACACATTGACCCTCTATTTGGGCACCGGGCAAAACGTGTGGGTTGAAACCGTCGACAAGACCGAGGTCAACACGCAGCTCCGTATGTTCGTACCTTCCCGACACATGGTCGATGGCCTGTTCGCGGTGTCCTATACGGTCAAGCCCTTGGGCGGCACGGATCAACCGTCCGAAGTCATGCAGGTGCAGCTCAAGCTCACTCGCCCGGGCGGGCACGATGACAACGATGACAGCGGGCATTCCAAGCTGATCATGACGATGCCCCAAGAGATTGTTGACGGCGGTATCGACCAGGACAACGTGGCCGAGGGCGTGCCGATCACCGTCGGCAACAACGATGGCACGCCGCCTTATCCCTTTGCCGCGGCGGGCGATGTTATTCGCATCAGCTGGGGTGGCATTTTCGTGTTCAGTGAGGCGCTGACCCAGGAACAGGCTGAAGGCAAAGCGCCGATCATCGTGACCATCACCGAAGCCGTCATCCGCGAGGCCGGTGATGCGGACTCTCCCGGCGTGGCCGTGGTGTTCGAGGTATACGACTGCGTGCTCAACCGCTCCGAGGACTGGAGCCCCGAGCAGCGTGTGCCGGTGGCGGTGGATGCGACTCGGGCGGACGCGCCGTTGCTCAAGGAAACGCTGAACAATGTACTGGACGTCGACAAGCTGGGCGACGCCAATGGCACCGTGCAGATTATCGCCATGGATAAGAACAAGTTCGAGGTCGGTGACCTTGTATTCATCAGGATCAAGGGCACGCCCGTCGAAGGGCCGCCGATTGATTGGGAACCATCAGCAGGCGTGGAACTGGAAAGTGTGCCGAGCGTTATGGAAATCATGGCGCCCAACGCCGTGCTGCGCCAGTTGGCCAAGTCGCAGATCACCTTGTCCTACCGCCTGGAAAAAGCCGATGCCTCTGTCGATTTACGCTCCAAAAGCCAGTTCATCCGTGCCATCGGCGAAATCCAGCGGCTGGCCGCGCCGATCATGCTGGACGAGAACTCCGGGGCGCTGGACCCGACACTGCTGCAAATCAGTCTCGAGATTCCCTTCGACAAATCCTTTGTCGAAGGCCAGGTCCTCAAACCGGTCATGCTCGGCACTACGCCAGGCCTCAAGCCCTACCTGCCTGACCTGCCAAGGCGCCCCATCACCTACAACGACATCGTCGAGGCGAAACCGTTGCAGTACAAGATTGACGGCAAGCATCTGGCCCCGGTCAACGGTGGCACGGCCGAGTTCTATTACCAGCAACTGGTCGCCGCTGCGGTGCTCGCTACACTGGACCCGTTCGAGGCCACCCGGGCCGTTCGCGAGTCGATTCACACCGAGATCCTGCAAGTCGGCAAACCGCGCCTGGAACTGCCTGAACCGGTGGTGGCCGGCGTGGTGGACGGCGTCCTGCCCCCCGACACTGCCGGCACCACCTTGACCGTGCCGTACACCGAAACGGTCGCCGGCGACGAAGTCTTCATGTTCTGGATTGGTTCGCTCACCGGTGAGTACACCGACTCGATCAAGCTGAACGAGTTCACCGCCGGCAAGGAAGTACCGTTCAACATCGAAGCCAAGCTGATCAAGGACAATGAAGGCGGAAAGGTGATCGTCCGGTACCAAATCAAGCGCACGGCGGGCGGGACGAGTTATGCCGAGCCGCTGGAGTTCAGTGTTGGGGTGGCGCTGGATCTCACCGCACCCGGTATCAAGGAAGCGCCGAACGGCACCAGCCTCGACCCGATCAACGCGCAGACCGAACTGACCGCGGTGGTTGACCCTGGCGGCCTGCGCCTCCATGACGAAATCACCGTCACCTTCACTGGCGCCGTCGGCACACCCGCCGGCGGCTCGCACACCACCACGCCATGGACGGTGACCGCGCTCGGACCGCAGCACATACCGCTGCATGTGCCGGTCATCGCCTTCAACCTCGGCAAAACGGTGGAGATAACCTACACCGTGACCCGAGACAGTAAACCGTCACCGTCGTCGCCACCGCTGACGCTGGTGGTGCTGCCGCTGGATAATCGTCACCTGGACAAACCGCTGATTCTGCAAGCGTCGGACGGCGGCGAAGGACGAGAGCTGGACGTCAGTCTGTTGACCGCCGCCGCCACCGTGCAGGTGAATAGCTGGCCGCATATTGCGCTGGGGCAGCCTGTCTGGTCGCAGGTGAAAGGCACCAAGAAGGATGGCGGTGTCTACGACGTAATATTCTGGGAACCGCCCCGCGCACAAACCAACGCGACGTGGATCAGACAAGGCTTTTGGACGTATTCGATTCCGCTCATTGATCTGCAGAAGCTGCAAGACGGCAGCGAGTTGACGGTGATATTCAAGGCGGGGCTTGGGGGTAGCGCGGTGGAGGGCGAGGCGGTGAGTTTTCCGCTGCGCACGTACATCGTCAAGACTGTTGAAGATGTGAAACCGGAAATCGGCAAGATCACCGGTTCGACAAACGAGGCCGAAATTCCTCAAGGCGGGGTCACGGTGGAAACGGCCGTAACCCTGAGCGGCGTTGCGGCCAAGGGACAGAAAGTCGAAGTCTTTGACGGCAATGTCTCCAAAGGTCAGGCAACGGCACATGCCACCACAGGTGTCTGGACGTTGCTCGTCACTGCCCTGGCTGTGGCAGCACACAGCTTCACCGCCAAGGCGCTGTACGGTTCCGGTGCATCATCGGCGGCCTGGACGCTGACTGTCACAGCGGCCACCGCGCCGACATTGACATCGGCCAAAGGCTCTCCCAGCGGTGTCGAAATCCCTCAAGGCGGGGTGACGGTGGAAACGGCCGTCACCCTGAGCGGCGTCGCGGCCAACGGCCAGAAGGTCGAAGTCTTTGACGGCACTGTCCCCAAAGGTCAGGCAACGGCACATGCCACCACTGGCGTCTGGACGTTGCTCGTCACTGCCCTGGCTGTGGCGGCACACAGCTTTACCGCCAAGGCGCTGTACGGCTCCGGTGCATCATCCGTTGCCAGAACACTGACAGTCGTCACACCTTTGATAATCGACGAAAGAGACGTTCTTCTTACCGGACCCAAATGGGTGTTCCTTGATCCAGTTGACGCTCCCGTCGCGCTCCTCCAAGCTGGTGATTTTGTAGATCGTTATCCTACCCAAGGCACACCACCCTATACCTACACCTCAGACGACGTGCGAATTGCCAGGATATTCGACCCAAGTATTGGGCGGATCCAAGGCGCCGGAAACGGTACAACTTATATAAACGTATCCGACGCAAACGGGAGTAAAAAACGAATAAAAATCACTGTGCAGGGGGTTCGATCCATTCATCGATCGTTTAACTACTACACCGCAAGCGGGTGTGATGCGTGGCGGACTGAACATTCACTTTTGCCGCTTACGCTAGATTTGTTCTCAACATTCATTATCGCGTTTCCCGCTTCATCCCAATCAACTTTCTTCTTCTGGCGAACAAACGGACATCATTGGATACGACTGGAAAATTGGGATGCCCCCGCAACATGGAGATATCACACCGATGGTCTACATCCTGATTCAGGGACTAGAGCTATTGGCTGGAAGGAAACTCTTTAACGGGTTCATTCCAGCACTGCAATTCTAAATGCATGGTGATTCCTTCGCCCGGCCAGCAGATGGAGTCATCGGGCTTTTGAAGACGAAAAAAGGAGACGGATTTACTTAACCAGCAATTTAGGCAGCGGGACTTCATCGAGGTTTCTGCTGACAGGGATGGCCCCTTCGCGAGCAGGCTCGCTCCCACAGGGAAATGCGTTCCAAATGTGGGAGCGAGCCTGCTCGGGAAGGGCTCAGTGAGTCAGCGCAAATCGGCATTTAAACGAAGGTGTTTAAAAGACACCTCCAGACACGCCTCCAAGGCTACAAATCCTTGCGCCATTGCCTACAGCCAAGCCAGAATCCGCCGGCTTGTGCACTTTGGGGTCGGATTCTATTGTGGATCGGTCGCTGACGAATCAGCGATCGGGTTTAGCGACTCGGACCATCTCAGTGCATCAGCGTTCGTGGCTTCGTTGTGGGACTTTTCGCCCGCAATTACGTTATGGCGGCTGTATGCGGGAGACCTTTGGGTCTACCGGGGTGCCTGTGACCGGTTCGCTAACCTGCGTACAGCTGCCACCTTCACTTGTTTAGCGACAGGGAAAGGGTGGCTCCATAACCTCAGGAGCTTCACCATGATCAAACCAACACCCAACCCACCCGAAACCGACCCCACCTCCCCCTACGAATCCCTCGATTCAAGAAAACTCCACCAAGCCGCCGACCGCGCCCTCGATCACTACCTCTGCCCACCCGGCTCCACCCCGCCGCCTCGTAGCAACCGCGCAATGTATGCCGTCACCGCAGACACCAAAAACGAAGACCTGCTGGCCAACGCCTGCGAAACGCTCGCTTCGGCGAAAAACATTGCCAACGACTTCGCCAGCCTCATGCCAACATCGCAGCGCCGAACGCTGCTGGGCATTGCGCAACTGATTATGCTGGGGGAACTGGCGGTGAACCGGGTGCTGGATAACCTGGAGTTGCCAGGGTGATGCCGGCTGGCTGAGTTGTCCGGCGATCATGCCGGCCTCTTCGCGAGCAGGCTCGCTCCCACATTTGATCCTTGTCCGGCACAAAATCTGTGACTACTGAAGAACCCTGTGGGAGCGAGCCTGCTCGCGAAGGCTGACTCTCAGTCAACACATGGCTTCAGGCAGAAAAACCCGCCGCCCAATCAACCGGGTCGGCGGGGTCGGGCCGTTTCCGTCCCACTGAGTCCACCCTCATTGGGTGCCCCGACAGCATAACCGTTGGTCGCAAAGGGGCATTCCCCTGTCAGATCTAACAGGTGCGCAAATCAAACAACACGCGTTCAATCATTCCATCCACGGATGCGAGTGTCCGCCATGTTCGCCAATGATCCCGTTCGGGAAGAATCCCCGACTCTGCAAGCGTTCGATGTCACGGGCCTTCGCCACTCAAGCTCTGAAAACCCTTCAAGAGGGATGTCCTGATGCCTGCCGGTTCGATTTCCCTGTTCCCGCCCTACGACGATGAAAACCAGCCACTGGCGCTGCGACCAATCCTGATCGCGGGGATGCAAGCGCCCGTGGAGGACGGCGATGGCGGGATCAATTTCAAGACCGCCACCGACTACCCCGACGGGCTGCTGTGCGCCATTAATCCTTATCTGAGCCCCATGAAAGAGGGCGACAAGCTTGAGATTCATTACAACGGGGGAAAAATCCTCGAACGATGGGTGGCCGCCGACGAAGTCGATCAACGGGTGTTCTTTTATTTGCCGGCGCCTGAGCAGTCTGGATGGATTGAAGATTGCCATTATGTGCTGACCCGTGCAGGTGAGACCGTATCCGATCCACCTTCCGCGTCCCTGCGCTTACTGGTCAAGCTTTACAAGCCTGGGAACTTTGACAGAACGCCGCATTTACCCGGCCATTCAGAGTTGCACATCGTCCAATTGCCTGCGGAACTGGTAGAACAGGGTGTCATCGATGCGGAGTGGGCGAAAAACGGCGTGTTAGCCACGATACCGTTTTACGTATACATCACCCGCAACGACCAGATCCGTCTGCAACTGGGCAGTTACTCGCTCCCCGCGCATGTCGTCACGCAGGCACAGGCCGAGCATAAGGAGCCGATTGAGATCTACATCAACCAGGACGCCATTCTCGGCGCGGGTGATGGTGAAGAAGTGGAGATCAGATGGCGCGTCAGTGACGAAGTCTGGAACTGGGCCGACACTCACTCCCAAACCACTTGCATCGATGTGGACGCCGGCGGCTGGCGCCTGGAGGCGCCGATCATCAAGGAAGCTTTTAACAAAGTGATCACCATCAGAGACCTGGACAAGAAGCCGGTAACGGTGCAGATCCATGTCAGAGGCGATGAATTCGACCTGGGGGATACTCTAACGATGACCTGGCTCGGTAAGCCGCCGAATAATGGCAAACCGATCAGCCTTAGCGAAACCCGCATCATCGACAACATCCCCAGCGTGCTGGAAATCCCGGTGCCCTATGAGGAAGTCAGGGCGATTGCCCAAGGCACGGCCGACGCCTCCTACATTCTCTACAAAAAAGATGGCGGTGACCCGCTGTCGTCAAAACGCGCCCTGGCTGATGTAGTGGGCGACGTCGACATGCTTCCCGAGCCAATCCTTCTGCAGTTGCTGGGCGACACCCTCGATCCGGACGAGCCCTACGCCACTGTCGAAGTCCGCTATGCCATGAAAAACGGCGACCTGATCAACCTGGTCTGGCTGGGTAAGAAATCCAACGACCAACCCTATCTGCATGAACAGCCTCATACCGTCAGCGAAAACGACGCCAGGCAAGGGTGGGTCAGGCTCTACGTCAATGCCGAGCACATCAGCGTGCTGGTCAACGGCACACTCGATCTTTCCTATCGGGTCGCCAACGACGATACGGGGCTTTACAACGTCCGCGAGTCCGAGCGACTGCTGGTCAGGGTCGAGAAGGTCAGGGCGACGCTGCCCAAACCTGTTGTCGAGGAGGCCGAACCGCCCGGGGACGTGCTCGATCCTTCCAAGGTATTCGACAATGTTCATGTGCTGATCGCCGAGGCGAACACCGTCAGGGGCGATGTACTGACCTACTACTGGCGCAGTCCCAATCCCTTTGGCAGTACCGGCGACTGGTTGCCCATCACCACGGTGAGCGAAGGCGAGCCCGTGCGCTTCAGGGTCGACAAGGAATATGTCACGGCGAACATCGGGCAGTACGTCAAAGTGAGTTATTCGCTGTCGCGCGCCTCGACCGGACGACATGAATATTCGGCCACGCTTGATTTGCTCATCGGCGAGTTGGTAGGTGACTTGCCGCCGCCCGAGGTGATCCAGGCACCTGACGGAACATTGGACCCGATGAGCGGACTGAACGGAGTGGATGTGAAGGTCAGTTATCGGAGCATGAAGCCTGATCAGGACGTTATCCGGTTGAAGTGGCTTGGCTCACCGGGACCCGGCACATCCGAGGATCTTGAGTTGCCTGGGCACTCCAGCGGCACGGTTGTATTCCACCTGCCCTCTACATTGGCCGGCGCGAATATCGATCGACGAGTCAGCGTCGAGTATGAGGTAACGCGCTATACCATCACCACACCTTCACAAACGCTGGATCTATACGTTTCGGGTTTTTCCGATCCAGAGAGTCAGCTACCCCGTCCTGTGGTTCCTCAAGCGCCGAGCGGAGTTCTGGATTTGATGACCTTTAGCGCGGATGCCAGAGCCCTTGTTGAAAAATGGTTGCACATTGCCCCCAAACAAATCATCTGGCTGCAATTGGTGGGAGAAACCACTGCCGGCGATTGTTACGTCATCAAAATTATCGACGGTAAAGAAATAACCGCTGCCCAATTGAGCAGTGGGCTCAACGAAACATTGCTCAGAAGCGAGTTGGTCAAACTTGGACATTCCACCGCAGCGACTGTAATTTGCAAGGTCGCCTTCGATGGCCGCATAGATGAGAACAGCGCTTATGTGTTTCCACTGCTGCCATTGACCGTCAGAACCCGCTATGACTACATCCAGCCAACCATCAGCAAAGTCACGGATTCACGCAGCGAAATCGACGAAGGCGGCACCACCCGCGACAACGAATTGACCATCTTCGGCACCGCCACACGAGATGAAACCGTTGAGCTGTTCGATGGTGAAACGACCTCACTGGGGACAGCGGCAGTCGACACGGACAGCACATGGAATTGCAAGATCGGCATACTCACCGAAAAAACCTACAGCATCACCGCCAAGGCTCTTTATGACGCCGATCCGGTGTCGAGTCCCCCCAGAACCTTTACCGTCAAATTTGCAGAAACACCCGAAGTCCTCGCCATCACCGACTCGCGAGGCCCCGTCGCGCCGGGCGCCATCACCTATGACAACAGCGTCTTCGTAGCAGGCAGCGCGACCCCCAACCTGCAAGTGCGCTTGCTGGGTGCCGATGCACCGGCTATCACTCTGGATGTCGACGAACGGGGCACATGGAGTCACCGCCTCAACAACCTGACGGTCAAGACCTATAGCCTCACCGCCGAGGCGCTATACGATATTGATCCGCCGGTTGGCAGCCCCAGAACCTTCGTGGTGGCTCAGGCCGTGACACCGACGATTTCTCGGGTGAGCGATATCCGAAGTGATGTCCCCATGAACGGCACCACTTATTATCGAACCGTTACCCTGACCGGCAAAGCCAGCCCCAACGAGAAAATCACCCTGCTCGACGTCGACAAGCCAATCACCACCTCGGACGTCAAGCCCAGTGGGGATTGGGACTATGTCTTCAACAATCTGACCTTGAAAACCTACAGTCTTATCGCCAGGGCCGAATACGGCAGTAATCCGGAGTCAGCCCCGCCCCGGGTGTTTACCGTGGCGGCCTTTATTTCTCCGACGATTACGGCCGCTGTCGACTCCGTCGGCCCGGTTGCGCAAGGCGGAACCACGTATGACAGCACGGTCACGTTAAGTGGTGAAGCCACTCCGAGAGAACGGATCCAGCTCCACAACAAAGGCACGCCCATTGGCGCACCGATCGACGTCGCAGCCGACAAAAAGTGGAGGGCGCCGCTCACCAGTCTGGCGACCAGCTCACACAGCATTACCGCCAAAGCCTTGTATGGTGCTGTTCCGGTGGACAGTGAACCAAGGAACTTTACCGTCGCCGCCCACATCGCCCCCAAACTGACATCGGTCCATGACGGCATCAGTGAAGTTCAACCGGGTGGAGAGACCAAACGTACTTCGGTGACCTTGCAAGGCACCGTCACACCCAACCGTCAGGTCCAGATTTACGATAACAACACCCCTAAACACACAGTGACCGCTGTCGGAAGCAACTGGAGTACGACATTGCCGGTAGCCATTGGCCAACATGCGATCAGAGCCAGAGCCGTCAGTACCGGACAGGAAACGGAGGTTCGCAGTTTCAGGGTCATTTCGCCGATTCCGCCGCTGGTGTTCAACACCACCAAAGTGTTATTGAACGGTAAGACTTATTTAATGCCGGAGCATCCTTCGGTACTCCCGCCTTTTGGACCGGGCACGTCGACCCATCATCGGGCATCCGGAGGAAATCCAAATTCGAATTATCGTTACTACTCCAGCAATGAACGGGTGGCCGTTGTAGACGGCACGGGTCTTGTCACGGTCAGAGGCAAGGGCAGAACACAAATCACAGTAACTGATGGAACGACCACTGCTCCAGGTTACGAAGTAGAAGTCACCGGTGTCATACATTGCATTGGGTTGGGCAATGGAGACTATTACACTATTACCAATCGAGCCTACGCGAGAGGGACTTACCTGACGACCCTCGCTCAACTAAGAGAAATCTTCAACCTCTACGGAAGTCGCTGGCCTATGGGCAATGGTTATTATTGGTCAACCAACGTCGCAGCAAATTTTCCGTTCTTGCGCCTTTATATGAAAAATCTCGTGACGGGGCAGGAGGCCCATGTCCAGCACTATGCTTCATATCCTTTAGGGATCGGGGTCATATAGGCAGTTCGATGGCTTCAGCAAAACGCCTCGCAATTTTGCGAGGCGTTTTTTTTAAATCTTTAATCCAAACATCATTGGATTACTTACCAGCGGTACCACACCCCCAAATTCACCCCATAAGGCTTCTCGATATGCTCCCCTCTGGAGTAATCAAAATCAGCACGCACCTGCCATTTCTCCGACATGGCCACTGCCAGCCCTGCGCCGAACTCGGCCCGCGAGCCTGACAAATCATTGTTGAACACGTTGTCGTTGACCTTCACTTCGTTGTTCGTAGCGAACTCATGGGCAATGGCGGCACGTACATATGGGCGGACAACGGTGCCGTTGCCGACAGTGAAGTTACGCCCGAATGTGGCACCGGCCTTGCCGAGCAATGAGCGCGTGCGATCACCATCAGCGCGCATGTCGTTATCGAGTGTGTAGCGCTTGTCCTGGATCTGCACCGCCGACCACTGGGTGAAGGGCTGGACAAAATACCCATCGGCCCATGTGAATTGACGACCGAACTCCACCGAGCCACCCACGCCCCAGTTGTCGTAATTGCCCTTGGCACGACTGCCGTCGCTCAGACCCACTTTGGACTCGTTGCGATAGCGGTTGAACTTGAGCACGCCGTCCAGGTAGTAACTCTTGGCGCTGTCAAACCAAGTAAAGTAAGGGCCGAAGTAGTAGCTTTTCACCGTACCCGAAGTGCCGTTTTTCAGGTCCAGATCCGACTCGCTCGTGCCCGCCAGAACCCCCACCAGCACATCGCTTTCACCCAGCCGGGCGTCGGCGCCAAGGGACAGGCCCTGCTGCGTCTGTTGATAGCCCACGCCGGAGTTATCAGCGACGTTGTATTTGTTGCCGTAGGTGCGGATCCAGCCACCGGAGCGGTCGCCGTTGAAATGCAACTCATCCAGACGGTTGCGTAACGGCCCCATGTCGCCGTACCACACGGTGAGCGCGGTGTTGAACAGCGCCAGTACCGAACGCGCACCGGGGCTGATCACCTCGGTGGTCGGGTCGAGAAACCACTCCTTCGCCCCCCCCTCGATTTCCCGACTGGCCAAACCGTAGGACCAGGTGCCGACATCCACCCTCTGCTCACCCGCCAGGGCAAAATTGGCACTGTCAGTGGTGGCGGTACGCACCAGCGTCAAGGCCTGTGGCGACGCGGCATCCAGGCCAGAGGCCGCAACTGCCAACGCGAAGTTCCCCGCCGAAGCGCCGGTCACGTTGAGAAAGTCATGCTCACCACTGGCGAAATTGCCCTTCATCAAAAACGTACCTGTACCCGCGAGCGCGCCGACGTTCAACTGGTAATAGGTATCGGGAGCATCCGCCGCGCCGAACGTCACACGCCCGCCGTCCATGCGCATCGCGCCGATCGAGTCGTTGCCGGTCAGGGTCCAGTTCGAATTGCTGTTGATATTGACGCCTTCGACGTTGTCGAGGCGTCCCGTCAATTGCGAGTTGTTTTCCAGCGTGACGTTGGCAGTAGAGCTGCCGTCAACCAGCACATTGCCTGTTATTTCCCCTCGGTCGAAAAGAAGATTGGCCGTACTGTTATCCGCCACATTGACGTTTCCATTCAACGTGCTGTTGGCCACGGTCAGGCTCGCGATCGATGAGCCTTGAACATCCAATAATCTGCCGTTGCCAGCAACAAGGCTGGAACCGTCGAGAACGTTTATCGTGGCCTCAGTACCACGATCCACCAGAATCGCAGAACCACCAATACCTTGCACCGTGGAATTATCCAGCGAAAGGGTACGGCTTCCCACATTGAGGGCATCATTGACCATCCGCACCCCTGTCGCCTGGCCGGTGATGGTCGTACGCGCGGAAGCACTCACCTCTCCACCAAGGATATTCACACCAATGCCATCGCTGGCCGCGCCCATGACTTGCGTATTGGTCAATGACAGGGAGCTCAGGCCCGTAACCTGCGAACCAATCAGTTGTCCACTGATCTGGCTGTCGGACACGGTCACGGTGGCTCCGCCCGCGGCGACACTGGAGCGATTGACCGCCAGCCCGATTTCATCACTGGTCACCGTCGTTCGATCGATGCTTGCCCGACTGCTGGTCACGGTTACGCCATCACCACCGTCGTTACCAACGATGGTGCTGCCGTTGATGCTTAGCGACGAACCGGATTGCGCCGTGATCGATCGGGTATTGGCATCGGAGGCATTCAGTACGCCTTTGTTGCGCACCAGGTAGTCGGTAGGCGCGGTAGACGAATCGATATTCAGCGTGGTGTTATCAACGATAGTGGCCGAATGGGCAAAGTTTGCGAAAAAAAAAACGGCTGGCAGGCAAAGCATTACTCCAGACCGTGCTGAAAAAGCGCGAACGTGTGATACATCCAACATATTCATGATTGATTCACCTAGAAATTATTACGGGCCCGAGCAACTCAATAGCATTGACGGGAGCGAACAATAACCTGACCTCTCCACAACAAAATGTAGGAATAGTCTTCGATGCGCTCGGAAACTTCCTACCACTTGGTAATCCTTCAAAAAAAAGGGAGGCACAAATGCCTCCCTAACATCAACGATCAGATATCACAGACTGCCCCGTCGCCTTTCTTCATGTGTACCCTGACCAAGTGTCTCTGAGCTGATACCGGGCGCCCGTCAATCATTGCCGAATAAGTGATATCGCCCCAAGCGCTCTCCGTAGCCAATATTTTCTGATAGGGAATTTTTACGATAAACCCGTCATTCGCTTCCTGTGGTGTCGGCGCGTAAGAGACTTTTTGATCAGTGTTGGGTTTTACTACCGTACCGGCCGAGTCGGTATAACCCTGATATGTAAATTCCAGAGTTTGACCGGCCAATTGCGACTCGCCACCGGAAACCAGCACTTCTGCACATCTGGTCAGAACCGGGTCCGGGCGCAGTGAACCACAGTTAAACCAATCAATGAAGTCCGGATCAAGATGCTGAAACTTGACTTCGGGAACCATACCCGGCCGAATGAGCACGTCGACGTCCTGAGGCAATGAGTGCACTTCGTTTTGATTGATGTCAGGGTTGGTAATCTTGTAGGTGACCGGCAGCGGATTACCATTGCCACCCGCGTCTGCGACCTCCCAAAGTAAACTGAAAACCAAGTTCCCGGTTTCCGTCCCGTCCAACTCCTTTACACCACCTTGCGCGGCCGTAACGTCAACGCCTTTCCATATCACTGTCATAACATCCTTGGCTTTGACACCGCCGAAAACCGGAACAGTTACAGTTACAACCTGGTCTTTGTCCTCTTCCCGCAGACTATTCGGAGTAGTCGTAACCGCACCTTGCACAATCGCAAGCGCCAGAGTTGGATCCGGATTCTCGCCGCCGTCGCCGTCTCCGGGCCGGCGCAGGTCAACGTCCACGTCTTTTGAAGGTGGCGTTGCGCCAAGTGGATAGCGCAGGTTATGGCGTTTAATCCGATAACTTACGGCTACCTTTTTTTCATCGAGGTTGCCGTTGAATACATCCCGATAAGGAATGCTCACGTAGAACGGAAACGTATTGATCTTCTGCGCCGGTTGCACGACCCCGTCGAAAGTCACTTCCAACTCGTCGACATCCGTCAGATAGTTTGTATATTCAGTCAGAATACCGACCCCCAGAGGGGCCTGGGCATCAGCCAGATCTATCAGCTTGGGGGCGGCATCGTCATCAAACAAAGGGATACTGGGTGCTATAAGCCCTTCAGGCGGATCGGTCAGCGAGACATTGAGTTCCGTGTAGTACACTGGCGTGTTTCGGTTACCTTTACGGTCGCTGAGGTAATAAAAAATGGATCTCAGACCTTCCTCGGTTCCGACCAGTGCGGGGGTCAATCGAAATGTTATCGGAGCTGCCGGATCAGTTATGGTCACTGTTCCGATTGGCGTCGGATTTGGCAAACTCGATCCAAAGAAACACTCAACGAGGTCACCAAGCTTTTTGCTTCCATAATTTGGAACGGTTACCAATACGAACCCGTTATCGTCGAGGTATTTTTTTGTAATGCCGTCTCTCTCCACCTCAGGAGGAACAGTTGCTTTGCCGAAAGCTACTGGGGGCGTTGTATCAATGTTGATTGGGAGTGGTGTGACATCCGATGGATTACCGCCAAAATTCAATACATAACTCAACTCATGAGGTCCTGAGGATGATGTGTAGCCCTCAGGCAAAACCAGATCAAACACCGTCGTAGCCGGATCAACCGGAGTTGTAAAATTGAACCGGGTACCCCGTATGGTGCCATCCCACAAAAGTTGAAGAAATCCTTGAACAGCGTTTGGATCATCCGCTTCGGCAAATCGCGGGATCTGCACTTTCAGCGGAAATCCTTGAAAGCTTGAGTGCAGTTGGTTGGGAGCATCATCCGCTTCATCAGCCAGCAGCGGATTATCCGGATGAAGTTGCGGGGGCAATGCCGCCGCTTTCGGCCTGCGAAAACGAACATTAGAGAAACGTTCGCGGTTCTGCGCCGGTGTCAACGAGTGAAAACTTGTCATTTTTTATCATCCTCTGAGCAACTTTTTGATTGGCACAGGGCGAACAGCTTCCTGGCCAGAGCTTTGTACACAACGACTGCATGGGTGAAAAAAATTGAATAAAGCCTTGAATCAACTTCGACCGAACATCGTCAACCCGCCTGTAAGTTAAACTTCACACAGGTCATTGTCCGGGCTGCAAACGCCGCCACTCGGCCACGTTCGATTGATAATGACAAACTCAGGCTTTGAACTACCTATGCCACCGTTGGCTTTTTTCAGGTGATAACTGCACAACGCCGAGCCATTGTTTACCATGGGCGCAATCAAACGCTCGTAGTCACTGACATGCACATCAAAACCTTCGCGAGCCTGCTCGGCGGTCAGCGTTGTTTTGAATGTTTCGTCCGTTCCGTCAATCGGATCGGTTCCATTCAGACCGGAACACCCCTGCCAAGACAACTCCACGATATCGTCTTCATCGAAGGCTGCATTACCGCTGATATGTACGAACACGCCTTCCCATAATCTGGGTTTGCTGCAGCAATGAAGTACGCCATCCTTGTTGGCATGAGGAAATGTCGGCTCTGGCAAGTTCTCGATAACAATGATCGCAATGTCAACGGGCGTTGCATCCGCCTGCTGCAGGTTCACGCCATTACTGGTGGTATACCAGGTCGGCAGCGACGGATTCACTTTGTCCTGCTCGATCGCCTCCCAGGGAACGATGAAGATGAGCGGCTTGCCGGCGACATCACCGGCTTGAACTTCATACTCTGCGATGGGCGTACTGATTGCGCCCCAGTAGAGGAACAGCTTTTCACCGAGTAACGGTGCGTCATACAGCCTTAGATGTGCCTCGGCTGGCTCCCCGAAATCGATGGTGAGTAGTTTGTTCAATTGCCTGGATCGGGCACCGTAAACTTCAACCTTGGCCAACGTGGAATTCAATAGTGCCGGGGCGTTGGCATGATCCTGCCCAGCGATTGTCAGATTCACCATCACCCGCGTATCGGCTGATGGCAAAGTCGGCGTACCGCCGCGCTGTATGCGGTAGCTCACGCGAACGTTCAGTGGCCCTAGTCCGTCTGCTGTCAGGGTCATCCAGGGCACAATAGCCACTTGCGGGAACTTGCCGGGATCGACATCGAGCGGGGTGAGTGCGTGACCGTTCCAGTCAATCAACACCTTGTCGGAAGGATCCGGGTTTTCATACTCATCGATTTCGACGGTGACAGCCCGTTGGTTTACGGCGCCTTCACGGGCATGTTCACGGTCAATGAAGCCACGCACTGACAATGGCACCTTAGGCGGTTTGAGTTTGCCCGGGGCCGGATTCAGATTGACGAAAGCCGGCAGCAAAGTTGAGCGCGGCCCGCGATTTCCAGACCAGTCGCGGAGCCGGTAGTAAATGAAGCGCTGCCCGGGACCGCTATCACGAATATCTGCCTCAGTCATGGTGATGATCAAACGTTTCTGGTCGATGTCCTCCTGGCTGAACTCCTGCTCAGCTATTTCGATTTCCGAATCCGGGGGATCCGGGTCGCCCGTCCAGTAATAGATCGCACGATCCTTCCCCCTGGCGTCGACGTAGAACGGTACCTGAAACCGTACTTCGCCATGCTGGGAGAGGTAGTCGTCAGTGATGTCGCCAGCCACATCCAGCAAAATCAGAGGATCGGGTTCCTGATTATCGTTCGGCGGCGATCTGTCGACTGTGACTCGCTTTATCTCTGAGTCCAGCAGGTTGCCGCCATAGCTGACTCTGTACGACAGGGAATAAGTGCCGTGATCGAAGTTCAACTTGTCCCGGGGGACAACCAGCGTCTTCTCTCCGGGATCGTCGAACGGTTCACGGTAGACTTCCGTGAACGGTCCGCCCTGTGCTACCCAGCTGATGATAACGATGAAGGGAATGGGATCTTCGAAGGAAGCGCTCCAATCCGGGATGACGACCGTCAGGTCTTCGGCCAACGCGGAACGCGGCAACAGCCCATCGGGACTTTCCTTGCCTTCTTCATCTTTGAGAATGGCAGGGACTTGAGGCACCTCAATCAGGTCATCATCCGTGTATTCAGAGCGTTGCATTGAACGACCTCCCTCGCCTCATCCCAAGCAGAACATGCACGAATCACCAGGGGTGATGGGTTGCTGCTGGAATTGATTTAACGACGTTGAAGACGTCCTGCCTACTGTCAGAAATTACAGGTATTGCTACCGTTTGTCGGAAGGCGATTTGCAGGCGAAGGGAATTGGATGGTGGATCGAGCGCTAGATAATCTGGAGTTGAGGCAGGTCGGCGCAATTATGCGCTGTTCACGCGGGCCTCTTCGCGAGCAGGCTCGCTCCCACCTTTTTGACCGCGTTCCAATGTGGGAGCGAGCCTGCTCGCGAAGGCTGACTTAAAGACAACACGTCTCTACAGACAGACAAAACCCGCCGTCCCGAATCAACCGGGGCGGCGGGTTTTGTATTTTCAGACCTCAGATCAAACCGTATCCACTTTCAACGAATGATCATTGAGCATGCCGCTGATGATGGTCGCTGTGTCGTGACCGCTAGCGATCATGCCGCCTGCGCCCGGCGTGACACCATAGTGGCTGGCAAGGTTGACGCCGGCCAGGTCAATGGTCTGGTTCGGCGTGGCGCCGGCCATGGCACTGACGTCGATGCTGGTCATCACCGAGGCGCCGCTGCCGCTGACGGTGAAGTGCAGGTAGTCATCCAGCGACGCCGTGCTGCCGTTTTCACCTTGCAGCAGTTGCGACAGGTCGAGCTTGTCGGTGCCGGGGGTGAAGTCGGTGATCAGGTCGTGGCCACTGTTGCCCTTGAGCCACTGGAACGTATCGGCCCCTGCTCCGCCGGTCAGGTTGTTGTTGCCCAGGCCACCGATCAGCAGGTCGTCACCGCCGCCGCCATTGAGCACGTCGTTGCCCAAACCGCCGTTGATCACGTTGCTGTTGCCGTCGCCGGTGAGGCTGTCATTGAAGTTCGAGCCGAGCAGGTTTTCGATACCGGTCAGGGTGTCCGTCCCGGCGCCGAGGGTGTTTTGCGCACCGAGCAGGCCGAGATTGACCGTGACCGCCGCCATGGCGTGGGCGTAGCTGGCGGTGTCGCTGCCAGTGCCGCCGTCGAGCAGGTCATTGCCGGCGCCGCTGTAGAGCAGATCGTTGCCGGCGCCGCCGTGCATTTCGTTGTTGCCGGAACCTGCGGTGAGTACGTCGTTGCCGTCGCCAGCGTTGATCACGTTGTTGCCAGCGCCCGCCACCAGAATATCGTCGCCGGCAGTGCCGGTGAGGGTGTGGCCGTCCTGATAGCTGATGCTGACGTTGGCGGTGTCGCTGCCGCCGTGGTTGTCGCTGGCGGTGTAGCTGCCGTTGAAATCCGGGGCGACGTCGTGGGCTCCGGTGTAGTTGAGGGTCATGGTCAGCTGATAGTTTTCCGCCGCATTGGCGTTGCCGCCACCGCCGTTGCTGATGTTGGTGATGTGGATCTGGTAGATGCCGTTCGCCGAGGCGGTGAGGGTTTGCCCATCCGTCAGTGGCAGGTAGGCGCCGCCGTTGAGCGAGTACTCCAGGCTGATCTGACCGGCGCCCAGGTTGTGATCCAGGTTGAGGGTTTCACCCTGGCGCAGGTGGACGGTGATGCGGTCTTCATCGTTGGCGTTGCTGTTGCTCACCATGCCGAGGTAGCCGCTGACCACCACCACCGCGGTCATGGTCGCGGCATTGGCACTGAAGGCGTTGCGCACGTTGGCCAGGGTCTGATTGGCGCTGTTATTGGCATTGGTGCCGGTGAAGTTGATCGCGCCACTGCCGGTAAAATCCGCCGCCTTCGAGACCCAGCCGGTGTTGAAACTGGTCGGAGTGGCGTTGAGGGGATCGCCGTTGGGGTCGGTGTCGTTGGCCAGCAACAGCTCGCCCGGCACCACGATATTGCCCGAGAGCACGTTGGTGATGACGTGGTCATCCATCGCCACGGGCGGCGCGTTGGGGATCACTTTCACGGTCAGCGTCGAGCTGGCCAGGTCGCCGTCGTTATCGCTGACGGTGAAGCCGATGTTTTCGGTGATGACCACGGCGGTGGTTTTCTGCGAGGTGTAGCTGTATTCGCCGGTGTCGAGGTTGATCACCAGAGTGCCGCTGTTGTTGGTGGCGATGCTCACGGTGTTGTTGGCCGTGTTGAAGGTGCCGTGGTTGGCGCCGCCGCTGGCGGTCAGCGAACCCTGACCGCTGAGGGCTTTCGGATCGTAGGTGTAAGTGGTGCCGTCGACCACGATGGATTTGATGAAACCGCCATCGGCGCCAAACGAACCGCCCTCGCCCAGCAACGAACCGGTGACCGGTGCGCCCTGCACAGTGCCGGACAGCACCGAATTGAGCTGGTTGAGGTCGGTGACCACCACCGCGTTGGTGTTGGTGTGGCTGATACCGTCGTAGGCCAGCGGATCGAGGTAGGCGTTGCTCACACCACTGCCCAGGCCGATCGCGTAGTTCTTGATGTTGTTGGCATCGAGGAAATTTTTCAGCGCGGCTTCTTCGGCGGCGTTGATCTCGCCTTCATTGGGTTTGCCGTCAGAGAAGAAGTAGCCGACGTTCTGCGCCCCGGTGAGTTTGCCCGAGGTGTTGAATGCGCTCTGCATCACCGCCACAGCGGCGTCGTAGTTGGTGCCGCCGCCGGCATTGAGGCCGGCAAGAATTGTTTTTGCCGTTGCCACATCCACCCACACCGCCGTGCGGTCCGTGGCATCGCTGCTGAAGGTCACAAGCTGCACTTTCACATCGCCCAGATCGTCGTACTTGTCGAGCAAGGCACTGATCGCCTGCTTGGCCAGCGCCAGTCGCGACAGGCCCGGCACGCCGGAGGGGTCGGCCATGCTGCCGGAGATGTCGAGGACGATCAGCAGGTTGGAGTCGATCTCCACCGCCGCCACCGAACGGTCCGACGCCACCGCCTTGGGCACGTCATCGACAATGTTGACGACGAGGGTGCTGGTGGTGCTGTTGCCCAGCGAATCGGTGGCTTTGTAGGTGAAGCTTTCACTCAGGGTGTTCGGCCCGTCGTTGGCGTTCGGCGCGGTTTTCGGTGCCGAGGTCAGCGTGTAGGTATAGGTGCCGTCAGCATTGAGCAGCAGTTGCCCATAACTGCCGGTGGCGTTGCCAACCAAGGTGTAAGTGATCGCGCCGCTGCCGCCGCTGACCGAACCGACCAGCGTGCCGCTGGCGGTTTCGCCGCTGTTGCCCGGTTCGCTGCCGGTGACCGTACCGGGGGCGACATCCTGGCCGTCCTTGGTCAGGTCGAGGGCTTTTTCGTAGACGGTGACGTCAGTATCGCTGATTGCTATCAAGCAGCTGTCATGCACGTCGATGGTGAGGGTGGTGGTGCTTTCGTCCCCGTCGGAATCGCGCACGGTGTACGTGAACACATCGACCGCGCCCGGACCGCTCACCGCGTCGGGATTGCTGTGGTAGACAGCGTTGCCGTTCGCGTCGAGAGTCAGGTAGCCGTAGGTGCCGTTGATCTGCGAATTCAAACCTCCGATGGCGGAAGTGGATGTATCGGCGCCGGCACGCACGCCGATCACGGCACCGGAAACCGCCGGACCGTCAGCGCCGCCGATATCGTTAGTGAAGACGTTGCCACTGACGGTGGCGCCCTCCACGACCGAAGCCGCATCCGGATTAGCGCTCGGCAGGTCGTCAACGATGTTGACGTTGATCTGCCCTGCCGCCGTGCTGCCATCGGTATCGGTCGCCACCACATCGAAGTTTTCGCTGAGGCTGTTGGCGCCATTGGCGGTCGAATGACTTTCGTTATCCATCAAGGTGTAGCTGTAGCTGACCACACCGGTCGCCGGGTCGTAACCGGTAATCGTCAACGTGCTGCCCAGCGGAGTGATGGCCGATTGCGGGAAGCCTGCCGCGACGCCGTTGGTGACCACGGCAATGCCACCCACCGTGAGGGTTTGCAGGCCATCGAGGGCGGTGACGGTGAAGCTGCCGCTCTGGGTCAGCGCCGGAGTATCGGGGCTGCTGCCGTCGCTGAGATTTTTCTCGTAAACGGTGAGTTCGCCGCCCTTCACATTGAGGCCGTCGAGGCACACCGGGTCATCGTTGTTATGGACGTTCAGCACCAGGTTGGCAGTGCTGGTGTCGCCATCGGCATCGGTCAATGTGTAGGTGAACGTTTCGCTGCCGTTGCCGCCGCCGTGCAGATTCTTGAAGTCGACGTCATTGGTATTGAGCGTGTAGGTGTAAGTGCCGTCGGCGTTGAGCACCATCGTGCCGTAGGTGCCGGTGAAGGTACCGGGGGTGATCGGCCCGCTCGCAACGATGTCGGCGCCTTGTACGTCGTTGTCGAGCACGTTGCCGGTCAGGGTCAACAGGGTCTCTGTTGCGCTGTCGGCATTGCTGTCGTTCAGCGCTTTCGGCACGTCATCGACGATGCTCACAACGATGCTGCTGGTGACCACGTTGCCCAGCGAGTCGGTGGCCTGATAGGTGAAGGTTTCGCTCAGGCTGTTGGCGCCATCGTCAGCGTGCGGTGTGGTGCTGGCCGGTGACGTCAGCGTGTAGGTGTAAGTGCCGTTGGGGTTGAGGACGATTTGTCCATAGTTGCCGGTAGCACTGCCGACCAGCGCATAACTGACTGCACCGACTGCGCCGGTGACCGAACCGACCAGCGTGCCGGACGCGGTTTCGCCCGTGCTGTTCGGATCGCTGCCAACCACGCTGCCCGCCGCCAGATCCTGGCCGTCCTTGATCAGGTCGAGGGATTTTTCATAGACGGTGGCATCGGTGTCGCTGACGGCTTTCAGGCAACTGTTGTAGACGTCGATGGTGATGGTGGTAGTGCTTTCGTCACCGTCTGCATCGCGCACGGTGTAGGTGAACACATCCACCGCGCCCGGGCCGTTCACCACGTTGGGATTGCTGTGATAAACCGCGTTGCCGTTGGCGTCCAGGGTCAGGTAGCCGTAGGTGCCGTTGATTTGCGAATTGAGGCCGCCGATGGCGGAGGTCGAGGTATCGGCACCGGCGCGCACGCCGACCACTGCGCCCGTGACGGCCGGGCCGTCGGCGCCGCCGATGTCATTGTTCAGCACGTTGCCGCTGACGGTGCCGCCCTCCGCCACCGATGCGGCATCCGGGTGTGCGGTGGGCAAGTCGTCGACGATGTTGACGTTGATCTGGCCGCTGGCAGTGCTGCCATCAGTGTCGGTCGCGACCACCTCGAAGTTTTCGCTGAGGCTGTTGGCGCCATTGGCGGTCGAATGACTTTCGTTATCCATCAAGGTGTAGCTGTAGCTGACCACACCGGTCGCCGGGTCGTAACCGGTAATCGTCAACGTGCTGCCCAGCGGAGTGATGGCCGATTGCGGGAAGCCTGCCGCGACGCCGTTGGTGACCACGGCAATGCCACCCACCGTGAGGGTTTGCAGGCCATCAAGGGCACTGACGGTGAAGGTGCCGCTCTGGGTCAGCGCCGGCGTGTCGGGGCTGGTGCCATCGCTGAGGTTCTTTTCGTAAACGGTGAGTTCGCCGCCATTTACATCGAGGCCGTCGATGATCACTGGATCGTCGTTGTTGTGAATCTGCAAAACGAGGTTAGCGGTGCTGGTGTCGCCATCGGCATCGGTAATCACATAGGCGAACGTTTCCGTGCCGTTGCCACCGCCGGTCAGCGCTTTGAAATCGGCGTCGCTGGTGTTCAGGGTGTAGGTGTAAGTGCCGTCAGCGTTGAGCACCAACGTGCCGTAAGTGCCGGTGAAAGTTCCGGGCGTAACTGGGCCGGTGGGTACGCGGTCAGCGCCTTGTACGTCGTTGGTCAGGACATTGCCGGTCAGGGTCAGTTGAGATTCCGACGCCGTTCCGTTGCTGTCATCGTTGGCTTTCGGCAAGTCATCGACGATGTTCACATCCAGCGTGCCGTTGGCGGTGGTGCCGTTGTCGTCCACCACCGTGACTGCAAATTGCTCAGGCAGATTGTTTGCGCCATCGGCATTCGGATGCGCTTCGTTGTCGGCCAAGGTATAGCTGTAGCTGACCACGCCGGTTGCAGCGTTGAAACCGGTGATGGTCAGCGTGTTGCCCTGTGGCGTGGTGATCGATTGCGGGAAGCCTGCGGCTACACCGCCAGTGACCACGGCAATACCGCCAACGGTCAGCGTCGTTACGCCGTCCAAAGCAGTGATGGTGAACGTGCCGTTTTGCGTCAGCGCGCCGGCATCCGGGGCGCTGCCGTCGCTGAGGTTTTGCTCATAAACCGTCAGTTCGCCGCCCGCGACATTCAGGCCGTCAATGATCACCGGATCATCGTTGTTGTGAATCTGCAGAACGAGGTTGGCGGTGCTGGTGTCGCCGTCGGCATCAGTAATCACATAGGCGAACGTTTCCGTGCCGTTGCCACCACCGGTCAGCGCTTTGAAATCCGCATCGCTGGTGTTCAGGGTGTAGGTGTAAGTGCCGTCAGCGTTCAGCACCAAGGTGCCGTAAGTGCCGGTGAAGGTGCCGGCGGTGACAGGACCAGTCGGGACACGGTCGGCGCCTTGTACGTCGTTGGTGAGGACGTTGCCGGTCAGGGTCAGTTGAGATTCCGAGGCGGTGCCGTTAGCGTCGTCCACGGCTTTCGGCAGGTCGTCGACGATGTTCACATCGAGCGTGCCATTGGCGGTGGTGCCGTTGTCGTCGACCACGGTGACAGCGAATTGCTCTGGCAGATTGTTCGCACCATTGGCGTCCGGATGCGCTTCGTTGTCGGCCAGGGTGTAGCTGTAGCTGACCACGCCGGTTGCAGCGTTGAAACCGGTGATGGTCAGCGTGTTGCCCTGTGGCGTGGTGATCGATTGCGGGAAGCCTGCGGCTACACCGCCAGTGACCACGGCGATACCGCCAACGGTCAGCGTCGTTACGCCGTCCAAAGCAGTGATGGTGAACGTGCCGTTTTGCGTCAGCGCGCCGGCATCCGGGGCACTGCCGTCGCTGAGATTTTGCTCATAGACCGTCAGCTCGCCACCCGCGACATTCAGGCCGTCAATAATCACCGGATCATCGTTGTTGTGGATCTGCAGAACGAGGTTGGCGGTGCTTGTATCGCCGTCGGCATCAGTAATCACATAAGCGAACGTTTCCGTGCCGTTGCCACCACCGGTCAGCGCTTTGAAATCCGCGTCGCTGGTGTTGAGGGTGTAGGTGTAAGTGCCGTCAGCGTTCAGCACCAGCGTGCCGTAAGTGCCGGTGAAGGTGCCGGGTGTAACCGGGCCGGTCGGTACGCGGTCGGCGCCTTGTACGTCGTTGGTGAGGACGTTGCCGGTCAGGGTCAGCAAGGTTTCCGAGGCAATGCCGTTAGCGTCGTCAACAGCTTTTGGCACGTCATCGGTGATGTTCACGTCCAGCGTGCCGCTCGCCGTGTCGCCATTGCTGTCGACGGCAATCACCGTGAATTGTTCGCTGAGACTGTTGGCGCCGTCGCCCGCCGCGTGGGTTTCGTTGCCATTGAGCGTGTAGCTGTAGGTGACCGTGCCGGTTGCCGGGTTGTAGCCGGTGATGGTCAGGGTGTTGCCCAGTTGCGTGGTGATCGACTGCGGGAAACCCAGCGCCACGCCAGCGTTGATCAGGTTGATGCCGCCGATGCTCAGGCTGGTCAAACCGTCCGGTGCGGAGACGGTGAAGCTGCCGCTCTGGGTCAGCGCGCCTGGATTGGCCGCCGTGCCGTCAGGCAGATTGGCTTCGTTGAGGTTCAGTTCGCCGCCAGCCGTGTCGAGACCGTTGAGCGTGACAGGATTGTTCACCGGTGGCGGTGGTACCACGATCGGCGCGGGAGTGTCGTCGCCGTCGTCGATCACCGCTTCGCGGCGTTCTTCAGGGAATTCGGGAATACCATTGAAACCGGCGGTTGGGAAACCGATCACAGGATCGACCCGCCCGCCCACTTCGGTCAGCAGCACAAAACTGTGCCCGCCGCCCGCATCCCCCGGTGTGGCGCTGGGGGCATTGGGACCGGCCGCGGTGGCTTCGGCGGTTTGGCTCGGGTCTTCACCGGCGGCGATGGCTTTCTGGATCTGCTCGACATCGGTCAGCTGCGCCTGGCTCGGAGTCTGCGCTTCGTCCACTTTCACGGCGACAGCCTGGTCGGCCAGCAACTGCCCGGTCATTGTGATGCTGCTGCCACGCCCGAGGGTCAATTCCTGGCCGTTTTGCAGTTTCACCGCCACCGCGCCTTCCGCGCCGGTGATCAGTTGATCGCCGGCGTTCAAGCGATCGCCTTCGATCAAGAGAATTTTCTCGCCGTTGGCCTTCTGGGCAAATACCTGACCAATGACTTTAGTGACCGTACCGATGAGCGTTGCCATGTGAAATCCTCCGCTGCCGACCACCGTCGGCACAGGTTCGCGAAGCAGCCCATGGCTCAATCGGGTTGCCGGGAGTGACGCTCGCACCCTCGACAGTTCGTTTCGCAGGTAGCGTTTGCAGGGAATCGCTCGTGCATCAAGCACTTGCGAGTCCCGGTCAAAACAGCCACTCCACTAACGCTACGTAACGGTGGTGAACCACCCGAGTGACAAAAATCTGTCGCTCATCAACCGTTACGCGTCCCTCCCCTTCAGCAGTACTTCGCCGTGTCTCGCAAAGTGAATGGAACTTTCCTCAAGCCTTTTCGAGCTCCCTAAAGCGCATAAAACAAAGGCTTTCACGCTGAACAATGTGCTGCTTTTTACAAAGCGCATAAGTTTTTTTTGGCATAAGCCATATGAAAATTTTTTCTTAGCTACGCTTCAAGATGTTCTTAGCTCTGTTGTTACAAGAGTGAAACGCTTACACCCCTAAAATTCGTCAAATATTTGGCGACAGTAACACACCATCAGGACTCAGGGAGATGCACCCATGCGCGTTCTAACCCCCCTCTGCAGCGCGGTTTTGCTGGCCATGGCTTGCACATCCCAAGCCCAGGCCATGAACCTCACCGAAGCGATTCAAAGCACCATCGCCACTCACCCGGAACTCGCGTCGCGCGTGGACGCACGCCTGTCGGCTGACGAACAGGTCAAGGTCGCCAAGGGCGGGTTCTACCCGTCGGTCGACTTGAACGCCGCTTATGGCCGTGGCTACAGCGACAACACCAACACCCGGGCCTTTGGTAATCACAACACCGAGATCCTCAACTACACACAGTCGGAGCTGCGTTTGCGGCAAATGTTGTTCGATGGTTTCAACACCGCCAACGAGGTCGAGCGCACCAAGGGCGTGTCCAACTCGCGCGCCTACTACGCGCAAGGCACCGCGCAGGATCTGGCCTTGCGCACCATCGAGGTCTACCTCGAAGTGCTCAAGCGTCGTGAGCTGGTGACTTTGGCCAAGAACAACCTGCAGGCGCACTTGCGGGTCAACGATCAGATCGGCCTGCGCACCGAACGCGGTATCGGCAGCAACGCTGACTCCGATCAATCGGTCGCTCGCAAGGCGCTGGCGCAAAACAACCTCGACACCGCCGAAGTCGATCTGGCCGACGCCGAATCGAACTTCTACAGCGTGGTCGGACGCATGCCAGATGAGCTGGAAACCCCGGCCTCGACCCGAGGCGAATTGCCTACCGAGCTACGTGAAGCGCAGCAGAGCATGGTCGACAACAACCCGTACCTGAAATCGGCCCAGGCCGACGTGCAGTCTGCCGAGAGCCAGTACGAGGTTGCCAAGTCGCCGTTCTATCCACGCTTCGACGCCGAAGCCGCGGTGGGCGCGAACAACAACGTGCAGGGCGACGAAGGCCACGACAACGAATGGCGTGTGGGCGTAGTGATGAACTACAACCTGTTCCGCGGTGGCAGCGACAAGGCGCGTCTGGCCGCCAACGCACACGATATCAACCAGGCGATGGACATCCGCAACAACGCCCTGCGTCAGCTCAACGAGAACATTCGTCTGGCCTGGAACGCCATGGAAAACGCGAAGAAGCAGACGCCGACTGCCCGCGAATACGCCGAAACCAGCAAACGCGTGCGCGCGGCGTATCAGGACCAGTTCGGCCTCGGCCAACGCACCTTGCTCGACCTGCTCGACAGCGAAAACGAGCTGTACAACGCCAACCGCCGCTACACCGAAATTCGCTACACCGAGGAGTACTCGATGTACCGCGTGCTGGCGAACATGGGCCAGTTGCTGAGCAAACAACGCGTGGTGCTGCCGGCTGACGCGATTGCCACGACCGAAGTGAAAAACCAGGCACGCCTGCCCGAGTTGAAGTGACTCATTGTGGCGAGGGAGCTTGCTCCCGCTTGAGTGCGCAGCACTCATTCTTTGATCGTTCCCACGCTCTGCGTGGGAATGCCTCTTGGGACGCTCCGCGTCCAGTGACGCGGAGCGTCACGGGCTGCATTCCCACGCGGAGCGTGGGAACGATCCGACAAGAGCCGTGTTCATCTCGCATCGCCGTTCAACAGAGGCAGTCAATATGACCAGCATGGAACCCGGCGCCCCCGGGGTCGATCCGCGCGCAAGCTTCGATGATCCGTTACTCGACGGTCTGTTGATCCTCTGCAAACTGCATGGCGCGACGGTCAGTCGTGCCAGCCTGAGCGCCGGCCTGCCCCTGCACAACCAACGCCTGAGCCTCGACCTGTTGCCCCGCGCCGCCGCCCGGGCCGGGTTGCAGGCACGCATTCTGCGCCGCGACCTGAAAGACATCTCACCGCTGAATCTGCCGATTTTGTTGCTGCTCAACGACGGTCGCACCGCCGTGCTGCGGCGTTTTGCCGATGACGGCAAAGCCCTCTTGCTGCCCAGTGAAGCCGATGGCGGCGAGCAATGGGTCAGCCGCGAAGAACTCAGCGAACACTACAGCGGCCAGGCCTTGTTCGCCCGACCGCGCCACGAACTCGAAGACCTGCGTGCGCCTTTGGTGCCCCGAGTCAACGCCTGGTTTCGCGACACCCTGAAGCTGTCGAAATGGCTGTACAGCGATGCGATTCTCGCCAGTTTCCTGATCAACCTGCTGGGCCTGATGGTGCCGTTGTTTGTCATGCAGACTTACGACCGCGTGGTGCCGAATCAGGCAACATCGACGCTGTGGGTGCTGTCGATCGGGCTGCTGATCGGCACCGGTTTCGAACTGGTGTTGCGCGTGGTGCGGGCGCACTTGCTCGATACCGCCGGCAAGAAAACCGACGTGATTCTCTCGGCGACGTTGTTCGAGCGCATCACCGGCATGTCGATGAAGGCGCGGCCGGCGACCGTCGGCGGATTTGCCCAGAGCATTCATGACTTCCAGGGCCTGCGCGAATTCCTCACGGCAGTGACGCTGACCAGCCTGATCGATTTGCCCTTCGTGGTGTTGATGCTGGTGGTGATCGGCCTCCTCGGCGGCTGGCTGGTGGTGATTCCGCTGTTGGCCTTTCCGATCACGATCTGCTTCGCACTGGCGATTCAGGCCCGCTTGCGCGACACCGTGCAGAAAAGCCTGAGCCTGGGCGCCGAACGGCAGGCGGTGCTGATCGAAACCCTCGGCGGCCTGGAAACCCTCAAGGCGTGCAGCGCCGAAAGCGAACGCCAGCACCGCTGGGAAAGCACTCACGGCGCCCTCACCCGCCTCGACAGCCATGCCCGCAATCTGGCGGCGCTGGCCACCAACGGCACGCTGTTCATCCAACAATTTTCCGGGATGGCGACGATTGTCGCCGGGGTCTACAGCATCATCGCCGGCAACCTCAGCGTCGGTGCGCTGGTCGCCACGTACATGCTCGGCAGCCGTGTGCTCGCGCCGCTGGGCCAGATCGCCGGGCTGATCACCCGCTATCAGCAAGCGCAACTGACCATGAAAAGCACCGACGCGCTGATGGCCCTGCCGCAGGAGCGCGACGGCAAGCAACGGCCGCTGGAACGCACGCAATTGCAAGGCGCACTGGACGTCAGCGGCGTGACCTTTCACTACAACGGCCAGAATGCACCGGCCCTGAGCAACGTCACCTTCAGCCTCAAACCCGGTGAACGGGTCGGCATCATCGGGCGCAGCGGTTCCGGCAAAAGCACGTTGGCGCGATTGCTCATGGGCTTTTATGAACCCGAAGAAGGCCAGTTGCTGCTCGACGGTCTCGATCTGCGCCAACTGGATGTCGCTGACCTGCGCCAGCAGATCGGTTATGTCGCCCACGACTTGCCACTGCTGGCCGGTAGCCTGCGCGACAACCTGACCCTTGGCGCGCGCTACATCAGCGATGCACGCATGCTCGAAGTCGCCGAACTGACCGGCGTGACCGAACTGGCGCGCCAGCATCCGCAGGGGTTCGACCGGCCGGTGGGCGAACGCGGCCAACTGCTGTCCGGCGGCCAGCGCCAGGCAGTGCTGCTGGCGCGCTCGCTGTTGCTTGATCCGCCAATCATGCTGCTCGACGAACCGACCAGCGCCATGGACAACAGCAGCGAAGACCTGCTGCGCCAAAAACTGCACACCTGGGTACAAGGCAAAACCCTGCTGCTGGTCACCCACCGTACCTCGATGCTGAGTCTGGTTGACCGGCTGCTGGTGCTGGACAACGGCCGAGTGGTCGCCGACGGGCCGAAAGATGCGGTCATCGATGCACTGCGCAAGGGCCGGGTCGGCTCGGCGGCGGTTTAAATGCGCATAGATTATTTACGGCATGCACAAAACCTGTGGCGAGGGGATTTATCCCCGATTGGGTGCGCAGCGCCTATGAAATTTTGGGGCTGCTGCGCAACCCATCGGGGATAAATCCCCTCGCCACAGGGAGGCTGTCTGGCCACAGGGTGGCTATCTGGCTGCAGGGACGTTCTCTGGCCAAGATAGCTTGGGCACCGATTTGCCATCCTGTTGATGTTTCTTAATTGAGGGGTATCGCCCCATGTCGGCTTCATCTGATAGCAAGTCACGCGGCTACTTCGACAGCTTCGGCAAAAGTGCCGAAGCCGAGTTCATGCCGGAAACCGCTGGCGCGGCGTTGCAGGACTCGCCGCGAAAATCACGCATCACCGTGTGGCTGGCGGCGGCGCTGTTGATCGCTGCGCTGGTCTGGGCCAAATTCGCCGTGCTCGAAGAAGTGACCATGGGCGAAGGCAAGGCGATTCCGTCGAGCAAGGTGCAGGTGATCCAGAACCTTGAAGGCGGCATCGTCACCGAGCTTTTCGTACGCGAAGGGCAAATGGTCAACAAGGGCGACACCCTGCTGCGTCTGGATGACACGCGTTTCCGTTCGAACAAGGGCGAGAGCGAGGCTGATCGCTATGCGCTGACGGCGCAGGTCGAGCGGCTTTCGGCAGAGGCCGAAGGCCGGCCTTTCAAGCTCTCCGCTGAAGTGATCGCCAAGGCGCCGCAAGTCGCCGAAGACGAGCGCTCGTTGTACGAACAACGCCAACGCCGCTTGGCCAGCGAACAGCGCACCCTCAGCGAACAACTGCGGCAGAAAACTCAGGAACTCGCCGAGTTTCGCTCCAAGCAAGGCCAGTTCAGTTCCAGCCTGGCGCTGCTGCAGCAAGAGATGAACATGTCTGAACCGCTGGTGAAAACCGGTGCCGTGTCACCGGTGGAAATCCTCCGCCTGAGGCGCAGCGCGGTGGAAATTCGCGGTTCGCTGAACGCGACGACCCTGGCGATTCCCCGCGCCGAATCGGCCATCGCCGAGATCCGCAGCAAGATCGACGAATCGGAACAAACCTTCCGCTCCGAGGCTGCCAAGGAGCTGAATGAGAAACGCACCGACCTGTCAAAAATCACCGCATCGAGCATCGCCATCGACGACCGCGTCAGCCGCACGACGGTGACGTCGCCGGTGCGCGGAGTGATCAAGCAAATGAAGGTCAACACCATCGGCGGCGTGGTTCAGCCGGGCAGCGACATGGTTGAAATCGTGCCGCTGGAAGACAACCTGCTGATCGAAGCCAAGGTGCGCCCGCAAGACGTCGCGTTCCTGCATCCAGGCCAGAAAGCCATGGTCAAGTTCAGTGCCTACGACTACACGATTTATGGCGGGCTGAGCGCCAGACTCGAGCTGATCGGCGCCGATACGATTACCGACGACAAGGGCAACAGCTTTTATTTGATCCAGGTGCGCACTGATAAGAATCACTTGGGTGGCGATGTGAAACCGCTGCTGATCATTCCGGGGATGGTGGCGACGGTGGACATTATTACCGGGGAAAAAAGCGTCCTGGATTACCTGCTCAAACCGGTGCTGAAAGCGCGGACCGAGGCGATGCGTGAACGCTGAAGATTATCCAGAATCTGTGGTGATTGATCTGACGCCTTCGCGAGCAAGCCCGCTCCCACAGTTGATCGCATTCCATCTGGAAGAACCCGATCGAATGTGGGAGCGGGCTTGCTCGCGAAGAGGCCAGCCCAGACGACGACTATCTGCCGCCATGATTACGCTGAAAAGTCTCCGCCCCCATCGCCGCTATCTGCCCTTCGATCAACGCTTCAAACGGCTTGAGCAACGCCTCGAATGACGTCGGCGCCTCCAGCGTCTGCAACGCCTGCACAATGGCTTCGACCGTCGACAACGCCCCCGGCCCCGGTGCCTTGCGCAGGCGATAACGCGACACGCAACTTTCAGCCAGCGCCACACGTGGCAACGCCGCCAGCAGCGGATTGAGGTGCAGCAGCTTGCGCGCCTTGCGCCAGGTACCATCCGGCACGACCAGCAATAACGGTTCGTCAGTCGGGGCGTAAGCCTGGAGCGGCTGCGCATCGTCAGCCGGAAACAGCAGCCGCGCCTGATAACCCGGACGGTTCAGCAGTGTCGGCAGATCCTCGAACACCTCACCGACGATCAGCTCGGCGTTAGTCAGCCCCAGCGCTGCCAGGCGCGCGGTATTCAACGCATGATTGACCTCGCTCGGATGTTGCAGCAGCAACACCCGGGTGCGGCTGTCGAGGCGTGGGATCAACTTGCACAGGCAATGAGTTTGAGGGCGCAGGCAGCGCGGGCATTGGGGTCTGGACATAAAGGTTAGGCCTGATTGAGCTGCGCTTTGAGCAAATCGCGGAAGGTCTGGATCAGCGGCTCGCGGCTGCGGCCCCTGCGCATGATCATCGAAAACGGCGCCTGATAACCGAAGGTCGCCGGCAGCAAAACGCGCAAGTCGCCCTTGTCTGCCCAGGCCTGCGCGTAGTGCTCCGGCAAGTAGCCGATGTACGCGCCGGAGAGCACCAGAATCAGTTGCGCTTCCATACTTTCCACAGTCGCGGCGCTGTGTTTGAAGCCGTGACGGGCCAGCTCCGCCTGACTCCAGTAACCGCGCCCGACCATGCGTTGCTGGGTGATGACCTGTTCGGGGATCCGCCGTTCGTTGAACAGCGGGTGGCGACTGCTGCAATACAGCCAGTGCTGTTCGCGATAAAGCGGCATGTACACCAGACCGCTCATGCGCGTTGAGAACGCACCGATGGCGAGGTCGAGGCGGTTGTCTTGCACGCCCAGTTGCAATTCATACGGGCTCATCACCGACAAATGTAAATGCACCGCCGGGTGTTCCTGGCTGTAGGCGCCGATGGCTTCGGCAAATGGCAAGGCCTTGTCGCTGACGGTGGAGTCGATCACCCCCAGGTTAAGCGTGCCGCGCAGTTCGCCCTTGAGCGCGGCGGCGTATTGCTCGAAACCCTCAAGCTCAGCGAGCAGGCGCAGGGTTTCCTGATGGAACAGCTCGCCCTTGCTGGTCAGGCTGAACCCGCCGCGCCCGCGATGGCACAACACCAGGCCAAGCGCGGCTTCGAGCTGGCTCATGTAGGTGCTGATTGCCGAAGTCGACAGGTTGAGTTCCTGCTGCGCATTGGCAAAACCCTGATGCCGCACGACGCTGACGAAGATGCGCAAGAGTTTCAGGTCGGGTAAAGCGTTGGCCATTTCTGCTCCCAAGGATCGTTCCCACGCTCTGCGTGGGAATGCAGCCCGTGACGCTCTGCGTCACCTGCGAGTACGGCTGGACGCGGAGCGTCCGTGGATGCATTCCCACGCAGAGCATGGGAACGATCAGGTAGGGAAGTCTGGCATTAGTTTAGAAAAATCTGAACTAAGTTTTTGCCCACAGCGATTCTTCCCCGTCACTGCATTTCGCATCATCGGCCCCACAGCGGCGTCCGAACCTGTGCTCAACGGCGCGCCGGCATAAATAAAACAAAGACGATGAGGCCCTACCCGTGGACAAGATTCTTCACCAACCACTGGGCGGCAACGAAATGCCGCGCTTCGGCGGCATCGCCACCATGCTCCGACTTCCCCATGTACCGACCGCTGCCGGCCTGGACGCTGCCTTCGTTGGCGTGCCACTGGACATCGGCACTTCGCTGCGCCCCGGCACCCGCTTCGGGCCGCGCGACATTCGCACCGAATCGGTGATGATCCGCCCGTACAACATGGCCACCGGCGCTGCGCCGTTCGATTCGCTGTCGGTTGCCGACATCGGTGATGTGGCAATCAACACCTTCAACCTGCTCGATGCCGTGCGCATCATCGAAGAAGCCTACGACAATATCCTTGAGCACAACGTTATTCCGATGACGCTGGGTGGCGACCACACCATCACCCTGCCGATTCTGCGCGCGATTCATAAGAAGCACGGCAAGGTTGGCCTGGTGCATATCGATGCCCACGCTGACGTCAACGATCACATGTTCGGCGAGAAAATCGCCCACGGCACCACCTTCCGCCGCGCTGTCGAAGAAGGCTTGCTCGATTGCGACCGTGTGGTGCAGATCGGCCTGCGTGCGCAAGGCTACACCGCCGATGACTTCAACTGGAGCCGCGATCAGGGCTTCCGTGTAGTGCAAGCCGAAGAGTGCTGGCACAAATCGCTGGCGCCGCTGATGGCCGAAGTGCGCGAGAAAGTCGGTGGCGGTCCGGTGTACCTGAGCTTTGACATCGATGGCATCGACCCGGCCTGGGCGCCCGGCACCGGCACCCCGGAAATCGGCGGTCTGACGACCATTCAGGCGATTGAGATTGTGCGTGGCTGCCAGGGCCTCGACCTGATCGGCTGCGATCTGGTAGAAGTCTCGCCCGCTTACGACACCACCGGCAACACCTCGCTGCTGGCCGCCAACCTGCTGTACGAAATGCTCTGCGTACTGCCTGGCGTGGTCCACCGCTGAGGGTTCGGTCATGCACGAACATGATCAGGTTTTGCACGCGGCCGCCGAACTGGTCGCCGCGTTTGCGCGCAATGATCGCGAAGCTTACTTCGGGGCTTTCAGCACCGATGCCAGCTTCGTGTTCTACACCCTCGACCAGCCGTTGCTGTCGCGCGATGCCTATCAGGCGTTGTGGGACCGCTGGCGCGCCGAGGAGGGTTTCGAGGTGCTGTCGTGTACCTCGAGCAACGCCTTCGTCAGCCTGCAAGGTGACGTGGCGATTTTCATCCATGACGTGGCCACCGAGCTGCGCATGCAAGGGGAGCAACACTTTAGCCAGGAGCGCGAGACGATTGTTTTCAAAAAACAAACGTCGAGCCTAGAACAACAAGGCCTCTGGCTGGCCTGTCATGAACATTTGTCCGCAATGCCGGAAGGGCTGCCATCCCCTTAGCCAAGGGTGACGCTCACGCACGATGAGCGCGCCTGATGATCGGAGCAGATCATGAATAACAACAACAACGAAAAACGCCTTAGCAGCATAGAAACAAACGGGGTCGAACAGATCCCGGATCATGAGCGCGACGCCCGACCCAGCGACTTGTTTCGCTTGATCTTCGGCGGCGCCAATACCTTCGCCACCGCTGTGCTCGGCAGCTTCCCGGTGCTGTTCGGCCTGTCATTTCAGGCTGGCGTCTGGGCGATTGTGCTGGGTGTGGTGGTCGGTGCACTGATCCTCGCGCCGATGGGCCTGTTCGGCCCGATCAACGGCACCAACAACGCCGTGTCTTCCGGTGCGCACTTCGGCGTGCACGGGCGGATTGTCGGTTCGTTCCTGTCGTTATTGACGGCGGTCGCGTTCTTCTCGCTCTCGGTGTGGAGTTCGGGCGACGCGCTGGTTGGCGGCGCCAAACGCCTGCTCGATCTGCCGGAAACCGACCTGACCCTGGGCCTGGCCTACGGCTTGTTCGCACTGCTGGTGCTGACCGTGTGCATCTACGGCTTCCGCTTCATGCTGTGGGTCAACCGCATTGCGGTGTGGGCCGCGAGTCTGTTGTTTCTGCTCGGCATCTTTGCTTTCGCCCCCGCTTTCGACAGCCAGTACGCCGGCAGCGTGGCGCTGGGTCAGGCCGGGTTCTGGGCGGCGTTCATCGGCGCGGCGCTGGTGGCGATGAGCAATCCGATCTCCTTCGGTGCGTTCCTTGGCGACTGGTCGCGCTACATCCCGCGTGAAACGCCGAAGGGGCGGATCATGCTGGCGGTAATCGCCGCGCAACTGGCCACGTTGATC